>JBBCJD010000009.1:0-141258 GCA_037189405.1 bacterium
CGAAGGAGAACTCGTCACCGTCATGCACGAAGGACGAAGACGCGACGTAGCCACCGACCCTCAAGGGTCGGTGGTGCACCTGATGACCAGCTTCTTCGTCCTCTCCGACAGTCTCACTTACTGGCCCTACGGAGAGCAGCGTACCAAAAGCGGAGGCATCAATATCCCCTTCCACTACGCCGGAGCGCACGGCTACTACGAAGACACCAGTAACCGGCTCTACGTCAGAGCGAGATACTATAGGGCGGATCTCGGAAACTGGATAACCAAAGACCCACTCTGGCCAGAAGAAAAGGCATACCAATACGTAAATGGAAATCCGACGAATTATGTGGATCCGAATGGAATGAGTGCTAAAGAAATATTAAAATGTGCAAAAGAAATTGTTGAAGATAAAGAGATACGGGGTAAATATATTACTGATAATGATGTAAAATGGCCTTGCCGAAAAACAAAAGACGAGCCAAAGCGATATACAGATTGTGGATACTTTGTTGCGACGTGCGCACGGTTACATGATCCGAATTACCCTCGAAGCGGCACATCTATCCAGGGGTCTTATGTTATCGATGGTAAATCCACCGTAGTGGTGCAAGAAAACGGAAAGAAAATTAAGCAAGTTAGACATAATTGTAAATGGCAGAAAATTAAAATTGAAGAAAAAACAGAGCCAGAAGCCGGGGATGTTTTATGGAAACAAGGTCATACTGAAATATATGTGGGAGACGTTGAAAAAATAGAGAAAGGTGTGACGGTAATCAAACCTGGGCGTTCATATGGTGCAAGTCTTTGTTCGCATGGGCCGAAAGATAAAGGGTCTTGGAAAAATCGTTTTACGTATATATTTCGTCCAGTGGATTGCGATAATACTAGGAAAGAATGTAAATGCAAATGAATTGGTTATCGTCAACAATGTTCATAGGATTGTTACTTCTAAGTGTTGGGTGCCAATCTGAACAGAAAGATAACTCTGCTGCAACCCTTTCGAATAAGAGATTGCCTGAATTTTGGTTTTTCGCTCAGGAAGAGGTGAACGATAGTGGGCGTTCACTTACACTTTACGAAGCTTGGTCTGATGGTACAGTAAGGAAATTACCCGATATACGCACAAACAGTTTTTACCCGAGCTTAGCTTGGCAACCTCTCAGTGAAGAATTGTTAATGGTTGATTTTTATGAAGCAGGAAATATAGAGACTGTAGCGTTAAAATATCCTTCCTATACAAAGAAGCCATTCTATGACGATATAGGAATTTGTTCAGCAGATGGGAAAGCGCTCATAATGGGTGTGTGTAATGACTGGACTGAGGACACAAATAAACCATCCGGGCAGGTATTAAAGGTTGTTGACCGTGAAACCAAGCGCATAGGTCACATAATCGACACGAAGCAGTTAAAATTAGTATCAAATCATCATCCAACGTTTAAGTGCATTTATGCCTCTTGGTCTCCAAATGGGAAACAAATTGCCTTTTCTGTAAAAGGAGAGCGCGATATTTCAGGGATTAATGACATATTTGAGGACTTACTTTACATCTATGATACAGAATCTGGGTTGATTTATTTTGCTGGATTTGCTTTTAGTGCCGTGTGGCTAGACAATGACAGGCTAATCATCAACGGATTTCTAAATAATTTAGAAGAACATAGCTATAGAAAAACTCATCGTAATCCAGATCTCTCATTTTATTTTCAGTGTATAACAAATACTGGAGTTAAGTTAAGTGAGATTGTTCCACATACTTTAGTCTGCGCAGCATCACCTCAGAGCAAAACGATTGCTGCGCTGTATTCTACCGACCCTTCTTTGCTATCCGATGTATTTTTGCAACAACACTCAATTGAAATCAATAATGGCACGGTGCAAATGACTGCTAAGGGACCTAAAATTAAGATTAATCGCCCAACTGCATTAGGATATGAACAAGTCTACACTCAAGCAGTTGCGATGCCCTAGTCGATCTTTAGTCAAATACATATCACAATAAAGTGATTGAGAATTGAGCATGGCTGCGACTTTAATGAAGCCCTCAGGGATTGTCGCAGCCTTTTTATCATAAACCCTGCCGAGATTCACTATCAGCTTATGGTGGAGAGAACAAACTTGTTCGAGTGCTCACCTGTACAGGTATTGGAAGATTCTTCACTTACATCTACGATGGAGATGGATTGCGACGCTTGCTTCATGAGCACACGAGTGTCCTGACGACGCTGATCTGGGATGGACAGGATGACCTCATGGAGTTACAATAGTCATGGCCTACGCAACGTATACGTTTATGGACAACGAATTAGTCGGCCTTCAACACGACGGCCGTCAACGCGACGTAGCCACCGACCCTCAAGGGTCGGTGGTGCACCTGATGACTAGTTTCTTTGTGAGCTCGGACACCTTGTCGTATTGGCCCTATGGGTAGCAGCGTAGTAAAAGGGGACGGTGAACATCCCGTTCCACTACGCCGGAGCGCACGGTTACTATGAAGACACCAGCAACCGGCTCTACGTCAGAGCAAGATACTATAGGGCGGATCTCGGACAATGGATAACCCAAGACCCATTCTGGCCAGAAGAAAAGGCATACCAATATGTAAACGGAAATCCAACGAACTATGTGGATCCGAGCGGGAGAACAAATAAATATACTGAATTAATCTCCTGTATTCGACTTAAAATGATAGAACTCTTAAGTTACAAGCAAGCATGTAATTTTTGCGCTAAAAATTAGACATGGCAATCAATTGCTGCAATGTGTCAAAGATCACTGGCTGGGGCCTAAGCCTTGGAAGATGGCTCCGGGAACGAACCCTAATGCATATCTTCCTATTTGGGCAAGTGTTGTATTAACGGCAGGGGACGTTGTACTGCCAGAAATTACAGATCTAATAGAAGCTAGCTTAGCTATTGTGGCGACTATGAGGAAAAAATATATGTCATACTGCTTAGATTATAGCGGAAGAGATGAATATGTAATCACCACTCCAGACGGTCAACAATTTGGGCCACCTGAAGAGTATTGGGATAATTTCTGCTTATGGCAAGACGTAGCTATTAATAGTTGGAATGCATATTGTCAAAAAAGCTTTAGTTTTTAATAAAAAAATATGGGTCGCACTGTTAATTGCGGCCCTGTGTCTGATGTTTGTATCTGGGCGAAATTCGTCAAAAAGCAAAATTGCGTTTTTAAGAACGACGCCTCAGCCGTATAGAGGGATTAATTTTGAAAATCTGGAGTTTTTTCTGATTGACATCGCCTTGGACGAAGAAACACTGTCTTCTAGAATCCTAACTGAATATGGGCCACCAGACAAGATAAGTAAAGGCTCGGCCAGAGGCCGTGTGCTTACCTATGGGGATACAGAGATAGTCATCTTACGCGGTCAGTCAGATGCAATGAGTTTCGTAAGCATAGATAAGCCAACATCTTTGCTTAAGAAAAATCTACAAAAGGCAATAGATTGGAGTGACGGTGTTTTAAGAAAATTTAAAAAACAGAATAATTATAATAAAACCTTGCAGAGGTGATGTTTTAATGGGATAGCATTACCTGTGGCACGCGCTGAATGGAATTGAGATTGCGGCCATATAGATGAGAATAAAATAGTTAGTAAAATCTTTTTTAAATAGATGTTGCCATGATTTTATCTAAATAGTTTAGATTAGTGGTCTCGGTACTCTGGTCGATTGCAGGAAAATTAGTATGAAGCTCTTGTGGCTATCAGTGCAGCTACAATGAAGGCAAATCTTTGAAATGCTTGCTGCCTTGTAAGAAGAAAATAAACAATGGTCCTATTTGCCGCTGACATGGCCCTTTTCGGAAGTAACACTTAATCGATGAAAGAAGAGATTGTGGATTGCTGCGAGATGTGCTGCAATGGTTAAACCTTACACATATGCCAAAGTATATTAAAACGCCCATCTGGTTCGATGGTTTTTACGAAAAAATGGAACCTATTTTAATCAGTTTAATTAATGAAGCATTTACAATGCCGTCCGATAAAGAGTTGATTGAGCTTGAAGGTTATTTGAGTCAAATCAAAGACAGCCATCTTTTAGAAGAAAGAGATCTGCATGCTGTATTGACATCTCAAGAATCATTGTGTTGGGGTGTCAATATAGGCCACAATAGTATTTATAATTCCAATCGAACTGTTTTAAAGCAATTGCTACCCTCTTATTTAATTTCAAGTATACAACTGTTTGATTTGAAAACTTCTATTGCAGAGAGCTTAGATTTGCCATTCCATTTAGCTATTAGACTGCGAAAACCTGAAGCTAGTACTCTTGATGATTTTTGGCAGCAGTTTCATTTCTTTACAGTTTTTCAGATGCGAATAATTAGGACATGGCTTGATCTTATAGCACGCAGATCTAACGAAGAAGGGGACGAGGCTCGCAATACTTTAAAATCCTTTTGGCAAATCATACCTAGTCTGCAGATCAATGTAGGCTAGGTATAAAGATGGCGGGTTACTAGTATGTCGGTACTTATGGATGCTGCCGAGACACGAGAGCGCTTGCGGATATGATTCAGGGGACATACTACGTCAGAGCGAGGTATTACGCCCCTACTTCAGATGGACGACTGCAGGCCCGTTTTGGCCTGAAGAAAAGGCATACCAATGCGTAAACAGGAATCCGGTTAATATTGGGAGATATTAATAACTTGCTCAGCTTGCGGCTCACCTGTGCGAGTATATGGAATCAACACAACAGACCCTCTATATACATGCTACAAACAAGTATGTGAATGGTATTCTAGCATATGCCGACCTCCAATCGAAGAAAGCCATTGTAGCGGCTTCCCTTGGTGCAATGGATATAACAAAATTTATTCGCCATGCCTTCCATCTGATCAATATTATTCAACATGTCATAGGTCGGGGGGCAACCCCACTCTTGGAGGTGGGCAATTTCTGCCGGATTGGTGTTGTGTGGAATACCAGATTCGAGTTTGTTGTAAAGTCGTAGCACCATGGGAAGATATGATGACTGAATTAGTTCAAAATTATTTTAAAAAATACAAAGATCCTTCCTTTAGGCCTCCCAAGCCTTCTTCAAGCCCAGCTCCAATTCCAAGTACTAGGCCTAGGCCCAGGAATCCAAGCTCTGGAGTTGGGCCATAGGGTCCACAGGGTTGGCCACGAGTGTAAACAAAATGATTAGCCATAAACTCCTCGTCACCTTAAACGCTATCATGGCATTATGCGTATCGATACGATTGTGTGCGCATTATATTACGATCGGAGGATTGTACTCTATTGGTCTCGCAAGTATATTGTTATTGGTTTATATTATTTGCAGAGTGAAATTCACTACTTGGTCTTATGTAAGCATTGTCTTTGTCACCTTGACCTACCTGGCTTTGTTGGTGGGGGGTGTGCAAGGTTCCTTCGGTCGGTTTGCCCCGTTGGAGCTCTTTTTCCCGGCAATGGCCTTAATTATGAGTTTGATCAATATGTGCACTCGGTATAGTTGTTCTCCGTAGTTATGTCATTAGTAGGGCATTGTTATAAAAGAGTTTTGTTGTGTGTAATTGTTGCATTGTTAATTCTGTTGGTAATGCCGCAATTTTTCGCATGTTTGAAATTGCATATCTATACCAAGCGCAAGTGCAATACAGAGCAGGAAATATGGACATCTATTCGGGAAGGTATGACTACAGGCGATGTTTTAAAGTTCATTGGTCGGCCAACTTATCGTGAGTGGGATTTTACATCGATGCCTCCTGCAAGCTATTGGGTATATGCTCACGGAGATGAATCTGTCAAGAGATATCCAATAAAAGTAATGATTGTTAAAAACAAAGTGGAAATGATCATTCAGTACTAGATTCAATTGGGCAAAAGCTAGCCTTCAGGCAATATCTCGAAGACAAATAATCTTAAGAAGAACGTCAGATGATATCAAGAAGCCCTTGATTTCCCAGTTGAAAGTAAGAAAAGGTTTCGAGATAGCCCAAGAGTCTTCAGGCGAATAGAACTGGTAGAGTGAATCTCTACCTCGTCTCAAGCCACGGGATCTGAGGCATGGACAGCGCGTAAAGCGCAGTGAGCGTAAAGCAAAGGATGCTGATCCAGAGGTGTGTATCGGTGAGCAGGAGAGTCTCCGGCTCGCCGGTGTCGCCGCCTTCGAACACACGGTAAACATACCGCGAGATGCCGTAGAACACGAAAAGCGAGGTTAGGACTAGCCCCGGGTAGCGTTGAGCAGAGGTGCTCTCCAGCGAATAGATACCGTAGCAAAGCGCCGCCCCCGATGCACTCATTGCGACGAGCGCATCGAGCATTGGAAGGGTGTATCCGGCAAGGCTTTCGCGTGAACGCGCCCGATCCTCGCCGAGCAAGCCGTATTCGTAGCGGCGCTTGCCGAAACCGAGGAGCAGCGCAAGCGCTCCGGTGCAAAACAGCAACCAGCCCGAGATACGAACGTCGATCGCTGCGGCGCCGAGTGTGGCGCGGAGGACGAAGCCGAGGCTGAGGACGAAAACGTCCGTGACTGGCATCAGTTTCGCGCCGAAGTTATACAGGCACTGAAACGCGAGGTACAGCCCGCCGAGCAGAAGGGGGCCGAGCCCAAGCATGGCGCAGACTCCGAGACCCCCGAACAGGAGGATGGGGAGAAGGCCCCAGGCGAATCTCGGGGAAATCTCTCCGGAGGCCAAGGGACGGAGTCTTTTGCGGGGATGAACTCGGTCGCGCTCAATATCGAGCAGGTCGTTGAGAACGTAGGTGGCCGAACTCAATAGGCACATCGCGGCGAACGCGAGCGCCGAAAAGCGAAGGGTCGAAAGGTCCGTCAGATAGTTTGTAAAGAGAGGCGCGGCGAAGACCAAAAGATTTTTGGTCCACTGCTTCGGCCGAAGCAAGCGAAGAAGAGCGGTCATGCGCATGCTAGCCCATTATAGTTCGCCAGCCCATTATCGGCTATTGGGGTGCTCATGCGAAAGACCAGGGAGGTTGAAAGGAGCCGAATCGACTTAAGACGATGAGATCGCACATTTCGCTTTAAGTTTCGAGGTTGGAAAGCCAAAATCTCGTATTTTTTCCGAACGATCGTCTCGAAAAAGCCGCAGTTTTCGTTTTCAAAGAACCGAGAATCAAAGGGTGAGGCGTGCCGGACCGAAAGGAAGGCGCGAAATGATCGGAGGTTTAGGTTTTGCCGCTATTTGCTTATACGGCTATCGATGGATCGGGACGCGTGATTCGCGCCACGATGGAGGCGGACAACGAGCAGCTTGTGATTTCCAAGCTGCGCGATCAGTCGCTGCACTGTACGGACATCAAGCGTTCGAACCGGGCGAAGACAGCCGGGATCGGAGGCAAGAAGCCCAAGGCGAAAAGCCTTGTGGTGTTTTCGCGACAGTTCTCGACGATGATCGACGCCGGCATTCCCATTTTGCGGGCGCTTGAGATCCTTTCCGAGCAGGCCAAAGATCCGCCTTTGAAGGCCGCGATCGAGCAGGTCACCACCGACGTCAAGGGCGGTCTGACGCTGAACGAGGCGATGACGAAGCATCCGAACGTGTTCAGCAAGCTCTACGTCAATATGATCCGCGCGGCGGAAGTCGGCGGAATTCTGGACCAGATTCTGGACCGTCTGGCCGGCTTCTTGGAGTACGAATCCGAGATCCGCGGCAAGATCAAGAGTGCGATGATGTACCCGATCCTCGTCCTGATCTTTTCGCAGATTATTCTGTTCGCGCTCTTTTCGTTCGTGCTGCCCAAGTTCAAAGAGATCTTCTCGGGCATGGACGTCGAGATGCCCCCGGTGACCGCCGCCCTCTTCGCGATGGGCGATTTCATGCAGAAGTTTTGGTGGGTGATTCTCTTGGCGCTCGGAGGCGCGTTCTTCGCGCTGAAATCGTACAGCAAAACCGAGCGAGGCCGGTATCAGATGGATTATCTGAAGCTGAAGCTGCCGATCGTGGGCGAACTCTCGCTGAAGATGAGTATCGCGCGCTTTAGCCGCACCTTCGGGACCTTGATCAGTTCGGGTGTACCGATGATGCGAAGCCTGGAGATCGTGGGCGAGACTCTCGGCAATAAGGTGTTGACACAGGCGATCGAAGAGACACGGCTCAGCATCCGTGAGGGAAACAAGCTCTCGCAGCCCCTTCACGAATCGAATCTGTTCCCGACGATGGTCACCACGATGATCGACATCGGCGAGGAGTCGGGTCGTCTTTCCGAGATGCTGGTCAAAGTGGGCGATTTCTACGATCAGGAGATCGAGGCGACGGTCAAAGGGTTGACCTCGATGATCGAACCCCTGCTGATTATCTTCATGGGTGTGGTTGTCGGGTTTATCGCGATTTCGATCATGACGCCGATTTTCAAGCTGGTCAACAGCGTGCAGTAAGAACGTGCGAGAGGCGACTCGCGCGAGAGAGAAGAAGTGTGGGGCTGGAGGGCCTCACCGAACAGGATGGAGTGGGGCCGCTAGGATGGCGCGCCCTCCGCATTGAGGTCATGGAGTGAGTATGTCGAAAGAATCTTTTGCAGGTCGGGATCCAGAAGAGTTGGTCCTGCGGTATTTGAGCCGGCCGAATCCGGCGCTGAAGGATCTGATCATCGTCCAGTACGCGGGATTGGTCGAGAAGATCGCGCGGCGCTTTAACGGTCTGGAGCCGTTCGAGGATTTAGTTCAGGTCGGGTTCATCGGTCTGCTGAACGCGCTGGGCAAGTTCGATCCGGAAGCCGGCGTGCGGTTCAACACCTACGCGACGTATCTCGTCGCCGGGGAGATCAAGCATTATCTGCGCGACCGGTCGCAAACGATCCGGCATCCCGCATGGTTGCAAGAGCTGCGTCACAAGGTCAATCGCGAGGCCGCTCAACTGCAGCAGGTTTTGGGTCGGATTCCGACCGAACCGGAGATCGCCCGAGCGTGTGGCGTCGACGAAAAGGCCGTGCGCGAAGTGTTCCAGACGCAAGAGATGCTCAAAGTCGGCTCGCTCGATCAACCCGCCCCGGGCGAAGAGGAGGGCGGCGCGGACGTCGATCGACTGGACGCGGGCGCCTATTGCGCCGAGCAGCTATCCGTCGAGGACCGCTTGGTGCTCGAGAGCGCCATGGCCCAGCTCCGCGATTTGGAGCAGCAGGTGCTCATGCTGTTCCACTTCAAGTCGATGAATCAGACCGAGATCGCCGCCAAGCTCGGGATTTCGTGCAATTACGTTTCGCACATCTTGCGTCAGTCGCTCGCCAAGCTGCGAAAGATTTTGGCGGCCGAGGAAGAAAAGGATCAGCGCCTGCGCACCCGGCCCGCGTTCCTACATCGCGATGTGATCGACGCCGTGACGGGCGCGTACACCGAGGACTATTTCCGCTCGCGGCTGGAGGAAGAGCTGCACCGCGCGGCTTCGAGCGAGGGCATCGTCTCGATCGTGATGGTCGAATTTCGGGGTTTCGGCGCGATGAAGAAGTTTTACGGCGAGTCGAGCATGAACGAGTTTCTAACCGATGTGGCGGACTTTTTCAAAGCCAACGTGCGCCGGCTGGACGTCGTGGCGCGTTACGGCGAGACGGGCTTCGGCATCATCCTTCCGCTCACGGGGCACACCGTCAGCGCCGTGCAAAAGCGCTTAACCGGTAAGATCGAGGAGTGGCTGATGAAGCGGTTCTCGGGGCAGAACGGATTGCAGGTCCTGCTG
The DNA here is from genome assembly GCA_037189405.1 of bacterium. Classification (GTDB taxonomy): domain Bacteria; phylum Armatimonadota; class Fimbriimonadia; order Fimbriimonadales; family Fimbriimonadaceae; genus JBBCJD01. Next base: position 9,652 of record JBBCJD010000009.1, read on the forward strand.
GGGCAGGCCAGCGCGCCGCTGGACGGCCGCACTTCCCGCGCGCTTTTGGAGAGTGCCTTCGCTTCGATGGAAGGCACCCGCTCTCCGAAGGCCGCCTAATGCTGCAACTGGAACCGGAAGCCGGGCGTAGTCGTTCCTAGTGGCTATGGAAGAGTTCGTTCGCCGGTACCGTTTCGTGGCGCTTTTGGCGCTTTGTCTCGCCGCCGGTTGGATCGGATTCCATATCTTGAAGCCGTTCTACCCCGCCTTACTGTGGGGGCTCGTGCTGACCGTCTTGATGCACCCGGTATACCGACGGTTTCGGGCGCGGTTTTCGGCCAACTTGAGCGCTATCGGCACCGTCGTGACCACGATTCTGATCGTGATCGTGCCCCTTTCGCTCGTGGGAACGGCGCTGGCCTTCCAGATCGGCGGCACGCTAGAGGAGGCGCAAGCTCAGCAACGGGAGCTTAGCGACAAGTATGTCGTGGAGCAGATCGAGGCGATTCTCTCGCCGATTCTGAAGAAGGTCACCCCCGACACGTTCGACCTCTCGGATTACTACCTCAAGAACCGGACCGAGCTGCTCAAATCGATCGGATCGCCAATCCAAGAAGCTATTTTTAAGTTCGGCTACGGCGCTTTTACGCTCGTCGTTGCGCTGCTGAGCATGTTTTTCATGGTAAGAGACGGACATCGTTTGCGCGATCCGGCCCTGGAGCTGATCCCTTTGGATCGAGACCGCTCGGCCCAACTTCTGAAGCGGATCGGCGATACGATTCAAGCCGTTTTCGTGGGCGTCATTCTCGTGGCTTTGATTCAGGCGACTGTCGCCGGGATCACGTACTGGATCGTCGGCGTGCCTGCCCCGTTCCTGTGGGCGGTGGCGACGTTCCTCTTATGCATCTTCCCTCTCCTGGGCGCTCCGATCGTCTATGTCCCGCTTTCGCTGTACCTGGCCTCGCAGCAGATGTACTGGCAGGCGGGGGTGTTGCTCGGCGTCGGATTTTTGGTGGTGTCGAACATCGACAACCTCCTTCGCCCGTTCGTGATCGGAGCGCGGGTCGAGCTGCACCCCCTCGCGGTCTTTTTCTTCCTGCTCGGGGGCGTGTTCTTCTTTGGCCCGGTCGGATTGATGGCGGGGCCGATGGTCCTGACGCTGCTGCTCGCGATTCAAGACGTCGTGCGTGAGAAGCTGCGCGAGGCCCAACCCGCTTAAGGGGAAGGGCCGATTTCAGGGACCTGCTTACGCAGGTGAACCGGCTCCGGCACCGGCTCGCCGCGAAGCGCCTTGCGCCGTTTCATCCGAAGGTTGAGCGCTTCCACGAGGATCGAAAAGCCCATGGCGAAGTAGGTGTACCCCTTGGGGATGTGTTGCCCCATGGACTCGGCGAGCAGATTCACACCGATCAACACGAGAAACGCCAGCGCCAGCATCTTGACGGTCGGATGGTTGTCCACGAATCGGGCGATGCGCGTGGCAAAGATCAGCATGATCCCCACCGAAACGACGACGGCGATCACCATGACTTCGATCTGCTTGACCATACCGACGGCCGTGATGACCGAGTCGATCGAGAACACGAGATCCAAAACGATGATCTGGGCAAGCACCGCGCCGAGTGTCACGGCTTTCCCGCCGCCGACCGCGTGGGTTTCCTCCCCTTCCAGTTTGTGATGGATCTCCTTGACCGCCTTGTAGATCAGGAAGAGCCCCCCGCTCAGAAGGATCAGGTCTTTCCATGAGATCGAGTGCCCTTCGTGGGGGAGGGCGAAGGGGAGGGTGATCACCGGAGCGGTCAGTTGAACCAGCCAGCCGATACAGAACAGCAGCACGATGCGGGACGAGAGCGCGAGCCCCAACCCCAGACGCATCGCGCGCGGGCGCTGCTCGGCGGGGAGCTTGCCCGCCAGTACGGAGATGAAAACGACGTTGTCGATCCCGAGCACGATTTCGAGCACGAGAAGCGTGAGAAGGCCCATCCAGGCGGCCGGTTCGTGGATCCAGTACAGCCAATTCATCGAAGTGAGATCTATTATAGAGAATCGCCGTTCCACCGGGATGACCCATTTGAAAGGAAGCTCCTCCGAAGCGTAGAACCGAGTGTGCCGTACCGCCCATGAGCCATTCCCTTTCGGTAGTGTAGCGGCGATGGGTCTCCCCCGAGAAGCGATGTCGACCGGCCCCGGCTTGGCCGGACCATGTACAATGAACCCGGTCATGAACAAGGTGTACCCAGACGCAAACGCGGCGCTCGAAGGGCTGCTTTTCGACGGCATGACGATCATGGCAGGGGGCTTCGGGCTTTGCGGCATTCCCGAGAAGTTGATTCGAGCGCTGCACGATTCGGGCGTTCGGGAGATTACGGTGATCTCGAACAACTGCGGTGTGGACGATTTCGGGCTCGGTATCTTGCTCCAGACCCGCCAGATCAAGAAGATGGTCTCCTCTTACGTGGGCGAAAATGAGACCTTCGAGCGTCAATACCTGAGCGGGGAGCTCGAACTGGAGTTCAATCCCCAAGGCACGCTTGCTGAGCGGATCCGCGCGGGGGGAGCCGGCATCCCGGCATTCTATACCAAGACGGGTTACGGCACGCTGATCGCCGAGGGCAAGGAAACGCGCGAGTTCGACGGCGAGATGTATGTGATGGAGACCGCGCTGAAGGCGGATCTCAGCATCGTCAAGGCGTGGAAAGGAGACACCGAAGGCAACCTGGTCTATCGCAAGACCGCGCGCAACTTCAACCCGATGATGGCGACCGCCGGTAAGGTGTGTATCGCCGAGGTCGAAGAGATCGTCGAGCCCGGTCGTTTGGGAGCGGACGCGATCCACACTCCGGGAATTTTCGTCGACCGCTTGCTGAAAGGCGAAGGCTACGAGAAGCGGATCGAGCGCCTGACCGTGCGCACCAAGGAGCAGTAAGATGGCATTAACCCGCGAACAACTGGCACAACGCGCGGCGCAAGAGCTGCGCGACGGCTTTTATGTCAATTTAGGAATCGGGATTCCGACGCTGGTCGCGAACTTTATCCCCGCCGGGATGCAGGTCACGTTGCAAAGCGAGAACGGCATGTTGGGGATGGGTCCCTTCCCGTACGAGGGCGAAGCGGACCCGGATCTCATCAACGCCGGAAAACAGACGATCACTGAACTGGCTCAAACCTCGTACTTCTCTTCCGCGGATTCGTTCGCGATGATTCGCGGCGGGCATATCGATCTTTCGATTCTCGGCGCGATGGAGGTCTCGGAGCGGGGCGATCTCGCGAACTGGATGATCCCGGGCAAGATGGTCAAAGGGATGGGCGGCGCGATGGACCTTGTCGCTGGCGTGCGGCGAGTCGTGGTGGTGATGGAGCACACCAACAAGAAGGGGGAGTCCAAGGTGCTCAAGGCGTGTTCGCTTCCGCTCACTGGAAAGGGCGTCGTGCACCTGATCGTGACGGATCTGTGCGTGTTCGAGGTGGGCGACAAAGGCCTTCGCCTGATCGAACTGGCCCCCGGTGTGACCGAAGACGAAGTGCGCGCCAAGACCGAAGCGGCCTATGAGGTTGCGCCCGATCTCAAGACCGTTACGTTCTCTTCGTAAACGGATTTGCGGATGGACGTCCTCCCGCTTCGCCGCTTGTTGGACCCGCGCCCTCAAACCTTCGCGCGGGAGCGGCCGTTTGCAGACAGCGTGAACCTGCCCGTGGAGGAGCTTCCGCAGCGTCTCCACGAGCTGCCGCCTCCCGGAGAACTCGTGGCGCTTATCGAGGCGCCCCCCTTTTCCGACGCCGTGCGGCTTTTTCTGGAACGGGGCGGCCGTACGGTTGAGATCGCCTCCGATCCGAAATCTGCTTTGGAAAAAGAGCCTCCCGGGCGCTTGTGGAAGCCCAACCCGTTTTTAGAGGCGTGCGTCGATTCGTGGCCGCCCGGTCGGGCGATCGATCTGGGGTGTGGGGTGGGGCGGGAAGCCGTTTGGCTGGCCGCGCGAGGCTGGGAAGTGGTGGCGATCGATCGGCTGGAGAGCGCGCTTGAGCGGGGACGGTCGCTTGCAAGCCGCGCTTTGGGCGAAACGGGAGCCGCGCGTGTCCGGTGGCAACTCGGGGAGCTTTCTACCCTGGAGCGGTTCGAGGGGGCTTTCGACCTGGCGTTGATGCTGTTTGCCTATCAAGAGGAACCGCTCGCGGCTCTCGCGAAAGCGCTTGCGCCAGAGGGCGCGCTTGTCATTGAGACGTTCACCGAGACGCATCGGGCCCGGTACGGTCGTCCGGCGGACCCCGCACGGCTGCTTCCGGAGGAGGGGCTGCCGGCGGCTTTGGCGCGATGGCGGACGCGGGATGATGCGTGCGGATGGCTGCGGGAGCGACATACCCGTCGCCTTCTGCTCTCGCCCGCGTTAGAATGAAGGGGATGAGCTCCGAACGCGACTTGCTCGAATCCGCCGTACAGTACCTGCGCGAAGACGTCGCGCCTCGCGCTCAGGCGATCGATCTCGATCCAGAAGCGTTGCAGGGGGCCTTGGAGGGGCTTTGCGCGCGGGGCTTGATGGCGCTTCGCTGCCCTGAAAAGTATGGGGGGCCAGAGTTCGGTGAGGAAGCGTTTCGTACGTTTCAAGAAGAGGTCGCGCGGGCGTCGGGGAGCTTGGCGTTTTTGCAGACCCAGCATCAGAGCGCCGCGGCGATGATCGCCCGATCCCCGAGCGAGGAGCTGCGTGAGGATTATCTTCCCGAGATGGTCCATGGCGACCGGTTGGTGGGGATCGGCTTCAGTCAGTTGCGACGCCCCGGCCCGCCCGCGATCTACGCGCAGGAATATCCCGGGGGCTATCTGTTGCAGGGCGAGGTGCCTTGGATCACCGGCTATCGGTTTTTCGAGGAGTTCGTGGTCGGAGCGATGCTTCCGAGTGGCGATTCGCTCTTCGCTGTCGTGCCGTTTCAGCCGATGGAAGGGCTTTCGTTCTCCGATCCGATGCGTCTGGCCGCGATGGAATCCGCCCGCACGGTCCGCGGTGCGTTCGAGCGGTTTTTCGTCCCTGAGGAGCAGGTGGTCTTCCTCAAGCCGAAGTCCTGGATTCAGAACAACGACCAGATCAACATCGCGCTGCAGGGGCATTTCGCGATCGGGTGCGCTCAAGCGGGCCTCGACGTGCTGGGCCAAGCGGCCGAAGCGCGTGAGATGCCGGTGATGCACGAAGCGTTTGCCGCGCTGAGCGAGGAGTTGGCGGAGTGTCGAGAGGCCACGCGCGAAGCGCAACACGATCTGAGCGAAGAAAGCACCCCCGAGCGGTTGGAAGTGCGGGCTTGGGCGATCGATTTGGCGGTGCGCTGCGCGCATGCCGCGGTCACCGCCTCCAGCGGCGCGGCCAATTCGCTTCGGCATCCCGCGCAACGGGTGTATCGCGAAGCGCTCGTCTACACGGTCAGCGCCCAAACTCCGCCGATTCTGGAAGCGACGTTACGGCGCCTCGTCCGGCGACCGCGCGTCGGGCAAAAGGAGTAATCTCTAACGATGAAAGGCGTGATTCTCGCCGCGGGCAAAGGTTCGCGGCTCTACCCGGTAACTCACCATATTCCGAAGCCCCTTTTGCCCTTGGCGAATCGTCCGACGCTGCATTACGCGTTCGATCGGCTCAAGGAGATGGGCATTCGCGAGGTGTGCCTGGTCGTCGGCGAAAACGAACCTTTGATGCGAGAGGCGCTTGGCGACGGATCCGCTTTCGACTTGCAACTGGAATACGTTCGCCAAACCGAGCCGAAAGGCCTGGCGCACGCGGTGGGCTTTGCCCGAGAGTTCGTGGGCGAGGATCCGTTCGCGCTCTACCTCGGCGACGCGATCTACTCCGAGGGTTTCGCCGAACTCGCGAAGCGATTCTTGGATTCGGACTGTGCGAACTTAAACCTCGTTCAGCCGGTGGAAGACCCGAAGCGTTTCGGCGTGGCCACGGTCGAAGAGGGGCGAATCGTGCGGCTCGTCGAAAAGCCGCAAGAGCCTGAATCCAATCTCGCGATGGCGGGGCTTTATTTCTTCCGCGCCCCCATTTGGGATGCCATCGACGGATTGGAGCCTAGTGCGAGAGGTGAATATGAGATCACCGACGCCATTCAGCGCCTGATCGACCGAGGCGAGACGGTCTTGGCGGGGGAATACGCCGGCGCTTGGTTCGATACCGGCACGCTCGATTCGTTTTTAGCGACCAGTCGGTTTCTCGCGGGCGAGCAAGCTTTGATCGCACCGAGCGCTCGGCTTGAGGGGACATGTGGCCCCGGAGTGGTAATCGGCGAAGGAGCCGAGGTGCGTTGCCGTTCGATCGAAGATGCGGTGATCCTTCCGGGCGCGCGCATCGAGGTTGAAGGAGAGATCCGCCACGCGATTCTTGGAGGCCGCGTCTCTTTGCCTGAGGCGATCGGTCAGATCGTGCAAGAGCCCGACGCGACCGCCGTTTAAAACGAGATTGACGACGTAAGCAAGTGGAGCGGCCCTCACTCATCCAGGTGAGGATCGCTCCATTCTTGGTTTAGAAGACTCAGGCTGAACCTGGAGAGGCTCTGTGTAAACTCCTTCATTGTCAGAAGGCACGCCCGAGTGAGCCGCTGCGTTATGAGAGGATCGTATGAGGAGTGAACGAGGGTCACTCAAGGAGGCAGCGGTCTTTCGTACGAAACAAATTCAAGTGAGGCACCGCCGCAAAGAAGAAGCGGGGCAATGAAAAAGCCCCGGCGTTGCCAGGGCTTTGAACGTGAAATCGTTGACGAATCTTACTCTTCGACGGGCGGGGTTTGATCCGCAGGGGCCTCAGGAGTCGTGGCCGCCTCGTCCTTGGGCTTGCAGCCCACCATCGCGCCACCAATCAACGTCAGAGCCATCATCAGCAGTAAAGCCTTTTTCATAGTGTTACTCCACCTCCAAGTGTGAGCCGTGAGCCGAGAGCCAAAACCCTCACTCGCGAACTCATTCCAATTTATACCCTCCGCCTGAAACTTGTCAACAAGGAAAAAGAGGATCTGCGCCGAAGTCGAAAATCTCCGGCGCTTTTCGGGGGCCCGCTGAGATACCCTAGGTCGATGCGCGGAACGATCCTGAATACGGCGACGGTCGCGGTAGGATCGGGGCTTGGGCTCCTACTGGGGCGAGCGCTGCCGGCGGAGGCTCAGCATCTCGTGATGAGTGGGCTGGGGCTCGTGACGGTGGGCATGGCCGTTCGCATGTTTCTGGTCGGGAAAAACGTTTTCGCCGTCGCGGCGGCCATTGCTTTGGGAGGCTTGCTCGGGTTTGCCATGGGGTTGCACGAGGGGCTCGCGCTTTTCGCGCATTGGGCGGAGCGATCCCTGGGGGCGGCAGGGCCGGAGGGTCGCTTCGCAGAAGGACTCGTGACGGCGAGCGTGCTGTTTTGCGTGGGGCCGATGACGTTGCTTGGCTGCCTGCAAGACGGGTTGGAGGGGCGCTCCGAGCTTCTTTCCGTCAAAGCCACCCTGGACGGTTTCGCGTCGATCTTCTTGGCGGCGGCACTCGGGCCCGGTGTGTTCTTCTCGGCGGTGGTGATTCTGCTGGTTCAGGGGTTGATGACGGCAGCGGCCCGGCCGCTTCGCCCTCTCGCCAAGAACTCCGCCGCGTTGGTGGAGATGGAGGCAACGGGCGGAGCGATTCTGCTTGCGATCGGGCTTCAGATGTTGGGAGTCGTCACGCTCCCCGTGGCAAACTATCTCCCGGCCCTCGCCTTGGCGCCGCTTCTTGCGAGAGGGCTCCGCCGATTCGCTTCGAACGTTTCTCCCGGACCTTAAGCCTCGTCGTCGTCTTTGAGGCTGCCCTCGAATAGTTTGCGAAGCCGTTCGCGTTCTTCACGCTCTTTGGAGCGACGTTGCACATCGTCGTAATACGCTTGATTGCGGCGCTCGTTCGCTTTCGCGACCTTCGAAGGACGTCTGGAGGAGGCGGGAAGGCCAAGAAGCGGGATCCGGCCGGAAGCATGGCCGAACGCCAGCGCGAGAGGGATCAAGGCCACGACGCCGAGTGGAGGATAGGGGGTGCCGTAGCCGAAAAATACGAGGAGCACGTCGAAAAAGCCGATGAGCTTGCCGGAAAGCGGGATCAGCCCGCAAATCATGATGATGCGGCGTGGGTTTCGCGTCGCCCAGTAAACAGTGAACGCTGCGATCGGAAGGTCCGCACCGATGAGCGGCGTCGAAGAGCCCAGAACGCGTTGCGCGAGCCAAAACGAAAGGCTCGCCACCAGAGTCAGTTCGAAAAAGAGCAGAAGATAGCGTTTCGCGTCCAACTCGCGTTCGACGTCTCCACCCACCCAGTAGAACCAGTAAAGGAGAAGTAAAAAGAACACAAGCCCCGCACCGTTCCCGGAAGAGGAGAACGGGTACGTTAAGAATGTCCAAGGGTGGGTCGAACTAGGAAAAAAGGCCAGAACAGAGAGGAATCCCGAAGCGAACCAGGTCACAAGGAACCCAAGGATCATCAAAGCGATCAGGATCAGGGTGACCGGTCGGTCGGACGCTTGTAAATAGGTGCCGAGAGGATTGCGGGCGCTCATAGCTCTCTCCTTTCAACGCATTATAGGAGATGGACGCTCCGAAATGCGTCCTTACGAGGGGAAGGAGAGGATCCCGCCGAGCAGCCAGACCAGCCCCAGGTGTACCGGGAGGACCCAAGCGCCGACGGCTGGGGCTTCAACCGGCTCCGCACGGCGAAGGAGAGCCGCCGCAACGAGCGAAACGCCAAACCACCCCGCGACGTTTTGAAGGGGGGCTCCGAAAAAGGCGGGGCTTTCCCACCGCCAATAATCGAGCGGGCCCGCGAGCATCGGCTCCATGACAAAGTCCGCGAGAGTGGCGACCGCCGCCGCGAGCCCGACGCGAGTCGGACCGGGACGAGTGAAACGCGCCGCGATCTGGTACCCCGAGCCGACAAGCATCAGCCAAGCGGCGGGAAGGAGTAGCGGAAAGGCGTGGCCACCCGGCAGGGTGACGCTTGGCGCCCAAACGCCGGTGTATCGGTACTCACCGAACGGCCAACCGGTGGCGACGCCCAGCCACTCGGCGGCGAACCCGAGCAGCAGCACCGAGCCGAATGTGAAAAGGCGCCCACGGCCTGTGAACCCAGACGCGACCGCAAGAGTGCCTGCGAGCAAGGTCGCCGCCGCGGCGATCGGAGCGATCGGGCCGGGGTCTAGGGCAAACCGCTGGGAGAGGAGCGAGCCGAGGAGTGAGAACACGACGCACCCAAGGTAGAGCCGCATCGTGCCACGCATAGAAACGAGCTTACTCCCAGATCCCTTTAAGAAGACCAGGAGGTGTCGAGCCGGATCTTGAACCGAAAGCGTTGCGCCCTCCGTTCAGTGAGAGACTGCGCTCAGACAAACGCGCGCCCACTCAGGCGACACGGCGCTTGCGCGAGGAGAGCAGTTTGGTGCGGTCGCGGTATTTGTTGACCGTGCGCCGCGCGATCTGGATCCCTCGCTCGCTCAGGATCTCGGCGATCCGCTCGTCCGAGAGCGGTTGATCCGGGTTTTCGGTTTGAAGGATCTCCTCGATCATTTTCTGCACGCGCAGCGCGGGTTTGAAGAACACCTCGAAAGGCACGACTTCGCCCGTCTCGATCTGAACGAACTTACTTTGTGTTGCACGGCTGATCGTGCTTTCGTGCAACGCAAGTTCGAGGGCCATTCTCGAACGGGTGAGAGGCTGCAAAAACTCGTAGCGTCCGGTCGAGACGAAACCGGCTTGATGCTCTACCAGATAGTGCCCGATCTGACGCAGGGTGTGGCGGCGTTGCTCTAAGCCCGAGATAAAGTCCCGCGCGCGCTGTACATAGAGCGCGAGATGGCGCTTTTCGTCTTTGGGCGCGCGCTCCATCCGTTGCAGCTCTTCGTTGCGGTCGCGATACATCCGATTCACGGTCAAAAGCCCCGGGTCCGAACCGCGCACGTCGATGCGCCATCCTTGTACCTCGCGCGTCAAGATGAGATCGGGGCGGACCGCGCTGGAGCGGTCGGCGGCATGCGGGCCTCCCGAGGGGCGGAAGGCCTCCCCCGGGAACGGGGTGAGCCGCAAAATACATTCGAAGGCGTCCTCGACGTCCTCCAATTGGACGCGGTAACGTCGGGCGATGCGTTTGGGATTTCGGGCCACAAATTCGGGGAGGTGATCCTCGACGATCCGTAAGGCCAGGCGCTCCTCCTCGGTTTCCGGAGCGCGTAACTGAAGTCGCAAGCACTCTTGCAGGTCGCGCGCGCCGATCCCGGAAGGTTCGCACGATTGAAGCGCGGCGAGCACTTCGTCGACTTCGTCCAGGGTGCTTTCGGTGTTGAGGGCGATCTCTTCGGGCGGGATGCCGAGATACCCCTTTTCATTCACGCAGTCCACCATGTATTCGCCGAGGGCTCGGAGACGCCGCGGCAGTGAGACGATCAGTTGGGCCCGGAGATGGTCCCAAAGACTCGTTTCGCTGGGGGTGAGGTCGAGCCAATCGGGAGGGGCATCCTCGGTCGGAAGGCTGCGGAAGAATTCGAAGTCTTCGCTAGAGGGGCGCAGTTCGTGAGGTGCGACGACGCTCAGAATCGCTTCGTCGGTCAGAGGCTCGTGCTCCTCTTCGATCCGTTCGAGAGCGGGATTTTCGTTGAGCTCCGTCTCGATCGCCATTTCGAGCTCTTGCTGGGTCAGTTGGAGCAGGTTGCTGGCGACCACGACCTTCGGGTCGATACGCAAGCCCGGGCTCGCTTCTACGCGTTGTCTGGTGCCGATCGATGGACGCAAACCTTCCTCCTAGATTCAATATCGGAAGAAATGCCTGGAATCTACGCCCCGTAATTCTTCGGAGCCGGAAAGGATCGCCGCGCGTTGCTTCAAGTACGTGGGCGAAGCAGTCGGATCCCAAGGGTCAGCGCAAGCACTTGCGTCACAAACAGGAGACCCAGGGTGCGCCGCTCGGACCAGAAGGTCAGGATATCGATGAGCTGCGCGCTTCGCAGCAGAGGGTTCGACGATTGCACGAGGAGCGTGACGATCAGAACCAGAAACCCGATGAACACCGGCGGGATCGTGAGGTTCAGGGGAAACCGAAGCCGCCCCGGGGCGACTAAATTTGGCGCGAGGATCCCCGCGAGCACCACCAGTAATGCCGCTGCGGTCGGGATCGAGAGCATCACGACGAAGAAAGGGGCACGCTGCTCCGGCGGCACAATGCCGGCGGGCAGCTGCGAAAGGTGCGTCCAGGCAAAAGGCACGGACGGAGCGAGCAGCGCGAGCGCCAGTTGCGTCAGAAGACCGAGGTTTCGCATCGCGTCGAGGCGGCCCGGGAACGGCTACTCGGGCACGTCCTCCGGGCGCACGTCGGCCGCGCCTTTGTTTTCGTCTACGATCTGCTCGTAGATCTCTTTCCGATGAACGGTTACGTTCTTGGGGGCTTTGATGCCGAGCCGCACTTGCTCGCCGCGCACCTCCAGCACCACGACTTCGATTTCGTCACCAATCACGATGCTTTGGTGGACTTTGCGCGTGAGCACCAACATGTTCGAATTGCCCTCCGTGGCCAAAAGCGCTTCCGAATGCGAGCGAGGCTAAGCCGCGACTTTCGCCGGTTCGGGCGCCTGATGGAACACTTTATGTTTTATAGTATACGCTTCGTCTTCCAGTACGACCTGAACGGCCATTCGAGTTTCGGCGTTGATGAGAAGCGGTCCGGCGAGGTTCAGCGTCATCTCCGAGGGTTTGCCGTGCGGAATGTTCGCCGTGGTGAAGACGAGACGCGGGGTGTCTTCCGCAAGTCCCAGAAGCCGTGCGACCTTTTCGGGCATCGTCGGCGCGTAGTCGGGCACGAAATGCTGAGGCTCTGCGACGAGGAAGGCCAGCGAGGGCTCTTCGACGCTTTGCAGCCATCGAAATCGGCTCTGCTCTTTGAGCGAGATCACGACGAATTGGGAGTGGTTCGGAAAACCGATGAGCCCGCCCTGAAAATGAATCACGTCTTCGGGAGCGAACTCCAAGAGACCGAAACGAGTTTGAATGGTGTTCATAGGCTGATTTATCCTTGGAGGTAGTCCATGAGAGACAGCCTAAATCCCTGGCTGGCAACCGTCAGCGCGGCCTGATAGGCGGCTTGCGCTTTCTGATACTCCGTGATCGCTTGCGAGAGATCGACCTCTTCGATCTCCGAAATCCGGAGGGTGAGTTCTTCCTTGCGTCGGCCCATTTGGGCCCGATAGTTGTCGATATTTTGCAGCCGCGCGCCCAGCTGACCGCGCTGAGAGTCGACTTGCCGCAAACTGTTTTGAAGTTGCCCGAGGTGGACGTCGGCGATCGCCTGGGTTTGATTCGCATCCAGGGCTGCGACGAACGCGTCCAAACGGGCGTAAGCCTCGCCGATCAGGGGCTCGCCGGCGATTGCGGCGTTAAGCCACTCTCCGGGGCCCGCCTCGATCAAGAGGGGCTGCGTGTCTCCGGCGAAGCTCAAAGCGCCTCCCGAGATCGTATAAGGTTTGACGTCGCTACGCTGCCCGGCGAACAGGTATTCCCCGTTCGGGCCTTGGGAGTTGGCGAGGCTCAGCAGGCGCTCTTGGAGCGAACGCGCCTCAGTCGCCATGGCCGCGCGGGCTTCCGGGCCGAGAGTGTCGTTCGCCGCGCGCACCGAAAGCTCGTAGGCTTTGGCCATCAGCGTCGAGATCTCGCTGAGCGCGACCTCGGTATAACCGAGTTGGCCTTTTGCGGTTTGAAGGTTCTTCTCGTACTGTTCGACCCCGGAGCGAAGGCGACGCATACTGATCGCGGAGGTCGTTCCGAACGCATCCTCGCTGGGCCGATTCAGCCGTTGACCGGTCGACACTCGCTTTTGCGCCTCGAACATCGCATCGTAAGCGCTGGAGATGCCACTTGAGTAGGCGTCGTATTGGCTGGCGGTGCTGATTCTCATAGGTCCCCGGTTTTATTGCTAGCGAATCAAGTTAATGAGATCTTCGGTGATTTGGTCGAAAACCGAGAGGGCGCGCGCCGCGGCTTGGAAGCTGCGTTGGAAGCGCACGAGGTTCGCCATCTCTTCGTCCAGCGAGACGCCGCGGATACTGGAGATCTGGGCGTCGATCTGATCGGCCACCGTACGCGCGGTGCCGTAGGCGCTTTGCGCCTGGGCACTCTCCCGCGCGATGCCTCCGATCAGCTCCTCGAAATATTTCGAGATCGTGCGGCCTCCGAGGGCGGGCTGGGCGGATTCACGGAGGGCGGAGAGGCTGAGCGCAAGCCCGCCGTCGCCGGCGTTGCCCGAAATGCCCGCCGCGATGTTCGCCGGATCCGTCGCGACCGCCGTGCTCAGGCGAAAATCGATGGCGCCGGTTTGCGGGATGGCGTCTTCGAACAATGAGATGTTCGTCGCACCGTTTGCCGCGATTCCCGTTTGATGGAGTCCGTTGAATGCGGTCCGAAGCGTGTTGGCGAGCGTATCGAGTTGCGTTTGATACCCTTCGATCGTCGCGCGGGATTGGAACAGTCCCAGCAGCTTGCCGCCCCGGACACTGTACGATCCGTTGGCGTCCGAGAGCGTCTGCGTTGCCGCATCCCAGTTCGTAGGCACGGTGCGCGCTCCCGAAGCGTCGACGAGCGTCAGCTGGTTCAAGTAGATCGCGACCGTTCCGTCCTCGTAGGTCATCGCCTGGACGTCCGCGAGTTCGCTGAGTTCGCGAAGCGCCATATCGCGCCGATCGAGCAAGTCGTTTGGCGACGCGCCTCCCAGGCTCGCCTCCTTAATTTGACGGTTCAGGTTCGCCACACCGTCGACGAGCTGCTGCATGCGAGCGAGAGTGCCCTCGACGCCGGCCTCGGTCTGGTTGCGAATGCCCTGAAGCTCGAGATAGGTGTTTCGGACGCGAAGGGTCAATGCTTGTCCCGTGAGCTGCACTTGCACGCGCTGCCCGGCGTCGGTGGGATTCGATCCGAGCCCCGACCAAGCATTGAAGAACTGGTTGAGGGCATCGGCGATGCCGTTTCCGGATGGCTCCGGCAGCAGAGCTTCGACTTGGCGGAGGTGCCCCGCGTAGGTGTCGAGCCGCCCGAGTTCGCTCGAGGCGCTCATGCGACGCTGCTCTAGAAAACGGTCTTGCACCCGGTTGACCGAGGCGATCGAGACGCCGTTCCCCAGCGAGAGCGGGCGGGTCAGGAAGAACGTCGTCGGGTCCTGCTGCGCGAAGTCGATGGCTTGGCGAGAATAGCCGGCCGTGTTGACGTTCGCCATGTTGTGACCCGTGATCTCGAGCGCGCGCTGATAGCTGCGGAGCGCCGTGCTCGCCAGGTTGATTCCGTGAAAGGGGCTGGGCATGACGTTCCTCTAAGCGACCTGGTTAACCAGTACCGAACGGGGTTTTTCGGATTCGAACGGCCCCTCGGATTCGACCACGGCCTTCGCGATCAGCGTCAGCGTGCCGTTGATGTAGGTCATCTCGTTTTCGATCAGGGCTCGGTTGCGCGCAAGCACGTCCTGAACGTTGCGCGCGGCGACCATCACGCGGTTGCCGAGACCTTGGAGTTGCTGCGCTTCGGCTTTTTCAAGCGCCTGCGCGAGACTTCGAAGGTTGGACTCCGTGCCCAACGCTTCGGCCAGCCTTTTCGCGCATGCCGTCGCCTCCGTATCGATCTCGCGCACTTTGGCGAGTAACCGGTCCAATTCGGGCTGGATCCGCTCCACGCGTTCGACGTCGCGGAGCGTCAAAGCCGCGGTTTGCTCGTAAAGCGTGCGCAATAGCCGCTCGGAGGTGCTGAGCCAGTCCCACCAGAGCTGTTGAAGTTCTCTTGTTTTCATGGTTGGATTCCTTGAGTTGGGGCGGCCGGATCGGAAATCCGTCGCGCCTCGATCTGAAGCCGTGCCTGGGTCTCCTTCAACAGGCGATGGCTAAACTGCTTGTACAATAGGTCGCCGATGCCGAGGAGCCCACCTTTGCTGGCGCCATCGGCCAACGCCTGATCGTACAGGTCCTCGTACACTTCCCGCCCCGCGGTCGCTTCCACGAGGTCGCTTTTGGGGATCGCGCGGCGCATCGCGCCGAGCAGGTCCTTCAGAAACATCGCTTCGATCTCGCGGCTGGAGGCTTTGAGCTTTTCCAGCTTCGGTCCGAGCTCTTGCGCCACTTTCGGCCCTTGGATGGCGGTGCGGAGATCGATGCTCATTGGATTTCGAGCCTCGCTTTCAGCGCGCCTTGCTGGCGGAGCGCCTGCAAGATCGCGATGATATCCGTCGGTTTGAGTTGCAGCGCTTGGAAGATGCGCGCGAGGTCCTGCACGGTGGTCGCGGGTGGGAGCAGCGCGACTTTGGTCTCGCTGGCTTCGGCTTCGACCGAACTCACTTCACCGACCACGGTTCGGCCTTGCGAGAAGGAGTTTGGCTGGCTCACGAACGGGTCCGTTTGGATTCGGATGTTCAACGCGCCGTGCGCGATGGCCGCCGGGCCGACGCGAACGTTGCCGCCGATCACGATTGTGCCCGTTCGCTCGTTGATCACCACGACCGCGGGAACGTCCGCCATCACCGTCACCATTTCAAGGCGACTCATCGCCTCGACCGGGGAAAGGTGCTCGGGGAGGCTGAGCGCGATGGTACGTCCATCCTCGGCGAACGGGTTGAATTCGGGATAGAGATCGCTGATACGCTGGGCGAGACGCTGCGCCGTTGTGAGGTCCATCGTGTCCAATTCGAGAAACATCTGGCCGCTATACACCACGCGGGTCGGCGCTCCGCGCTCCACGAACGCGCCCCCAGGGACGCGTCCCACGGTCACGTGGTTCTTCTGCACCGAGCTGCCGTTGCTGCTCACCTGAAAGCCTCCGATGCTGAGCGCTCCTTGCGCGACCGCGTAGACGGTCTCCGGGTCCCCGGCCGCATACAACTCACAGCGGATCAAGGTGCCGCCTTGCAGGCTTTTGGCGTCTCCAATCGAAGTGACGGTGACATCGATGCGCTGGCCGTTCGTCGCGAATGGCGGCAGTTCCGCCGTGACCATCACTGCCGCGACGTTCTTAACGTCGAGCAGCGTGGGATCGACTTGAAGGCCCATCGATTTGAGCATGTTCGCGATCGAATTCCGAGTGAAAACCGACTTCTTGGTGTCTCCCGTTCCGGCCAGGCCCATCACAAGCCCATAGCCGACAAGCTGGTTGCCTCGGATGCCGCGAAACCGTGCGATGTCCTTGACCCGCACCTCGACTCCGTCACGCTCAGCTTTGCCGAACGCCTCGGAAAGGGGCGGAACGGGGGGTTGCGGTCGAGTTTGGGGCGGTGCGGTCGGAGGGTTTGCCGGTCCCGTCGAGACGGGGGTTTGCCCCAGGGCAAATGCGCCGAGCCCTAGCCCGAATATCCAGAAAGCGTTCAATCGTTTCAAGTTCATGGCGTTAAACCTCTAGAAAAGCCAATCCAGAATGCGTGTGATCAGCCCGCGGCGCTGCCGCTCGGCGATGAGCCCTTTGCCTTCCGCACGGATCTCGGCGTTCGCCAGGCTTTCGCTGAGCACGGTGTTATCGGTGCGGATGTCGTCGGAGCGCACCAGCCCGCTGAGCACGAAGGTCTGCGTCTCGTTGTTGACCTTGATCCAGCGCTCTCCCTCCACGAACATCGTGCCGTTCGGAAACACCTCTTTCACGACCACGGTCATACGCGCGGCGAGGCGGTTGCTTTGCTGGGTGCTGCCGGTGCCGCTATTGCTGCTGGAGTTCCCTGTCGAGAGCCCACCCAGAATGTCCTTCACCAGTGGGATCTTGTCGAGGATCGGCACGGTCATCTTGTTCACGGTGTTCGCGTCCTGCTTGGTGGCCTGGGTGCTGGCCGTAAACTGCGCCGTCGAAGTCTCGCTGATCAGAATCGTCAGAAGATCGCCCGGCCGCCGCGCGATGCGGTCCAGGAACGGGCTGGCGTTGCGTTGGGGGTACAGCGAGCCGAAATTCGACTCGGAATCCGTGCGTTGCGCCAAAGCGGAAAGCGGCGCAAGCAGGCCGATCGCGACGAGCGAAATCAAAAGGGAACGTTTCATAAGCGAACCTCCACAGCACCGGGGGCAGTGACGACGCCTTGATGGACCGAGCCGGTGTTCGATTCCACTCGGACGGTTTGGCCGACCCAACCTGCCGTTCGGGCGACGCCGGGTACTTCGAGCGTTGCACCGCCGGAAATGAGGAACAGACGAACGGACTCGCCGGCCTTCACTCCGGCCTGACGGTCGGCGATGAGGCCGATCGTTCGCGAGGCGACCCGACGCCCTGTCACATGGATGGCGACGACGACCTGAATGCGTGTGCCACTGCGGTAGCAGCGTTCCACGACGAGCTCCAGATCGCCTCCGGCGACCTCCAAATCTTTTTGCTCTCGATCGGCTTTGAGGTCGCCGACGATGCCGAGCTCTCGCCCAGCCGCCTCGGCCGCGAAGGCGACCAAATGCTCGCCTGAGATGACTTGACCGCGCCGTTTGACGCGTGCGCCTTCCGGAATCTCGAGCGCGATGCGAGCCGGCTCGAATCCGGCTTCCCGAAGTCGGGCGAGAAGAAGAAAACGGTGAATCGGCTTATCCAGGCCGATGGGCGGCGCCTCGCCGAGATCCAATTCTCGTAAGCGCTGGGCCGCTTCCCCGTCTCCCTCGATCGCGGCGATCTGCCCAAGCTGGAGCGTCTCGGTCTCGATCTCGGTGAGCGAAGCGACTTTGACTCCAATCGGAGCGGCTGATTCCTGAACCGGAGGAGCGGCTTTCGGGGGCTCGGAAGGGGCCCCGGTCCGCAAGACGCCAAAGGTGTCCTCGCCCGGATTGCCGAGCTTGGGGCGAACGCCCGAGGCCAAAAACGACCCGCGTGGCGTCAGCACCGCGTCTTTCGCAAAGCCCGCGAGCACCAACCTCCCCAGCCGCTTCGTGCCTTGGCGAACGGTGCCGTCGAGGTCGATGCGGATCGGCCCCCCGCCGGAGACCGAGATCTGAGGGGTGACGAGCGGGCCTTCGGCGTGCGCGAGCTTGCCCCCCTTTTCGGTGAGGGTCGCCAGGCGTGCGTAGACCACCCGGCCCTCCTGCGTGAAGCGAAGGTACCCCTCGCCGTCGACCCGGACGTTGACCGTGGGGGCGGCGAGTGTGACGAAAGCGAGTAGTGTGGTGAGCATGCGTTACCTCTTGAGGTTGTTCAGGATGCCGAGCATGTCGTCGGCGGTCTGGATCGCCTTAGAGTTGATTTCATAGGCGCGCTGGGCCAGGATCATGCGGACCATCTCCTCGACGACCTGCACGTTCGAGCCTTCGAGGAAGGCCGCTTGAAGCATGCCGGTGCCCTGCTCGCCGGGATTCACAACCTCGGGATCGCCGCTGGCGCCTCCCGCTTGGTACAGGTTGCCGCCCAGGCGCGTGAGTCCGGCGGGATTCGAGAACGTCGCCAAGGTGATTTGGCCGAGTTCAGAGGGTTCACTGGTGCCGGGCAAAATCGCCGAGACCACCCCGTTCGGGCCGATGCTGATGCCCGTCGCGCCGCTCGGGATCGTGATTTCGGGATCCAGCGGGAAGCCGTCGCTCGTCACGAGAAGGCCGGTCGCGTCGCGCTTGAAACTGCCGTCGCGTGTGTAAGCGATCGAGCCATCCGGACGGACGATCTGAAAGAAACCGTCGCCGTTGATCGCGACGTCCAGCGGATTGCCCGTCGCCTGGAGAGGTCCTTGGCTGAAGCTGGTGCCGCTCGCGTTGAATTTGGATCCGAGACCCACCTGTAAAGGAACGGGTTGGGCGCTCGTCGGTCCCGTGCTGGAGCCCGAGGTCTTGAAGGTCTGGTACATCAAGTCCTGGAACTCGGCCCGTTGCTGTTTGAACGCCGTGGTGTTGACGTTCGACAAGTTGTTGGCGATGGTGTCTAGATTAAATTGTTGGGCGACCATGCCGGTCCCCGCGGTATTCAACGATCGCATCATGGCGGCGAAACTCCTCTTTGTCCGTTCGTCGCCCTCCTTGGTCCTTTATGCGAGACTCCTTATTCCCTGGTGTCTCGTCGGCCTAAAACCGGCCGCTAACGTTCTTGCAAACTTTGAATCAGTCGTTGAGTCAATTCGTCTTGTTGGCTGATGGTCTTTTGCGAAAGTTCGAAGGCTCGCTGAACGGTGATCATGGCGATCATCGCCTCGATCGGATTGACGTTCGAGCTTTCGAGTGCTCCCGGTGCGACGCGTGACTCTTCGAGCGGTTCGGCGTTCCCCGATTGGAAGAGGTTGCCCCCCTCCTTGCGAAACGCGCCCGCAAACACGCCGATTCGGGCCACGGAGTCGCCGTCTGCGAAGACCTCGCCGTTCGCGTCGACTCGCAACGCGCCCGTCAAAGGACCGATCGGCGACAACGTGTCGTCGAGGACCGGATGGCCTTGCTGCGTGACGAGCATCCCCTGGGGATCGAGCTTGAACGCCCCGTCTCGGGTGTAGCGAAGCCCGCGAGGAGTCTCGACCGCGAACATGCCGCGAGGGTCTTCGATCGCGAGATCGAGCGGGTTACCGGTCGCTTGAACCGCCCCCCCTTCCATCACGGTATGCGCGGAAAAGCTGATCGCTCCGGCGCCCATCGAGCCCAGCGCGTGTCCTCCACCCGCCGGACGAAGCTCGCGCTCCATCGCATCGCGAAAGGTGAGTTCGTCGCGCTTGAAGCCCGTTGTGTTGACGTTCGCGAGGTTGTTGCTCGCCACGTCCAGCCATTCTTGAAGGCTGGTCATACCGGACGCTGCCGAATAGATACCGCGGTTCATCCCCCCTTTGTATCGGCACGTAAGATTGTCAGGTTTAGACCAAAAACCTGACAATCGACTGGAGGTTTAGGGGGAAGCCGGGGCACGTCGGGGTCGAGCTAGCGTTCGAGGATGGCTGCGATAGCCCAGCGTTTCGTAACGCGGCAACGGGTGTTGGAGGGGCGCACGAGCAGTATGGCTTGGGGGCGTTTCGATCTTGCAGCCAACGCTCTTGCGGTGATGCCCCTGACTGTTTTCCGCCCTTGTCAACGAAGGTCCGGATGGACCGCTCCATCGTCCATCCAGGCCCGATGACCATCGTGTCCGCCCCTGGCGCTCGCAACAATTTGTTCCTGTTCCAGTCCGATAAACACCGTGCGTGGATACCCCCAGTGCGAATAGGATCTCTTTTTGAAGGCGCCGTTACGAGACTCTATCTTTTACCAAGTGCGGCGATGACCTTTGTTCGGCACGACGCATGGATACGGTCGAACTTATGGTTTGAGTTTGATCGAATAGGCTTACTTCCAAATCCGCTGAATGGGGATGGACCGAGCGCCGCTTGACAGAAAATCCGCAAGTTTTGGAATCTCCAAGGCGGCTTGTCCGTACTTTGTGTGAGGGCGCTTGTCCTTGCCCGGCCCCTTGAGGCTGCCGGAGGGGACAACGGTTCTCAAAACCTTAAGGTCAAAAAACTCATGAAAAAACTACTGAGGATTTATGGGGGTCACCAATGACTACCCTGTTCGCGCTGGCGGCGTTGTCGCTAGCTCCCAACCCATCGACCGGCACCGCCGAATCTCCCACCGCGCTCAATACGCGCTTTAGCTTCACCGCCTCGATTCCCGCTGTACCCGCGGGTGCCAAGGTCGTGGACTTTTGGATTCCGATTCCCCGCGACGATCACTGGCAGCGTGTGACGAACCTGAAGGTGAATTCGTCGCTTCCTTGGAAGATCACGGAGGAGACCAAGTTCGGGAACCGCATGATTCACGTGCGCGGCCACCGTTCCTCCAAACCGGTCGACGTCAAATTCTCGGTCGATGTTCATCGACGGCGCGTTCACATCTTAAATGGTGAGGATACGCCCGAGTTCGCGACCTCGTATCAGATCGAGCGACACCTCAAGGCCGATCGGCTTGTGCCGGTCGGGGGACGTTACGCCAAGATGGCCGGAGATCTGAGCGTGGGCAAGAGTGATCCGCTCGAAAAAATGCGCTCGTTCTTCAACTTCGCGGTCGATAACATGCAGTATGACTACAAGAAGGAGTCCCCCAAGCGAGGCATGGGCGATGTGGCCTTCGTCTGCGACTACAAAAAAGGCAACTGTACCGACCTGCACAGCTATCTGATTTCGATGGCGCGCAACGAGGCGATCCCTTCTTATTTGGAGTTTGGCCTTGCGGTCAATTGGGACCTGCCTCCCGCATCTCCGGTGCCCACGGAGGGTAAGGTGAGCGGCTACCACTGCTGGGAGTGGTTCTACATTTACGGGCGGGGTTGGATTCCTCTGGACGCGGCCACGGCGCGCCAGTATCATGATAAGAACAACCCCGAAATGCGCGCCGCGATGTTTGGCAGCCTCCCACTGTATCGCGCGTCGGTCGCCGTTTCGCACGGTCGAGACATCACGCTCGTTCCCGCGCAAAAGGGCGAACCGCTGAACTACTTCAACTATCCCTACGCGGAGGTCGACGGCAAGAAGGTCGACACCAAGTGGGACGTGGAGTACAAGATCCTGAGCGTCGAGGACTAGTCCTTGTTTCAGGACGCGGGGCCGTGGCTTTTAGGCGCGGCCCCGCGTTTGTTTAGGGGGTTGGAAGCGACGCGAGCACGTCCGCGAGTTGCCTCAAATGGTACAGATCATGAGCATGGACTTGGATGACCTGGGAGATCAAGGTGAACTCGCCGTAGCGGGGATGCACTCCGATGCGAAGCCAGGCGTCCGTCGGAACCGATCGTAGAACGACAAGCGTTTCGGCGCGTTCCACTGCAAATTTTCGAAGGCTGTCGTGCGGCTCCTGCTCATCGTAGCGATGTTCGACGGCAAGCTCCCCGGGATCGCGCCACCAAAGTGTCGGGCGTTCTTCCTTCAGCGTCTGTAAGAGCCGTCGACGAAACACGGCCTCAAAATCAGCGAGATGCGCGAGCACTTCCCAGGGCGTGAATCGGTCTGGTTCGGCAAGCGTCCAGTACTCGTCAGAAGGTTGAGCCATTTGGACCCACTGCTCGAAAAGCTGCGCGTGCCGGCCAGGTTTTCCAGGACGTAGTCAAGTGTGAAAGGAGCAATCGCCATGCTGTTTTTCATTATAGCGATGGGTTTGACAGGTTTCCTCATCAGGTACACTTTACAACCTGCCGAAAGGGGCGGTTAGCTCAGTGGTAGAGCACTTCGTTCACACCGAAGGGGTCACAGGTTCAAGTCCTGTACCGCCCACCATCTCCAAGTTCAAATCGGGACATCCCCGGACAAATCAGGACATCCTCCGACAGGACAACTGTGGCTAAAACTGTGGCTGATATTTTCGCTCTCCATGAGAGATCTTCTTGTAAAGCACAGCATTTTCGCGTTAGATTGAACTTGAAAATTTAATGGTGTGCGGCAGGACGACCGCCGACTGCAAACGTTCTTCGCGAGATAGACGATCTTGAGTAAAACTTAAGTTTCAAAATCAGGCACCTACGGCGTGAATTTTTTTGATGGATACTGTTATTTATCCAGAAATTAAAATGCGTTCAAGTTTGATCATTTGATATAGCATAATAATGCGAAAATGGGAACCTGGGGAGTAGGGATTTTTGAAGATGACCTTACTGTTGATGTCAGAGAGGTTTATCATGCGAGAGTGTCACAAGGTGAAGATAATGTAAACGTGGCTCAGTCTATCTTGGAAGGTTACCGCTCTGATAATGATGATCCGGATGACTACATACTCGTCTGCATCGCACTTGCAATGCTATTACATGAATCTGTTTCCGCTCATCCGATCATCGATAAAGCGAAGTCATATCTTCTCAATGAGCAAGGTCTTGAAAAGTGGCAAGAGCAAGGTGAGAGTCTCATCGCAGACAGAAAAAAAGAATATCTTAAGATATTAAAGAAACTCAATTCTCCAGCAATAAATACTTCTTTAAAGAGAATGAGTGGAAAATCTGTTAGTAAAAATCCAATTATAGGTGATATTATTCGAATTCCGTTAGAGAACGGTAACTATTATTGCCACTATGTTTATGATCATGAGTCGCATGGGCCTCTTATTAAGGTTTTTGAATACCTTGGTGATGAGCCATCTCAAGAGCAATTGAGAAATGCTTCTATTTTGCTCGGGCCTGTTTTTTGTAATATTTTCCGACCGCTTAAGTTAAAGCGTTGGGAAATTGCAGGCCATATCGAGATAACAGATTTTAAACCACCTTTGTTCCTTAATGTTATCCGAGGGAAGGAGGGGGTAATTTTTGGTTATTGGCTTTGGGGAAACGGGAAAGAGAAAAAGTTAGGTGCTAATGTGCCTCGTGAATATCTGAATTTAGAGTTAGATATAATATGGAGTGCTGAAGGCTTGGAAGAGCGAATTAAGACAGGAGTAAATCCTCTTGATCCTCGCAAGTGATTTTCTGACTGTGTGTGATTAATAGATCCTTCTTGGCAACGTAGGAGTTGAGGTTTTCAGCGTTCTTTGTTCTGAATACTTAACCCAAAATTTTATAGGCGCGCCTCGTTCCTGCGCCTCCAATAGCGAATGCGTTCGAGGTCTCCGTATGCGCATTCTGTTCCGCTCTAGTTAGCCCAAGGCGTCCTTAGCAGCGGATTCTCCGGCGACATACCCCGTTGCAAACGCGGCCTGAAGGTTGTAGCCCCCGACGGGACCGGCGATATCGAGTACTTCCCCGCATAGGAAAAGGCCCTCTGCCTTGAGGGATCGCAGGGTATGAGGATCGACCTCGCTCAAGGCGATCCCACCGGCCACCACTTCGCCCTTTTCGATCGGGACATCGCGAACTTGGCCGAGTGTCCAGCCTTTGAGTCCGGTCACAAGCCGGTTGCGCGCCTTTTTATCGGTCGTGCCTGCCGCTTGCGTTCCGAGAACCTGGGCACGATCGAGGAACCAAGGAATTAAGCGCTCCGGGAGGAAACCTTCTAAAAATCCGGGCCAGAGTCTTCGAGGATGCACTTCGGCCCAGTGCTGAAGCGATTCGCGAATCTCCTCGAAGCTTTGGTGAGGGCAAAGGTCGACTTCCAGGGCAATGGGGCCTTGTCCAGCATGCTCGGCGACGATCCGGCTGATGCCGAGTGCGGTTGGCCCCGAGATACCGTGATGGGTGAAAAGCACGTCTCCCGCCCAACGGGCAATCTCTTTTTGGTGCTGGCGCGCTTTGAGAATGCAGTCGCGAAGCGCGATACCGGAACGCTCGGCCCATGCCTCGTCGCGAACGATGTGAATGGGGGCGAGTGCGGCACGGATCTTGACGATCTCATGACCGAGCCGTTCAGCCCACGGCCAGCCGTCTCCGGTCGTCCCCGAACCGGGATAAGAACTGCCTCCGGTCGCGATCACGACGGCTTTCGCGTGGTAGACCGTTTCGCCGCACCGCACTCCGGATACCCGTCCATGCTCCTCGACGAGGCCCGTCACGGGGCTATGGAACCGGAGTGTGACCCCCGCATCTTGGAGATAGCTACCGAGGATCGCGACGACGTCTTTGGCCGTGCGATTGACGGGAAAAATGCACCCGTCCGGACGGGTGTACACTTCGAGCCCACGCTGGGTGAGCATCTCGACGATCCGAATGTTAGGAAATCGATAACAGGCGGGACGAAGGAATTGGGCCTCGTTCGACCGGAAATCCCGTAGCACGTCTTTGATCGGGCCATCGTGCGTGATGTTGCACTTTCCGCCCCCAGAGATCAGGATCTTGGTTCCGATACGAGAGGTCTTTTCGAGAAGAAGCGTGTTCGCGCCCAGCGTCGCCGCATGCCAAGCCGCAAGAATGCCCGCTGCTCCGGCTCCTACCACGACGACGTCGGATTGCATCTCGCAAAGGGTACCGGAAGTGTGTCGTGGAAGGAGATTGAAGAGCCCTGGACCAAGGGGCTACAAGAAAATTCGTTTCCTAGACAAGGCAGTCTGGGCTCTGCAAGAGCGACAGGTTCTCTACCAAGATTCAGGATATAAAGAGGTGCGGCAGAGGATTGCATCTGAGAGACGAATGTTTAGTATGAGCGGATTGTAAAAGGCTGTGAGTAAAATTGGGTTTTCGAAGAGTTCAACGAAACCCTTACCCATCTCGAATTGTAGAGATTAACATATGACAGCAATTCACAAACGTTATTATCGATTGAAGCGGGAGTTCGCTAGCGCATGAGTGTGGTACCTACACTGGAAGGGCCGAAGCATTCGATCGTATCTGAGAATACGATCTTCATTCTGGGCGCGGGAGCAGACATTCCTCTGGGAATGCCTGCGATGCGAACCCTTATGAAAGAGCTGGCGGATTGGATCGCAAAAGGAGCTCCAGGGGAAAATGTAAATAAAGCCATCAGGAAGCACGTTCCAAAGATCCAATTTGCGCTCGGGGCAGAGGTTGAGAAGCAAGGTGAGATGCTTGGAGAGACGGCGTTCCGCAACAGTGGACAGATCAGAAAGCTCAAGGCAGAAATTGAGAAGCAGAACGAGGAACTGAGCGATGAAGTCAAGCAAGTTTTGGTTGTTCTCGAGAGACTGCTAAGGATGACTAAGGACAACAATCTTGAGCCCGAGACGGTAAGTGGCCTTTCAAAGCTTAGCGGTAGAGTCGACGAGGATGGTTTGGCTGGGTGCATCATCTCCCCCAATGGCCTTCAGCTGGAGCCCGTCGTCCGAGACGCTTGCCGTGCGATATTCACCCGGACTTTGGCTTCTGCGAGTGAGATCGATAAAGATACAAAGACACTTCTTGAAAATGCCGTCGCTAGCGTCCAAGATGTAGAGGAGCGTTTAGCCAATTTTATGAGTGGCTTCTTTACGGGCCACGTCCCGAACCAAAAGAAATATTTCTACCTTGCTTGGTTGCTATGGGCGTTTATCCGAGTACGTCAAACCGAGCGGCTTCAATCCGAAGAAGATAGGCCGAGAAGTATCTACGAACTGATCCAAGAAGTGGGGTGCCAAAATGTTCTTACGCTGAATTACAGCGACTTCTTTTACGATGGTGTTGGTCAAAAGGCACATTATTTTCATGGAGCACTGAGTCATTACTATCGGTTTGATACGCGGGAGCTGGTCACGAACGACGCCAAATTTGCGGAAGCGGATACTTGCGAGAAGATCGTGGCGTTCCTTGATGAGATGGAAGCACCCAATTGGGAGCAAGTACCTCCGAAGGCTCTGATACCAGGAATCATCCCTCCTCTCGCCCTCAAGCCAGTCATGGGCCACAGGCACCTTGAGCAATGGCACGATGCACTTCAAAAGTTGAAGAGTGCCGAGGCGGTTGTTATTGTTGGGTATTCCTTCGCTGTGGCGGACGGGCACTTCAATGATATGCTGAAGCTATTGCCGCAAGACTGTAAGGTGGTTGTGCTCGACCCTAACGCGAGCGGGCTTGTCGGGATGGTGTGTCGGAGCACGGGAACCAGAGACGATGACCTTAACCCAAGGCGGATCGGTAATCATGACTGTCGTGCTTCTGGCAGGCTGGTGATAGTGCCTGCGAAGGCTGAAGACGTCAGTAAGGACGATCTGCTGAAGCTGGTTGAGAAAAACTAATGGCAGAGGAGATTAAGTGGGGCTAAGGAATCACTATCCGCTGAGCCGGATGAAAGGGCGAATCTGAAAGAGTATGGTAACCCGGAGGCCAGTGAGTCTGCCCGACTTTCTTCTTGTCATAAAAAAACGAGACCATGGAGCCCAAGATTACGCTGACCTTGCTTTCAGCAGGGACAGTCGATACCTTTATGGGTCATCTTATGGCGCGTTGCTCAAATGGGCCGTTGTCGATGGGCGTCGAATGCTTTTTCAAGTGCCGGAAGGTGAAGAGAATCTATTTTCGGCAAGTGCTACTTTCATTCCTGGAGCGAAAAAAGAGACTGCTTGGATCTTCCCCAATGAAAGTCTTCCGTATCGTTGGAATGTCAAAACCAAAAAACGCGAGGTTACGCTTGCGTTCACACCTCTCAGTAACCCTTTTCAACAAAAAGGGACTTCGAAAATTTTGGCGAACTCGCTAGAGAATACGCAGCACTTTTTGATTGATACTGAGTCGGGGGGAATTGAAAAACGATACGGTAAAAATCTCCTCCAGCAACCCGGTTTCGTGGATCCGGTTCGCGTTTCCCCAAACGGTGTCTTTGTTGCCGAACGCAGTGTGGATAAGAAAAGGCTTGTCGTTCGGTCGCTCTCCGATTTGGCGCTCCACCGCGAGTTGGTACGGAGCGAAGGCGTCTTTTGTCAAGATTGGCAGTTCGTCAGCGAGCGGGTGGTCGTCAGTTTTGGAAGCCAGATCGAGTTTTGGGATGTGGATTCAAAGAAGATCGTGATGACGCTTCTTCCCAATGTCACCCCACTCGATGCTGCTGATTATCAGGATCTTGCTTGGGTGCCTACGACTCGACAGGAGCTTATGCCACCTCGGAGAATGCGCTCCAGTATTGGAAACCTCCTCAGGCATTTCGGCCCGATGCGCAGCGAATCGCTCGTACTTTGATAAAATTGCTTGCGCATTGAGCGGCTTACCGCAACGGCTATCCGGTGGGCGATTGTCACTCCAAATTCCTTGAGTCAGACGCGGCATTCGAGGCGATTTAGAGACTTGAGTGTTGGCAGTTACCAGGTTAGGGAGGGCGAACTGATGCAGCCTGCTCACTCGAAACGAGTGGTGGAGATGATGAGATTCGAACTCACGACCTCTGCAGTGCGATTGCAGCGCTCTCCCAGCTGAGCTACATCCCCGGAGCGGCTCCTAAGATACCCGAATCGAGCGCGGGGCGTGCTACATTTCGTGACATCGTTTTCCTGAGGCGCGTCTATAATAGACGAAGGCAGGTTGCCGAAAGAAGGAATTCTTTACATGAAGCGATTGGTTCTCAGTGCTGTTCTCCTTGCCGCCGCGATGCTTGGCTTCGCGCAGGCACCGTTTACGATCGTGCGTCCGGCCGATGGCTCGAAGGTACGCGAGACGGTCAAGGTGTTGCTTCCGAAGCACAGCATTCCACCGGGAGGTTACGTGGGCGTCTACCTCAACGGCGAGTTCGTCGAGGCGGTCGTTCCCAGCGTGCAAGGCGATTATCACGTCTATATGCTGGATACGAAGGCGCGAGGCATCCAGGATGGGGTTCACAACCTGGAATTCGTCCTGTACGTAGACTATAACGGTCGACCTGAGGTCACTGAGCGGAGCTCGGTCGAGATCACCGTCGCGAATCAAGCGTCGATTCCGATCCCCGCAGACGGATTTTTGTTGCGCTATCGCTTCCAGCCGGGCCAGCAGTACATCTATAACTTGAAGCAGCAGGTGTCGCAGGCGTCGATCTCGGACGATCAGAACCGTTTGGGTGGTCGCGGAGTCGAGCAAGGCTCGCTGACCGAGAATATCCGCTTGCAGTATGTGGTCGCCAACCGCTACGGCGACGGCGACGCGCTGCTCCGTGTGCTCGCGCTCCCGGAGAAAGGAAAGAATTTCCTGCTTTTCACTCAGCCCGGGACGCAGCAGGCTTCGACGTTCCGCAAGCAGGATATGAATCCGATCTTCATGCGCCTGACGAATACGGGCATGGAGGAGTTTTCCTCGATTCCGGTCTACTTTGGGCTTTTCGGAAATAGCGGTAAGTCGGCCACGCCGGTGCAGATGTTCGCCATCTATCCGCTCCCGACGCTTCCGAACAAGCGTGTCAAGCCGGGCGATATCTGGCAGTCTCGCTTCCAGCTCCCCATTCCTGAGTTGGCTGCGCTGGGGAACAGCGACTCTCTGGTCTTTTCCGTTCCGGCCCGGGCGGAGTTCGTCGGAGTGGAATGGCAGTCCGGCCACCCCTGTGCGAAGATCAAGCACACATTCGCCATGGGGGGGGCGCCCGGAATGACGGCGAACTTCTCCGAGAATTTGGTCGCGCTCGAAGAGACGGTGTGGTTTGCGCTCGACAAGGGGACGGTGGTTCGGGTCGTGCGAAGCGAGACCATCGAAACTCGCGAGGTGGTTCGAGCGCCGCAGCCCGGCACGCGTGGAACTGGTTTCCCTCCTGGATTCGAGGGGCAGGAGTTCGACCCCGAGTATTTCAACAGCTTGCCGCCTGAGCAGCAGCAGATGTTGATCGAGCAAGGCCGCATGGGTGGAATGCCGCCGGGAGGCGTGGGCCGCCCGACGCAGCAACAGCCTCCGCAACTTCAGCGCATCCGCATTCAACAGGTTTTCTCGCTGGAATAGATGCCTGGATTATTGACGGGCGGGCCTTTCTTTCGGCTTCCGGATGATCCCGAGGAGTTTCGCGCGACCTTGGTGGAGCATCTCGAGGAGCTCCGCACGCGCATCGTCCGCATCTTCTTGCTGGTCACCTTCGGCTGGTTGATCGGTTGGTTTTTGCAGCCTCCCCTCTACGGCCACCTGAACGACTTGGTGCAGGCCAGCTTGCATCCGGCGGCCCAAGACCACTATTCGGAAGCGTTCCGAAACGCGACCGATCCTTTCATGCTCAAGTTGAAGCTGTCGTTTTACATCGGCCTCATCTTGGCGCTTCCCTGGGTATTGGGGCAGTTGTGGGGATTCGTGGCGCCCGGGCTCAAGAAAAACGAGCGGCGCCCGTTGAAGCTGTTGGTGCCGTTCAGCGTGGCGCTATTCGCGACGGGATGCTTCTTCTGCTGGCTGATTCTGCCTGCGACGATTCGATGGTTTACGGGGTATCTGGCCGAGTTTCCTGGCACGGTGCTCATGCAAGAGCCGGGCACGATGATCTTTTTCGTGCTGAAAATGGAACTGGCATTCGGGATCGGGTTCCAGATCCCGATCTTGGTGTATGGTCTCGGCGCGCTCGACCTTCTCAGCGCGCAAACCTTGTTCAAGCATTGGCGGCACGCTTCGGCGATCATCTTTCTCCTTGCCGCCATTTTGACCCCCAGTAACGACGCGATCTCAATGCTGATGATGGCGGTGCCCTTAGTGCTGCTGTTTATGCTGAGCGTCGTGATGGTGGGCGTGACGCAACGCCGGAAGAAGCGCCGTCTCGCCGCCGAGAGCGCGGCCGAAGGCGAAACGTTTTCGGACCTTGATGCCTAGAGTGCCATAATCCTAGGGATGCGAAGGGGCTTCCGAAGTGGGCTGACGGCGTTATTCTTGGCGGTGGCCGGGGGAGCGCACGCCGAACGGATTCTGCTCGTTCCCCTCGACAGTCGTCCGGCGGCGGGGCAGTTCGCGCAGATGATCGGTCGGATGACCGGGGTTCGGGTCGAGACGCCTCCGGTTGAGTTTCTCGGCCACTTCACCCAGCCGGGGTCCCCCGAAAAAATCCTCGCTTGGCTCGAAGCTCAAGACTATGCGGACGTGCTCTCAGTGGTGGCGAGTACGGATATGATCGCCTACGGAGGGCTGATCGCCTCTCGTCTGGAAAACGTGTCCTCCGAGCGCGCTCTGGCCCGGCTGAAAAGGTTGACCGAGTTACGCGCGCGGAATCCCGAGATGAGCTTTTACGCCTTCTCCTCGCTCATGCGTCTTGCGCCGACAGGGACTCAGGAGAGTCAGAGTTGGGCTCTGAAGCTCAGCGAATATGTCGCGCTCCGAGAACGGGTGCAGCGCACCGGCGAAGCATCCTTGCGTCCCAAGCTCCAGCGCCTGAAAGCCGCGGTGCCGGCTGCCGAATTAAAGCGATACGAAGCGGCGCGTGCGCGCAGCCACGACGTGCAGCGGATGCTCGTCAAATACACGCAGTGGGGGCTGTTCGACTATCTCGTGGTGGGTCAAGACGACGCGCAGCCGTACGGGCCGCATGTGGCCGAGCGCGGCGCGCTCGAAACGCTCGCGGCGAAAGTCGGGATCACGGGGCGCGTTTATTTCTGCGAAGGGATCGATCAGCATTCGAACGTGCTCGTCAGCCGGGCGCTGCTTCGCCGTGCCGGATGGATCCCGAAGGTCAAGGTCGTGTACGCAGAAGACGCCGGGCGACGTCGGCACGCGAACTACGAATCGCGTACGGTAGAGGAGAGTCTCCGCGACCAGCTCTTTGCGAGCGGGGCGCGTCTGGCCGCGCTGAACGAACCCATCGACTACACTTTGTACGTGAACACGCCGCACCGCCGCCCCGAGGCGTTCGGTACGTTTGCCGCCGCGCTGCGGCATGAGGTCGACGCGGGAGGCGACGTTTGTGTCGCCGACATCAACCTGGGCGTGCGCGGGAGCCCGGACCCGGCGCTGTATTCGGCTCTCCGATCCGAACGCCGGATGATGCGCCTTTTGGCCTATGCGGGATGGAACACTGCGGGCAATACGCTGGGAACGGCGATCCCCGCCGCGAATATGACGCTCCTCGCGCGACGTTTCCACGGCGATTCGCTTCAAGCCGAACTCGCACGTCGAGAATTTTTGTTGCATCGTCTCGCGAACGACTACTACTATCACCAGGTCATGCGTCCCCGCGCGTACGAGTTGATTGATCTCTTCGAGCCAGGTGGGCGCGAAGAGGTGAGCCGCGCCACCTACGAAAAAGTGGATGCCTATGTGCGGCGCGAAATGACCCGCAAACTAAATCAGTTGTTCGAAGAGCAGGTTCAAGGAGCGCGGATCGAAGCGGAGGGGCGAACTTACCAACTGAGCGGGGTGGAAAACGTGCGCGTATTTTTACCTTGGCCGCGGGCATACGAAGTCGCGTTGGAGTTTCAGCTCGTCGCGACGCCGGTCGAGGAGCCGCTTGTCAAACGGGTAGACATAAGGTAACATCAATTGATGATCGCACGCCTGAGAGGTGAACTGTTGGAAGCCGACGGCCCCCGGGCGGTGGTCGAGGCCGGGGGCGTGGGATATGAGGTCTCGCTGCCCGATTCCGTCTTGGTCAAAATGCCTCCGGTGGGCGAGCGGGTCGATCTTTTGATCCGCCAGGTATTTCGCGAAGACGGTGTAGCGCTGTTCGGGTTTCTCGAGCCGTTCCAGCGGCGGTTGTTCGATTTGTTGACCGAAGTCAAAGGTTGCGGCCCGAAGGTCGGGCTCTCGTTGATCGGCCAGCTTGGAGAGGATGCGGTGGCGAGCGCGCTCGCCTCGCAAGACGCCAAAGCGCTGACCCGGGCGTCGGGGGTCGGGCCGCGGCTTGCGGAGCGCCTTTGTTTGGAACTGAAGGAGAAGATCGCCGAGGAGCAGTTCGAGCGAAAGGTGCTTTCGGCGGCGACGCCTTCGCGCAAACGCGAGGTTCCGGCCGATGAGTTGACGGAAGCGCTTTTGGCGCTCGGCTATCGGCGCGGTGAGGCCGAAGAGGCCGCCGGCCGGGCTCGGGAAGAGGCGGAAAGCGTGGAGGAGCAGCTCAAAGTCGCCTTACGTACGTTGCAACGTTAAAAAGGGAACGCCATGCTGCGAGACAGTGAATTGGAGCCGACCCGCCAGCCCGAAGACCAGGGGCCGGAGCTTTCGCTACGCCCGCGACAGTTGCGGGAGTTCATCGGTCAGGAGGGGCTTAAAAAGAACCTTCAAGTGTTTCTGGAAGCGGCTCGGCAGCGGGGAGAGCCGCTGGATCACCTGCTTCTTTACGGGCCCCCGGGTCTCGGAAAAACAACTTTAGCGCATATCGTCGCGATCGAGATGGGCGTGCCCATTCATGTGACGAGTGGTCCGGCGATCGAGCGGCCCGGCGATCTCGTGGGCATCTTGACCAATCTCGACGGTGGGAGCGTGCTGTTTATCGACGAGATCCATCGTCTGAGCCGCGCCGTCGAAGAGATCCTTTACCCGGCGATGGAGGATCGTAAGGTCGATATCCTGATCGGCAAGGGCCCCGCCGCCCGAAGCATTCGCTTGGACGTGCCGAGCTTTACGGTAATTGGCGCGACCACGCGCCAAGGGCTCTTGACCGGTCCGTTGCGCGATCGGTTCGGGATCGTCTCCCATTTTCAATTCTACGGCCACGAGGCCTTGCACGAGATCATCGTGCGTTCGGCGCAGATTCTCGGGTACCCCATGGCCTCCGACGGAGCGAAGGAGATCGCCCGGCGCTCTCGGGGGACGCCGCGGATCGCGAACCGTCTGCTGCGCCGCGTCCGCGATTTCGCCCAGGTCGACGGGAAAGAATCGATCGATAAAGGGGTCGCCGATCGCGCGCTGCTCGCACTCGAGGTCGACGAGCAGGGCTTGGACCGCGTCGACCGGATGATCCTCGAAGCGCTGATTCAAAAATACGGAGGGGGACCGGTGGGCCTGGAGACTTTGGCGGCGACGACGGGGGAAGACGCCGGGACCATCGAAGACGTGTATGAGCCCTATCTGCTTCAGCAGGGCATGCTGCGCCGCACGCCTCGGGGGCGTTGCGCCACCCCGCTGGCCTATCGCCATTTGGGCCTTGAGCCTCCGAAGCGGGATGCGGCCCCCGAACTGCCGTTCGCGGAGTAACGCATGCATCCCAGCGAGTTATGGGAAAGCGATCGCTTTTCGGCGCGCTTGATTCGAACTGGCTTGACACCACTTTCTTGGCTCTATGCTGGAGGATGGCGCCTTTACGCGGCGCTTTATCGCGTCGGGTTGAAGCGGCCGCAAGAGCCGCATCGCCCGGTGGTGTGCGTCGGAAATCTCACTGCGGGAGGGAGTGGTAAAAGCCCGATCGCGCTGTGGCTCGCGGAGCAGATCCCCGATTCGGTGATCGCCTGCAGCGGTTACGGCAGTCCGGCGTCGGAGGGCGCGACGCTCGCGCCGCCGGGGCCCTTGGAGGCCGCGCGGTGGGGCGATGAGGCCGCGATGATGCGTTGGCTGCATCCGGAGATTCCTTTGATCGTCGGCCGGAACCGTGTGCGCGCGGCGGCGCTCTGCCAGGCGCACTTTCCTTCGGCCACGCTGATTCTGGACGATGGGCTTCAGCATCTGCCGCTCAAGAAGCACCTGACGATCGTGCTGGAGAAGGATCGCCGCAATCGGCGCTGCCTTCCGGCGGGACCCTACCGGGAACCGTTTTCGGGGCGGCATCATGCCGATTTCCTCTTTTGGAAAGAGCCCTTCCGCGTCGTTTCGAGCCTGGCGGGGTTTCTCACGCCGAGCGGAGAGCAGGTCGTACCGGAACCCGGCCAACGCGTCTCGGCGCTTTGCGCATTGGGCGAGCCTCAAGGATTCTTGGACGCGTTGCGTGAGGTCGGACTGGTGTTGGATCAGGTGGAGCTCCGCCCCGATCACGACCCGTTGGCGGGTAATCTTTGGAGCCGGTTCGACCCCGCGCTGCCCGTTGTGGTGACCGCGAAAGATTGGGTCAAACTTCGTGTGCGAGAGATCCCTGCGGAAAGGCGAATCTGGATCGCGCTGCAACGCGTCCACGTCGAGCCCGAGGCGCGGTGGAGGGAGGCGCTTCGGCAAAAGTTGGATGAGATCGCAACGCAAACGACTTGAGGCCCGGTTGGGCGCGGCGGTCTTTGGACTGGCGCTCCGCCGATTCGGGCGGCTTGACGCCGAGGCTGCCGATATAAAGGGCGCGCGGCTCGGTGAGCTCTTTCATCGGCTGTCTTCCAAGCATCGCGAGCGAGCGCTTTCGAACCTGCGACTCGCGTTTCCCGAGTGGGACGAAGCGCGGCTCGCCGAGGTCGCGCTCGAGGTTTTTCGGCATTTCGGACGTGTCGCGGGCGATTTTCTACGCTCGCCCCACCGGACGGATGCGGAGGTCGTCGCGAGTTTTTCGGAGGTCGAAGGATGGGAGACCTTGCGGACGGCGCTTCGTGAAGGGGGGGTGCTCGGGGTGACCGCGCATTTCGGAAATTGGGAGCGTTTGGCGCACTGGGTTCGGGCGCAGGGCGAACGGGTTTCGGTGGTGGCGCGCGAGGCGAACGACGAGGGGATGAACGCCCGGGTCAACGCGATTCGCGAAGGGTTGGGGCTCAAGGTGATCGCGCGCGGGGACGCGGCGCGTCCGATTTTACGCGCGCTCAAAGAAGGAGAGTTGATCGGTCTGCTGCCCGATCAGAATTCGAGCGAGGCATTTTTACCGTTCTTCGGCCGTCCCTGCGGCACGGTGCTCGGTCCCGGGGTGCTGCATCTGCGAAGCGGCGCGCCGCTCATCCCGGCCTATTCGGTGCGTCTTGGCCCCGGGCGATACCGTTTTGAAGTCCTGGAGCCCCTTGAAGGTGGCACCCCGGAGGCGCTGATGACTCAGGCCAACGCCGCGCTGGAAGGAATCGTGCGGCGCTACCCCGAGCAGTATTTGTGGTTTCACGACCGTTGGAAAAGCGCTCGAAGGAAGGGGCTACTATGAAATTCCTGCTCGTGCGTTTTTCCGCGATCGGAGATTGTGTGATGGCGGTACCGGTCGCCGAAGCGTTGCGGCGTCTCTCACCCGAAGCTCATCTGGTGTGGGCCGTCGAGGAACGTTGTGCGCCCGTGGTGTCGCGCGAACTGGTTTCGACGCGCGCCGAGATCCCAGGCGTCCGCTGGAAGAAAGGGCGTTGGTCCCCGGCGATTTGGCGCGAGCAACTGGGATTTTACGCGGGGTTGCGGCGTGAGGGGTTCGATTTCGGCCTCGATCTGCAAGGGCACGCCAAGACGGCGCTGTGTCTCCGGCTCGCCGCGCCGAAGCGCCGGCTGGCCGCGCAGGCGAGAGACGGGCTGGCCCGATCGCTTCATCCCACGCTCGAGGAGCGGCAAGGGGAAAGGCACGTCGTGGAGTGGAACCTTTTCGCGTTGGAGCGGCTCCTCGCTCGTCCGGTGGGCGAACCCGTTTGGCGCATGCCCCAAGAGGATGGTGAGGAGTTTGCGGGAGGGGGGCGGCTCGCGACGATTTCGGTGGGAGCGGGGCGCCCGCATAAAGAGGTTTCCGCCGAGCATTGGGCCGCGGTCGCCGAAGCGCTCCTGAAAGACGGTTGGCGGGTGGCCTTTCTCGGAGGGCCGACGGACCGCGCGCCGCAAGTCCAGGGAGCACTGGATTGGGTGGGGCGGCTCTCGCTCGCTCGAAGCATGGCGGCGGTGGCGGCGAGCGGGCTGCATCTCGCGGCGGATACCGGGAGCGGCCATCTCGCGGCGGCCTATGGCGTCCCGGTGGTCTCGGTCTTTGGGCCGACGGACCCCGCGCATTATCGCCCTTATACGAAGCGGGGCGTCGTGCTTCGAGAAGGGACTGACCCCAATGCGGTCGAACCGGCGGCGATCTTGGAAGCCGCGCGGAGGCTTTTGGCGGAGGCGCGCGTGTGAAGCGGATCTTGATCGCCCGGCTCTCCGCGCTCGGGGATGTCGTTTGCTCGCTTCCGGTCGCTTCGGCGCTCAAAAGGGCTTTCCCCGAATCGCAGTTGGTTTGGGCCGTGGATCGGCGCTTTGCCGGAATCGTGCGCTGTTGCGGTGCGGTGGACGAGGTTTGGGAGATCGTGCCTAAAGGGAACCCCCTTCGCTGGCCGGTGCCCGAGGGGCCGTTCGATCTCGCTCTGGATTTGCAGGGGCTGCTCAAAAGTGCGCTGATCGTCGGGCGAGCCCGAGCCGAGACGCGCCTGGGCTACCATTGGCAGCGCGAAGGCGCGGCATTTTTCTCCTCCCGGGTTCTTCCCGACCCGAGTTCGTTCCATATCGTCGATCAGTATCTCGACGTCGCGCGCGCGGCGGGCGCCGAGGTCCATCGGGCCGAATTCGGATTGGAGTCGCTGGAAGAGGATCGCGCGGCGATGCGGACGCTGCTGGCAGAGTCCGACTTGACCGAGCGACAGTTCGTTCTGCTCAATCCCGGCGCGGGGTGGGCCAGCAAACGATGGCCGGCGCAGCACATCGCGACGCTGATCGATCGCCTCGCCGCTCAAGGCGTCCGCACGGCGCTGCTCGGCGCGGCGGCCGACCGCGCGGTGGCAGAGGAGGTCTTGGCGCTCTCGACGGCCGGCCCTGCGGATCTCACCGGCCGCACCAACGTGCGTCAATTGGTCGCGCTGGCGGATCTATGCGCGGTGCACGTCGGAGGCGATACGGGGTCGTCGCATCTGGCGGCGGCGCTTGGGAGGCCGGCGGTCGGGCTGTATTCGATCACGCATCCGCGCCGCAGCTGTCCTTACGGCCAGATCGAGCGCTGTTTGTACCGTCCCGAAGGGTTGGCCGCGATCGAGCCCTACTCGGTGTTGGCTTGCGTGACGGCGGCCTTGGAAGCGTCCGCATCGTCCGGCGCGTTACACTAAAGGCGATGGCGCATCTTTTAAGCTTGCAGCAAGCGTGGGAGCTTCGACATGGCAAGCGACTCGTCTTCACCAACGGCGTGTTCGATCTGCTCCATGCCGGCCATGTGCGGTACCTCGCGGAGGCGCGAAAGCTCGGGGATCTATTACTCGTCGGCCTCAATTCGGATGCCTCGGTGCGCGGGTTGGGCAAAGGCCCGGATCGTCCGATCCATTGTTTGGAGGACCGCGCCGAAGTGCTTTCGGCGCTGCGAGCGGTCGACGGTGTCGTCGCGTTCGAGGAGCGGACGCCCGAAGCGTTGATCGAAACGCTGCGTCCGGAGGTGCATGTGAAGGGGGGCGATTACCGTGCCGAGGACCTGCCCGAGACCGCGCTCGTGCGAGGCTATGGAGGCGAGGTGGTGATCCTACCGCTTTTACCCGGGCGATCGACGACCGAGGCGCTGCGAAAACTCGGCTCGGGCTAAACGCCGAACAGGTACGCTTCCCCGTGCGATGACCACCCGCGACCTGCGCGAAAAGTATCTGGCGTTTTTCGAGTCCAAGGCGCATTTGCGCCACCCCTCCGGTTCGCTCATTCCTTACGACGTCACGGGGCGTTTGGACGAGTCGCTGCTTTTTAACGGGGCGGGCATGGTGCAGTTCAAGCCGTATTTTCGCGGCGTCGCTCGGCCGCCGCAACCCCGTTTGACCACCGTTCAAAAGTGCGTCCGCACCGGCGACATCGAATCGGTGGGCGATCTGAGCCACCTGACATTCTTCGAAATGCTCGGCAACTTTTCGTTCGGAGACTACTTCAAGGCTCAGGCGATTACCTTCGCTTGGGAGTTCCTCATCTCCTCCGAGTGGCTGGGGCTCGACCCGGCGCGGCTGTGCTGCACGATCTTCGAAGACGACGACGAGGCAGAACGGGAATGGGAGCCGCTGTGGCGGGGGGCGGGTTTCGATCCCGAAGCCAAGATCTTCCGCCTGGGCGAAGACACGAACTACTGGCCCGCGAACTCGTTTACGCAGGGACCCCCGGGGCCGTGCGGCCCGAATTCGGAGATCTTTTATTGGACCGCCGCCGAACCGGCTCCCGTCTCGCCCTACACACGCGAGGACTACCTCCGCGACGAGGCTCAAGGGAAATGGCTCGAGATCTGGAACCTGGTGTTCATTCAGTTCGAGTGGGAGGGTCGCCTCAAAAACGCCGCTCGCCCCCACGAGGGGTATGAAAAAGAAGGGATGCCGCCGCTGCCGTTCCAGAGCGTCGACACCGGCATGGGGCTCGAGCGCACCGCCACCGTGCTCGCGGGGCAGAGTTCCGTGTATGAGACGGACGCGTTTCTTCCGATCTTGCGCCGCATCGAGTCGGTCGGCGACGCTCAAGGCGTCACGCTGCGTTACGGATCGTCCGAGGCGCAGGACATGGCGATGCGGATCATCGCCGATCATATCCGTACGGCGGTCTTTTGCATCGCGGACGGCGTGCTGCCCGGCAACACGGGGCGCGGCTACGTCTTGCGGCGGCTGATTCGCCGCGCGGTGCTCAAGGGGCAGCGGACGCTCGGGCTGACCGAGCCGTTCTTCCACGAGGCGTACGAAGGGGTGCTGGCGGCGCTCGGCGACGCGTATCCGGAACTGGCGGAGCGACGTGAGGTGATCGTGCAGACGCTTCGCAATGAAGAGACCCTTTTCCGGCGCACGCTCGAGCAGGGCGATGTTCGTCTGCGAGAGGCGCTCGAATCGTTGCAAGGCGAGCGTTTGTCGGGCCGAATCGCCTTCCAGCTCTACGACACTTACGGTTTCCCGTTAGAGGTCACTCGGGAGCTTTGTGAGGAAGCCGGAGTAGAGATCGATTTGGACGAATATGAGCGGGCGTTCGAGGAGGCCCAGCGGTTGTCTCGAGCGAGTGGCGACATGGAGAACGTCTACGCCGATCTCGGTGCGGCGGCGGTTTCCGCGACGGCCCCGGACGCTCCCGAGGTCACCGCGTTCGAAGGGTACGAGCACCTTCGGGAGACGGCGCGCCTGACACGCATCGAGCCGCATTTCGGCTCCGAGGGGGCCTCTCGCCGCGCCCGGGTCGCGCTGGATCGCACACCGTTCTACGCCGAGTCCGGCGGTCAGGTCGGGGATACGGGCCGGCTCTTGGCCGATGCGTTCGAGATGCGGGTGCTCGGCACGCGCAAGGAGAGCGGTCTGTTTTGGCACGAGGTCGAAATCGTGCGCGCGGACGGTCAGCGGATCGAAGGGCAGCCTCCCGAATCGCTTCAAAAGGTGCTCGATTCCGGTTGGTTCTTCCGCTCCGTCGAGGCCGAAGTCGACGCCCCGCGCCGGGCGCGGATCCGTCGGCACCACACGGCGACGCACCTTTTGCACGCGGCGTTAAGGCAAGTGTTGGGCAGGCACGTGACTCAGGCAGGCTCTTATGTCGGGCCGGACCGGTTGCGCTTCGATTTCACGCACGGACAGGCGATGACTTCTGACGAACTCGTGGCGGTCGAGCGGATCGTCAACGAACAGGCTCTGGAGAACACGCCGGTCGTGACTCACGCGGATCTGCCGATCGAGGAGGCCAGAGCCCGCGGCGCGATGGCGCTTTTCGGCGAAAAATACGGCGATCGGGTACGCATGGTGGAGATCGGAGAGTTTAGCCGGGAGCTTTGCGGCGGGACGCATGTGCGGACGACCGGCGAGGTCGGACTTTTCAAGATCGTGTCCGAAAGCTCGGCCGCCAGCGGAGTGCGGCGCATCGAGGCCGTGGCGGGCGAGGCGGCGGGGGCGTGGGTGCAAGAGCAGACGCAGCTTTTGCGAGAAGCGGCCGAGAAACTAAAGACCGCTCCGCGAGAGCTATTGCCCGCGATCGATCGGCACCTGGAGGCGCTTCGCAAAGCGAAAGCGGATTTGCAAAAGGCGCTGAGCGGCAAGGGCGAGGCTCTCGCGGCCGTCGAGGCGATCCCTGTCGGGACGCTGGAGATCACATGCGAGCTGTTCGACGGTCTGGAGATCAAGCAGGTCACCAGCCGGCTGGATCAGGCGGTGGCGCAGCATCCGAATCGCGTAGCGCTCGCTGCGGCGGTCGAGGGGGACAAAGTGCAGTTCGCGTGTAAAGTGGGGTCCGAGGCCGGCGCCCGTGGCGCGCATGCCGGAAACTTGGTGCGCGAGGTTGCGAAGATCGCCGGAGGCGGTGGAGGTGGCCGGCCGGATTTCGCGACCGCCGGAGGGAAAGACGCTTCCAAGACCGCCGAGGCTCTCGCGGCCGCTCCGAAGCTGCTGGAGGCGATGTTGGACGCCTCGAACGTTCGGTAAACTCCTCGCACGATGGATTACCGGCGAACTTATCTGCGCGATCTTTTACGGGCGGAGCCCGGAAGCACGGTGAGCGCTTACGGC
The DNA here is from genome assembly GCA_037189405.1 of bacterium. GTDB lineage: Bacteria > Armatimonadota > Fimbriimonadia > Fimbriimonadales > Fimbriimonadaceae > JBBCJD01. The sequence goes on from JBBCJD010000009.1 coordinate 49,971, forward strand.
TGGGTCAAGACGCGCCGGGACAGCAAGGGGCTGTCGTTCGTGCAACTCAGCGACGGCTCTTGCTTTCGCGACTTGCAGGTGATCGTCGAAGAGGGGGCGCTCCCTGCGGAGATTCTCAAACAGCTCACGACCGGCGCATGCGTGCGGTTCGACGGCGAACTGGTCGCCTCCCCCGCGGCGGGACAGTCGGTCGAACTCAAGGCGACGGGCGCCGAGCTTTACGGTCCGGCGGATCCGCAGGGCTATCCGCTTCAAAAGAAGGGCGCTTCGTTCGAATTCCTGCGGGAGATCGCGCATCTGCGCGCGCGCGGCAATACCTTCGGCGCGGTGTTTCGCATGCGCCATCAGGCCGCATGGGCGATCCACAAGTTTTTCCACGAGCGCGGCTTTCATTACGTCCAAACCCCGATCGTGACCGCGAGCGATTGCGAGGGCGCGGGCGCGCTTTTCGCGGTCAGCACGCAGCTTGAGGCCGAAGGAGGGCAGTACCGCCTCAAGAACGCGGACCCCGCCGAAGATTTTTTCGGAAAGCCGGCTTACCTCACCGTGAGCGGGCAGCTCGAAGCGGAGTGTTTGGCCCTCGGGTTAACCAACGTCTATACGTTCGGGCCGACGTTCCGAGCGGAGAATTCGAACTCCGCGCGGCACCTCGCCGAGTTTTGGATGGTCGAGCCCGAAATGGCGTTTTGCGACCTCGAAGGGGACATGGCGCTCGCCGAGGAATTTCTGAAGTCGACCATCGGCTATCTGCTGGACCATTGCACGGAGGACCTGGAGTTCTTCAACCAGCGGATCGAGCCGGAGTTGCTCACGACCTTGCAGCACGTCGTCGAGTCGGATTTCGAGCGCCTGACTTACACCGAGGCGATCCGGCTGCTCGAATCCAGCGGAGAATCGTTTGAATTTCCGGTGTTCTGGGGCGCGGATCTGCAGAGTGAGCATGAGCGCTGGCTGACCGAGACGAAGGTCGGGCGCCCGGTGATCCTCACCGACTATCCCAAGGAGATCAAGGCGTTCTACATGCGCCTCGGCGAAGACGGAAAGACCGTGCGGGCGATGGACGTGCTCGCTCCGCGCATCGGCGAAATCATCGGCGGATCCCAACGCGAAGAGCGGCTCGACGTGCTGGAGGCGCGCATCCGGGAGGCGGGTCTGCCTCTGGAGGCGTACCATTGGTATCTCGACTTACGGCGCTTCGGTTCTGCCCCGCACGCGGGTTTCGGTCTCGGGTTCGAGCGTTTCCTGATGTACGTAACGGGGATGAAGAACATCCGAGACGTGATCCCCTTCCACCGCACGCCCGGCCACGCCGAATTCTAAGCGGACACGTTTAAGGAGCTTTTAAGATCGCCCTTTCTCTTTTCAAGCGATTCGACCCTCGTCTTGCGGCCGAGCTGAAAACACAGCGCGGGCCGATCTGGAAGGGGCTCGCGTGCGTGGTCTGCACCTCGCTGCTCACGGCGCTTTCGATCAAGCTCGTCGAGATGGCCGGAAAGGCGCTCCGCGAAGGGAATCCGGAACTCGTGGGTGCGGTGTGTCTCGGGATCGTCGCGCTTTTCGGCATCAAGTACTGGTTCACGCGGGGACAAGTCTATTTCTTGAGCCTTGCGGCGAATCGCCTCGCGACCGATTTGCGGGTGCGCCTGTTCGAAAAGCTCCAAAAGCTGCCGATCTCCTACTTTAACGAGCGCCGCTCCGGGGCGATTCAGAGCGTGTTTACCAATGACGTCAACGTGTATCAAACCGCGGTGACGATCGTGCGCGACAGCATCGACGGCCCGATCAAGGCGATCGCGGCGCTGGTGATGATCGTGGTGATTCAGTGGAAGCTCGCGCTGATCGCGGCGCTGTTTTTGCCGATCATGGCCCTGGCGATCCAGCGCAACGGACGCAAGATGCGGGTGGCGCAGCGCGCGGTTCAAGACGAGCTCAGCGACCTGAACGCCACCACAAACGAAGTGCTGCAAGGGACCCGGGTCATCAAGGCGTTCGCCGCCGAGGATCGGATCGTCGCGAACTACCGCGAGCAGGCCGAGCGCACCTTTCTTACGCAGATGCAGGCGGTGTACCGCCAAGCGACGTTGCGACCGTTGGTCGAGTTGATCGGTGCAGTGGGGCTTGGCGTCGTGCTGTATCTCGGGGGGCATCTCGCCGCGCAGGGCGAGCTGGAAATCGAGCAGCTTTTGGCTTTGGTTATGGCGCTCGACGTGATCAACCAGGGGATGCGCAACCTGGCCTCGGTCGGCAACACCTATAACCAGGTTCAGGCCGCCTCCGAGCGGATCTATCGTGAGGTGTTCGACCAGCCGGATCAGCACGCCGAAGCCGAGGGACGGATGCCCGAGGCGCCTCGCGGCGAGATCGAGTTTCGAAACGTCTCGTTCGCCTACCCCGACGGCACGCAGGCGCTCCGAGACGTGAGCTTTCGGTTGGAGCCGGGAAGTTCGCTCGCCTTGGTCGGGCCGAGCGGCGCGGGGAAGAGCACGATCGCCGATCTGTTGCTCCGGTTCTACGAACCCGCTTCGGGCACGATCCTGTTCGACGGCGTCGACGTTCGCGAGCTTGATATCGGCTGGCTGCGCCGCCAGATCGGTGTGGTGCCCCAGCACACTTTTTTGTTCGCCGGCACGCTCTCGGAGAACATTCGCCTCGGGCGTCCCGACGCCCCGCCGGAGGCGGTCCACGAAGCCGCGCGGCTCGCGCACGCCGAAGAGTTTATTCGGACGATGCCGAAAGGGTTCGAAACCGAGTTGGGCGAGCGAGGCGTGCGCTTGAGCGGCGGGCAGATGCAGCGCGTGGCGATCGCGCGGGCGGTGATTCGAAAGCCCGAAGTGCTCTTGCTCGATGAGGCGACCTCAGCGCTCGACGCGGAGAGCGAGAAGGCCGTTCAGGAGGCGCTTGCCGAAGTGATGCGCGGGCGGACGACGCTCCTGATCGCGCATCGCTTGACCTCGGCCGCGCGAGCCGACCGCATTCTGATGTTGAGCCGCGGCGAGGTGCTGGAGCAGGGCAGCCACGCGGAGTTGATGGCCCACAACGGTCCCTATGCCGGGATGTACAGCGCGTTCTCCAGCGGCGTGTTCGAGGACGGCCCCTAGGAATCGCGGTAAAATAGCGGTGCATCTCGGGCGGCCCTACAGCCCTGGACGAAGCGAGACGAACGGTATGAAACTTCCCAAGAATTTCGGCGGCAAGGGGTTCGGCGGCATGCTCCAGCAAGCGCAGGTGGCGATGGCGCGAGCCCAAGAGCTCGAGCAGGAGCTGGCGGCAGAGCGCATGACGATCGATAAAGGGCCTGTGAAGGCCATCTTCGATGGGACGGGGCAGCTGTTGCAGCTCAAGCTCGACCGCGAGGTCGTCGACCCCGAGGATGTCGAAGCGCTGGAGGATTTGATCGTCGGCGCGGTTCGAGACGGGTTCACACGGGCGACCGAGATCCGCAACGCGAAAGTGGGCGAGATCATGCCCAATATTCCCGGCCTCTAAATGCTGTTCGCGCGGCCTTTGGCCGAACTGATCGCGGAGTTGGAGCGCCTTCCGGGCGTCGGTCCCAAATCTGCGCAGCGGCTCGCCTACCATCTGCTTCGCGTGCCCGATCATGAGGCCCGGCGTCTTTCCGAGGTCATTCTCAACGCCAAAGAGAAGCTGCGCTTTTGCACACGCTGCCAAAACATCAGTGAGCACGAGCGCTGTGAGATCTGCGTCGACCCGCGGCGCCTTCCCGCCACCATTTGCGTGGTGGCCGAGCCGCGCGACATCGTGGCGATGGAACGGCTGCACGAATACAAAGGCTATTACCACGTGCTCCACGGGCTTTTGAACCCGATGGACGGGGTGGGGCCAGACCAACTCCGGCTGAAAGAGTTGCTGGCGCAGCTTCACGATGGGGTCGTCGAAGAGGTGATCCTCGCGACGAATCCGACCGTCGAAGGGGATGCGACCGCGTTGTATGTCGCGCGCCTTTTGAAACCTCTCGGCATCAAGGTGACCCGCCTCGCGCATGGGATGCCGATCGGAGGCGAACTGGACTACGCGGACTCCGCGACGCTCCTCAGCGCGCTGGAGTACCGCCGCGAGCTTTAGCCGCTCAAGACGCCGCCCAGCATGTCACGCGCGTTGTTGAGAGCGTGGGGTGTGACGCTTTCTCCGGCGAGCATCCGGGCGATTTCGACCTCTCGCTCCTCGGAAGAGAGGCGGCGCACGCTTGTCAGCACGCGCCCGTCGGTCGTTTCTTTTTCGATGTGGAAATGGGTGGACGCGCGGCTCGCAATCTGCGGCAGGTGGCTGATCGAGACGATCTGGTAATGCTGAGCGAGCGCTTCCAACTTACGCGCGACGATGGCTGCTGCACGGCCTCCGAGTCCCACATCGACTTCGTCGAAAATCAAGGTCGGCACCCCCGCACGGCCGGCCAGCACGGTTTTGAGCGCGAGCATCACGCGAGAAATCTCGCCGCCGCTGGCGATCTTGCTGAGCGGCCGTGGCGGTTCGCCGAGGTTGGCGCTGAAATAGAACTCCAAGCGGTCGGCTCCGCTTGTGTCGGGCGCTTTCTCGAAGCGTTCGACCTCGAATCGCGCTTTCTCCATCGCCAGGCCGTGAAGTTCGCTCTGGACGAGTTCGGAGAATTCCACGGCCCGTTCGACGCGAAGCGCGGTGAGTTCGGCGCACCGTGCTTCCAGTCGGGCGGTGGCCTCATCGAGCGCCGCCGCGACCGACTCTTCGTCGGCTTCGTGATCAGTCAATTCATCGAGGGAACGTCGCGCTTGTTCTAAAAAATGCAGGATTTCGGATTCATCTTCTCCATATTTGCGTCGGAGTTTTCGCAATGCGTCGAGCCGAGCGGCCGCTTGCTCAAGTCGCTCGGGGTCCGATTCCAATCGGTCCGCATAGGCCCGGAGCGAAAAGCCGGCCTCTTCGAGTTCGTACCGCGCGGTTCGGAGCGGGGCCAAGGTGGTGTCCAGATCCGGATCGAGCGAGGCGGCCTCCTCCAAGATTTTGAGCGCTGCCCCGATGCGTTCGAGCGCGGAGCCCTCCTCTTCCCGCAGGCTTTGCAGACCGCTCTGCACGGCGTGCGCGAGCTTTTCGCTGTGCTGCAAGCGGGAGAGCTGCGCCTCGATCTCGGAGAATTCTCCCGCGACCGGTCCGATAGATTCGATCTCTTCGATCTGATATTTCAACAAGTCGATTCGCTGCTCTCGGTCGCGAAGTCCCGTGCGGAGCATCGCGAGCTTCCGCCGAAGACCCTCGGCCGCTTCGAATGCGAGGGCGACCTCCGCAGCGAGCTGTGAGACTGGCTCCCCGATCCATGCGTCCAGATAGCTCAGATGGGATTCGGGGTCGAGCAGCGCCTGATGATCGTGTTGCCCGTGAAGATCGACGAGGACACGCCCGAGCTGTCGAAGCTGGGAGACCGGAGCGGCTTTGCCGCCCACGCGGCAGATCGAGCGCCCTTCGGCGAGGACCTCGCGCTCGACGAGCAAGCGGGCGCCGTCCAAGGCGAAGCCGAGTTCGTGGCATTTCGCTTGCGCTTCGGGTTGATGGGTCAGGTCGAACTCGACTCGAATCGACGCGCGCGAGGCCCCCGCCCGGACAAGGTCGGAATCGCCGCGTGCGCCCAGCGCCAACTCGATCGCGTCCACGAGCAACGATTTCCCAGCGCCGGTCTCGCCGGTCAGCACGGTGAACCCCGGCCCCAGCGGAAGTTGGGACCGTTCGATAATCGCGAGGTTTTCCACCGTGATATGAACGATCATAGACATCCATCAAGACGGTTCGGAGCGCGTGTTCGATCCGGCTTCGGTTCGGCTTGCGAGCGGTTTGGAGAGGGTGGCCTTTCAGAGGGTGGATGGGCCATCATGGAAGGATGCGCGCCCGTGGCGGACTCCGCCCCCATCCTCCTCGTTTGCGCAGCATCGAAGGGATGCGCGGTCTCGCGGCGCTCTACGTGGTGTTCGTGCATTTCTGCACCATGGTCGATCCACTCCGGATCGAAGGGGGTAAGAGCCGGGCGCCCGAGTGGCTCCAAATGCTGATGACCCCGTTACTGTATGGGCATCTTGCGGTCGCGGCGTTCATCGTAATGTCAGGTTTTTGCCTTCAACTTGCTCTTTTCGAGCAGAAGAACGGCTATCTTCAGAATCTTCCGAAATTTCTAAAAAGAAGAGCCCTCAGAATTCTTCCCACCTATTACGCGTGCTTGGCCCTCTCGATCCTGACCGCGATCTGGATCACCCCTATCGGAGCGGGCAAGCCGTTCGATCAGTATCTGCCACTCAGTTGGCCGAACGTACTGACGCATCTGCTGCTTATTCATAATTTCTTTCCAGAATACATGTACAAAATCAACGGGGTGTTGTGGAGCATCGCGTTGGAAGCGCAGCTGTATCTCGTGTTTCCGATCCTCGTGGCGCTCTTGATGCGCGGCGGGCGTTGGCTTGCGGTCCTGGCGACGGGGTGCGCGGCGGCGTTCCTCGTGGTACGTTTCCCCGAATTGATTCGGTTCCGAGTGTGGTACGTGCCGTTGTTCATGTTGGGGATGGCGGCCGCGCACGCGGCGTACCGTCCCAACCTCTTTTTGGGGGTGCGCCCTCGTCTCGGAGCCGCCTTGGGGGTGGGAGGGTTATGCATGGCGCTCGCGGTGCGTTTTAAGTTACCGCTGAGCCTTTCGATCGCCTATCCGATCTGCGACGCGTTGATCGGGCTGAGCGCGGCTGGACTGGCCTATCTGAGCGCGGTGCATCCCTATCACCGTTTCAATCGGTGGCTTGGAGCGTGGCCTTTGGTGTTGCTCGGCACGTTCTCTTATAGCTTGTATCTCATGCACCATCCCTTCGAGCAGGCGCTCTATCTGTTCCGTCCCGCGTTTGTCCAGGGAGCGGTCGCCGAGTTTTTCTATCTGGTCGGGATCGGGTTACCGTGCATCCTCATCGGCTCCTATGTGTTTCATTGCCTGTTCGAGCGGCCCTTTATGCGCAACCGGCCGATCTGGCGTCCGGCGAGCGAGGAGCAGCGCAAGGCGGAGTACGGCGCCGCCCCTTCCTAGCGCTTACTTTGCGCCCTTTTCGAATTCGAAATGCCCATAGAGTTCACCGAGGCTTTGGGGGAATCCGGTGAGCTGCCGTTTGTCTTCCGACACCTTGAAACGCATTTCGTGGCCGTACCCTTTTCGGATTTCGGCCAGGCGCGCATCGCGCTGAGGCTTGGTCTCTTCAAGGTTCATCTCGGCGTCTTCGACCGAGGCGGTTTGCACTCGAAGGCGAAGCAGTCCCTGTTCGTCGAAATCCCACTGTCCTTTGAGCTCGACGGATTGGCCCTGCCCCCGCATCCCGAATTGGAACTTGTGCTCGTTATAGATCTGCAAGTAGCCCTTGAGCTCGGAGGCGTTCTCGGAATCTTCCAAGACGAACTGTCCCGACCAGAGGCCCATATAAGGAAGCTGGCTTTGATCTCCGCAGCCGAGAAGCCCGCTCAGGAGCAGCAGGGCGCAAAGCGCGGCGCATCGTACGGCGGTTAAGGAGTGGGTGATAGATTTCATGAGATGGGTGAAGTTAAGTGCCTCGTCGATGGCCGAACCAGGCGATATGCGCACGTGGAGCGAGACGCCAACCATAGCGCAGGCAAGTCTCGATAAGTTGTCGTTCGCGACGGCGAAGGGTGTCCGAATCCGTGCCCTCCGGCATGAGGAGCACCCGTTCCGGCGCGACGGGGGCGATCGCTTGCAAGATCGCCAGGATCTCGGCGAAGTCCTCGTCGCCGCTTTCGGGATTGACGACGAATTTAAGCTGATGTTCGGGGTAACGATCGAGCAGGGAGCGAATCGTTTCGGGTTGAAACCGGGTCGCCTCGTGCCGCTCCGCCCAATCGCCGGGGGGCGTGGAATGCGCGAGCTTCGGCGAGATCGACATCAGATCACACGCGATGGGACGATCGAGCGTGCCCGCCGTTTCGACGGTCAGGACGTGGCCCGCCTCTTTGAGCCGTTCGGCGAGCGTCAGCATGCCGGGAAAGAGCATCGGTTCGCCTCCGGTCAGAACGACGTGCCGTAGCCCGAACTCGCCGATTTTGGCGAGGACGTCTTCGACCGAGACCGATGCGCCTTCCGGGTGCCAACTCGCGTAGGGGGTATCGCACCAAACGCATCGCAAATTGCACCCGCTAGCCCGCACGAAAGTCGAGGGCACGCCCATCCACAGCCCCTCGCCTTGGAGGCTGGCGAAGATCTCGGCGACGGGCAGCTTGGGCGAGACGCTCACGAAGTTTTAGTACGCTTTAGCGAAGACCACGCGTTGCGCGCTGGGCTTTCCGGTGAGCACGCAGCTTCCCGGCTGAGTGTCCGAGGGGGCGAGCGGCTCGAACGGGATGCAGCGAATCGTCGCTTTGGTGAGCTCGGCGATGCGCCGCTCGGTCTCGACGGTGCCGTCCCAATGCGCGAGGATCAGCCCGGCGCCCCCTTCGCCAGCGAACGCCGCTTCGAACTCCTCCCAGGTGTCGACGCGGCGCGTATGTTTCTCGCGGAGTTCCAATGCGCGCTCATAGAGATCTCTCTGCATCGCCTCGAGCCACGCGCGGGCGGTTTGGGCGGCGTCGGTGAGCGGTACGGTCTCCTTCTGCCCGGTGTCCCGTCGCGCGAGGATGCACGTGCCTGCTTCCAGATCGCGCGGGCCGAGCTCGATGCGCAGGCATGCGCCTTTTTGCTCCCAGTCGTTGAACTTAAAACCGGGGGATTCCTTTTCGCGACGGTCGACTTTGACGCGAAGCGTTTGGCCGTTCCAGGGAGTCGCTTGGAGTTCGGCGAGCAGCGCCTCGGCGGCGGCGTAGGTTTTTTCGCGCATCGCCTCGTCCTTGCCGAACGGCAGAATCGCGACCTGGGTGGCGGCGAGACGGGGAGGCACCACGAGCCCCTTGTCGTCGGAGTGCGTCATGATCAGCGTGCCGATCAAGCGGGTCGAAACGCCCCAGGAGGTCGCGTAGACGTATTCGAGCTTGCCCTCCTTGCTTTGAAACTGCACGTCGAACGCCTTCGCGAAGTTTTGACCGAGGTGGTGCGAGGTTCCGGCCTGCACGACGCGAAGGTCCTGGGTCATCGCCTCGATGCAGTAGGTGTGGTCGGCGCCCGCGAACTTTTCGCCTTCGCTCTTGCGGCCGGTGAGCACCGGGCAGGCCATCCACTCTTCGGCGAAACGGCGGTAGATGTGCACCATTTGCAGCGCTTCGGCTTCGGCTTCTTCGTCCGTGGCGTGCGCGGTATGGCCTTCCTGCCAGAGAAATTCGGCGGTGCGCAGGAAGAGTCGGGTCCGCATCTCCCAGCGGACGACGTTCGCCCATTGGTTCAGCAGCAACGGCAGGTCGCGGTAGCTCTGGATCCATTTGGCGTAGGTGTTCCAGATCACGGTTTCGCTGGTGGGGCGAATGATGAGTTCCTCTTCGAGCTTGGCCTCGGGATCGACGACCACGCCTTCCGTAGGATCGCTCTTGAGGCGGTAATGGGTGACCACGGCGCACTCTTTGGCGAAACCTTCGACGTGCTCGGCCTCCCGGGCGAGAAACGATTTCGGAATGAACAGCGGGAAGTAAGCGTTCTCGTGCCCGGTGGCCTTGAACATGTCGTCCAAGGCACGCTGCATCTGCTCCCAAATGGCGTATCCGTTCGGCCGGATGACCATGCATCCACGGACGGCCGAGTGGTCGGCGAGCTGGGCCTTGAGGACCAGATCGTTGTACCACTCGCTGAAATTTTCGCTGCGAGGGGTGATTCCGAGATTGCTGCTCACGGCAGAAAGTATGCCGGATGTGCCGCAGGAAATGCGTTCTAGGGTTCAGGCTCGGCGTCTTCGGGCGCATGCTCGTCGATCGCGTGGGTCTTGAACAGGAAACGCGCGCTCCCGAACGCGATCTGATCGCCGTCGTGAATCTCGTCTTTGTCGATCCGCTCGAAGTCGTCTCGAAGGATGAAGGTGCCGTTCGAGGATTCGAGGTCTTCGAGGGTCCAAACGTTGTCTTCGCAGGCGATGCAGGCATGCTTGCGTGAGACGTAAGCGCCTTCGGGCAGATTCTGGAGCTCCACGTCGACCGGGCCGACATTCGGATCGAAGCGGCCGATGACGCAAGGCGGGTTTACGGGGAAGTCGAACTCGGTCTCGGTGCCGTCGCGTAAAAGCACGAGCATCGCGCGCGGCCCTTCCTGGGGAAGCTCGGAGTGCGTGGCGGGAGTCGAAGCGGGAATCTCGTCAGAAGTCATGGTGTTTGCGTACCTCTTTTATTGCAGACTGCTCCTAACGCGATAAGGATTCCCGAAATCCCCAGCCCCGGGATCACGGTGCCCAGCGAGAAGCGCCTCTCTCCCATTTGGACGTCGAGGTAGGGGTTGCCGGTTCGAACGCCGTAGAGCAGCGCCGCGAAGACCAGAGCAAAGGTCAGCCCCATCGTCCAAGCCGCCCACCGGGGTGATAGGCGGATACGCGGCCCGATGCCGTAGGCGATCATGATCGGGAACAGCAGCGCTCCCACCCCGGCTCCGGCCCAGGAGTACCAGAGCGCGACGACGCTTTGCCCCATCATCTGCGCCAGCCCGATCGCGAGCGCGAGCGAGAGCGCGATGCCGAGGCGAATCCGCGCTTGGACTTGGGATTCCGACAACCGACCGCTCCAGCGCGCCCAGATCTCGCGTCCCACCGTCGCTCCGCTCACCAGAGCGTAGCCCACCATCGCCGACACGATCGTGCCTAACATGCCGCAAAGAAACACCGCCTTGAGGCCTGGGGGCAAGACCCGGTCGCCGAGCATCGGAAAGAGCAGCAAAGGGTTCTCGGGCGTGGGCTGAAGGAGCGCCACCGCGTACAGACCCGTCGTGATCGTCAGCAGATCGAAGAGCACCCAGAAGCCGACCGAAACGAACACGCCCCGCCGTCCGATCTCGGGGCTCGCGGAACTGGCGACGCGCTGGTGAAATCCCGGGTCGACCAGCGTCCAAGCGCCGAGAATTAAAAAGCCCAGAAATTGCAGCCAGTCCGGTGCGGCGAGCGTGCGGAACGAGGCGGGAAGTGTCGCAAGCGCTTCCTGAGGGGGATGGTGGATCAGGCACCAGCCGACGATGGTGCCGAATCCCACGTACATCATCAGGAACGCGAGAAGTCCCACCCGAACGTCGGCTAAGAGGCCACCCTTGTATAAAAATAACGATCCGATCCCCGCCGCCGCGAGCGTCGAAGGGAAAAGCTCCCAGCCGGTAAAACTCGAGACCAACACGCCGAGCATCAGCACGTGTGCGGCCGGAATGGCCAATGCCAGCACGATGCCCGCGCCGACGAGCGCGGGGCCTTTGCCCCATCGCTGCTCCAGGCGCTCCGGGAGGCTGATCTGTTCGGCCGCTCGCACTTTCCGGGCGAAAAAGAGCGCGTAAACAAATGCGAAGAGGTAGTACGGTACGCCGATCAGCAGCAGCGCGCTCAGGCCGAACAACCCGACCGATTCGCCAACCCCCAAGATACTGCCGTACCACGTGCTGACGAGCGTCGCGACGAACGCCGGAAGCGTGAGCTTTCGTCCGGCGGCCAAAAATTGGAGCACGGTGTTTTCGCGGAGCCGTGCCGAAAAGCCGAGCGCGAGCACGAGCAGCACGAAGCCGAGGGTGACCGCTCCGTCGAGTGGACTGAGGTGCAGGGTCTTCATCCCGTCGGTTAGTGTGGCACGCGCGCAGGTATCCTGAAAGGCAGAACCATGATTATCGTGATGCAGGTTGGAGCGACGGAGGCCCAGGCTAAAGCCGTTTGCGAGGTGATCGAAGCGCATGGGGTCGAGCCGCTCGTTCTCCCGGGCGAAGATCGCATCGCGATCGGAATTCCGGCGGCGCTCACCGCGGATCAGCGGGGGGCGATCGAGGCCCATCTGAACGCCCTGGAAGGCGTCAGCAAGATTACGCAGACCACGCGGCCCTATAAGCTCGCTTCGATCGAATTTCACCGTCAGCGAACGGTGGTGGACGTCAAAGGCGTGAAGATCGGTCCCGGGCACTTCGTGACGATGGCCGGGCCTTGCTCGATCGAATCGTACGATCAGCTCGCCGAATCGGCGGAACTCGTGAAGAGCGCGGGGGCGAAAGTGCTTCGCGGCGGAGCGTTTAAGCCGCGCACCTCGCCGTATTCGTTCCAAGGGCTCGCCGAAGAGGGGCTGCGCATCATGCGCCGCGTCAGCGAAGAGACCGGGCTCGTCACGATCAGCGAGGTCATGAGCGGCGAGATGGTGCCGCTCGTGGCAGAGTATGTGGATATTCTTCAGATCGGCGCGCGTTCGATGCAGAACTTCCCGCTTCTGATCGCCGCCGGAAGGAGCGGAAAGCCGGTCTTTTTGAAACGGGGTCCGTCTGCGACCATCGACGAACTGCTGCTCGCCGCTGAGTACCTCCTCAGCCAGGGGAATCCGAACGTCATTCTTTGCGAGCGTGGCGTGATGCCGCTCGATCGGGCGTATACGCGCAATACGCTCGATCTTTCGGCGGTGCCGGTCGTCAAGGAGCATTCGCACCTTCCGATCGTGGTGGATCCGTCTCACGGCACGGGGCTCGCCCGATACGTCGCGCCGATGGCGAAAGCCGCGGTGGTCGCCGGAGCCGACGGCGTGATGATCGAGATGCATCCCGACCCCAAACGGGCGCTGAGCGACGGCTCTCAGGCCCTGTCCCCCGATCAATTTACCGAGCTCATGCGAGATCTCTCGCGCCTGGCCGGCGCGTGCGAACTCGTCGTCTGACGCCGATTGGCCCAAACCTTGCGATGAATTCGACCCACGAGAACCACACTATGGAAGAGAACGGCAATTTAGACTTTCTTCGGGTGACCGAAGCCGCGGCGCTGGCGTGCGCGCGTTGGGTCGGCAAAGGGGACCGCAACGCTGCGGATCAGGCTGCGTGTGAGGCGATGCGGGGCATGCTGAACGGTCTGCCGATGCGCGGCGTGATCGTGATCGGCGAAGGGGAGCGCGACGAGGCGCCGATGCTCTATATCGGTGAGGAGCTCGGCGGGGGCACCGGTTCGCGCGTGCAGATCGCGGTCGACCCGCTGGAGGGCACGAACCTTTGCGCGAACGGGACGCCGAACGCAATCTCCGTCCTCGCGGCCGCTATCGAAGGGCAGGGGCGGCTGATGCACGCGCCGGACTGCTATATGGACAAGCTCGTGGTCGGCCCCGAAGCTGTCGGGGTGATCGACATCACGCTGCCGCCGCGAGTGAACGTCCGTCTGATCGCTAAAGCGCTCGGCAAGGACACCGACGAATTGACGATCGGCATCTTGGAGCGCCCCCGGCACGACGAGATGATCCGCGAGATTCGCGAAGCCGGCGCGCGGGTGCACCTGATTCCGGACGGCGACATCTCGGTGGCGATCGCCGCGATCGATCCTGAAGGGGGCATCGACGCGCTTATGGGGATCGGCGGCGCGCCCGAAGGGGTCATCACCGCGGCTGCGGTGCTTTGTTGCGGCGGAGAGATGCAGGCCCGGCTCAAGTTTACGAGTGACGAGCAGAGGGCGCGCGCGCAAGCGATGATGGGCGATGAGAACGTCGACCGCGTCCTGACGACCCGCGACCTCGCCGACGGGGACGTGCTTTTCGCCGCCACGGGAATCACACCGGGCGACTTGCTCAAGGGCGTTCAGTTCCGCCGGGGCTACGCGCTCACCGAATCGTTGGTGATGCGGACCACGACCGGTTCGATCCGTCGCATCGAGACTAAGCATCTGGATCTCGACGCGCAGAGCGTTACGGCCGGTTCGCTATCTGTCTCGGCCGCACCCCGGGGATGATCGCCGGACTTGGGATCGACGTCGTGGAGATCGCGCGGATCGAGCGTGCCATGCGGCATCCGCGTTTCGTTTTGCGCATTCTGCGTCCCGAAGAGCGCCGTGAGGGGATGACCGCCTCCGAGCTCGCGGGGCGCTGGGCCGCCAAAGAAGCGGTCGCCAAGGCCGTGAGCTGCGAACTCGGTTGGCACGACGTCGAGGTGCGCCGTCTCCCCTCGGGGGCACCGGAAGCGAGGTTGACGCGCCCCGTCGCGGGCTACGAGGGGACCCGGCTTCATCTGAGCATCTCCCACGAACGGGGGCTGGCCGCCGCCGTCGCGATTTTGGAGCGTCCCTAGCGATCCGCGAGCGCGGGGTCTTCCAGTCCCAGCGCGGCGAATCCCTTTTGCCGCAGCAGGCACGCATCGCACGCGCCGCAGGCTCGGCCTTCGGGCCCTGGATCGTAACACGAATGCGTCAGCCCATAATCCACGCCGAGGGCCAGACCCTTGCGGACAATCTCCGCTTTACCGAGATCGATCAGTGGGGCATGTACTCTGAAGGGATGAGGACTTTGCGTCGCGACCTGCGCCAAACGCTCGAACGCTTCGACGAAGGCGGGGCGGCAATCCGGATAGCCGCTGTAATCGACTGCGGTTACGCCGATAAATAGATCGGCGGCGCCGAGAATCTCGGCGTAGGCCAGGGCATAGGCGAGCAGAACCGTGTTGCGTGCGGGCACGTAGGTGACCGGGACGTCTCTCTCGATCTCGGCGAGGTCTCGCCCTTTGGGGACCGCGATATTGTCCGTCAAGGCCGAGCCTCCGAGGTCCCCAAGGGGCGCGTCGAGGATGCGGTGTCCCGCGAGAGCCAGCGATTTGGCCACGCGCCGCGCCGCAGCGAGTTCGACCGCATGGCGCTGGCCATACGCGACGGTCAGCGCATGGACTTCGAAATTTTCGGCTTGGGCGATCGCGGCCACGGTCGCGGAGTCGAGCCCCCCGCTTAGCAGAACGACGGCACGTTTTTGCATTGCCTTTAGTTTGACCGTTCCCGCAAGGTCCGCACGAGGCATCCCAACTTTTCCAGGCGCGTGGTGCGTGCGCGGCGCAGAAACGGGTCGAACCCTTGCGCTTCGAGCCGGTCCAGAATACGCGCGTAGAGCCGCGCGGCTAACCGGACGGCGGGGCGGTGCGGCCCAGGAAGGGCGAAGATCCCCTCCTCGCCTTGCCGATACAGCGCGCGCGCCCGGTCTGTCTGAAGCGCTATGAGCGCGCCGAACGAGGATGAAAACCGTCGCTCCAAGATCTGGCTTTCCGAGACGTCGAAGGCGGCGAGATCTTCTTGAGGAAGGTAGATCCGGCCGCGAAGCGCATCCTCGCCCACGTCGCGAAGGAAGTTGGTGAGCTGCATCGCCTCACCCAGGGCGAGCGCGGCGGGTTCGTCTTTGGGGTCACCGCCGAGGAGGCGCAGCATCATCAGTCCGACGCTGCCCGCGCTGCCTCGTATGTAGCGTCGCAAGGCGTCGTGGGTGGGGTAGCGAGAGACATTCAGATCGGTCTCCATCGCCTCAAGGAAGAGAAGCGGCTCTTCCAGAGGCACTCCTCCGGGAACTGCGACGGAGAGGAACGCGCGAAGCACCGGGTCGCCAGGAGAAACGCCCCGGAGATAACCTTCCTGAAGCGCTTGTTTCCAATCCCTCAGCGACGCTCGAATCGCATCGGGCGTGCGCCCTTGAGGCGTATCGACCCATTCGTCCGCGACTCGCACGAATCCGTAGAGCGCATGCACCGCCGGCCGGACGGAAGATGGGAAAAGCCGGGTCGCATAGTAGTAGGTGGTGCCATAACGACGATGCAGGTTGCGGCAGAGCGCGAAGTCGTCGGGTTGGACTTCGAAGGAACTTTCGGGCCGCGGGAGAGCGTAGCGATCTTTTAGATCGCTACGACGATGCTCGGTTTCGATCGGCCGCCCCATGGATGCATAGACCTTACCCCTGGGCGCCTCGGCCTTCAAGTATCCTTGGAAAACAGATGATGAGAAACACCCTGCGTTCCCCTCTTCGAATCGCCGTGCTGTCTCTTTTCGGCAGTTTCGCTTCGGTCGGTTTGACGGCGCAGCTCACGCCGCAAGATCCGACGCCGATCGTGGGCGCGCGAAATCTCGCGCTCAGCCCGGACGGCACGCGGATCGCCTTCGCCTATCGCGGCGACGTGTGGGTCGCTCCGAGCGAGGGGGGAAGGGCGACGCCGATCACGAACCATATCGCGATGGACGATTTTCCGATCTGGTCGCCGGACGGACGGTGGGTGGCCTACGGCTCGACGCGTTCGGGGAATTGGGACATCTATGTGGCTCCCGTCGACGGCGGCAACACGCAGCGTTTAACCTACTACTCTGGGCACGATATCCCCAGCGACTGGTCGGCCGATGGGCGCACGATCCTATTTCGAAGCGACCGCGATCAGGCGTTAAACGGCATTTACGAGATCGACGTGGCTTCTGGAGAACTAGATTTGGTGATGCTCGATCCCGCTCCGGTGGGTTCGCCGCGCTATATCCCGAACTCCGACCGCATTCTGTTCGCGCGATACGGTTTTCCGTGGTATCGCCCCCGCTATCAGGGAGCGTCCGCCGCGGCGTTGTGGGTGTTCGACCGTCGGACAGGAGACCGCCGCGCGCTGAGGGACAACGGCTATCAGCACCTTTGGAACCGCATGGCCTCGTCCGGCCGTTCTCTGGTGAGCGTCACGGTCTCCGAGACGACCCCCAGCACGACCAAGATGGGGCAGACGATCCTGCCGATCGTCGATTCGAAGGAGCGCACTCCGAACCTCTATCAGATCGAACTGGACGGGAAAGCGTCGCGGCTCACGGATTTCGTGGGCGGAGGCGTCCGGTTTTCGACCGTGGCTTCGAACGCGGATCTCATCGCGTTCGAGTACGAAGGCGCGTTTTATACGATGACGTCGAAGTCCAAGCCCAAAAAGATTTCGATCTTCGCGGGGATCGACGACAAAACCAGCCAGACCGAGCGCTTGGTCCTCAGCGAGGGAGTCAGCAATGCGACGCTGAGCCCGAAGGGCGACAAAGTGGCGTTCGTGGTGCGGGGTGAGATCTGGATGGTGGCGAGCACGCCTGGGAAGGGACCCAACGCCAACGACGCGATTCAGCTGACCGATTGGGCCGGCGTGGACAACCAGCCCCTGTGGGACCCGGATAACCAGCACCTGTTCTTCACCTCCGACCGCACGGGCAGCTTGCAACTGTATCGCATGGACACCGAGACGCGGAAGGTGATGCCCTATACGCGGTTTCAAAACGACGTGTTCAGCCTTTCCATCGTGCCCAAGGGGCAGGTCGCGTTTTGGGTCGCGGGCGACCAAGGGGGGCTCTACACCGTCCCGATCGTGGGTGGACAGCCTCGGCGCATCTTGGATATGCCGGGCAGCTATTTCGGGGAGATCGATCCCGAGTACTCCTTCTCGCCGGACGGGCGCTATGTCGCCTACTCCCAGACGCTTCCGAACAGCGGCTTCTATTACTGGGAGTCCACCTCGAATATCTTTATCAAGGACTTGCAGACCGGCGTCACGCACAACGTGACTCAGCTCAGCGCGCGGCACGATTCGGCCCGGTTCTCGCCTGACGGCAAGTACCTTTTCTTCGTGAGCGATCGTCAAGGGCTCGGCATCTACGTGCTTCCGCTGACCCGTGAAGAGCAGTTCGCGCAGGAGATGGAGTACAAGAAGCCCGAAGGCCCGGTGACGACGGAGATCGATTTCTCGTTCATCAGCGACCGTATCCGGCTGTTCACGAGCGCGGTCGCGCTCGGTTATCTGCGGTTTCACGAAACGACCGGGGCGCTGTTCTTCGTCAATGGGAACTACGAACTCTGGACGGTGGGCTATAACGGTCAAGGCGCGCGCAAGGTCGCGGACGGACTGATTCGAGGCGGCACGCCTCTCGAAGGGACACCGCAGCCCTACGAGATCGCGGCCGACCAGTCTCGAATCGTGTACCCCTCTGGGGGGAAGATCCAGGTCCTCTCGCTCAAAGGCACCCCGCCCGCCGAACTGAAGTTCCGCGCGGATTGGGTGCGCGATCTGCGCAAGGAGCGTGAGGCCGCCTTCTATCAGTTTTGGCGAACTTTCAACCGAGCGTTCTATGATCCCGCGTTTCACGGCCGAAATTGGACCGCGATCCGGGATCGCTATGCGCCGCTACTCGACTCGATCGGACATCCCGACGAACTCGCGATCGTGCTGAATATGATGGTGGGCGAGTTGGAGTCCTCTCACTCGGAAGTAGGCGGTCCCGGGTTCGGGACTGGTAAGAGCGAGACGAGCGCGCATCCTGGTCTGACGTTCGACTACACCTATTCCGGGCTTGGGATTCGTGTGGCGGAGGTGCCGTACCGAACGCCGCCGAGCTATCCCGCCACCACGATCCGTCCTGGACAGTACATCCTTCAGATCAACGGAAAGGACGTGCGCCTCAACGAGGCGCTCTGGCGCGACGTGCTGAACGAGCAGGTCGGCCGCGAGCTGACGTTCCTCGTGAACGACAGCCCGTCCAAGATCGGCGCGCGCGAAGTGAAGTACCGCGGGTTGTCGCGCAGCGAGTTTGTGGGGATCGTCGAAGGAAACGAGATCGAGCGCCGTCGCCGATACGTCGAGGAGCAGTCGGGCGGCAAGTTGACCTACATGTATATCCCGCAGATGGCCGCGGCGGACTTCACCGCGTTCAACCAGCAGATCTGGCAGTACACGCAAGGTAAGTCCGGGATCATCTTCGACGTTCGCGACAACGGAGGCGGCAACATCGGCGACCGGCTCCTCAACATTCTCACGCGCAAGCAGCACGGCTATTACCAGCGCCGCAACAATCCTCCGATCAACGCGCCTGGTCAGACGCTGAGCATGCCGATGGCGGTCTTGATCAACCAGGGAAGTGCTTCGAACGGCGAGATGTTCCCGATGGCGATGAAGGCCACTCATCTTGCGACCCTCGTGGGGATGCCCACCAAAGGGTATGTGATCTGGACGTCGAGTTTGCCGCTGATCGATGGAACTTCGGCGCGCATGCCTTCGGTCGGCGTGTACCGCCTCGACGGCAGCCCGATGGAGAACAACGGCGAAAAGCCGGACATCGCGGTGCCGTATCCGCCTCAGGACTATCTCTCGAAGAAGGATCCGCAGCTCGACAAGGCGATCGAGCACTTGATGAAGAAGCTGGGCAACTAGCGCGAGGGGGAGGCTGTCAGCGCCGCCACGATCCGGGCGGCTCGCACGGCTTCCCCGACGTCGTGAACGCGGAGGATTCGCGCCCCCAGCCATTGGCCGATCGACTGTGCGGCCAGGGTGCCCTCCAGACGCGCTTCGAGGGGAGCCGGGGCGTCCTCCGCGCCGAGCAGCTTGCCCAAGAAGCTTTTGCGGCTCACGCCGAGCAGCACCGGATAACCCGTTGCGACCAAAGCGTCCAAGCGGCGCAGCAGCGTGAGGTTATGTTCGACGGTTTTGCCGAACCCGATTCCGGGATCGATCCAGAGGCGTTCTCGCGCGATCCCTCGCGCCTCAGCGAAAGCCGTTCGCTCGAGAAGAAAGGCGCGGACCTCTTGGGTCACGTCGCCATAGCTGGGCGCGAGCTGCATCGTGCGAGGTGAGCCCTGCATGTGCATGAGGCAGACAGCGCATTCGGCGCGCGCGCACGTTTCGGCCATTTCCGGATCGCCCAGAGCCGTGACGTCGTTCACGACCGCGGCTCCGGCTCCCAGCGCCGCGCGGGCGACCTCGGCTTTGCACGTATCGATCGAGACCGTCGCTCCAAGGCGCGTCAGGGCGCGGACGATGGACTCGGTGCGACGGATCTCCTCGGCGGCGTCGATAGCCTGCGCGCCGGGACGCGTCGATTCCCCCCCGATGTCGATGATGTCCGCGCCCTCTTCGAGCATACGCTCCGCGTGCGCGATCGCGGCTTCCGGCGCGTCGTAACGCCCCCCGTCGCTGAAGCTATCGGGGGTGACGTTCAGGATCCCCATGATGGCGGGACGGCCCTCCGGGAGCGCGATTCGGATCAGCGCACCTCACTGAGCTTGAACCGGTCGTGCAACAGTTTGACGGCGCGATGGGTGTCCGATTCCGGCACCAGACAGCTGAGCGAGAATTCACTGTCGCTGGTTTGAAGCACCGCCACCTGGCCTTCGGCCAGAGTGCTGAGCACGTCGAAGTACACGCCGGGACGCTGCATGTACTCGTGGCCGACCAAGGACACCATCGTGCACCCCTCGGTGAGCTCGCTGACCACGCGGCGAACGTTGCCGAGCGGGGCGAGGAGCGCCGCCTGGGACTCGACTTCGCGCGAGGGTTGCGCGCCGACTTGAAACAGATAGGTCGTCAACGTCTCGCCTCCCAAAGGGATCACAAGGCCTTCCAGCAGCTCTTTGACGAGAGGATACTGGCCGCGCGGGACCGCGAAACCCGTGCTTTCGGCGTTGAGGTTCATCATGAACAGGTTCACCCCGTAGCGGGCCATCATGTCGTAGATCGCGGTGGTGAGGGCGACGCGGTCTTCGGGGCGTGCGTCGGCCAAGTCGAACTGCATGAAAACCAGCTTGCCCGTATGGGTGACGCCGGTCAGGCGCCGGCCGGGGAGCTTGTCGCGCCGCACGATTTCGGTCCCGATATCGTCGCTGAACGTGTTCTTGACCCACAGCGGGATGCCGTATTGCATCGCGACCTCCGCCGCGCGGGGATGGACGACTTTCGCGCCGAGGTGGGCGATCTCCGCGACCTCGTCGTAGGTCACTTGTCGCAGGGTTGGGGCGTCGGCCACGTAGTCGGGGTCGGCAGTCTTGACGCCGTCCACGTCGGTGTAGATCTCGACGGCCTCGGCGCTAAGCGCCGCCCCGAGCGCGGAACCCGTGGTGTCCGAGCCGCCTCGTCCGAGCGTGGTGAGTTCGCCCCCGGGCGCGCCGCTTTTGGCGATAAACACGCCTTGGAAACCGCATACGACGGGGATATAGCCGCCCTGGAGGCTGTCGAGCAGGCTGACCGGGTGGATGCTCACGATGCGCGCGTTGCCGTACACGCCGTCGGTGCGGATACCGGCCTGCCCGCCCCGGAACGCCTGCGCGGTGTGGCCGAGGGTCTTGAGGGTGTGGGCGAAGATGACGGCCGAGAGGATCTCGCCGCAAGCCAGGAGCAGGTCGATCTCTCGCGGTTCGGGCTCGACGTTCGGATCGATCTCCCGCAGCATGCCCATCAAGGTATCGGTCGCGTAGGGCATGCCGCGCCGCCCGATCGCGCTGACGACGACGACGGGATGGAACCCTTGCTCTCTGGCCGAGACCACGCGAAGCGCCGAGATCATGCGGGCTTCGGGCGTCGCGACGCTCGTCCCGCCGAATTTCATGACTTTAATGCGCAAGTTCGTTCCCCTTCAAGGTCTCCAGCACTTGGACGAGCGCCTCGGCATGGGCGCCGGGCACCACCAACAGCACCCGGTCGTGCATGTCGCCGAGGTGATCGATCGGCGCGCCGCTTTCGATGACTTTCTGCACGATGCGGGCGATCAGGCCCTCCTCGTCGCGCATGTTGACCGCGTGCACCAGCACGATGCTGCGATCGTGATGAATCTGGAGGCGAAGCGGATGGCCCTGCAACGCCTGAGAGATCTTCTCGCTGTCCGACTCGGCTACGAGGCACGAGAGTCCGCTGGGGGTGAGTTTGAGGAAGTCGATGCCGATTTGTGCGTCTTTGATCGCCTCCAGCAAGCGCAGGCGCGCCTGAACGATCTCGCCTTCGAGTCGGGACACGAGCACCTGGGCATAGCCGGTGCGCACGTCGATCTTGCCGATCCCGCGCTTCTTTTCGAACCCGGTTTCCTGAGTCGATGTATGTTGCCGCTCCATTTTTTTGCATCGCGAGAATACCGTACGGGGCCGTGCTCAAAAGAAAGCGATGAAGAAGAGGCGCGTGCCACAATAGGATATGACCACCGTGCGCGTGTACGTCACGCTCAAGCCCTCGCTGCTGGACTCCGCCGGCCGAACCGCCTGCGACGCCTTGCGCAAGTTAGGGTTCGACGAGTTGCGCGACACGCGGATCGGGAAAATGATCGAGCTTCAGGTCGAGGACTATTCCGAGGCCCGCGTGAAGGAGATGTGCGATCGTTTGCTCGCGAATCCCGTGATCGAAGACTATCGTTTTGAGGCGGTCTCGTGAGAGTCGCCATTCCTCGCTTCCCGGGCTCGAACTGCGATCAGGACGCGCTTCACGCCCTGCGCGAGGACGTCGGAGTCGATGCGGAGTATGTGTGGCAGGACGCGACCTCGCTCACCGGGTTCGACGCGGTCTTCGTCCCGGGCGGGTTTTCGTTCGGCGACTACTTGCGATGCGGAGCGATGGCCGCGCGCGCGCCGGTGATGGCCGAGGTCGCGCGTTTGGCGCGGGAAGGCCGCCCGGTGATCGGAGTCTGCAACGGTTTCCAGGTGTTGTGCGAAATGGGGCTTTTGCCCGGGGCTTTGGTCCGCAACCGCTCCCAACGGTTCGTCTGCCAAGACGTCTTCTTGCGCGCCGAGACGCGCGGGTCGTTGTGGACCGAGGGCGTCGATCGCATCTTACGCATCCCGGTCGCGCACGGCGAGGGGCGGTACGTATGCGATCCCGAGACGCTGGCCGCGCTTGAGGGCGAAGGCCGGGTGGCGTTCCGTTATGTCGACGCGGCGGGGCAGGCGAGCGACGAAGCGAACTTCAACGGTTCGGCCTCGGGGATCGCGGGGATTTTCAACGAAGCCCGGAACGTGTTGGGCATGATGCCGCATCCCGAACGCGCCACGCGCGAAACGCTCGGCTCGAGCGATGGTCTTGCGATCCTTTCGGCGCTTCGTGGCGCGCTTGCGCGTTCCTGAACCTCCGCAGGAAAAAACCGTTTGAACCTTTAGCTCCGCAAAAAGCCACCTATAATAAGGAGCGGAACACCGTCATGCGCATCCTCCTATCCTTCCTCGTTGCCTTGTGTCTGTTGGCCGGCGCCTTCGCGACCGAAAAAAAGGTCGTGCTCGGCCGGTTGGGACAGGCGTTGAAGGAGACCAACATCTACGCCAAGCCGGACCTGAAATCCAAGCGTTACTATGCGGTCAAAGCGTACGAATACCTGGTCATCGAAAGGACGAGCGAAAGAGGATGGTACAAGGTCCTGCTGCAAAATGGGAAGCACGGATACGTTTACGCCGAGAAGGTGGCCGAGCTGCCCTACGAGGTGACCTCCGACAGTAAGCCCCAAGCGAGCGGGGGTCGCGTCGCCGGTAACACGACTTCGCGTTCGGGCGGTTCGTTCGTCGCGAATTCGGCTTTGAACTATATCGGTACCCCTTATAAATGGGGCGGGAACGATACCGAAAAGGGGATCGACTGCTCGGCGTTCGTGAAGAAGATGTACGGCAAGATCGGGGTGGCTCTGCCCCGGACCGCGGCCGAACAAGTGAAGGTCGGAACCCCGATCGCCAAGCTCGAGGATCTCAAACCGGGCGATCGTCTTTATTTTTGGTCGAAATCCCGAGGCAAGATCGGGCATACGGGGATTTACCTCGGAAACGGATACTTCGTGCATAGCAGCAGCGGTCGCGGCGGAGTCGCGACGGATTACCTCGGCGACGACAAGTGGCTGAAGACGCTGGTCGCCGCGCGGCGGTAAAACCCGGATGGTGCATCCCGGGCAAGACGGCTCTTGGACGCCCCTCTTTCGATTTTTCGGCCTTCTGCTGATTTTGACGCCGCTTCGCGTCGCGCTGTTTTATCTGCACCTACCGGTCTGGCTGAGTCTGCCGATCACGCTGATCTTTACCGCCGTACCGATCTTGGCGATCTATCAGGCGGCGCGTTTCGGTTGGACGCCGCGCTGGGCCGCGCTCTTTTTGATGGCCGGTCTTGCGTTGCACCTCGGGCTTACGGCCATCATCCCCCGGGGAGAGGCTTTGGCGGGAGGCGAGGGGATTCGCGCGTTGGCGGGGCTGTTGACCGCGCTGAGCCAAGTCGGGCTCGTCACCTGGACAGTCGGGCTCGGAGCGTTGCTGGCCAGTCTCATTCGCGAAAAAAACATGATCGTGCCGATTTCGATCTTTCTCGCGTTATTCGATTTCTATCTGATCCTGACACCCCAAGCGCCGGTGGCGAATTTCCTGGAAGAGCATCCTCAATATCTTCAGACGATCGGCTACGCGCTGCCCGGAGCCGACGCGAACGTCATCGCCTATATCGGTCCGGCGGACCTGTTCATGCTCGCGGTGTTCTTCGTCGCGATCTTCCGGTTTGGGATGCGCGCGCGCGCCACGTTGCTGGCGGTGCTTCCGGTCCTTGCGCTCTACCTCCTGGCCGCGATTCTCTTTCCCGCGTTCGCGAGCGGTCTGCCCGCACTCGTTCCTATGGGGATCACGGTGCTTTTGGTGAACGCGCGCGAGTTCAAGATGAGCAAAGAGGAGCTTGCGGCCACAGGGGTAGTGGCGGCGCTCGGCGTGGGGCTTATTTTGTGGGGCACGTTGCGCCCAACACCGCTCGCTGCGCCTTCGCGCTCGGAGCTCGGCCCAGCGCACGAAGCACCTCTTCGCTCGCCCGTGCCAGACGATCCAGATCGATCCCGGTAGGCATACCGCTGCGTTCGAGGAAATAAACGAGGTCCTCGGTCGCGAGGTTCCCCCCGGCGCCGGGTGCGTAGGGACAGCCTCCCAGTCCTCCCGCGCTGGCGTCGAAGGTTCTTATCCCGAGCTCAAGCGCGCAGGCGACGTTCGCGATCGCGGTCCCGCGCGTGTCGTGAAAGTGATAGGCGTAGGTTTCTGGGGCGATCCCTTCGGACGCGAGCGCGGCGGTCAGCGCGCGGACCTCCGAAGGAGCGGCGACCCCGATCGTATCGCCGAGGCTGATCTCGTCGAGCCCCATCTCGAGCAGGGCTCGAACGACGGGAACGACCTGGTCTGGCGTGATCCGCCCGGCATAGGGGCATTCGAACGCCGTGCTGACGTAGCCGCGCAGGCGATAGCTTCCTTGTGCGCGGCAGGCCGCCACGATCTCGCGAAACGACGTCAGCGATTCCGCCACGGTCTGGTTGATGTTCTTCTGGGTGAACGCGTCGCTCGCCGCGGTGAAGAGCGCGAGATGCGTGACGTTCGCCTCGAAGGCCCGAGCCAGCCCGCGGGCGTTCGGAACGAGCGCCCAGTAAACGGGAGACCCCGGAATAGGATCGGCGGCGAGCTGAGCGAACAGTTCGGCGGCGTCCGCGAGTTGGGGCACCCATTTGGGGGAAACGAAGCTGCTGATTTCGATCTCTCGAAGTCCGGCCGCTGCGAGCGCCGCAACGAAGCGGCGTTTGACATCCGTCGGAACGGGGGTGGGTTCGTTTTGAAGCCCGTCGCGGGGCGCCACCTCGATCAGCCGAACCGCGCTCACAGCCGGAACACCTCGATCCGACCCGTCACATAGGCTCCGGACGCGTTCAATGCGGCGAAGCGAAAATCGAAGCCTTGCTCGGTGTCTTCCGTTGTGTGCGCGGCTTCGAGATCATAGGCGAGGCGGGCTTTCCAAAGCTGGGCGAAGTCCCCTTTCGTAAAAGCCAGATGGGTGGGGTTGACTACGCGGCAGCGCATGAGGAGAATCTCGTGGAGAGCGAAGCCGCTTTTCTGTGAGACCAGCTTCAAATAGGAGATCGGCTCGATCACGCGATCCCAGTCGCTCAGCCAGGCTTCTTGCTCGCGTCCGGTGATCGGCTGGTAGGCGCGCGCCCACTGGTCGCAGATCTGCTCGAATTCCGCCGGGGTGCATGCGCGGCTCACGCGGGCGCCTCCGTCTCATCTTGTGCGTGAGGCACGATCATCGCCAGCGGCGCGCCATCGGCAACCTGCTGACCGGCAGAGGCGGAAAGTGAAGCGACGACGCCGTCGAACGGAGCGGTGAAGGGTTGTTGGGTCTTCATCGCCTCGATCACGAGGAGTTTTTCCCCCGCGCGGACGGTGTCCCCCTCTTTCACAAACACTTCGACGACGAGGCCGGGCATTTGAGCGCGCAACTCGCCGCTCGCCGCGGCGCTCCCGCCGCGTTGCGCCCGGATCGGCTCGATCTCGTACAGGCGTCCCGCGTAAGAAACCAAGACAGTGTCCCGATGCCGAACCGTCACGGCGGAGAAACTTCCTTCACTCGTGTGCACGATCCAGCGATCGCCCAGCCGCTCCGCCCGGATCTCCGGGGTCTGCAATTCGACCTCGGCCCCGTTCACCCGTCGTTTCAAGAAGCCCTCCGAGCCGAGATGGCATAATCGCGCGCCGCTTCGGCGAACGCGCCGAAAAGTCGCTGCGAGGCGGGGTTTTCCAGCAGTCGCTCGGGATGCCACTGCACTCCGACGCGCCACGGCGAAGAAGCAGCCTCGATCGCTTCGATTTGGCCGTCTTCGTTCCACGCGACGGCTTGATACCCCTCGCCCAGCCGCCCCACGGCCTGATGATGAAAGCTGGGGCCTTCGACCGCTTCGGCCAGCAGCGCGCCGGCAAGGCGGCTACCCGGCGCGAGCCGGTAGACCTGCACGTCTCCGGAAGCGTCTCGATCGTGCCCGACGACGTCGGGAAGGTGCTGGATCAGCGTGCCCCCGGCGGCGATGTTGAGGCATTGGCAGCCGTAGCAGATACCGAGGATCGGAAAGAGCGGGCTCATGCGCTCCAGCGCCTTACGCTCCAGCGGGAATCGCGTGGGCTCCTCGACCCGCGCTTGAGGATGATCCGGCTCACCGAAATGCGCGCCGGAGGGGTCCGCGCCGCCCGGAATCAGCCAGCCGTCCATCTCCGAGAGCACGTCGATCGAGCTTTCGTGCAAGGGGAGAAGGATCGGCTGGGTCCCCGCGCTTAAAAGCGCGTGCACGTACTCTTCCCGGAGCGCGGCGTAGCGGACACCGCGATCCGTTCGCTCCGGACAGAAGATACCGATCCTCGGTTTCATACCCCTTTAGACGCTCAGGTGGGCACTTGCGGCCTGCATCTTTTGCTTGATGGCGTTGATGAACTCCGCAGCGCCGACGCCGTTGATAAGGCGATGGTCGAAGGTGAGCGCGAGGTTCGTCAGCCGCTTCAGCTTCAACTCGCTCGTCTCTTGCGCCAGCCCGTTGTACACCTCACCCAAAAAGAGCGTGGCGATGCTCGGCGGCACGACGACCGGAACGGCATCTCGCAGTCCGAAGCTCTGCATGTTGGTGAGCGAGATCGTCACGGCCTCGTTGACTTGATCTTTGCCGCTCCGCGCGAGTTCGATGCGCTCGCGCAGCCGCTGGGCGAAGTCCGGCCAGCTCAGCGTATCGGCATCCTCGACCACGGCGAGCACCAATTCGTCTCCGGGCAGGGCGACCGCCACACCGAGCGCGGCGTGTTTATATTCGCGAACGGTTTCGTCTCCGACGATCGTCGAGCGGAAGCCCGGGAAGTCTTTGAGCGTCTGCGCGACGAGATAGGCGAACATCGTAAAGGCCGAGGGCTGGAAATCGCCGCCCTTTTGCTTGACCTGCGCACGGAGCCCTTCGATCGGTTCCCAGTCGACCGCGACGGTGATGGTACCGGGGACCACGAGCTGCGAGCCGCGTTGCAGGCGGGACGCCAGTAGCCGCTGCTTTTGCGCCATCTTCGTTTCGGTATAGGCATCGGTCACGACCGGGCCTGCCGCGGCGCCCGAACCGGCGAGGTACGCGTCGACGTCTTCGGGCATCAGCTTCGAGCCCTTGGCGGGAATTTGAGCGAGGTCGGCGTCCGAAATCCCCTTCTCTTTTGCATACGCGCGGGTACGCGGCGGAATCGTAGCGTTGCGCGAACCGGACGGCGCGGCTTCGTTGGCCTCGAGCGTCGAAGTCGACTTCGACGCACCCTGGGCCGCCGGACCATGGGCGGGAGCTTCTTCTTGAACTTCACCCTCGACATCCATCTTGGCGACTTCGCCGCCGATGGGAAGAATCGTATCGACTTCGGCCAGCCACTCGCTCAGGACCCCGTCGTAAGGCGATTCGACGTCCATGACCGCTTTGTCGGTCTCCATCTGATAGATCGGCTCGTCGCGACGCACGCGGTCGCCAGGCTGCTTGAGTACCGCCACGAGTCGGGCTTCTTGCAGCCCCTCGCCGATTTGGGGGATCCGTAATGAAATTAAAGGCATAGCTTCGTTTTCTCGCTCCTTTGCGAAATACGCTACACAGTTTGGCACAGCCCGCCGCTAAAGCGGTGCGGCTTTCACCAGCGCGAGAACCTCGCGGAAGCGGGGATGCTCCGCCGAATCCATCCATTCATAGGCGATTGATTCGGTATGCGCGATTTGAACGCCCTCCGCGCTCATTCGCTCCAATCCGAGTCGATGCCGCGCGTCGTCCCGTGCGCCGACGGCGTCGGCGCATACCAGCACATCCTTGCCCCGAGCGAGGAGCCGAAGCGCCGTTTGGCATACACAGATGTGGGTTTCGATCCCGATCAGGATGACCTGAGGCCGCTCCGAAGGCAACCGGTCCTCAAAGGCCTCCGAGCCACAGCATGAGAAATGCATTTTCGGTAGGATCGGGGCGTCTCGCAGCGCTTCCGCGATCTGAGGAGCGGTGCCGCCCATGCGAGAGGGGTACTGCTCGGTCGCGATGCAGGGCACCTCGAGGAGGTTTGCCGCGCGGACGAGGAATTCGCTTCGCGCCAACACGCGCTCGGCTCCGTCGATTCCGCTCAGGAAACTCGGTTGAAGGTCGACGACCACGAGAACAGATTGAAAAGGATGGGCGAGAGGCATGGCGTAGCCTCATTATGGGCGGTTTTGCGAAAAGGTGGCAAACGAAGCCGGGATGCGGGCAGAATAGGTTTGAAGAGTCAGGTGGGCGAACGAATGTGTCCGATCGGCCCCTCTGGTTTATGGAGAACGTCCGGGAAGGGTTTTCCTCCGGGCTTGGAGAACATTGCGATGAACAACCTATTCAAATCGGGAGTGCTGGCCTTGACTCTGTGTCTCGGCGTCTTTGCCTCCGCCCAGTATGAGAGAGACCGCCTTCGCGTCGAGCCGTACAACGTGACCTTCCGCCTCGGCATCGGTCTGCCGTTCGACAGCAACTTCGCCGCGGGCGAGGATCTGTTCTACGGACTCGGCATGGACTATGGCCTGCAAGGCAGCATCGTTCGAGGGGGCCATACCTTCTTTTCAGTCGATTGGTTCAACCCGACCGGCGGAGATATCGGCAAGAACGACGCCTTTAACTTTGCGGTGAACCAGCGGTTTTACACCGGCGATGGCTATCTCGGCGAGCGCACCTACTTCTTCGTGGGTCTTGGCACGCTGTTCGTGGACGGCGAGACCGGCAAAGACGAGTGGCTGATCAGCGGCCGCGTCGGCGTGGGCAAAGAGATCAACGAATCGCTCGTTGCCGAGATTTCGCTCCTCCTCAGCGAGGATACGCGCGGAGGCGCCAACCCGACAACCGCGAGCATCCATATTGGATACCGCTTCTAAGATCCTCTTAGCGGAGCGAGGAACTCTCGCTCCGCGCCAACACCTTTTCGACCGCGCGGCGTAGCTCCTTCTCGGGGACCTCTCGATTGCCTTCACGATCCAGGACCCGTGTCACGGGCAGCGTTCGCATGAATCCCCCTGTCGCCGAATCGAGTTCGGCCGCGATATCCAGCATTTCGAGCCCGTCCAGAAGCACGTCCTGCATCGGGCGCTCCTGAAACGGCCCTTTGTGCCGGGTCAGGTATTCGAATACGCCTCGGATCCTTTCGGAGCCCGATCCAGCGCAGGCATAGGAGCCGTTTTGAAAGCGGGCGCCCGCACCGTCGAAAAAGTACACGCCGAAAGCCTCTTTCTTCGGATCGTAGGCGGCGACGATCGGTAGGAACACGCCGATCCCCTGGGCGGCCATCGGCGCATTGCCGGCGAGCGCGCGCGAGATCTCGGTGAGCTTGCCGTCGAGCGACATTTCGTGAAGCACGGATCGCCGATAGTATTTGAAGGCGTGTTTGAGATAGCGGCAGATCTCCACCGACCGTGCGAAGGCTCCGCTGATCGCGACGACGGTCGCGTCGTCGAGCGGGAAGATCTTGTCGGCTTGATCGTACATGATCAGGTTGCCCGCGGTGGCGCGTCGATCGGCGAGGGTCACCACGCCCTCTTTGCAGCGAAGGGCGAGCACGGTAGTCCCGTGGACCTCGTCCGCACTCGGCGCGGCGGCGCTCAAGGGGACTAGATCGGAAAATGAGCGATACGTAGCTTCAATCATTGGCCCGATCGCTGCCGATATTTGCGGGCCTGATCGGGATCGACCTTTTTCAGCCGTTTCATCAATTCGTTCGGAGCGGCGGGACGCTCGATTTCCGGCGTGTTGGGGCCGCCGTCCTCCCCGAGTTTGCGCTGGGGCTGCGGGCTCAAGGGCCGGGTTTGTCGGTTGGCTTGGATCATGGGATGTTCCTTCGAAGGATGCGGATAAAGGTTTCTACGTCCGGCGCGTGCTCAAGTTCCATCGGATATTCGAGGTCCGGCGGGAGAGGAACCTCCTCGTGACCGCGCTCTGTCTTGAAGACGAGCGAACCCCAAGAGAGCGTCGCCAAAGCGTCCGAAAATTTCTGAATCGCCAAGCCCCTTGCGAAAGCGCGAGTGCGTTCTTTCGATACAGATAGGTTTTCTTTTGGAATCTCACCGATTTCGATCAGGGCGTCGTACAGGCTTTCGGCCGGATCGACCCGGTGATACTCCAGATCGTAGGAGGCGAGTGCCGGATCATCCCAATCCGTTCCCCGCTCCTCGAGAGCCATCTCCAGCAGGCGTTTTTTGGCGACCCAGTCGATGGGCAAGGGGCCGGGTGCGTGGGTGGAAAGCACATTCCCGAGCGTCCGGCATTCCGCGATGAGCGCGCACAGCTCTTCGGTGAGATCCAAGCGCGCTTCGGCGGCTGCGTAATACGATTCGAGGACTTCGAGCGCCGTGGTCGTGTGCCCCCCTTGGAGGCGTAACTCAAAGCCTCCTTCCGAATTGCGGCTGAGGGTGTGAAACGCGCGGACCGGGTCTTCGAACTCCCAGCGTGGCGCGGCGTCCGCTTCGGCGAGATGAAGAGCCAGCTTGATCAGGCCGATCTTGCGGGCCGTGGCGGCGGGGATGCGGTTGGCATCGCCCGCGATCACATGCAAGCGGCGCCAGAGGCGGGGATCGGTGTGCGGTTCGTCCCGGGTGTTGAAGATCGGGCGGCGATAGAGCGTGTCCACGCTCGCGAGCTCCGTCAGGAAGTCCGCGCGCTGGCTGAGTTGATAGGCACAGGAGGTTCCGCTTTCGCTGCCGACCTTGCCCGCCCCGCACAGGGCCGTCCGAGCGATCAGAACAGGAATGACCGCATCTTGATAAGTTTGAAGGTTTAAATTTCGAGGAATCAGATAATTTTCGTGCGTGCCGTAGGAGGCGCCTTGGAAGTCGGTGTTGTTTTTGTAGATGCGAGCGGTCCGCCCTGTTCGAGTCGTATAGTTGCACGCCGTTTGGTAAAGGATTGATTCGCCAAATTTGTCGAATTCGGCGATTTCGTCAAGCGTCGCGCATTCGGGGGTCGCGTACTCGGGATGGCCGTGGTCGTTGTAGAACCGAGCTCCGTTGGACAGCACTCGATCCGAGCGAAGATCTTCGGTTTCGCGTGCTGGCCCGGGGCGGTCGAACTGCCGGTCTTCGGGGTCCACCGCGAGGCGATCGGCGCGGAACCCGCGGAGGTCGTTGCGGGGTGTCTCTTTGCGAGTATCCCAGCCTGCAAAAGCGACACCCTCGTAGCAACGAACGAACGTTCGGGCTTCTTCGAGCTGGTCCTCCGCGCCCCCGCCTTCGACCGCCAGGCCGTATTCCGTTTCGATCCCCGCCAAGATGGGCCTCATGCCCTTTAAGACTCGGATCGGGCGGCGGACGTCGCCGCGATTTTAGCTGCCTTCGCCGACTTTGAGCACGCTGAGGAACGCCTCTTGCGGAAGTTCGACCGAGCCGACCTGCTTCATGCGTTTTTTGCCTTCTTTTTGCTTCTCGAGCAGCTTGCGCTTACGCGAGACGTCGCCGCCGTAACATTTTGCGATGACGTTCTTGCGGAACGGCTTGACGGTGTCGGCGGCGATGATCTTCGCGCCGATGGCGGCTTGGATGCGGACCTCGTATTGCTGGCGTGGAACGACCTTTTTAAGCTGCTCGACCATCGCTTTGCCGCGCGTATAGGCGAAATCTTTGTGAACGATGAACGACAGCGCGTCGACGATATCGCCGTTCAAAAGGATGTCGAGCCGGACGAGATTCGAACCATTATAGCCGCTCAGATCGTAATCGAACGAGGCGTAGCCGCGCGTCGAGGATTTGAGCTTGTCGAAGAAATCGAGCAGGATCTCGGCAAGTGGAAGCTGGTAATGAACGATGACGCGGCTCGGGGTCGGATACTCGCTCCGCACATAGGTGCCGCGTCGCTCCTGGCAGAGGTTCATCACAGCCCCCACGTATTCGTTCGGCACGATGATCGTGGCGCTGACCGACGGCTCCTCGATGTTTTCGATCTCATGGGGCGGAGGCATCGCGCTGGGGTTTGCGATGTGCTCGCTCTTCCCGTTCGTTCGATGCACCAGGTAATCCACGCTCGGGGCGGTGAGGATGAGCTCCAGGTTGAACTCGCGCTCCAGGCGCTCTCGGGCGATCTCCATATGGAGCAGGCCCAAAAAGCCGCAACGGAACCCAAACCCCAGCGCCGCGGAGGTTTCGGGTTCAAAATCCAAGGAAGCATCGTTCAGGCGCAGCTTTTCGATCGCATCGCGAAGCTCTTCGTATTGGTCCGAATCCGTCGGGTAGAGGCCGCAGAACACCATCGGTTTGGCCTTGCGGTACCCGGGCAAGGGCTCCTCAGCGGGTTGAATGCCACCCGTGACGGTATCGCCGACGCCCGCGTCGCCGATGCTTTTCATGGCGGCGGTCAGGAAGCCCACCTCGCCGGTCAGAAGCGCCTCGCCGACTTCGAGCGACGGGCGAAAGACTCCGACGGAGTCGACGTCGAACGTTTTACCAGTCGACATCATTTTGATCTTGTCCCCCTTTCGGACGGACCCGTCGATGACACGGATATAAGCCACGGCGCCTTGATAGCTGTCGAAATGGCTGTCGAAAATCAGAGCGCGGAGGGGTTCTTCGGGCTTACCGGAAGGGGACGGAATGAGCTTGACGATCGCTTCGAGGATCTCGTCGATGCCTTCGCCGGTTTTGGCGGAGCAGAGAATCGCTTCGCTGGCGTCGATCGCGACCGCCTGCTCGATCTCTTCGCGGGCGCGGTCCACGTCGGCGTGCGGCAGGTCGATTTTGTTGATCACCGGCACGATCTCGAGGTTTTGGTTCATGGCCATCGAGGCGTTGGCGATCGTCTGAGCCTCGACGCCTTGGCTGGCATCTACCACGAGTAGCGCGCCTTCGCAGGCGAAGAGCGAGCGCGAAACCTCGTAGGTGAAATCGACGTGCCCCGGGGTATCAATTAGGTTCAGCTGGTAGGTTTCGCCGTTCCGCGCGGTATAGCTCAGCCGGACGGCGGTCATCTTGATCGTGATGCCCCGCTCGCGCTCGATATCCATCGTATCGAGCATCTGCTGCTTGGCCTGTCCACGCACCGCGCCGCAGCGCTCGATCAGGCGATCGGCGAGCGTCGACTTTCCGTGGTCGATGTGCGCGATGATGCAAAAGTTGCGAATATGCGCCTGATCCATGTTCCAGGGAGCGATTGTACCGGTTGGCCCGAGGTTTTAGGATGTATGCTAGAATCGGCGTGCCACGCGGAGGCTCGTTTCGGCGTCCCTAACAAGGGACCGGCGGCGAATTTCGCCCCGCCGAGTTCCGAAAACGAAAGAAGATTGAGATGAACGTCACGGTAAAGAGCGACGCAAAAAAACGCTTGTCCCGCATCGCGGGCCAAGTCGCCGGCATCCAGCGGATGATCGAAGACGATCGGTATTGCGTGGACATTCTCACGCAAGTCGCGGCGCTTCGGGCCGCGCTCGATCAGCTTGGAGTCGCGCTGCTCTCGACGCATCTGGAGACGTGCGTGTTCGGCCAAGACCCCGCGCACGACCACGAGCATTGTAAATCGATGTCCCCGGAAGAGCGCCTCGCCGAAATCAAGGTGACGCTCAACCGGTTCTTGAAGTAAGTCCCTCTATTTTGTGACGGAGCCGAGGATATTTTCGAGGGTCGCGGTGGCTTCTTCGGCAACCAGCGGCATCTTCGGGGAGGGGTAGTGCTCTTGCAGAAGGCGCGGATTATAGGTCATCACCTTGACCTGGGCTCCCTCTTGGTAGATCACGACCGGGCAGGGGATTTGAACCGCCACGCGGATGTCCTCTTTCAGAATCGTGTCCGCGATCCGGGCGTTGCAGATTTCGACGATGGTGATCGGCTCGCGCTCGAAGCCGTGTCCGGAGAGGATATCCGAGACACTATGCACGTGGAGCACCGAAAAGCCGTTCTCCCCAGTGGCCTCTTGGATCTTGTTCACTGTCTTTTTAAAATCGTAGATCGAGGTGACGACGAGTTCCATCGGGAGGTCGGAGCCACTCGTTTGCACGGCGGTGGCTTGCGTCTGTCGGATCGTCCCGAACCCGATCAGACCGAGGCCTGCGAGGCAGGCAAGGATCAAAGGCGTCTTCATAGCGTTCTCCTTAAGCTTCTCCCCATTTTACGAACGGAGAGCTTGGATCGCTCCCGCGAAGCGAAAAAGGTATCTTAAAGGGAGAGTTTTCTATGGCCGAAAAGACGACCTTCATGCCCTCCACCGAAACGGTGTTCGAGCGAACCGGCGAGAACACGATGGTGGTCAATATGGGCCCGCAGCATCCCTCAACGCACGGCGTGCTCCGCGTGATCTGCGAGTTGGAAGGCGAGACCATCGTGCAGTGTAAATGCCAGATCGGCTATCTGCACACGGGGATGGAGAAAGAGGCCGAATACCAGCAATACCACAAGTGCGTCGTGATGACCGACCGCATGGATTACCTCAACGCGAACGGGAACAACCTCGCGTACGCGCTCGCGGTCGAGAAGCTGCTGGGATGCGAGATCCCCAAGCGGGCCCAATACCTGCGTGTGATCCTCGCGGAGCTCAGCCGGGTCGCCTCGCATTGCGTCTGGCTCGGGACGCACGCGCTGGACCTCGGCGCGATGACCCCATTTTTCTACATCATGCAGCAGCGCGAGATGGTGCTGGACATGTTCGAGATGTTCTCGGGCGTGCGTATGATGCCCAGTTGGATCGTGCCGGGCGGGCTTCGCGGCGATATGCCCGAGGGGTTCGACCGCAAGCTCAACGCGTTCCTTGAAGAGTTCCCCAAAGAGTTGCAGGTCGTCGAGAATCTCCTCGTCGAGAACCCGATCTGGAAAGAGCGCACCCAAGGGGTTGGCATCTTGACCGGAAAAGAGGCCTTGGAACTCGGTTGTTCGGGGCCGATCGCTCGGGCGAGCGGCGTGGCGTGGGACCTTCGAAAGAGCAACCCGTACTGTTCATACGAGGATTTCGATTTCTTGGTGCCGGTCGGCCGGACGGGGGACATCTACGACCGCTTCCTGGTCCGCATCGCGGAGATGAAGGAGAGCTGCAAGATTCTGCGCCAGGCGCTCGACGGTTTGCCCGAGGGCGGTTTTCGCACCGAGGATCGCAAGATCGCGCCGCCGCCTCGACATGAGCTCGATACCTCGATGGAGTCGCTCATCCACCATTTCAAGCTGTATACGGAAGGGTTCCACCCGCCGGTGGGCGAGGCGTACGTCGGGATCGAAGGCTCCAAAGGCGAACTGGGTTTTTATGTGATCAGCGACGGAACGAACCGGCCCTACCGATGGCACGAGCGCCCCTCGTCGTTCATGAACCTGAAGGCGCTGGAAGTGCTTTCGGTCGGGCGCCTGATCGCGGACGTCATCGCGATTATCGGCTCGATCGACATCGTGCTCGGCGAGATCGATCGGTAAAAATCGAAAGGTAACTTGAAAATGGAGCGCGAGAGCGTCCATAATAGCCAGGTTGCCGGTGCCGCGCACGGCACTAGAGGACCGCTATGGCAAAGAAATCGGAAGCCCGGGAGATCATTCGGATCGTTTGCACCGAGGATGGGAAGAACTACTATACGACGACGAAGAACAAGCGCAACACGTCGGACCGCTTGGAACTCATGAAATATAACCCGAGATTGCGCAAGCACACGCTGCACCGGGAGAAGAAGTAAGGATTTAAACGATGCCGAACCCCAAACGACGTTTTTCGCACCAGCGCACCGCGCTTCGCCGCACCAACTACACGGCGAAGATGGTCGAGATCGACGAGAACAAGCAGGTGGGCGGTGAGGAATATCGCCTCCGCCACAACGCCACGCCGGACGGTTTCTACAAAGGTCGTCGGCTGCCTGGTTTCAAAGACAAAGAGTAGTCTCTCTTTCTCGCGTGGATCTTCGGGCCGGTTGAGGCATACCTCAACCGGCCCTTGAGCGTTTTGAGGGGTAAAAACGCCACACTGTCAGAAAGCCCTATGGAGGAGATCTATCGCGACCTTGTGTTTCCGCCCCCCCCTCCGGAGCGGCCGTATGTTTTTCTGAACATGGTCGCGACGCTCGATGGCAAAATCGTGTCGGGCGAGGCGGGAGAGGACGTTTCGGATCTCGGCTCGAAGAACGATCATGCGTTGATGCGCCGGGTCGAGGCGGCGGCTCAGGGATTGATGCTCGGGGCCGGAACGATTCGGGCGACGACCGACCGATGGGTGCCGCGCACGCCGATCCGCATCGCCTTGACGCGTTCCGGGATGCTCGATTTTGGACGGGGCTTCTTCCGCGAGGCGGCCAAGGTGTGGGTGGCGGCGCCGGGCGAGCGTGCGTTTTCGGTGCCCGCAGGCGTGGAGCGGCTCGTCTCCGAGCCGCTTTCGGACCTCCTTCGGACGCTTCGAGCGCGTGGGATCGAGCGTTTGCTCTGTATGGGGGGCAGCGATCTGAACGGTCAGCTCTTCCGTGAGGATCTGATCGACGAGCTCTTTTTGACCCTCGCCCCCAAGATCAAGCTCGGAGACGGGCTTCCGACGCTCGCAGGTGGGGCGCCTCTGCCTCGGGAAGCGCTGCGCACGTTTCGGCTGATCGAGTGCCACCCGGTTGAGGACGAGGTGTTTTTGAGGTACCGACGCGCGCGATGAAACGAGGAAAGCGTGCGCTTCGTCCTTTGGCTCCCGGGACGTATCTGATTCGCAACCTAGGGAAGACCGCGCCGCTCACGGCGGTGCTCACGATGGCCGTCATGCTCGTCGCGGGGATCGTGGCGATGATGAACTCGATCCCCTACTCGATCAACACGGTCTATTCGTATTCTAAGAAGATGCTCGCGCTCGCGCCGATGGGGGGCGATGCGAAGGTTCAAGAGGTGCTGCAAGATTTGTCGGCCGAGTCCCCCGTACCGCTAGAGCGGACGATGCTCGGCCAGACGAGCTGGGCCGAAGTGCGCAGTCTGGTGGGGCAGTGGCCTTTCGTCGTGGTCGGGCTCCGGCCGGACGATCAGCGCTATTATTTGGAGCGTCTCGGCGGGGAGCGGATTGAGGGCCGGTTGCCCGCAAAGGGGGCGGCCGAGGTCGTCATTTCCGAACCGGTCGCGCGGAACTTGGGTCTGCGGCTCGGGGAGGTTCTGCTCAGCCCCGAAGACCAGGGGCGCTATGCGCCGGTTCCGGTGCATATCGTCGGGGTCGCGGAGACGCAAGAGTGGCTGATGCTGGCCGATTACGATTTCGTGCGGACGCAGTTTTTCCCGCCGCTCGATCGGATCTTGGCGTTCGCGTCGACGGATGCCGATCAAGAGACGCTGGGGCGTTGGGCGGAGACCTATTTTAAAGGCAAGCGGGTGACGGTTTTCGCCTATCATCAGCTCGCTCGCGATACCGAAGAGATGTTCGCGACGCTCTACCGCATTTTGAACGTGGTCATCGGCACGCTCGTCGTGGTCATCACGATCATGATGGGGATGCTGATCAACATCTATCAATCGCAGCGACTCGTGGAGTTCGGGCTACTTCAAGCGATCGGTTACACGCGCCGCGACCTTTTGAGCCGTGTGCTTCGGGAGACCTTCTGGGTCGTGCTGTTCGGATGGCTGCTCGGCGTGGCCGGGGCCACCTTGCTGCTTTATGGCGTCGAGGCGGCGCTGATGCGCCCGAACGCGTACGCCATCGAGATTTTCGACCGGCGGGCGATCTTCTACACCCTTCCGGTACCGCTGGCGATCTTCGTCGTAGCGGCGCTGACGGTGGGAGGGAAGTTCCGTAAGTTTGATCCGGTCGGGATCGTCGAAAGGAGGATTCTGTGATTCGCGCGGAATCGGCATCGCTCGTGTATCTCGATCATGGCCGGGAGGTCTACGCTTGTCGCGATCTGAATTTGGAGATCCAGGCGGGAGAGTTCGTCGGCATTCTCGGCCCTTCGGGTTCTGGCAAGTCCTCGCTCTTGTATCTGCTGAGCGGGCTGAAGCTGCCGACCGCCGGGCGGATTCTTTATCGGGACCAGAACTTGGCGACGCTGGGAGACCGCGCGCGAAGCGATTTGCGTCTTTCGGAGTTCGGATTCGTGTTTCAGCAGCCGTATCTGCTGGGGTACCTCACCGCGCTCGAAAACGTCCTTCTGGGGCATCCCGCCGCAAACCGGCGCGACGAGGCGATGGGACTTTTGGAGCGATTGGGGCTGGCGGTCAAGGCCCACCGGCATCCTTATGAGCTCAGTGTAGGGGAGCGGCAGCGGCTCTGCGTCGCGCGGGCGCTTTTGGGGTCGCCGAAGGTCGTGTTCGCCGACGAGCCGACTGCGGCGCTCGACCATCACAACGGCGTGCAGGTCGTGGAGCTTCTGAGCGAGCACCGGGGCGACGGAGCGTTGATCCTCGTGACGCACGACCCTGGGATGTTGGAGAGGGCGGACCGTATCCTTCAGATCGCAGAAGGCGAAGTGCGCTCCTAGACCTCGGTGGCGAGGAGGATCGCTTCGGCGACCTCGCGCATCGACTTGCGCGCGTTCATCGACTGGACCTGGATGCGCCGGTAGGCTTCGGTTTCGCTGAGCGCGAGTCCTTGCATCAGGACGCCCTTGGCGCGGTCGATCAGTTTGCGCGCTTCGAGCCGCTCTTCGAGCGTGCCGACCTCTTTTTGAAGCTGGCGATTCTGCTCGTAGCGTGTGCGGGCGACTTCGATCGCCGGGGGGAGGTCGCTGGGCTTAAACGGCTTGACGAGATAGGCGAAAACGCCGGCTTCCTTGGCTCGCTCCACGAGCTCCTTGTCGCTATACGCCGTGAGGAGAATCGTCGGGGCGATCCCCTCGCCCGAAATCGCGCCGACCGCGTCGATCCCGTCCATCACGGGCATCTTCACGTCCAAGATGCAGACGTCCGGTTGGGTAGACCGGGCCATGTCGACGGCCTGTTGACCGTCCCCCGCCTCCGCGACGACGGCGTAATCCAGATTTTCGAGCATCTGCTTGAGGTCCAAACGGATGATCGGATCGTCGTCCGCGATTAAAACTTTCATCGGCTCTTTTAGCTTACGCGAACTTCGGCTGAAAAGTGCGGTTCTTGAGGCGGCGGAGGCAGGAATTGATCCATCAGCTCCTCGCTGACCACGCCCACGTACCACTGGCCCTCCTCGCTCTCGGGCGATTCGTGCCAATCGTAGAGATACCCTTGGATCAGCGGAGCGGCGGCCAGCCGGCGGCCGAGGTCGTGTCGCGGAAGCCAGATCTCGCGCAGCACCGGGTAGAAATCGCTGGGGAGCGAGGGCTGCATGAAGCGATAGTCTTCGGAGACGTCGACCACCACGATCTTCGCGAAATTGTAGGCCCAGAGGCTGCCGCAAATCTCTGCCATCTTGACCTACCAGACGGGCGAAACCCACCGGAGGACGCGGCTCAAAAGAATCGATTTTCTCGGTGCTTTCGCACTCGCGTTTTCGTCTTTTGGATAGCTTCGGTTTCCCCGGAGCTTTGTTCTCGATTGGAGTGAAGCATGCGACCAGAAAATCTCTTCGAAAACCAGGCGACCATCAAAGTGTTCGGTATCGGCGGCGCGGGCGGCAACGCGGTCAACCGTATGATCCACGAAGGCGTGATGGGCGTTCACTTTGTGACGCTGAACACCGACGCGCAGGCGCTCGGGCAGTCCAAAGCGCCGACCCGCCTTCAGATCGGCGAGGGCCTGACGAAAGGGTTGGGTGCGGGCGGCGATCCCGGTGTGGGCGAAGCGGCGGCCAAAGAGAGCGAGAAAGAGATTTTGCAGCAGCTTGAAGGCGCAGACATGGTCTTTATCACCGCGGGCATGGGCGGCGGCACCGGTACCGGCGCGGCGCCCATCGTCGCAGACATGGCGCGCAAGCTCGGCATTTTGACGGTCGGCGTGGTCACCAAGCCGTTCCTGTTCGAGGGGCCTCGCCGAAAGCGACTCGCTTCGGAAGGAGCGCAGCGCCTGCAAGATCACGTCGATACGCTGATCACCGTGCCGAACGACCGTTTGATCGAGTTCGTCGAGAAGAAAGCGACGATGCAACAGGCGTTCGCCGCGGCGGACGACGTGTTGCGTCAGGGCGTCCAAGGGCTTTCCGATATCATCCTGCTGCCAGGCGTGATCAACGTGGACTTCGCCGACGTGCGAAGCGTCATGACGAACGCCGGGGTCGCGCTGATGGGCCTTGGGAAAGGCGTGGGCGACCAGCGAGCTCGGATGGCTGCGCAGCATGCCGCGAACAGCCCGCTTCTCGAGACCAACATTCAAGGGGCTAAGCGCGTGCTCATCAATATCACCGCGGGCTCCGACTTCAGCATCGGGGAAGCGCACGAGGCGATGGACTATATCCTGCAGTTCACGGACGCCGAAGAGGCCGATATCATCATGGGCCATGTGCTTCGCGATAACGACAACGCGGGCGAGGTCCAGATCACCATCCTCGCGGCGGGCATGACGGGCAACTCGCGGGGCAAGGCCGCAGTTCAGGACGAAGTGTTCGTCCAGCCGGCAATCCAAGAGGTCCGTGCAGCGGCAGCGGCTGCGGCTGCGCCGGTTGCTCCACGCAACCCGCTCGGTCCGATCCAGCTCGATGAGATCGACCTGGACATCCCGACCTTCCTGCGACGTCAGAAGCTGGAAAACTAAGATCGATTTAGGGAAGGCGTCCCTGGAGGCGCCGCCCTAAACACAGCAGGCGGCGTACGGCCGCCCTGGTCTCGAATGCATCCCGCCCGTTTTCGGGCGGGTTTTTTCATGGGCGCGATGTGGGGCCTCTTGAGGCTTCCGAAAGAATGTGGGCCTTTTCGACCTCTTTCGGCTGGGTTCCTTAACGTCTTTAGGATGGGTCGCAGCCGCGGGCTCTCTGGAGGTTTCAAGCGGAGCGAGAAGCTTCTGGGCGTTCTCTAGGCGCGGGTCTGTGTCAGTATAGGAGTCGATGGCGATGGAAATGAAATCGCTTGGGGCTCGACCCGAACGCGTGGCGCTGGTTTTCGTGAACCAAGACGAATCCGAGGATCTCCTTTTCGAGGAGGAGCTTACCGGGCTGTGCGAGGCGGCGGGGCTTGAGCCGGTGGCGACCGTTCGCCAGCGTCTGGAGCGTCCTTCGAAACGCACGTACATCGGTTCGGGCAAGGTCGAGGAAGTTGCCGCGCTCGTCCGTGAGGTGGACGCGGACCTTGTGCTGGTCGACGGCGAGTTGTCCGGCATTCAGCATCGGAACCTCCAGGAAGGGGTGGAGCGGAGGGTGCTGGACCGGACGCAGCTGATCCTCGATATTTTCGCGCAACGCGCTCGCACCAAGGAGGGGATGCTGCAGGTCGAACTCGCGCAGCTGAGCTACATGCTGCCCAAGCTCATGTCGGTCTACACCAAATTTGAGCGTCAAAAGGGCGGTATCGGCATGCGCGGTCCGGGCGAGACCAAGCTTGAAAGTGACCGGCGGCTGGTCCGCGATCGGATCGCCCGGTTGGGGCAGGAGATCGAAGAGGTCAAACGGGTACGTGATCAGCAGCGCGCCAGCCGCCGCCGTCACCCGTTTCCGTTCGCGTCTTTGGTCGGCTATACCAGTGCCGGAAAATCGACGCTGATGAACCGCCTTGCGCAAACGGA
Organism: bacterium; assembly: GCA_037189405.1. Lineage (GTDB taxonomy): Bacteria > Armatimonadota > Fimbriimonadia > Fimbriimonadales > Fimbriimonadaceae > JBBCJD01. Next base: position 91,873 of record JBBCJD010000009.1, read on the forward strand.
CCTCCTCGCGGACGCGATGCCGTTCGCGACGCTCGATCCGACGACGCGGAAAGTGGACCTGCCGGAGGGGTACGCCCTATTTTTGACCGATACGGTCGGCTTCATCCGCAATCTTCCGACCCAGCTTGTGGCGGCGTTCCGTTCGACGCTGGAAGAGGTGACGTTCTCCGATTTCATCCTGCATGTGGTCGATGTGAGCCACGACGGGTGGGAGATGCAGCGCGACGCGGTCCTGGAGACGTTGGCGGCATTGAACGCCGCTCAAAAGCCCTGCCTCACCGTGTTCAACAAAGTCGATCGGCTCGACAGCCCGCTCGAGGTTCAGGCGCTGCTTGAGGAGTGGCCGGGCACAGTCGCGATCAGCGCGGTGACGGGCGAAGGGATGGACACGCTTTTGGAGGCGGTCGTGAATTTGGTGCGGGAGCTGCTCGCACCGATGAAGGCGTTGTTGCCGTATGAGGCGTCGGCGCTCGTTCAAAGCGGCTACGATTTCGGCCGGGTGCACAAAGTGGAGTACCGCGAGGACGGGATCTATCTCGAGGGCGAGTTTGTGCAAGAACTGCTCGAGAAGCTGCGGCGCTACGCGCTTCTCGAGCTCGAATAGGCCTGGATTTGCTTTTCAGCGCCGGAGATCGGGTTTAATCTTGGACGAGAGACGGATGAGCCACGCCCCACGATTCGAGGACGTTCGGAGGTCCCGCGAAAAAGGGATCGGGTCGAATTGTCCCCAAAGAGCCTCCGTCGATCGATTCTTCGACATCCCCCCTCGTCGAGATGAGTTTCCTCAGGGCGCGCCGCGTGTCGGGCGTCCGCCAAGAGGTCGGATGTGAAGCAATCTGTGAAAATCGAACGATTTACCCGGTACGCCTGGTCGGTTCTTCTCTACGTTTTCGCCGTGGTGGCTTGGGGCGCGTTCGTCCGAGCCTCGTTTTCCGGCGATGGATGCGGTAGCCACTGGCCGCTATGCGACGGCGAGGTTCTTCCCACCGCTCCCAGTATCGAAAAGCTGATCGAATTCAGCCACCGGCTGAGCAGCGGACTGCTGTTGCCGCTGATCATCGGGCTTGTGGTTTGGGCGCGGCGATTGTTCCCTAAAGGGCATTCGGTGCGGCAAGCGGCGTGGACGGCGCTCGGGTTCACCTTGCTCGAGGCGCTGATCGGCGCGGCGCTTGTACGGTTCGGTTGGGTCGCCGAGGACGATCGCGTCTCTCGCGCGGGCATGATGGCGTTCCACGTGATCAGCACCTATTTCCTGGTGAGTTCGATCGCGGTGGCCGCGTTTGCGGCGAAAACGGACCGGCGGCTGGAGTTTCGCAATCAGGGGCCTTTACTGTGGGCGCTGGTCTTTGGGATGTTCCTTTTGGTCGTTTTGGGGGTCAGCGGCGCGATTTCGGCGCTCGGCCACATGCTCAAGCCGACCGAGAACGTCTTGCAGGCCGCATTGCAGGCCGACACGCACTGGATGGTGCGCTTCCAGCCGCTTCACCCACTTTTGGCCACTTCGATCGGGCTGTACCTGACCTTGATCGGCGGCCTTGCGATCCACCTTCGCCCCGATCCAGCCGTCAAACGCGCGGTGAAAACGATGGTCACGGTGTATGGCCTCCAAATCGGGGTGGGGCTGGTCAGCATTCTGCTCAAGGCGCCGATCCCCATGCAGATGCTGCACCTCGTGCTGGCCGATGTGATGACCATCTCTCTGGTCGCGACGGCGTACTACGCGCTGCTTGAAGGCGTACCGCGCCGTGAGATGCAGTTTGCGCCCGTCGAGACGGGGCCTGCGCTCCGAGGGCGGGAGCTGGTCGGGCAGTACCTCGTGCTCACCAAGCCCCGGGTGATCAGTTTGTTGCTGTTCACCACGCTGACCGCGATGTTTACGGCCGCGCGCGGCTGGCCGGGTCTGGGTCTTTTCGTGGCGGTTGCGCTGGGCGGGTACATGGCCGCTGGAGCCGCAAACGCGATCAACATGGTCGTCGACCGGGATATCGACGGAGCGATGCGGCGAACGTCGAAGCGCCCTACGGTGACCCAGCGCATTTCTTCGGCGCACGCCCTTCGATTCAGCTTTGCCTTGGCCGCGGCCTCTTTCGCGCTTCTATGGTGGGCGGCGAACCTGCTTTGCGCGATGCTCGCGCTGGCGGGGCTGGTCTTCTACGTGTGCGTCTATACGCTCGGGCTTAAGCGGCGCACTTGGCACAACATTGTGATCGGCGGCGCGGCCGGGGCGTTTCCTCCGCTGGTGGGGTGGTCCGCTGTGACCGGGGAGTTGACGCCGCTCGCGTGGTGTCTCTTTGCGATTATCTTCCTCTGGACTCCGGTCCACTTTTGGGCGTTGGCGCTGTTGATCCAGGACGACTATGAGAAGGCCGGCGTGCCGATGGCGCCCGTGGTGCTGGGGGAGCGCCTGACGGTGATCCAGATCGTGCTCTATGCGGTCTTGACCGCGGTAGTTTCGGCGCTTCCGTTGGTTCAAAAGGCGGTCGGTTGGCCGTATGTGGCGTCGGCTCTGATCCTGAACGCGATTTTGCTGATACGCTCGGTTCAGCTGTATTTTCATACCGATCGTCCTCGCGCGCTGTCATTGTACAAGTATTCGATGCTATACCTCGCCCTATTGTTCTTGATGCTGGCGATCGACCAGAGCGTTTCGACGGGGCCGCGCCGGGAAGGGGCTGAAACCGCTCCTCGGGCGTGGGTATATTGGGGAATAGATCCGACCCATCGTGCAGAACACTCCGCCTCGGGGGATGCGCGGACTGCCGAACAAGATGGGAAGGGGATCGGAAAGAAAGGCATGGAGTGGCTGAGTGGCTCAGATATTTAAGCCAAGCGCGAATTCGATCGCAAGGGCAAGCTTGGTGGGTTTCGCATTGCTGCCGGTCGTCGTCGGTCTCGGCGCGGCGAAGCTGTCGCGTTCTCCGATGAACACTGATGTAGGCGTGGCTAAAAACCAACCCGTCGCGTTTAGTCATCAGCACCATGTGTTCGAGTTAGGTATCGACTGCCGATACTGTCACACAAGTGTCGAGAAATCGGCGTTCGCGGGGATTCCGCCTACCGAAACGTGTATGTCGTGCCACTCGCAGATCTGGACCAACTCGCCTCTTTTGGAGCCGGTGCGCCAGAGCTACGAGGAGCAGATCCCGCTCGAGTGGAACCGAATTAACGATATCCCGGCGTTCGTGAATTTTAACCATAGCATTCACATCGATCGGGGAATCCAATGCAACACGTGCCACGGTGCGATGCAGGATATGCATATGACCGAGAAAGGGCGGGCGTTCCAAATGGCCTGGTGTTTGGACTGTCACCGCAACCCGGAGCGGTTTATCTATGTGGATGAAAAGAATCCCGATCTCAGTCCGCGCCAGCAGGTGTTTAACCTGTACTGGAAGTATCAGGCAGATGAGAAGCTCACCCCGCGCGAATTGCAGTTGATTCGGGGCAAGGAGCAATTTACGAATAACCCCCACGAGATTATGGAGGGCGAGCAGCTTGTGAAAGACTACGGCGTGAAGCGGCCGGAGCTTGCGGACTGTTCGATTTGCCACTACTGATGGAGATCGCGGGGCAGCAAGAATTGGTCATGGACAGCAGCGAAACGCAGTTGAATCTTGAGGCGGTGCGCGAAAAGCTCGCCGGCAAAACCGGAAAGGAGTTTTGGCGCAGCCTGGAAGAGGTCGCCGAAACGCAGGAGTTTCAGGCCTGGGTCGAGGACGAATTCCCTCACCGTGCCTCGATCTCCGAGGTCGACCGCCGCTCGTTCCTGAAGTACATGGGCGCGTCGCTCGCGCTGGCGGGTCTGAGCGGTTGCCGCGGCATGTTCTTGCCGCAAAAGAAGATCGTTCCGTACGTCAATCAGCCGGAAGAGCTCGTGCCCGGAAAGCCGCTTTTCTACGCGACCGTGATGAGTCTTGGCGGCTATGCGACGGGCCTTCTTGTGGAGCAGGCGACGGGGCGCCCGATCAAAATCGAAGGGAATCCCGAGCACCCGGCTAGCTTGGGCGCGACCGATGCGATCATGCAGGGCGCGCTACTCGATTTCTACGATCCGGATCGCTCTCAGGACATCCTGGAAGAGGGGCGATTCGGTACTTGGGACAGCTTTTTGGCGGCCGCGCGGGCGCGGCTTGCCGCGGGGGGCGCGATTCGGTTACTGACCGGAACGATCGGTTCGCCGGTTCTCGCCGCTCAGATCGAGGCGTTTCTCAGGCAGTTCCCGAGCGCAAAGTGGGTGCAGTACGAACCCGGCGCCCGCGAGGGGGCGCTAGAAGGGGCGCGGCAGGCTTTCGGTCGCCCGTTGAATCCGGTTTACCACTTCCGCGAAGCGGATGTGGTCGTCAGTCTGGACTGCGACTTTTTGGGCGACCTGCCCGGCAAGCTGCGCTATGCGCGCGATTTCGCCGACGGCCGGCGTTTGGAAGGGAATGACCGGACGATGAACCGTCTCTACGCGTTCGAGTCGACGCCTGGTCTGGCGGGCGGGGTCGCGGATCATCGCTGGCCGGTTCGTCCTTCCGAGGTCCCCGCGATCGCGCAGGGGCTCTGGGCTCGAATCAACGCGGGCGGTGATTTGGCGGAAGGGGCCGGGCAGGTCCCGGCGGCGGTGCTCAACAGTATCGCGAAAGATCTCATGGCGCATCGCGGTCGATCGCTGGTGCTTCCGGGCGAAGGGCAGCCCGCCGAACTGCATGCTTTGGCGCACGCGATCAATGCGGCGTTGGGGAGTATCGGGACGAGCGTTACTTACACCCAACCGGTGGAGATAAGCCCGGAGCCTCAGGCGCCGGCCCTGCGCGAGCTCGCGGGCGAGCTGCACGCGGGCAAGGTCGAGGCCTTGATCATTCTGGGTGGGAATCCTGCCTACGATGCGCCCGGCGATCTGAAGTTTGCCGAAGCGATCAAGAAAGCGGCTTTCAGCGTGCATCTGAGTCTTTTCGGGGACGAGACGAGCGCGCTTTGCACCTGGCATTTGCCCGAAACGCATTTTCTGGAGGCTTGGGGCGACGGGCGGGCCTACGACGGCACCCTTTCGATCCAGCAGCCGCTCATCGAGCCGCTTTATCCGACGGCGCATTCGGCCTTGGAGCTCTTGTCCGCGCTTCGAAACAAGCCCAAGGGCGGTTACGATCTCGTGCGTGAGCATCATCGCGCGGCGAGCACGTTCTCGGGCGATTTTGAGAAGGCGTGGCGAAAGGCGCTTCACGACGGCTTCGTACCCGGTGCGGGAGCGGTGGTCGCGGTGACCCCGACGGTGACGCGCTGGGCTGCCCCGGCTGCGTCTGGCGAGTTCGAAGTCGTGTTCAAGCTCGACCCCTCAGTGCACGACGGGCGATTCGCGAACAATGGCTGGATGCAAGAGTTGCCGCGGCCTTGGACGAAGCTGACTTGGGACAACGCTGCGCTTGTGAGCCCGGGTTCTGCCGAAAAGCTTGGCGTGCAGACGGGGCAGATGCTCGAGATCGAACAGGGCGGCGCGAAAATCGTGACCCCGGTGTGGGTGCTTCCCGGCCAACCGGACGGCGTCGTGACGCTGACGCTCGGGTTTGGGCGCGAGAAGTGCGGCATCATCGGTCAAGAGGTCGGGCATAACGTCTACCCGCTTCGAAAAAGCGATCAGCCTTGGCTGTTGACGGACGCGAGCGTCAAGAAAGGCTCTGGTCAGTACAAATTCGCTTCGACCCAGATTCATCACGATCTGGGTGGAAAGGACGTCGTGCGGGTGGGAACGCTCGAAGAGATGCGGGCGAATCCGAACTTTCAGCCCGCCCATGCGCATCACGGCGGACACGGCGATTTGCCGAGTCTGTATCCCAAAGAGATTTTCCCCGAAGGCGATTTGCCGCAATGGGGCATGACCGTCGACATGAACGCCTGCATCGGGTGCAACGCTTGCGTGACGGCGTGCCAGGCGGAGAACAATACTCCGGTCGTCGGAAAGAGCCAGGTCGCGCGCGGTCGAGAAATGCATTGGATTCGCATCGACCGGTACTACCAGACGGACAAAAAGAGCGACGATCCCTTGGCGAACCCGCAGCCAGTCTTTCAGCCGGTGATGTGTGTGCACTGCGAGAGTGCGCCCTGCGAGCCGGTCTGTCCGGTGGCCGCGACGGTGCATAGCCACGAAGGGCTGAACCAGATGATCTATAACCGCTGCATCGGTACGCGGTACTGCTCGAACAACTGTCCTTATAAGGTCCGTCGGTTCAACTTCTTGGACTATCCGCATCTTCAAAAGCAGTTTACGGGCGGAGAGCGGCCGAAGCTGCTCAAGTTGTTGAACAACCCGGATGTCAGCGTGCGAAGCCGCGGTGTCATGGAGAAGTGCACCTACTGTGTGCAGCGCATCAACGAGGCCCGCATCGAGGCGAAGAAGGAGCGCCGTCCGATCCGTGACGGCGAGGTCGTGACCGCTTGTCAGCAGGTTTGTCCGACCCGCGCGATCACGTTCGGCAACATTGCGGATAAAGATTCGAAGGTGGCGCATCTGCGCCACGATCCTCGCGGCTATCTGCTGCTGGAGGAGCTCAATGTTCGACCTCGCACCACGCATCTGGCGAAAGTGCGAAATCCCAACCCGGAGATCCAGGCCTAATGGCGATTCCACAGATCGACCCGTCCCTGATCGAAGGGAAGCAAAACTACGGCACGATCGACGAGATGATCGCGTCGGTCGTCACGGATCAGAAGCGCCACAAGCGCATCTGGTTCATCGTGTTCGGTCTTGCGTTCCTTTTGATGAACTGCTTGATCGTCGCGGTGACGTGGCTGCTTTATCGGGGCATCGGCATCTGGGGCAACAACGTGCCCGTCGGCTGGGGCCTCGACATCGTCAACTTCGTGTGGTGGATCGGCATCGGTCACGCCGGAACGCTGATCTCCGCGATCCTTTTGCTGCTCAGGCAGCCTTGGCGGAACTCGATCAACCGTTTCGCCGAAGCGATGACGATCTTCGCGGTCATGTGCGCGGGGCTGTATCCGCTCCTGCACACCGGTCGGCCTTGGCTCGCCTACTGGATGTTCCCGTATACGAACATCTTGGGGTTGTGGCCGCAGTTCCGTTCGCCGCTTATCTGGGACGTCTTCGCGGTTTCGACCTATTTCACGGTCTCGCTGCTCTTTTGGTACATCGGTTTAGTCCCCGACCTTGCGACGATCCGAGATCGCACCCGAAACAAGTTTGCGCGAACGATTTGCGGCGCCGCCTCGTTGGGCTGGCGCGGCGCAGGGCGGCACTGGCACCGCTACGAGCAGGCGTATATGCTGCTTGCCGGGCTTTCGACACCGCTCGTGCTTTCCGTGCATAGCATCGTGTCCTTCGACTTCGCCGTTTCGATCGTGCCGGGTTGGAACGTGACGCTCTTCCCGCCCTACTTCGTCGCGGGCGCGGTCTTCGCGGGTTTTGCGATGGTGCTCAACCTCCTGATCCCCGTGCGGGCCATGTATGGCCTCAAAGAGCTGATCACGATGAAGCACATCGACTGGATGGCGAAGATTATGCTCGCCACCGGGCTCATCGTGTTTTACGGCTACATCTGCGAGGTGTTCTACGCGTGGTACTCCGCGACGAACGTCGAGCTGACACTCTTGATGTGGCGCTTCACCGGCCCGTATATGTGGTTCTACTGGTCGCTGATCTTGTGTAACGGCATCATCCCGCAGTTGATGTGGTGGCCCAAGCTCCGCAAGAACCTCGTGGTGATCTGGATCGTGGCGTTCTTTGTGAACATTGGGATGTGGCTGGAGCGGTTCGTGATCATCCCGGTCTCGCTCACGAAGAACTATCTGCCCGCCTCTGACCGGTTGTATATGCCCACCTTCTGGGACTGGATGATGTTTGCGGGAACGATCGGCATGTTCATGGTGCTGCTGTTCCTCTTCATTCGGTTCTTGCCGTCGATCAACATCTTCGAGGTGAAGGACTTGCTGTATAAGATGGGCGGGCCGCGAACCAAGCCGGCTCACCACGAGGAGGGCCAGGCGTGATCCATTCCGCGAAGAGAACCGGGCCGTATGGCCTGATCGCCGAATTCGACTCGGCCGAGGCGCTGCTGGAGGCGACGCAGAAGACCACCGACGCGGGGTATCGCAAGGTCGAGACCTATTCGCCGTTTCCGATCCACGGGATTTCGGAGGCGTTGAAATTCTACGATCAGCGCGTGCCTTGGACGGTATTTTTCGGCGGGCTGATCGGCGCGACCGCCGGGCTCGGGCTTCAAACCTACGCCTCGGTCGTCGACTACCCTCACAATACGGGAGGAAAGCCGTTTTTCAGCTTGCCGTCCTTCTTCCCGGTGACGTTCGAATGCACGATCCTGCTGGCGGCGTTCGGCGCGGTGTTCGGGATGCTGTTTATGAACAAGCTGCCGCTGCCGTACCACCCGGTCTTCAACGCCTCGAAGTTTCATCGCGCGTCGCAAGACCGGTTCTTCCTCTGTATCGAAGCGGTGGATCCGAAGTTCGAAGCGGAGTCTGCGAAGGCGTTCTTGGAAGCGCTGGCGCCGCTCTCCGTCGAGGAGGTGCCTTATTAAACGGCTTCTCGTAGGCTTCGGCCTTTGCAGCTTCGCGTTGGGCCTTAGTGGCTGTAACACCGATCTCTGGGTTCAGCCCAAGACCAAGACGCTCGAAAAGAACGACTTCTTCATGGCGGGTCAGTCCGCTCGGCCCCTCGTCGAGGGGGCGGTCGCGCGCGGCCATTTGCGCGAGGACGAGGTGTTTTTTACCGGAATTCAAAACGGCGCATGGGTCAACGATCTCCCGATGCCGGTGACCGAGGAGCTGTTGAAGCGGGGACAGGAGCGCTATAACATCTATTGTAGTCCCTGCCACGGGATGCAGGGCGACGGCGAGGGGATGATTACCCATCGCGGCTTGGAACTAGTGCGGCCCCCTGCGACCTACCATACGGATCGCTTGCGCGAAATGCCGGTGGGGCACTTTTACAACGTCATCACCAACGGCTATGGGGTGATGTATTCGTATGCCGCGCGCGTCGAGCCCCAAGACCGATGGGCCATCGTAGCGTATATTCGAGCGCTTCAGTTGAGCCAGAACGTGCGTTACGCCGATCTGACGGAAGAGGAGCGTGCCGAGATGGCGGCTCAGGAGCATGCGGCCGCGCAGGAGAAGGATTCTCATCAGGGAGGGGCGCACTAGTGAGCGTCGTCGCGAAACAGGAGGGCGGTTTGAGCCTGGGGCGGTTCGCCTCGGTCGCGCTGCTCGTTGGAATCGTCTTTTTGCTGATCAGTCTCGCGGGGATCTTCGGCGCCTTCGGCCCGGACGTCGCGCATTACATGCTGCAGTCCTATCACTTCGGCTGGGTCTACTGGCTGACGTTGAGTGTGGGAAGCCTCGGGCTGACCTTGCTCGCGCAGATGCTTCAAGCACGTTGGGCGCTCCCGCTGATCCGAATCTTCGAAGCGGGAAGCAGCTCACGGCTTTTGTGGCTGCTCGCGGTGCTTTTCGTTCCGATCCTGTTCAGTTTGTTCCATATGGGATTGCCCCGTCTTTACGAATGGGCAGACCCGGAGGTGGTCGCGCACGACGCGATCGTGCAGCACAAGCTGGCCTATCTGAACCCGATCGCGTTTACGATCCGCTTTGTACTGTTCATCGGGATTTGGGCTGCGCTCGCGAACAAGCTCCGTCTTTCGGGGCTCCGGCAGGAGAAGACGGGAGAGGAAAAAGAAGCTCAGCGGCGGAAGGATTGGGGGGCTGGCGGCACGGTGGCGTTCGTCATGACGTTAACCTTCGCCTTCACCGACTGGGTGATGTCGCTGGATTCGCACTGGTATTCCACGATCTACGGAGTTTGGTTCCTGATCGGGGGTGTGGTCGGGGCGATGGCTTTGGCGACGCTTTTGGTATGCGTGAACGTCTCGCGCAACCCCTACGCCGGGGTGGTTAACGTCAACTACACCAAGGACTGGGGCAACCTGCTCTTCGCGTTCTCCATGTTCTGGGCCTATACCTCGTTCTCGCAGTTCTTGATTATCTGGAACGGCAACTTGCCCGAGTTCAACGGTTTCTATGTGGACCGCGACGTGTATGGGTGGGGGCCGATCGGGATGGCGCTGATGATCGGGCACTTCTTTGTGCCGTTCATGGCCCTCCTTTCGCCTCGGATCAAGCGTTCGCCGCGTTCTTTGGCCAAGGTCGCCGGGCTGCTCTTCGTGATGCACCTGCTCGACGTCTACTGGATCGTGGTGCCCTCGCTGCCTGGCCGCTTGGAGGCGATGAAGAGCGCGGGGCTCCCGACGATTTTGCCCATGTGGACCGATCTGGTCGCGTTGCTTGCGGTCGGGGGCATTTGGGTCGCCGCGTTCAGCGTGCTGATCCGGAAGACTGCGTTGTTGCCGTCGTACGATCCGAGACTCAAAGAGGAGGAGCATTCGCATGCATAGCGGTCCACGCGAGGAGCACGATCCGAATTTCAACTACGAAGTTCGCGACCTGAGCATCCCGACGATTCGAAAAGGCACGATCGGGCTATTCGCCTTCGTGATCTTTTGTATCTTCGCGGCCGGCGGCGTACTGATCGCTTTGTATCCGAACTGGCTGAAGGCCGACGCGCCGCCCCAGCCGTTGCGCCTTCCCAAGGATCCGAACCCATTGCTGCAGACCAATATCTCCGCGCGGACGGATATTCAGCGGATGCGCCAGACGGACCGGCACGCGTTGGAAAACTATAGCTGGGTCGACGAAGGCCGAGGTCAGGTACGTATTCCGATCGATCGTGCCATCGAGCGTTTGGCCCGTCAAGGGCTGCCGCAAACCGAGACGGTGCCGGTTCCGCGCGGCGTCGACGGTGAATTGCACGTGCCGCATCATATGCCGCAGCCAGAGGAGGCGGTGACGCCGTGAAAATACTTGCTTTTGTGGGAATCGGACTGCTGGGACTCGGGCTTGTCCAAGCTCAAACGCCGAGTTCGAATCGTTTGACGCAGAACCTGAAGATCGAGCAAAAGCTCGGCGAGCGCGTCCCCCTCGACGCACGTTTGATCGACGAAGAGGGACGAGACGTCCAGCTCAAGGAGCTTTTTTCGGAGCGTCCCCTCGTGTTGCTTCCGATTTTTTATGCCTGTAAAGGCAGTTGCGAAGAGGAGACTGTCAACTTTCTCAAGCTCGCGGTCAAGATGAAAGAGACCGTGCGGTTGGGCCGAGAATTCGACGTCTTGATGCTGGGCATCCACCCCAAAGAGACGGCTGACCTCGCCCGTGCGAAGAAGGCCGCCGTCATGAAGATCTATGAGCAGCCCGAGGCGGCGGGCTCGTGGCACTGCGTGGTGGGAAGCGAGGAAGAGGTTCGCAAGATCACGGACGCGATCGGCTTCGATTACGAGTATTTTCCGGAAGAGAATGCGGTGAACCACCCGGCCGGCATCATGGTGCTGACCCCGGACGGCCGCGTTTCGCAATATTTCTACGGGACGAACTATCCGACGATCCTGATGAAGCGGGCGATCGAGCTCGCTTCGGAGGGCAAGCTTGGCGAGGAGGCCATCCCGTACCTGTTCGGTTGCATCAGCTATAACCCGGTCACGGGACAATCCCACCTGGTCATCATGAACGTGTTGCGCCTGATGGGGTTCGCCACGCTCATCGTGCTTTGTACGTCCGTCGTTGTCATGTCCATCCGTTATAAAACCAAAAAACCCGAGGAGAGGTCTGAGGCGTGAACTATCCCATCGTGCCTCCTCGCGCTTCGAACCTCGCGCTGGAACACGACATCGTGTTCTATACGATCACCGCGCTGACGGTGTTTTTTACGCTGCTCGTCGGCGTGCTCGTGGTGTTTTTCACCATGCGCTACCGCGCCGGCAACCGGGTCAATCGATCCCGTCCCGTCCATGAGCATCTGCCGATCGAATTAGCCTGGACGATCACCCCGTTGCTTCTGGGGATCATGGTCTTTCTCGCTGGAGCGAAGCTTTACGTGCGTCAGCGCACTCCGCCGCCGGAGGCGATGGAGATCTTTGTGATCGGTAAGCAATGGATGTGGCATGTGCAGCACTCGAACGGCGTGCGCGAGAACAACACGATCCACGTTCCGCTCGGCAAGCCCGTCAAGCTCGTGATGATTTCGCAGGACGTCATCCACGCGATGTATATCCCCGCTTTCCGCCAGCAGTTTCAGGTGTATCCGGGCCGTTATACCGAGATGTGGTTCACGCCCACGCAAGTCGGGAAGTTTCACCTGTTTTGCAACATGTACTGTGGCACGCAGCATTCCGAGATGGGCGGTTATGTGTACGTTATGCCTCCCGACGAATTCGCGGAGTGGCTCGATAGCGGCGGAAACGACGTGCGCCCGACCGGGTTCGCAGCGAAGGGACAACAGCTTTTTGAGAAGCTGAATTGTGGCAGCTGCCATGGCGAGAAGGACACGCCTCAAGGGACGAGCTTGAGAGGGTTGCTTGGAAAAGAGCGCCGCATGAAGGACGGAACCACGCTTGTCGCGGATCAGGATTACTTAGTCCGGTCGATCACGCACCCCTACGAGCATCTCGTCGAGGGCTACGGTCAAGAGATGCCGGCTTACGATACGCTGACGCCGGAACAGGTGCTTCAGCTTGCGGCCTATGTCCGTACGCTGAGCAGCGAAGGAAAAGCCTCTTCGGAGGACGCATTGAAGACGCATTCGGGTTCGGCGGCGACGGGCGACGACAATCCCGCCTTCGGAGCCTATGAACATTTGAAAAGGATGGATCAAGAATGAGCGCATCGCTGAGCCCGAACGGGCAGGCCCATCACGAAGAGCCGAACTATCTCAACGTCACTCACACGCTGAAATCGTGGCTCCTCACGGGCGACCATAAGCGGATCGCGATCCTGTACCTGATCTCGATCTCGGTGTTCTTCTTCCTCGGCAGTACCGCCGCGGGCCTCGTGCGCCTTGAGCTCACCTCGCCCACCGGCTGGCTGATGGAGAACGACACCTATAACAAGGCGTTCACCGCGCACGGCGTCATCATGATCTTCTTCTTCCTGATCCCGTCGATTCCGGCGGTGTTCGGGAACTTCCTGCTTCCGATCATGATCGGAGCGCGCGACCTTGCGTTCCCTCGGCTGAACCTTTTGAGCTGGTACCTCTATATGATCGGCGGCACTTTGGCGCTGATCGGCATTTTGGGAGGTGGCGTCGATACCGGGTGGACGTTCTATACACCCTATTCGAGTTTGTATTCGAACTCGCAGGTCACGATCACGATTCTCGGCGCGTTTATCGCGGGCTTTTCGTCGATCGCCACGGGCATCAACTTCATCGTTACGATTCACAAGATGCGTGCGCCCGGGATGACCTGGTTCCGGTTACCGCTGTTCGTGTGGGCGCATTATGCGACTTCGCTGATCATCATTCTTGGGACGCCGGTGATTGCGATTACGCTGCTGCTCGTCATTGCCGAGCGGGTGTTCCGGTTGGGTGTCTTCAGCCCCGAACTGGGCGGTGATCCGGTGCTCTTCCAGCACCTCTTCTGGTTCTACTCTCACCCCGCCGTGTACATCATGATCTTGCCCGCGATGGGTGTGATCTCCGAGATCATGGCGGCGTTCTGCCGCAAGCGCGTGTTCGGATACTCCTTCGTGGCGTTTTCGAGTTTGGCGATCGCGGGACTGAGCTTCTTCGTCTGGGGGCACCACATGTTCGTGACCTCGCAGTCGATGTATCAGGGCTTCTTCTTCTCGCTGGTCTCGTTCCTCGTTGCGGTGCCTTCGGCCGTCAAGGTGTTTAACTGGACCGCGACGATCTACAAAGGGCGCGTGTATCTCGACACGCCCATGATTTACGCGCTCGGCTTCATCGGTCTCTTTACCATCGGTGGGTTGACCGGCCTCTACCTCGCGACGCTCGGAACGGACGTGCACCTGACCGCCAGTTATTTCGTGGTGGCCCACTTCCACTACGTCATGGTGGGCGGCGCAATCCTGGGCTTCTTGGGCGCACTCCACTTTTGGTGGCCGAAGATGTTCGGACGGATGTACCCGCAGGGTTGGGGCAAATTCAACGCGATGCTGGTCTTCGCGGGCTTTAACATCACGTTCTTGCCGCAGTTCGTACTCGGCTTCAACGGCATGCCGCGCCGGTATCACTACTATTACCTGTACCCCGAGTTTCAGGTGTATCACATCCTCTCCACTGCCGGGGCGTCGATCCTCGCGGTTTCGTTCTTGATCCCCGCGGTGTATCTCACCTGGTCGCTCATCAAAGGCCCGCGCGCCAGCGCCAACCCTTGGGGCGCGCACGGGTTGGAGTGGGAGGTGGCGAGCCCGCCGATCACGACGAACTTCGTGACCACTCCCATCGTGCGAGACGAGGTCTACGCCTACGACGAGGTCGATGAGTACGAGCAGGTTCAAGGAACCGAAGAGATCGTCCACCCCACTCGAACGGAGGACAAGCACTAGATGGCCGCCTTGCACGATGCACACGCCGCGCACGGACACGATTCCGCGCTGCATCACCAGTTCGAGGACATCGAGCAGCAGAACGAGTCCTACGTCGTCGGGATGTGGGCGTTCCTCGTGACTGAGGTGATGTTCTTCGGCGCGTTGTTCCTCGCTTATACGCTGTACCGCTGGGCATACCAGACCGACTTTTTCTATGCGGCGGCGGAACTCGATCGCACGCTGGGCGCGGTGAACACCACGATCCTTTTGATCAGCTCGTTCACCATGGTGCTCGCGGTGCATTTCGCGCAGCTCAAGAATAAGAAAGCGGTCTTGATCAACCTGGCGCTGACCGTCGGGGCGGCGGTCGCATTCCTCGGCGTGAAATCCGTCGAGTACAAAGCCAAGTTCGCGCACCATCTGTACCCGGGGCCGAACTTCGAATGGCACGGGGAAGGCAACCCGAACGTCATTCAACTGTTCTACAGTCTGTACTTCGTGATGACGGGGTTGCATGCGATCCATATCATCATCGGGATCATCGCGATCGGTTGCTTGGCCTACCTGCATTTTCGCGAGGCGCCGTCGGTCAAAGACGATTTCGTGCCGACCGAAATGGTGGGTCTGTACTGGCATTTCGTCGATCTGGTGTGGATCTTCCTGTTCCCGTTGTACTATCTGATCCCGTCGCTGTCCCGAGGAGGGCACTAAGAGAGGAGCGATGTCGAGCAACCATTCCGACCACCATATTCTCCCGATGCGCGTCTATGCGATGACGCTGATCGGGCTGTTCGTGTTGATGGGCGCGACCTTGCTGGCCGCCGAGGTCCATATCGGCCCGGACGGTACGTCGCTCTACAATAACTTGGTCGCAATGCTGATCGCGATCACCAAGGCGACCCTCGTCGTGCTGTTCTTCATGCACGGTAAATACAGCACGAACTTGACGAAGATCTTCATCATTCTGGGCTTTGCCTGGGTCTCGTTGATGACGTTGATTCTGGCCGATTACGGGACGCGTCGGTTCGAGCCGGTCCCTGGGTGGGATCGCGAGATCGAAAGCGCGTTGCCGCGCGATTTCCATCGTTTGGAAGAGCATCGGCCCAAGAGCGAATTCGAAGTCAACGTCCGGGCGCGTCCGTAGCGGCGCTTCCGGACGAAGGCCCCTAGCCCGGGGGCCAGTTCAGCTTACGGCCTCCCAAGAGGTGCGCGTGCAAGTGGGGCACGGTCTGTCCGGCGGCTTCGCCTTGATTGATAACGAGGCGGTACCCCTCCGTCAAACCCTCCTGTTCGGCGATCTTTTTCGCGGCGTTGAGTAGGTATTGATGATCCCCAGTCTCGGGCAGACTCGCCAGCCCGGGGATCTCGGCGCGCGGCACGAGAAGGATGTGCGTGGGAGCTTTCGGATCGATGTCGCGAAAGGCGACGATATGCTCGTCCTGATAGACGATCTCGGCGGGGATTTCGCCCCGGATGATCTGGGTGAAGAGCGTAGCCATACGGTGGGTGTACCTTATCGAAATCGCGAGCGCCAGATCCCCTCGACAGCTTGCCCAAGACGATCGGCGGCTTCGGCGGCGTCTTGAGGCGAGGTGTCCGCTCCGAAGGTAAAGCGGAGCCCTTCGCGGGCCGCTTGCGCGTCGTAGCCCGCGGCTAGCAGCACGTGGCTGGGCTCTAGGCTGCCCGAAGAGCAGGCCGCGCCGCTACTGGCGCCGACGCCAAGACGGTCTAGCCGGATGAGGGCGGTTTCGGCGTCCAGCCCGGGAAGGCGCAAATGCAAGTGAGACGGGAGCGTCGGTTCGGTTTCGGGAACGGTCGGAACGTATTCCGGTACGTTCAGCGCGCTCAGAAACGCTTCGCGGGCGGCGGCTTTCCGCTCGGCAAGTTCGGCTTGCCGAGGGCGCAGGGCCTGGACGGCTGCGGCGAACCCCGCAATCGCGGCGCCGGCCTCGGTGCCGGCGCGAAGTTCACGTTCTTGGCCGCCCCCCACGGCGAGCGGGGAGAGCTTCACGCCCGCTCGCACGAACAGCGCTCCGACCCCTTGCGGGCCGCCGATCTTATGCGCCGAGACGGAGACGAGATCCGCGTCGAGCGTCTGCGTATCCCAGAGCGAGCCGTCCGGAAGGGGGGTCAAAAAGCTCTGCACTGCGTCGCAGTGGAGCAGCGCTCCGGCCTCGTGTGCGAGCACGGCCAGCGCGGGAACCGGTTGCCAGGTCCCTAGCTCATTGTTGGCGTGCATCGCACTGACGAGCAGCACGTCGTCTCCAAGCGCTTGCCGCAGCGTTTCGGGCGCGAGCCGGGTGGTCGGGCCAACGGGCAGAAGTTCGACCCGGTAGCCGAGACGCCGGAGAATCGGCTCGGTGTGGAGCGCGCAATGATGCTCCGCCGCGCTGAGCAGCACGCGGTTACGCTTTGGGTCGGGATTCGCCAAGGCGACGCCGAGAAGGGCGAGGTTCACGGCCTCGGTGCCGCCCGAGGTGAAGACGATTTCCGCGAAAAGGCATCCCAGCGTTTCGCTGAGCGTCTCGCGGGCCGCGTCGAGGGCTTGTTTGGCCGCGCGTCCTTCAAAGTGAAGGCTGGAGGCGTTGCCCGGAGAACCGGAGAGCCACGCATCCATCGCGGCTTTCGCCTCGGGAAGAAGCGGGGTCGTGGCAGCGTGGTCCAGGTAGATGCGACGCATGGCGGAGCCTTTCCCGAAGTGTACTTAAAACCGGGCCGGATGACGCATGGAAGGAGCGGAAGGCTGTATAGTAGAACCGTTGGCGCAGGAAACGGCTTCGAATTTACGTAAGGCCCAGGATCAGTTCATCCTGGAGTGGGGGCGGATGTCCTCTAGTTGGGGCATCAACCGGACGATGGCTCAAATCCATGCGCTGTTGTTCGTTACGGGCGAGGCGCTCGAGGTGAACGAGATCATGGAACGCCTGGGCATCAGCCGCGGGAACGCCAGCATGAACCTGCGAGAGCTGATGGACTGGGGGATCGTGCGGCGATTTCGCCGACCCGGAGATCGAAAGGACACCTATCTCAGCGAGACGGACCCTTGGCAGATGTTTTCGCGCGTCGTGCGCGAGCGCAAGCGTAGGGAGCTCGACCCGACCGCCGAGGCGATCAAAGAGTGTGTGGCGATGCTCCCCGAATCGGATGGCTCGGACGGGGCGCAGGGGTTGCGCGTCCGGTTGCAGGCGCTGCTCGAGATCTTCGACCTGATCGATATCGCCTACAAAGAAGTCTTTAGCTCGGACGAGGCGGTCAAGGGGATGCTCAGCCTCTTGAAACAGAACCCGGGCAGCCACCCCTTCAAGCTCTAACACGTCATAATGGGGCATGAGCCTCGGCGCGTTTTGTATGGCCCTTTCGATGATGGTGTCTTCTTCTTCGGCGCCCAAAGCTCCGCCGCTCGCGGTCATGATCCACGGTGCGGGCGGGGGCGGTTGGGAATGGAAGTTTTGGCAGGAAGAGTTCGAAAAGGCGGGCTGGCGCGTGGCCGCGCCGGATCTGATGCCGGCCGAAGCCGGGCTGGCCGCGACACGATTCGAGGATTATTTGGCGCAGGTCGAATCGTGGAGCGAGGGCGCGTCCGAAGTGGTTTTGATCGGTGCGAGCCTCGGCGGTATTTTAGCCCTTAAGGCCGCCGAGAGACTTGAGCCCGGAGCAGTGGTGTTCGTCAACGGCGTGCCTCCGAAGCGGATTCCGCGAAAGGTCACCGGACAACCCATCCCGGAAATCATTCGATGGGCGAACGGTCCGTTGCAGGATACGATCGACGCGATGCCCGATTCGGACGAAGCGACGATTCGCTGGGCGCATCCCCAGTGGCGCGACGAGTCTGGGGCGGTGGTGCGCGAGGTTCGCGAGGGGATCGAGGTGGGGGCTTTGAAGAACCTGCCGATGCTGGTGGTCATCGGAGAGCGCGACACCGACATTTTGCCTGCGAGCAACCGCGCCGTGGCGGCACGCTATGGGGCGGACATCCACGCTTACGCGGGAATGAGCCACGTCGGGCCTCTCTTGAGCACGCGAGCCCGGGAAGTCGCCCGTCAGACGCTGGGATGGCTTGCGGCGCGCGGCTATTCGGGCGCGAGCCGGTAGAGCCGGTAATGCTTCGGAGGGATCGGGCGCATCTCTTCGAGGCGAAGGCCTTTTTCCCGCGCGGCTTGGAAGTCTTCGGGCAGCATGCGCCCTTTTCGCGTCAGGATCCAGAGCGGGGTCTTTGCCACGAGCAGCGTCTCGAAAACGTCGGTTTCAAGGGGATCTCGGTTCAAGTAAAGCAGCAGCGAAGGGTGAGTCACCTCGTTGAGCTTGAGGCCCGAAGGAGGACGGTCTTCCCGACGTCCCATCTGGTAAATAGCGACTTCGCCCGGTTGCTCGCGCGCTACCAAAGCAAGTCGGTGAATCTCGGCGTGGTCCATCCGGTCGTAGAGGGGGAAGGCGATCCACAGGAAAAGGGAGAACGCTCCTACCCATCCCGCCGCGATCCAAGGCCACCGCTTTGCGCGGCCCGTCTCTAGGCGAAGGCTCCAGTACCGCGCGAGCAAGAGGGCGAGAGGAGGAAGCGCGGGCAGGATATAGTGGGGCAGCTTCGTGCCGCTGAGCGTAAAGAACGCAAAGACGGTGATCGCCCACGCGGCGAGATAGCGAAGGAGCGGGTCCGCGCTTCGTCGCGGCCAGGCCGCCGGCAGCCAGAACCCCCAGGGGAGGAGGCCCAAAAACAAAATCGGAACATAAAAGAGCAGGTTGGGGAGCAGGCCCGGGACGCGGTGCGCCTGATCGCCACCGGCGAATCGTCCGAGATTTTGCTCGATCAGGAACTCGCTCACGAACCGTTCGCCGTTCGCGAGATAAGCCGGTCCGTACCACGTGGCGATCAGGCCGAAGAGAAGCAGGGTGCCCACCCCCCAGTAACCGCGGTAGCGGGGTCGAAGCGCGGGTTGTCGCACGTAGGTCCAAAGGGCGACGATCGCGAATAGGCCGGCCCCGACCGGCCCCTTGGCGAGAATCGAGAGGCCGAGCAGGGCGGCGGTGGCCAAGCGCCATTTCGGCGCGCCGACGAGGGACTCCCAGAAAGTCAGGAAGGCGCCGGTGAGACAGGCGACGAGCAACGGGTCCGTGAGCATCATGCGCCCGGTGATCGCGAAAAGCGGCGCGGCGCACAGCGTCAGCACGGCGGCTGGGCCCGCCGCGGTTCCGAAATGGCGCTTGGCGAAGACGAACAGCATGCCGAGAGTCGCGAAAGTCGCGAGGATACTTGGAAGCCTCGGGCCGACCCACTCTCCGAAAAGCGCTAGGCACGGTTTTGCGATCCAGTAGAGCAGGATCGGCTTTTCGAACCACGGTTCGCCGCTGTAAAAGGGCGTGATCCATTCGCCGCGACGGTTCATCTCGGCGACGACCGCGCCGTAAAACCCCTCGTCGAGGTCCATCAACCCATAGGTCCACCAGCCGAGCAGAGGGAACAGCGCCAAAAGCCAGAGCGCGCGTCCGGTCAGGAGCTTAGGCATGAGGGAGTTCCAACCGGAGCTCGACCGCTTCGACCAAGGCATGGAGGATCAGCATCTGCACCTCTTGGATCCGGTCGGAACGCTCGCCGGGCACGAGAATCGCATGGTCGCACAACGCGCGCAGAGGCCCCCCGCCACGCCCCAGCAGGCCGAGGGTGACGACCCCTTGTTTCTGAGCGCTTTCGGCGGCGCGAAGGAGGTTCGGCGAATTTCCGGAGGTCGTGAGCAGGATGAGCAGATCGCCGGGCTGCCCGAGCGCCTCGACTTGGCGCGCGAAGACCGCGTCGTAGCCGTAGTCGTTCGCGACGCAGCTAAGATGCGCCGGATCGCTCAGCGCGAGCGCGGGGTACGGGCGGCGTTCGCGCAGGAAACGCCCCGAGCATTCCTCGGCGAAATGCATCGCGTCGGCCATGCTGCCCCCGTTGCCGCAGACCAGCGCTTTGCGCCGAGCGGAGAACGCCTCGGCCAGAAGCGTCGCCCAGGTCTCGAACCCCTCGATCGCCGCGTCGTCGCGCAGCAGCGTCTCAAGGGCTGCGTGAGACTGGGTTAACGCCGTAAGAAGAATGTCGCGCACCGTCCGATTAACTTACCCCCTCGCGGTACACTTTGAGGCGGCATGGCACTGCTCGACAGCTTGAAGTACAACGACCAGGGGTTGATCCCCGCGATCGTCCAGGACGCCGAAAACGGCGAGGTGCTGATGATGGCCTGGATGAATCGGGAGTCGCTCGAGCGCACCGTGCAGACCGGACGGTGCACTTACTGGAGCCGCTCGCGCCAGTCGTTCTGGGTGAAAGGCGAGACGAGCGGGCATGTACAGCACGTCAAGCGGATCTCCGTCGATTGCGATCTCGACGCGCTACTCATCCAAGTCGAGCAGGTGGGCGCGGCCTGCCACGAGAATTACCGCTCTTGCTTCTTCCGCGACCTGAAAGACGGCGAGGCGTTGGTCGTGAACGCCGAGCGCGTGGAAGCGTAACGTCTTGTTTTTCGTCCCCGCCCCTTAGGAGTGCGGGGAAAAGACCGAGTATAATAACGTTTCTTCCTATGGAAGGCTTGAACGCTGAACTGGACCTCCGTATCACGGCGCGCCGTCGTCGCCGTTCGCTCCCGCGTATCTAGGGGAGCCAGTTCTCTCCACGGGGTTTCCCCCGCAAGCGTTCTTCCTGGCTCTCCTCAACTTCGTCCTTAGCGGATTCGTGCGCGCTTGCCGCTTTTTCTCGAACGACAGAGAGCCTTCCGATGCTGAAATACGACACGATCGATCATCTTGACCAGACCTATGTCATGCAGACTTATCGGCGCCTGCCCGCCCTGATGGTGCAGGGCGCCGGCTGCCACCTGTGGGATAACCGCGGGAACGAATATCTCGACCTCCTCGCGGGCGTGGCCGTTTGCGGGCTGGGTCATTGCCATCCGGCCGTCGTCGCGGCGATCACCCGCCAGGCTCAGCAGCTGATGCACGTCTCGAACCTGCTCCTGACGGCGCCACAGGCTCAACTCGCCGAAAAGCTTTGTCGTCTCAGCGGGATGGAGCGGGTGTTCTTTTCGAATTGCGGCGCCTCGGCCGTCGAGACCGCGCTCAAGATCGCGAAAAAAACCGGGGCGAGCCGAGGAGCGACGGAGATCGTGACGCTGGAGGGTAGCTTCCATGGACGCACCCTAGGCGCGCTCGCCGCCACGGGACAGGCGAAGTTCCAGGCGCCCTTTTTGCCGCTGACTCCTGGGTTTCGGCATGTGCCGTTTGACGATTTGGAGGCGTTGCGCGCCGCCGTCGGCGAACACACCGCGGCGATTTTGATCGAGCCGATCTTGGGCGAATCGGGCGTGTGGCCGGTCTCGGAGGCGTATCTTCGACTCGCCCGCGAACTCGCGGATCGATTCGGCGCGCTTCTGATCTTCGATGAAATTCAGACGGGCATCGGGCGCACGGGGACATGGTTCGCCTTCGAACACACCGGAGTTCGACCCGACGTGCTTTGCCTTGCGAAGGGGCTCGGCGGTGGAGTGCCGATCGGAGCTTGTCTCGCACGGTGCGAGGCAGCGACATCGCTTCAACCCGGTGAACACGGGAGCACATTCGGAGGGAACCCGCTTGCGTGCGCCGCTTCGCTCGCGGTGCTGGATACGATCGAACACGAGGCGCTTTTGGAGCAGGTCCAGGCCGTCGGCCAGGTCTTCAAAGAGGGAGTGGCGGCGCTCGGAGGGCCGGTGATCGAAGTTCGGGGCAGGGGGCTGATGCTCGGAGTCGAGCTTAAGGAGCCGACAGCGCGCGAAGCGGTGCAAAAAGCGTTCGCGCGTGGCTTGATCGTGAATGCGACCGGCGAGACCACCTTGCGCCTCGTGCCGCCTTTGATTCTTACCGAGGAGCAGGCGCGCCGGGCGATCCAGATCTTGGGTGAGGTGCTCGGTGTGCGCGAGGCGGTGCCGGCACGTGCCAAACCGAGCCCGAGGGGGGCGGCGCTGCGCGACGTGCTCTCGATCGACGATCTTTCCGCCGATCAGATCGAGGAGATTTTGAGTCTCGCCGCCTTTGAGAAACAGCGCCGCAAGCTGGCTCCTTCGATGATCGCTCCGGTCGAAAATCGAAGCGTCGCGATGGTGTTTGAAAAGCCCTCGCTTCGAACGCGCTTCAGCTTCGAGACCGGCATTCGCGAACTGGGGGGCCACGCGATCTATCTTACGAAAAGTGACATCGGTCTCGGCCAACGCGAATCGATTCGCGACGTGGCGCAGAACCTCTCGCGCTGGAGTGTGGCGATTGTGGCGAGGCTGTATTGGCATCGCCAGATTTTGGAGCTCGCCGAGCACGCCGACGTACCGGTCGTCAACGCGCTCACAGAATGGGAGCACCCCTGCCAGGCCCTGGCAGACCTGATGACGATCCGCGAGAGTTTCGGCGAGGAGCGCGTCAAGATTACGTATGTGGGAGACGGCAACAACGTCGCGCGCAGTCTCGCTAAGCTCGCGCAAAAACTCGGATACCCCTTTGCGATCTGCGGACCCCAGAATTTTCGTCTGGAGGACCTCAAAGGTATCGAACAGACCGATGATCTGCGCGAAGGTTTGCGCGAGGCCAGCGCGGTTTATACTGACGTGTGGATCAGCATGGGCGACGAGCACGAGCAGGAGCATCGCTTAAAAGTGTTCGCCGAGTACCAAGTGAGTTCCGATGTGATGAAACTTGCGGACCGGAAGGCGATCTTTTTACACTGCCTACCGGCGCATCGGGGGTACGAAGTGACCGACGAGGTAATCGATTCAAATCAGAGCAAGGTCGTCGACCAAGCTGAAAATCGGTTGCACGCCCAGAAAGCTCTGATGCAGAAAGTACTGGGTTTGGCCTAAGGGCGAAGGAAGCGGCGGCAAAAGCGGGTAAAAAAACCGGATGATCGGAGCCGCCGCTTTCGTCTATGTCTCTATGATCGCCTCCATGGACCTTGACGTGAACCCGCGCTTTGAGATGGGCCGGCCGATTCCCAGCTTGCCGAGCGTGATGTTCGACGTCAAAACCAGCAGCTACGGGATCGCGCATCAACGCGCGAAGTCCGAACGGCTGCAGGCACGCATCCTGTGGATCGACGCCACGGCGAACCTCGAGCGGTTCGGTTCGGAGGAAAAGATCGTCGATCTGCTCGCTCGGATCAAAGATTCGGGGTTTAACACGGTAGTGCTGGACGTCAAGCCGATCTCGGGTCAAGTGATCTATCCCAGCGCCTACGCGCCGAAGATCGAATCGTGGAAAGAGCAGACGCTCGACAAGGCGTTCGATCCGGTCGGGCCCGTCGTGCGCGAGGCGAAGCGTCATGGACTTAGCCTCTTCTTTTCGCTGAACGCCTTCAGCGAGGGCCATAGCCTCTTCAAAGAAGGGCCGGGATACGATCATCCCGAATGGCAATCCGTAATCTACGATGCGCGCCCGATGGCGAGGATCGGTGAGGCGAATTTCGCGATCCATCCGAAAGCGAACGAGCTGGGAGCGGTGGGGCACCTATCGCTCTTCAACGCGCAGGACAAAGTGCCCGCCGCCGTTCCGGGGCGGTTTGCCGTGACGGTGGACGTGCGTGGGCGGGTCGTGGACGGATTTGAAGACGGAGGAGCCCAAGGAGCGGCTCCCACGATCCCCAAATTCGGATTTTTGCTGGTGGGTCAAGGTTCGGGAGCGGAGTTCCTCCGCCGGCACGCCGAGCCCGGCCATCGGCTGTTTTTGGAGACCGAGGCGCATTTCGTGCCGATGGCCGAGAGCGGCGAGAAGCAGTATCCCCTGATGACCAACCCGAACAGCCCGATTGTGCGCGAGCGAGCCTTGAACATCGTCCGTGAACTAATGGATCGATATCCCGAAGTGGATGGGTTGATGTACGACGATCGATACCGCTATGCGGGGATCAGTGGGGACTTCAGCCCCGAAAGCCGCGAGGGCTTCGAGCGTCATCTGGGCAAGAAAGTGCAGTGGCCCGAGGACGTCTTTACATTTACTGTGAACCCGAACCTGGAGCGCGGACTGCGGCCCGGGCCTTACTACGATGCTTGGATGAGCTGGCGCGCGCAGCGCATGACCGATTTTCTGGGCGAGGTGCGCGAGACGGTCCAAGGTCGCAAGAAGCAGTTGGGGCTTTACGTCGGTTCATGGTATGGCGAGTATCCGGCCTTCGGCAATAATTACGCCTCTCGAGACGTCAAGGCGGGCTTTTGGTTCCTGACCGATAGCTACCGCAAGACCGGCCTCGCACGGCAGGTCGACTTCCTGATTACGGGCTGTTACTACCCCACGGCGACGATCTACGACGCGCTGACGATCAACAAAGGGATCGGAGCGACAGTCGAAGGGAGCGCGGCTCTGACAAATCGTTTGGTGCGCAGCGACACTTGGACCTATGCGGGCGTGATGCTCTCGCAGTTCGCGGGTTATCCTGAGGGGCTTGAGCGCGCTCTTCAGGCGGCGTGCGGCGCTTCGCAGGGCGTGATGGTGTTCGATCTCTCGCACAACATCGATCCGTTCTGGGAGGTGTTCAAGCGGGCGTTCGCCGCCGATCCGCGTCTTGCGCCGCACCAACGGATGGATGTCTTGGAGGCAGCGCGCGCGACCCAGTCCTCGCTCGATAAGCAAGGGGTGCAAGATCCGCCCATCCCCATCCTTTCCGGGACAGCGGGTACCGGGCTGTAGGGGTACACTGAAAACGCCTTCGCGGGTGTAGCTTAGTGGTAAAGCTCCAGCCTTCCAAGCTGGCTATGCGGGTTCGATTCCCGCCACCCGCTCCAAAAGCGCGTTACAATAGACAAAGTGCGGGTGTGGCCCAATGGTAGGGCAGGACCTTCCCAAGGTCAAGGTTGCGAGTTCGAGTCTCGTCACCCGCTCCAATTCAATGGAACCTGGGAAAAATGGGGATCGACGCCCTCCCCTAGCGAATGAGCTTCAGCAGTTAGGCAGCAATTCCCTTTGACCGCTCACCAGCGACGTGGACTTATGGCAAGTCCAGCCAGAAACCACCCCACCTGACTCGATCATGGCCTGGCTGATTGATCTACCGAAATAATCCCCTTCGTTTCCCTACGGGACGCCTATGAACGCCCAGGCGAGGCAGTTTCCGTCAGTCCAAAGCCAATATCCCCCGTCCCCACTTCGCTATGATGGTCTAGTTAATGGGGCTTGAGATTCGATGCCATGAAGAACTCGACTTCGCTTGAGCCAGCCAGTTAAACCAACCGAGATCATTTTTGGGGCGCAGGAGGATTGGAAGGGGGCTTGGATGGTGGTTTTGGCAAAGATCGAGGCGGGGTAGCAGGTACGTCCGTATCGGGGGTTGGCCTCGGAGTCTGCGGCGGAAAGGGATTGCGTATCGGCTGTTTTATGTCATTTAGCATTTGTTACCTATCGTCAGCGGATTAACCTTTCTTGGGAGGAGGTGCCTGAGGTGTTTTTGGGGTGCTAGGTGATGGTGTCGGTCTGGGCACAGACGCTGGTACGCCTTTCGGTGGCGCGGTAGGCGTCTGGCGCGGGGGTGTTGCGGGGGTTCCTCTTTCTATCCTTTGTCCCATGTTACTGAGTATATTACGTTTTTCTGGACTAATTTAGGTTTTTAGAGGCAAACACGACAGCAAGACCTAGAGCGATGCAGAAAAGTATAGCTCCGGTGGCATTGAGCCATTGAGTGTAGCGCACCTCTGGTATCTGCTTATCAAAAGAGTCCAATATCTTGTTGTCGCCTTTACAACACCACTCATGCATTAAGGCGTCCGCCTTCTCTGCAGACTTGCGACCGGTGTGAAATGACCATAGCACCGCTACAATACTCAACAACAAGAAGATCCATGTAAAAATAATGATCCAAGGAGACTTAAAGCCTATATCTGAATCAGATTGCTTCAAAAAGGTCATCGACAAGGCCAGTACTCCACTTGAAAGTGTCAGAATGGCCGCATCTGACTTTTCAATGTTGGACATTCTGATTGCAAATAGTTGCTTTTGATAGTCCGAATACACAGAATTTCTATGAGCTTGGTCTGAATCAATGCTCGGAGCTTGATCTATTTCTTTGGCGTTTCCTTGGAATCCATGTTTTAGCGCCATGCCAATTACAGCTAAGAGAAATCCTTTTGCTAGGGTCGTCCAACTCACACGTGACTGCATAATCTATATAGTCTAACCATAATCCTTCGTTATAGAGGAAATTTTGACAACCATCTATGGTTGTCAAACGCACGGAATTCTACATCTTTTAGAACTAAAAGGCCGGTTGTCAGGTTCAAAGTTGAGTTCGCAGAGCCTCAAACTGAGATTTCGAGTCTCGTCACCCGCTCCAATCTCCTTTTCTCTCAGGCTTCCTGCTCTCATTCGATGGGCAATATCGATTGGAGAATTCGCCGCTCGTAGGCTCCAGATTATTTTGAAATTACCGTTGGAGGTAAACCCACACGAAACCGAAGGAGAGTGGCGATTCGGAATATTCGGCAAGTAGTTTTTGAATCTCTTCGATCCTGCGAGAGAGGGCGGTGTATTCCGGATCGGTCGCGGCTTGTTTCGTTTGAGCCGCTTGAAGCTGTTCCCTCTGTTCGTCGGTCAACGTTTCGCGTTTGAACCCGAATTCGGCGTAAAGAGCTTCCGTCAACGCCTGATAGCGTTGGACGCGTTTGGGGTAGAGGTCCTCTCGTTCTTGTTCGAGTTGTTCTTTGTGTTTCCGATCTGCTTCCGTGAAGGCTCGTTTTGGCCGCGCGCACGTCAGGAGATCGCCGACGATCAGATCCATTTTGCCGTCGTTGTTCCAATCAGCGACTGTAATTTTCGCCCGGTTTCCTGAGCGCCCGTCCTTGAGAAGCAGCTTGGCCGGGTCTTCGAATTCGAAAAGTGAGGATCGAACGTTTTCGGCAAGGGCCCTGCCCGGTCGCGCAAGCGGCTGGACCCAGACCACGGGTTCTCCAAATTGCGGAACTCCCTCTTGAATCCCGATCATCCGATAGAACACGATTCGACCCTCGAAGTCGCCGGTGATGATGTCGGTCTTGCCGTCGCCATCCCAATCTACGGCGTGAGCGACCCCATCGTGCAACACGAACGGTTTGCCATCCATCACGATCGGAACCGGTTCGGCAAAGGTCAGCGTGCCCGTTCCCGGAAAGAACAACATCTTGTTGTAAGCCTGGAGAATCAGATCGAGATGCCCGTCCCCGTTCCAGTCCGCAGCGCTTGCGGTGGAAGTCGGCCCGTAACGCATCAACTCCCCATCGGAGGCTTTTCGGAGAGCCTTCCCGGCGGCGAATTTGCCCTTACCCTCGTTGCGAAAGAAATAGGTGTCGCCCGGGTAGCTGCCGGTGATGATGTCTTTGCGTCCGTCGCCGTCCAGATCCACAAACTGTGGAGTGAAGCCTACGCATCAGCCGGATGGAATGGAAGCGATCTCACCGCCGGCCTCGAACCAAGTGAAACCTTCGAAAACCGGGGCGTCGTCCGTCCCTTTATTCCGGTAGATCCGAAGCTTGCCGCCTCCGAACTGGCCGACGAGCAGCTCTTTGCGCCCATCCTCGTCGTAGTCCACATAAAGGGGAGCCGCGTGGCAGGCGTCGACCGTGATCGGCAGATCGCCGTCTTTCACTTGAAACGGAGCGTGAAATGTCGGGGTGCTCGCGGAGAGCGTACCGAGCGCGGAAACCAAACTAAGTGTCATCACGGGTGCCTGGACCTCCTGAGGAAGATAAGCTTAGATAGAAATATCTTACCTTTAGATACAACAATATTATTTCTCGCGTCGCCGATCGAAGAGTTGGGGAAATCTTTTCGATCTCCGACCCGGGAGTATCGGTGGCGTGACAGAAGCGATCCGGGAAAGAAGAAGGCCGTCAATTCGTTCGACGGCCGATTTTGGCTGGGTCAGGGCTGGCTCAGCAAGGATTCGATGAAGCGTCGATGCGAGATTTCGACGTCGGAGCTGAAGCCGACTTGGATGCGTCTTACGATGCCTTGTTTGTCGAGGACGAGCAGGTGAGGCACTCCGGTTACGAAATACTCCCTAAAGGTTTTTGATTCGACATAAAGAACCGGCCAGGTGATGCCGAACTCTTTCATGAACGGACGCATGCGATCGAACTCCTCGGCCTCCGGCATGACGTCCGAGGGATTGATCGTTGCGCCTTCGCGTGGCACGCGGGTGCCATCGGGCAAGGTGTTCCACCAAGTGCCTTTTTTGTGTTCCCCGAAATAGCCGTAATAGGTGGTGATGCCGTAGACCTGAACGCCCTTGGAGCCGAGTTCGCTTTGCAGTTTGCCGAGCCCGGGATAGGCAGCTTTGCAGGGGCCGCACCAATGTGAGAAGAAGTCCAATAGGACGACGTGTCCTTTGAGTTCCGGCAGGGGGGTATAGGCCCCGTGAAAACGCCCGACGCCGAGGGGTGGGGCCGGTTTACCGAGCATCGCGTACATCTTGCGGGTGTTTTGGAGATCGCGCCGAGGCCAGGTGTCGGGCTGGGTGTAAGGAAACGCTTGGTCGATCGCCTCAAGGGCTTTGTGGGGGCGGTCGGCCTCCATCCACAACCAAGCGTCGAATTCCTTCAGCATGAGCAGCGCGGACGCCGCCGCATCCTTCGAAAGCTTTTTGGCGATTCGATCGAACGTCCAGGCCGAGAGGTGTTGTGCCTGCTCAAGGCTCGTGAGGCGCAGGTACGGGCCGTAGCGCCGAACCCACCCACTGAGCCAATGCGCGTCTTGGGATGAACTGAGCTCATAGCGGGTCTCGAGAATCTGCTGAACTTTTCGATGGTCTGGGGTGCGGCTGAAAAACGCGAAGTCGAGGGCGTCGCGGGTCGCGGCTTGTTGTTCGGGCGCTCCAGGGTTTTCCAGGTAGCGAAGCGTCATCGCGTAGGCCGAGGCGAAATCGTCGGTGAGCCGATAGACTTTGGCCCAGGCGTAAGCCGTCTCTCGGGGGGAAGAGAGGGGATCGGTTTGGGCCAGAAAGGCGAGCGAGCGGTTGCGGATCGCTTCTCGAATGGGGCGGGTATCGACGCGTGAGCCGGTTTCGGTAGGCACACGAAGTTTTTCCTGCATCTCTCGGTCGAGCTGTTGCATCTCTCGTAGAAACGCTTCGGGGTCGGGAGTCTCGGCCAAGCCGAGCGTGGGGATGACGACAAGGGCCAGTGTGAGGCTTGCAAGCCCCGCGCTGGCACGGGAAAATCGAACAATCGGTTTCACGAACGCCTCTCCTCTAAAAAAGGCACGGCCTCTTGCGGATGACCGTGCCAACGCTGTGTCATAAGGGTCGAGTTCGTGCTAGCCCGGTTTCGAAGACGATCTCTGAGTTCAGAGGCGTTGAGACCGGTCGTAGCGCGACTCAGAAGGGACTTTACGCATGGAGCGTTATTTTTGCGTTAATCCCGAAGGGGCCCTCTCTACACTCCTTTTGTGAACGACGCTATAAGGCCTTTGTGGGCAAAAACCCGGCTGTTGCTTTGGCCGGAGAACTTGCTGCTTATCAGCGTGTCGCACGCACAGCTTGAATCGGCTCTGAAGCGCTTTCTCCTGATCGGGAAGCGATTCGGAGCCGTGGTGATCGAGCGGGATGAGGTCTCGCTGACGCTTCCCGAAGAGCTTTGGCACGCGGATCCGATTCCGGGAGTCGATGTCTCGGGGCCGTACCGGGCGATTACATTCGACCTAGACGTCGATTTGGCGGCGCACGGTTATTTCAGCCCCGCCGCGCAGCGGTTGGCCGAAGCGGGCATCTCGATCGTGCCCCAGTGCGCTTTTTTGAAAGATCACTTACTGGTCGCGGCGGCGGACGCGATCAAGGCGATCGATCTGCTCGAAGGCCTTGTACGGGAAGCCCGAGGGGAGTGCCCGTGCCCGTCGGAGCCTTCTAACGCTCTTTTAACGCCCCCTCGCTAGAGTGGGTTCGACGGACTTGTGTGAAACGATGATTCGACCCTTCTTACGATCTTTTCGCTTCGGTGCCGCGTTTCTTGCGGCGAGCTTCTCGCTGGCCGCGACGGCATCGGCCGCAATCGCCGAAGAGGCCTCGGAGGCTGAGGCTTACGAAGCCGCGGTCCGAGATCTGGAACGGCTCGACGGGCCGTTTCCGTTCTATCGGCGCGGCGAGGAGCTTCTGCTCGAATTGCACGAGCGGGATTTCGGCCGCCCATTTTATTGCCACATGAGTTTGGGAACGGGCGTCGAGGCGATGAACGCGCAAGCCGGTTCGCCTCAGCCGATGATGTTCTCGCTGCTCTATCGTTTTCAGCGAGCGGGCGATCGGATCGCGGTCTATCGCCCGCATCAAACGTATGTGTGGAGAGCTCAAAACGAACTCGCCGAGGCGCTTCGGCGGAGCTTTCCGGAATCTCCCGTGCTTTCGCTCAAAGTGGAAGCGCGCGATCCAGACCGGGGGCTTTGGCTTGCGAACGTCACTCCGTTTTTGAACGAGGACCTGTTCGGGATGCACCATACGCTCGGAGGCCTCGTCGAGGGCACCCTGAACAAAAAGCGAACGCGCATCCAGCGATTGAAGAGCTTTGAGACGAGCGCGGTCGTGGTGGCCGAGCTTGAGTACACAGCGCGCAAGGCGCCCTCCCATATGGATCGCACGGCGACCGTTCCTGTGGAGTTGGTTCAGCGTTGGGAATATCGCGTCGACCGGGGCTATCGCCCCCGCCTGGCGGACCCGCGCGTCGGCTATTTCACTTCGAGCCTCTACGACTTCGACCGATTCTACGAAACGGACCGAAGATCCGAATGGGTCCTTCGGTGGGACCTGCGAAAGCGCGATCCCTCCGCCCCGTTGTCGCCACCGGTCAAACCGATCGTTTGGACCTTGGACCCGTCGATCCCACCCGAGTTTCGGGGGGCGGTTCGGCGCGGTGTGCTGCGTTGGAACAAGGCGTTCGAAGCGATCGGATATCGCGAGGCGATTGTGGTTCAAGACGCGCCGAACGACCCGGATTATCACCACGCGGACGGGCGGTACAACGTGATTCGCTGGACGCTGAGCCCGGAAACCGCGTTCGCGGTCGCGCTGTTTCGTCCCGATCCTTGGACGGGCGAGATTCTGAGCGCGAGCGTGACGGTCGACGCGAATATGGTGGCGTCGATCTTCCGCTCGTTCGACGGGGTGGTGGAACCGCTTCGCGAGACGGGGCTGCCGGGGCAGGCGGCGTGCGCGCACGACGGCCCGGGGATGGGGGCTTGCGCTTATGCGGAGGGCCTCGCGGAATCAGCCTCGATGGCGTGGACGTATCTGAACGCTTTGGCTCCCCGAAAGCCGGATCGACAGAAGTTCGCCGAGGACTACCTCTCCGACGTGGTTTGTCACGAGATCGGGCATTGCCTGGGGCTGCGGCACAACTTCATCGCTTCGACGCATCTGAGCCTGGAGCAGCTCGCGGACGATCGCCTGGTCGCGGAGCAGGGCGTCGCGGCCAGTGTGATGGACTACACGCCGGTCAATATGCTTGCCGTACTGAAAGGATCGGGAGTGTTTTTCAACCCTTCGATCGGGGCGTACGACCTTTTCGCCGTGCGGTATGGGTACACCGACCTGCCGGGGCACACCCCCGAGGAGGAGCGGCCGCATCTGTTGCGGATCGCGAGCGAATCGGGCAAACCGGGGCATGCCTATATGAGCGACGAAGATGTCTACAACCTCTTCGGCAACCTTTGGGCGGACCCTTACGTGATGCGCTTCGACAGTTCGAGCGACCCGGTCGCCTATGCGATCAAGACCGGAGAGGCGTATGCCCGCCTGCTGGAGAAGCTACTCGCGGACGGCGAGGGCGCGCTCAGTCCCACGATGTACGCCAGCCGGGTGGGCGAGTGTTTGAACGGGATCGCGGGGGCGGGGGCGACCGCCACGCGCTTTATGGGCCGCACGCGCCGCAACCGGAACTTCAAAGGGGATGTGGGGGAGGTGCCGACGATTCGTCCGATCCCGAAAGAGACGACGTTGCGCCTTTTGGACGCGCTGTTTCGCACCTCGATGTCCGCTGCGCCCATCCGCGTGAGTCCCGAGGTGAAACTCAGCCTGATGACCGCCAGCCACGCTCCGCTTAGCTTGGAGGCCGGACTGATCCGCATGCAAGCTGCGGTGTTGAACGATCTGTTGATGTTCGGGCTTTATGGGACGGCCGAGAACTGGTCGCGCGCGCCGGAGGACGGGTTGACGACGAAGGAGTACCTGGACGCTCTGACGCGGCATATCTGCGCGGATTTGGAGGCGGGAGAGTCGATCGGGCCGATCCGGCGCGCGTTGCAGCGGGCGTACCTCGAGGCCTTGATCCGCTGGGACCCGATCGGGCGGGTGACGAATTTTGGCACGTTGACCGACGTCGCCGATGCGATTCGGAGCAACCTCCTCGAAATACGGGAGCAGTACGCCGCGCGCCTTCGCGACCCCGGCGGCCTTGATGCCGCGACCGTGCTTCACCTGCGATCGTGCGAAGCGCTTTTGGATCGGGGGCTCAGCCGCTCCTACGGAACAGGAAAATAACCGATGAATCGAATGCTTATCACACGCTTTTGCCTCGCCGGCTGGACGGCTCTCGTCGTCGCGCCGCCTCTTTCTGCCGCGCCGGCAACCGAGAGTGGAAAGCCTCCGCTCGAAAAGAAGGACCCGGCGGCTTCGTACGAGAAGGCCGTCAAGGATCTGGAGCGTTTCGATGGGCCGTTTACGTTCTATCGTCGCGGTTCCGAGATTTTGCTCGAGCTGCCGGAAGACCGGCTCGGTCAGACGTTTCTCTTTCAGGCGACCTTTCATACGGGGGCGTCGGCGTCGATCGTGCAGGCCGGCTGGCCCTTGGGCGAATTTCCGCTCGATCTCTTTCGGTGGGAGCGGGAGGGGGAGGAGCTCACGCTGATTCGGCCCAACTTGAAGTATCGCATCGGCAAAGACCATCCTCTTCGGCCCGCCTATGATCGAAGCTTTCCCGAGGGCGCTGTCGCGCGCTATCCGATCGTTGAATCGCACCCCGGGTCGAAGAAGCTGCTGGCGAACGTAACCGAGATGTTCACGGGCGAGCTTTTCGGCTTGCAGAAGCTGCTCCAGGAGAAGTTCAAGGTCAGTTACCAACTGCCCAAAGACCGCATCGAAATTCGGCAAATTCGGGGTTTTGAAACGAATTCGGTCGTTCGGGTGCTGCTGCCTTTTGGTACGCCCCTCGCGCCGATCACTTCGGGGCCGGAGCTTCCGAATCACGCGTCGTTTTTCTACGGGATGCCGCTTGAAGTGAGCTACCAGCTTTTCTATCGCGAGGAGACGGGGTATCGCCCTCGGGCCTTCGACCCACGCGTCGGGTATTTCACCCAAGAGTTCTTCAGTTTCGACCGCTTTTACGAAGTGGACCGGAACGAGCGGTGGATCCTTCGGTACGACTTGCGGAAGAAGGACCCCCGCGCGACGCTTTCCGAGCCCACGAAGCCGCTGGTTTGGGTGCTC
The DNA here is from genome assembly GCA_037189405.1 of bacterium. Taxonomy (GTDB): domain Bacteria; phylum Armatimonadota; class Fimbriimonadia; order Fimbriimonadales; family Fimbriimonadaceae; genus JBBCJD01. The sequence continues at coordinate 125,672 of JBBCJD010000009.1, forward strand.
GATTCGACGATTCCGAAGAAGTGGCGCGCGGCGGTGCGCGAAGGAATCCTTCGCTGGTCCCCGGCGTTCGAGGCGATCGGCTACAAAGGGGTGTTCGAGATCCGAGAGGCCGAGGCGATGGGACCGGATTACGATCACGCCGACGGACGCTATAACGTGGTGCGATGGGTGATGAGCGCCGATTCACCCTACGCGATCTCCCACTTCCGATCCGATCCGGTGACGGGGCAGATCTTGAGCGCGGGTATTTCGATCGACGGCAACATGATCGCCCAGCTCGAGGGGTACTACGGCCAGATCGTCGCGGAACGCGTCGGACAAGAGGCCGAGGGGATGAATCGCGCCCTCGTCGCCGCGATCCAAGGCAAAGAGACCCGCGAAACGATGCGCCCGATCGGGTTCGCAAAAGCAGAGCCCGGTCATGCGTGCGCGTGCAGCTATGCCCGCGAGCTGACGGGGTCGGCCTCGCTCGCGCTCCTGGCGAGCCGGGCGCTTCCCGGGGTGAAGATCGACCGCGAGACGTTCGCCCGCGACTATGTGATTGCGATCGTCGCGCACGAGATCGGCCACTGCCTGGGGCTGCGTCACAACTTTTCGGCCTCCGGATGGGTGCCGACCTCGGATTTGGCTTCGGGCAAACCGATCGCGGCGAGCGTCATGGACTATGCGCCGGTGAACGGGATCGCCCTGCTAGAGGGGCGGGGGAGGCTCTTCAACGACCAACTGGGGCCGTACGATCTCTGGGCGATTCGCTACGGTTACGGCGATTTCGGAACGAACGAGGCGGAGGGGCTCGCGGCGCTCGCGCGTCAGAGCGGCCGGCCCGAGTTGGTCTACTCGACCGACGAGGACGCCGACCGGTTCAACCCATACGGGGTGCGATTCGATCTTGGGGCGGACCCCCTTCGGTACTCCCAAAAGCAGGTGGAGCTGGCGAAGAAGGTGCTGGAGTATGCGTACCGAGAGCTTCCGAAACCGGGAGAAAGCTATGAGACGCGAACGCTCGTCGTGCTGCAATGCTTCGACGCGATGTTGGCCGAGGCGGAGAAAGCCGCCCGTTTCGTCGGCGGCGTGCAGGCGCGGCGCAGCTTCCGTGGGGACGAGGGCGCCGGAACAGCGCTTCGGCCGGTGAGCGCGTCGTTGCAGCGGGAGGCGATGGCCTTTTTGGAAACCACCTTTTTACAGCCGGATTCGTTCGCCATCCCTCCCGATGTGCGCTTGACGTTCACGTTGCGGAGCCCGAGCTGGGATGCTCCCATGCGCCGCATCTTGTCGGATCAGATGATTCGCGTGGCGAACCATCTGATCTCCCCCGAGATCACCAACCGGATCGCCGAGAACGCCTATCGCCTGGCCGGGACGCCCGACGTTTATGCGCTGGAGGGCCATTTCGCTTCGCTGACCGACGCGATCTACCGAGAGTTCGCTACCGGCGAAGCGATTTCGGTGCCGCGCCGAGATGTGCAGCGGGGCTATCTGGTCGCTCTGATGTGCCTTGCCGATCCTGCGGATGAGTCGACGAAAGGGGCGCGAAGTGAGACGCGGCTGCTCGCGGAAGGATGGGTCGAAGCGATCGGCTTTCGGCTTCGCGCGCGGCTTCAGGCGGCGCTCTCCTGCGACGACGCGATGAGCGTCTCGGCGATGCGTCAATCGCTCGCGATGGTAGATCGGTTTCTCACGCGTCCCTATGAAAAAGAATCTCGAGGGGGTGGCTAGCCATCGCGCTGACGGTGAGAATCGGCTCCGGGCCGGAAGCCCCCTTCGAAATCCGTCGAGGGGTGCTCGGGGACGCGCCTCTTTTGGCGAAGTTCGTGGCGCAACTGGTCGAGGACCTCGGCGGGAGCGCGTTCGAGCGTTTGCCGCAGATGGTACGAGCGGCCGAACGGTTCCTCGCTCTGCCCGAGGGGGTCGTACTGTTCGCGAGCCAGAGGCTAGGGAGCGCATGCGGCGTGCTGACGCTGGTTGAATCGCAAGCGGTGTACGCGGGAGGGCGCTACGGGATCGTGAACGAGGGGTATGTCGTGCCCCAGTGGCGTTCGGCGGGGGTCGGAGGTGAGTTGATGCGCGCCGCACAGGCGATCGCGATCGAGCGAGGCTGGGAGCGTTTGGAGGTCTGCGCGCCTCGACACCAGCCGCGAACGATTCGCTTTTACGAAACGCACGGGTTCCACCTTGGCGGTCCGAAGTTGGTTTGGCCGGAAAATAACGGCGACTAATTTTGCAGGGCGTCTTCGAGCTCACGTTGAATTTCGCGAAGCGTCAGCCCTTCGCCCCATCGCAGCAGTTCCTCGAGCCGGGCGTCGCCGAGCGTCCCCCGTGCTTCGGAGAGAACCGCTTGAACGGCGTCGCGCTCCCAGGTTTGGAGGCCGAGGCCCGTTTCACGGTGCCTCCGGCGAGCCAGCGCGATCGTGAGTAGGCCGGGGGCTGGAGCGCCTTGCCAGATCGCCGCGACCCCCAGCGCGAAAAGCGTCGTGAAGAAAAGCTCTCGATTCCGTTTGAAGTGCCGATCGAGCGAGGGCAGGAGGGGGAGCGCCGTTTGGAGGAGGGCTTCGGGCCGTCCGAGAGCGTGGGCTTGAAGCGCGCCCAGGATCTGGGCGGTTTTGACGATGTATCCGTCGCGCAGCTGCCGCCCGAATTCGAGCCCTCGATTGGCGTGGTGCCGGCAAGCGTCGAAGCTTCGCGCGTGGAGGGTGGCTTCGGCGAGATCGAGAGAGACATAGCCGATTTGGCGCAGGTCGCGCTGCCGGTTGGCGATCAGCAGCGCTTGCCGCAGGGCATCGAGCGCCTCTTCGTGACGTTCCAGATGAGATAGGCAGATCCCCGTTTGATCGAAATGCGTGAGCAGGAGGCTTTCGTCCCCCAGCGCTTCGGCAAGGACACGGCTCTGAGCCAGATAGTCCATCTGTCCGGCGTAGTCGCCGCGTTTGGCGCGAAGGGTGCCCAGATCCATCAGGCAGGTGCTCTCGAAGAACCGGTCCTCGATTTGAACGAAAAGGTCCATCGCCTCTTGCAAGGCCAGTTCCCCCTCCTCCAGATCGCCGAGGTTGAGGTGCGCGTAGGCGATCGAGAGCAGGCCGTTCGCGATCCAGTAGGGTTCGAGCCCTGCGCGCCCGACGCGCTCCAGGCATTGCTGGCACCATTGGCGTGCTTCGATCTGGAGACCGCGCGTATCCCAATAGCGATAGAGCGCGTCGGCGATGCGAAGGCCGAGCGCGCCGTCGTCTTTTTCGAGGCTCCACCGGATCGCCGATCGGAAGTTGTCCAGATCTTGGTCGATGCTTCGGAGCCAATCGACTTGGGAGGATTTGCGAAGTTCGAGCTCGGCCGTGCCCGCATAGGCCAGAAAATATTCCGCGTGCGCGCTAAAGGCTTTGGGCGCGTCCTCAGGCGAAAGCTTTTCCAGGGCGTAGTCGCGGAGCGTCTCCAGCATGCGGAACCGCATTGTCGCGCCCGGATGCGATTCGTCCGTCAGAATCAGCGCTTTACTCTGAAGCTCTTCGAGCAGTTCGGAGAATCGAAGCTGTTCGGGCCAGGCTTCGGGGTCGATCTCGGTGGTTTTCGTCCAGACGCGTAACGCCGCTTCGTGAGTCCAAGAGCCTCGAAACACCGCGAGGGTCGTGAGCAGGCGGCGGGGATCGGGACCGAGCAGTTCGTAGCTTCCGTCGATCGCGCTCCGAAGCGAGCGGTGGCGTGCGATCGCGTCTTTTCTCTTGCTGACCAAAAGGTCCAGCCGGTTCGAAAGTCGCTCCAGAATCTCTTGGGGCGAAAGGGTCGAGGCCCAAGCCGCGGCCAGTTCGATTGCGAGCGGAATCCCTTCGAGGCGGTTGCAGAGCTGTGCGATCGTCTCGGCGTTCTCGGGTGTCAGCAGAAACGTGGGGGAGACCGCTTGAGCGCGGTCCAGAAACATCTGCACGCTGGAAAATTCGGGAAGCGCTTGGAGCGCGGCGGAGCTGGGCCGCCGGCCCTTTTGAGGGATCGGGGGCGTCTCCAGGGGACGGATCGCGACCTCTCGCTCCCCCTCCAATCGAAGCCGGTGGCGGGAAGTGATGAGGCAGGACAGCTCCGGGGCCGCGTCCAGAAGCTGGCGGACATAGAGTGCCCCCTCCTCGGCGAGGTGTTCAAAGTTGTCGAGAATGACCAGCGTCTTGCGGAGCGGTTCGAGTGCTTCGACGACGGATCGGATCGGGTCGGTTCCGCTTCGAGGTTCGTCTTGATTGGGAAGAAGTGCCTCCAATATCGCACTGGGAATCATCCAGGCCTCGGTGAGATCCGCGAGCGGTACGAAGTACACCCGGCCTTGAAACGCGTCGTTGAGCGCGCGGCCGAGCTCCAGCGCGAGGCGGGTCTTTCCGCACCCACCCGCGCCCAGCAGCGTGACGAGCCGGGTTTCTTCGGCGAGCAGCGCCCGAACCGTGGTTTGTTCTTTCTCTCTGCCGAAGAATCGCGACAGGCGGACGGGCAGGTGCGGCTGCGGCGGGGATGAGGCGGTGGACGAGACGACCGCGACCGGTTCCGCGGCGAGGGAGCGCGCTTCTTGGACCGATGCGCGAAGGGCTTCCGCTTCGAGGCTCAACGCGCCTTGGAAGGAGTGGCGGGAGACCTTTTCCAGCGTTTCGAACTGCTGGACCGCTAAAGCATAGTGTCTCCCGGCGAGTAGCAGCCGAATCAGCCGGCAATGCGCCGTTTCGGCATACGGGTCGAGGGCGATCACGCGTTGCGCGCAATCGATTGCCGCACCGGTCTCGCCGGTCTGTTCGTAGGCGGCGCTCAACGCATCGAGCGCCGTGCCGTAATGATAGGCCAGCCGCTGACGCTCGTCTTCGACCCACTCCTCGTAGAAACTGGGCAGGAACTCGCCTCGGTAAAGATCGACGGCCTGTTTAAGATGGGGGAGCTTCTCTTTGGCCAGGACGAGTTTGCTCGCGTGAGCGAGTGCGTTTTCGAACGCGTGAACGTCCGTTTGCACGGTGCGCGGGTTCAGCCGAACGGTGTATTTGTCGGCGAGGATCGCCGATCCGGGCTCAGTGCCCGGAGGCTCAAGCTGTCGCCGAAGCGCCCAAAGCGCCTGCCGAAAGCGGTTGCTGACGGCATAGTAGTCCCCCTCGCTCCAAATGAGGCCCATCAGCTCTTCGCGGCCGTGGGTGCGGCGCAGATGGTGCGCGAGGTAGGCGAGCAGGGCCGCGGTTTTGTGCGTTTGGAACTTGGTCAGAATCTTCCCGTCGCCGATCGCGCGGGGACCGCCGAACAGCTCGATCCGCCAGAGAGGCGAGGTCTCCGGGGCGTCCGGGTCGGCTGAGATCGGGCTCGGGTCCATCGAAACGTCCATCGCTTGTGTCGGGGCTTCGAAACGGCTGATAAACGCCCCGCCCTTTTCTATTGAGCGCATTGAGCGTTATTTTTCCGTTAATTTCGATGCGCCGGAAGCGGAGATGCATCGTTCCATACGCCTTGGCCGGCCGATTTGGCCCGTTTTTCGGCGGATCGTAGGCGCTCGGAGTGGGGTGCGTAGCGGCGGAACCACCAGGCTGCTCCCGTTTCGACCAGACGTTCGTTGACGTTCCAAGGGCCTGCGGCGACCCAGGCCAACGTGCGGCCGTACGGATCGGTGCCCAGCGGCACCACGATCGCCTCGCGGGGCAGGATCTCTTCGAGCCGGCGGGTGGCGAACGACCCGAGGGGGTGGTCACGTTCCGGCGCGTTGATGCCATAGAGTCGCACGCGTACGGTTTCACCTCCGATACGCGCGCGAAAGGTATCGCCGTCCGTGACGGACACGAGACGGGCCGGGGTCGCCAAAAGCGCGAAAAAGACGGAGATCAGCATAGGTCGATCCCTCCCAGCATAGCGTAAGAAACCGGAGCGGAGCGCGCCTCGGCGGCGTGGGAAGGAGAAAGCGAGGGACAAAGGTAAACTATGGGGATATTGCCGGATCCTAAAGACTGCCTGCTCGGGTTGGACGTCCGAGAGATTCAAGATGCGCTCGGCGATGTTCCTCAAGCCCGAATGCGCGCGAAACAGATCGCTCGGCACCTTTACGCCCGGGCGGTCGACGATTTCGAGGCGATGACCGACTTGCCTCCGGCCTTTCGGGACGAATTGAAGGCGCGCTTCGAGATCCAGCCCCTGACCGTTGCCCGGCACCTACGCTCTTCTGACGAGGTCGAGAAGCTGCTCGTGCACCGGGGAGACCAGCAGGTGTTCGAATGCGTCCTGCTTCCCTATGAAGATCGGGTTTCGTGTTGCCTCAGCAGTCAGGTGGGCTGTCCGATGGGCTGCACGTTTTGCGCGACGGGCCTGGGCGGTTTCGAGCGTAACCTTTCGGCCGGAGAGATTCTGGGCCAATACCTATTGTTGCAGCGTCTTAGCCCTCGCCGCATCGGGCATGTGGTGTTTATGGGGATGGGCGAGCCGCTTTTGAACCTACCGAACCTCCTCACGGCGCTTCGTCTATTGCACGACGAGGTGGGGCTGAGCTATCGGCATCTGACCGTTTCGACGGTGGGGCTTGTGCCGCAGATCCGGCAGCTCGCTGAGCGCAAACTGCCGATCCATCTCGCGCTGTCGCTGCATTCGCCGCTCGACGAGGTGCGCTCGCGCTTGATGCCCGTGAACCACAAATGGCCGGTCGCGGAGGTGATGGGGGCGATGCGGGCCTATCAGGCTGCGACGGGCCGCAAGATTACGATCGAGTATCTCCTCATCCAAGAGGTGAACGACACGCCCGAGCAGGCGCAAGCGTTGGCGAAGCTGATGCGCGGGGTGCCCAGTGTGGTCAATTTGATCCCCTTTAACTGGGTCGATACGGGCCAAGGGTTCGCACGCCCCGAACGTGCGCGCGTGCGAATGTTTCGCCAAATCCTGGAGCGAGAGGGCGTCAACGTCACGGAGCGAGTCGAGCGAGGACACGATATCGCCGCGGCGTGCGGGCAGTTGGCCGGACAGCACGCCGGACGGTTGGCGAGGAGGGCTGAGGGATCACAGCTTCCCATGCTCTCGTAACGCTTTGCGCGCTGGCGGCTTTGGGAATGGGGTGCGGGAGACCGTCGCCTCGACCCGATAAAGAGAAGGAGTCGCCCCCGATGACCTTCGAGATGAACTCGGGGCCGGGCAAAAGCACGGCATTTCAAACCGAAGGCGGGCATCGCCCGCTCTGGGAGGTCGCCTGGGAATCGGCCGAGGTCGCGTTTCAGAGCGAAGGGGGTTCGGTCGGTGCGTTGAAGCAAGCAAAAGGGGCGCTGTTTCAAGACGGCGAGAAGGTCAGCGAATTCTCGGCCGGGAGAGCCGTCGCGCAGCAGAAGGAGAAACGTCTGACTTTAAGCGATGGAATCGAAATCCGGGCGCTCAAATTCGACGCGGCGATGGTGTGCGATTCGATCGTTTGGGACGCGAGCGGACCGTGGATCAAGGCCCGAGGCCGGGTGCGATTCGCAGGTGAGGCGGTGCCGTTGACACTGACCTATGATGAGATTTGGGCGAGTCCGGACCTCTCCCGGATCGCGACACCGGATATGCTGGATGAGTCGGAAAAGAATCGATGAAGATGCAACGCGGAAAAGTGGGGATCGGATTGGCGCTGGCCTTGGCGCTCGGCGCGAGCGTTTGGGCGGTCCAACGGGACGATTTCGAGGTTCGGTTTAAGAGCATCAAGTACGAGCGCCAGGAAGACGGCATGCGCTTCGAAGGGAGAGACAATCCTGGGACTTTAATTTCGCATAGCCAAGGCATCGAACTGCGCGCGAACGCCGTCGAAGGGTTCGTCCGCTCGAGCGCCGGGCGCTACCGCCTGCAATCGGCGACGGCCAAGGGCGCGGTGCGACTTTTTGCCGACCGAGGTGCCGGAGCGAGTCGCCAAACGCTGGAGGCGTTCGGAGACACTCTGACTTACGCCGCCGGAACTCAGCACGACGAGGTACGCCTGCGCGGATCGGTGCGTGTATTGAGCGACGAGCCGGGGATCCCTCGAAATATCGCTTTAACCGGCGAGGAGGCCACGCTGCAACTCGCGCCTCTGGCAAGCGCTCCGGCGGGGACGAGCCCGCAGAGCGCGCTTCGCGAAGCGACCCTGAACCGAAACGCGAAAGTCGTCGTGACGGTTCAGGAAGGCAACGGGCAGAAGACCACCACGACGGCCACGGCCCAGACCCTTGCGATGAAGCGCGTGGGGCGTCTGACCCAGTTGACCTTGACGGGTGGGGTTAAAATCGTGAGCGACGGCCTCGACTTTCGAGAAGCTGAGGCGAGTCGCGCCGTGCTCAACGTGACCGAGGGTGGCGCGGTCGAGGCCGCCGAGATGGAGGATGCGGTCATCCGCTTCAAAAGCAAACCTTGAAAATCGTTGCCAAGGACCTGGTGAAGACGTACCGTGGCCGTCATGTGGTGGACGGGGTGAGCTATGAGATCTCGCAAGGCGAGGTCGTCGGGCTGCTTGGCCCGAACGGCGCAGGGAAGACCACGACCTTTTATATGACCGTCGGGCTCGTGCGACCGAATCAGGGGCAGGTATTGCTCGATGAGCGGGAGATCACCCGTTGGCCGATGTACCGCCGGGCGCACAGCGGGATCGGCTACCTTCCCCAAGAGGCGAGCGTTTTCCGCAAGCTCTCGGTACGCGACAATCTGAAGCTCGCTTTGGAACTCACTGGGATGCGAGGCAAGGCTTTGAACCGGCGGGCCGTGGAACTCGCCGAAGAGTTGCACGTCGCCCGGCTCCTGGATTCGAAAGCCAACGTGCTCTCGGGCGGTGAGCGCCGCCGCGTCGAGATCGCCCGCGCGCTCGCGACCGCGCCGAAGTTTATTCTGCTCGACGAGCCGTTTACGGGGATCGACCCGGTGACGATTGAGGAGATTCAGGAGATCATTTTTCGGCTCAAGGATCGCGGTATCGGCATTTTGATTACCGACCATAACGTGGCGGCGACGCTGCGAATCACCGACCGCAACTATATTTTGGTGGACGGCAAGATCATCGCGGAAGGCTCCAGCGAGCAGGTCGCGGACGATCCGATGGTGCGCAAATTTTATCTGGGCCAACAGTTTCGCGCGCATCGATCGCCCGAGAGCGGCGTTTCCGAAGAGGGGGAGCGCCCCGATCGTGAGGAGACCGAGACTCCTTGAAACGAATCGATCGTTTGATCGTCTCGGAGTTGCTCGGGCCGTGGATTTTCGGAGTCGCGATGTTTACGGTTTTGACCGTCGCGGCCACCTACCTTTTTCGGATCACGCGATACATGGTGCAGGGGATCGACCCGTGGTCGGTGTTCCAGTTCTCCTCGCTGGTGCTTCCGACGACGATGGTCAAGACTTTCGCGATGGCGATGTTGCTGGCGGGGCTGCTGGCGTTCGGGCGGCTCAGCTCGGATAGCGAGATCGTGGCGCTCCGCGCGAACGGGGCCAGCCTCTTTCGGATGATGATGCCGGTCGCGGGATTTTCGCTGACGGTCGGGTTGGTCGCCTTCGGAATCAACGAGTGGTTGGTTCCACGAGCGACGGTGGCCCGGGTCGCACTCGAAAACCGGATCGCCAAAACCCTCGATGCCAGCGCATTTCAGGACGCCAGCTACCCGATCAAAAAGGACGGCAAGCTGGTCGCTTATGTGACCGCGAAAGATTTCGATTTGCGTTCGCGCACGTTGCGCCACGTGACCGCCACGATCTATGGGACCGACGGGCAGCCCAGCACGTTTTTAGTCGCGGACGAGTTCGAGTACGACGGCGCCCAATTCTTGGAATCCGGGACCGGTTGGCGGATTCGGGGTCGGGCGAAGCTGCTCGCCGCGGACGGTTCGTACCTCACCGAATTGCAGGAGGGAGCCTGGCCGCCGAACCTACCGCGGTTCGGATTCACGCCGGAGGATATCTTCGCGCGGCGTGAGATGGACGAAGATTCGATGAGCATGGGGCAGATGCGTCGGCAGATCGAGGCGGCGCGGCGGGATCGGGATGTGACTCCGCCTGATCTTGCGAATATGGAATACGGGTATTGGAACAAGATCGCGCTGCCGCTCGCCGCGCTGGTCTATGGGCTGCTCGCCGCGCCGCTCGGGATTCGCAACCACCGGACGGGAACGGCGACGGGCTTCGCCCTTTCCATCGCGATCATTTTCTGTTACTATGCGCTCATCAACGTCATGAACTTATGCGCGATGGGCGGCATGATCCCGCCTTACGCGGCGAGCTTCACCCCGAACTTGATCGGGCTCCTGGTCGCCGGGGTGATCCTTTGGAGGCGAAACACATGAGCCCCTCGGGGTCGTGGATGGAGCGGGCCGCTCTAAGCGAGGCGCGTTGGATACGATAAGCCTCGGCTTTTTGGTGCTGGTCGTATTGATGGGCGGCGCGATCGCTTATTTCGCGGACCGGCTTGGGCGCGTTCTCGGTAAGAAGCGGCTCAGTATCTTCGGCTTGCGTCCGAGGCATACCGCCGGGCTGCTTACCGTCGCCGCGGGCATCTTGATTCCTTTTTTGACCGTGCTGCTTTTGATGGGCGTCAGCAAAGATTTCCGGCAGTGGGTCGAAGAGGGCCGAAAGGCCTTGCGACAGGTGGTCGAGTATCAAAAAAGCAGCGCGGAGCTGCGGGATAAGAATAATGCGCTGGAGCTTCAGAACGATACGCTCGAAGCGCAGATCGAGGGGCAGGAGGGGGCTCTGGGCAAGATCCAGCAGGAGCTGGATCGCAGTGGTAAGGAGCTTCGCTCACTTCGCGAGGAGCGGGGGGCGCTTCAAGCCCAGGCCGATAAGGCCGCGGCGCGCATCGCCGCGCTGAACGCTCAAATGGAGGGGGTTCAGAGCGAGTATACGGTGACGCTCGCCAAGCTGCGCGAGGCTGAGGGCTCGTTCAAAGAGACCGAAGAGCGGCTTCAGGGGCTGCGCGGAAGCTATGCTCAGCTCGACGAGCAGCATCAGGAATTGAATCGGCAGAACCTGACGTTGATTCAAGAAAACGCGCTCTACGAGAGCAAGATCGAAGAGCTGCAGGCGCAACTTTCGAAGTTGCAAACCGAACGGACGACGCTTGGACTCCAAGTTGAAAAAGCGCGCGAAGAGGCCGAAGCGATTCAGATCCGCCTCGATGGAATGAAGGGCGAACTGGCGGACAAGCAGGAAGAGTTAAACCGGGTACTCGTGCGTTACAGCCGTCTGATGGGTTCGACCGAGACGTTTCGCTTCAGTCCCGTCGTTTTCCGTGTCAACGAAGAGGTCGCACGCGTTTTCGTCTCGTCCCAACAGACCGACGAGGAAGCGCGCCAAACCCTGTCTCGGCTGCTTCGCGCCGCGCGGACCGAGGCGCTCAGCCGCAACGCGGCCGACGCGATCCTTGTGGAACGCGAAGAGGCGAATACCGGCCGGGTCGTGACGCCGGGCGAGCAGGAAGAGGCGATCGTCAAAGCCACGGTGGGCATCGACGAGCCGCTGGTTCTGGTCGCTTACTCCAGTTTGAATACGGTGGTCGGCGAGCCGGTCGGCCTGCACATCCTCAGCTATCGCAATCCGCTCGTGTACCGCGCCGGCGAGGTGATCGCGCAGCAGCGCATCGACGGCAGCAAGGATCTGGCGGAAATCGTCGCGGATATCAGCGATCTGCTTTTGATTCAAGTTCGGACCCGCGCGCAAAAGGATCGAATGATTCCCCAGGGCGGGGAAGAGGAGTCGTTCGGTTCGCTGAGTACGGCAGAGATGCTCGACGTGGCCGAGCGCGTTCGCGTTCGGGGGCGTCCGGTGAAGGTCTCGGCGATCGTGCGAAGCGATACACGGGCGGGAGATCCTCTGTATTTACGCTTCCGCGTGGACTAAAATAACGGGCGAGGGACATCCATGGACGAAAAGACCGTACTTGCGATTGACCCCGGTTCCTCTAAGTGCGGCTTCGCGCTCGTCCGGCGGAACCGGGAAGGCGCACTCAAACTGATCTGGCGCAAAATCGCGCATACGGAGGCGATCGAGGACGCGCTCGGCGAGGCGCAAGGGATCGAACCGTATTCGCTGACCATCGTTGGATCGGGAACTCGTTCGAAGGAGATCGTACATCGGGTGCGCGAGACACAGCCCAGCATGGCGATCTTGGTGGTGGACGAAAAGGATACGACCCTGCAAGCGCGCGAGCGGTACTGGGAGTTTCATCGGCGGCGGGGATGGCGACGGCTGTTGCCCGCGACGATGCAACTGCCTCCGGAACCGGTGGACGATTTTGTCGCCCTTATCCTCGCGGAGCGCGTCTTAATCCCATAAAGAGGTAGTTTTAGAAGCGATGCCGCAGCAGACTCTTTGGGCGCCGTGGCGGTTCTCCTACATCGAGAAAGGGGAGAGCCCCAAAGGTGGCTGTATCTTCGTCGACCTTCCCGCGGAGAATCGGGACCGCGAGAATCTGATCCTCTATCGCGGCGAAACGGCATTCGTGATGCTGAACGCCTACCCCTACACCAACGGGCACTTGATGGTCGCGCCGTTTCGGCACACCGCTGAGATCGGGGAGCTCGACGATGCGACGCTGCTGGAAACGCACCGCCTTATCGGCAGGGCACTTGCTTGGCTCCGCGCCGTGTACCGGCCGGACGGTTTCAATGTAGGGGCGAATCTCGGCGCCGCCGGAGGCGCGGGGATTCCTAGCCACCTTCACTGGCATGTGGTGCCGCGGTGGGGGGGCGATACGAACTTCATGACGACGATCGGCGAAACGCGCGTGCTGCCCCAATCGCTGACCGAAAGCTACGATCGTTTACGGGAGGTCGTCGAACGTGACGCTTGAACTGCTTGCCAAAGAGGCCAGCACGTGCACGGCGTGCCCTCTTTCGTTGCGCCGGACGAACGTGGTATTCGGCGAGGGGGACCCGCAATCCCCTTTGGTGTTGGTCGGAGAAGGGCCTGGGGCGAATGAGGACGAGACCGGCCGTCCCTTCGTTGGAAGGGCGGGGCAGCTTTTGGACAAAGCGATCGCGGAAGCCGGTCTCACGCGAGGTCAGGTGTATATCACCAACACCGTCAAGTGTCGCGCGGCGGATTGGTCGAGTGGAAAACCGGTGAACCGTGCGCCGCTCGAGGAGGAGGTTGCCGCGTGCCGGCGATGGTTGGTACCGCAACTGGGGATCCTGAAGCCGCAGGTGATTCTGTGCGTCGGAGCGCCGAGCGCGAAGAACTTAATCAAAAAGGATTTTAAAATCACCGCCGAGCGAGGCCGCTACTTCCCATGCGAATTCGCCCGGTGCGCCATCGCGACGCTTCATCCGGCTTATGTGCTGCGCCAGCAAAACATTTCCGGGGACGGCGGATTCTCTTTGATGGTCGAGGATATCGGCCGCGCGTGGGAAGCGGCGCATCGCCTCAGAGCTCAAGGGCCGAGAGAGGTACAGGATGCGGTTGGGGAGTGTTCGGACGAGACGGTGCAAAACACGCTTTTCTAAGCCCTCGGGGCTTGGTAACATGAAATCTATGCCGGATCCTGCGCTCCGTTTGACCAATACACTGACGAAGAAGGTGGAGGAGGTCGTGCCTCAGGAGGCGGGACACCTGCGTTTCTATTCGTGCGGTCCCACGGTCTATTCGTACGCGCACATCGGCAACTTTCGCACTTTTTTGACGGCGGATCTGATCGTGCGCGTCGCCGAAGCGCTCGGTTGGCAGGTGAGCTACGTCAGCAATATCACGGACGTCGGGCATCTGACTCAGGACGACGTGGCGGACGCGGGCGGCGAGGACAAGATGGAGCGGGCGCTTCGCTCGAAAGAGGGTGAGGCGTTCGCGAACGTGTGGGACCTCGCCGAGCATTATGCCGAGAGCTTCCAAGAGGACTGGCGCCGGCTGAACCTGCGTGAGCCGCGCGTTCGTCCGCGTGCGACGCAACACATGCGCGAACAGATCCAGGCCGTCGAGCGTTTGATCCAAGCGGGGCACGCCTACGAGACGCCGACGGGCGTATATTTCGACGTGAGTTCGTTCGAGGCGTACGGCAAGCTCTCCGGAAATCGCGATCAGGAGCGATTGATGCGCGGCGTGCGCGACGTTGTGACCGACGAGAACAAACGACATCCCTCCGATTTCGCGCTTTGGAAAAAAGACGAAAAACATCTGATGCAGTGGTACAGCCCGTGGGGTTGGGGATTTCCCGGCTGGCATATCGAGTGCTCGGTCATGGCGCGGCAATATCTTGGAGACACGATCGACCTGCACGCGGGAGGCGAGGATCTGATCTTTCCGCATCACGAATGCGAGATCGCCCAATCGGAGAGCCTGACAGGCAAGCCTTTCGCGAACGTGTGGGTGCACACGCGGTTCTTGCAGGTGAACGGGGAAAAGATGGCCAAAAGCGCCGGGAATTTCTATACCGTGCGCGACCTTGTGCAAGAACGAGGCGTCGATCCTCTGGCGTTGCGTCTGGCTCTGATCTCGGGCATCTATAGTAAGCCGCTCAATTTCACCGATCAAGGGCTCCGGGACGCGATCGGGAATCGCGAACGGATTCGTACGGCCGACCTTTTGGTGCAAGAGGCGAAGGCCGCCGGCGGGACGGGACCGGATGCGTTGGGGACGTCGTTGGCACCGCTTGCGCAGGAGATTTTCGAGGCGATGTGCGACGATCTGAACACCTCGGTCGCGCTCGCCAAGACGCTCGAAGGGGTCAAGACGATCCACAAAGCCGGGCCCGAAATGTCGGGCGAATCCGCCGCGAGCGCGGAGCGCTTCTTGGAAAGGGTTAACGCGCTGCTTGGGATCGTTCGAGCCGAAAGCCCGCTTTGTCCCGTCGAACGCGCGGCGCGTGACGAGGGGCCCGATTCCGCCTTGGTGGAAGCGATGGTGGCTCGGCGCATCGAAGCAAAGGCCGCTCGGGACTTTACGGCGTCCGATCGGATTCGAGACGAGCTCGCGGCGATGGGAATCGAATTGCGAGATACGCCGCAGGGTACGGAATGGGTGCGAAAGGCCCGACTGTAAAATGAGGAACCGAAACGCTTCTTGAAAGCGTACAATAAAGAGTCTGCGAAGAACGGTCGGCTTTAAGGATATATGAGTCACTGGCTTAATTTGAATCCCGCTTCTCCGCCGATCGGTCGATCGGTCTGATCGCCCGCGTCTTTCGCCGGTCGGCGAGAGCGCTTCCTCCCCCCGGCTTTATGCCGCGCGCTTTCCTCTTTTCGATGGACTTGGCATTGTTCCAAGGCCCTCCTTTGTGCGCGGCTTTCATTCCTCCACGGCTTATCTGGACAACCTCTACTCATGGCCGCCCCTAACCAAGGCGGCCTCTTTTCATTCAAGGAGATCTCACCACGATGATAGTCACAACGGCTTTGGCAGTCGGCGCTTCGAGCGCTGCCGCCTCATTTCAGCCTCCCTTCCAAGTGAAGGATGCCGAGATGCCCATCTCGGTGGACGTGTGCCACGCAGCCCCCCTCTATGTGGATTACGACGGCGATGGCAAGAAGGAACTGCTCGTCGGCCAGTTCGGCGACGGCAAAATGCGCATCTACCGAAATGAGGGAACGAACAAGGCTCCCAAGTTCAAAGGCTTCGCCTGGTTCCAAGCCGGAGGCGCGGTCGCTTCCGTCCCTGCGGGTTGATGCGTCGGGTTCACGCCACAGTTTGTGGATTTGGACGGCGAC
>JBBCJD010000010.1:0-121482 GCA_037189405.1 bacterium
CCCCCCCCCCCCCCCACGCTCCCTAGTGCACGTAGGTGTAACGATCTTCCGGGAACAAAGCGTCGCGGTAGATCTCCGAGCCGCTGATCGTCACCATCGTCTTGCCTTTCAGTTCCATTCCGTGAAACGCGGTGTTCTTGCTCTTGCTGAAGGTCTTCATCCGGTCGAACGTCCACGTACAGTTCGGGTCGATGATCGTGACCTGTGCCACGGGGGTCCCTCCAGGCTTGAGCGTGCCCGCCTCTAGTTCCAAGATCTGCGCGGGTTTGGTGCTGAGCATGCGAATCGTCTGGAGCGGGGTGATGATCCCCGGATGCGTCAGACGGGTTAATGTGACCCCAACCACGGATTCCAGCCCCACGCTGCCGAAAGGCGCTTCATCGAACGGCACGTCCACCTCATGACTCGCGTGCGGCGAATGGTCGCTCGCGATACAGTCGATGGTGCCGTCGGCGATCGCCTGCATCAACAGCTCGATGTCCAGCTCCGTGCGAAGCGGAGGCTGCACCTTGAAGTGGGTGTCGAACTCTCCCACGTGCTCCTCGGTAAACATGAAATGAAGCGGCGAAATCTCGCATGTCACGCGCGCGTCGAGGAATTTGGCCTGACGAATCAATTCGACCGCGCCCCAGGTGCTGACCCGCATCACATGCAGACGGCAGCCGGTATGGAGCGACAAAAGACAGTTGCGAGCGACCGCGACCTCTTCGGCGCTGCGGGGAATCCCCTTGAGACCGAGCATCGCGCTGACGGCGCCCTCGTTCATGCAGCCGCCCTTGGACAGGCTCAGATCCTCGCAGTGCGCCATGATCGGCAGATCGACCTGAACTGCCATCGTCATCGCTTTGGACATCACGAGCGCGTTTTGAATCGGAAAGGCCTCGTCGCTCGCGGCCACGATACCGGCGTTCTTCAGGGCACCGAGATCGGCCACCTGCTCGCCTTGCAGCCCCACGGTCAATGCGCCCACGGGCGCGACGAACACGCCGCCCGCCTCGGGCGAGGCCGCGCGGTCGAGAATGAAATCGATGAGCGCCGGGGTATCGAGCGCTGGATTGGTGTTCGGCATGCAGCAGATCGTGGTGAACCCACCCGCCGCCGCGGCCTGCGTGCCGCTCGCGATCGTCTCTTTATGCTCGTCGCCAGGCTCCCGAAGGTGCACATGCGGATCGACCAGCCCCGGCGTGATCCACATATCGGTGCAGTCGAACACTTCGTCCGCTCGAGCGCCGTTCAGGTCCGTGCCGTAAGCCAAAATCTGGTCGTCTTCGATCAGCAGGCTGCCAACGAGATCCAGATCTTGCGAGGGATCCAGGATGCGGCCGTTTTTCAGTAAGGTTCTCATCGTTTCGCGGACGTCTCCTTCTTCGATTTCGCGGGGCGCGCGGGGCCGTCTTGGAACACCCAATAGAGTGCGGCCATTCGGACAAAGACCCCATTTTCGATCTGCGCGGTAATCGCCGAATGCTCGCTGTCGGCGGCGACATCGTCGACCTCGATTCCGCGATTCAGCGGGCCGGGGTGCATGACAAGACAGTCGTCGGCGGCATAGCGTAAAGCCTCTTTGTTGATCTGGTAGTGCCGGGCGTACTCCGCGACCGAACCCATCAGACCGTCATTCATTCGCTCTTTTTGGAGGCGCAGACACATGATCACGTCCGCTTGATGAATGCCGGTCACCAGATCGTAACACACTTTGCCAGGGAGCATCGACGCGTGCGACGGCATAAGCGAACTCGGTCCCACGAAGCGCACCTCTGCCCCGAGCTTGTGCAAGAGCCAGGCGTTCGAGCGCGCGACGCGCGAATGCTCCACGTCGCCGATGATCGCGACCTTGAGCCCTTTGATCTCTTTCTTCCGCTCGAGAATCGTCATCGCGTCGCCTAGCGCCTGCGTCGGGTGCTCATGCTGACCGTCGCCGGCATTCAACACCGGTCCTCCGAAGAAACGTGCCGCGAGAGTGCACGCGCCTGAGGCGCGATGCCGCATCACCAGCCCGGTCAGACGCTCGTAGCGCAGGGTCAGAACGGTGTCTTTCAGCGTCTCGCCCTTGTTCATCGAAGAGGTCGAGGCGGCGAAGTTCGCCGAGCGCATGTTAAGATAGTTCGCCGCCTGTTCGAACGAGACGCGGGTTCGGGTCGAGTTCTCGAAGAACAACATCCCCACGATCTGGTCTCGCATGTCCGGCACCGCTTTGCCGGCATAGACGTTCATTTTGAACTCTTTCCCGAGTTCCAAAAGTTCGACGATCTCTTCGTTGGCGAGCTGGCGGATGCCTAGTAGCGAACGCGGCATTCTATCCTCCTCCTTCGCGGCGCTCCAGCACCACGGCGTCCTCTCCGTCGTACTCGTTGAATCGAACGACGATGTGATCTTCCTTCGCGGTCTGGACTTTTCGGCCGCTGTAATCGGGTTGAATCGGCACCTCGCGATGCCCTCGGTCGACGAGCACGGCGAGCCGAACGCTTCGAGGCCGGCCGATTCGGGTCAGAGCTTCGAGCGCGGCTCGGATCGTTCGGCCCGTATAGATCACCTCGTCGACCAAGATGACGCTCTTGCCGGTGACCTCGAACGGAATCTCGGTCTCGTCCGGCGCGCTTTCGGGGCTGTCGTCCCGAAAAGCGGTCGCGTCGAGCTTTCCACAAGGGATCGTCGTGCCCTCGATCTGGGTCATGACGAAGGCGAGCCGCTTCGCCACGGGCCACCCCTTTCGAAGCACGCCGACGACCACGAGTTCGTCGGCGCCCTGATTATCCTCTAGGATTTCGTGAGCCATGCGGCCCAGCGTGCGGCGCATATCTCCAGCGTCTAGCAAGATCACGCTCATTAGCGTTGATTATGCAGGAAAACCGCCCGCCCCGCGCGATCGGAGCCTCGTTTTTTAACCTCCAGACGACTCCCGGACCATAAAGTTACGATTCCGAAGCTTCGAATCTAAAGATCGCAGGTTCATGGCACGACAATTATGCTGGGTCTCGGCCATCTATGTTTACGTTTCTCGGCATATTCTTCGTGCTCGCATGCACGATCGGAGGGTACTTAATGCACCACGGCAAGCTCGCCGTGTTGATGCAAACGAGTGAATTCATCATCCTCGGCGGCGCGGCGATCGGCTCGTTCATCGCCGCGAACGGCATGAAGAACCTTTCGGCCACGATCCGCGCGGTGATGGGGCTGCTCAAGCCCGACCCCTTCACGAAAGTTGCCTACCTCGATCTGCTCAAAATGATGTACCAGCTCTTCAATGTGGCCCGAAAAGAGGGCCTGTTAGGTCTGGAAAAGCACATCGAGCGCCCCGAAGAGAGCGAGATTCTCAGCCTGAACACGACCTTTTTGAATAACCATCACGCGCTCCACTTCTTCTGCGACACGATGAAAGTGATCCTTACCGGAGCCGTCGGCCCGCACGATCTTTCCGAGATGATGGAGCTTGATCTGGAGATCGCTCACGAAGAGGCGCACATGCCCGTCGCGGCGCTACAAGCCGTGGGCGACGCGATGCCCGGCTTCGGAATCGTCGCCGCGGTACTCGGCGTCATCATCACCATGGGCAAGATCGGAGGCGACGCCTCCGCGATCGGTGAATCCGTCGCGGCCGCGCTCGTCGGAACGTTCCTCGGCATTCTTTTGGCCTACGGCATCTTCCAACCAATGGCCCGGGCGATCGAACTTCGCTTAAAATCCGAATCGCAATATCTGAACTGCCTGCGCTACGCACTCTTTAGCTTCGCGCGCGGTGAATCGCCCATCACCTGCGTAGAATTTGCGCGACGCAACGTCGAACCCGCCGTGCGGCCTGGGTTCGCCGAGATGGAGCGTGTCGTGAAAGAGAAGGCCGCCGCATGAACGACGGCACCCCTATCATCATCAAGAAGAAAAAGGCCGCGCCTCACGCCCACCACGGCGGTTCTTGGAAGGTGGCCTATGCCGACTTCGTGACCGCGATGATGGCGTTTTTCATGGTGCTTTGGATCATGGGGCTCTCCGACGACACGCGCACTCAGATCCAAGGCTATTTCAACGATCCGCACGGGTTTATGAAGACGCTTCAACGCAGCACCTCCGTGGTCAGCCTACCCGGCGTCCCGCCCATGACGCGTAAAGACCGCCCGAACCAAACGATCGAAGATCAGCAGCGGGTCGAGGTCGTCAAGCGCCAAATCGAGAACGAACTGCATCGGGACGATACCAACCCTCAAAGCCTCTCGCAATACGTGGACGTGCAGGTCACGGGGGAAGGGCTGCGTATCGACTTCGTCGAAACGCTTGGCGCGGTGTTCTTCGAAAACGGAAAAGCCGAGATTCGCCCCAAAGCTCGAGCTCTCATCAAGCGTTTGGCTCCCATCCTCACGCAATCGCACCGCACCGTCGTGATCGAAGGACACACCGACGCCCGTCCTTACCCCGGCACAGGCTACACCAACTGGGATCTGAGCAGCGACCGCGCGAACGCGATGCGCCGCCTGCTCGTCCAGGACGGGGTCGCCCAGCACCAGATCGTCGAAGTCAGCGCCTACGCCGACACCCGCTTACGCGTCCCGGAAAATCCAAACCACTTCAGCAACCGCCGCGTTACGCTTCTGCTCCCTTACGAAAAGCGGATGGTCGAGGAGACGCTCCCCGCGGAAACGATGGACGAAAAGATCCATACCCTGGCGCCCGCTAAACCCAACATCCATCCAGATCCCATTCGATAGGATCGAATTATCCCTTACCGGAGACTGTCGGCGACGCGTTGTACCGTGCCCGCCGCGACGTCGCGCAGCGCTTCCGCTCGAGCCACCAGGCGGGGACGGAGTTCGGGCTCTTGAGCAAGCATTGCTTCGGCGCGAGCGAGTACCGTCTTCGTCCAGCCCGGCTTTTGCCCCTCGAAGTACAAATCGGGCACCTCGAACAGATCGGCCAAGCCGCGATTCTTGACGCCGTAATAGGGATCGGGCCCCAACACCGCACAGGGGGTACCCACGGAAAGCGCAAAAAGACAAGGGTGATACCCGACTCCGACCGAAAGCTTAGCGCGGGCATGGAGCGCCTTGACCTCGGGGATCGAGGGACTCGCCTCCAACACCGCGAACCGAGACGGGTCCTTGAGGCGCTCGCGGATGCGGTGACTGACAGGCCGGTCCATATGTGGTTTTTCCGCCTGTTGCGTCACGGCTTTATAGAGGCTTGGAATGCTGAGGACGTGCAGATCGTAGCGATCGATCAGCCCCTGAACCAACTCCGCGAAGAGCGCGATGTGCTTTTCCAGCGGCACCCCTTTGTTCGACTCGGGCAAAAACCTCGGGTTGAGCGTCATCAGCCGCGAAGGCGTCGCGCCGAAAGCGGCTTGCAGCGCGGCTTCGGCTTCGTGCGGATCCCCGGTCGGGATCAGCATCGCGCTGTCGGCCCCGACCTCTACCTTGGAAGGGTCCGCGCCGATCTTTTCGATCCACGGCATGGAGCCGGTCCCTTCGCGCAACTGGAAGAACTGGCACATCTTCACCAGATGCCGCATCAGGCACTGGCTCGCCTTGGAGTGAAACGGCCCGATCGATTGCCCCACCGCAAATACCGGCACCTTGGCGCAATGCGCCGTCAGCGCAGTCAGATAGGTCGGTCGCACCATGTGGAATACGTCGGTCAGCGCCCCGCCTCCGCCGATGACCACGGCGTCCGCCCCTTGGACGGTCTCTTTGAACTTCCGAAACGCCTCAGGCAACTTCCGGTGCTTGGTTTCGCAGCAGCAGCAATACGCCACGGCGTGTGAGAAGGAGGGGCGAGGCGTCCGGCGATGGATCGCGCACTTTGCGAGATGACCGACTCGTGCCAGGCCTTCCTTCTGAGTCATGACGAGACTTCCACTGGGAGCGACGCAGTGCCCCTCGCGCAAAAGGTGAGGGAACGCGCCCCGGAAACGTTCGGGATCGTGCGCCAAAAAGACGATCTTGACCCCGCCGACCTCGCTCCGCAACGCCTCGACAAAGGCGTCGATCATCGCAATGTCTCCGCTGTTGTTATAACTGTCGCCGGTGATATAGATCAGGCGCTTGCTTCCGATCACTTTCTTCCAGACTCCCGAACGGGCGCTTGCCGTGCGGTGCGGACCAAAGATCGCGCCATCGAACGCCAAAATTTAAGACTTCCCATCGGCCAACCCGCCAAACGATAGTACCGAAGCGCCTCGGGAAAACGCGAAAAACCGGCGGCGGTTAACAGCATCAAGCGGCGAAAATCCGTTTTTTGAGTCTCGCTGGCAAAAGGCCACCCTTCGAATAGCCGATGCAGATTCGCCTCGACGTCCCGTGGCTTTTTCGACACCCCCCCGGGGGAGAGACGGTAGAACGTCTGCGGGTCGGCAAGGCGATGAGCCGGACCGAACCGATGGGCGCACCGCACCCAAAAATCGACGTCTTGCTGCGAAACGAGACTTTCGTTAAACCCGCCCAGAGCTTCGTAGCGCGCCTTGGGAACCGAAAAGCTGGAGCCGCTTGTCCAGGTCTGCCAGGATAGGTACGCCTCCCAAGGGACCGGCCCTTCGGCTCCCTCGCCCAACAGCCCGGCATGCGCTCCGTCGGGCCGGACCTTCTGCGCCACGTCGACGACGAACGACGGATCCTCACGCGACCAGACCTCCAGATGGCGTTCGATTTTTTCGGGAGCCCACCAATCGTCCGCGTCGAGGAAGAAAAGCACATCCCCTCGCGCGAGTTCGGCGGCACGGTTCCGCGCCACGGCGCCGTTCGCTTTCGGAAGCCGAAGCACGGTGGCCCCCGCGGCCTCGGCCTTCGAAGCGGTCGCGTCGAGCGATCCGTCGTCGCCGACGATCACCTCGTCCGGAGGCACCGTCTGATTCCATGCCGAGGCGATCGCACGCTCAATCCAGTCCTGGGCCTGATGGGCCGGGATCAGAACCGAAATGCGAGGCGCCATAACCTGAATTAGTGCGACACGTTGATGAGATAGCGGCTGCTACGCGCGAACGGCTCGTCGCTCGGAGAGGCGTGCGTCAGGATCATCTCGATCGTCTTCGCGCCGCATCGCTTCAAGATCTCGTAAGCCACCGGCACCGATCGGTAGCTGGTCGACTTCGCCGAAACCACCAGGCAGACCTGATCCATGTACGGCACAAGACGCGAAGTATCCGAGACCACGTCGCACGGGGGAGCGTCCACCACCACGACGTCCGCGTAATCTTTCAGGCTTTGCAGCATGCCGGAGATCAGCACCGTCGGAAACTCGGTGAGGTCCTCGACCTTGTCTACACCGGCCGGAAGAAACATGAGGTTTTTGTGCTTCGTCTCCAGGGAGAGATCGCCGTCGGAGGGCAGCATCGAACGGTTGAGCATATCGCTCAGTCCGCTCTTCTTTTCGGCGTCCATCGCAGCGGTCAGTGTCGGATGGCGCAGATCGCAGTCCACGAGGAGCGTCTTGACTCCGGCTTTCGCCAGCGCCACCGCGAACTGACCGGCGGTGCTCGAACATCCGACTCCGCCGCCGATCCCGGTGAACATAATCATCTTCGGCCCAGGGTCGCTGGGGTTGATCAGCGAGAATGCCATGAAGCGCAGGCTCTCAACCGGTTTGAATTTACTGTCTCCAAGCAGCCCGAGCGTCTTGCGAGCCCGAGAGCCGGGCAAGCGAGGCACGGTGGCCGCCACAGGGAGCCCGGTGAGCTCGGCCAGTTGACCCGATGTCCGCACCGGGAGCCGAAGCGCCTCGCTGAGAAAACTGAAGAGAAGGCCCAGAATCCCTCCGGCCATGGCGCCCACGATCGAAAACCGGACCGGATCGGGGGAGGTGGGAGCCGTCGGGAGCGGCGCGATCGAGAGAATCGGAGCTTCGAGCTTGGAAGCCGTCGTGCGATTCCGCAGATCCTCCGAGGTCGAGCGCAGTCCCATGTAGCGCGAATTCAACACCTCGCGTTCGCGCAGCAGGTTCACGTACTCCATCTCGCGGCGGGGCGACTTGGCGACGATCGACTCCTGCTTTTGCAGATCGGCTTGGATTTGAGAAAGCTTTTGGCGCGTCTCCGCGATCGCCGCTTCGGTCTGCGCACTGGAAGATTCCATAGTGGCGCGGATCGGCTGAATCGCGTGTTCGCGGTTGGTCGCAAGCCACGGGTCTTTCAACGCCTGGCTCAGCTGACTGCGAACTTGGGTGATCTGTTCTTCGATCAGCTTGACCTCGCGCGATTCCTCGGTGTAGATGGTCAACGCCGCGATCTTGCCAGCTTCCAGGTCCGCGAGCTGGCCGCGCAACTTGCTAACGAGCGGATTTTCGGATTCGCTGCTGGTGCGGATCTCGGTCTTGTCGAAACGCGAGGCAATGCTCTTTTCGTTGGACAAGCGCGCTTGCAGACCGCGAAGCTGCGCCTGAAGCGCGTCGCGCTGCACCTGAAGCGAGGCTTGGTACGAGGCCTCCTCCGAGGCTTTGGCCGCGACGTTCGCCACGTTGTGCTGCTCCATGAACGTGCGAATCTCGTCGTCGATCTGATCGAGCTTCGTTCGCGTGGTGTCGAGCTGATCCTCCAGCGTCTTCAACGCCGTGCTGACCGAGCGCTCGGCCAGTTCGTCACTGCGGTCGTTGTAAATCCCCGGCACCGTGTTGGCAACATCCCGGGCGAGCGCAGGGTCCGGCGCGCGGACCGTAACGCGCACGACGGGCGAACCACGAAACGCTTGGACGCGATAATCTTTGAAAAGATCGTCGAGCTGACGCATGAGGGTGTTGTCGCCACGCTGCTGGGCCACCTCTTGAAGCGCCTGGGCGAACACCCCTTTGCTTTGCAGCACCGCAACCTGGCCCGGAATGCTGCTCGCCATGCCGCTCTGGAAGATCTGCGCGATGTCCTCGGGCATGTTTTGGCCGCTCGTTCCCGTTGCGCTCAAGAACATCTCGGTGTCGGTTTCGTACACCTTCGGCAGGGTCGAGGCCAACAGCAACCCGAGTCCGATCCCAAGGATCAGAAAAATGAACGTACGCTTAACGTGGATTTGAAACATGCTCTCGCTCGAAACTCTTTTAAGTCTATTCGATCTGGGGGCAAGATTGGGACCAATCGAGCGCCGGAATCGAGGAACCCGGAACTTTCTCCGAGGGACCGCGCTAGCGGCGGTACCTCAGAAATGTTCCCGAGCTTGGCATTCCGGAAGGCCGAGACCCGAAAAGGAACTGAAACTGCCCCGAATCTCCGGTCGAAGTCAGGCTTCCGCCTCCCGCGATCGACAGACTTACGCCTAACTGAACAACGGGATACACATCGAAGGTTCCCGCCAGGAAATCCGCATGCCCGATCCAACATTCGGTCACGTTCCCCGAACCGTTAAAAACCAGCATGACCAATTGGTCGGGCTGGCCCGGACGGCTGGACGGAAACGCGATCGCCGCGTAGGACCCGAGATTGCGAGTGACCTCGGACAGATCGGCCCAGTTCCCCTGGAGCCGGCGCAACACGCCCAACGAGTCGCGGGGGTCGAGCTCGGCGGTCTCATAGCTGCCTTGCCGGCCAGAAACGGTCACCGACCCGGCGCTGAAATCGACGTTCTCCCGGGTTCGCCCGACATTATTGAACATCATCAGCGAGGGCACGCTGGTTCCGCTGAGCGCCCAGAGATCTCCCGACGCGTAGAGATACCGCGCCGCCGTGCCTTCGAGACCGAGGGGACGCGAGGCGACGCTCCCGAGATCGATCCGAACGAGGTCGCTAAAGAACGTCGGCAACGCTCCGCCGAACGAAGCTAAATTCGCATGCTGAAAAGCGGCTGCGTCGAACGCCAAGCTGCCCGACTGCTGAAAGAACATATTCGTATCGAGAAGGAGCCGAAGCGTGGTTTCCCGTCCTCGAACCGTATCGGTGCTCAGGGACGCCGTAACGGTCAAAGGCCCCGGAACTGCCGAGCCGTTCGGCAGCACCATTCGCGCGAGCGTCATCGAAAGCTCTTCGAACGAGGCCAAATTCGCCCCGGTGGTCAGTTCCACGAGGTCGTGGGTATAACCGTCCAGCGCGATCTCCAGCGCGGGAGAGAAAGATCGGGTCACCGTTCCGCCCCCCACGCGTTTGAGGCGAATTTCCGTGACCTCCAACGTCTGGGTGCCGATCGCGCGACCGATGCCCGTCAGCAATTGAATCTGCATTCGCCCGTCGGCGAAGCTGGGCACGATCTCCGGAGATCCTCCGGTCGTTCCCCCGCCGGTCCCTCCCGTCGTTCCGCCCCCTGTGGAACCGCCCGTCGAGGCGCCTCCGGTGGAGCCGCTGGAAGAACCCGAAGTCGTGGTCGATCCCCCGGTGCTTCCCGTCGTCCCGGTGCTCCCGGTGGTTCCCCAACCGCCCGTGCTCCCACTTCCGGCCGTCGTACCTGTTGTTCCGGTCGTTCCGCTTGTCAGCCCCGTGGAGCCGGAGGAGCTTCCGGCGGAACTTCCCGCCGTGCTTCCGGACGTGCTCGAAGTCGACCCTGCGCTCGCCCCGCCGGTCGAACCGGCGGTCTCGCCCGAGGTACTTCCCGTGGAGGCCGTCGATCCCGACCCACCGGCGGTCGCGCCACCGGTGGAAGAGCTCCCGGCAGTCAAGCCGGTCGATCCAGTCGGCCCCGAAGTCGAGCCGGTATCTCCACGAGGAGGACCGGTATACGAATCGCCACCCCCGCCTCCACACCCTATCACGAACGCCGCGAGGCCTGCTAGAATCCAACCAGTCGAACTATGCATCAGAGATATCCCGGTCGTTTTACCGACACTATGGATCGTTGGAGATTTGATCCTCACCCTTTAGCTTCCAGATTGGGAGTCGCACAAGACAGGCACAATTGCCAGGCCCTAAAGTCATGAAACCTACCGAAACCGCCGATCGACCGCTCGTTTCGGTCGTGATTCCCTGTTATAACCAGGCTCACTTTTTACGTGAGGCGATCGAGAGCGCCCTCGCGCAAACGTACACCCCCCTCGAGATCGTTGTGGTGGACGACGGCTCCACGGACGACACATTCGCCGTCGCACAAAGCTATGGCGACCGGGTGGTCGCGGTCCGACAACCGAACGCAGGGCTTTCGGCCGCTCGAAACGCGGCGATCCGAGCTTCGAACGGAGCGTTCGTGGTGCTTTTGGATTCCGACGATAAGCTGCTCCCGAGCGGCGTGGCTTCACGCGTGCGTTTCCTCCTCGAGGACCCCGAGGTGGCCATCGTCACCGGTTACTACCGCGAGATGGACGCCGAAGGGACGCTGCTCCCCCGCATTCCCGAACTGCGCAAACCGACCGCGCAGCCGGCGCTCTATCAAACCGTCCGCCGAAACTGGGGCCCGCCCGTCGGGTGGACGATCCGCCGAAGCGCGCTGGAGCGCTGCGGGCTGTTCGATCCGCTTTTGCGCTCATGCGAAGATTGGGATCTGCTGATCCGGCTCAGCTCGCGCTACGGGTTCGCCTACGACCCGGAGGTCGGCGCCCATTATCGCCAGCTTCCGGGACAGATGTCCCGAAACAGCCTCGTCATGTACGACGCGGGACTCACCGTTTTACGTAAAAACGCGGCTTACGCGAAGAACAAGTGGACCTACGGTTTATGGGCGCGGTTCGGGCAGTTTCAGCACGGCCGCCGCATCTTGTACAACGTGCTCACCACGGGCCGTCCGGGAGACAGGCTTCGCGAACTAGTTCGTGTGACGCTTCGCCGACCAGGTCTTCTCTGGATCGGCGCGCTTTCGGCCTTCAGCTTCCTGACCGGCAAACGACCTTCGGCTTAGCGGAATTTTCACCGCTCTTTCCTCCGTACAAAGGAAGGGGCGGCGGCGTGTGAATGCGCCGACTGAACAGAACCGTTTAAATTGCGTCTATCCGGTTCACGGCTCCCGTAGGATACGTCTCTCGATGAATACAGACCTCTCTGTCGACACGCACGCCCCGGCCTCCACCCCGATCGATTTGAACGGCCACTCGGGGCTGCCTTTTCTGGATCTCGACGTCGTCAAACCCACGCCGGAGGCGATCGCCCTCGCTCCCGGCGAATTCGCGCTGCAGCATCAGATCCTTCCGGTCTCCCTCGACGAGGGGGTGCTTACGGTCGCGATCGGGTCGGCCGCGGCGCTTCCGGCGGTGGACGATCTGGGCATTCTTTTAGAAAAGCCGGTCCGAGCGGTGCTCGCCGATCCCGCGCTCGTGCGCGACTTGATCGAAGAGCAGTTCATCGAAGAGATCCTTTCGGGGCTTCCCAGCGAAGAGACCTACGCGGAGATCGACGATTCGACGGATCTCGCCGATTTGCAGAAGATGGCGGGCGAGACCGCCGTCGTGCAGATGGTGAACCTCGTGTTTGCCCAGGCCGTTCGCGACGGGGCCAGCGACATCCATATCGAACCCTACGAGCGCGAAGTCAAGATCCGCTACCGCGTCGACGGGCTGCTGCACGACGTCATGAAGCCGCCGAAGCGGATGCACGCGGCGCTCGTCTCTCGCATCAAGATTCTCGGCGAGATGAACATCGCCGAACGACGCCTTCCCCAAGACGGAAGAATCAAACTCCAGATCGCGGGGCGGCAGATCGACGTCCGCGTTTCGATCGTTCCCACAGTCTACGGGGAGCGTGCGGTCATGCGTATCCTCGACAAAACGACCGCGCTGTACGGCCTCGAAGAGCTCGGCATGGCGGCCGATACACTGACCCGGTTCCGCAAGCTGATCCATCTGCCGCATGGCATCATCCTCGTCACCGGCCCCACCGGTTCCGGAAAGTCCACGAGCCTTTACGCCGCACTTCAAGAGATCTATTCGCCGGGGACGAACATCCTTACGATCGAAGATCCGGTCGAATACCAAGTGCCGGGCATCAGCCAGATTCAGGTCCGCCCCCAGATCGGGCTCACGTTCGCCAACGGTTTGCGCAGCATCGTGCGCCAAGACCCGGACGTCATCATGGTCGGCGAAATCCGCGATCAGGAAACCGCCGAAATCGCGATCCACGCGGCGCTGACCGGACACCTCGTATTCAGCACGCTGCACACCAACGACGCTTCCGGCGCGATTACGCGGCTCCTCGATATGGGAGTAGAACCCTATCTCGTCGCGAGTTCGCTCGTGGGCGTGGTGGCTCAACGGCTCGTTCGCCGCAACTGCCCTCACTGCTCAACCCCCTCTCAAGAGCCGGAGGACGCCCTCCGCTCGGTGGGGATCGGACCGCTCGATCTGAACGGGGTCGAGCTCCGACGCGGCCAAGGATGCGACAAATGCCAGAACACCCGCTATCGCGGCCGAACGGGCCTCTACGAACTGATGATCGTCGACGAAACGATCCGGCATATGACGGTGCAGCGCGCCTCGGCGAGCGCGATGAAGCAGCACGCGATCGAGTCCCAGAGTATGCGCACGCTCCTCGGGGACGGCAAACGCACGGTTTTGGCCGGTAAAACGACGCCCGAAGAGGTGCTCCGCGTCTGCCAGCGAGAGGAGTTTTAATCCCCTCGGGGGCGATCGACGATGACCACTTTTAGCTACGTCGGAACCGAGCTCAGCGGCAAACGCAAGACCGGGCATATCGAGGCGCCTAGCCGCGATGCGGCCGTCGCCCAACTCGCCTCGCACGGCACGTACGTGCTCGAGATCAAAGAGCAGGCCTCGCGCACGGCGTCCGAGCACTCGAGCGCGAAAGGCCGCGTCACCAAGACCGAGATCGCGATGTTCACGCGACGGCTCGCGGACCTCTCCGGGGCCGGACTCCCGCTCGACCGCACGCTCCAGGTCGCGGCCGATCAGGCCGAGAGCGCGACGCTCAGGCGCATCCTCTTCCAAGCCTACGAGGATGTGCGGACGGGCCTGCCGGTCTCGGACGCGCTCGGCAAGTACCCGAAACTGTTTCCCACGATCTTCACCCAGACGTTGCGCGCGGGCGAGGCCAGCGGCCAGTTCCCTCAAGTCACCGAACGCCTCGCGGACTTCCAGGAGATGGAGGTCAAGCGTCGCGGCCAGATCGTATCGGCGCTGGTCTACCCGAGCATCCTGGCTTTCGCTGCCGTCGCGGTCGTGATTTTTATGTTGACGTTCGTGGTTCCCCGGCTCTCGGGCGTCTTCGCCGACCTGGGCAGCGACCTCCCCGCGACCACGAAGATTCTGCTCGCCAGCACGCACTTCCTGACGCATAACTGGATCGTGATCCTCGGGATTGCCGCAGGCGGCTTCGTCCTCTATCGCCTCTGGACCGCCACCGAAAATGGGGCTTCTACGCGCGATCGGGCCTTGCTCTCGGCCCCCATGGTGGGCAAGATCGTCTCCAAAGCGATCGTGTCGCGCTATGCGCGGATTCTCGGCACCTTGGTCTACGGAGGCGTCCCGTTTCTCGAAGCCTTGCGCATCGCGGGGCTCGCGACCGGCAACCGGGTCTATCAAAAAAGCAGCGTGCGACTCGAAGAGGAGGTCCGCGACGGTTCGCCCCTCGCGCTCGCCATGCAGGACGTCGAAGCCTTCCCCCCGGTCCTGGTGCACATGGTCGCGATCGGAGAAGAGACCGGCGATCTGCCCAAGATGCTCGGGCGCGTCTCGGACAGCCTCGATTTCGAGGTGAATCAGGGATTGCAGCGGCTCACTTCGATGGTCGAGCCGGTCATCGTCATTTTCGTCGGAGCCTTCGTGGGCTTCGTCGTGCTGTCCGTCCTGCTGCCGATCTATCAGGCGCAGAACCTTGTGAAATAACCGTAACAGCTAAGGAAGATATGCATCAACTCCACCGTTCTCGACGCAAAGGGGCCTTTACGCTCATCGAGCTGCTGGTCGTTATTCTGATCCTCGCGATCCTCGCCTCGCTGATCGTGCCGCGCGTCGTGGGGCGCACCGACGACGCCAAACGCGCCAAAGCCGCGACCGATATTTCGCAGCTGAGCAACTTGCTCCAACAGTTCCGTATGGACAACGATCGGTTTCCTTCGACCGAAGAGGGGCTGGACGCTCTGCGCACCGCTCCGGCCGACGCCTCCAACTGGCGCGGCCCCTATTCGACCAAAGCTATCCCCCTCGATCCGTGGGGCAGCCCTTACGAATACGAGCTGATCAACGACGACGAATATGCGATCGTCAGCTACGGCGCGGACGGCGTGCCCGGCGGCGAGGGCAACAACGCCGATATCAGCGAAGGACTCGAATAACCCTCTCCTTATAGCCATGAGACTCCGAGAAGCCCTCCGAAGCGGCGCGCGGCGAAGAACCGGGATGACGTTCATCGAAACCATTCTGGGCGTCGCGCTGCTCGGGCTACTCGCGAGCGCGGTCTCGCCAAATCTCGTCGCACTGCACGAAAGCCGTCTCAAGCGCACCTTCCGCGCCGAGACGCGGCTTTGCGCGCTGCTCGCCCGAGAGACCTCGATTCGAACCGGCGTCGAAACGCTTCTCATCTTGGACGACGCGCAAAACACCTTTCGAGTCGTCCAAGAAACAAGTGAAGAGGGCGAAACCGAGTTCAAACGCCTTGCCCTCCGCTCCGGAACGACCACTCTCGCCGCTAGTATCGGCGGCGTCGACACCGAGGGCTCGGAATGGCGTCAGACGTTCTACCCCGACGGAACCGCCGACGGAGGCGCGCTTACGCTTGGCGAAGGGAAAGAGAGCTTCAGCCTGGTGATCGAGCCGACTTCCGGCGCGGCGCGCATCGAAGAAGGAACGGCGCAAGATCCCACCCAAACCCGATGGGAGGCGGGCAACCTTGAGACGCGCCTCTAAGGGTTTCACGCTGATCGAAGCCATCGTCTCGGTGGCGTTGGTTTCGACCGCCGTCGCCGCGTCGGTCGGGGCGCTCGGGGGGTTATCGAAGACGGAATGGCTTGCGCGGCATCGCGAAACGATGGAGCGCCTTGCCGTCCAAAAGAGCGACGAGTTGATCGCAACGGGCGCGCTCGAGAGCTCGGGCGCTTTGAGTGGCGACTTTTCGGAGCAAGGCGAGACGCGTTTTACGTGGTCTGCCGAAATCCTCGCGACCGGCATCGAGAACCTCGATACGCTCGACGTCACGATTCATGCCGCGCAAAGCGGATTGGCGGAGGTGCGCGTCCAACGCCTCTTCTTCGTGCCGAGTCAAACGCTGGAGGCCGGGCTTTGAGAAAGGGCTTTTCGCTTCTCGAACTCTTGGTGGGCCTGACCGTGGCGGTGCTGGTCACCGCCGCCCTCGGCGGAGCTTTCACCACCGGACTCCGCACCGAACGCGAATTCGGGCGAGCCCGCGCCGAAGACACGGCACGGCTCCAGTTCGAAGATCGGCTCCGCACCCTCCTCGCCGCCGCCAGCGTGCCCGGCGATCTCGAATCCTACTTTATCGCGCCTGCTCCCCATGCCTCCGAAGGGCTCGGCACGATCATGCAAAGCGGCGGCGCGGAAAGCCTGGTCTTCACCGCCCGCGGACTGCCCCCTCGCTCCGCCTATTGGAGTGCGGCCGAAACGGATTTCGATAGTCTGAACGCGCTGTACGGTCCGCAAGGCGGCCTGACCGAGATCGGCATCTCGCCCACAGCGATCGGAGACGCCTGGGACGCGACCGGACCGTTCCTGCGCGAACAGCGCCCCTCCGACGGCGATTCTTCGCAAGGAGGCTTCGAATCGAGCCTCGCGCCTCAACTGCTGAGCCTCCGATTCGAATTCTTCGATGGCATCGAATGGCTGTCGGCCTGGGACTCGGAAGGCGAGGAGCTGAACCGATTGCCCGCCGCAGTCCGAGTAACCTACCTCTGGAACGACGACAAAGAGCGCACCTTCGTCGTCGCCCTACCCGAAAGCGATGTCACCTCGCAAAACCCAGTTGGAGGCGGCGAATGACCGCCGGTCGCCACGGAAGACGTTCGCGACGGGGCGCCGTGCTCGTGATGACGCTCGTCGTCATGGCCGCGCTTGTTGCGCTGCTGACCAGTCTGTCCGCCGCCCAACGGCTTCATCTCTCGGCGGCGCGTAACGCCGCGTCTCAAGAACGCGCGCGGCTGGCGGCGCTCTCCGGGATCCAACGGGCGCTTTCCGAACTCGAAACTCAGAATCCCGAGTCGACCACCCTGCTCGACGACTGGGCCGTGCTCGGCTCAGACGGGGGGGAGGCGTTCCGCCTCGGGAAAGAAACGTTCCGAATTCAGATCGTGGACGCCGCCTCGCTTGTGAACTTGAACTACGCGACCGAGGTGCATCTCCAGAGGCTGCCGATGAGTCAAGAGCAGATCGATTCGCTCTTGGATTGGCGCGAATCGGGGCAGGCGCCCCGGGCCGAAGGGGCCAAAGACGACTATTACAACGCACTCGCCACCCCCTATAATGCCCGCCTGGGCGCGATCGATTCGTTCGACGAACTGCTGCTGATCCGAGGTTTCACCCCGGCCGCCCTCTTCGAACCGCAATCATCCGTCACCGCAGGCGTGACGCTGATGCAAGGATCTCAGGAAAACCAGCCGCTGCTCGCGCAGCTCGTTACCGTCGATTCGATCTCGCGGGACGTCGCCCTGGCCGGCGCTCGCATCGATCTCAACGGCGCCTCGCAACAACAGCTGTTCCAAGCGGGGCTGTCCTTTCCCGTCGCGGCCGAGATCGCGCAGGCTCGCCTCGCCCTCGGATCGTTCTCGACGCTCGGCTCGATCTTCCGCTTGCCCGCGATGAACCTTGAGGACGCTCGGCTCATTCTCGACGGCTTCGGGATCGGCACACCCGCCGTACAACAGGGACGCGTGAACGTCAACACCGCTTCCGAAAGCGTCCTAGCGAGCCTTCCGGGAATGACGCCCGACGTTGCGCAAGCGATCGTCGCGCGCCAGACCACCGGCTTTCTGAGCCTCGGGGACCTGTTCGACGTTCCCGGTTACACGCTGGACGTCGCCTCCCAGAACATCGATTTCCTGGCGTTGAACTCTCAGACATTTTTCATCCGGGCGATCGGCGTTTCCGGGCGGATCGAAGTCGCTCTCGAAGCGCTGGCGGTTCTGGAGGAAAACTCCGTCCGACTAGATAAAGTTTGGCGCTCGATGCGCCCCGCGGCCCAAATGAAAACGCTTTGGGGTTGGGCCGACGCGCCGACCCTCGAAACGGTTCTCAGCGAATAACTCATGAGCAAATCATCCTCACCCCTTGCCCCTCTCTCCCTGGAATGGTCTCCAGGCTCGGTGCGATTGTACGATCCCGTCTCGCGCACCAGCGTCTCGGGCGACACGCTCGCGGCGCTCGGCCCTCAACCGTCCGGGCGACCTCTGGTCGCATGCATTTCTCGGCGGAGCGCGTTCGTGCGACGTGTCCAAGTCCCCAACCTTCCGGAAGAGGAGCTGGCCCGCCTGCTCGCGGTGCAGCTCGGCCAACATTTTCCGATCCCCGCGCACGAGTTAGCGTTCGATTATCGCCTGGGCTCCGAGGCGCCAGGCGGAGGGCGGTGGGCACTGATCGGCGCGGTACGCGCCGAGACGCTCCGCAAGCTGTTGACCGAATGCGCCGCCGCAGGCTTTTCGGTCCGAACCGTTCTTCCGATTTCGCTCGGCGCGGTGGAGATCGCGCGCTCCCAGCATCTGGCGCAGGCGATCGTCCTCGAACACACGGAGGAGGGGCTCGCGCTCGACGTCGTCGAAGAGGGCGAACTCCGCTACAGCCGCCTCGTCCCGATGCCCCCCACCCAGGAGGCCATCGCCGAAGAGATCGGACGCACGCTCGCGATCGCGCAGAGCCCCGAGCTCCCGATCATCGCGGCGCGAGGCGTCACGCTGGAGATCGCGTCCTACCCCGTCCAGCACGGCGCGCTGGAAGCGCTCTCCGGTGCGGGAGTGCCCGAGTTTCATCTAGAACTGCCCGAGCAGGTCGAAGCGCGGCGGCACCGGCTGCAGCGCCGCAGCATGACTCGACACCTCGCCGTGGCCGCGGCGGCGCTGGTCTTGACCGGTCTGCTCTTCTTGCAGCGTCAAAGCGCGCAGCGAGAGGCGCTCGCCGCCGAACGGTCGGGGATCACCGCAATCCGCAAAGAGACCGCCGTTTTGAAGGAAACCCAGCGCAAAGAGGCCGAATTAAACGCGTTGACCACAGCGCTCGATCAAGCGTTCCAACCCGCCCAGCCGTACGGCGACGTCGTCACGATCGTCTCGAACGCCCTTCCAGACGGCGTATGGCTCACGGGCGTCACGATCGAGCGCGGCAAACCGATCCAGATCCGCGGGCTTGCTCGGCACAGCGACGCCGTGGCTGAGTACCTGCGGACACTCTCGGCGAACGGCCGGTTCCGCGAAATGAAGCTGCTGTTCGCGAATAAATCGCTGATCGACACCACGCCCGTCGTGCAGTTTTCGATCACCGGCCACGTGATCGGCAACTTGCCCCTGGCCCAAGAAAAGCGGGGGCGCGCATGAGCCGGCTTTCTCGACACTTCCAAACTCCGTGGGCGTGGCTGAGCCTTGTTTCGGTGCTCGCGCTGTTCGGGATGGCGAGCTGGCTCTTTCTCGCCCCTCCCGAATCGCCTTCGGAGATGATCGCCCGAAACGATCGTCGGCTTCGCGAACTACAAGCGGACACGCAAACCGCGAAGGCCCGTGTCCAAACCGCCGAACAGGCGCTTAAGCTACGCGTGTGGGAGACCGACGCCGAATCCATCGCCCCGAGTGCGCTCAACGTCGTGACCCAGGCCGTCGACGGCCATCGGCTTCGGCTGGGAGGGTTCCGCCCCCAGCGCCCGGCGGACGCCGAGGGCCTGCAGCAGGTCGGCTTCACAGCAAGCGTCGAGGGTTCCTATCCCGACGTCCTGAAGCTGGCGCGCACGCTGGAGGGCTCGGACAACAAGCTCTGCGTCAACATGCTCCAGATCGCCGCGGCGGACGAATCCAGCGACCGCGTCACCGCCTCGATCGGCCTGACCGCCTTCCGCCCCCTAAACCCCGGAGACAAACCATGAGGCACCCCTTTCTTTCTGGAGGTCCGCGATGGCGAAAATAAGTCGCCCGATGCTGTATGGCGGGCTGGTCGTCGTCGCGGTCGCCGCGTTCCTGCTGACGGGCGAAAAGCCCGCGGCCCCACGCACGGAGAAAACGAAGACGAAAGCCGCGATCACGAAAAAGACCTCGCTCTTTACGCAAGAAGATTACGACGCTTCCTTCGATTCAGTGAACGAAACGGCGAAAAATGCGTTTCAGCCTCTGGTGAAGCGTGAGAGAGCGCTGACGGGCACCTCGCCCGCCGCACTCGCGCTGGGAGATCCGAATTGGATCTACACCGGGATGGCCGAAGTGGACGGCGTTTCGATGGCATTGATGGAGAATACGGTGACGCAAGAAGGAGCGTTTGTGAAGCTCGGCGAACGATGGCAAGGCGCCACGGTTCGCCGCATCACTCCTGAGTCGATCACTTTCGACAGCCCGCGCGGCTCTCAAACGATTCTCCTCGAATCGCATCGACAGTTTCTGATCGAACACGCCGAAGACGAACCGGTGTCGACCGGCGGGATGGAGTTTCGCCCCCTCCCCGTCGACCCCGGCAATCTTCGCGGTCTGATCGGCGGCGCGCCCCGCGCCGAGCGCACTGCCCCCCTTGAGGATAACCATGATTAAGTTGAACTCTCCCACCTTCACCCGCCACGCGAGTCTTTGGATCGTCATGGCTGTCGCTCTCACGCCGGCCTATGCGCAATTCGATACCGGGCCGGACATCCAAAATCCCTGGGCACACCTCAAGCTGAACCCGAAGACGCGTATTCGGCTCGATTTCTACAACGCGAACATCGACATGGTGATCTCGTTGCTTTCTCGCACTTCGGGCATCACGATCGTCAAGGATCCGAAACTGAAAGAGCCGGTTACCGTCACGAGCGCGAAACCCGTCTCGCTGGACGAGGCGTTCGAAATTTTCAACACGGTGCTCGGCCTTCAGGGCTATGAGCTCGCCTCCCAAGGCTCGCTCCTTGTGGTGCAACAGCGCGCCCAGCGCGGTGGAACGGGGGGCCGGGGTAATACCGGCGGCGGGCAGCGTCCCGCCACCGAAACGCCGACGGCCGGGTTCGACATGAATCAGTTCCAATCGGCGATGCAAGGCGGCATGCCCGAGCTGCGCGTCTACGCACTCCAATACGCGAACGCTTCCCAGGTCGCCCGCATCATCAACGAAGTCTTTACTCAGACCTCAAACTTCGACGAGCTGCTCCGCCAGTTCATGAACCAGCAGCAGCAACAACAACCCCCCATGTTCCAGCCTCCGGCCGGCGGTCCCGGTGGCCAAGGCGCTCCGGGTGAAAATCGAAACTCGCTGGTGCTTCCCGGGTTCGACGAACAGCTTCTCGCCCAGCGGGGCGGCGGCGGAAGAGGTGGCGGTGGTGGCGGCGGCTTCGATTTCGGCAATGCTGGAGGACGAGGACGAGGAGGTTTCGGCAACTTCGGAGGCTTCGGCGGAGGCGGAAATGGACGCGGGGGCAGCCAGAACATGATCGTACGCGCCTCGTACGACGACTACAGCAACTCGGTGATCATCACCGCTCCCAACCGACAACACCAAGAGGTCGCGGACCTGATCGCGCAGATCGACCGACCGATCGAGCAGCCGATCAAATCGCGCGTGTTCAAGCTTCAATTCGCTGCCGCGGCCGAGCTGCAGCCGGTCATTCAAGAGGTCTTGACCCCGAATTCGCCGCGTGGACGCGGCGGCCAAAACGCCCAGCAAGGACGCGGTTTCTTCGGCGGCGGAGGCGGCTTCGGGGGAGGGGGAGGCGGACGCAACGCCAACCTCCAAGTGACCGAGGCCGTGGTCGCCGATCCCCGTACCAACTCGTTGATCGTCAGCGCGGTGGAAGAAAACCTTGGGCTCGTGGCGAACGTCATCGCCCAGCTCGACACCGAAGTCACTTTCGAGGACTCCGTCTTCGTGATGCCGCTCGAGAACGCCCGAGCCGAATCGCTGGCCGAGCTGCTCAATTCCGCCCTCACAGGCAACCGAACGGGGGGCGGAACGCGAGGCCAAACACAAAGCGGAACGCAAAACCGCGGAAACAGCACGGGCAACCGGCGCACGAACCAAGGAGGCGGCGGGAACCAAGGCGGAGGAGGCGGGAATCAGGGTGGAGGCGGAGGCCGAGAAGCGATGGATCTCTCGGTGAACGCGCGCGGTGAGCTCGAAACTCAAGTCAATGTCTACGACAACGTGTATGCGCAGGTCGGAGGAGGCACGAGCGGAACGGGTTACCAAGGCGCTTCGGGCGCCGGAGGCCGCTTCGTCAACATCCGCGAGCTTGCGGGCGACGTCACCGTGATCCCCGATCCGAACACCAACAGCCTAATCGTGGTCGCCTCGCCCGGCAATCTGGAGCTTTTGCGCCAGATCCTCGCGCAGCTCGACCAGATCCCGCAACAGGTGATGATCGAGACCATCATCGTCGAAGCGACGCTCGATAACTCGACCAAACTCGGCGTGGAGTGGAACTGGGCTCAAAACAGCCTGTTCGGAAACGGCAACGTCAGCGGTCTGGGCCAGCAGCAGTTCGGGCTTCAAAACGCGAGCCCCGCTCTGCAAGGCTTCCGCTACACCGTCACCGGCGGCAGTTTGACCGGGTTCATCAACGCTCTCAAGACCGATTCGCGATTCGAAGTCCTCTCGACGCCTCGCATCTTCACGTCGAACAACGTCGAAGCGGAGATCAACATCAGCCAGCGCATTCCGTACGTGCTGAGCTCCCGCGAGGACGTAAACGGAAACTTGACGTTCAACTACGCGTTCGAAGACGTCGGGATCATCCTGAACGTCGTGCCCCGCATCACCGCGAACGGCCAGGTCACGATGGATGTGCTGCAAACGGCCAACGAACTGCAGCGCTTCACCGACTTCAACGCACCGATCATCAATCAGCGCCAAGCTTCGACCACCGTCACGGTGCAGGACGGCCATACGATCATCCTCGGCGGAATCATCCGCAAGACCGTCAGTTCGACGGTGAAGAAGGTCCCTCTGCTCGGAGATATTCCGATCCTGGGCAACCTCTTCCGCACCACCGATCAAACCGAAGCCAAAACCGAGCTTCTCGTCTTCCTCACGCCGCGCATCGTGCGCAACGAAGAGGACGCGAAGCGGCTGCGCGAAGATCAGCACAACGAATTGTCGCCGCGTTCCAAGAAGATCTTGGAAGGCGCGATCAAGCCTCCCCCCAAGAATGGAGGAGAGGAGCAACAAGAAGATCCTCCCAAGGAGTAATTTGAGATGAAAAAGCAAACAACGATCGTTCTCGCGCTCGTCGCCTCCGCCACGATGGCCATGGCCCAAATGGGTGGGGGAGGCGGGCAGCGCGGCCAAGGAGGCCCTCCGGGTGGCATGATGCGCGGTGGCGGCGGCTTCGGAGGCGGCATGATGATGCGCTCCAAGTCGATGCTGATCAACCGCGAAGACGTGCAAAAGGATTTGGTTCTCACCGCCGATCAAAAGAGCAAGCTCACTGCACTTCGTCAGCGTCAGCTTGATAACTTCCAGAATCAGCAAGGTGGCGGTCGCCAAGGTCAAGGTGGCCAGCAAGGTGGAAACCGACAGCGCGGCGGAGGCCAAATGGGCCAGATGGACGAAGCCCGCCGCAAGGCAATGGAGCAAGCCGATAAAGAGGTCGAAGCGATCCTTACCAAGACGCAGAACGAGCGACTCGACCAGATCAGCCTGCAACTTCGCGGCGTCCGCGCGTTCGGCGACGAGGACGTTCAGTCCAAGCTCGCCCTCAACGCGACTCAAAAGAACCAAATCAAGCAGTTGATGGACAAGCAGCAAGAGGCGAACCGCGCGATTTTCGAGAAGATGCGCAACGAGAACGCCGATCGAGCTGCCTTGCAGGCCAGCCTCGAAAAGAACAATCAGGTGCTTGAGGCCGAACTCATGAAGGTCCTCAGCGCCGATCAGAAAGCCAAATACACCCAAATGCAGGGCAAGAAATTCGTCGCCACCGATCAACCGTTCGGCGGCCGAGGGGGTCGGCCCGGCGGACAGGGTGGTGGACAAGGCGGTCGAGGTAACAACCGCGGCTAAGACTTTTTTCGACCTCCACCTGTTCTCTCAGGCTCTCTGGAAACGGGGAGCCTTTCTTTTTCTTCGGTTGGCGTTTAAGGGAAGAGGTGTTATATTATCTAAATATGATCAAACTTCAGATATGTATCGCTCGCAATGAAGCGCGCGGCCGACTGGAATCCTGGAGGGCCGTTCGATGAGGCGCGGGAAAGGGTTTATGGTCTACGCAGGTCCGCAGATGATGGTGCTCGCGATCTTGCGAGAGAGCGCTCGCTACAGCCATCAAATCGCCAAGGAGCTCGAAATTCGCAGCAAAGGCAAACTCGCTTTTCAGGGCGGCACGCTGTTTCCCATCTTGCGGCGCCTTGAGAACGAGGGGCTCGTTCAAAGCGAGTGGGATCTCTCGGATCGGGGCCGAGCGCGGCGCATCTTTTCGCTGACTGAAAAAGGACAAGCCGAGATATCCACACAGATCGAAAACTGGCGCAACTACATCGCATCGGTCGACGATGTGCTTCAAGGGGTGTAACCTCCGGTGAGCGCGCATCACGCCGGCGATTTCAAGGCTCTTCAAGAAGGAGCCGGCCCGTTGACGCGCTCCGGAAACCCGGCGCTGGACCAGTTCTTCGACTCAGTCGCCATGGCTCTCCAAGGCACGATGCCCGAGGACGCACGCGACTTCGCGATCAGCGAAAGACTCGATTGGCAGGAGCAGCGTATCGAAGAACGTGTTTATGAGGGGCTCGACCATGAAACGGCGATCGCCGAGACGCTTGCCGAAGACGTCAGTCCCCAGCACGTGGCCGAGTCCATCTTGGAAGACTATTACGAGCGCGAAGTTCAATCCCCGCTACTGAACCGTTTCGGTCGGGGGAATGTCGTCGCTTACGCCTTTTTCAGCATGATGACGGTGCTCTACACCGCCTTTTTGTACTTACAGGTGTTCCTCCCTTCCTCTCGAGGACTGCGTATTCCGGTCGATGTCGAAACGATTCGGCGCTTCTTTCCCGCCCCCCTCCCATTCCCCGACCTCTCTTGGCAGTTCCTCTTCCTCGTCGGTTATCCTCTGCTCGCGCCGCTTGTGACCGGTTGGCTCTGCGCGAAGGCGATCCCTGTCCGACCCCACACCGCGATCTATCATGCCTTCCTTCCCGTTCTTCTGTTGAATTATCTGATTGCGGCGGCTTTGTACCCGGCCAAAGAACCGCTGCTTTTTGCTATCAGTCAGACGCTCTACGGCTTGCCGGTGGGCTACCTCACCGCCTATACAACCCATAAAGCGATTCGAAGGCGCCAGCTCAAACCACGACGGACTTCAACTCTCTCGATCTGAAGCCCCCTTCCCGAATAACTCTCACCGCAACACCCTCCCAGTGATATCCACGGCTATTCTTCGCTGAGCTGGCTTCGTCCGCGCCGCCCTCGAGCTTAAAGGGCTTCCCATGCGCGCGGAAATCACACCCGGAAAACACCCATCGACATGACGATCTTGCAGAGATCGAACGACTCCCAGATGTGCTGGGTAGACAAAGGGGCTGACTCACAAAAGCCACGTAACTTGAATCTGCTGGCGGAGAGAGTGAGATTCGAACTCACGGGACATTGCTGCCCAGCGGTTTTCAAGACCGCCGCAATCGACCACTCTGCCATCTCTCCGGATGTTTTAGTTTACACCGCCGTTTGGAAGCGGCTAAGATGGGAGGCATGGACTTTCGGATCGAAGGGCGGGTGGCGCTGGTCGCCGCGGCTAGCAAAGGGATCGGACTTGCGATCGCAAAGGCGCTCGCGGAAGAGGGGTGCCGCCTTTCGATCTGCGCGCGGAATGAGACGACGCTCGAAGAAGCGGCCGCCGAAATCGGCCCCGACACGCGATCCTATATCGTCGACGTCTCGAATCCCGAAGATATCGACTGGTGGGTCGAGCAGAGCCGTTCGGACCTCGGCGAGCCCTCGATCTTGGTCACGAATACCGGCGGACCGCCCGCGGGACCGCTTCCTGAGATCGACGACACACAGTGGCAAACGGGATTCGAGAGCACGTTTATGAACGTCGTCCGTCTGACGCGGCGCGTTCAGGCCGCAATGACCGAGGCACGCTGGGGACGTATCGTCCATCTCACCTCTTTGGTCGCGAAGGAGCCCTCCCCCATG
Organism: bacterium; assembly: GCA_037189405.1. Lineage (GTDB taxonomy): Bacteria > Armatimonadota > Fimbriimonadia > Fimbriimonadales > Fimbriimonadaceae > JBBCJD01. The sequence continues at coordinate 26,056 of JBBCJD010000010.1, forward strand.
CTTCCGATCTCCTCGGCGCTTCGCAGCGGTCTCAACGCGCTGACTCGCCTTCAAGCCCAAGAGCTCGGCCCCTACGGCGTCACCGTCAACACCGTGCTCCCCGGCCATACCCTGACGGAGCGGCAGCTTCACCTTGCGAATCTAAAAGCCGAAAAGCTCGGCGTATCCCCCGAGCGTGCGCTCGAGATGCAAGCGGAAGAGGTGCCTCTCAAGCGCCTCGCGAGCCCCGAAGAGATCGCGGCGGCCGTCGCTTTTCTCTGTTCGGAGCCCGCGGGATATATCACGGGGACCAGCCTACTCGTCGACGGCGGGCTGGTCCGAGGAATTTAGCGCGAGGGCGCGAGCAGCGAACGCAACACGAACTGGAGGATGCCGCCGTGGCGGTAATACAACTCCTCCTGAGGTGTATCGATGCGTACGCGCACCGGGAATTCCGACGCTTTCCCGTCTTCTCGCGTGGCGCGGAGGGTGAGAACCTTACCTCCTGCGAAACGAGCGGCGAGCGCCTCTCGAAGACCGAGCAGATCGAACGTTTCGGCGCCGCTCAGGCCGAGCTTCGCGGCGTTCGCTCCCCCTGTGAACTCAAGCGGCAAAACTCCCATTCCCACAAGGTTCGAGCGGTGAATTCGTTCGAAGCTCTCCGCAAGGACCGCGCGGATCCCGAGCATCATCGTGCCTTTGGCCGCCCAGTCCCGACTCGAACCGGAGCCATACTCCTTTCCGGCGATGACGAGCAGAGGAGTTCCGCTTCGCTGATACTGCACCGAGGCGTCGTAGATCGTGACCACTTCACCTGTCGGAAAATAGGTCGTGTAGCCCCCTTCGGTGCCCGGAGCGAGTTGGTTGCGCAAACGAATGTTCGCGAACGTGCCTCGCATCATCACTTCGTCGTTTCCACGTCGCGAGCCGTAGGAGTTGAACATCTCCACGGGCACCCCGCGATCCGAAAGGTACTTGCCCGCCGGCGAGTTCAACTTGATCGCTCCGGCCGGCGAGATATGGTCGGTCGTAATCGAATCGCCGAGCATCGCGAGCGAACGCAGGCCGGTCAGATCCTCCACAAACTCGGGCGCCGTGGCGGGGATCCCCTCAAAGAACGGCGGCTTTTTGATGTAGGTGGAATCCGAGTGCCACGTGTAACGGTCGGAGCCGGCCACTTGGATCGCGTTCCACTTTTCGTCGCCTTTGAAGACGTCGGCGTAGCTCGTTTCGTACAAGCTGCGCTGGACGGCCTGCGCATTGAGCTCGGCCACCTCGCGCTGGCTGGGCCAAATGTCGCGCAGATACACGGGCTGGCCGTCTCGGTCCGTCCCGAGAGGCTCGTGAGTCAGGTCGATGTCGATGGTTCCGGCAAGCGCGTAGGCCACCACGAGTGGCGGAGACATCAAATAGTTCGCGCGGACGTCCTGATTGATCCGCCCTTCAAAATTGCGGTTCCCGCTCAGTACCGAAGCGACCACCAGTTCGTCCTGCTGGATCCGCTTGGAGACGTCCTCGGGCAGTGGCCCCGAGTTGCCGATGCAGGTCGTGCAGCCGTACCCGACCACGTTGAATCGCAACGCGTCGAGGTAGGGCGTCAGCCCGGCCTTGTCCAAAATGTCCGAGGCGACTCGCGAACCCGGGGCAAGCGAGGTCTTGACCCAAGGCTTGGTTTGCAAGCCCTTCTCGACAGCCTTTTTGGCAAGCAGCCCGGCCGCTGTCATGACGCTCGGGTTCGAAGTATTCGTGCAGCTGGTGATCGCGGCGATCACGACGTCGCCGTGGCGAAGCAGCCCGGCTGCGGCATTCGCAATCGCGTCGCTCGTCGGAGCTTCAAGCACCGCGACGCTCCCTTCGCTCGAAACCGGGCGCGCCGGCGCACCGCCGCCCCATTTCTTGCCGACGGCGCTTTCGAAGCTGGAGCGGAAGTTCTCGCGGATCTCCCCCAGCAACAGACGATCCTGGGGCCGCTTCGGCCCCGCAACGCTCGGAACGACGGTGCCGAGATCGAGTTCCATCACGTCGGAATATTCCGCCTGGGGCGTCGAGGCGTCGTGGAACATCCCTTGAGCCCGGTAATAGTCTTCCGTCAATTGGCAAAGCGCTTCGGGGCGGTTCGTCAGACGCATATAGCGAATCGCCTCGGCGTCGACGGGGAAGATCGCACAAGTCGCGCCAAACTCCGGCGACATGTTGCCGATCGTCGCGCGGTCCGCGAGCGGCAGGTTCGCAAGGCCTGGGCCGAAGAACTCCACGAACTTGCCGACCACCCCTTTCTTTCGCAGCATCTGCGTGACCGTCAGAACGAGGTCGGTCGCGGTCGCTCCCTCGGGCAGCTGCCCGGTCAACTTGAAGCCAACGACCTGCGGGATGAGCATGCTGATCGGCTGGCCCAGCATCGCGGCCTCGGCCTCGATACCCCCGACGCCCCATCCAAGCACCCCAAGCCCGTTGATCATGGTCGTATGCGAGTCCGTCCCCACGAGCGAATCGGGATACGCCTGCTTAGGCCCTTCCGAAAGCTCTCGCACAAAGGTCACTCGCGCGAGGTGCTCTAAGTTCACCTGGTGCACGATGCCCGTGTTGGGCGGCACGACGCGGAAATTGTCGAGGGCCTGCTGGCCCCACTTCAAGAACTCGTATCGCTCCTGGTTCCGCTCGAACTCTTTGTCGCGGTTCAAAAGCAGCGCGGCCTCGGTTCCGTACGCATCGACTTGGACCGAGTGGTCGATCACGAGCTCCACGGGCTGCAACGGGTTGATCCTCTGCGGATCGCCTCCGAGGGCCGCCATCGCGTCGCGCATCGCGGCGAGATCCACCACGCACGGGACGCCGGTGAAGTCTTGAAGGATGACGCGAGCCGGGGTAAAGGCGATTTCGACGCTGGGCTCGGCTTTGGGGTCCCATTTCGCGAGCGCTTCGATGTCTTCCGAGGTCACCGTGACCCCGTCTTCCAGTCGAAGAAGGCACTCGATCAGCACTTTCAGGGAGTAGGGCATGCGGTCGATGGAAAACCCTCGCTCCTGAAGCGCGCCCAAGCGGTAGATCTCATAGGATTCTCCGCCGGATTGCAACGTGGTTTTGGCGTTAAATGAATTCATGGTCTCTGGGATTGGGCAGAAGGCCCTCTTCTAGCACTATACCTTTCGCCTCGCAGGTACACTGGGGCTCACCTATGAAAAGGGAGGCACTGCTCGACCTCAACGAGGTCCTCCAACATCCTGGCCGAAGGCTCTTGGTCGAACTCCAGACCGATCTCGACCAAGAGGCGGATATCGATCTTCTCAGGCCGCTCGAAGGAACGCTCGAGGCCGTAAGCACGGGCAACCTGCTTCTTCTGACCGGCACGTTCAAAACCCGCGCCGTCTTGGAGTGCGCGCGCTGCAACGCCCCGCTCGAGCAGGAGCTCGAATTCGAGTTGGAGGAGCAGTTCCCCGTCGAAGGCATTCCCAGCTCCTACAGTTCCCAAGACTTCGCCCGCGTGGTTCCCGACGAGCCGTTTCAACTGTTCGAGGGCAACGCGCTGATCGTCGATGCGCTCTTGCGCCAGAACCTTCTGCTCTCGATCCCGATGCAGACCTTCTGCCCGCCGGAAGCCGAGGCGACGTGTCAGGCCGGCTCGCGCGAATCGTCCCGCGAAAAAGCCGCGCGCCACCCCGCGATGGAACAGCTCTCCCGACTCCGCACGCCCGAGGAAGACGCCTCTTGAACATCGTGATCGACGCCATGGGGGGCGACTTCGCCCCCGAGCTGATCGTGCAAGGCGCACTCGAAGCCGCCCCGCTGGTTCCCGGCACCTTGATCCTCGTTGGGGACACCAAGCGGATCGAACCGTACCTGGGGGGAAGCGTGCCTCCCAACGTGCATCTTCACCACGCCTCCGAAACGATCGGCATGGACGAAAAGCCGCTCGAAGCGATCCGGAAGAAAAAGGACGCTTCGCTCGTCGTGGGCGCGAACCTCGTCAAAGCTGGCCAAGGGGACGCGCTCGTCTCGGCCGGCAACACCGGGGCGGCCACGGCCTGCTGCGTGCTGACCTGGCGCCAAGCGCCGGGCATCCACCGTCCCGCGATCGCGAGCGTCCTGCCGAACAAACACGGCGACTTCTTGCTGCTCGACGCCGGAGCCAGCCCGGACGTCGACCCCGAACACCTCGTCGAATTCGCCCAGATGGGCCGTTCATACGCCAAGACCGTGATGGGACGCTCCCAGCCCAAAGTCTCTCTTTTGAACATCGGCGAAGAGGAGGGCAAGGGCAACGCCTTCGCCAAACAGGCGTACAAGCTGCTCACGAAATACGAATGGTTTGCCGGAAATATTGAAGGCAAGGAGATGTACGCCCGCCCGACGGACGTCGTGGTCTGCGACGCGTTCGTGGGCAACATCGTCCTGAAAACGAGCGAGGGGATCGCTGAGTTGATCGTCGACATGATCCGCTCCGAGGTGCCGACCAACGCCCTCGCCAAGCTTGCCTTCCTCCCTCTCAAAAAGGTGATGGGCCCCCTTCGCAAGAAAATGGATTACGCCGAGATCGGGGGATCGCCTCTGTTGGGGCTGAACGGGGTCTGTATCATCTGCCACGGTCGCAGCAACGCCAAGGCGATCCGAAACGCGATTCTTCAAGCGACCAAAGCGGTCGATAACCGGTTGATCGAGACGATTCGCGAGGACGTGTGCGGCGAAGCCGGACGAACGTAGCCTCGCGCCGCCCCCCGGAAACCGGTCAGAATAGAGAATGCATGAGTAAACGGGCGGTCATCCAATCGTTGGGGCACGCGATCCCCAGCAAAGTCGTCACCAACGCCGACCTCGAAAAGATCGTCGACACCAGCGACGCTTGGATCCAGCAGCGAACTGGGATTCGGGAGCGGCGGATCATCTCCGGCGATGAGACCTGCTCCGGGCTTGCGATCGAGGCCGCAAACGAAGCTTTGCGCAACGCCGACTTCGACCCCGAGGGGCTCGATCTCATCCTGTGCGGTACGGTAACCGGCGACATGTCCTTCCCCTCGACGTCCTGCCTTGTGCAGCACGCGATCGGCGCGAAGAATGCCGGGGCGATGGATATCGGCGCGGCCTGCGCGGGGTTCATCTATTCACTTTCGGTCGCGACGGCGATGATCGAAAGCGGCCAGGCTCGCAACGCGCTCGTAATCGGGGTCGATACCCTGACGAGGTTTCTCGACTGGTCCGACCGCTCGACCTGCGTGCTCTTCGGAGACGGCGGCGCGGCGGTGTTCCTTCAGGCGGAGGAGCATACCGATCGCGGCGTCTTAAAGACCGTCCTGCTCGCGGACGGTTCGGGCGCGCCGCATATCACGATGGCGCTAGGTGGATCGTTGCACCCCGTCGGCTCGTCGGGCGCCCAAGACCGAAAAGCCTCGATTCACATGGCCGGAGCGGAGGTCTATCGTTTTGCTGTCAAAGCGATGGGCGACGCCTGCTGCCGCGTTCTGGAACTCGCCCAGATGAGCCCGGATCAGATCGATCTGTTCGTCCCGCACCAAGCCAACCTGCGCATCATCGACTCGGCGGCCAAACGGCTGGAGCTTCCGCCCGAGAAAGTCTTTCTCAACGTTCAAAAATACGGAAACACGAGCGGCGGCTCGATTCCGCTGGCCCTTTACGAAGCCCACCGGGAAGGACGACTCAAACGAGGCGACATTGTGATGACCGTCGGCTTCGGCGCCGGTCTGGTCTGGGGCGCGAACTTGATCCGCTGGTGATTCCCGAACCCCCCATGCCTTGGAGCGAGTATTTCGCGGCCTCTTTGCAGAAGCCGCTCCATCCGATGTTCGCGACCCTCGAGCCGCACCTCGGCGCGCCGGGATACGCCCTGGACCTCGGCTGCGGCGTCGGCCACGGAGCGCTTCACCTCGCGCGCAAGGGCTGGCGGGTCGATGCACTCGATGCGAGTCCCGAAGCTCTGGAGATCCTGACCCGACGCCTCAACACGCCCGAAAACGCGGCCCTCGAGGTAAACCTCGCGATGCAGGACATGCTGGAGTTCCGTTCCCCAGCGAACCGCTACGATCTGATCGTCGCCGTCTTTAGCCTTCATTTCGTGCCTTCCGACTCTTTCCAAGCCCTTTGGGATGAACTCGTTGGCTGGTTGCGCCCCGGGGGACTCCTCATGGGCCAGCTACTCGGCTCCCGAGACGATTGGCGAGCCCTCGGCCATCCCGTGCATACTCTCGAAGACGTGCGGCGGCTCCTCGCCCCGTTCGACACGCTTTTCATCGAGGAGGTCGAGCGGGATGGAGCGACGATCGCGGACACCCCGAAACACTGGCATGTCTTTCATTTCGTCGCACGCAAGAAGGATCGGATAGACTAGTCCCTTGTCGCCTGCGGCCAGATTCCTATGAAACTCTCCGATAAGATCGAGCACATCTATAAAAATCAAACGGAAGAGATCACTTTCCGCGACTTTCTGGAGCGACTCGACGAGCAAAGCTTCGGCGTGCTTTTCGTGATCCTCGCGCTCCCCTCCGCGCTCCCGATCCCGATCCCCGGTTCGGCGGCGCCCTTTGGCATCATTCTGCTGTCGCTCGGCATCCAGTTTCTCATGAACCGGCACACCCCATGGTTTCCCGAAAAGATGCTGAACCGAAAGCTTCAGACCGGCACGAACGCACGCTTTCTCACGTGGATGACGCGGTTCATTCGGTTTTGCGAGCGCTTCACCGTGTCTCGAGGCGTCGGGCTCTTCAAAAAACGCGGCTTCCACTGGGTGCTAGGAGGGATGATCGTTCTATGCGCCACCTCGATGATGTCGCCCATCCCCGGCATGAACAGTCTTCCCTCGTTCGGAATCTTTCTGATCGGGCTGAGCCTCATCGAAGAGGACGCGCTGGTGGCGTTTTTAGGGATTCTCGCCTGCATCGCCGGGCTCGTGATGAGCGGGTTCGTGCTGTATTTCGTCATCCACTTCGGGCTCCAAGGGGCGACGATGGCGAAAGATCAAGTCAAAGCTTGGCTGGGCCTCTAAAGCCCAGCCAAGCGAGAGCGTCTAGTGCGCGGCGCTTTCGGGCGATTTGAGCATCGTGATGTACTTGTCCGGATCCGCCTGGAACCGGTCCGGACAAGCGGCGCAACAGAAGTAGTAGCGAACACCCTCGTAGTCGTAATGGCCGACGGCATCGCCTTCCGAGGCGATCTCAACCTGCATCACCGGGCAAAACAGGTGTCCCGCTTCGTCGCGATACGCCGTGACCTCCGCCGGGGTCACGCTCTGGTTCGAGGAGGTCTCGGCCCCCGTCGCTCCGGAATCGTCGGCTTTCTTCGAACAGCCGCCCAGCCACATCGCCGCGCAGAGCGCGGCAAACATCATCGTTCCAATCTTCATCGTTTGCATCTCCTTCCCTTCATCATACAGGAAATCTAATTCGCGCGAAGGTTCGCCAGCAAGTAGTCCCGCAATCGGTGAGCAGCGTCGACCTTGTCGGAATAGGTCATAAAGATCGTCAGCACCTCGTCCCCCCGAACGAGCGCGACGATCGCCCCGGGAACGGTGTTGCCGTTCAAAGTCATCTCGAACCACTGCCAACTCATCTTCGCATCCTCGACGAAAGAGTTCCCCTCGCTCACCTTTTTGAACTTGGCTTTGTGCTCGTTGCCGATGAGCTTGATCATTTCGTCGATCAAAGGCTTGCCGGGCATCACTTCGCGGTTTGCGACCCGCATCGCGGTGAAGTCAACTCCGAACTCTCCTGGGAACGAGATCGACGCCCGGTAGTTCTCCAACACCGAGGCGTTGCCTGCGATCTTATCGACCGAAGTTTCAGGCAGCGTGTAGAAGCGATAGACCATTCCAGGCACGCTCTTCTCCTTCAACGTGTCGGGCATCGCAAACCGAAATCGGATCGAATCGACGATGCGCTGCTTTTGCGCGTTTTCGCCTTCGCTGGAAAGCAGTTCCAGCACGTACGTCCTTTCCTCGACCGGGATGATCACGCCCCATTGCTCGTTGGTGAAGCTCTTATACTTGAAACGCACCTTGAGCAACGTAGCTTCCAAGCCGCCCACAAAGATCTGCTCCGTGGTGGTCTTGAAATCCTTTCCTTCGGGATAGCCCCGAAAACGCATCTCCATCAGTTTCGCGATCTCGGCCCGGTTGCCACGCCCTCCTCCATCGTTCTCTGCAATGCGGACGGTCGCTACAAGCCCTCCGGTGAACGCTTCCCACTCTTTGAGGCCGGCGCCGTTTTTGGTTTGCTCCGGGGCCTTGGGAAGCTCCAGCGACATCCCTTCGGGAAAATCGTAGCTGCGAAAACCACCGAGCGAACTTTTTGCGACATCGAGGTGATGCAAAATCCGCTGGATGTAATCGGTGTGCAGCGCGCTCTCGTCGTAGCCGGTCACCCGGATCTGGAGGGCATCCCCCTTGTTCAACGCGCAGATGTACGCCTCATACATTTTGCGCCCGAACGCCTCATAGGTGAAATTGACGACTTCGGCGTCGAAGCCCTTCAGCTTCGTCCGCTCAGCCTTGAGGTTCTTGTATTTCTGGGGGTCCTTTTTGCGGCCGTCGATCTCCTTGCTCGTTTGAGACTTGATGTCGAAACGCATCCCCTGAGCGCTCTTTTGCACCGTTAGAGCGACTTCAAGATCGTTGTAGGTCATCTCGTAATCCGATCGGCGCTCCTCAGCCGGCGCGGCGGCGTCCGGGGCGAGTTCAAAAGGCAGATAAGTCGCCATACCCGAGTTGCCCATCGGACGCAAAGCCCAATTCGGCTTGCCGTCGCGGCTCACTCGCAACGAAGCGAACACTTCTTGGATTTGAGATCCGGCGCGTGCGTTTTTCGTCCGGCCCACCACCACCCACAAACGAGTCGACGCCGCGATCGCCACGGCGTGATTCGCCCCCAAGCTCACCGTCCAAGCCGGATAGGTAGAGACCGAAAACGCCTTAAACGGACCGGGATCCTGGCCAAACGCCCGCGCGATCACCTCTCGCGCCTTTGCTTCGGACGCCGCTCCGTAGATCTCCGCGATCTCGACACGGGCGTCCTCGGTCTCACAGGACCACGAGGTCGGAAGCCCCATGCTCGCCGTATGCCACGCCACCCCGCCGGCGGAAGGATCGGCCATCAATTTGACGTGAAGGGGCGGTCGCCCCACTCGCCACGACGACCATTCTTGCGCGAGAATAAGGGTAGGAAGCCAACAAAGCGTCACAAGCGCGAGCAGTTTTCGCATCCCTTTATTATAGGCAAGCGCGCCGGAAACGCTCAACGCCGCAAGAAGGCCAACGAGCGGCCCGCAGCTTCCCACGGGTCTTCCATCCCCTCGTATTCCAAACTGCCCCACCCCTCGAAGCCCGCCTCCATGAGCGTTTCCAGCGTTTCTTTGAGCGGAACCGCCCCCTCTCCAAGCGCCGCTCCGACCCAACGCGCCCCACTCGGAGATTCGAAGATCAACCCACCCTCGTCCTCCGCGCTCGCGGGCCGCACCTCTTTGAGATGCACCATCCGAACCTGCCCTTGGAGCTCCTTCGCGGCTACCCGCGGATCTTCGTCGCGCAGCAGGAAGTTTCCAGTGTCGAAATTCGCCTGAAGCCAAGGGGAATCGACCTGCGCCAAAAGACGCGCGATTGCCTCGGATCGGCCGAACAACGCCCCGTGGTTTTCGAGCGCGAGCGGAATCTGGGCGCGGCTCGCAAGCTCCGCCGCGGCGGACAGACCTTCGACCGCGTACGCCCACGCCTGCGCCTCCTCGATCTCGGGCTTGGCGTTCCCCGCGAACACACGTAACACTTCGGCACCGAGCGCCTCGGCATGGGCAAGCCCGAACGCGATCCGATCGAGCGCCTGCGCCCGCCCTTCGGAACTCGCCTGAACGAAATCCTGCGTCACCGAGAAGATGGGGCACGCGATCCCCGTCTCCTTTAACGCCTTGTGCGCGAGTTCCAAGAGCCGGTCGGCGCGGTGGGAATCGACCGGCGTGCGAAACACGTCGGGATCCTGCGGGTCTTTATAGAAGAAATCGAGCAGTTCGACCCCGTCGTAACCCAACTCCCGCGTGCGTGCGATAAAGCCCGCGAGATCCAAAGCGCCCTCCCGCCAAGGACGAAAACAGGACCACATGCTCAAAGCCAAACGCATGCGGGAATAGTACACTCTAGCAGTGAGCGCGTTCGAGGTCGTCGTGGTGGGAGCCGGGCATGCCGGAATCGAGGCCGCGCTCGCCTGCGCGCGCATGGGCCTTCGTACCGCCTGCATCACCTTGCGACGCGACCGCATCGGGCACCTCCCTTGCAACTGCTCGATCGGGGGGCCGGCCAAAGGCCATCTCGCGCGCGAAGTCGACGCCTTGGGCGGCCAGATGGGCGTCACCACCGACTTCGCCCTCACGCACATCCGGCGCGTGGGAACCAGCAAAGGTCCCGCCATCCAAACCCTCCGCGCGCACGTATGCAAGACCCTCTACCCCTCTCTCATGCAAGCCGAGATGGCCGCCCAGCCGAATCTGACGATCTTGGAAGGCCGCGCGCTCCGAGCCGAAACGCAAGAGGGACGCGTCTCCGGCGTACTTTGGATTCCGGCGGGATCGGAGGAGGTCCAAAGGCTCGACGCACGCGCGCTCGTGCTGACGACCGGTACGTTCTTAAATGGACTCTGCCACGAAGGGCGCCAGAAGACCGTCGCAGCTCGCAGTGGGGACGCGAGCGTGTCCGAACTCTCGGAATTTCTTCACGAGCTCGGGGTTCGTCTGCGCCGCTTCAAGACGGGCACCACGCCACGGGTGGCGCTCTCCAGCCTCGACCTTTCGTGCACCCCGGAGCTGCCCAGCGAGCCCGAAGCCGGGGCGCTCAGTTTTCTCCACACGCACCCAAGCCCCCGACAGGCGCTGCTTCCTTGCTGGCAGACGCGAACGACCGAAGCCACTCACACCCTGATCCGCGAGAATCTCGGCCAGAGCGCGATGTACTCCGGGCAGATCGAAGGCATCGGGCCACGCTACTGCCCCAGCATCGAAGACAAAGTCGTCCGGTTCGCGGATAAAACCAGCCATCCGATCTTTCTCGAAAAAGAGGAATGGGAGAGCGAATCGATCTACGTCCAAGGCGTCTCGACCTCGCTTCCGGCCGCGGTTCAGCTGGACGCCCTGCGAACGATCCCGGGGCTCGCACAAGTCGAGATGCTCCGCCCCGGCTACGCCGTCGAATACGACATGGCCGATCCGCTTCAACTCGACGCGCGTCTGATGTCGAAACTCCTGCCGGGGCTCTTTTTGGCAGGTCAACTCAACGGCACCAGCGGTTACGAAGAGGCCGCAGGACAGGGGATCGTAGCCGGCATCAACGCCGCAAGATGGGCTCGGGATTTGCCCCCCATCGACTTTCCGCGAAGCGAGAGCTTTCTCGGTGTCATGATCGACGATCTCGTGACGAAAGGGGTCGAAGACCCTTACCGGATGCTGACCGCGCGGGCTGAGCATCGCCTTCACCTACGCCACGACAACGCCGACCGGCGCCTAACCCCGCTTTCCCGCGAGATCGGGCTCTGCGACGAAAAGCGATGGACCCGCTTTGCCCATAAGGAAGACGCGATCGAGCGAGGACTGCGCACGCTTCGGGAGACCAGCCTCAGCCCCGCCCAAAACTCTCTCCTGATCGAGGAAGGATGGAATGAGATCAAAAATCGCACGCCGCTTTTCGATCTGATGAAGCGGCCGGGAGCCCGGTTGACTTCTCTTGCCGCATTGGCCGAGCGATGCGGCACGCCGATCGCCCTCCCGCTAGACGCCGAAGCCATCCAGCAGGTCGAGCTCGCCGCGATGTACGACGGCTATCTACAGCGTCAAAACCGCCTGATCGAACGCACCGAAAAGCTCGAATCGCTCGCGATCCCGGAAAGCTTCGATTTCGAGGGCTGCCCAGGCCTCAGCTACGAGAGCCGCGAAAAGCTCACCCGTGTGCGGCCGGCCACCGTCGGCCAAGCCTCACGTGTTCCGGGCGTGCGCATGTCCGATATCGCGCTTTTGATCGGGCGCCTTCGCTAAACGGCGAGGGGCCGACCGAAGATTCAGCCGGCCCGCTCTTCGAATCCGCTTTAGCGAAGGCGCGCGCCCAACGCTCCGAACGCCTTCGCGCCCGCATAGATCGCGGTATCTCCCAGCTGCTCCTCAATGCGAAGCAACTGGTTATACTTCGCGACACGATCGGTTCGTGTCGGAGCTCCCGTCTTGATCTGTCCACAGTTTGTCGCAACGGCGAGGTCCGCGATCGTCGCGTCTTCGGTCTCGCCGGATCGATGGCTCATGACCGCCGTGTAACCCGCGCGCTTCGCCATGTCGACGGCAGCGAGCGTCTCGGTCAGCGTCCCGATCTGGTTGACTTTGACGAGGATCGAATTGGCGGTTCCCGAGGCGATCCCACGAGACAGCCGCTCGACGTTCGTGACGAAAAGATCGTCCCCGACGAGCTGTACCTTCCGCCCCACGGCTTCGGTGAGGGCCTTCCAGCCTTCCCAGTCCTCTTCCGAGCAGCCGTCTTCGATACTGAGGATCGGGTATTTCTCGCACAACCCCGCGAGATATTCGACCTGCTGCGCGACCGACCGCTCGCGCACGTCGCCCGCCTTGTAGCGATAGACGCCGCCCTCGTAAAATTCGGTCGAGGCCGCATCGATGCCGAGCCAAATCTGATCGCCCGCGCGATAGCCCGCCTTTTCGATCGCCTCCAACAGGTAGTCGAACGCCAATTCCTGGGTCTCCAGGTTCGGCGCAAAGCCGCCCTCGTCGCCAACCCCCGTGCTCAGCCCGCGTTTTTTCAAGACGCCTTTGAGCGTATGAAACACCTCCGCGCCCATGCGCAGGGCCTCCGAAAAGCTCTCCGCTTTGACCGGTAAGATCATGAACTCCTGAAAGTCCACGTTCGAATCGGCATGCTGACCGCCGTTCAAGATGTTCATCATCGGTACCGGGAGCACACAAGCCGAAACGCCACCGACATAGCGATAGAGCGGCAGCCCGGTCTCCTCCGCGGCCGCCTTAGCCGCCGCGAGCGAAACGCCGAGCATCGCGTTCGCACCCAGGCCGCTCTTGTTGGCCGTGGCGTCGAGACGGATCATCGTCTGGTCGAGAAGCGCCTGGTCGGAGGCGGGCAAACCCACTAACTCGGGCGCGATCCGCTCCTCGACGTTGCGTACGGCTTCGTGCACCCCTTTGCCGAAGTAACGCGACGCATCCCCGTCGCGCAATTCGACCGCTTCGAACTGCCCCGTACTCGCCCCACTCGGCACGGCGGCCCGTCCCATCGCGCCGCTTTCGAGAAGCACATCCACCTCGATCGTCGGATTTCCTCGACTGTCGAGAATTTCCCGAGCCTTAATCTCTGCAATCCATTCCATGTTGAAACTCTCCTTTGAGTTCGGAAGGCATCGCCTCCCTTGGAGCAAAGCATACCGCTGCCCCCAACGGAAAATCGAAACCGGACCGCCTGATCTTTTTATACAATACCCCCCTATGGTATATTGCTCTTGCGAACGAACGCTTTCGAATTCGCAAGGAGCCTTCTATGAAACGTCATGCCTTTACGCTGATCGAACTCTTAGTGGTCATCGCGATCATCGCGATTCTCGCCGCAATCCTTTTTCCCGTCTTCGCCCAAGCCAAAGCCGCCGCGAAAAAAACGGCGAATATCTCGAACCTCAAGCAGATAGGACTCGCCGTCCTGCTTTACAACGCGGACCACGACGACACGTTCGTGCCCTATGCGATCCCCGCCGACGGAGGAACCGTCGCCGTCGGCACCCTGTGGTGGCACGGATTGACGACCAAAGTGCCCCCTCCGCCCCCCGGCTACTTCATCACGTATGTTCGCTCGAAGGGTCTTTTGTTTCCTTACATGAAGAACGCCGACATCCAAGACGACCCCACCGCGAAAGAGATCCCCACCCCATTTACGAACTGGGTCAACGGCGAACAGGTCCCGACCTACGGCACGAACTCGCGCGTGTTCCTCCAGCCGACCGCCACTCTGCCCGCTTTGAACGCGGCTCAGATCGAAGAGCCTGCCAATACCATCACCATGCTCGACGCCGTCAACGCGTGCGATCCCGGCGCGATTTCGAAATCCCCTTTCGTCCAAGCGAGTTGGAATGGGGCGGACATGGGCGGCTCCAATTGTTTCGCGCCACGGGTTCATGGCAGACATCATGGCAAAGCGACCGTGGCATGGGCGGACGGGCACGTGACCATGCGGACTCCCACCTACCGCCCGACCGGAAGTCCCATCTCGGATCGGCGCCGCGCTTTGCAGATCGGGGAGCTCAGCCCAATTCCGCTACCCGAGACGATCCTCGCCTCGGATCTCAACCTTGCGCGATACAACTACTACTTCGCTCTGAATAAGGAGAGCGGCCAGTGAAGCGGCCCCCGACTTGGAAGAGACTCGGACTTCTTGCCGGGCTTTGGATCTTGGCGCTTCCCCTCGCTCGAGGCGACGTTCCGCGCGAAGACTGTTTTCCTTTGGAGCGACTGCCGACCGCCTTGCGCCATGAGGCGGAAGCGTTGCTGCTTGAGGCGATGGACCGTGAAGCGCTCTATACCATCGTCGGGGGGCTCAAACCGATGAGTGGAGGTTGGGGGAGCTTCTCGATGCAGATCGACAAACCTAGCCTAGAGCGACTCGAAGCCTGCCGCCTCATGGCGCGATCTCTTTCTTGCGGCGAAGAGTTGACCACCGGCTTCCAACCCTTCGCAAGGGTCTTCGGAGGCAAACGGCATCTGGACTTCGTGATCTTTCATCGCGCCCGATTCCGAGAGACGATCGCGGCCCATCCACCGCTGTTCGGTTACTTCGGCCTCTCCCCTTCCGCATCGCCGGTCGAATCGCTTCTCGCCATCGACCGAGATCCGACCCCCAAACGAAGCGAGGCGTATGGGCTGCTGTTCGGCTACCCCGAGCACGCCGTACGCTTTTTCAGCCAAGCCGAAACTCACGAAGACGAGACGGGGGAATTCGTCAAACGCGATTTCTTTTCTATCCCTGTCGTCAAAGGAGAAGCTCACTACTTCGTCTACGCGGTTCCGCAAGGCTACGCCCCCCAAGCGGTCGATCTGGAGTTGCGCCAGCGCGCCGCCCCAATCCTAAATCAGTACCGGGAGCTTCGAGAACAGTACATCGGTGACAACAAACGCGGAATCGTCGCGCTCATTCGAGATTGGTTCGATGATGGAACGGGCCGCTGCTCTCCCCAGACCGCCGTTCGGAAAGCCCAAGCGCACGAGGCGCTGAGTTTCTCTTCACAAAGGCGGAGCGGCCCGCTCCGGTAAAAAATGAGGGGTCGCAAGACCCCTCTAACTAAGCATCTCTACCTTTGATTCATGTCTCTTAATAAGACATATCTAACAATGATTATAACGCACTTTCGTTCCATGCAATAGGTTTTTTCAGAAATTTTTCTCGGTGCGCGTTCAGGCTCAATTTCGGGTAAGAAGACGTCATGGCTGGCAAACCCGACGCTTCCGACGACGCATCGACCCCGCAAAAAGAACCTAAGAAGGTACCTTTGCGCCTCGATGAGCCCCCCATCGTCACCGAGCATACGATCGAGGTCGATGGTAAGCCTCTCGCCTACACCGTCACGACGGGAACGCTCCCGCTGCTCGACGCCTTCGGCGAGCCACAGGCCAGCGTGTTTTATATGGCCTATACGATCCCGCCCAAAGACCCGGCCAAGCCTCGCCCTCTAACATTTTCGTTTAACGGCGGTCCGGGCTCATGTTCGGTCTGGCTGCACCTCGGCGCGCTTGGGCCGCGGCGAGTCAAACTGCTCGAAGACGGCGGCATGCCCGCCCCTCCGTTCGAGTTGGTCGATAATCCCGAGACGTGGCTCGATCACACCGACCTCGTTTTCATCGATCCCGTAGGAACGGGCTACAGCCGCGCGGCGACCGAAGAGCTGAACGAAAAGTATTGGGGCATCCAGGGAGATATCGATTCGATCGGCGAGTTCATTCGGCTTTATCTGACTCGAAACGAGCGGTGGAATGCGCCCCTTTTCTTGGTGGGCGAAAGCTACGGCACCACGCGCGCAGCGGGGCTTTCCGGCCACCTGATCGACCGGGGCATCGCTTTCAACGGCATTCTGCTGGTCTCTTCGATCCTTCAGTTCCAGACGCTTCGCTTCACGCCTAGCAACGATCTGCCCTACGTGCTTTATCTGCCAACCTACACGGCCACGGCCTGGTATCACGGCAAACTGGAGAAAGCCTTGCAAAAGGATCTTCGCAAAACCTTGAAGGAGGCCGAGGCCTGGGCCGAAGAAGTGTACGCGCCCGCGCTCCTGCGCGGCGACCGCCTGTCGGATACTGAGCGGCAAACGATCGCGCGGGATCTCGCGCGTTACACGGGCCTCAGCGAAACCTATACGCTTCAAGCGAATCTGCGGATCGAAATCATGCGGTTTTGCAAGGAGCTCCTCCGTGAGGAAAATCAAACGGTGGGGCGCTTCGACAGCCGCTACAAAGGAATCGGAGGCGATACGCTCAAAGAACGGCCCGATTTCGATCCGTCGGGCTCCGCGACACGACCTGCGTACACGGCGATGATCAATCACTATATGCGCACCGAACTCGGTTACCAAACCGACGAGCCGTATCACGTGTTCGGCCCGATCAAGAATTGGGACTGGGGCAGCGCAGCGAACGGCCACCCCGACACCAGCGAGTCGTTGCGGCTGGCCTTCGCCAAAAATTCGCACATGCAGCTTTTCGTGGCTTCGGGCTACTACGATCTCGCCACCCCCTATTACGCGACCGAACACACCTTGGCGCACATGGGGCTCGATCCCGTATTTCGCGAGCAGATCACGGTCGAAGAGTACGAGGCAGGCCACATGATGTACGTCGAGGTCTCCAGCCTGAAAAAGCTGAAAAAAGACGTGGCGGCCTTCTTGAAGAAAGCGACGAAACGCTAGTAGTAGAATTCGCGCAGGTTCACACCGTGCTCAAGATACACCTTGAGGCACGCGAGCATTTGCGTCCAGCCGCCCGTATTGCCAGCCATCGCACGGATCCCCTCGGGGGTCTCGGGCCACCCCGTTTCGCGGATTCGAACCTCGGTCGATTCGGGGTCGAGAGGCTGAAACAGCATCGTCACGCGCGTAAGCCCCTCGCCACCGTCGAGCGGCCAATCGAAGACGAGACGCTCTCCCGGCACACATTCACGAATGTGAACGGGAAATGCCCCCGGAAAGTCGTGGAAATCCCACATGACGCTTGTTCCAGCGTCCATCGGCGCGCTTGCCCCGCCGGTCGTAAAATATGCCGTCAGCTTCTCCGGCCGGTAGACCGCGTCGAACACTTCAGCCACGGGCTTTTTAATCTTCGCGTAGACGTCTAGACTTAGTTCCATCGCATCTCCTTAGGCAGGCTTCTATCGATTGTAAATCTCCGCCTTGTAGCGTGCCAAGTTTTCCGGGCGACGAAACCACGTGACCGTCTCCTCAAGTCCTTGGGCAAGCGTAAACCGCGGGCGCCAATCCGTGGCCGCGCAAAGCTTCTCGTTCGAGCCGAAAAGACGAAACACCTCACTCTTTTCCGGGCGGAGGCGCTCCGGGTCCGTCACGATACGAGCGTTTGGATTGATCTGTCGGATCAACTCTTCCGCGACGGCGTCCACGCCGATTTCGGATTGCGTCGCGATATTCACCTCGTGCCCGATCAGAGCCTCGCTCTCGGCAACCGCCCAAAAACCCTCGACCGTATCGCGCACAAAGAGCAGATCGCGCGTGGGGCGCAGATCCCCGAGCCGGATCTCTTCCATCCCACTCAAAAGCTGGGTCACGATGGTGGGGATCACCGCGCGAGCCGACTGTCGCGGACCGTAGGTATTGAATGGCCGCACGATGGTCAAAGGCAAATCGAAACTGCGATAAAACGACTCAGCGATGCAGTCAGCCCCGATTTTAGAGGCCGAGTAAGGGGACTGCGGCTGTTTGGGATGCGCTTCGGTGATCGGCACGAACTGCGCGGTTCCATACACCTCCGAAGTCGAGGTCACGAGGACTCGACGGGTGCCCATTTCGCGCGCGGCCTGGATCACGTTGAGTGTGCCTCGCACGTTCGTCTCCAAATACGAATCGGGCGAATGGTAACTGAAAGGAATCGCGATCAACGCCGCCAAGTGAAAGACCGTATCGATCTCGCGCATCGCCGTTCGCACACCGTTCGGATCACGAATGTCCCCCGCGAAAATCTCGAGCCGATCACGCGTCTCCTTCGGGAGCGTATCCAACCAGCCCCATGAATTGAAGGAGTTGTAATACACGAACGCGCGGACGTCGCATCCCCCCTCCAGCAATCGCTCGGCCAGATGGCTGCCAATAAATCCGTC
This sequence comes from bacterium, assembly GCA_037189405.1. Lineage (GTDB taxonomy): Bacteria > Armatimonadota > Fimbriimonadia > Fimbriimonadales > Fimbriimonadaceae > JBBCJD01. The sequence goes on from JBBCJD010000010.1 coordinate 44,381, forward strand.
CGCCCCCGTCAGGAGCACTTTGCGTCCTTTCATGACTCCTCCAAACCAACCTTAAGGGGACAGTGCCAATCCGTAATATCCCCCATCCTTCTCTATTATGTTCAGAGAAGCCGCCCCGTTGCCTGAAGGGCTCGCCTCAAAAGGGCAACGGGAGGCGATGATTCGCCTCCCGTTGCCAAATTTTAATTGAAAACGAAATCGCGCTAAAATCCCACCGGCTTGTCTGCGGTGTAATAGTAGTGGTCCCGTACCGTATAAGAGGTCGGCGTCGCATCTTCCCAGGGGTACTTCAAGACGGCCCCAATGCCCTTTCCATAAAGCACATCTCCCTGAAAAGCGCCCGTGACGTATTTGAGCGGGACCGTGCTCTTCGCCGAGACATGTCCATCGAACCAAGAAAGGCTTGCCTGCTTATTGGTGTGACGCCCTTGAATGTTTCCAATCCCAAAGCCGGGCAAATGGATGGCCTCATACCGGCCGTATTGGTCGATCTGACCAGAGAAAGCAAACGCCGCAGCGGTATCCGCTAGATAAATGGTCTCTGCAGGCGCTTGAAGGTCGCTCATATCGATATCAGGCAGATTCAAACCGTACGCATAGGGCATCGGCGCCGAAATAGGAAGCAACGGATTGCTTCTAGGCACGTCTTGTGCAGAGGGACAATCCAGAATCTTCTTATTTTTTAGATAAGGATGCAAAAACCCATCATCAAGCAACGACCATTCGTTTGTACTGTAGACGTATCGAGTAATCCCCCACCACTTACGCTGGAGGTCTTGATCGGGGAAAAACCCGACCGAACAAGAGGTAGAGCACATGATTCCATCGTGGTCTTCGGCATACATGAGTCCCGCAATAATGATGTTTTTCAAGTTGGCGATACAGTTCGCCTTCTTTGCGCTTTCTTTCGCTTGCGCAAAGACGGGGAAAAGGATCGCTGCGAGGGTTGCGATGATCGCGATCACGACGAGAAGCTCGATCAGGGTAAACGCCTGGAAATTCGATGAGCGTCGTGTATGATAAGAGGGACGAGTCATGGGGTGATCTCCTTATGATTTCGTGGAGGAGAGCGGCTGCATTCCGCTCTTCCTCACCTGTCGCAGGCGAGAGCGCCGTGCGAGAGACGATGAGAGATGGGCCGTGAAACAACCCATCGGCAGTCCAAAAAGCGTTTGAAACACCGCGTAAAGCAGGCCGAGCGTATTCGGCAACAGAATCGCTCCCAACAAATACGCGCTGAGCAAGACCGGAAACATCGCGCTATAGATCGCTCTGACCGAACCTTGAGGAATCAGTCGCCCGGCAATCCAACCCAAAAGGATCGGCGCGACGATCGGGTAGGCCACTGACGCGAGAAACTGCCAGGTGTATTCGGGATAGGGCAGCGGCTCGGGAAACACCGTTCGGACCGTTGCCGGGCTGAACGGCAAAATCCGCTCCACGGTAGGCGCGGGAGGAAAATAAACGATCACCTGCACCAAAATGAGATAAAGCACGTTTCCAATTCCGAAAAGGGCCCCCGCGATCAGATTCGCTCGACCGAATCGATTATATAAGGGTGAATCGACTTGATCTTCAAAGTGCTCTTCGATCAGCTTTTCGGCCACGCCGCGTGGCATCGAACTCGATGAGAGGACTTGCCGAACAACTTGATCGAGCGTCCCCCCGTACCGCGAAAGGTCTTGTATCTTATGCTCGATCCAAAATGCGATCTCGTTCAGATAGAATGTGAGCGCCTCTTCGGGGACCTGCCCCCAAAGTTCCTCCCGAATCGCTTGGAAATAACCTGCCAAGTCGGGATGAAGGGACGCGACGGGCTCGATCGAGGGTGCCTCTACGACCCACAGCGGCGCCGGATGATCGTCGGAACGGGGATTCACTCGGCCGTCTCCTGCAGGACCCGCACCACCGCCCCGGCATATTCCTGCCAATGGTCGATCTGCCGCTCCAACTCGGTCCGGCCCTCCTCCGTCAGGGTATAGCGCCGCCGAGCGCGCTCGCCCTCGGGCAGATCCCACTCGCCTCGAATGTACCCCTGCTTTTGAAGCTTGTGCAGCATCGGATACAGCGTGCCTTGCTGAAGCACCAGCTTGCCCTCACTCGCGCGTTCGAGCTCCACCGCGATGTCGTATCCGTGGCGGGGTTGTCCACGGAGCACCGCCAAGATCATCATCGAAGGCCCCGCGCTTGCCAAAAATCCTGTGTCTTTCTTCAAAGTCTTCCTACTGAGTGAACGGACCGATGTGGTGAATCAACAAATGCAATGAATTCATCTAGGCATCTATTTTAACACGTTCTAGGAAAAATCCCAACCGCTTTTGGAAAGCTCCTTCCTTTGTCCCGCAACTCGCTCCCCTACAGGTCTTCCAAGATCCCTTCCACCTCGACGCATTCTCTTGAGTGTAGGTTTTTTTTTCGAAAAACCGAGGTCTGCAAATCGCGCTCAGAGAAGATCTGAGACCACTCCGGTCATGAAAGCAACCCAAACGAGGGTTCGAACCGAAAGGAGGAAGCGAATCGCGCGGATTGCGCTTTAGCAATGTTTGAAGAAAGGCTGGGGCTGGAAAGCCTAAGACAGCCAGATGGTAATTGGCTGCCCGCAATGGATTCGAACCACTATTACCTGGGCCAGAACCAGGCGTCCTGCCATTAGACGAGCGGGCAACGGGGCTGAATTATACCTTGCCTAAAGGGCTTTGACACGGCGGTAGCTGGAAGGAAAGTTTTCCGAGCGCAGTTTCTCGGAAAGGCGCATCGCCTCGGCTTGAGAAGACACCATCTTGACGACGATCGTAAAGCGGCCGGGCACGAGCCCGTAATAGTCCTCCGCCGTCGCGATAAACGCGCTTTCATAGCCTTTGTAACGGATCGGGCCGAGGCGAGATTCCGCGACTTCGACCGTATCCGCCACGGCCGCGATCACCGCCCAAAGCCCTGGCGCTTCCTTCTTCACGTCCTTTACCTCGACCGGCTTGGGAGGAACGACCGGAGGCGTCTGGGGCGGCGGAGTCGGTTTCGGGGGCGTCGGCGGTTTGGGCTGCGGCTTAGGCGCGGGAGGCTTCACCTCGGCAGCCGACGCGACCGCGACGCTCGCGGGTTTGGAAACGGCGGGTTTCGGAGTAGGCTGGACCGATGGTTTTGACGCGATCGGAGCCGTTTGGATCGGCTTCGGAGCCGGCGGCAAAGCCGGGCTCTCAAGCGTTCGAGGCGGGTCGATGCGTTCGGCCGCCGACAATTCCCCGTCCGGTTCTTCCCCATCCGGAAGCGGCGGCGTATCCGCCCGCTCTGAGATGAGCGTCTCGGACGCTTCGGCGCGCACGATTTCGGGCATCGCGATCGGCTCGTCGTCGCCAGGTTTGCCTTCTGTGGAGGCCTCAAGCGAACGACGCGTAAAGGGCGGCGCGGCATTTTCGTCATAGAAGGCGATGGCCGATCCTTGGACGGGCTCTTCGGAGTCGCCCGCCGTGGTCAGCCAGAACCCACCGGCCGCAAGAATCGCCAAAGCGCTTCCCGCAGCGAGAACGGGAGGTCGCATCCAGGGAACGCGCGCCTCAGCGCGAACCTCGCGCACCATCCGCGAAAACGCTTCCCGACGCTCGCCTCCGCGCGTCGGTGGAAGAGGCTCGGTCTCCCCTCGAAGCTCCGCGTCGTACGCACGGCGAGCATACGGATCTTTCAACACGCTCCACGCCTCGTTGATCCCCACGATGCGCCGATGCGCCTCTTCGGCACGGTGCAAGTTACTGTCGGGGTGCCACTCTTTCACGAGCCGGTAATAGGCCCTTCGAATCTCCTCGGGGCCTGCCCCAGGAGTGACTTGCAGCACGTCGTAAAGCGTTTCCATCGCGACTGAATCCTATTGTACAAAAAGCAACAAACGTGCCGTTCAGGCGCCGAGATCGGTTTGAATCTCAACTAGGTGATCGTGGCCAAAGTAAAAATGCTGGGAATACGTGCCCGGGCGAAGCCAAATGAGGGCGGGAGGCACGCCTTCCAACACAAACCCCGCAACCTCTTGCCCCTCTTCGGCCGAAAGCACCTGCCCGTCGGTGCGCGTCACGATGAGATGCAACAGGTCCTCTTCGCCCTCAAACTGGTAACGATAGAGCCCGGCGATCCCGGTGAAATCGTTGGGCTCGGCTCCGATTTCCAGCAGTGCGAACCGCTCTTCGGGCACGCTGAGCGCTTTATCGAAATCCGGGAGCCGCACCGGAATGCCCCCGCGAATGCAGCGGACGAGGTGGAGTCGAACGGCGTCGCGCCGCCGAACCTCCTCGGGGGCGTATGAGGCAGGCTGAGACATAACGGATGGCGGAGCGGGTGGGATTCGAACCCACGATACGGCTCAACACCGTATACGCGATTTCCAGTCGCGCTCCTTCGACCACTCGGACACCACTCCAGACCCCCTTATTATAGCGAACTCGCGCCTCAAATCGCGCCCCGGGCTCTCACGGCAAACGAATCCCCCTTCTCGCGTATAATCTTGCGTATGACCCAGCGCCTACCCGAGTGGCTGACGATTCGCCTTCCCCGTCCCGACACCATTCAAGAGGTGCAAGGGATGATGCGGAAAAAGAATCTGCACACCGTCTGCGAAAGCGCGCGCTGCCCGAACCTTCCCGAGTGCTGGAGCAAAAAGACCGCGACCTTCATGATTCTCGGAGACACCTGCACTCGGAGCTGCGGTTTTTGCGCGATCAAAGTCGGTCGCGGACTCGCGGTCAACGACGAAGAGCCCCAGGACGTGGCACGCGTCGCTCAAGATCTCGGGCTCAAGCATATCGTGGTCACCTCGGTCGCCCGCGACGACCTCAAAGACGAAGGGGCGACGCAATTTGCCAAAACAATCGAAGAGCTCCACCGTGCGAACCCGCTCGCGATCGTCGAGGTGCTCACTCCGGATTTCAAAGCGAAGCGCGAGTTGATCCAGATCGTCACGGACGCCAGGCCGGATATCTACAATCATAACGTCGAGACCGTCGAGCGGCTCCATACCGTGGTACGACCCCAAGCCAAATACCACCGCACGCTCGAAGTGCTTCGTCTCGTCAAAGAGCTCGATCCCCAGATCTACACCAAATCGGGCATTATGCTGGGCCTCGGCGAGACCAAAGACGAGGTGCTCGTGACGCTGGAGGATCTGCGCAAAGTCGGCGTCGACGCCGTCACCATCGGCCAATACCTGCGCCCGACGATGCGGCACTTGCCCGTCAACGAGTTCGTCCACCCCGACGTATTCGAGGAATACCGCGAGATCGGAGAGGCGCTGGGCTTTGCTTTCGTCGCGAGCGGGCCGTTCATTCGCAGTTCGTATAACGCGATCGAATTCAGCAAAAAGGTGATGGCCGAACGCCTCGCGAAGCTCGAAGCGCAATCCGCCTAAGATTTCCGCGCACAAAAGTTCTCGGCCAGTCGTCCTAGGATAAAGAGATCCGATGGATCTCCAAGGGGCGAGGCTGTTTCCAAAGCGTGAAATTTTTTAGCGTGTGGGCCAAGTTGCTGCGGCCGGTGATTTTTTACACACCGCCCGTGCTGCTGCTGTTTTGGGGCGGGGCATACCTTTGGAGCCTCGTGCAAACCCTCGCGGCTCCCGGCTCACCCGTCGAGATGGATTACGGCCAAGGTGACGCCCGACTGCGGCTCCGCGCCGATTCGTACACCCTGGATCTCTCCAACGGAACCTTGCAGCTCAGCCGCTTCGAAGCACGCAACGCGCGGGGCGAGCGAGTCGCGACACTCGAATCCCTTGAAGCGGACGGGCTGAGCTTTTTCCGCCGCCGCAAAATCAACGTCCAAGGAGAGGGACTGTTTCTCCGTCTCGAACGCGACGAGGCAGGTCAATTCCCTCTGCTGCGAAGCCTGATTCGAGAGCCTCAGACGCAACCCTCCGAGCATCCTTTCGAGGGGCGTGTGCGAGACGTCGAGCTGCTTTTCGTAGACCGAGCCGGAAGCGACGCGGCGGGTCGACCGACGCAATGGGAGCGGCGCACGCAACTTCCCGAACTCCGGTTCGCGGGGGGAAGAGGGGGATGGATGGCCTCGGGCCAGGCGACGATCACCGAGATGGGGCGATTGGATCTCCTCGCGCAGAGTGTGCCCGACGAGGGGCTGTTGATCACCGGCTCGACCCCGAAACTCGAGCTCGGCGAAGCGCTTCGACACTTCCTCAGTACCTCTCAAGGCAAGTCGCTCGCTTTTCTGCGAGGCGCGCAAGTGCGCGAAATCAACGTGTCGGGCCCTGTGCGCGTGTTTCTCCCCGCCGGAGAATCGCTTCGCCTCGAATCCCGTCTTGAGCTCGCCGCGCGCCAGCTGATCGTCGACGGGCGACGCGTGGACGAGGCCGGCTTCGAGGGCACCATCCACGCCTCGGGAGCCAGGGGCGTGTTGCGGGCACGAGATGCCGGGCTCTCAGCCCGCCTCGATGGCGCGGTCACCTGGGATCGCGGCTTCACGCTGGGCGGACGGCTTCACGCCGAAGCGCCGGACGCGGCCTCGCTTCCCGAATGGGCGAAGCCCTACCTTCCCCCCTCGCTTGGCTTCGATCGCGCGCGCTACGAGGGGTGGGCGGCTTACACGCCCGAGACGGGCTTCCAGCTTGACGGAGGGGTCCAAGCGCAAGAGATTCTCTATGAGAGCGAGCGGTTCTCCGCCGTCTCGGGCACGATTCACGCCTCGCCCCGCCGCGCATGGGCACGGATCGAGGAGGCCCTCTGGGCCGGCGCGCCGATTCGCGGGACGGTCGCCGCCCAGTTCAAAGAGCGCATGCTCGCTGGCGGGCTTTTCACGCATCAGGCGCCCCTTGATAAGATCGCGGCGCATTTCGGGCAGCGCGGCATCGCCGGTTCGGCCTCGGCGTCGCTGCTTCTTGCCGGCACGCTCGACGATCCCGCCGCCACGCTTCAAACCCGGGGAGACGTCGCCTATCGGGCGGTACGAGCTGGAAATCGCCGGTTCGAAGCGACCTTCCAAGGCGAAGCCACTTTGAAAGAAGGCGTCCTGTCGGTGCAACGTCTCGCGCTCTCCGGCAACGAAGGCATCGCGGCGTTCCAAGGACGACTCGATCTGAGCGACGAAGACCCCTCCTGGAACGGTGAACTTCAAGTCCGGCAGATCGCCCTCGAGGCGTTCGATACCCGCCTGGAGGGGCTCGCCACGTTCGGCGGACGTGTGAGCGGACCGCTTCAAGCCCCAGTTGCGGAGGGTCGCCTCGAAACCTACGGTTTTGCGTTCGAGGGGCAAGAGATTCCGATCGTAGTCGCCGACTTGCGTCTCAGCCAAGAAGGGCTTCTCGCGCCGAACGTCGAGGCGGTTCGCGGCAGCGCGAAAGCCGATGGACGCTTGGCGCTCGACTTTTCGAGCGGCGCTCTCGATGGCCAATTCCAAGTCCGAGGGTTCTCTCTCTCGGAGCTGCTCGGCGAGCGCGCTGCTGGGCTGGTCGCGTTAGAATCATTCCGATTGGGCGGAACCCTCGCGCAACCCGAGGCCCAGGGGCGGGTTTCCGGCCAGGACCTCGTCGTGGAAAACCGACGCGTCGATTCGCTCGAGGCCACCGTATCGCTACAATCCGGCGTTCTCTCGCTTGAAGAGGCGCAAGTTCGGCTCGCAGGGGGCCGCATGGACGCCCAAGGGCTCTACAGCCTCAACGAACGAGACGGTACCTTCCAAGTCGTTCTAAACGGGCTTGCCATTGAAAGACTGCTCCCCGCCTCGGACGCTTGGGTCTTGGAAGGCACGCTGACCGGCGAAGCGAACGGCCGCTTTTCCGGAAGCACGTTAGAATCGCTCGTCGGAGAGGGGCGCTTAAGCGCGATCACACTCAACGGCACCCCCCTCGGGAACGGCCCTTGGAACCTCTCGGCAGACGAGCGTTCGTTGCGAGGCGATCTTCAGATCGGCTCGCAGGAGCGATTTATCGAACTCGCCGGGTTTCGCTACGCATGGGACGATCGCACCCTGGGAGGAGAGCTGACGGCGTACCAGATCCCGCTCGTCGATCTGGTTCAAGTCGCGCAAGACGCGCTTCCTCCCACCTCTCGAACTCGCTTGGCTTCACTTCGGGGCACTCTGAATGCGAACGCCAAGCTCGGCGGCACCTCTCAAAATCCCCTCCTCGACGTGCCGCTGCTCGAAATCTCCGACATCGCTCTGGGCGAACATCCGCTCGGAACGCTTGTCGCCCGGTTTTCCCGAACCGGCGAGCAATGGAATCTGAGCGAGGGCACGCTCGAAGGGCCTGTGGGCAGCCTCTCCGTCACGGGAACGCTGGAAGAAAAAGGGGAGATCAAGCTTGACGGCGAATTCGCCAATATCGACCTCGACACGCTCCGTGTGGTCGATCCAAGTCTCGATCTGTTCAAGGGCAAAGCCGACCTCGCTTTCCTGGTTTCGGGGGAGACGCGCAGTCCGAAGATCGAAGCGTCGCTCCGCTCCGACAACGTTTCGGTTCAAAACGGCGCTCAACGCTTCAGCCTCCTTTTGGACACGATCGAGATCACCGAATCGCGCCGCACGCCGAGCGGCTGGACGGGAGGCCTCCAAGCCCAGGGCGCCTTTTTCTACCAGGGGATTCGGGGCGATCTCGACGCGCGCATACCCTTCCGCTACCCGTTCGAAATCCCCGAGGACGTGCCGATCCAGGCTCAGATCGTCGTCCCCGAACGCGATCTCCAGGAGTTCGCCTCGTTCGTTCCGAGCCTCGATCCCGAGCGCACCGCGGGACGAATTGAGGGCCGCATCACACTGGGGGGCACCCGTCGATCGCTCCGTGCCGAAGGCGCAGTCCAGATCCAAGCCGAAAAGATGGGATTCCAATCGGTCCCCACCCGGGTCGAGCAGCTCAACGCCGCCCTCCGGTTCGATTCAGAGCGAATCTCGCTCCATGCGGAAGGAGCGGGTTCCGACGGCGGACGTTTCGCGCTTCAAGCCGAGTCGGCCTTAGGAAGCTTGGCCGAAAACCTGAAGCGATATCGCGAAAGCGGCGAATTCGCCCAATTTCTCAACGCCCCCGTGACCGGCACTTTGACTCTCGACGCGCTCCAAGCCCGTTACTCGGGTGGCAAACGAGGCAGCGGCGCGGCGCTGTTGAACGGGGAAGTCGATCTGGAAGGCACCCTGAACCGCCCGCTTTTAGCCGGAAACCTCAGCCTCGGTGGAGTACGGGTCACGTTGCCCAGTGAGACGTCCGAATCCCTCGCGTCCGGGACGCTGCCGCTCAACCCGCGCTTTGAAATTCACGCCGCACTCGCCGATCCCGCCGTCATCGAAAGTGGGACCGGTCGATTCGCGGTCTTGGGCGGGGGAAGTCTGACCGGACGTCTGAGCGCGCCCCAGGTCAACGCCAGCTTCGCGGTGCAAGAAGGCACGATCCGCTTGCCTACCGCCCGCGTCGCCATCGAACCCGGCGGACGCCTGCGTCTGCGTTACGAAGGCTCCGAGACCTCGGACCCCGTCGCCCGGATGGACGTGGATCTGGAAGGACACACCAGTCTTACGACTCTTCGCAACGGGGACCAACTCGAACGATACGATATCACACTGGTGGTGCGGGGCAACCTCCTCGAAACGGGTGGCTTGACGCTGAGCGCGACCAGCGATCCGCCCGATCTCAGCCAAGAGCGCATTCTGGCGCTTCTGGGACAAACCGATCTGATCGCCGGGGTGGTCGGAGGCACCGCCGGCGAGCAGCAGATTCGCGAAGCGCTCACAGGTATCGCGGTGCCTTACGCGTTCGAAGCGCTCACCGGTGGCTTCGCGCGTGAGATCGGACTCGACTATCTGGGCCTGGAGTACAACCTGCTCCGACAAACGAGCCTGACGTTCGCCAAGTCGCTCGGCAAAGGGTTTATCCTCCAAGGAAGCCGCCAAATCTCAGACGCGCGTCCGGGCGAAGCGCTGCGCTACGACGTGCGGCTCCGCTATCGCCTTCCGTTCCGCGAAGGCGTCCTCAACCGCATCAGCATCAGCTTTGGGGCCGACGAGGAACGCCCTTGGAAGCTGGGTCTTGAGTACAACACCCGGTTCTAGCCGCCTGGAACGGAAGGGGCTGTCGAACTGGACGCGGGCGCTTTGGCAGGCACGAGCCCGCTAGTATCGACCACGGCAGCTTCTGTGTAATTGTTCTTCGGATTCCAGAGCAGGTACTCGGTGTAGCCGCTCTCGTACAATGCCCTGATCTGGGCTTGAACCTCGGCTTTGCCGTAAGGCGTTCCCAAGGAGAAATCCTGAAGCCACGGGCGCACCTTCATCTCGGGAAACTTGCGTTTGTAGTCCGCGAGACTCTTCATGAGAATCGCGTAAGGAGAGGCGTCCGGGTTCGCGATCCCGTACTCCCCCTTGGCGTAATGCGAGGGGTACACCATGGGGCAGATCAGATCGAACGAGTCGTAGACCGCGCTCAGGCGCTGGCCGATCCCTTGATCGCTGTCGCCCGAGGAGATGATGCCGAACAGATCCGCCGAAAGCACCCCTTGCTTGGCCTCGACGCGCCGCTTGATAAACGCCGCAAACGCACGGATCACCTGCGCGGGCTCGGAATCGGAATCCCCGTAAAGCTCTTTGCTGGGAAAGTGCATCGTGGACATTTTGCCCTCGCTGGGGAAACGGACGTAATCGAGCTGGATCTCGGGGAACCCTGCCTCCAGCGCGAAATCCACGATCTCCCCCAGATACTCCCAGTTCTCCTTGTTATACGGGTCCAACCACGTGTTGCCGGCGCGGTCTTTCCAAACCTGCCCATCGGCGGTTTGAACCGCGCGTTCCGGATGTTTAGGCGGGACTTTGTTATCGCGGAAACAGGCGAGCCGCGCGATCGGATACACCTTGGCAGCCTCCAGCTTCTCAAACAACGGCTCTGGGTTTGTGATCGCGATCGTATCCGCGCCGGAGGTTTCGGAAAGCGCGATCCCGGTCTTCCAATAGTTCATGCCCGAGTCGCGCACGTCGATTACGACCGCGTTCAATTCCGTCCGCTCGAGCAGCCCGAGCATCTTTTCCATTTTTTTCGTGCTGCCCGCCGACCATGCCGTTAGGTAGATCCCGCGCACCGTCTCAGGCTTCGGAAATCGCGGCAAAGCGGGGGGCGGCTCGGGCATGGGTTGCTCCGCCGAAAGAGCTCCCGAGGAAGTGGGCGCGCTCGAAGACGCACCGGTTTGCGGCCCGGAGCAGCATAATAAAGAAAAAGCGGCAAGCGCGCCGAACAGTCCCTTTCCACACCCATGAACCCATCGCTCAAATCTCATCTCGGAATGTGCAGTGTACTTGGCCTGGCCCTGCTTTTGGCCGGATGCGGCGGGAAATCCTCGACGGATTCGCTCCGCTCGCCGGATGCGACGCTGCCGCAAAATCCGGCCTCGGCCCAGCCCTCAAAATCGGCTCAGCCGGCGGCGCGCGTCACCGATCGACCTGCGAACCCGCTCGGAGTGGTGTTCGTGGTCGAATATCACGACGTCGTCGAAAAAGAGGCGCGCTGGGATCGATCGATCGAAGCATTCCGAAAGGACCTCGAACGACTTTACCGGCTCGGCTTCCGGCCCGTCACGCTTTCGGAGTACCTCGAAAACCGCATGACGCTTCCCCCGGGCGCCTCGCCCGTCGTCTTCACCTTCGACGACTCCACGCCGTCCCAATTCCGCCTGCTGGAAGACGGATCGATCGATCCGGAGTGTGCGGTCGGCGTCTGGCAAGCCTTCGCCCAAGAGCATCCCGATTTTCCGGTTCGCGCGAGCTTCTTCGTGCTCCCGGATTCGCTCTGGGGCCCCAAAGCGCAGATCGACCGCAAGATCGAGCAGATCAAAGCCTGGGGAAGCGAACTCGGAAGCCACACCCAAAGCCACGCGAACCTCTCGAAGCTCTCGGACGACGAGGCGAAAAAAGAGCTCGCGCAAGCGCTAGACTTCCTCGCCGAAAAAGGCTTCGACCACCCCGCGATCGCGCTGCCTTACGGAGCTTCCCCCAAGAATCGCGAGTTGTTGAAAGGCTTCGAGTACGAAGGAAAATCTTACCGAATGAGCGGCGCGCTTCTGGTGGGCTCGAACCCTGCCCCGGCCCCGGGGACCGAAAAGTTCGACGCCTACCGCATCCCCCGCATTCAAGCGATCGAGGGTGAATTCGGGCTGACGGATTGGCTGGATCGCCTCGAACGGGGTGAGGTCAAGCCCTACGTCGCGCCTTAGACTAAATCGCAGGACGGCCGAGCTCAAACCGCGCGATCGGATGGTTGGGATTCACCGAAAGCGCTTCTTTAAAAGAGAGCTTGGCCTCCTTCCCTCGGCCGAGCGTGCGAAGCGCCACCCCTTTTTGAGCGTGCGCCTCGGCGTACCGAGGATTGCGCTCCAGCGCCGCCTCGAACGCCTGCAACGCCTCTTCGGGCTCGCCGAGTTCCAGCAACACTTGACCAAGCTTGCAATGCACGTCCGCGTAGTGCGGCGCGCTCTCCAAGACTTGGCGATATTCGGCGGCAGCCTCCAAGAATCGTTTGACACGCGCGAACTCGTCCGCGACACGCAACCGAATCTCCAGCGCCTGCACTTGTCCCGGACGGATCTCGGCGATCCGCTCGGCCGCGCCCTTCGCATCGCCCGCGGCGTGGGCCTGTTGCGCCTCGTCGAAAAGCGTTCCCTCCAAGCCGGGATATTGGGTCACCGCCGCTCGCACGCCTTCCCATTCGCCGAGACGCTCATAGCGCAGCAGCCCCTCGAAAAGTCGTCCCTCCCCGAAATGGGGGTTCAGCGCCAAGCCTTCGGCGATCGCGGCTTCGGCCTCGTCAAGTCGCTCCGCCAATCGTAAAGCGCGCGCGTGCGACAAAGCGAGATCCGGATAGGACGGGTAAAGCTCCCGCGCGGCGGCGAAATGCTCGACCGCGGACTCGAAGTCTTCGGTGTCGAGCGCCGCCTCGCCGAGCTTGCGATGGGTGCTGGCGAGATAGTAGCGAGCTAACCCCTCAGGCTGGCGCTCCAACGCGGTTTCGAGCTTTACCAACGCCTCGTCGAACGCACCCTTCTCATACGCGCGAAGACCCGCGTCGTAATCCGCGTCACTTCCGAATCCGAACCATTTGCCGACTAGGGACATACGTTTAAGCCTCTCTTCGATCTTAACCGAAAAAGGAATGCGCAGGGGGCGCGAAGCGAGTCGCGGACGTCCCAGGAAGCAAAGTGGCCCTCCTAGCCTTTGCGCCCGCCAATCCCTTGGCAACGGTACAGACGCCCCACCCTTTCGAAAAGCCGCGCGTCTTCAGAATAAATTTCTCTCCCGCCTCGCTGCAATCTCCGTTATGATGTAAGGGATGGGAGACCCAGCCGACGTCACGATGACCAAAACCGCGCGGCGCGAATTTTCGCGCCACGGCATCGACTTGATGCTGTGCGACTGCCGAGTCTCCAAAGGCATCTTGTATGTTCGCGGCACCCCCAAAGCGCTCGCAGGATCGGGCCTCGGTGCAGGAGAGTTGAAATCGAAGATGGAAGCGATCGCCCGTCATCTTCGCGCAAGGTCCCAACTCCGAGAAGTCGTGATCGACTGCGTCTACCCGCGCTAAAGTGCGGCGACGGCCTCGCCAAGGAGATAGAAACTGCCGGTGACGAGCACCGGTCCTTCCGCCTCGAACGCGGCCTCGAGTCCCTCCGATACGCTTTCATGAACGCGGATCGGAACCGAGAAAGAGCCGAGTGCCTCGCGGATCGCCTCCGGCGGATACGCCCGGGGCGAATCGACCGGCACGAGATGCAGCGCCTCGAGAAACGGTTCCAACGGCCCGAGAAATCGTTCGGGCGCATGCCCTTGGACCATACCGACGACCGCTTGCCAACGTTTCGCCCCGAGCTCGCCGAGCCCTTCGGCAAGCGTCCGCGCCGCCTCGTGGTTATGCGCCCCGTCAAGCAAGACCGTCTGTCCCCGTGCTTCACGGAGCTCGAACCGGCCCGGGAGCCGAGCCAAACGTAGCCCTTCGCGAACGCTCTCCTCGGGAACGAGCGCTCCCCCCGCGTCGAGACATGCCACGGCGACCGCCAAATTGTGCGGCTGCGCCGCCCCCGAGAGTCCCGGCATCAATCCGCGCAAAGTCCGAGCGGGAGTGCAAACCCGCCAGCTCTCGCCGTCCAGTTCCAGCCGGACCTCTTTGCCCATGCGCCAGAGCGTCGCCTGCACCTCGTCGGCCGTTCGCTCCACCACCTGACGCGCTTCGGGCGGAACTGAACCCAGAACGGCGGTCATCCCGGGTTTGAGGATGCCTGCCTTTTCGAAGGCGATCGCCTCGATCGAGTCTCCTAGCACGTTCGTGTGATCCAGCGAAAGACTGACGATCGCCCCCGCGACCGCTCGCACGACGTTCGTCGAATCCAGTCGTCCTCCCAGACCGACCTCGAGCGCGACGGCTTCGCATCGCTTTTCGCGCCAATACGCGAACCCCAAAGCGGTTTTGAACTCGAACTCCGTGACCCCGCCAAACTCGGTCTCCGAAAGCGATTCGGAGATCGGCCACAGCCACGACGTTAGCCGGGCGAAAGCCTCGGGTTCGATCAACGCTCGGCCGAACTGGATCCTCTCCCGGGGGTCGTAAACGAAGGGGCTGAAAAACGAGCCGGTCCGCCAACCCGCCTCACAACAAAGGCTTTGCAGATTCGCGGTCACCGATCCTTTGCCGTTCGTCCCGGCGACATGGAAATAGCGAGGGCTTTCCGCCTCCTGCCCGATCGTGCCTTCCAAGCCGGCCCGACGAACCAATTCTTGCATGCGATCCAGGCCCAAACGCCACCCTCTCGGCGCGAGCGAGGCGATCCGCGTTTGCGCCTCTTCGTAGGAAAACGCTACCGGGCCGAGTTCTCGTTCCATCGGTCCATCCGCTCCACGAACTCCAGGAAGTAGGGACGGGAGTCCCACGGTCCCGGTGCCGCCTCGGGGTGGTACTGGATGCTGGAAGCGCCCAATTCGGGAAGCGCGATCCCTTCGACCGTCCCGTCGTTGAGGTTCACCTGAGTCACCTGGGCGCCCGTACCTTCCAGCGAAGCCGGATCCACCGCGTAGCCGTGGTTTTGCGACGTCATCGTGACTTTGCCCGTCGCGAGGTCCTTCACCGGATGGTTCGAGCCGCGATGGCCGAACTTCAATTTGAAGGTCCGTCCTCCGACGGCGCGGCACAGCACCTGGTTGCCGAGGCAGATCCCGAAGATCGGTCGTTTGCCCAAAAGATCGCGGGCGGTCTGCACAACTTGGGTCAAGCGGGCGGGGTCCCCGGGTCCCGGCGAAAACAGCACGCCATGGGGCTTGTAGGAAAGCACTTCGTCGGCGGTCGCCGTAGGCGGCAGCACCACGCTCTGGCAGCCCGCGGCGGCAAAGCGGCGCAAAATATTGTATTTGACGCCGCAATCGATCACCACCAACCGGCGCTTGAACGGCCCCAGGTCGTCGGTCACCGGCTCCGGCCCCGACACCCCCCAAAGGTAGGGCTCTCGCGTCGCCACCCGCTCCACGAAATCGGTTTCGCCATAATCCCCGGCCGCCGCGAGTTGCGCCCGCGCGGTCTCGGCATCGGAGGCGATCGCCCCCATGGTCACGCCGCCCGAACGGATGCGCTGCGTCAACGCGCGCGTGTCGATCCCTTGAATCGCGGCGATGCCCTTTTCCTTAAGAAACGCGTCGAGGGTATGCGTCGAGCGCCAGTTGGAGGGACGGTCGCAGGCTTCGCGAACGATCAGCGAGGCGGCCTGGACCTCGGCGGATTCGAAATCGTCCGGGTTGACGCCGTAGTTGCCGATCAGAGGGTAGGTGAGAATCACCATCTGCCCCGCGTAGCTGGGGTCGGTGAGGATCTCTTGATAACCGGTCATGCCGGTGTTAAAAACAACTTCGCCCGCGGTGGGAGATTCCGCGCCGAGGGGCGTTCCCTCGTAAGTGGTACCGTCGCTAAGGACGAGGATGCGTTTCAATGTCGATTGACCCGGAAAAGGATACCCCTGCGCCATTGCTCCGCGCCCGTGAATTTGTGATTTTCACGCGGGGTTACGTGCGCTTGAACTTCCGGAAGAGTTCGTCTTTCGAAAGTGTGACCGTGATAGGCCGGCCGTGAGGGCAAAGATACGGATTCTCGGTCGTCGCGAGATCGACGATCAGCCGCTCCATCTCCGCGTGACTCAGCGGATCCCCCGATTTGACGGCCATCTTGCACGAGCTTGTGATCCAGATCTGCTCCCGAGTCGGGACGAGCCGCCGCTGAACGCTGAGCTCGATCAACTCGTCGACCGTCTCTCGCAAAATCCGCACCGGGTCTTTTTCTCGAATCGCCGCGGGCACCGCGCGAATGAGGTAACTCTCCCCTCCGAAAGGCTCCAAGGTATAGCCCACCGCCTGGAGTTCGTCCAACCGTTCGCGCACCAAGAGTGCCGCGCGCTTGTCGAGCTCCAAGGTTTGCGGAACGAGCAGCGCCTGCGTTTCGATCGCCGCCGGCCCTTTGAGCCCGCACAGATATTCATAGAGAATGCGTTCGTGGGCGACGTGCTGATCGATCAGAACGATGCCCTGACGCGTTTCGGCCACGATAAACGTATTCATCGCCTGACCCAGCACTCGAAGGCCGTCGAGCAAGCTCGCGAACGGTTGGCGTTCGTTGCGCACCGGCTCGGCCTCGGTCTCGATCTGGCTAGCAGGAAGAGGCACGGTCAACGATTCGAGCGGCCGCTGGGCCTCGACGGAGAGCGTCCCTTCTCCCGGACCGGAAGGCCGGTCGGACGCATGCAAACGCGGAGACTCGCGACGGGGCCACGGAGCGATCGCCTCGTTTACCGTCAAAATCTTTTCGGCGCTCGGCATCATCCCATGCTCCATCAGCGCGGATTTGATCGCGACGCGAAGCGCTTCGAACGCCTCTCCCTCGCGTTGAAATTTGACCTCGCTCTTGGTGGGCGAGACGTTTACGTCGACCCGTTCCGGGTCGACTTCCAAGTTCAAGACAAGCAGCGGATAACGTCGATCCGGGGTGAGGTCGCGAAAGGCCTGGTCGAGCGCCGCAGTCAAGGTGCGGGTGCGAACGGGGCGGCCATTGACGAACACGTACTGATAACTTCGATTCGGGCGCGTCAGATGCGGGGGACTGACAAACCCGCGAACCCGCATCCCGGGCGTGCCGCCGTCGATCTCCGCAAGCCCCTTTGCGATCTCGCGGCTCCATACTCCGGCGATCGCCTCCAGCAGATCGCCCGAACCCGTGGTTCGAAGCGCCTCTTGACCGTGATGCATCAACGAAAAGGCGATCTGCGGATACCCCACCGCGTATTTGGACACCGCGTCGAGGCACGCCCCGAGTTCGGTAGTGTCGCTCTTCAAAAACTTCAACCGGGCCGGAGTGTTGTAAAAGAGGTCTTCGACCCGAATCTCCGTTCCCCTCGGTCCCGCCTCGGCTTTTGCCGGCTCGAACCGTCCCCCTTCGACGCGCAAAACGAAACGCATCCCGTCCTCGGTCGCCGTCGAGAGCGTGAACCGCGAAACCGAAGCGATGGAGGGCAGAGCCTCCCCGCGGAACCCGAGCGAAGCGACCCGGGACAGATCCTCGATCCGCGCGATCTTCGATGTGGCATGCCGCTGAAGCGCCGCCTGCGCGTCCTCCGGGGTCATCCCGCATCCGTTGTCCGAAACGCGGATCAAACCCCGTCCGGCATCTCGAAGTTCGATGTCGATCCGCGTCGCGCCGGCATCGAGGGCGTTCTCGACAAGCTCTTTGAGCGCCGAAGCCGGACGCTCGATGACCTCACCCGCGGCGATCTGGTTGATCGTATGCGGATCGAGCAAGCGAACTTTGGGCGAAATGGGATCGGCCATGGACCCCTCTAGCATATCCCCCTTGGCCCGATGCGTTTCGAAAAAATCTTAGAGTCGAACGTAGGCGCGCATCGCCTCAAGTTTTTTGGGGCCGATCCCTTCGACCGCGAGCAGATCCTCGACGTTTTGAAACGGACCGTTCGCCTTTCGATACGCGACGATCCGTTCGGCGATCACCGGGCCGACGCCTGGCAGCCCTTGCATTCCTTGCGCGTCCGCGACGTTCACTTGGACTGGGACGGCTTGCTTGGCGGGGGGAAACTCGTTTGGCGCGGCTTGGGCGTACGCTCCCGCCTCCGTCGGTCCGCCGCGATAGGGTTTCGCGACCTTCTCCGCTTCCTTTTGCGCCTTTTTTCTTTTCTCTGAAGATGCCTTTTCATAGGCGCCTTCAATCTGTTTCACCGGCACATAAAGCTGCGTTCCGTCTCGAACTTCGGCGGCGAAGTTCAACGCCACGGTGTCCGCCTCCGGGAGCGCGCCGCCCGCCGCCGCCAAGGCCTCTTCGACCCGTACGCCCGGAAGCAGTTTGTAGACGCCGGGATGTTGGACCGCGCCGACGATGTGGACGGCGAGCCGGGGCTCTTCCACTGGAACAGAGGCGACATCGGGCTGCGCCGGAGCCGCAACGAGCTGAGTCGAAGGAGGCGCTTCGGAAAACGATTCGAACGAGACCGGCTCGGCCGAGCGCAACGCCCCCGCTCCCACGTATCCCGCTCCGAACAGCAGGAGCGCCGCCAAGCCCGCAAACCCTACCTTCTCTCGAAGCGCCTTCGTCTTCATGACCTTAGGTCTCATTGTACGCCCCCACCGAAATTCCAAGCGCCGCTTGCAAAACTTTTTTGCAAGAGAAGGTCAAAACGCATCCTTGGTCGCGGCCCGCTTCCTCGTTGAAGTAAGTACACTCGAACACGCATGCGCAAAGCCGCGATCGATATCGGTTCCAACTCGGTGCTCCTTCTCGTCGCCGAACGAACGGAAAAGGGCTGGAAGACCGTGCGAGAGACCTCCGCGGTGACCGCGCTCGGCGAGGGCACGAAAGAGACCGGGCTTCTTAGTGAACGGGCGATGCGAGACACGTTGCATGCGCTCGATCAAGCGTTCGAGATCGCCCGTAACGAAGGCGCGAACCCGATCCGCGCCGCCGCGACCATGGCCGCCCGCATCGCCGGCAACACCCCCGATTTTCTTAGGCGCGCCGAAGCACAAGGCACCCCGTTCACCGTCCTCTCCGGCGAAGAAGAAGCTCGCCTCGGAATGCTCGCGGTCACGAGCGACCCGCTTTTCCGAGACGAGGACACCCTGACGATGATCGACGTCGGAGGACACAGCACCGAGATGGTCACCGTCCGGCGAAGCCCCGGCGGGTGGGAACGCCTCTACGGCAAAAGCCATCCCGTCGGCACCCTGGGCCTCCTTGGAGGGCCGCTCTCTAAAGAGTGCCCCGGACCGCCCGAACTGCTCCGCGCCAGCGCAGAGATCGACGCCCGCATCGGCGTATGCTATCTCCCGACGCGCTCCGGCACAGCCGTCGCGCTCGGCGCGACCGGCACCAACCTCGTAACGCTTCGCGAGCGCATGACGCAATGGCGGCCCGAAGCGGTACATGGCGCCACACTGGACTACGAAGAGATCTCGCGCGCGGCCGGCTGGCTTTCCGAGCTCACCCTTGACGAGCGGGCCGCGCTCGTCGGAATGGAGCCCGGACGAGAGCGTACGCTTCCCGCGGGCGCGTTGATTTTGGAGCGATTTCTTTTCGCGGCCCGAGCTCCGTTCTGCCGTGTCAGCGTACGCGGATGGCGGCACGCGCTTCTCGAATCGGAAGAGCCCCCTTTTCACTAAAGCGTTTAGAGGGCCGAATTCGAAATTCCTCTTGGCGCGCAAGCATAAATCTGGTAGCATAGTCCCGGACTATTCTTAGCTCCGATTTTTGAGATGACAATGACTGACCAGAACCAGACGCCCGCGACCGAAGAAGAGGCTCGTAAGAACGAGGCCGCTTCGGCGACGCAGGTGCCCGACGCCCTCGCCGCCGACGCCTTAACCGAAGGCGCGGCGCCGCTTTCCGATTCCGCCGAGCCGGCACCTTCCAGCCCGGATCCGGCCCCGACCGCTCCCGAGCCTGTCGCTTCGGACGAGCCCACCCCCGCGCCGCAGCCCGAGGCTCCGGCCCCGCGGGAAAGCACGCCCGAAGACGATCGCAGCCTGTTCGAGGCCGCGCTCAACGCGATGGAGACCGGTGAGGACGTCAGCGAATTGGACGGCGCGTTCAAGAAGCTTTCGCGAGGCGATCGGATCGAAGCGACAGTCATTCAAGTCGACAACGACCGCCTGTTCGTCGACCTCGGCACCAAGTCCGAGGGCATCGTACCGCTCGCGGAGCTTTCGACGGAGTCGATCGAGTCCGCCAAAGATCATTTCAA
This sequence comes from bacterium, assembly GCA_037189405.1. GTDB lineage: Bacteria > Armatimonadota > Fimbriimonadia > Fimbriimonadales > Fimbriimonadaceae > JBBCJD01. Next base: position 64,609 of record JBBCJD010000010.1, read on the forward strand.
GGTCGGCGACAAGATCAACGTCGTGGTGTTGCGGCCCGAAAGCGCAGAAGGCAACCCGATCGTTTCAAAGAAACGAGCCGATTTCGAGTCCACTTGGGACAAGATCGAAGAGGCGCTTAAGAGCCAAGAAACCGTCACGGCGCAAGTCGTAGACCGCGTGAAAGGCGGCCTCGTGGTGGATATCGGCGTGCGCGGCTTCGTGCCGGCAACCCACGTCGGCAGCGGCAAGCTTCGCAACATCGAGAAATACGTCGGTCAGCCCCTTTCGCTCAAGGTGATCGAAATCGATCGCGAGCGCAAGAAGGTCGTGCTCTCCAATCGCCTCGCCGAGGAGGAGCGCCGCGAGTCTGCCAAGGCCGAGATCTTCGATAAGGTGAAGCCGGGCGAAGTGCTCGACGGCACCGTTCGACGTCTCACTGATTACGGCGCTTTCATCGATTTGGGCGGTGTGGACGGTCTCCTTCACATCAGCGAAATGAGCTGGATGCGCATCAGCCATCCGCGCGAGATGTTCAAAGAGGGCCAGACCATCAAGGTCATGGTGCTTCGCCTCGACGAAGGTGCAGGCAAGATCAGCCTCGGCCATCGCCAGGTCCTTCCCGATCCGTGGAATCTGATTCGCACGAATTACAACGTCAACCAGAAGCTGACCGTGACCATCAATCGCATGGTCCAAAGCGGCGCGTTCGTGAAGCTGCCTGAAGGCGCCGAAGCGTTCATGCCGGTCAGCGAGATGTCCTATCGCCGCATCAAGCGCCCCGAGGACGTTCTGGAGATCGGCGAAGAGGTCGAAGCGCAGATCATCGATCTTCGCCCCGACGAGCGACGCATGGTGCTCAGCATCCGCGCCGCCGGTGGTGGACGCGAAGAGCGCATGGGAAGCGCGCCGGTTTCGGATTTCGACGACGAGATGCGCGTGGAGCGCCGCAAGAAGAAGGGCGGCACGGGCGGTGGCAAGCGCACCGGCGGAGGACGCATCCGCGAGGTCGAAGACGATTTCGAGGAAGTGCTGGGCAGCCGCCGCGGCTTTGCGACCAGCGGTGCCACAATCGGCGAGCGCTTGGGCATGCTCAAGGGCTTTCTGACTCGCGACGAGGACGAAGATGAGATCGAGGCGATGGACGAGACGCCCGAGACCTCAGAAGAAGAAACCTCGAGCTAACGTTTAAAGCCGCAAGACGCTTGACAGGCCGCACAAAAGATCTTTGTGCGGCCTGTTTTCATGCAACACTTAAACGGATGCGTATCGCCATCACCGGAGGGATCGCCGAGGGCAAGAGCACCATTTTGCAACTCCTCTCGGAGGCGGGGCAGAGCACGCTCTCGGCCGATGCGCTCGCCCGCGAGGTGTTTACGTCCGAACCCGTTCAATCGGCGTTGCGCACTCTGCTGGGCATCGAAGGCGCCGTCTCTCCGGAACAAGCGCGAGCGGCACTCCCCAAACAAAGACGCGCGTTCAATCGTTTGATGCACGGTGCGATTTGGGATCGGATCGCCTGTTCGGACGCGACCTTCGTCGAGATCCCGCTTCTGTTGGAGGCTGGGTTGCACCCCTTTTTCGACCGAATCTGGGTGGTCACTTGCGGCGAAGAGGAGCAGCTTAAGAGATTGATCGAGCGCCTCGGTGATCCCCTCTTGGCGGAGCGTCTGCTGGGCACACAACTTCCGACACCGGTAAAAATTGCGTTCGCGGACGTCGTCGTGCGAACGGATCGGCAACGCGAAGCCGTCCAAGCTTTTGTGCAAGAAGCCCTACGGCGAACTTTCTCAGAAAAGTTCCCCTAGGCTTCGTGCTATACTCGACCGGAATCGTCCTACGCGTCTCGCTGTCCATGCGTTTGACCCCTTCAAGCGGGAGCGCGTGCGCGGTGGTTCCGAAGGACGTCGAAATCTAGATTTAGACCGCTGAGGAATATGGAGAAGGAGGACGCGTCAAAGTGAGGCGTTATATCGCAACGTTGCCAGGGAAAGTGACCAGCCACATCGTGGTCTGTGCACTGCTGATTCAATCCCTTACCCTACTGTTAATTCAACGATCCGAAGCACAGCTTCAAACGCTCCCGAGTTGGGCCGTCACCCCGTTCGAGATGAAGCTCCCGCAAGGAGTGGCTCCTCTGGAACTGGGCCAAGCGGCCGCCGAGGCGTTCTCGAACGAGCTCGCTAAGACTGGACGCTACGACGTGGTTCCGGTCGACACCGTCAAGCGGGCGCTGGACACGCTTTCGCTGCAAGTGCCGGTCAAAACGGCCACCAGCATCGTGCGCCTCTCGCAAGAGTTGCAAGCGCAAAGCATCGTCACCGGCGAAATCGTCAACTATCGCATCGTCAACGTCGGCGGCGGCAAGCAGGCGGACGTTCTGATGCGTGTGGTGATCTACGACGGCGCGAGTGGCGAGGCCGTCAACGGAGCGGCCCTTGGCGCTTCCTCCACGGTACGCACCGGCGACGTGTCCGATCAGACGCTCGTGAACGAGGCGATCCTTGTCGGAGCGGCCAACGCCGTCATCGAAATCAACTCGAAGACGCTTCCTCAAGCGACGATTCTGAACACTCTGGGCGATACGGCGCTGATCAACCAAGGAGGCCGTACTGGATTCCAGGAAGGCCAAAGCGTCATCGTGTTGCGTGGCCGCGAACAAGTCGCGACCGCCGTGGTTACCGAAGTCGACCCCGACAGCGCGTTCATCAAAATCACGCGGCCGATCAAAGGCCATCAACCCGGCGACAAAGTCCGAGTGATTTTCGCCGTCCCCGAGCTCAAACAGAACTTTGGAAAGGGGGGCGAGGCGCAGGTCGTCAAGTCCCGCTCGCGCGGCAGCAATAGCGGCCTCATCCAACTCCTTCTGGTAGTCGGTCTCTTCGCGCTGCTCTTCGCGGGTGGCCGAGGCAGCAACAACGACGTCATCGGTTCGGTTACCGCTGAAGCGGGCACGTTCATCGGAAATAACGAGACCGCCCAACAGGTCATCGGAGGTACGGCCGGTGTTCGAGTGGGATGGAGCACCGACCTCTTCGCGCGGGGCAATAATCAAAAGTTCCGCTTCCAGGTCTATCGTGCAGGTCCGGGGGCTAACGATAACATCCCCTCATTTACGGTACCGGGGCTTCGCTCTAGCGGGTATGACCTTCCTTCTTCGGGCGATATCACCTACTATGACTTTGGCGGACAGATCGGAGGAACCACCTGCGATTACTCCACGCCCCCTTCGGCAACCGCTCCCGCACCCGCTTTCGTTCCCAGCACGCCCTATCAGTATTCGGTCGACCTCGTGTATCGTCTCTATGAGATCGATCTTCCGGGGACCACCGGCGGTGGCGGCGGAAACGGCGGGAACAGTGGAACTACAGCGACGACGGCTACCACCGCCACGACTGCGACCACAGCGACGACGGCTACCACGGCTGGAGGCATCCGAAGTCGACAGGCGACCGCAGGCGAAACCGCGGGCACCACAGCGGGTGAGACCGCGGGTACCACGGCTGGCGAAACGGCCGGCGAGACCGCAGGAACAACCTCGGGCGCAACGGGTGGCGGCGGCTCGTTCTGCTACTTTGTGACCACGCGCGTTTCGGCCAAGGGGCTTGCGACGCCGCTGGATCCGATCGCGCAGAGCTCTCCCGCACCGGACGCAAACATTGGAGCGTCGACGACCTTCTCCTGGGAGTCGATCGTGAAGAGCGTTCCGTTTATCGCAGAGTACGTGGTGCAGGTTTCGACCTCGCCGGACTTCCCCAAGGCTCAGACCCGAACGATTGTGCCACCCTTCCGACTTGGAAACACCGGCACCATCACGACGGGCACCATCAACATGAGCGGGGTGTATCCGGGCGCGACCTCTTTATGGTGGCGCGTCGGAGCCAAGAACACCATGGACAGCCCCGGCCCGCTTCCCGACCCGACGACCAAGGAGCGCTATATCTTTAGCATTCCGCGTCGCATGGTTCGTTAAGCGTTCGGCGTCCCACGAGGAGGGAAAGGGTGACCTTTCCCTCCTCAAAATTTTTTAGAACCCAAAACTTTTCTCTCCCCTCTCCTCGTCTCCTAAGAGGGTTGGGGCTTTCCTCGCCTCTCGCTCCGTCGATCTACGCCGATGCGACTCGTCTTTTCCATCACGGTTTTGCTCCTCGCGGTGAACGCGCTTGCGAACTCCGTGCAGATTCGGCTTAGCCCCTTCCCCGCGATGTCGGTCGCGGACGCGAAGAGCACCGTCATTCTCACGGCCGAAATCCGAGACCGAAGCGGACAGCTCGCGCCCGATCAAACCCAAGTCATTTTCACGACCACTCTGGGGACTTTTCGCGAAAGCGTGCTTTTCACGAAAAACGGGGTCGTCCGCGCCGAATTGATCGCCGGAGACATCCCCGGCACGGCCATCATCACCGCGAGCGTCCCGGGCCTCAACGCGACGAATATCATCGAGATCCCCTTTCTGGCGGACCGAGGCCTGCTCGATTCGGCACTGGAGTACGTCGAACTCACCACTGAGGGATCGCTGATGGTCAGCCTGTCGGACGGGGTCGCACATCTCGCCAAGCCCGGACGCGGCGCACATCTTCGCTATCGGGAGATCCAGATCGAAGCCGACGATCTCCAGCTCGATTTCAACGCGCTAACCGCTCGGGCGCGCAAAGCCCGCCTCACCATCGGAGAATGGTCCCACGAATTCGAGGAGCTTCAGCTTCACCTCGTCCAACGCAAAGGGTTCGGGATCGCCCAGGCCTTCGCGCCCCAGATCGTTCAGATCGCTCCCGAAGGGACGTGGCTCCGCTTCACGACCGAGGACAAACTCCGATACGGCACGTTCGAGATCGGTATCGGCACCCTCCATCCCTGGAGCGGTCCGGTCCCCATGGGGACCTTTGATTTTATCGATCTCAGCGAGGCGGTCAACTATGTTCGAGCCCGCCAAGCCATTGTCTTTCCCCGAAAAGAGATCCACTTTCATCGCGCGTCGGTCTTCCTCGACGACCGACGCGTCGTGGCGCTTCCTCTCTACAAGGTCTCTCTCTCGGGCGCGCAAAGTTTCACCGATCAGATCGTGGGAGTGAGCGACAGCCAGCTCTCGTTGAACTACCCCCACTACCTTTCACTTCGCCCGGGCCAATCCAGCCTCCTTCGATTCCGATTGGGCGAACACCATAGCCGCAGTTCCGGCGTCAGCAGTGGCGCGTTCATGGACTACGAGTTGAACTGGAACCAAGGCGACGAGATGCAAGGCCAGCTCACCGTCGCCAGTTTGGGCCGGAACGACATGGGCCTGAACGCGCAGCAGTACCTGCGCCTGGACGAGCGCACCACGCTCAGCGCTTTTCTGGACCTCCCGACACGACATAGCGTGTTCGGCTCGATGAACATGGATCGAGATTTCGACGGCTTTCAGATGAGTTTGCGCGCCAATCGAGGGAACAGCCTGACAGGGCGAGCCTATACCAACCAAGACGTCAGTCTGATCGCGGAGAAGGACCCCATTCGTCTGGGTCACTCTCCGTTCAACGTGTATTTCGGCGTGACCGCAAGCCATTCGGAATTCCTGACCCCGACCACCGAGCGGTTTCAAACCAGTCTCGGGTTGCGCATGCGCGCGCAAATGAGCCCCTGGGCGCTCGACCGGAAGAGCCTACTCTACCTCTCGGGATCAGTCAATCACCTGCAAGGCCGCAACACGCTCTCGCGCCTCGGGACCTTGGCAAGCGCGAGCCTGAGCCGACAGTTCAGCCCGGAATTCTCCAGTCTGCTCACTTACTCCTACACCGATGACGGTTTGAGCTCCAACTTCCTAGGCAGACAGCGCGTGAGTCTCCAAGCCAACTACGCGGACCAGCGCGCCTTTCTTTCGGTACTCACGAACCAAAGCCTCGACGTCGACCAACGCAACCTCCTGCTCGACTTCTCGTATCGGATAGGGGGCCCGTGGCGATTGTCGTACTCATACACCTTGGACGAATTCGGCTCGAACCATTACACCGATTACACCGCCATGCTCGGCTACACATTCTACGGGCGCGAAATCGGGCTCAGTTACTCGTTGAGCCGCGCGCGCGTCGGGATCCAAATCTTAGGAGCATCCTTCTGAAATCTTGCGCCCTTATCGCTTTGTTCGCTCTGTTGGGTGGAACTCCCTCATTTTCCCCGGCCGAAGAACCGCTCGAACTCTTCGACTTGCGCCTGACGCGAGAGTCGCTCGAGGCTCAATCGCCCGGCATTCTGGCTCTCGAATTTCCCGAGCCGCTCCGCGCTTGGAACGAGGTCCCCGATCAGCCCACGGCGCGCACTGTCCTCTTCGGGGCGCGAGCCGGGCTGCCCAGCAAAGCCCGCGGAAGCGTCTTTTCTCCGGGCCTCTCGCTGTATTTTTCCCACGGGGTCAAGCTCCGCTTGCGAACCGAAGAAACCCCTTTACTTAGTTGGCACGAAGGAAGCGCCGGGCCGGACGTCCCCACCCCGGATTCGGGGTGGCTGCTCCTCTCGTTCTCGGGGGAGCAACCCGCAATCTTGATGGCGTTCTACGACGGGCGGCCGGCGTTTCGCGTGCGCGGCAAGCCAGGTGACTGGGTCTTGGAAAACGAAGAGCCCTATACGGGCTGGGTGCGTTTCGCGCTGCCCTTCGGCTCAGTCGCCTCGCCCACCTCCAGCGCCGCCGATTTAGGCGAGCGGGTCGCGGCGTTCCTGCCCGAAGAGTCGCTTTGGTGCACCCCGGGGCCCAACCTTCTCTCGTTCGAAGTCGAATCGTTCGATACGACCTCCGTCACCGCACTTTGGCGCTTCGACCGCCCCGGCGCCGTCGTGCCCGTCGCACTGCTCCTCGCCCCGCTCGGCGGATATCCGATCCGGCTGCAGTCCCCGATCCAACGGCTCAAGGCTTTCTCGCGGGAAGGGCCGCTCGCTCTGACGCTCGGCACCGAGTTGCGCGTGCGTTTTCCGGTTCGCCAGATCCTTCCCGGCCGGCCGGTTCTCCGCGAGCTCTCGGAAGCGTCCGGTTTGCCCCCAACGGGCCCTCAAGACGTCTTTCAGCGTCTCGCGGGGGACGCCACGTTCGCCGAAACGCTCTATGAGGGGATGCGCGATCCGGTCCGCTGGGAAGTCGAGCGACGCGATCCCGGCTCTCTCGCCCTTTACGGTCTGATCGGCCTGCGCGCCGATCCCGACGATACCGCCGGGGTTTGGCCGCTGTTCACCCAGTTCTTCGCCGAAGAGGCTTGGCGAGTCCAAACGGGGGAAGGGAAATTCGGCGACCGCCGAGCGGCCGGAATCGCCGCGATCGCCTCCGCGCTTCGCGGAACGCCTGAAGACCGGCTGTTCGCCGCCCGACTTCAGGCCGGACTCGCAGGAGAGCGGGGGCGCAGTATTTGGCTCCGCCGCCGCGGACTAGCCGAAACGGAGTGGCCTTTGCTGGAAGCCATGCCGGGTGTGCGCCGCCATCTTTTCTCGCTCGAACGGGCGTCGGGATACCCTCAAGAGGAGGCGTTCGCCGCGGCGTTGTGCTCAGAGCTGCGATTACTGGACGGCCCGGAAGGGCGTCTGGAAGAAACCGAGGGGCAGTGGACTTGGTCCACTCTCGCAAAAACTCAAGCCCCGATCCGTCTTTCGCTCTACGCTCCGACCCCCATCGAAATTGCCCCGGCCTATAACGTCACGCGGTTAAAAGTGCAACGGCTCTTCGGTTGCACGCAAATCGAATGGACACCCTATCAGCTGGGCGAGTGCCGCCTTACGCTGAGTTTCCCCGAAGGCGCCCCGCAGATTCCGCTTCGCGTGGAAGCGCCACCCTATTCCGAAATCGAACTTTGACCGGCCGGGGCAAGATCCTCGTTGTAATGCAGCCCGACGTTTTCACGCCGAGCGAGCGCTCCTTCGATGAGATACGTCGCCGTGACGAGCAGATTGTAGGTTTCGAGCGGGTGAACGGAGATCGGGGCGGCAGGCAGCCCGCGGTACGTCTCCATGAGTTCTTGCACCACGTCTCGAGCATAGTGCAGTCCCGCGTCGTTGCGCACGATACCGGCGTGCTCGGTCAAAAGATGCTCCAGACTCCGTCGGATCTGAATCGAATCCGATTCCGCGACGGCATGTGGAGGCTCCGCAGGCGTGAGAGAGGACGCCCCGGCAACTTCTCCGGGAGAGCTTGCCTCTTCCGCCGCGGCCTGGGCAAACACCAGCGCTTCGAGCAGACTATTGCTCGCAAGACGGTTTGCACCGTGCACTCCCGTCGAGGCGACCTCCCCGGCCGCGAAAAGGCCGGGCACGCTGGTGCGGCCGGCAAGATCTGTTTTGACGCCTCCGCAAGAGTAATGCTGCGCCGGAACGACCGGGATCCAGTCGCGCTCCATCGCGATCCCGATCGAAAGCAACCGCTCGTAAACGGTCGGAAACTCCTCTCGAAGGGCCTCTGCCTCCAGATGAGTCGCGTCGAGATAGACGCACCAGGTGTCGAGGCACTTCATCTCCGCATCGATCGACCGGGAGACGATATCGCGGGGTGCGAGTTCGAGCCGCGGGTCATAGTCGTACATGAACCGTCGCCCGAGATGGTTTCGTAGCGTGGCCCCGGCTCCTCGAACCGCTTCAGTGATAAGAAACGAGCGGCTCTGCGGGTGGTACAGCGTTGTCGGATGGAACTGCATGAACTCCATGTTCTCGATGCGCGCACCGAGCCCGTGCGCCAATCCGATCCCGTCAGCCGTCGCCACGCGCGGGTTCGTCGTGTGCTGGTAGAGCCGCCCGCAACCCCCGGTCGCCAGCATCGTGGCCTTGGCCTCATAGCGCCGGACTCCCAACCCTTCGATCCACGCTTCGGCCCCGACGCAGCGCCCGTTTTCCGCGAGAAGTCGCGTCGCGAACGCGTGCTCGAGCACCTTGATGCGCGGATGCGCGCGCACCGCGTCCGAAACGGCACGCTCGATCTCCCATCCCGTCCGATCGCGGTGGTGCACAATCCGATTACGGCTGTGTCCCCCCTCGCGACCCAGCGAGAGGATGCCGTTCAAACCGTCGAACTGCGCCCCGATCGATTGGAGCCAGGCGATCGCTTCGGGCGCCTTTTGCACCAAGAACCGCACCGCCTGTGGGTCGCAAAGCCCAGCTCCGGCGATCAGCGTGTCCTCTTCGTGCAACCGCCAAGAATCGGCTTCACCGACCGCGGCCGCGATCCCACCTTGGGCATAGCTGGTGTTCGACTCACGAACGTCGGCTTTGGTGAGGACTGCGACACTTCCCTGCTCCGCCGCACGCAACGCGTAGGTCAACCCCGCGAGGCCACTCCCTAAGACCAAATCATCGAACGTTTCGGATTTCATGCGATTTTTCGCCAAGGGAGTTTTCTGGTGCCCAGGGTGGGACTCGAACCCACACGGCCTTGCGGCCAGCGGATTTTAAGTCCGCTGTGTCTACCATTCCACCACCCGGGCGGGGCTTTGGGAGGCTACCCGATTTCCTTCGCGTGCTTTCGTTTCCAGGAATCTAAAAGCGATAGCGCTTCCATCGGAGTCAAACGGTTTACATCGAGCCCTTTCAACTCCTTCACCACGGCCGGCTCTTCCGCTTCGAACAGCGACATTTGCACCTGCTGCTTGGGAGGCGCGACCGCTTGCGGCGAGGCCTCTTTGCCTTCTAGCTCGGCTAAAATCTCGCCTGCTCGGTCGAGCACCGGAGCCGGCACACCGGCCATCCGTGCGACGTGAATGCCGTAGCTCCGGTCCGTTCCCCCCGGCAGGACGCGGTGGGTCCAAACGATCTGCTCGCCGATCTCCTCCACGCTCACTCGGAAGTTTCCGACGCTGGAGATCTGATCGGCCAGCGCGTTCAACTGATGGTAATGAGTCGCGAAAAGCGTCTTCGCCCCGATCTCCGCCAGATGCTCGGTCATCGCCCACGCGATCGCGAGGCCGTCGTACGTCGATGTCCCCCTGCCCACTTCGTCGAGCACCACCAAAGAGCGCTCGGTCGCGTGGTTTAAAATGTGCGCGCTCTCCAGCATCTCGACCATGAAGGTCGACTGCCCGAGCGCCAACTCGTCTTTGGCTCCGATCCGAGCGAAAATTCGATCGCACAGCCCAAGTCGGCAACGGTCGGCCGGGACGAAAGAACCGATCTGGGCGAGCAGCGCGATCAGCGCGTTTTGGCGCAGATACGTTGATTTGCCACTCATGTTCGGGCCGGTGATGACCATTACTCGCGTCGGATCGCCGAGCGCCGTATCGTTCGGCACGAAATGCACCGTGCTGGCCTCGACGACCGGATGGCGGCCCCCTTCGACCTCTAACATATCGGCCTCTTCGAGGATCTCCGGTCGGACGTAGCGCCGACGCACTGCGACCTCGGCAAGCGAGGCGAGCGTATCGACTTCTGCCACGGCGCGCGCCGTCTCGAGCAACGGCGACGCGTGCGAAGCGACCTCCTCGCGCAAACGTTGAAAGAGCGCCGCTTCGATCGCTTGGGCTTTTTCCTCCGCGCCCAGAATCATCGACTCGTGTTCTTTGAGCGCCGCGGTGATATAACGCTCGGCATTCGCCGTGGTTTGCTTGCGGATGTAATCCTCGGGCACTCGGGCGATCTCACGCTTGGAGACCTCCAAGAAGTAGCCGAACACCGAGTTGAAACCAACTTTGAGCGTCCCGATCCCCGTACGCTCGCGCTCGTCGCGCTCCAGGCCTGCCAGGTACGCCTTCCCGTTTTTTTGCAGATCTCGAAGCCGGTCCAACTCTTCGTCGTGGCCTGCGCGGATCACGCCGCCCTCCCGAGCCGTGTGAGGCGGCTCGTCGACGAGCGCGCGCGCTAAAGTCTCGCCCAGCTGCGTATGATCCCCCATGGCATCCAGAAGCGTTCGCAACCGTCCTTCTCCGAGCTTGCGAAGCGGTTCTTCGATAGCTGGCTGCGCGCGGAGGGATTCGCGAAGCGCGGCCAGGTCTCGCGGCCCGGCGAGATTTGCCGCCGCCCGAGAAACCAATCGCTCTAAATCTGAAAGCCCCTTGAGTGCCTCGCGCAGATCGCCTCGGATCATCGCATGTTCGGTCAAGCGGGCTACGGCCTCTTGACGCTCCCGGATCGGCCCGGGGGTTAAAAGTGGCTGCTCGATCCAGCGTCGGAGCCTCCGCGCGCCCATCGGGGTCACCGTAAGATCGAGCACATCGAGCAGGGTATAGCGACGCGACCCGTCCGAAAGGTTCGCGGAGAGCTCTAGGCTCCGCCGCGTGGAAGGATCGAGCGCCATAAACTGCTCGACCGAATAGGTACCCATCGAACGGGCATGCTCCAGAGGCAAATGGTTGCGCTGAGCATAGGCGAGAATCGATGCGGCTCCCAAAATCGCCGCGGGACGATCCTCACAGCCGAATCCTCGGAGGCTCGAAACCTGAAAATGAAGCCGCAGCGCCTCCTCGGCACGTTCGAGCCGCGGGGAAGGTACCTCGGTTCGAGCCCCCTCGAATCCCGGGAGCGGCTCCCAACCCTCGGGCACCAGCAGTTCGGCGGGGCGAAGCCGGGCCAGCTCCTGGGCGAGCCGCTCGGCGGCGGCCTCCCCGTTGAACTCGGTCGCTTGAAATTCCCCCGTGCTCGGATCGAGCGTGGCGAGCCCGAGCCTTCGTTCATGCACTCCGACCGCGGCAAGGAAGTTGTTTTGGGTCGCGCTGAGCATGGAATCTTCCATCAGCGTGCCGGGCGTCAAAACGCGCGTGATCCCTCGCCGCACCAACCCTTTCGCCTTTTTGGGATCTTCGAGCTGATCGCACAGCGCCACTCGGTATCCCTTCCCGACCAACCGCGCCAAAAACTTCTCGACGGCGTGAAACGGCACGCCCGCCATCGAGATGCGGCCGTTCGAGCCGTCCTCTCGACCGGTGAGGGTCAATTCGGCGGCCGCGGCGGCGGTCTCCGCATCCTCGCCGTAAAACTCGTAGAAGTCTCCCACACGCATCGCGAGCAGCACCCCGGGATGCTGCTCCCGGATGCTGAAATACTGTTGAAGCATCGGCGTTTGGGCTTTCACGGTGACCCTTGCAGTATCCCTCATCGAGCGCACCGCGAGCTTTCCGAAATTTTAAAACGCGCTTGAAATCGCTTCCCGAAACGCCCAGGTAACCTGTCGCTTGGAATGGAAACCACACTCGTTTTGATTAAGCCCGGCGGCGTGCAACGACGCCTCATCGGGGAGATCGCGCGGCGCATCGAAGCTCGCGGCCTCGAAATCGTCGGTCTAAAACTGATGCGCGCCGAGCGCGCCCTCGTCGAAGAGCATTACGCCGAGCATCGCGGAAAGGGCTTTTTCGAGGACGTCGTCGGATACCTCGCGAGCGGCCCGGTGGTCGCCCTCGCCGTTCGCGGCACGAACGCGGTCCAGGCGATCCGCACGATGATGGGCGCGACGAATCCCCTCGAAGCCACGCCCGGCAGCGTGCGCGGCGATTTCGCGCTCTCGATCGAGGACAACCTCACCCATAGCAGCAGCGACCCCGAAGCGGCCGCTCGCGAACTGAGCCTTTGGTTCGGCGAAGGGCTCCCCTAAAACATCCCCAAAGCGGTCTCGTCCGCCCCCTTCGCAGGAAGCGAGGCGGACGGGTTCCCTTCGAAGCCCTCTCCCGGATAGAATAGGTTCAGGAACACCGGTTGGACAATATCCAGGGACTCTTACGCGATCTTTACGACCCTCCGGGCCGCGCTTTGCTTCACCTGCTCGACATTCTGGTAGTCGCCTACCTTCTTTACCGGTTGCTGGCGTTGATTCGTGGCACCCGAGCCTGGCGCATCCTGGGCGGAGTCGTAATCTTTGTGGCGCTGCTGTTTCTTTCGCGAGCGCTCGGTCTCACTACGCTTCACTGGATTCTAGACAAAGCCACCGTGCTTGCCCCGGTCGCGCTCGTCATTTTGCTGCTTCCCGAACTGCGCCAAGCGCTCGAAGGCTTCGGCAAACTCGGCTTTTGGCCGCAGCACCTCTCCGTTTTGGACCCGGGAATCGAAAACCGCACGATCGACGAAATCGTCAGCGCGTCCACCGATATGGCCGCTTCCAGCATCGGCGCTTTGATCGTCATCGAGCGGGGCGGGCCGTTGAACGAGATCGTTGCAAGCGGAGTGACGCTCAACGCCCGTATCAGCGCCTCGCTGCTCAACTCCATCTTCTTCGGAGTGAACCCGCTGCATGACGGCGCCGTGATCGTGCGCGAAGATACGCTGGTCGCCGCCGCGTGCCGCTTACCCCTGAGCGAATCCTCCCGGCTGGATCGGAGCGTCCATATGCGCCATCGCGCCGCGGTCGGAGTTACCGAAGAGCACGACTGCCTTGCGATCGTCGTGAGCGAAGAGCGCGGGGTCATCAGCGTGGCGAGCGAGGGGAAACTACGCCGCCTTTCGAATCCCTCCGAATTGAAGGAGATTCTGACGCGCGAACTGCGCAGGGGAAGTGAAACGAACGGCGACGGGAGATCCCGTTTCAAGCTCGGGGTCGGAGGCCGGAAATGAGCGAGACTTCCCGCCGTAAGATGCCGATGATCGTGGTGTCGTTCGCCCTGTCGCTGATGCTCTGGATGTTGGTACAACTCCAAAACCGCCCGGATACCCTTCCGGAAAACTACAGCGTCGACCTTGAGATCCGCAACCTCGACCCTGGGCTCGGGGTCATCGAAAAGCCGCAACGCGTCGGGGTGCGAGCGTTGGGCGTCGTCGAGGCTGTCGAACAGATCAACCCCGCGGAGATCACCGCCTATGTGGACCTCACGGGCGCGCGGCCCGGGCTTGGCCGATATCCGATCGTCATCAAAGCGCCGGCGCGATATCGCGCACAGTTCTCGGCGATCCGCCCCCTCGCTGAAATCCGCATCGAGCGGATGATCCGCAAAGAGGTCCCGGTTCAAGTCGAGACCCAAGGGCAGCTCCCCGCCACAAACCTTCTGTTCAGCGACGTCGTGACGGAACCCGAGGAAGTCACGGTCGAAGGTCCCGAAAGCCAAGTCAACCGCGTTTCCAAAGTCCGCGCCCTGCTCGACCTCTCGCGCGTCACCCCAGGCAGCAGTTATTCGGTCACCGTGGAGCCGCTCGAAAGCAACAACCGTCCCTTGAGTATGGTCCGCGCCGACCCCGGCAGCGTCACCGTCCGCCCGGGGCTTGTGCCCGCCCCAGAAAGCAAGTCGCTCTTGCTCACGCTTCAGTTCTCCGGTCAGCCCGCCTTCGGGTTCGAGGTCGAAAAAGTCGAGATCGAGCCGAATCAGCTGATGGTTCGCGGCATGAGCCAGCAGCTCGCCTCTCTCAGCACCCTCAAGCTGGAACCCGTCGAGCTTTCCGGGCTTCGCCAAACGTCCAGCTTCCAAGCTCGACCGATCCTCCCGGACGGCATTACACTGGCCGGGAAAACAACGGTCCGGGTGATCGTTCACATGCGCCCCGTACCCGGCGTCCCGCCCAGCTCCGAGGAGAGCGTGCCCCCTGGAAATTAGATCGATCCGCCCTACCGAAACCGAGGCGTTTCTGCTCTTTCTCTGCGAGGCCTTCGAATTAGATCCCAACCGTGCCCGGGGCGTGTTCTATCAAGAGCCGTTCTACGACCTCGACCGTAAATGGGCCCTGTTCGATCAAGGGGAGATCCGCTCAATCCTCACGACGACTCCGCTCGAATTTGGCTGGGGGCGCGCTTCCGGCATCGCGGGCGTCGCGACACGCGTTGCCGATCGCGGGCGGGGTTACGCCCAGGCGCTCCTCGCCCACGTCGGAGAGATCGAACGGGCATCGGGCACCCTGCTCTTCGCCAAAAGCCCTCGGCTTTACGAGCGGATCGGCTTTCACGTCTTAGACGAAGTGTCCCGCGCCCCTCTGCTCGGCGAGACCACTTCCGGCATCGGCGAAGCGATCTCGGCGGGGGAGATCGAACGACTCTATAACGCTTGGGCGTCCGGGGCTCCGGAGCGGCTCCGCCGAGACGCCCGGCGATGGAGCTACTGGCGATGGAGCCTTCGGCAATGCGAGCGATGGGGCACGGAAGGCTACCTTTGCCTCGATCAAGGCACAGTGCGCGAATGCCTGCTTCCGGAGAGCCAAATACCCTTGAGGCACCCCCCGGGGGCGGAGTGGTTCGGCTTGAACTCGGTAGCAAAAAAGTTCGGCCTCCCCCTGGGGAAACCGAACTTCGAGCTGTATCTGATGGGGCGCGGTGTCCCGACCGTCCCCGAAATGTTTATGACGGACCAGTTTTAGTCGCGTCTTGGGATTCCAGTTCCAGATAGAACCCCTCTTTCGCGGTACTGGCGGCCGGACTCTCGACCGCTCGATCGGGCGTCCACGCCTTCGCGCGCCGCTTCATACGCCGCTCTTCGGCCCGTTGCTCCCAATACACTCGCTCTTCGGCAAGCTTCGCTTGATACTTTCGCGCCGCAATTCGTAAACATTCGCGGCATTGACGGTGCTTTCCCTCGTGGTAGTACTTCGAGTTCTCCTCGTCATACGGATGCCCGTGAACGCAATGCGTTTTTTGTTTGTTTTGCGTCGCGATATTCGCTTCTGACATTAACACGTTTTGCTTCCGAGTAACCAACTGCATATGGTCCGGATTTGTACAACGCGGATTAAGGCATTTCCGACGAAGAAGCTTGTCCCCAGGAACATCACCCTTATAGTGTTCATAGAAGAGCCGCGCCACCGAGCGTGTGGTCGGAGGGTCCACTAACCCAATCAGCGGACGTCCCTTCTCACTGATATAGGCAGTCCAATTCCAGCACCCCGTATCAGGGTCTTTCTCGATCTTTTCCATCGCCCGATCGAAAGGCGGTATTTTTTGTCCCATTTTAACGCAAGTCCTATTTTATATTTGGATTGCAAGCATACCGAATCAATTTCATAAGAACGGCCGCTCCTCTGCCAAAGGATGACGCAATCTTAATGAAGAATGGCCTCTAGCAATCGATCCGCACCGAAGCGCAGAGGGTCCACACAGGGCAAGCCGATTTGATGCTCGAAAGCACGCAATGCGTCCCAAGCTTCGTTCGGTGGCAGATGACTCGTGTTGATAGCTAATCCAACGCATCTCGGCCTCGGATAAGTTCCACAAACTTCCGCCAGTTCCTCATAAAGCCTAATGTAGGGACGCAATTCGGGCACCGCAATGTGCGGTACTTTTTGCAAATGTGTCATGCCGGCTTTATGGCATAAGACCAGGTGGGTGGGGCAGGCGCCCCGAAGCAGGGCGAGCGTCGCGACGCTCGCCGGATGGGACAGCGCCCCCTGGCCTTCGACCAAAACGAGGTCGGCGCCCTGGGCAGCCATCACCTCTCGCTCGATCGCTCCGCTCGCGTAGTCAAGCCGTACCGCGTCCAACGGTACCCCTCGCCCGGTGATCGCGATCCCGATCTGCCCCGTCGCCACGAATTCCGCGTTCATCCCCTTTTCCAAGGCGCGCCGGTGAAGCTCGAGCCCTGCCGTCATCTTTCCGATCGCCATATCGGTTCCGATCGTCAGCACGCGCCGATTCGAAAGCCCCGCCGCCCCGCCGGTGCCGACACTCAAATCGGCTGGCTCGACGCGCAGGTCCCACACCCATTGCCCCGGGGCCAGCGAGGTATAGCGTGGCGTCAAAGGGTCGTGCAAGCCGTTCACAAGGCTCATCCCGAGCGAGACGGCCTGATCCAGGTCAGCTAGCCAGTTCTCCGGGATGCGTCCCCCGGGGGGTGCGATCCCCAAGATCATCGCCTGTGCGCCAAGCTCGACTGCCTCGCGCACCGAAGCGACCACCGGGCACTTTCGAGGAATCCCGGTGATCTTTTCGGCACAACCTCCCGCATGTTCGCTGTCGATCACGCAAACGATGGGATTTTGGGAGTAACGAAGCACTCCGAGACCCATCTTCGCGATCATCGTCGTGAGCGACCCTTCCATGTAGATCGCGAGCGGAGTCTTGGGATCAAGCATGAGCCACCTGCGCTCCGTGGCCGGGAGCTTCCGGGGGGAGTACCACCCCATCGACAAGCATCGCCCCTTGCGCGACATCCGGCATCAAATTCAAGTTTGAGTCTAAATCGATATGATCCATTAACGCTCCGATCGCGGCCCCGGCCGAAATCGCCACCGAGGACTCGCTCATACAACCGATCATCGTGCCAAGGCCGCAAGCTCGGGCCGCGGCGACGATTCGAAGCGCCTCCGTCAACCCGCCGCATTTCATCAATTTCAAATTCACCCCGTCGACCCGCCCCGCCAGCTTCGGCACATCGGCCGCAAACCGGCACGACTCGTCCGCATAGATCGGTAGGGGCCGTCCTTCAAAAAGCTCGCCAAGCGCACCCTCCTCGCCTTCCGAAAGGGGCTGCTCAACATAATCCACGCCCCGCTCCGCGAGCCAAGCCATCATCCGCTTCGCCCCGGCAAGATCCCATCCCCCGTTCGCGTCGACTCGCAACCTCACTCCGAACGGTGCCGCGACTTCCCGAATCGCCTCGAAGCTCTCGCGGTCCGCTTCCAAGCCCTCAGGAGAACCCAATTTGATTTTGAGACACCGCGCTCTCGTGCGGGCGAGCATTTCCGGCACCCGCTCCCGCAGAATGTTAAGAGGGTTGAGACCGATCGTCACCGAGGTCGGCACCTGCGGCAACCCAAGCCCGAAGACCCGATAGAGCGGCTGACCGCATCGTTTCGCGAATAGGTCCCACAACGCGACGTCGAACGCCGCCATCGCCGGCGGGTCGAGCTCTTGCTCCCGCATCCTTTGCCAAGTTTGATGAATGGACAATCCCTCGGGAAGCGCGTGAAGGAACGCTTCGAGCTGCGCTTGCCCCCGCTCCGCCGTCCAATCGCTGGCCGTAGCAAGCGCCAATTCCCCCAGTCCAGTTTGTCCGTCCGCCTCAACCGTAACGAAGAGATTGTCGGAAAATCCCTGGATCCCCCGGCTGATCGCCAGAGGGTATCGCTTCGTCACCCGAATCCGTCGAAATTGAACCTTCATCGCCTCTCTTCTATTCTAGATTCGAGGCTCTCGCTTTTGCCCAATTCTCTTTCTTCCCTCGTTCTTCGAGCGTTCTCCCTGAGAAAAACCCTAGAACTTTTTCTCGGCCGAAACAGTTCCTTTATCGTAGGGACTTTCATCCTGAAAAGCCCCTTTTTGATTGAGAGGAGGATTTGATTTGAAATTTTTCTGGTTTTCTTTATGGGCCGCCCTTGTCTTCATGCTGATCGGCTGCGGCGGCGGAGGTGGAGGATCCACACCTCCCCCAGGCGTCACAACGCCTTTTTCCGTGAGTTTGACCTGGCCCGAGCGAAGCAAAGCGATCGTGGGCACCAGTTCGGCGCTCTCCGCGCGGATCACCCTAATCGCAGCTTTGCCTGATGGGGACAACGCTTCGTTCGTGGTCAATCGAGCGAGCGACTCGGCGGCCTACACCGACACCTACACTTCGTCCCAGTCCGTGCGAACGGGCGTTCGAACCCTGCGCATCGACTTTTACGCGCTCGCGGGAGCCGCAGGTCACCTCGTGGCGAGCGCCACAGTTCAGGTCGACGTCCAAGAAGACGGCCAGCTTCTCACCCCCCAGGGAGAACCGCTCGGAACCATCCTTGCTTCGGGCGTGGTGGCGAGTGTGACGGTCGTGCCGGATCAAACCCTCGAAGTCGGTGAAACGGTCGATCTTCAGGCGACCGCGCGCAACTCCACTTCACAAGTCGTCGCGGTAACCGCGGGCTCCATCTTTTGGACGCTGGAGACCGGAAGCGATTTTCTCGATCTGGAAGCCGACGGAGGCGCAACCGGGCTCCTCGCCGGGATCGCAACCGTCGTCGCCACCATCGACGGGATCCCGAGTTCCCCCGAAGAGATCGAAGTCACCCCGTCTGTCTTGAGCGTCACCTACAACGCTCACGACCTCGTTTACGATCCCTTCTCCGGCAAGCTCTACGCCATGGACCCGGCTTCAGACAGCGTCGTTTCGATCGATCCGACCACCGGCGTAATCGGCACCCCGATCGCTCTGAGCGGGAATCCGGACGTCTTGGCAATAGCGGACGATGGGAGTTACCTCTATGTGGCCATGGGAGCCGCAGCCTCGGTCGCCAAGATCGATCTTGCGACTCAAACAGTCGTCGACACACTCGTGCTCGACACCATTCCGTTCACGGTCTTCGATCTGAGAGTGCTCCCAGGAGCACCCAATTCGTTCGCGCTTGCACTGAACACCGGCGGAGTCGGCGTGAGTATCTGGGACGGAGCGGTCCGACGCACCGGCACCGGCGCGGGCGACAGCATCGTCTTCGGAGCCGATGCAAGCACCCTGTACGGCTACCGTCACTCCCAGCAGTTCTTCCGCAACGCAATCGATAGCACCAGCATCACGTTTGCCCAGCAAGTGAACAACGTCGTCGACTCGAGCTTCGTGTACGAGAACAACCGACTCTATACGGCAAGGGGACAGATCGTCGACCCGGGTACGGTCACCGAATTGGGGAGACTGAACTCGACCGACTTCCTAGCCGATCGCGGGGTCGCGAGCGATGTCGACGCCAACAGCCGCGTCTACTTCATTACCTGGTCCCACGGGCTCGGAAAACGAATCCTGACATTCGATGCGACGACACAAACCCAAGTCGGAAGCTTCGATACCGGAGTCACCTCTGGCGGCGCAGATAATTTCGTGACGTGCGGCAACCATGCCGTGGCCTTCCACACATTCGGCAGCGGCATCACGCGACAAGTCGTGATCGTCAAAGGCCTGCCTTAAAAGCTCCTGATTCGGCTGGGATGGGATAAGCCCAGCCGAATCCTTTCTCCGAGCCTTGGTTCAAGTGCCCGAACCAGCGAACAAGGTATTCTTACACTCTCTTTTCGTGCCATCTCTCTTTCTCGATTGCGAAAGAAATCTTAGAGTGCCTCACTCCGAGAAGATCGGAGCATAATCGACGGTGGGAGATGCTCTAAAAAGAGAACTTTCTGTCGGCCTCGTAGCTCAGTGGATAGAGCGCCTCCGTCCTAAGGAGGGCGTCGGGGGTTCGATTCCCTCCGGGGCCGCCACTGCTTTTTGAATCAAATCTTTAGAACTCCTATTTTGGAAGGGGGTCGTTAAGATCCCTCCCGTAGAACAGCGCGTTAGCACTGTTCTACGAGCTTTAATCGGGATCGTCTACAGGCCGGCTGGTTTGAGCATCAAGTAGTAATACTTGTCTCTGGCCGAGAAGGTAGGCGATGGAGCAGGGTTTTGATATTGAAGTTCATACTTCAGCACATCACCCACGTTGTAGTTTCGCCAATTGGCGGCGGTGTAACCGAGGCCGACGTTCAGGTCACGAGTTCTGAAGGTAATCGGGACGACCTTGGCGTGTCCGTCCAGCCAGCCAACTACCGTCTTATTGCTATGCCGCGCGTGTGCCATGCCTGTACCCAGTTGGCCGGCGGCAAAAGTATGCGTACGGTACATTACGGCCGGCAAGGTGGGCACCACGGTGGCCGAGTCCGAGAACAGCAAGGTTTCAGCAGGGTTACTCGCATACGAAAGACTTCGGTCGTTAGAAGGGAGACCTTCAAAGAGGTTCGTTGACATTCCGTATGTGATAGGAATGTTGAACGATGGGTAAAACGCCAAGTCGAGGCCGGCAGGACAGATCGTAACAACCGTATTGTTCTTAATATAAGGTTGCAATCGTCCGCCTTGTAAGTCCCATGACCACACACTGCCCGTGGTTGCGCGACCAAACCAGTGAAGGACCTTGCCGCCCCCCTCATTGATGGGAGTCGTATCCACCATCATGTCGTCATAATCGCCGGCATAGAGCAGCACTGCGATACTTAGCTGCTTCAACTGGTTGATGCAACTGGCCTTTTTCGCAGCTTCTTTTGCTTGTGCAAACACCGGAAATAGGATGGCGGCAAGAACGACCATGATCGCTATTACGGTCAATAGTTCGATCAGGGTGAAGGCAGACTGGATTGACGTACGCTTTCTGGGGCTTCTTTTGAGACCTTGTGTGCGGCAAGGTGATCCAAAAGGGGTATAAGATTTAAGAATCATAGGGAGCCTTTCTCCTTTAGGTTCAACGGAGGGGTCGGGTTCCATCCGATTCCCTCCAAACATCTCCGACGTTGCCGACGAAGAATGGACGACGAAATGTGGGCGGTCATTGCGCCCACAGGCAGCCAGAAAAGAGTCAAAAGAGCCGCGAACATTATTGCGGTTCGGTCGGGCAAGAGCATCAATCCCATGAGGAAGCAACCGAGCGCCATGAGGACCACGATTCGATAAACAGCTCTTGCAGCATAAATAGGGATCAAACGTCCACAAATCCAACCACCGATAAAGGGGGCGAGCAATGGATAAATCATCGATACATAAAACTGCCAACTCATGTCAGGGATAGGAAGTGGTTCGGGAAACATGGCGCGCCACTCGGTGGGAATCATCATGACGGTGACAGGGGCTGGTGAGGGTAAGTAGGACTTGATATGCAAGAAGGCCATATAGAGACCAGCCATCAATCCAAGAACCGCGTTAGCGGTAACATTCGCTCTGCCGAGCATATTATATACGGGTGAATTGACCTCATCTTCGTAACTCTCATAAGCCAAGTTTGCGGCTAGTTGCTTAGGGCAGCCATTCTGCGAGACGACGGAATGCTCGGCGTCCGTCGCAGTTTGACCGTTGGCGATTTCATAGTTAACGAGCTGGTCAAGCCAGAGGGCCTGTTCGCTGATGAGGAGGTGTCGCTTTTGCTCGGAAACGACGCCTCGGAGTCTATCCGATAGCGTTCCTAGGAACTGATCGACGGTCGTACACTTCATATCACGCCCGCAAAAGCATTTTCCTGAGCACTCGGGCCCATCAGGATGCGCTGAACGGCTTCCATGTGCTTATTCCAAGCCATCAACAGGTGTTCAACCTCTGCACGCCCCTTGTCGGTCAGGCTATATACCCTTCGCGCTCGCTCATTCTCAGGTTGCTCCCATCGACTCTCAACATGCCCCTGCTTTTCCAGCTGGTGAAGCAATGGATAGAGCGTTCCAGGCTGACAATTCAGATGAGAGCTTGATCGCCGCTTAAACTCCTTCGCGATCTCAACGCCGTGCCTCTCGCTTTCTTGCAGTAAAGCAAGCACAATCATCGAGTTGATATGAAATCCATCCTTCTTTGCCATTTCTTAAACCAATACGTATCGAAATTCGATACGTATTGTTCAATATACCTTGAGATGGCAAAAATGCCAAGAAGAATTTCGAGATTTCAGTCAAACAAGTTCATCAAACCTATAGCTGGGGGCCTGCCAGCAGGAGAGCGGGCGATGTTGAACACCGCGTTCATATCAGAAAGGGTGTTTGACGTTCTATGACATCGATGCCGATACGGTCAGCCGCCCCCACCCCGACCAACATGGAAGCTTAGAAGGCCCTACTCCGAGAAGATGGGAGCATAATCGACGGTGGGAGACGCTCTAAAGGAACTTCGATCGACCTCCTAGTTCAGTGGATACAGCGCCTCCGTCCTAATGAGGGCGTCAAAGGTTCGATTCCCTATGGGTCGCCACCAAATCTGGTTCTTCTATGATATTTCGGGGCTCGCGAGCCTCAAAGCTAACATTCAACAGCCCTTCTGACAGATCTACACTAAAGAAGATGGATCTTGAAGTTGCCATCCAGACGTTTATGCATGGGTTCTGCTGCGCGCGGAGTTTGACCCATCCTTACGAAATCCACCGCGCCGAACGATTGTGGGTGATGCGAGACGCGCCTCGAACAAAGGGGGAGGCCCGCACCTCCGAATATGTTGCCTACCAAATTCCGGCCCCGGAAGTTGCCATGATCCTCCGGCGCGGTCCCCAGGAACGTTTCGCGCTCTGCGTAATTCACGCTATAGAGGAAAACGCCGAAACAATCAAGCGCGCGTTCAAAGCGGAAGGGTTTCGCTTGCTACGCACGGAACCGATCTTCGTCCACGCGCTTCCGGAGTCACCTTCTTTCAAAGCTGCTTTTGAGATTCGGCGCATTCGAACTCAAGACGAAGCCGACCGGATCGCGAAGGCGTCTCGTAGCCGACAGATCCTTTCGCAGCACCTCGTTGAAGCCTCACCGTTACGGCTTTACGCAGCATGGGATGGCGAAAGGCCGATCGGATGGGTACGCAGCATTTCAACCGATTTTGCTTCCACTTGGATTTCTAATTTGTATGTAAAGACGGCTTATCGGCGTCAAGGATTGGCTAAAGCGCTGCTCAGCACCCTCTTAACAGAAGATCGAGCCTTGGGCTATCCGTGCAGCGTCCTCACCGCAAGCCATCTGGGAGCGCAAGTTTATCCCTCTGCCGGCTTTGAACAGATCGGGCTATTGCAACTTTTCTCGCCGGTCAAAACATGATCCACCCTCAGAACAATAGCGCAAGGCTCCAAAGACCTTCCTCTTGAAGTAAGAGCCGGCTTTTCAAGACGAATCATATTTCGATGGAGAAAGTCAGTTTAACTAAAACGCCTTTGAGTGCCTGCCAAGTCTCCGCTTGACAGACCCATTAGACCAGGGAACAAGAGACCTCATCCGTCACATCGACTCCCTCCAGGGACTGCGACGCTCCTGAGGCCACTTTCTGGCGGAGTACCTTCCGAGCACGCCTTCGATAGACGTATTTCCAAATCCCCGTGATAAAAAGTCCGACTGGTGCCAGCCCCGCGAGAAAGCTCAGAGCGCGCGAAAACCAGCCGCCCCAATGGCCGAAGTGGATCGGAGCAAACCCTTCGGAAATCGTCTTCGCGAGGGGTTGGTCGATTCCACTCACTTCCAAGATCTCGGCGGTGACCGGATCCACGACGACTCGCGCGCGGCGACGAAGGGAGGCACCTCCCGGCAATTCCTTGAGAAGCCGCAAGGTCTGTCCCGGGCGCGAGGGCAAAAAAACGTAAGAAGTTCGCCCCGGCGCGGCGGCATCGGCAATCGCATAGAGTTCATCGAGTGTACGCATCTGCCCTTCGGAAGATTTCGGAGACGAATCTCGAGAAGGCTTTTCTCCCGTCAAACGGTAGAGCGCTTTTTCGATCGGTTTTTTGAATGTAAACGTAGTGCCTGTAAGCACAAGCACCAACAAGAGCGGAAAACTATATAACCCGAAAACATTGTGCAGATCATGGATCTTTCGTTTCAGAGTGCCTTTCCGTGCAACCCAAAGACGATGGCGCAATTGCTTTCGATTGGAAGGCCACCAAAGAATCCATCCCGTCAGGAGCAACCAAGCGACGACCAACGCAAGATAGGCGCTTACCGTTTGCCCCGGCTTTCCAAAAGTCAGGTTCATGTGCAGCTTCAACACGAACCCGACTAACGCGCTATCCGAGCGACGATCCCCAAGTACTTCGGTCGTATAGGGGTTGACATAGACTTGTCGACTCTCCCCCTTGCCAAAGCTCACCATCGCTTCCAAACTCCGGTGAGGAGGCTCGTACAAGGTCAAGCGCGAAGCCTTCTTCCCATATTGCGCCTCGATGGCTTGAAGCACTTTGGAAAGCGGCGCCTTTTCTTCTTGGGGTTCGACCCGGAGAAGCCGAGCCTCAAGAGCGGTATCCAGCTCTTGACGAAAAACGAGCAGACTGCCCGTCAGACCCATCAGAACAAAGTAGAGTCCGAGAAGCAGCCCGATCCAAAGATGGCAAAAGAAAAAGATCTTCCGCCAGGCACTACGAACAGAGCGCATTCGGCTTAAGGCTGCTTAACCAGTGCAAACCAATAGTCGTCTGCGGCCTGGTTCCCCGTTCTGCGTCCCTGATAGAGAAGGTCCCCGACCCCGTTCTTTTCATAGAGCGACTTCGGAGAACCAGCTGTATAGAAGGTCCCAGAGGGTCGAATTTCCGTCTTCATCGCTTTAACGTGTCCATCGAGCCAAGCAATTCCCGCCTGCGCTCGGTGCCGACCATGGACATTCGGGGCACTCGTGGTGGGGTTAAGCGATGGCGGTCTTAATTGCGAAAATCTTTGAAGAACGCCAGTCGTTCCATTAATCGTAGTCGCGTCAGCCATTAATACGGTTTCAGCGGGGGCTTCAACTTCGCTTGTGTTCACAAAAATACGAGTTACAGAATCTCCATTCGCATAATTTGTATTTAAATAAAAATAATTAGGAGCATAAGCATAATGCAGATTGCTCGTCCCTCGATTCAATTCTTTCGCAGAAGGACAATCTTGGATCTCTGCATTTTTCATGTAGGGTTGAATGAATCCTAGATGCGGCCTAATCTGGGAGGGGACCACAGTTGAATCTAACAGACCAAACCAGTAGACAAATCCTTCTGGCGTAGGGACCGAATAGGGCGGATGCGTGTCCTCATAATCGGCAACATACATCATCCAAGCCAGCCCAATCTGTTTGAGATTCGAGATGCAACCGGTCTTTTTGGCAGCTTCTTTCGCTTGGGCGAAAACGGGGAACAAAATGGCGGCCAAGATCGCGATGATCGCGATGACGACCAAGAGCTCAATCAGGGTGAAACCCTTTTTCGAGCGGGATGGGATACAAGAAAAATCTCTCAAACCTAACCTCTCACAACACCGAATTCAGTGCTGAAAGAGAATTTACCTGCAAGCAAGACGATACTTTACAAAAAAATCTAAATTCGCCTGAAATAATTCTCCTTTGGAGCTGACCAAAGAAAACTCCTCCGCTTGTCAGGGAACCCAGCTTAAAAATTGCGTGAGTAAGGGTGGGAGATAAGAACACAAGGAGTGCAGCTTAAAAGTACTGCAAATTCATTCTACGGTTTGTGAAGACCCCGAGACTGCACAGAACCTAAGACTCAATCTCGGTTCAAATCCGTGGGATGGTGCGCGGGAAAGGACTCGAACCTTCACGCCTTGTGGGCACTACCACCTCAAGGTAGCGTGTCTACCAATTTCACCACCCGCGCGCAGAAATCGTAGTATACCTCCGCTCTCGATGTCTGCAAGAGGGGCAACTACGTTTTCCGACAGATGTACATCACCTCGATCTCATCGAGCTTTAGCGGCCGCTGTCCCCAATCCCCGGCTGTCCCTCCGAAAACGTGATCGACACGAAACCGAGCGGCGCGCAGCATCGCCACGACCTCGTTCGGCAAGATCAACCGCTCTCGAATGCGCATCAAGCGAGTTCCTTCAGGCAATCGCCATTCGTCTTCGTACTCCGCAAGCATCGTGATGGGGTCGAAACGGCCGGATTCCACATGTTCGTCCTGCATTTGGCGCAACAGAGCAAAACCGTTGAGCGTCGTCAGGAGAAAAGGCGCCCCGGATTCGAGGTGCGCCGCAATGCACCGTAAAATTCGCGTGTCGTGCGTTTCAGGGTCGTCGTGAGCGCTGAGCAGTCCAAAGCCTCCCTCGCAAAGGCAGATCGCCGCGTCGAAGGTCTCTTCCAGATCGAAGTGCGTCGCATCCAGTTCCAGAAACTGAACGTCCACTCCCGCCTCTTTCGCCTTTTGGGCTGCGACCGCGAGCATCCCGGAACTTAAATCGATACCCGTTACGCGAAATCCACGCCGCGCGAGTTCGACCGAGTGCCGACCGGTCCCACAACCGACGTCGAGAATCCGTGCCCCTTTGGGAATCGGAAACATCGCAAGGAGAAAGTCGATCTCCGCGATCGTATGCTGGGCAAAAACGTTTTGATCGTAATAAGGCGCATGGGCGTCGAAGAACGCCTTCCAATTCGTGGGTCCCACAACGTCGGCCATCGTGCTACCGCGGTACAACCTGCGCGTCGAGCAAGCTTGTCAACACACGGTCCACCGAAAGCCCTTCGATTTCCGCCTCGGGCCGCAAGAGAACGCGATGCCTCAACACCGGAAGCGCGAGCTCCTTCACGTCATCCGGAATCACGTAGTCGCGGCCGCGCAAGCACGCCACCGCTTTACTGCAATTCAGAAGGGCGATCCCCGCGCGGGGAGAACCGCCGACCTGCACATCCATCGACTGCCGCGTGGCGCGAACGATCTCGTAAATGTAGTGAAACACCTTCTCTTCGACCGTAGTGCGGCGCACCTCTTCCTGCATCGCGCGAAGCGATTCCGCGTCAACGACGGCTTGAACGCCAACCTTCTCCAGTGCTTGCGGGCGAAAGCCCGCGTGATGCCGGCGAAGCACTTCGACCTCATGTTCTGGGGAAGGATAGTCGATCACTACTTTTAACAGAAAGCGATCTTGCTGCGCCTCGGGAAGGGGGTAGGTCCCTTCGTAATCGACGGGGTTTTGCGTCGCGAAAACGAGGAACGGATCGGGCAAAGC
Source organism: bacterium (assembly GCA_037189405.1). Lineage (GTDB taxonomy): Bacteria > Armatimonadota > Fimbriimonadia > Fimbriimonadales > Fimbriimonadaceae > JBBCJD01. The sequence goes on from JBBCJD010000010.1 coordinate 91,779, forward strand.
ATGCCGGATCCCGTCGATCGTCACCTGCCGCTCCTCCATAGCCTCAAGAAGCGCGGCCTGTGTCTTTGGGGGAGTGCGGTTGATCTCGTCGGCCAACAGCACGTTCACGAAGATCGGGCCTTTGTGCAGCACAAACTCGCCCGCTTTCTGATTGAAAATATTCGTGCCTGAGACGTCGCTCGGCATCAAATCGGGGGTGAATTGCACGCGCCCGTATGAAAGAGTCATGGTCTGGGAAAGCGTTCGAACCAGAAGCGTTTTGGCGATCCCGGGAACGCCTTCGAGGAGAACGTGCCCGTTCGACAAGATCGCGATAAGCACCTGCTCAACGGCGTGATCTTGTCCCGCGATCACTTTTGCCACCTCGGCGCGGACCTTTTCGGAAAGCGCGGCTACACTCATTTCCCGCTATGCTACCCCGCGCCTCTTTAGGGCAGTTGCGCGGAACTCGAATCGCCCAAAACGAGCCGCACCGTTCGCGGCATCACCTCTGACTGGCAGACCTTGGCGCCTCGCCCAATGAGTGAGCCTTCGATCCGGTGCCGGATATCCTGAATCTCGCAATCGGCAAGCACGATCGAATACTCAATCTCGGTGTTCCGCAGCACTGTACCGCGGTCGATCGCCGTAAAAGGCCCGACGAAGCTGTTCTCGATCACACAATTCGCCCCGATGATCGCCGGACCGCGGATCACACTGTTGACGATACGCGCCCCCGCATGGACGGCGACCCGGCCTTCCAAGCGGCTTTTCGCATCGACTTCGCCCTCTTGAAGCGGTAGGAGGTCCTCCAGGATCAACCGGTTTGCATCCAGCATCGCCTCTACCGTCCCCGTATCTTTCCACCAGCCGTTGATCACATGCGAGCGCACGGCTAGACCGCGATCGACCAGCATCTGGATCGCGTCGGTGATCTCGTACTCTCCGCGGCCGCTCGGACGGAGCTCGGCAATCATCTCATGGATATGCCTGTCGAACAGATAAACGCCCACCAGCGCGAGATTCGAGCGCGGGTTTTTGGGCTTCTCTTCGAGACGTGTCACAACGCTTCCTTGCATCTCCGCCACTCCGAAATCGGAAGGGTTCGGCACGGGCGTCAGCAAAATCGTAGCGGCCGGACCGTGCGCGCGGAACTCCTCGATCAACTCGGAAACGCTCGACTTGATGAGGTTGTCCCCGAGATACATGACGAAGTCGTCATCTCCGAGAAAGGGCTGCGCGGTTTTGACCGCGTGCGCGAGACCCAGCGGGTCGGGCTGCTCGATATAGGTGACCCGGATGCCCCAACGCGAGCCGTCGCCGAGAGCGCCTCGCACCGCCTCGGCCGTATCGCCCACGATAATCCCGAAATCTGTGACGCCGGCCTCCCGGATTGCCTCGATGCCGTATTCGATCACCGGCTTGTTCGCGACCGGCACAAGCTGCTTCGCCATCGAATAGGTGATCGGGCGCAATCGCGTGCCTTTGCCGCCTGCGAGGATCAGCGCCTTCATAGATCTTCTCCGAGCGTGCGTCCGTAGAATGCCGTAATAAATTCCTGATAATCCGTCCGCTCCGTAATCGGGCGCCACCAAGCCTCATGATCGCGGTACCAGCGCACCGTCTCCCGAAGCGCACTCTCAAAGTCGCGGCGGGGAGCCCAACCGAGGGCGCGCGTTTTATCGCTGTTCATCGAATACCGCCAGTCGTGCGCCGCTTTCCGGGGGTCTTCGATTCGCTTGACGTACGTTTCATCCCGCCCCGTCTCCTCCAAAAGAATCCGCACGACGTCTCGGTTTTCCCGCTCGTTCCGGTCACCGACGTTATACACCTCACCCGGCCGGCCTTGATGAAGCACCGCATCGATTCCCTCGCAATGATCGAGCACGTGAATCCACTCGCGCACCTGAGTGCCGTCGCCGTAAAGCGGCACCTTTTTGCCCTCCAGGAGCCGCACCGCGAAGAACGGAATCAGCTTCTCGGGGTATTGGTGCGGCCCATAGTTGTTGCCTCCGCGAGTGACAATAACGGGCGTTTCGAACGCGATAAAATGCGCGCGGGCTTGCAGATCGCCCCCCGCCTTGCTGGCGCTGTAAGGCGTATTGGGCTCGATCGGACTCGATTCGGTGAACTGACCTTCGAGCGTCGAGCCATACACCTCGTCCGTGCTGACATGAAGCATTCGCTCCAATTTGAACTTCCGCGTCGCCTCAAGCAAAACGTAGACGCCGTATACGTCGGTCTGGATAAACCCGCCCGGCTCCAAAATCGAGCGATCGTTGTGGCTCTCGGCCGCGAAATTGACGATGTGGGTGATCCCTTCGGACTGAATCGCCCCTTCGACCACCGTCGGGTCTTGGATCTTGCCGGGCAAGAAACGAAACCGCGGATGTCCGAGCAGATCTTCGATCGTCGACAAATTGCCCGCATACGTCAGCGCATCCAACACCGTCACGCGGTAATCCGGATATCGCTCCAAAAGAACCCGCGCGAAATTGGAGCCGATAAATCCGGCTCCGCCCGTCACAAGCAGGTTCAAAGCTGAAACCTCGAATTCGCTTCGTCTTCGTGGCGGATCTCATCGACGGGCTCTTGCTTGCCCCAACCCGCATACAAGCGGTCGGGAAAATTCATCACAAACGCGTCCGAATCGCCGATGTTCTTATAGGCGTGCACGACCCCGGGCGGGATGATCACCAGCATAGGGTTGTCCTCCCCCATTTCCGCCGTGAAACTGGCCTCCGGCTTGCCCGGACGGTTCTCCCATAGATACAGGCGGTACCGGCCAGAAAGGAAGGCGAACCCATCGGTCTGCTCGCGATGCTCGTGCGGCCCGCGCGCGACCCCTGCATGCGTCATGCTCAGGTAGCTCATCGTGGGGCGAAACCCTTCCGGCAGTTCGTCGTCGCGAAACAGCTCGGTGAGCCAGCCGCGAGAGTCGGCAAATCGTTTCAACGGCGTCAGAACCACGCCTTCCAAGGTGCACTCGCTCATACCAAATTCCATTCTACTAAATGCAACTCCGAGGCGCGTTCGTTCCGTGCCCCGATTCGTCTACAATGCATCAACAGATCGATGATCCAACCGGTTCGCATCACAGGCACCTTTCTCGACGAAATCACGCATGACATCCCGAGCCAAAACTGGGGGTCTCGGGAGTGGCGGCGCGAGTTCGAACTGTACTCGCGCATCGGAATCGACACGCTGATCGTCATCCGCTCCGGCTATCGAAACCGCTGCATCTTCCCCAGTCGCGCGATTCCGGATCTCCTGCCCGTGTACGACGATTTGGGTGCCCTCTTCCTCGAACTGGCCGAAACCTTCGGTCTCACCCTCTATTTTGGCCTCTACGACTCCGGCCGGCATTGGATGCGGCATGCGTGGTGGCACGAAGTTGATCTTAACAAACATTTCATCGAAGAGCTCGTCGAGCGTTATGGCTCCAGCCCCGCCTTCGGCGGCTGGTACCTCCCCCACGAAAGCAGCCGCTACGACTATCATATCGACCGCCTCTTCAAGGAACTCGGGCCCTTTTGCCGCGCCGCGCGCGACGTCCCGGTACTGATCTCCCCCTTTCCCCAGGGCGCGAAACAGTTCTCTTCGGGAGACGCGTTCACGCTCGACGAATCGTTCGACCACTGGCGACATCTGTTCGAGGAGACCCAGGGCGCGTTCGATATCTGCGCCTTCCAAGACGGGCAGATCCATTATCAGGAACTCCCTCGATTTCTCGAAGGGATCGCGGAACTCGGCCGAGAGTTCGGCGTTCGGATCTGGTCGAACCTGGAAAGCTTCGACCGAGATATGCCGATCAAGTTCCCCCCAGCCGATTGGCGCAACCTGCGCTTCAAAATGGAATCCGCCGCACCCTTCGTCGAAAAGCTGATCACCTTCGAAGGCCCTCACTTTCTTTCTCCAAACTCTTGCTATCCTGCCGCCCAAAACCTCTTTGCCCGCTACGCCGAATATGCCGGCCTCGATCCCGATGCATTCGAGATCGACGATCGGTCATAATCTCCCGCGGAGAGGTCGCATAGTGGTCTAGTGCGCCGCACTCGAAATGCGGTGAGGTGCAAGCCTCCGTGGGTTCGAATCCCACCCTCTCCGCCAGTAGGTTCAATTTCTACCTGTTTGTGGGTATCAAACTGGGTATCAGGTAGACGCTAGATACCCAAGAGTGAACTTAGTTTTTCAGCGCTGCTCCTTCGGTTTGCATCTGAGATGGACGTGTAGAGAACGCTCATATCGGGCTTAGCGTGGCCTAGGGCGGCGGCAATCACCATCAAATCACACCCCGCCGCTGCGACCAACCCTGCCGCCAAGTGGCGCAGGTCGTGAAATCTCCACTCACCCAATCCCAAATCTCCTCGGATCTCAGCCCACTTCTCGCCGATGGTGTCCGGCACCAGTGTTGACCTTTATAGATCGTGATGTATTTGCTCTCGCAACCGCCTCTCGCATCCATCTCTTCGAGGATGGATTGTAGATTGAGGCAAGCAGAACTCTCGCCGGCTACCTTTGGTTTTCAGATCGCGCTCGATAACGCCTTGAGTGCTTAAGGCTTGCCGTTAACACGCAACTCTGAGTTCGCCTTTTGTTCAGTTAAGAACTATCCATTACCACCTGTAATATCGGCATGCCTCAGGCCGAAACCGTCCCGAGATAAGGGCGCAGCTAAGTTAAGATTCGGTATTCCAGAGCGACTGGAGGCGGATGTAGACGTAGCTTCCGGCGATCATTGTGATGCCTAGTACCCCCAATGCCGCGATTTTGAGTGCGATCGATTGGGAGCTGAGGTCGACCAAGAGGACCTTCAGTCCGGCGAAGGCAAACATCGTCAAACCGAAATAACGCAAAAGCTTAAATCGCCACCGGAAGCCACCGATCATGAACAAAATAGCGCAGAGCGTCATCGAGATCGTGCCGGCAGCATTGTCGCCGACTCCCGCCCAAGCGGTCAGCAGGACAAAAAAGAGTTGGCTTGCCAGAATGCTGGTCAGCAGCCCGCCCATCCCAAGGAGCAGTCCCCGGTCGCCACCCAGGCGGCGCTGAATCACGAGGTGGATCGGGAGTAAAAGCGTCATAAAGGCAAGCGCCCAGGTCATCGACTGCACGGACCAGGGGATTTGGGCAGAGCCGAGCAAGGGGAGGATGCAAAGTACGATGCCGCCCCAGGCCAGCCAAGAGGATTCGACCCAGCGGCGGGCTGCTGCGATCCCGACCGCCAGCATCGTGGTCAGCAAGCAAGCGACAAAGAACGCCTGACTCTGAGGCAGATTCTCGTGGAGTAGCAAAAAGAAACCGCGCATCAACAAGCTGCTGCCGATAATGCCACCCCAAAGGATGAGAGGGCGCCGGACCTCAGGACCATTGAGTCGCCTGGCATTGCGACACATCTGAGCCGTGCTCAACAGCAACGCGCCAAGCACCATAAGTTCGTCCGGGTCGGGAGGAGAGCTCATGACCACGCCCATGCCTCCGAACAGCAATGCGGCCATGTACAGCACCCACAGCATATTAAAGGCTTCTTTCCATCGGCGGCCAGTGGTCCATGCGGCGGCGATTAAGATCACCGCGCACAAGAAAAGCGTCGACGCCACGCCCATCGTCATCAGCGCGCCAGCTTGATGGGTCAGCAGGTAGATCATGCGCAAGGCCAAGAGGCAGTTAAGGGCTAGTGCGGTAAGAAAGGCGCCCTGAGGGTCTTGGGTGCGGCTGAGCATGTACGAAGCCACACTGGACGCCAGCATCAAGAGCGTCAAAAGCCCGATCTCTGACCGAAGGGCGACAGGTCCGCTGGCGATTAAGACCAAGTAGGCAAAGTAAGCACCGATGAGATTCAACCACGCCAACACGCCCAAGGCTCTGCGAAATCGTCTGGCCGAGGCCACGGCCAGAACGATGGACTGAACACTGTATGCCGCCATCGCCTGCCACCCTTCGTAACCCCAGGGCACCATTAAAGTCAAAATCAGGGCACCGGCTAGGGCAAACCGGCTACGCTGGAAGGAATCTCGCACCAGCGCGCACGCCGCCAACGACAGTCCGCTCAGGACAAGCAGTTGAATGGAAACATGGTCTTTGGCACCGATAAACCCGAGAATCCCCGCCGAAATCAGCAGCAGCGGCCCATAAATACCATTAGGATCGATCCGTTTGGCATCTTGAAGCCAGGCAAAGGCAAGCGCCACAACGACGGCATTAGCGTAAAAGCAGATCAGCTTGATATCGTAAGAAGGGCCGGCATTCGAGAACAGCGGGGAGACCATCAGGATCAGGGAGATCAGTCCCGCGACCATCAGGAGCGCCGGCCAGTGTCGCCGGACACAGATCAGCAGCACCGGAATCAAAATGGCAAAGTGCAGAAGCAGGGTCAGCTCGACCTTGTCCTGCGCCATGGGCATATAGGCAGCCGTCCACCCGCCCAAGCCCCCCAAGATCACAAAGGGCGAGGCAGCGCGCCACCATCCGAAGCCTAAATTGACTAAGCTCAAAGCCAAAAAGAGCACGACCAACGCGTCTGCGCTCAGGACACCTTTGTAGGCATGCGCGGCAGCTAAACTCACGTAGAAGCCACAGCTCCCGATGCCGATCAATACCTGGCCGAAGTTCTCTTTTTCTTCGCGCTTCCAAAGACCGAGCCCGATGAATCCGACGCACAGCAGCAGCTCTCCGATGAACTGTTGGGTCAGGGTAATGCGATTGGAGCTGATCGCCCAGGTGACGAGGAAAATGATGGAGAGCACGATCGCGATCGCGCCAGCCCAAAGCAGCCCTTGAGTGCCCAGCCTGTACTCCACATCCCCGATATTTTTTGCGGAAACGGCAGGTTTGGGAGCGGGGCGAGGGGGCAGCGCGTCGGAGATAACCGCCGGCTTGGGCAGGCGTTGAACCACAGGCGGAGGCGCAATGACGACAGGATCTGGGGACGGAGCGGGAGCAGGTTCGGGCGGGCGTTCCGACTGCCTTGCCATCAGCCAAGAGACCTTGCTTTGAAGGTGCTCCACCTGACGCTCCAAATCCCAGATCTTCTTAATAAGGTCGTCGCTCATCGGCTTTTCCGCAATTCAACAACAAGACGGGGTAGCCCTAACCTCGGTTGCAAGAGTGCGGGCGCAATACCTTGTTTAAAGCCGATGTCATTGTTGGGCTGATGCGGCAGAGATCATCGCCACGTAGCGAGCCGCCTCACTGCGCGCTAGCACTTTGCTGCTCAAACAACCCGGCGGCTGACGCTAAGATTCTGATTTCCGGCGACGACCGCCCACGACGGGCCGATTGAGCGGGTACAGCGGGATGGCTGGACGTGGGCCCAAGCATCGCATCGTGAAGATTCACGTCGCGCTCGGCCCCCATCTACGTCGTTCCGGGTGAAGACTCAACGCCCGATCTGAGATCACCCTCAGGGAAGGCATGGCAGAACCAGAAAGAGATCGCCCTATAAAAGGGCGAAGTGCTGCTAGCATCACGGAATCTCGGGGCCAACCACTCCCAATATCAACGGCGTTTAGAGCCAATCCAGACGCTTAAGATCTACAGATCGATCACGCTGACCCCGAAAGGGAACGGCGATCGCAAAATACGAAGTAAAGCGACAAAATAGGATCACCTGTTGCTTGTGGCTCCCCGAGCAATACAACCTAGCCTTAGTTGAAAATGGTGGCCTTTTATGGTGGGTTCTTGGGAGAATTGCACGCCACCATAAGAAACCAACGGAAGAATCGAGTTGGCATGCCAAGGAATTCCAAATTTGAGGAAGCGGCGAGAGCTTCCGAGGCGTTAAAATAACGGAAAGGATCGAATCGACCGAGAATTAAAGTCCATGACGTACCTAAAACGCCATCTGGCCGCTTGCATCGCGTTGCTGATGCTGACGGCGGGAGGGTTTGCCGAAAACCCAGACCGAGGCGCGCACCTGCCGTCTCAGGCGGCTGCGGACGTCCTACGTGATGTCGCCCAAACCGACGGTGCGTTTCTGGCTGCGGGGCTTGTGAAAACCAGCTACCAGACGAACAATCTCGCTTCACTGCTGCAATATCCGACGGACAACATCGTCATCGTCAAGCTCTCCGGCGCGCAGCTTAAACAGGCCTTTGAGCGCTCGCTTTCTTTGTATCCCCAAGCCAATACCAGCTTTCTTCAGCTGTCGGGCTTCGAAGTCACGTTTAACCCGAACGGCGCTTCGGGTCAACGCGTGATCTCCGTCGAACAAGATGGGGCTCCCGTCGGGGACGCACAGGACTACACGATCGCAATGCCCTCTTCCTTAGGAAGGGGCGGGCTCGGCTACTTCAAGATTTGGGACAAATCGAAGATCGTACGCACCCTTGAAACCACGGTCGAAACTGCGTTGCGCGGAAAGCCCTATCAAGAGACCGCGCCTCGCTGGATCGCCCGCTAGCACCCCGTCGCCAAGGCGAGTATGCTAGTCGGATGCAGCTCGCGCATCTCACCTGGCCCGAGATCGACGCCCTTCCTCGAGACATCGTCGTGCTCCTCCCCACCGGCGCCACCGAGCAGCACGGCCCACACCTTCCGCTTGCCACCGACACGATTCTCGTCACGCGGGTCGCCGAAGCTGTGGAAGCCGCCCTGCCCGATCGCGTCCTTCTCCTCCCCACGCTTTGGCTCGGCGCCTCCCAACATCATCTTCCATTCGCCGGGACACTCAGCGCAAGTTCGGACAGCTATCTCTCCACACTCGAAGCGCTTGCGGAAAGCTTGCTCCGTCATGGGTTTTCGAAGTTTTTCGTCGTCAACGGCCACGGGGGGAACACCGCACTCAACGAAGTCGCCTTGCGCAACCTCAAGGCGCGTTACCCAACCGGGCTTTTTGGGCACCGCTCCTACTTTTCGGCGATTCCTGAAGCGGCTTGGACCTGCCTGCAGGGCCGGCTTCGCACTATCCGGCACGCGTGCGAGGCCGAAACCAGCCTCATGCTGCATCTTGCCCCCCAACTTGTACGGCAGGATCGTCTACGAGACGACGGGCTTCGCTCAGAACCGCCGATCGATGGGCTGGTGTTCTCTTACGATGAAATCAGCGAAGAAGGAAGCTTCGGGGAAGCGACCCAAGCGACCCCCGAAAAAGGTCGAATCCTCTTCGAAGCCGCCGTCGAAGCGCTCACCCGGCAGATGCACACCCTAGCCGACGGAGTCCGACTCCAGGCATACTAGGAGAGAGGGCGAGGAGCCCGCAAGAGGTTTGAGGATGAAGATGAAAATGATCGGACTCGCGGCGGTGACGCTGCTTTCGGCGGGCGCACTCGCGCAAACGAACACCACAACGCGGCTTTTCGACGGCAAATTCGGCATCTCCGCCGGAGCCTACTTCCCCCAAAGCGCCGCTCTTCGCGAAGCGTTCGACGACGCGATTCTGAGCGTCGGCTTCCAAGTGATCGACGACCGGTTCGAGGACCGTTGGAAGTTTAAGCCCGACCTATCGCTGATTCGAGCGGAGCGTCGAGGCAACGACCTGACCGTCGCGATTCTCTCCTTCGGCGCAGGCCGTAGCTTCGGCAAGTCGGAAAGCTCGACCCCGTACGTACAAGGCGGCGTCGGCCTCGCCTACTTCGACTACGACTTCGTAGCGGGCGGCACGAGTTATAACGACTCGCGGCTCGGCTGGGCGACCCACGTCGAAGCCGGCGTTATCATGAATCAAAGCCTTAAACTCTCGGCCCGTTACAACTTCCTCTCCAAGCAAAGCGGAGTGAACTTCAGCGGCCTGGAACTCACGCTTTCGTACGGCTTCTTCCGCCTTTAAGGGATCTTCCGGAGGGCCTCCTCGAATCGTCTCGACGTTGCGAGGAGGCTGCCCGGTTGGGTTTTAAGCGGCCGGTTCGTCGCCCGCAGCCAACTTCTTGGCTTGCTCAGCTTGGTTCAAGCCGTCCAACATCTCCTGGATGTCCCCATCCATGAACTCCCCCATGTTGTGCATCGACAGCCCAATGCGGTGATCCGTGATGCGGCTCTGTGGAAAGTTGTAGGTCCGAATTTTTTCGGAGCGGTCTCCCGAACCGATCTGGCCTCGGCGCAACCCCGCTCGCTCGGCGGCAAGCTTCTCCTGCTCCATCTGGTACAGCTTTGCGCGAAGCACGGCCATCGCCTTGAGCTTGTTCTGGGCCTGGCTTCGCTCATCCTGACAGGTCGAGACGAGCCCAGTCGGCTTATGCACGATGCGAATCGCAGTTTCGTTCTTTTGCATGTGCTGGCCGCCCGCGGAGCTGGAACAGAATGTGGAAATCTCCAAGTCGTCCGATTTGATCTCCAGGTCGACCTCTTCGGCCTCAGGAAGCACCGCCACGGTCACTGTCGAAGTATGCAGCCGCCCCGAACTTTCGGTCGCCGGAACGCGCTGGACGCGGTGGACGCCGCTCTCATGTTTCAACTGCGAATAAGCTCCCTTCGCCTCGATGTTGAAGACCACCCGGCTGAGTCCTCCGAGCCCCGACTCTTCGTGTTCGACGATCTCGACCTTCCACTTTCGACGCTCGGCGTAGCGCAGATACAGACGCATCAGTTCGGCGGCGAACAGCTCCGCCTCATCCCCGCCCGCCGCCGGGCGAATCTCGACGATCACGGCCTTTTCGTCGTTCGGATCTTTGGGGATCAGCAACAACTTCAACTGTTCTTCGAGCGATTCGATCTGATGCTTCAGCGCGTCGCTTTCGGCTTGGGCGAGATCCTTCATCTCAGGATCGCTCAACAGCTCCTGGGCGTCTCGCAATTGCGCATCGAACTTTTTGTACTCGCGAAAAGCGGTGACGATGTCCTCAATCTCGGCACGGGCCTTGCCCAAACGTTGCAGTTCCAGATGGTTCGAAACCACGTTCGGGTCTTCGAGGCTTCGCTCGATCCCTTCGAACTTATTTTCGATCTCCTGCAAACGTTCCAGCATAAAGTGGCTTCAGTGTACCGTGGCCCGATGAAACTCTTTGGCAGAGCGCGCGTCGGAAGAACATGAAACGCTTTTCCGTCGGCTTCGGGGCGCTCAGCTTTGCCCTCATTCTCTTGGGATGCGGAGGGAGCGCGGGCAGAACCGATCAGGCCCAGGTTTCGGGCATCGTCACCGATCTGGACAGCAATCCGGTCCGAGGGGCGAAAGTCAGCTTCAACTTCAGTAGCGCTTCCCGCGGCGAAACGCTTAGCAATTCCAACGGCATCTACGTTTTGGATATGATCCCCGAAGGGAACATCGTGATCCGGGCTGAGGTGACGCAAGACGGCATCACTTACCGCGGCCAGAACGTGGCCCGAACCTTTGCGCATGAGCGCAGCAAAAGCGTCAACATCACCGTCGCGCCTGTCGATCGGCTTGCCCGTGCGTACGGCACCGTCCGCACCCGAGAGGGCTATCTCGTCGAAAACGCCGAGGTGTTCTTCAACGGCGGAACGCTCTCCAGCAATCGCGCGGTCACCGATGAGAACGGCGAATTCGAAATCCGCGATCTGATCGGCGGCATCGCCTACGACGTCCTCGCCTCCGCCCGCACGTACGATTCGGACCTGGCCTCACTCACCCTGTCTCCGGGCGAAAACCGACGCATCGACTTCGTACTTGAGTTCGAATCGAACCCAGGCTTCCTGCCTCCCAACGACCTCACAGCCGTCGCTTGGACCTCGCCCGCCGAGGAGATTCTTCGCAGCCCTGGCCAAGCCGAAGCGTACGAACAACTTAAGCGCCTATTCGACCCCCGCCGAGCCTCCCGAAAAGCGCAAGGCCGCGACACGATCGCCGGAAACCCGATTGAAGTCGATCTGTATTGGAGCCCTGCCTTCGACGAAGCCCTCCTAGGCTATGGAATTTACCGTGGGGCCGGCGTCAACGCGCCCACGTCTTCACTCGACTATCTGCGCGATCCTATGACCGGAACCTACGCGGACCTGGATCGCAACCTTTTCGAAGGCAACGTTTACACATACCAAATCACGGCGCTAAACACCTCCTACCCCGACTTCTCCGGCAGCGAATCCTCGAAAAGCACCCCTGTTTGGGTTGAGACCTTGGGCGATCTGATTCTCATGGAACCGAGACTCAGCCCATTGAGCTTCCGTTGGCAAAACTTCTCGGGGGCTGAGGAATATATCGTATATCTCTTTGATCGGGAACCTAAAATCGGGGTGAGTTCTTTCTGGAACAACGAAGGTGCTCCTACCGATCAGACGTTCTTGAACTATACGGGTCCGTCGCTAGTTTCTGGCCGCACGTACTACTATCTGGTATTGGGTCTTGCAAACAGCCAATCGAGCCGGACGATCAGTCGTTTAGCAAGCTTTGTGGCTCCGTAAAGCAGGGTGTCTGGGCGATCGATCCATCGCCCAGACTTCAAGTTGAGTCCATGGCGTGCCAGCCTCCTCACTTTTACACATCTCCTTTTGGCTCACGGTGAAAATGCCGTCTGATGCCACAGCGAACGCTCCCTCGTTTGCGGCAATTCAAAGCCCTTGGCTGATCTTTCGCAACTTTTTTATATTATTTGGCATTTTCTGAAAACCGACATATAATACTAAGACTCGCCTCTTCGTAAGACATGTTTACATATGAGAGATGACTCATATAATATCAAGTTTGAACCTGACGAAGCGACGAGAAGTTGGTGAATGAGATGCTAGACGCTAATAAAATGAAAATTCGTGAGGGAACCCGTAAGAGGGCTTTCACCCTGATTGAACTTCTTGTAGTGATTGCCATTATTGCGATCCTCGCAGCGATCCTATTCCCCGTTTTCGCACAAGCCAAAGAAGCTGCGAAAGCTACAGCCTGCCTTTCAAACATGCGTTCCATTTCCATGGCATACAACATGTATGCCGCAGACTACGATGATGTACTCTGCCCTGGGACCAGTCTAGAGTACAATCCTTCTTTGCAAATTCGCTATTGGTGGGGTTCTCTCGCTGGAAGTCCTCTTACCCGCGATGATAGTAAGGGATTTCTTCAACCCTATATGAAGAATACAGCTATTGCAGATTGCCCTAGTGGCGTGGGCCTTAAATCTCTTTCAACTTATATTCCTTATGCTATTGGAATGAATACCAGTCTTACTACAACTCCTCCATTAACGATGAGTGACCTTTCCTCACCCGCTGAAACAATCAACTTCGCAGATACAGCATTCTTCTTCGTCACTGCGAATCCTCCCAGAAAAGAAAAGACCATGACCTTTAGCTGCGATCCAACTTTCGTGACTACTACAGTAATCGATGGACGTCATAGCAGCAAGAGAGCAAATATGGGTTGGGTCGATGGACATGCAAAAAGTCATGTAGTCGATAACAGAAAGGAGTCTGCGAGAGACGATATTATATATAACCTGGGTGGCGGAATAATTCGCAAATACCCACAACAAATACCCAACACTCTCACAAACAGAGATTGCTACTATTACTATGTAGTTAAACCTAACTAAAAATCCAGAAGCAGACAGACTACTTCGTTTCTGTCTGCTTCTATTCTGTAACTTCTTTACCTCAATACGATGTTCCCTTTGTAGCCCGTGCCCATTTAACGGATCATCGTTGCGCGATTGCCGGCACTCCGAGAAACTCGGACTGAGGTCCAAAGTTGACTGGAGCTAGAACGCAACATAGCTATCTACCGCACTTTTGAACGAACATCGCATGAAGGTGAGTTTCCCTTCGGTATTGCGAGACTAAAAGTGAAGCTCTGCCGTTGCACAATCTAGAAGAAAGGAAGGCACCGAGAAGCGAGCAGCGTTGCTAGGGTACATAAAAATGTGAATCACTTATTTGACTCACAAATAGGTTGGCTTTTGATGGTGGAGGCGGGGGGAATTGAACCCCCTTCCAAAACTGTCGCCCCTCCGGTTCCCACGAGCGTCTCTTCTGTACTTTATCTCAGCGCCGGACTCTGCCAGAAGCCGCCTGTCCGATCGCCCAGTTCGATTGTTTTAGTCCGTCAAGCTCCGAACAGAAGCCGAACGAACGATCCGGATTTATCTTAGACCCGAACGACTCCCTACCGGCACGGGAGAAGACGGACCCGCTGCGTTAATTAGGCAGCGTAAGCGTAATCGTTGTTCGCAATTACTTTTTTTGCCGCTTTTTTACGAGGCCAACGGCACCTCGGCTCGCAACCGAAAGACAAACCAGCTCTGTCGAACCCGTTCGCCCCCAGTCCTCTCTATTATAGGACAATTTCCCTCCCTCCTTCGTTCCCAGGACCAAGATTCCGATTCTCAAGGCGCATTGAACTCAGATATACTAAATCAGACCATGTGTCAAGTGCTCGTCATCGACGATGAAGAAGAAGTGCGGATCGCCGTCGGGCGGCGCCTGCGGCGTCAAGGCTATGAGATCGCCGAGGCCCCCAGCGCCGAAGAGGGTGTAAAGCTCATTCAGGAGGCCGAGGAGCCTTTCGACGTCATCGTGACCGATATGAGCATGGACCAACCGGAGTCAGGACTCCAGATCCTGCACGCCGCCTTCTCCCGCGACCTTTTCGCGGAAGTGATCGTCATGACCGCGTTCGGCAATGTCGGAAACGCCGTGGAATGCATGCGCCGAGGCGCGTTCGATTACATCGAAAAGAATCAGCCGGGCGTGGATACCTACGAAATGCTGACGATCAAGATCGATCAAGCGATGGATCGTCGGCGTCGCGACGTCCGCACGGTCGAACTTTGGGAGCGCGCCGCCCGTTCCAAAGAGCGAATGTAGCCGCGCTACATCAAGCTATAGGGGTCGACGTCGACCACTTGCTGCACGCCGGGCGGATCGAACTTCGCCAGCGCGTCATTTAAAGCAGCCAGATCAGCCTCGGGCAAAAGCTTCAACAAAAGATGCCGCCGCCAGCGCCGCTGGATTCTTTCGAGCACACAATCCGCCGGCCCTAAAAGCTCGACTTGGGGAAGCTTCGCCAGTCGTTCCGCGGCATCCGTCGACGCCTGAATGACTTCGCTTCGATTCAAACCGCTCCAGACAAGGTTCACCATGCGCCGGTAGGGCGGATAGCCTGCGGCCTCGCGCTCTACGCGCAACGTTTCGTAGAGCCCCAGATAGTCGTGCCGGCTCGCGGCTTGGACCGCGATGTGCTCCGGATTGAAGGTCTGCACGATAACATGGCCGGGCGAAACTCCTCGACCGGCTCGACCGGCGACTTGGGAAAGCAATTGGAACGTCCGCTCCGAGGCGCGGAAGTCGGGAATATTCAGCGACGTATCCGCCGCGATGACCCCTACGAGGGTCACATTCGGAAAATCGAGCCCTTTCGCCACCATCTGGGTTCCCACGAGCACCTGCAATTCCCCGCTTCGAAAAAGCGCCAGCGTCTCCTCAAGCGCCCCTTTCTTTCGCGCAATATCACGATCGAGTCGGCCGACAGAGGTTTCGGGGAACGCTTCACGCACAGCCTCTTCGACTTTTTCCGTCCCCACACCGAACGGGCTGAGCC
This sequence comes from bacterium, assembly GCA_037189405.1. GTDB lineage: Bacteria > Armatimonadota > Fimbriimonadia > Fimbriimonadales > Fimbriimonadaceae > JBBCJD01. Next base: position 107,170 of record JBBCJD010000010.1, read on the forward strand.
TCAGTCCTTGGCATTGGGGACAAGTATCGGGCGGAGAGGTGTGGAACCCGCAGTGATGGCATCGCAATCGATTTTCCGCGCGATGATAAGTTAAAGTCACCGTGCAGTGGGGGCACACGATCTGATGCCCACAATCGCGGCAAATCAAGAACGGCGCGTAGGCGCGACGATTCAAAAAGAGGATCGCTTGCTCCCCTCGTTCCAAAGTCCTTACGAGCCGCTCGTGCAGCGCCTCGCTGAGAATCGCGGGGCGGCCGAATCGATAGCCCGCGGTCAAGTCCTCGATCTGCACGCTCGGCAGCTTTGCGCTGGCCGCCCGTTCGGGCAGGCTCAGCAACGTCAATCGCTCGTGCTCCGCTTCGTAAAAACTTTCGATGCTCGGCGTGGCGGATCCAAGCACCAAAGGGCAAGCGTGGCGCTCGGCCAAGAAACGCGCGAGCCGCTTCGCGTGGTAGCGCGGCGCGGTCTCCTGCTTGTAGCTCCCTTCGTGCTCCTCGTCCATCACGATCAGCCCGAGGTTTGTAAGCGGCGCGAAAAGCGCGCTGCGCGCGCCCAGCACGATCGGGGCCTCTCCCGCACGGATGCGTCGCCAATTCTGGAGCCGTTGCGTGGGGGACAGCTCACTGTGCAAGACACTGACGCGGCGTCCGAACCGCTCCCGAAGCTGAGCAATCGCTTGAGTCGCCAGCGCGATCTCCGGCACGAGATAGAGCACTTGCCGCCCGGCGCGGAGCGCCTCCGCCGCGGCGCGCAGGTACACCTCGGTTTTGCCGCTCCCCGTCACACCGTACAATAGGAAGGGACGAAACTCGCCTCCCTCGATCGAAGAGGCGATCGCGTCGATCGCGAGTTGCTGATACCGATTGGCGGGGGGCGGGGTGCGTCTGGAGGGAGCCTCCGCTTGCGCGGACTCCAGGTACCCCGCCTGGATCAAGGCCCGCAACGTCGTTTCCGTCACCCCGGCGAGCGCTTTGATCTCGGCCAAAGCCAGACCGGCGTGTTCGGTCGCCTGAAGGCGCATCAGCGTCAACGCCTGAGCAGGCTTTTTCTTCCCCTCTTTTTTTAAGAAGGCCTCGATCCGAGACTCATCCGCGGTTAAAGCGAACAGTTGCTCGGTCTTCTGCCGTTCGGCGTCGGAGGCCAGGCTTAACACGTCCTGCACCATCCCTTTCGAACGCAGCAACTTCAAGGCGCGCAGAGTGCCCGCTTCGATCCGCCGCGTCTTCGACTCGACCAGCATGCCCCCCGCGTCCCGCAACGTGCGCAGCACTTCGCGTTGCAGCGGGGTAAGTACCGCTTCGGGCGCGATCTCTGCCTCGCCGAAAAGCCCGGCCCCGGTTTGAAACACGCGCTCTCCCGCCTCGGTCAAGGTCCAAGCGGTGACCAAACGCTCGCGCACTCCGGGCGGCGTCGCCGCGCTCAACGCGACCGGAAGCGGTGAAAGGGTCTCTTCCTGAGTGTAGCGAGCAAGGGCGATCAGCCCTTCCGGAAGCGAAAGCCCCTCGACACGCGATCCCGCTTCTCGCAACTGCTCCATCGGAAAGCCGAGGGTCGCTTCGTCGGCTTCGAAAACGCGGGTCGCGAAGCCGAGTGCCAACCGGTTGCCGAGCGGCACGAAAAAAGCCTCGCCGACGGGAGTGCCGGGCGGCACGCGATAGGTATACAACGCTTCTTGTCCCCCCGACTTAGGGTCCAGCGCGATTTCGGCGACGGTCGCACGCACTGCTCAGTGTGACACTTACGGCTGGTCCCACACGCGATAGGCCAACGAATACAGGGACGCTTTCAGCGCTTTATCCGTCGCGGTTCGCAGTTCGGAGAGGCTTCGGCTCTGCGCCACCGCATCCGATTCTTGAATCTGGAAGATCAGCTTGCCATCCCCGAGTACCTGCCCGTCGGAGCGCACGCTGAGTCGAACCAGGTCCGGCACTTGGTCGCAAAAGTCGTTCAGGCGCTGCCCAGCCTCCTGGGCGCGCGCTTCGGCATCCTTGCCGTGAAACACATAGATTTCCCGCTTGCCGAACCGGAGCCTCGCGCTTTGATCTTCCAAAAGGTCCACATGGCTCGCATAGCTCGTCGTGACCTGGCTCCGCCGAATCGGGATCCCCGCCTCGCGGAGATGCTCGCTGAGATGGTCCGCCCGCTCCTTGGAGGGGGGGTGCGTCCGGTAGATCCCCCATTCGATGTGAGGCCGGTTGCGATCCTCGACCGCCAACCGCTCCATGAACGTGACCAAACCCACAGGGTTGTAGCCGCTCTGAATGAGATACTGAAACCCGCCGTAATCTGCGGACTCCTCGGCTTTCTGGCTCCAGCCGCTGAATTGGGACTGATTGATCAGCGAGCCAAGGTTCGCGACCGTTCCTCCGGCCTGCGGACCGAGCCCCAGCGCGATCGCGATGATCAGGGGCAACGAGATATTTTGAAATCCTTTTTGCTCCCGCTCCAACGTCGGGACGTGCCGAAAGGCGGCGTGCGCGATCTCGTGCGCGAGTACGCCCGCAAGCTCATGGTCGCTCTCGGCGAAATCGACGAGCCCCTCATACACGTACAGGTAGCCTCCCGGGATCGAAAACGCGTTCACGTCCTCTCCTTGAACGACTTTGACCTTATAGTTGAAGGGGTTCAAACGCGCGTCGCCCCACAGCACCTTCGCCGGCTGCCGGTTCGCGATCACGGCGAGCTCGTCGACGATCTTTTGCACTCGGGCTTCGTACTCGGACTTTTCGGTCGGCTTGAGCTGCTTATCCGCCTCGGCCGAGATCTTGGCACCGCGCTCGACGTCCCGCTCCAGGTCCGCGCGATGCTTTGGATCTAGCTTCTCCCACTGCGCGGGCGGGACCGCCTTGTGGGCGTCCAGTTCCGCAAACAGCATCGAGCAGCATAAGATCAGCGGCAGCATCACTTCTATTTAACGAACGAACGGCGAGAGCTTTTCGTTCCTTTTTCGAAAGACTCGACCGGCCGCTTCAATCAAGACGTTCATGAGCCGCCGGATCACGCTCCAGCATCTCGCGCATAAAATCGGGCACGGAGATCGCCTTGCGCGCCTCCCCCATCGCCACGTGCCAGGTGTATCCTTCGGTTACGAGCCGCCCTTCGTTATAGATGCGATAGTCGAACCGCATCGACGCACGGCGGATCTCCCCCATCCACACCTGCACCAAGATGCGATCGTCGTATTTCACCTCGCCTTTATAGCGTACATGCGCCTCAACGACCGGAAGCATGACTCCCTTCGCTTCGAGGTCCTTGTAGGTAAACCCACGATCTCGGCACCATACGCCCCGCGCCTGCTCGAACCAAAGGAGATAGTTCGCGTAATAGGCATGGCCCATCTGGTCCGTCTCCCCATAACGCACCCGAATAAACTCTTCAGTAATCGGAGCTTGAACTACACCGGCGCTCCCTGAATCCTCGTTCAAACCTCGACCACCGCCGGAATCACCAGCGGCCGGTAGTTCCCCCACTTCTGACACACTTTGCGAACGAGATCGGCCGTCTCTTGGCGGATTCGCACGCCGTCGCGCAGATCTTCGGCGCTCATCCCCAAAAGCGCGTCGTGGAGCATTTCTTGGGCTTTCTGCAGGACCCCGTCGGCCGCATGCATCCCTTTGGCCTGAAGCGTCGGTTCGCCCACCAACTCGCCTTGCTCGACGTCGATGGCGAGGGTGACGACGATCAGACCCTCGCTCGACAAGTTCGTGCGGTCGCGCAACACGTCGTCCGAAACGCCCGCCGCGCCGCTGTGATCCACTAGGACCCGCCCGTATGGAACCGGCTCCGCGAATCGGGCCTCGGTCTCGTCGAGCACCAGCGGAATTCCATCTCTGAGAGTAAACAAACGATGCTCCGGATAACCCATTTTACGGGCCATCTCCAGATATAAATGCTGATGCCTCGGCTCTCCATGAACAGGGGCCAAATAGTAGGGCTGCGTCAGATTGATCATCATCTTCAGCTCCTCCTGATAGGCATGGCCGCTCACGTGGATCGGGGTCGGGCTGTCGTAGATCACCGTCGCCCCGAGACGGAATAGCCGGTTGACCGTCTGCCAAATCGCGCTCTCGTTCCCAGGAATCGGGCGCGCGGAATAGATCAGCGTATCTCCCGTCTTGATCTGAAGCCGAGAGTAGGTGCCTTTCGACATCTGCACGAGCGCACTCATGGGCTCGCCCTGACTGCCCGTCGTGAGAATCGCCAGTCGCTCGTCGGGGTAGTCGTTCATCTCCTTGAGCGAGATCTGGACGCCGGGCGGAAGCTTCATGTACCCCTCACGTGCGCAGATCGCGATGTTCTGCTCCATCCGCCGCCCCACGACCGCGACTTTGCGACCCGTCTGCACGGCGACGTCGAACGCCTGCTGCAAGCGGTGAATGCTACTGGCGAACGTCGTCAAAAGCACTCGCCCCGGCGCCTCTTGGAAGACTTTTCGCAGGCCCGCCTCGACGATCCTCTCGCTCGGTCCCCAGCCCGGCCGATCGACGTTCGTGCTATCGCTTAAAAGCAGCACGATCCCTTCGCGTCCCAACTCCCCGATCCGGGTGATGTTGCTGAGCTTATGATCGATCGGCGTGAAGTCGAACTTGAAATCGGCGGTAAAAAAGACGATTCCGTGCCCCGTCCGCACCGCCATCGCATGCGTCTCGGGAATAGAGTGGGTGATGCGCACCGGCTCGACGCTGAGCGAACCCGCCTCGATGATCTGGCCCTGTTCATACGTCCGCAGGTCCAGTTTGTGCCGCCCCATCCGCTCTTCGAACTTGGGCTTGAGCAAAGCGTGCGTGAACGCGCTGGCATAGAGCGGACAATCGAGCTGGGGCAGGATATAAGGCAGCGCCCCCACGTGATCCTCATGCGCGTGGGTCAAAAAGATTCCCCGAACCTTTCTCTTGTTGTCGAGAAGATAAGTGAAATCGGGGATGACGATGTCGACACCTGGCATCTCCTCGTTCGGAAACGAGAGTCCGCAATCGATGACGACGATGTCATCCCCCTGCTCCACGACCGTGCAGTTCTTTCCAATCTCCCCGACGCCACCCAGGGCAATCACCCGCGCAATGCTCATATAGGGCTCAGATTACCTGGGCAAAGGTTAAAGAGCTGGAAAATCCACCTCACACCAATCTTTTAGGGAGATTTGCGTCTTAATCACCCCATCATGCAAGATCAAAACTACAACCTAAAGCCATCAAGAAATGCTTCTCTGTGATCCTTGCAACAAGCACTGCCATTTATTTAGAGATACGCCAGCTTTTATATTTAACGCGATCTTCTGTAAACGACTCAGGAAACAGTACTGCATATACGATATCATTTTTATCAATAACATATGCTATATCACTCGATCTATATGCAGTACTTGGATAAAATAACGTGTGGTACCCTTCTGGCGTTTTTGCTCCAACATTCCTAGGCTCACCCATAAACGATCTCAAATGCTCTTTAGATATACCAACTTGCATCGCCCTGTATTCATCTAGGCGGCCTGCTATTGCGTGAATGCATATTAACATATAAACAATACTACAGCCTATTGCAAATAGAACCAAATTCACCCATTTCATCATTTACACTCCATATAGTATGTATCTTTTGCACACATCTGAAGACAATCTTTCATATTTCCAGCACTCATGCCTAGTACCAACCCTATTTTTTCAGCCTCAATACCCTCATAATCATTATCCTGCAAAGCGACCTTGAATACCGGAATCGCTAAACCAAGACATCTCGACAAAACTAAAGTCAATATCCATTTTAAATAATCTATTGAGCATTTACTCTCACCTACATGGCCACAATTTTAATTCCTTTGACTCGCACCATAAACAACGCTATCTTATTTAAATTATCATCCCATAAGATTTTATTGAAATTTAATTTTGCTTTTCGATGACTCTCGCGCAAATGCAAACGCCAGACAGATTACTGCAATCAAGCATGCGACCCATATCGTTTTATTTAGATGTCAGAATTTAATTTGACAAGATTCTTTTACTGTTATTTATACCTGCTACAGCAAGAGAGACTATCGCAGTATTCTTTGAATGATTCAGATCTGCTTAGACTTACAATCATTACATTACATTTCAGTATCGAGCCACAGTCATTTCAGTATAAATAGCAGCACACAGCAACAAAACATTGAGCCCAATTAATCCAAAATTAATTTCTAGTCTATATTGATTTTTTATCATAAACTCAAACAAATTAACTCGCAACGATAGCCCCATTGCCAATAAAAATAATGCTTCGCATTCTCTATGCTGATTCACTGGAGTAATGCTTAAAAATAAATACAAAACTCCTGCTACTATTAAAACAATTGAAAAGGGAGCAACTATTTTCGACTCCATAATTTACACCTAACATCCAACTGCCCTATATGACGACTCCTACAAGACGTCCGCACTTGATTCCATTGATCTTCTTTGCAACCACGAATTTACGCAGCGCCTTAGCCTTATATTACACCCTATTATCACGTAGATCTTTGACAACCAACATCGCACGAAGCTTTTCCATCACCTGTTCAAGCTGCTGATACAGTCCGATATCACCGAATACAACCCACTTTGAAGTAAATAACACGTTCTCGCCCAGATAAAGCAAATTCTCGGAGACTTTCATCTTGTCATGCACATGAAGAATAATCCGAGTAGCTATCTCCATACACACAGGGTGCTTCATAGGATAGAAAGCAACCTCATTGACATGACGAGCAAGGACTTGCTTGTGAGATGTCCTCAATATCTGAATATACTTTTCTGTGTATTTTAATCTCGTCCAACAGGAAAGCCATTGTTTCCCCTTGGCTTCCCGTTCTAGATTTCGAAAGCCCCGATAAACGAACTCTCTTGCAAAATCTAATTCATTAACCTTGACCAAGTTAAGAGCAATAATATACGAACAATCATCTCCATATCTTAGATGAATATCTGGGATACGTTTTATGGTGTTGAGCGCCCTCTCTCGATCAGACTCCCGAGCCCAATGACTGGAGAATGATAGAAGCGCACTGTAATAATCACCGACATCTCCAAATTCCTGAACCTTCTGCAATATCTGTTCTTGTAAAACATCTAGCTTGGGTTCGTCCCATTTATAGACGTACCGCCACCAATCACTAAATAGCTCAATCCACAAATCAGCGTCTATTGACTTCATATTCACCTTAAATTAGATAGCAGGAGGATTCTAAACTCTCCTGCTATCTAATTCCATATCAAGATTTTCCTTTAGCGAACCTTACATTAACCCATACTAGATAGGCCAACGAAACGGATTGCGCGTTAATTTATCACCACAAGGATAACATTCCCAACTACGCAGCGTATCGCTTCTACGTTCACGATATTTATAATTTTCACTACAATACTCTACAGCAGTTTGACATGCTATACAATATTCCGCACAGCAATCATTATACGGCTTTCCAGAATTTACTACAGCAAAAAATACAATCTGACTTTAATGCAATCTTGCCATCAGAAGCGTATTTCTCTTATCTATTATCACGTAGGATCTTTGACAACCAACATCGTACGAAGCTTTTCCATCACCTGTTCAAGCTGCTGGTAAAGCTCGAGATCTCCGAATACAACCCACCTTGACGTAAATAACACGTTCTCGCCCAAGTAAAGCAAATTCTCGGAAACTTTCATCTTGTCATGCACATGAAGGATAATCCGAGTAGCTATCTCCATATACACAGGGTGCTTCATAGGATAGAAAGCAACCTCATTGACATGACGAGCAAGGACTTGCTTGTGAGATGTACTCAATATCTGAATATACTTCTCTATGTATTTCAATTCTATCCAATATGCAAATAATGCACTTCTTTTAGGTTCTCCTTTTAGATTTCGAAAACCTCGATTAACAAATTCACTTGCAAGATCTAATTCATGAAGTTTGGCCAAATTAAGAGCAATTGTAGCTGAACAATCATCTCGACATTCTAAAGGAATGTCTGGAATACGATTAATGATATTAAGTGCCCTTTCGCGATCAAGCTCCCGCGCCCAATGGCTTGAGAATGTACGAAGCGCGTTATAATAATCAAGAATGCCCCCAAGCTCCTGAATTTTTTGCAGAATCTGTTCCTGCAAAATGTCCAACTCGGATACATCCCATGCATAGACGTGTCGCCACCAGTCACTGAATATTTCAATCCATAAATCAATGTGAATTTGCCTCATTTTTCTCCCAGACAGATAGTAGTGAAAATTCCATTTTTACTACTATCTGTTTGTATCCAAAGAATCCATTTTTCAATCAATATTAGATGGGCCATCGAAAAGGGTTTCGCGTTTTTATCTTCCCACAATAGCACTCCCAACTGCGCGGAGTGTCCCTTCTACGTTCGCAGTATTTATAATTCTCACTACAATAGTTCTCGCAGCAACCTGGCCAACCAGGTCCATACTTATTTCTCCAGTGTGCCGCGCTGCACGCGGCTTGACACATCATGTAATACTCTGTGCAGCAATCGCTATACGGCCTTCCAGCGTTCGCCGAAGCAGCCGCAGCAGCACCTGTACCTGCCAAGGTGGCAAGCGTCCGAAGAGAAGCCACAAAAGCTGGACCTAAACAAGCAACTCCTAAGGCACCGCACGTCGTAATTACAGCTGTAGCAACGACCGGTCGTTTTCTAAGCCAATCTTTTAAGCAGCAGAAGAAAGGCTTTCCAAAACATGCATAGGTAACTGCCGCCAATGCAACCCCGGCACAAGCTACAAACGCGATACATTGAGGCGTTTGCCCTGTTGGATCGACGTGGCTGATGGGGTTTCCGTTCACATATTGGTAAGCGTGCTCGCGCGGCCAAAGCGGATCCACACTGCTCCACCTGTTCGAAAGTGTGTCCAGATGGCGGGCGCGAACGAAGAGATCCGCACCGACACGTCCCGTCTGATAGTAGCCATGAGATCCACACCAACCAAGCCTCGGAAACCAGGCCGCGCCAGCCGTATAAGTCCGCCGCCCATACGGAGAATACTCGTAGCGTTCCACACTACTACCATTGCTACTGGCAACTCCTGCCGTCGTGCCCAAAATATCCGTCACGTAGTCTCGGCGATCTTGCCCAGGGCGCTTTTCGGCGATCACCTCACCGGCCACCGTATAATAAATTCGATTCATCGCCATGATTAAAGTTCCCCCAAAAGATCCGAGTGGTCCCAAAGGTAGGTGGTCGTTACGCCGTCAACCGTTTGACTCCGCTTCAAACCATTATAACCTTGGTACACATTCGTCGTAAACCGAGCATTCCGACGAAGATGAAGGGGAATGGGATTGCTGCCTGGGCAGCAATCCCATTCGAAGATCAATGCTCCTAAATATCGAAGCATTCAAGCTACAATCTAGGTCAAACTCGAAGATAGATAAAATACAGTGCAACCCTCATTCAGATAAAATCCATCATCCAAAAATGCAAATTTAAACCTGCAGATCTCTCCAAAATAAATCCCAAGACTCTCGCGCAGTTGAATCATCGAGTTCGGTTGCCCAATATTCAACATACATCTTGATAGCATTCAATTGTTCTTTTGAATAATTCTTCAAAAGATCGCTTATGAAATCATTGGAGAATTTTTTTTCTTGACTCAAATAGCATTCCATAACTCCTCTCCCCAAGTCATTTCTATATTGAGTTTCAACTAGCATCACATACGGAAGAAGGAGCCTAGAAACAGTCGGATGAATCAGTGAAAATGGAACGCGTTGAAGAATATCTTTATCAAGCATGACTTCATCATATCGTTCTACTAAACCCTCCAGCCAACCTCGTTCTTCCCAATGTTTATCAATAGTAAATCCAAATCGATCTGGCTTTTCCTCGATGATTTCCAAGCGAGCTTGGGCTGCCTTAATCACGGCTGCAGCATCCCAATCAAACGCTGCTTTGATTGTATTTATTACTCTTTCTCTATACTGATCCATATTTACCTCATTATATAGGAAAAGGAATTTTCGGGAACGGTAAGGACCTGTTGCATTTCACAATAAAAATGCCGGCGCATATGCCAGCTTGAAATAAATTGTCATCTACTTGATCCCAATGAGTTTGATCTAATCCACCGTAACAAAAGAAACCTTCATAGAATCTTAAAGCTGCACAACGATAGTAAGCCATTCCTTCCATCTATGCCCTCCACCTCTCCATTGCCATGGCCAAAAGCAGTACAATTCAACAGATGAACGAGATGCAAAACACGTAGGACTAATTAAGGAGTGACTAGCTGCCACTCCTTAAAATTATAGTTTAATTTAGTTGTATTTAGGACCTAAAGCATTTTTTTCTTCAGGATGGATTTTAATATATGCATCGCGCCAAATAACAATTTTCCTCATTCCTAAAATTAACATAGAAATAGCTAGAATGGCACTCAGTGGCATCCAGCAAGCTAGCGGCCAGTTCCATATATCTATCTTATATAACTTTCCAAAATAAATCATCATTTTGAAAATTAAAATAACTAGAGATATGCCAATAAAAAATATACAACCCCCTGCCACAAGAAAGTCAGCATATCGCCTTGAAAAATAAAACGCGACACCCCAAATTAAAGAGAAGGCGAGAAACATTAGCCACATTTCTGATTTCTCCAGTTTGTCTATTACGGCAATTCCTGCAAGTAATACTGTTGAAATGGCAACGAGTGGAGTAGTATTCATTATATAATTATCCTATGCTAATTACTGTTTTACAGATTGAGCCAATTGCCACACCCCATACAGCAGTAACTATCCTTATAGCAACTTGCTCAACGCCTTGTAAATTAAATCCGACTATACAGCCGAGAACTAATGATACAATGGCAGATGCAACGAAACATTGCCACGGTATTGGTTTAGGACAACGCGCACACAGAAGCTGAGCTAGAGTGCTAGCTAGCCCGACTGCCGTGCCAATTAAGCATTTTGCTAGAGGAGGTACATTAACTACAAATGCTGATACTAAGCCAACAATTAAACAACTGATTCCAAATCGACAGGCGCATTTCTTTTACTGCCTCCGCCCAATCTGCAGCTAAGAAGAGATGCTCCGCCAGAAATTATACATCCTAATACACCTGCCGTTGCTTCTTCAGCGCCTGTAGCAAGACCATGTCTATCAGTTGCTATATTGGGTTTATTTTCCACATATGCATACGCCTTCTGCATGGGCCATAACGGATCAACAGTCATCCATCGTCCCAAATCGGCTCTAAGATATCTGGCTCTTACGTACATTAATTTATCGAGAATATCTTTATAATAACCGAGCATTCCGATGAAGGTGAAGGGAGTGGGGTTGGTGCCCGAGCGGGCAGCAACTTCTCCATAGGGCCAATACTCCCAAGTATCGGTGACGTTTAAGTTGGAATCTCGGAGCGCAACGGTGGAGCCTAACGGATCCCCAACGTATTCACGTTCGGTTCCATTTCGGTTCTCGTGAACGATTCGCCCTCCGAAGTTGGTATAACTTACCGGCATTGCCATTTAGTTCACTTCTCCTAAGTAGTCTTGTGTATCCCAGATAAAGGTCGTAATCGACTGTCCATGATCTTGCTTCGTACTTCGGAGGCCGCCTCCATTATAACAGTACGAAGATATTTAGTGGTCAGGATGGATTAGTTCCCTCAGACGGCTCTCTTCCTCGTAGAGATAGCCCGTCATAACGCCGTTGGTACATTCTATGGTGATAGCAATGCTTAAAAATAAAGGAGCAGAGCGAATTTCACTCTGCTCCTTCACAAAATTAATGCAAACTATGGTTTAAAGATGCAATAATCTATCTCCTACTTTTTAAGACGTTCTCGTGCCTTTTTATTTTCATAATACAAAACCATGCACATTGTAATCATCATTACTGCATATAATATATTCCATGCAGCCTCAATGGCAAAAAGGCATGCTGAAAGCAGGGGATTCGCAATCTTTTTTTCCTCGAGAGACGACAAAATGCCTGACGTCCCAGGAATAATTATAAGAATCAACCCGATTATATTTAAACACATGAATGTGCCACCGGAAAATAAGAATATTTTATAGCTTCTTTTCTCCAAATCTTTAACAAAGAATTTCATATCGTAAAACCTGTGCAGTAATTTGCAGAAACAGAATATCCTAACGACCCCAGAATCCCCATAACGGCTTCTTCTAGGCCTTGTTTTATCGTTGCGCCTGATATCAATCCACCAGCACATCCAGCCACCGTTCCTACTACGATTCCCGTTAGGATGCAATACCAGGGATGAGAATTATAAGGCTCTGGAATACATGTTTTATACGGAAGCTTGCCGCACAAGTATTCTCCAAGTGCCCCTGATAGAGCACCTACTAACCCACCAATGCATCCTACCAAGAGTGCACCTACCCCCGTAGCAACCAAGGCAGACACCACAGCTGCACTAATGAGTGCGGAGGCACATCCTACTGCTGCTTGGCAACCCTGTTGATGCCCGGATCCTTGTCCTGAGGACCATGAGCCCAATAACTCCAATAGATAGCTTAATCCCCCGCCTACACCACATTGAAGGAGGCTTCCAAACCAACTTAATCCGCTCGGGTCGACAGCTTCATGGGGTCTGTTTCCCACATATCCATAAGCTTTTTGCGCTGGCCACAGGGGATCTTGAGTGAGCCATCGTCCCAAATCAACTCGTAAATGCCTAGCTCTGACATAAAGTCTTTGCGCGGAATCTTTAAAGTAGCCGAGCAGCCCTATGTAGCCCCAAAAAGTTGGGTTGACTCCTGAAGACGCAGCGACTTCACCAAACGGCCAATATTCAGCGGAATAAGCTTGATTTCCATTTTCATCAACGATACCGATGAGAGAGCCTTGACTGTCGGATAGATAGTCCGACACCGCTCCATTGCGTATTTCACCGATCATGGAACCGGCGCCGTTGATATACACGACTGAAAGTGCCATTAATTCACTTCTCATAAATAATTTTGCATATCCCAGATAAAGGTGGTAACCGGTTGTCCATGATCTTGCTTCGCACTTCGGAGGCCGTCTCCATTATAACAGTACGAAGATATTTTGTGGTCAGGATGGGTTAGTTTCCTCAGACGGTTCTCTTCATCGTAGACGTAACCAGTGACAGCCCCATTATTATTTTCGGTAGTCATATTGCCATTTGCATCATGGGTGTAATCGGTTGCAGCGGCGCCTTGCAGCGAATCGACTATGCGGTTTGCTGCATCGTATGTCATCGTGACGATGAGTAAGCCCTCTTGGGCCTTCACCAGCATATTCCCGACCGCATCATAAACAAAGGTTGCATTTCTACCTGTTTGAAATTGCCCTGTTAGCTGAGAGCTCACATCATAAATATAAGTGGTGTAAATCCCATTAATTGATGCAGAAGCCTTTCGGCCTGCAATGTCAAATGCGTTTGTTAGTGTATAAGAAACTGATTCAGTTCTACTAGTCTCGAATTGGGTCACAATTCGATTCAAAGGATCGAAATCCGTTATAACGATCGTCCCTTGTGCTTGGATTGTTGTAGTATTCCGACTGTTAGCATCATACATACAGGTAACCAGATGTCCAGCTGGCAACGCAATTCCAGACATCCGATTCGCTCTATCATATGAGTACGTGTATCGTTTGTTATCGGGATCAATCAGCAAGATCCGGTTTCCTACACTATCGTAAGCATAGGCCTGCACCAAATTTCCTGGATCGGTTTTACCGATGAGATCGCCGCGGTGGTTATAGGCATATGTGGTGATGCCGGTGGGATCTTCCATCTGGATGCGGTGATTGCCGGCATCGTAGGCGAAGGTGACTTTGGAGCCGTAATGGTAGTGATAGCCCGTAGAACGTCCGGCGACATCGTAACTAAGGGTCTTGGTGAGCCCCTTCGCATCGATCTTTTGAGTGAGACGTCCGGCTTTGTCGTAAAGGCTGGTGGTGGTGTAACCGAGTTCGTTGGCGATTGCGATTTGTCTTCCCGTGAGGTCATAACTCGAAGTTATAAAATGACCTCGGGCGTCCTCCACCGACACCGTCTGACCCGCCAGGTCGTAGGTGTAGCTCGTCCGATATCCCAACGCGTCTTCGCTGGCCACGAGACGGTTCGAATCGCCTGCGTACACGCTCGTCGTCCGATGCCCCAACGCGTCCTCTTGAGACTCCAAAGCCCCCGCCGCGTTGTAGTAGCTCGAAGAGAAATGGCCCAAAGCGTCCACCTGGGACACCGCCTGGCCCGCCGCGTCGAACACCGTCGTCGAGCGAAAACCAAGCGCCGACTCTGTCGCAACCTGACGCCCCAGAGCGTCGTACACGAACGTGGTGCGGAACCCCAAAGC
>JBBCJD010000011.1:0-112438 GCA_037189405.1 bacterium
GATCATCAAGTCAAAGAGCGGTGAGAACCTGCGGTGCGGCGGAATGTCGACTACAGGCGCGGGAGATTGGAACGGCGACGGAAAGGTCGATCTGATCATTCAAGGGGGCAACAAGTTTGTGTTCGTGCCGGGAACCGGCAAGCTCGCGTTCGGCGCTCCGGTCCCGATCATGATGGGCGGGAAGCAGCTTGAGCTTCACGACGGGGTGGCTCACGCGGTCGATTGGAATCAGGACGGCAAGCTGGACATCGTGACGGGCGACTTCAGCGGTCGGATCGCGTTCTACCCGGGGATCGGGCTCGAGAACGGAGTGCCTCAATTCGGGGAAGCCGTGACGCTCGTGGAGGCGTTGCCGCAACAGGATCAGTACTCGATGCCCTCTTTCCATTTTGCGGACCAAGAATCGCTGAATCTGATCGACGGCCGCTCGGGGAACCGGGCGAAAGTGACGGTGGCGGACTGGAACGACGATGGCAAGCTGGACCTTTTGGTGGGCGATCTCATTAGCTGCAAGCGCCCTGAGCGGACGTTCACCGAGGCGGACCTTGAGCGGAAGAAGCAGCTGGAACAACAGAGCGCGGAAGCCCAAACGCAGTGGATGGAGAACTATCAAAAGCTGCAAATGAAGGTGTATGAAGTGTTGGGGGTCACGAATCGAACGAATATGACCCGGGAGCAGCGGGAAGCTTTTTCTCCGACACTTCTCAAACTCACCAAAGAGGATGCTGAGTATCAGCGGCTTACCAAACTTCAAGAGGAGATTCGTGTGCAGCTTGTGGCCTATTCCGATCAGCCTCAACGCTACGGATTCGTGTGGGTGTACCTCCAAAAGTAGCTCGATCCAGAATAGAGTGGAGGTTCGGTCAGACGCGACGTGCCTCCCCTCAGCTGGTTCTTTCAGTCTAAGGCGCCTGGCGATTTGCTGGGCGCCTTAGATATTTGTTGGAAGGGCAATTGCTTGGGAGAGTCCGTAACCCGGAAAATGATGCTTCTTTTCGAACGAGATCGCCGATTGAAATGCTGGGCCTAAGAAAGAGGGGATGTGTCATTTGGAAATTCGTTCAGGATGGAAGAACAGTGACTGAGCGAAAGCCGCTCGGGGAAGTTTTCTAGAAGAACGTTCGGAAAATGCGTTCCTTTGAGACTGGCGAGCAAAGTGGGGCTGCCACTATACTCAATTGCGATGAAAGTCATCACCCATTTATGCGCGTTGCTTAGTCTGGCGCTTTTTCTGGCTGGTTGCGGTGGCAACGGTAGAGTGTTCACGCTTCCGAACTGGTACGCCGGGAGCTGGATCGGCGATTGGCGTAGCGTGACGTCCGATACGAATCTCGGCGAGGTCTTGCTGACGATCGACGAAGAGGGGAATATCCTGGGCGAATTTTCCAATCCGGAATCTGAGGAGCTCGGTTCCTTCACGGGGACGATCCAGCCGAACGGTCAGTTTTCGATCACTGGGACGCTCGGGATCAACGTCGTTACCGTGACCGGGACCGCTTCGCACGAGGGGTTGGTGAAATTGGTGCTCAACGGCAGGACGCCGGATGAGACGCAGATTCGATTCAATCTCGTGCCGTTCTTGGGAGGCGCCCACTAGGTTTCGAGAGACGGTCGGCAAGATAGGGTCGCGGAGTTTTTCCGCGACTCTATCTTTGTCGATAGAGAAGCCGCTTTGCTCGCCCGATCGGGAAGGGCTGGAAGAAGGAGCAGACCTCGGGCGGCCGCGTGTTGGCGAACGTTCGCTGACAAAGCGGGAATCCACTTCCGACGTGCACCGGGTATCAGGCGAAAAGGCCATGCTATAAGACATCCTCAAAGGGCCGGGCGAATTCTGCAAGTAGCTGCGCACAAGGTTGATGAACTGCGCCCCGTAGCGAGCGTTCGTCAAGTGCTCGCCGATAAAGCGGGGGATCTCCCTCCGATGTGCGTCGGGTCTCAGGCGAAAAAGCCATACTATGAGACATGCTCAAAGTCGAGTCCGACGGTCCGGTGCTGCATCTCACCCTCGCCCGTCCCGAAGTCCGAAATGCGTTCAACGACGAACTGATCGCTCTGCTCACCGAGACATTTCTGGGGATCTCTCAGGGGACGCGCGCCGTGGTGGTCGAGGGGGAAGGCAAAGGGTTTTGCGCCGGGGGCGATCTGGAGTGGATGCGGAAGGCGTCCGCGTATACCGAGGAGCAGAATTATCAGGACGCGCTGAAGCTCGCGCGCCTGTTCGGGGCGATCACCGAATGTCCGGCGGTCGTGATCGCGAAGGTGCACGGCGCGGCGTTCGGCGGCGGATGCGGGTTGGTAGCGGCGGCGGACGTCGCGGTCGCCTCGTCGGAGGCTAAATTCTCGTTCAGCGAGGTTAAGTTGGGGCTCGTCCCGGGCACCATCTCGCGGTTCGTGATTCCCAAGATCGGAGCGGGGCATGCGCGGGCGCTCTTTTCGAGTGGGGAGATATTTGGGACCGAGAAGGCGCTTCGCATCGGGCTGATTCACGACGTAGCCGAAGGAGAGGCCTTGGAGGCGATGGTCCAGGAGAAGGTGCGCTCGGTCTTGGCCTCGGGGCCGGTCGCGGTGGCGGAAGCCAAGCGCATCGCGCAGGAGGGCGTCCTGTCGGTCGAAGAATCGGCGCGCCGTCTGGCGAAAATCCGTGCGGGTGAGGAAGGGAAGGAAGGGGTCGCGGCGTTCCTTGAGAAGCGTCCTGCGGCGTATGTGGTGAGCCGGTGAAGAAGCTTCTGATCGCCAACCGAGGCGAGATCGCCGTGCGAGTGATCCGCGCCGCGCGCGAAATGGGAATCCGAACGGTGGCGGTCTACAGCGAGGCCGACGCCAAGGCGCTGCACACCCGCCTCGCCGACGAAGCGGTGGCGATCGGAGAGCCCGAACCCGCGAAAAGCTACCTCTCGATCGAGACGATTTTGGAAGCTGCGCGCGTCACGGGCGCGGACGCGATTCATCCCGGCTACGGATTTCTGAGTGAGCGAGCCGAGTTCGCCGAGCGATGTGAGGGGGCCGGACTGCGTTTCGTCGGCCCCTCGGCGGCCGCGATGCGTCGGCTGGGCGCAAAGATCGACGCCAAGCAGCTCGCCGTGGAGCAGGGCGTGCCGATCACTCCCGGGTTCTTCGAGGCGGACGCCTCGGTCGAGGCGATCCAGGCGGCGGCGGATCGAATCGGCTATCCGGTCATGCTGAAGGCCTCGGCGGGGGGCGGTGGGCGCGGCATGCGAGTGGTGCGCGAGCCGGAGGCGCTCGCGAGCGAGTTCCGTTTGGCGTCCGAAGAAGCGCTGAAGGCGTTCGGGGACGGCGCGATGATGGTCGAGAAGCTGATCGAGCGCCCTCGCCACGTCGAGGTGCAGGTGCTGGCCGATGCGCATGGGACCGTGGCTTGCCTCTTCGAGCGCGAATGCTCTGTGCAACGGCGGCATCAGAAGTTGATCGAGGAGGCTCCCGCGCCCGCGATGGAGCGCCACCCGGCGCTCTGGGAGGCGATGCGGGAGGCCGCATCCAAGCTGGTGCGGGCTTCGGGCTACGTCGGGGCGGGCACTGTCGAGTTCATGGTGGACCCCGCCACGGGCGAGTTCTACTTCTTGGAGGTCAATGCGCGGCTTCAAGTCGAACACCCCGTGACCGAGTGCGTGACGGGGCTGGACCTTGTGCAGTGGCAGCTTCGCATCGCGCAGGGCGAGCGTTTGAGCCTGCCCGAGGGGCTCCTGCAAGGCGATCGAGAGCGGCTTTGCGGCCATGCGATCGAAGTGCGTGTGATCGCCGAAGATCCTGCCAAGGGGTTCTTGCCTTCGGTCGGGCCGATTCTCGCCTGGGCCGAGCCGAAGACTCCGGGCGTGCGGGTCGATACGGGCTATGAAGCCGGGTCCGAAGTCACGCCGTATTACGACTCGATGCTCGCGAAAGTCATCGCGCACGGCGAGACCCGGCAGGACGCTTTGCGCCGGTTGCGGAGCGCGCTGCTCGATTTTCACGCGTTGGGCGTCAAAACCAACGTGCCGTACCTGCTTGAAGTCTTGGACCACGAGGATTTTCGCTCGGGCGAGATCGATACCGCGTTCTTGGGGCGCGCCTTCGAAGGCTGGGCTCCCGCAGAGACGGTTCCGCCGGAGCTTGGAAGTCTCGCGTTGCTTGCGACGGAGGCGCGCCCAGGCGCTTCGGGGGGCGCGGAAGGCCGCCCGCCCGGGGTCTGGGACGAAACCGCCAGTTTTCGGAACCTGCGCGCGGAGCCCGTCTAAACGTCGGCGACCCGGTGGATCAGCCACAGCATGACGCCGATATAAGCGATCTGCCCCAAGGCGAAAATGCCGCTCCAGGCGTCCGTTTGGCCGTAGGCGTATTGGGCGAAGCCGCCGACCGCTGAGCCGATGGCGAAGATCAGCGAAAGGATCAGCCAGTATTTGGTGATGGTCTGGAGCCATTCGACGTGGAACAGCAGGCCGAGCCCGGCGATCACGGTCAAGATGCCGGGCACCGCGAGAATGCCGCCGCCGGCCAGTTCGTTCGCGTAGAAGATGCCCGCTCCGATCATCAACAGGCCATAAAGCAGCATCATGATCGAAGCGGCGATGTAGGCCTTTTCCGACCAATCGAGCCCTTCGTGGGTGTGTGTTTGACGGACGGGTCCTGCCGATGGCGGGCTCGTCGAGGCTAAAGGGGTGAGGGCGGCGTTGCAGAATTGACAGTTAGCGGCCCATCCCGGGACGGTGCGTTGACACCCGGGGCAGGTTTGGGTTTGCGGATCGCGCGGGCGCATGTTCTATTGTAGCGTCGTGGCGCCTGAAGGAGAAGAAGGGGCGTGGCATCCAGCCCAGGAGTCGATCCCCTTTCGGAAGCATCGGCCTAGTGCCGTAGCAAGGAGATCTTCCGGGAACGCGGCCGAGATTCCGTCGCACCGCTTGGATGACGCCCCAGTCCCTTTAATACAAGGGTAGGCGGTACGGGCGAAAGCCTGGTAGGGGGACCGTGGCGCTTGCGGAAGTATCGCTTAGCGCCGCAGCGAGATTTCCCGGAGAGTGACTGAGATCCCGTCTCGGTCCTTCAATACAGGGAGGTGGCACGAGCGAACGAAAGCCTTGTAGGGGAGGCCGTGGCGCTTGCGGGAGGAGTGGGCTGCTCAGCGTTCGAACATGGAGATATCTTGGGAACACGACTGAGGACCAGATCACACTACTTGGGAGACGAACCGTACCGCCGGTCCTTCGATACAGGGAAGTGGCGCGAGCAAAAGCCTGGCAGAGGAAGGTCGAGGCGCTTATAGAAAAAGCGGGGACGCCCAACGTTCAAGCATCGAGAACTTGGGGAAACACAACTGAGGACCAGATCGCATCGCTTGGAGGACGAACCGTTCTCCACGGTCCTTCGGTGGCGCGAGCGAAAGCCTAGCAGGGTAAGTCGAGGTGCTTGCAGGCGGGCCGTCCAGCGCTCGAACAGCGCGATTTTCAGGGAGCACAGCCGACACCTGGTCGCACCGTTTGGATGACGAAGCCCACACTCCAGCTCTAGATAAGGGGAAGCGGCTCGAATGAAAAGCCTGGCAGAGTAGGTCGAGGCCCTTGCGGAAGAAGAGGATGGTTCAACGCTCAAGCCTCGAGATCGGGTGGAATACGACTGGGAGCCCGGTCGCGCGGCTTGAATGACGAGCCGCGCACATACAAGGGACCGCGTGCTCCCGTGCTTCGATACAGGGGAGGTAGTGCGAGCGAAGCCTAGCAGAGGAGGTCGAGGCGTTTGCGGAAGAAGCGGGCGGCCCAACGCTCGAGCAGCGAGGCTTTGCGCATGGGGGGGCGGGCTTCCGGCAGCGAGGCCGAAACGAGATCCCACAGATCGGGGCAGGTCGAAAAGAGCGCGAAGAGTCCAGCTTCGATCGTTTCTTCCGAATGGTCGAAATGTCCGCTCCAGCGGCACACGAAGCACTCGCGGTTGGCCGAAGCGTTCAGCGCGTTGCAAAGCGGGCACGCTTTGAGGTGCTGCGTCGCGCTTCGGAGGGTCGTGGAATCCAGTTCTTGTTGCTCTAGCCGATCCATGGTGGTGCTACCATTAGAGTGATCGGCAGGCGGAAGGGCATTCTCTATTCGTAATTCCTGCGGTTTTTGGGGGTCCTTCATGAGCTTAGATCGATATCTGGACGCAAAGTCCGTCTCCTTTGTTCGAAGCGAGGCCCTCTATCGAGACCATCTGGGGCGCCGCGTTCTGCTCGATTTCGACGGCGAGGGCGTGTATCGCGTGGACGCCGAAACGCCCGTCGAGCTCCTTGTCGATGGTTTGCCTTGCGAAGTGGCGGAGGGGCGTTTCGAGGCCGATCTGATCGTGACGGCGCGGCAAGAGGGGCGGGTACGAGGCTGGGTCGCGTTCGGCCGTTCGGAGCCCGTTTCCGGCATGTCTCACTGCGTGTCGCTGCCGTATCTCGGAGGAGGCTGGCTGGTCGAGGCCGAAGGGCCTGTCGAGATCGACGGACGAAAGCGTCCTTGCCCCTCTCCCAGTCTCGAGTGGCCCGTTCCGTTTTACGCGGAGGTGCGAGGCGCCGGATCGGCGCGGGTGATTCCGTTCGAGGTTCCATTGCGGCGCGAGCGAATCGACGCGTTCGGAGTCGACGACGAGGCGGCGCTGATGGCCAGAGGCTTTCAGGTTCAAAATATCAGCAAGCTCAGCGTGATCGACTCCATGTTCGAAAACGGGGAGCCTCGTTGCGCCCCTGTCGCGAGTCATCTCAATCGGGCGATTTGGACGCTCGCTTTGCCGGAAGGTGTGCGAGGCTTGATTTTGAGAAAGACCTACGACCGGTTTCATGGGCGGCAACGGGCGCGTGTGCTGATCGACGGCGATCCGGTCGGTTGGTGGTACGAGCCGTCCGAAGACCGCACCGCTCGATGGGGGATCTCGGATTTCGGGGTGCCCGAGCGGTTCGTCCGGGGGAAAGCCGAGGTGCAGATCACGGTGGACCCGCCTGCGGGGGTGCCGCTTTGGAGCGTCAGTCTCGTGGAGGCGTTCGGAATTTTCGACTAAGTCGCGCGCGAATCTCGGGCAGAGCAAGTGCCCCGAGCGCGGCCGAGAGCCCCGCGCTGAGAACGGTTAACCCCAACCCGGCGAAGGGGGGGAGTGGAAGGACGGCTCCGAGCGCGGCGAACGGCGCGAACCCGAGGACCGCGAACAGGAGCGCTTTCGCGACGGAAGGATCGAACAGCGCCGAAAGCAAACGCACCTCGTGTCGGCGCGCGAGTACCGCGCCGAGCGTCAGCAAGATCGCCCAATAGGTCGCCGCGAGGCATCCCGCGATGCCGAGGGTGCCATGAGTTTCGCGGAGCGTGGCGGCGACTCCTAAAAACAGTCCCGTGCCGAGCAGCGTAACCCAAAAGCCGCTCGCCATGTCGCGTAGGGCGTTCAGCGTGACGGTGACGATCGAGAGCATGGCTTGCGCCGCGAGACCTGCCAGGAGCACTCCCAGCAGCGCTCCGATCCGGCGGGCGTCCTCCGGAGTCATCTGGCCGTAGCCGAACAGCGCCTGGGCGATCTCGACGCGGAATCGGAGCATAGGCAGCAGGATCGCGATGGACAGCACGAACACCACCTGGAGCACCGATCGCGCGATCCGCACCCCCTCGCCTCGGGTCTTCTCTTGAGCGAAAAGCCCGGAAAAGGAAGGGAAGAGCGCCACCGAAAAAACCGTGAGCGCGAGCCCCAGAGGGAGTTCGAGCAGCTTTTGCGCGAAGTTGAGTAGGGCGATCTGCCCGGGGCCCTGGAACGAAGCGAGCGCCCGCGCTGCGGCCGGGAGCATGAGGAGCAGGCTCCCCGCCAGAAACGCCTGCCCGTAGCGAAGGGCGAGGGAGCGCGTCAGCAGTCGGGGCGGACGTTCTTCGTCCAGATCCGGTTCGGGCGTGTGCCGCCGGGCGGCCAGAGCTTGCATGGCGAGACTGACGCCGCCGCCCGCGAGCGTCGCAAGAGCCAGGAAAAAGAGCCGGGGCGGGAGGAGCAGCGCCGCGACGAGCGCGGCGTTGTAGACCGTGGTCGCCATCGAGGGGACGGCGAAGCGATGCTTGGACTGAAGATAAGCGCGCTCGATCGCCGCGAGCGCCGCGAGCGGAACGGCCCATACCGCGATCGCGACCCAACGGGCGGTCTCGTGCGAGAGCGCCGGGGAAAATCCGGGGGCGAACAGGCGAACCAGCCACGGGGAACTCAGGCAGAGGATGCCCGCGAGCGGGAAGAAAAGCAGCGCTACGGCGCGTCGGGATTCTCGGTACAGCCCCCAGGCGTGCCGCTCCGGCAGCCGAGCGAACTCGGGGATGAGCGCCGCGCCCATCGCCCCTCCGATCAGAATCGTGACGAGCGTGTCGGGGATGTTGATCAGCAGCACTGCGGCGTCCCCGAGGCCGGTCGCGCCATAAGAGGTGGCGATCAGGAGTTCGCGCGCAAAACCGAGAGTCCGTCCGAGCAGGATGCCCAGGAAGACCCAGCCGGCGGCTCGCAGAACGCGTTTCAGCATGATGCGGTCAGCGCCAGCAAGGAGCTTGGCGCGGTCACTTCGAGAGTCTACTCGGCACGCCGCGAGAAGAATCGTCGCGCTTTGGCCGGAGCGGTGATAAAATACGATGTCAGGCTTTGAAGAAGATGCCTCTCTCCACGGCGCAGAAAACCCCTCTCTCCCATCGATTCGTCCGCCCTCGAAGCCAAGCCGCGCCCGCGGATGAGCCGACCCGGCTGACGAATCTCGATCTGCTCCGCATTCTGCTGGCGATGGAGGTGCTGATCGGACACGTCTATACGATTCGCACGAATGGGTCGAATTTGCTTTTGCCGATCCCGGCGGTTCCGGGGTTTATCTGCCTGTCCGGGTTTCTGATTCCCGCCTCGCTGGCCCGCTCTCGAGGGTACGGGCATTTCGCGAGAAAGCGTGCGCTTCGGGTGCTGCCGGCGTTCGTGGTGTCGCTCGCGCTGGTGGTGATCCTGTTCGGGAAAGAAGGCTTGCCCCCCACCTTGCGGTTCTACGTGCTCTTGGGGCTGGGGGCGCAGCTTTCTTACAACCCGCCTCTTTGGTCGCTCATGCTCGAAGAGCTGTTGTATGCGTTCCATGCTCTGTCCGTCAAATTGCGCGCATGGGGACTGCCGCTGGTCGTGCTGTTGGGCAGCGCCTTGCTCGCGACGTGGATCTATCTGGAGTTCACCCAGCCCCCTCTGCCGGAAGGGTTCGAGCGCATCCCCCCGGCCGTGATCGCGTTCTTCGTCGGGAACCTGATTTACCTGCTGCGCGAGCGCCTGATGAAGGTGCACTGGCACACCTATGTCGTCTCGATGGGCGCGACGCTCTTTTTCCGCAGTCTGCTTGAGGAGGCCGCGCCGCTTTGGCTGTTCTCTCCGATCGTGAGCGGGCTCGCGTTGATCCTGGCGCTCATTTTGCCGCAGGTGCGTTTCCGGATCGAGGACATCTCCTACGGTATCTACATCTACCATTACCCGTTCATCCTCTTTGCGAACGGGGTGCCGGGGCTACCCAGGAGCCGGGTTTTCGGCATTACTCTGACCGCGACGCTCTGCCTTTCGTGGATGAGTTGGATCTATCTGGAAAAGCGGATGCTGGCGTTGAAAAACCGTTAGGGGCGGGCTCGCCCGGGGCCCGTTTTGGAGTTGGGGCGCAAGGTACACTTTTAACGTTTCTACCTCATAGTCCAGGAGACCGATAAAGTTGAACGTACCGAACGATCTGAAGTACACGAAGTCCCACGAATGGGTGCGCGTCGAAGGGGACGTCGCCACCGTCGGCATCACCGATTTCGCCCAGTCCGAACTGGGGGATGTGGTTTACGTCGACCTGCCGAACGCGGGGCGCTCGGTTCAGGCCGGCGACACGATCGGCAGCGTCGAGAGCGTGAAGACGGTTTCGGACGTCTATACGCCCCTCAGCGGGGAAGTGGTCGAGCCGAACGAGGCGCTGGGTGCGCAGTCGGAGCTGATCAACACCGATCCCTACGGAAAGGGCTTCATGTTCAAGATCCGCCTGGGAGACCCCTCGCAGGTCGACGGGCTCATGGACGCCGACGCGTATAAGGGCCTCCTCGGTTAATGCCATACATCCCGCATACCGACGAAGACCGCGCCGAGATGCTGCGCACGATCGGCGTGCAGACGATCGACGAGCTGTTTCGCGAGATTCCCGAGAACCTGCGTCTCAAGGCGCCTCTCGATCTTCCGAAGCGTCTCGACGAGGCTGCGCTGATGGCCGATCTTTCCGAAATGGCGAGCCAAAACCGGAGCGCAGCGGAATTGAGCTGCTTCCTCGGCGCGGGTATCTACGACCGATTCATCCCCGCCACGGTGGGCGCGGTGATCTCGCGCGGCGAGTTTTTGACGGCCTATACTCCCTACCAGCCCGAACTCTCCCAGGGGTACCTCCAGACGATCTACGAGTTCCAGAGCATGATCGCCGAGATCTATGGGATGGACCTCGCCAACGCCTCGATGTACGACGGCTCGACCTCGATGGCCGAAGCCGCGATCATGGCGCACGGGGTTAACGGCCGCGAGAAGATCTACGTCAGCGAGGCGGTGCATCCGCACTACCGCCAGGTACTGGGAACGTATTGCTGGTCGACGGCGCTCGAAGTCGAAACGCTTCCGGTGGGAGCCGACGGGCAGACCGGAGGCTATGAGAAGGTCGGCGAGGATGCGGCCTGTGTCGTGGTGCAGTATCCGAATTTCTTCGGCACGATCGAGGATCTGGCCGCGGCGCGCGACGCCGCGCGCAAGGTCGGCGCGATGTTCATCGTGGTCGCAGATCCGGTAGCGTGCGCGCTGCTCAAGCCGCCGGGGGCGTTCGACGCCGATATCGTGGTCGGCGAAGGCCAGCCCATGGGGGTGGCGATGGGCTTTGGCGGACCGATGGTCGGTCTGTTCGCGACGAAGGACGAGTACGTGCGCCGTATCCCCGGCCGCATCGTGGGTCGTACCGAAGACCACGAAGGGCGCAGCGGTTTCGTGATGACGCTTCGCACCCGCGAGCAGGATATCCGCCGCGAGAGGGCGACCTCCAACATCTGCACCAACGAGGCGCTCATGGCGCTCGCGTCCACGGTGTACATGGAGGCGTTGGGCAAGCAGGGGCTGCGCCAAGTCGCTGAGGCGTCGGTGCGAAACACGCAATACGCCATCGGCAAGCTGACCGAGGCCGGTGCGAAACTGAAGTTCGGCGGCAAGGTGTTCGGCGAGTTCACGCTGGAACTGCCCAAGGACGCCGCCGAGGTGCAAAAACGGCTGCTTGGGGATGGCATTTTGGCCGGACTGCCTTTGGGCACGTACTACCCCGACATGTCAAACTGCCTGCTGGTGGCGGTCACCGAGCTTCGAAAGAAGGCGGAGATCGACCGCTACGCGGAATGTCTGGCCCGAGCCTTACGTTAAAAGAAACAGACCGCGCGGAGCGCCCGACCGAGGAAGGGGAGTCGGGCGCTTCGACGGCCAACCGCCGAAAGCCAAAACCATGTCAGACCCTTCGCCCCAGGTTACGGTGCTCGTCCCGGCGCTCAACGAGCAGGATACGATCGGCGCCGTGCTGGATCGGCTGCTAGCGCTCCCTTTGCGCGCACAGATCATCGTCATCGACGACGGAAGCACCGACCGAACCCCCGAGGTCTTAGCAGGCTACGCGGGCCGCGTCGAGACTTTGCGGAACCCCAAGCCCGGAGGAAAGGGCGCGGCGATCCGCCAGGCGCTCGCGCACGCGGTGGGCGAGACGGTCATCATCCAAGACGCCGATCTCGAATACGCTCCGGAGGAGATTCCGAAACTGATTCAGCCGATCCTCGACGGAGAGGCCGAAGTGGTGTACGGCACGCGGTTCTCCCAAGGGCTGCCGGCGGGAATGGCGCTGCCGAACAAGATCGTCAACGTGCTGCTGGCGCTGACGGTGCGACTGCTGTTCGGGGCGAAAATCACCGACGAGGCCACCTGCTACAAGGCGTTCCGCCGCCCCCTGCTTCAAGGCATGAACCTCCAATGCACCCGGTTCGAGTTCTGTCCGGAAGTGACCGCCAAGGCGCTCCGCGCCGGCCATCCGATCCTTGAAGTGCCGATCTCCTATGTGCCCCGTACGAAAGACGCGGGCAAGAAAATTCGTTGGACCGACGCTCCGGACGCCTTCTGGACGCTGCTCAAATATCGCTTCGCCAAGTAACTTCGAGCGCTTTGTGAGGTTTTTGCCTTCCTAGCGCTAAAGAAACCCCGCCGAAAGCCAATACATTTACTGATGGCCCGCGATGCGCGTGGCCGGAAGAGGAACGGCGTGGAAGAACAAGAAAGGCAAGATCCGATCGAGGAGGCGCTTCAGGGCGAGAGCTCCGAGGCGAGCGAAGGGGGCAAGTCGAAGTCCGATATCCTTTCGCAGGCCGAGATCGAGGCGCTGCTGGATTCCTTGCAGGAGAGCGACGACCGCTTCGCTTCCCCCAAAGCCCCCGGAGCCGAGCCGCTCAAAGCGCCCCGGATGACGATGGGTCGCTCGAGCCTCGCCTACGAGGTCTACGATTTTCGCCGGCCGGACAAGTTTAGCAAAGAGCAGCTTCGCACCTTGCAGATGCTGCATGAGACGTTCGCGCGGCTGGCCGGATCGGCCACGTCGGCGTATCTGCGAACTCCGGTGACGATTGATCTGATCTCGCTGGAGCAGGTGCCTTACGAGGAGTATCTGCGCAGCATCAACCATTCGGTCTTCACGATCATGTCTTTGCCTCCTTTGTCGGGCCAAGCCGTGCTTGAGATGGAGTTCGGACTGGTGTTCACGATGATCGACCGGATGCTCGGCGGACCGGGGCAATCGATCAATCGCAACGTTTTGACCGACATCGAGCGCCCCCTCCTGATGCAGACCATCGAGCGGCTGTTCCAAGCTCTGAAGGCCGCCTGGGAGGCCGTCGTGATCGTCAGCCCCTCGATCGAGGGGATGGAGACGAGCGCGCAGTTCGTGCAGATCGCTCCGCCCAACGATATCGTGGTGACGATTTTATTCGAGGTCAAGATCGGCCAACAGCGCAGCGCGATGAGTCTGTGTATTCCGTATCTGCTGCTCAAGCCGATCACCGCCAAGTTGAGCGCGCAAAAGTGGTTCGCTAGCAGCAGCCGACGCCACTCGCCGGCCTCACGCCGCGTCATGGCGCAGCAGTTGGGCCGTACCGAGATCGATTGTTCGATCGAACTGGGGCGCGCCAAGCTCAACATCCGAGATTTTCTGGGTCTGAAATCGGGCGACATCGTGCGCCTCGATCAGAAGGCCGAAGACGATTTGACCCTGCTCGTCTCTCGCGTGCCGAAGTTCTTCGGCAAACCCGCGCGGCGGGGCAAGCAGTTGGTTTTCACCGTGAACGACACCCTTCAGGAGTAACCCGAGAGAGAAACTATGGCCGCATTGCAAGCTGATATTTTGAACAAGCTGGGCATCATCCAGCAGCAGATCTGGCATACTGTGACGCAGACGGTAGGCGCGACGCTGGAGGACTCGCTGGTTTTCGAGGCGCCTGTCTCGGAAGTCGCGTCGTTCGAAGCGTGCCAAGCCGATATCGGGGGCCCGATGCTTACGGTGCAGTTCGCATTCGCGAGCAGTCCGGAGAGCGTTCAACTGATCTTGATCCCTCGTGAAACGATCCAGTGCTGGATCGGCCTCGTGAAAGGGGAAGAGGCCGTCGAAGTCGACGAAGGCGCGGTCTCCGAGCTTCGCGGGCAGTTTGAGGCGATCGTTCAAGGGCTTTGCCAAGCCGTGGGCGCGGTTCGCGGCGAAACGATGGTCGCGAGCGGCCTCAGCATCCGCTACCATGTGCCTTCGTTCCCGGCGAACCTTGCAAACGGAGATTTGCTGCGGACCCGCGTGGCCGCAGCCACCGAGTCGTTCCGAGGCGAGACGATCTGGCTGATGGACGCCGAGACCGCGGAGACGATCGTCAACGCGGAATCCGAATCGGACGGCGTGGGCGGGTTCGAATCGGCCGCGCTGCCTTCGGGAGCGCGAGACG
The DNA here is from genome assembly GCA_037189405.1 of bacterium. Taxonomy (GTDB): domain Bacteria; phylum Armatimonadota; class Fimbriimonadia; order Fimbriimonadales; family Fimbriimonadaceae; genus JBBCJD01. Next base: position 13,983 of record JBBCJD010000011.1, read on the forward strand.
TCGAGCCCAGCGGCCTCGAACTTTTGATGGACATCCCACTTGAGATCAGCGTCGAGCTCGGCCGCGTCAAGATGCTGGTCAAAGACGTCGTGGATCTGGGGACCGGCTCGATCGTGGAGATCGAAAAAGCTGCCGGAGAGCCGGTGGACGTGATGGTCAACGGGCGGTTGGTGGCGCGCGGCGAGGTCGTGGTCATCGAAGACAATTTCGGAGTTCGGATCACGGAGATTTTGAATCCTCACGAGCGCTTGATGAAGCTGGGAGACGCGGCCTAAGGGCCCCAGGCCCGAAGGCGGAAACGCGCATGAAAGCTTGTTTGATGTGCTTTGGAGCTTGGCTCGCGAGCGGAGCCCTCGCGCAAGAGGGGTTCGCCGGAACCAAGGCGAGCCCGGTCGCCTCAGGCGGTTCGGGAGGCGTCGGCATTATGCCGATCTTCCAGATGCTGCTTGCGCTGGGGATCGTGTTGGCGCTGCTGCGCTTCGCACTTCCGAAGCTGATGGGCAAGCTGAACCGGACACTGGTGCCGGGAGTCGGAAGCTCGATTCGAGTCGAGGAATCCGCGAACTTCGCCGGAGGCAGCCTCTACATCGTGAACGTCAAACACAAAAGCTTGCTGCTCAGCGTCTCGAGCTCGGGCGTGCAGTATCTCACCGATCTCACCGATCCCGTCGGGGCCGCTCCGCAAGAGCCCGCGCCGCCGACCTTTAAGGAGATGGTGCAAGCCGAGATGCAGGACGCGCCGAAACCGGCGGGCGAAGACGAATTGAAGAAGAAGCTGGAGCGGCTGGACCGCCTCGGCGGGCTGGAGTAGGGAAGCGAACCGATGCGATTGAACCTCCGATCCTTCTTTGTCCGGCTGATCCCCCTATTTTTGCTGGGGTCGATCGGGGCGATGGCGCTCGCTCAGCAGGGCGGCCTGCCGATTCCCAACGTGTCGATCGATCTCGGTCCCGGCGCGCAAGGCGGGGCTCCGAACCAGGTGAGCGCAAGCCTTCAGATTCTCGCTCTGCTGACCGTGCTCAGTCTCGCGCCCGCGATTTTGATCCTGACGACCGCGTTCACCCGCATCGTCATCATTCTCGGATTCGTGCGCAACGCGCTCGGTACGCCCAGCATCCCGCCGAACCAGGTGTTGATCGGCCTGAGCCTGTTTTTGACTTTCTTCGTGATGGCGCCGACCTACGACCAGATCCAAAAGGAGGCGCTCCAGCCGTATCTCAAGAACGAGATCTCGTTGGAAGTGGCGATCGACCGCGCCGAAGCGCCGCTGCGGACGTTTATGCTGCGCAACACCTACGAAAAGGATCTGATGCTCTTTTTGAACATGCGGAACGAAACTCCTCAGACTCAGGATGAGGTCAACTTCGTGACGCTGGTGCCGGCGTTTATCATCAGCGAGCTGAAAACGGCGTTTATCGTCGGGTTTTACATCTTCGTTCCGTTTATCGTGATCGATCTGATCGTCGCGAGCGGCCTGATGAGCATGGGCATGATGATGATGCCCCCGACCGTGATCGCGCTGCCCGCGAAGGTGCTGGTGTTCGTTCTCGCCGACGGCTGGAGCATCTTGATGCAGGCGATCCTTTCGGGGTACATGCGCTGATGGAACAAGCGCACGTTCTGGATATCGGCCGGCAGGCGATGGAAGTGGCGCTGATGGTGTCGCTTCCGATTCTTGCGACCACGTTGTTCCTCGGCGTGCTGGTCAGCGTCTTCCAGGCGATCACCCAGGTCCAGGAAATGACCCTGACCTTCGTGCCCAAGCTGATCGGCGTGGGTCTCGTGCTGGCGCTACTGGGAAGCTGGATGCTGACGACCCTCGTCGGGTTTGTACAGATCTGTTTCGAGCAGGCGGCCCGGGCGGGGACGTAAAAGATGGCCTTCGACGCCGCGCTGATCTACGCGTTTCTTTTGGTCTTTACTCGTTGCTCTGCGATGCTCTTCGCCTCGCCGATCTTCGGCGCGCAGAACACGCCCCTTCAGGTGCGGATCTTGACGACCGTCGCGATCTCCGGCGCGCTGACGCTGCTGCTTCAGCCGAAGCTCGGGCCGGTTCCCGATGATCTCTTCGCGCTGGTGGGCGCGGTGTTTCACGAGATCGTCGCGGGGCTGCTGATCGGGTTCTTCGTGAGCTTGGTGCTCCAGATGGCGAGAATCGCGGGCGCGCTGATCGATATCCAGATGGGCCTGGGCATTAGCGAAACGGTCAACCCGATCGACGGCGTTTCGGTTACAGTGATCGGCCAGTTCAAATATCTTCTGGCGATCGTTCTTTTTCTGAGCGTGAACGGGCACCACACGATGTTGCAGGCGTTCGCGGCGAGCTTCGACGCGATGCCCGTGTTCGGGATGGAGTCGCTGCCGAAGATCCAGGCGGGCTTGCTGAGTCTGTTCTCGTCGGTGATGCTGGGAGCGATTCAGATCGCCGCGCCGCTGATCGCAGTCAGCCTGGTGATCGACGCCGCGCTCGGCGTGATGAACAAAGCCGTGCCGCAGATGCAACCGCTTTTCGTCGGGATGCCCGCCAAACTGGCGATGGGCATGGTCGCGCTGGGCGTGACGCTTCCCGCGCTCGCCGCGGGCGTCTCCGCGGGCATCGAACACGCGTTCGAGGCGCTTGCGCCGATCTTCGGGGGATAGAGAAAGATGGCGGAATCTGCGGGCGAAAAAACCGAAGAAGCAACTCCCAAACGCCGTCTCGAAGCGCGGCGTAAAGGGACCGTCGCGAAGTCGATGGACTTGACTGGAGCGATGGGGCTTTTGGCGCTGGTCGCCGTGCTGCCCTCCGCGCTGTCGATGATGGGGCGTGGTTTCATGGGGGGGCTGACCGCAGGCCTTCAGAATCTGCCCAAGGAGTGTTCGTTCGAAGGCGCGCGCGCGTTTGCCTGGAGCGTTCTACAACCTTCGCTCGGCGGGATCGCGCTTCTGATTGCGACGGCGATGCTGGTGGGTGTCGCGGCGAACTTCGCGCAGGTCGGATTTTTGGTGAGCGGCGAGGCCATCTCGCCGAGCCTTGCGAAGCTCAACCCCATGAACGGTCTCAAGCGCCTCTTTTCGATGCGCGCGGGGTTCGAGGGAGCCAAGGCGTTCGCCAAGAGCCTCATTTTCGGCTATCTCGTTTGGAGTTCGATTCAGGCGAATTGGCCCACCTTGATGGGACTCGGCTACCTGCCCCCCATCGCGGCGCTTTCGGCCACCGGCGGCATCCTAAAGGGCATCGCGATGAAGATCGCGCTCGTATGGCTCGCGATGGCCGCGCTGGATTATTACTTTCAGCGCAAACAGGTCGACAAGCAGCTTCGAATGACCAAAGACGAGGTGCGCCGCGAGATGAAAGAGCAGGAGACCTCGCCCGAGTTGCGGGCGCAGATGGCCCGGCGGCGCCGCGCGCTTTCCAAAAACCGTGTGGGAGACGCCGTGCGAAACGCGGACGTCATCGTCACGAACCCCACGCACTACGCCGTCGCGCTCAAATACGATTTAGGCAAAAGCGCCGCGCCCGAGGTGGTCGCAAAGGGCGTCGACTTTCTTGCCGCGAAGATCCGAGAGCTCGCCGCCGAGCACCGCATTCCGGTCGTGCCCAATCCGCCGCTGGCCCGGGCGCTCTATCGGCAGTGCGAGATCGGAGACCAAGTGCCCCGCGAACTCTTCCAAGCCGTGGCCGAAGTGCTGGCCTACGTGTACAAGACGCTCAAAAAGAAGATTTAGCCGGTGGGGAAGGGCGCACCCTGAAGGTCTTGGTACTTCTTCTTTTGGGTGGCATTCACCATCGCGAGGATGTTGTTTTCGGTGCGTTTACGCACCTTCTCCATCTCGGGCGCGGCCTTTTTCAAAGCGGCTTCGACTTTGGCGTTCGCCTGCTCGTTCAGCTTTTTCGCTTCGGCCTCGGTAGTGGCTTTCTTATCTTTGAACTCGGATAGCGCCTCTTTGACGGCGCTCGATTCGAGCTTTTTCGCCTCGATCAGGCCGTCTTCGTACTCTTTGCGCATCTTGGTCAGGGTCGTCGTGGTGATCCCGATGCGTTTGGCGACCTCGGAATCGAGCATGCCGCGCAGCCCGTTGGCCTGAAGCGTCAGCTCGCGCAGGCGCTTGAGCTGCCATTTGGAGAGCTGTTTGCAGATATTTTTCTTGAGATCGTCGAAGTAGGATTCCAGCTGGGCATCGTCCGGATCGATACCGTTCGCCCCTTTTTGCTGGCTCATCGCTTTTAGCCGTGCGGCGACCTTATCTCGATGCTGATCCGCGAATCTGTTGAGGCTTTTCAGCTGCACTTCGCTGACCTTTAGGTGGCTCTGCACCTTTTTGTCCTGAAGAATCGCGATATCGCTGACATGGTAATCGAACGGGTCCATCTCGCCGCCCTGGGCGAGGGCGCCGCCGCCCATGAGAGCCAGCGCCAGACCGAACCAAACCTTCATCATTTTCATCTGCTCACCTAACATACCGCAACGGCTTCGATCGGGGGATCTATTGTTCAAACGCTCATCGCGGCCAAAGGTTCCGTCGGAGTGGCGGCGGGAGCTTTGTGAGTGACCACTTCGACCTTGGCGCTGGGCAGCCGCCGGCGCAGCTCCTGCAAGAACGGCTCGTTCGGCTCGACGTGCTGGGCGAGCGGCAAAGGCAGGAAGTCCGAGTGCGGCAAGATCTGGAGTGTCGTTTCGTGGCTTCCCGGATGGGCTTCCAGCACCTGCTTGAGGGCGTAAAGCTGCTGTTTCGTCGCTCGGTACAAGGAGATCGTGACGTTCCCCGCCGCGTTGGAGGTATCCGAAAGCCCCAGATCGAGCGTGGGCTCGAGCTCCTGGATGTCGTCCATCCGGATCTCGACGGTCTTGTCTCCGGCGTTGCCCGGGCGGTCCCGGTGCATGGTGAAGCCGCTCAATTGCACCACGCGGTCGCGGACGATCTTGTCTTTGAGCTTCGCGTAGGTTGCGGGGAAGGCCACGAGCGTGATCTGGCCGCTGAAGTCTTCGAGCAGCAGAGAGGCCATCCGCTCGCCCTTGGATTTCGTCAGAATCGACTTGATGCCGACGATGACGCCGGCGAGCTTGACGTGAGTGCCCTCTTCCAGTTCCAGCGTCGAGGCGCAGGTGTGTGTGGAGTGGTGTTGCACGATCCGTTCGTGGCCCCGGAGAGGGTGGTCCGAAACGTAGATGCCCATGACCTCCTTCTCCATCTGCAGCTTTTCGCTTCGGCTGGGGGGCTCCTCCTCGGGCAGGACGGGATAGGCGTGGACGGTGGAGGTCTGGTCTTCGCCGAACAGCGAGACTTGGCCGGCGAGCCGGTCGCGATTCATGCTGTCGGCGTACATCAGGGCGGCCTCGATGTACGCGAGCAGCGTGTTGCGGTTCGGCTGGATGCTGTCCAGCGCGCCGGAGCGGATGAGCGATTCGACCACGGCGCGGTTGATGCCGTAGGGTTTGCACCGCTCGCAGAACTCGTAGAGGTGCTTGAAGGGACCGTTCTCGGCGCGGTCCGTCAGAATCCCCTGGACGACGCCTTCGCCGACGCCCTTGATCGCGGCGAGCCCGAACCGGATCGAGGTTTTTTCCTCGATGCTGAAGTCGACCTCCGAGCGGTTGACGTCCGGCGGGAGAACGGGGATCTTTTGGCGGCGGCACTCTTCGATGAACGCCGTCACGCGATCCTCTTTGGCGCGGTAGACCGCGAGCAGAGCGGTCATGTACTCGATCGGATAGTTCGCTTTGAGCCAGGCCGTCTGATACGCCAGCAACGCGTAGCAAACCGCGTGCGCCTTGTTGAAAGCGTAGCCGGCGAAGGGGAGCAGCATCTCCCAGATCTTCTCGGAGGACTCGTCCGGGATGCCGTGCTCTTGGGTGCCGCTGAGGAATTCGGTCTTCATCTCGGCCATCGCCTTGGCGTCCTTTTTGCCCATCGCGCGGCGGAGCACGTCGGCTTTGCCGAGCGAAAAGCCCGCCAGCGCCTGCACGAGCTTGAGCACCTGGTCTTGGTACACGATGACCCCGTAGGTCTCGTCCAGAATCGGCTCCATCGAGCCGTGGAGGTACTGTGGCTTCGCGCGGCCGAATTTCGTATCGATGAAGCGGGGGATGTGCTCCATCGGGCCGGGACGGTAGAGCGCGACCATCGCCGCGAGCTCGCGAACGCTTTGGGGCTTGAGCTGCATGACCCATCGGGTCATGCCCACGCCTTCAAGTTGGAAAACTCCGATCGTTTCGCCGCGCCCCAGCATTTCGTAGGTTTTGGCGTCGTCGAGCGGCTCCAGCCTCGGATCGATCTCGAGGCCGTGGTTTTGCCGGATGTGTTCGACGGTCTTGGCGAGGACGGTAAGGTTCGAGAGACCCAGGAAGTCCATCTTGAGCAGCCCGATCTTTTCCAGGATGCCCATCTCGTAAGCCGTGATCGCTTGGCCGTCGTTGCCTCGGTAAAGCGGAATGTATTCGTCGAGGGGCTGGTTGGAGATGACCACGCCCGCGGCGTGCACGCCGCAATGCCGGGACATGCCTTCGACGCTTTTGGCGACTTCGATCAGGCTTTGGAGCCGGGGGTCGGCTTGAACCATTTGCCTGAATTCGGGAAGCTCCCCCTCCGCGCGTTGAATCGACCAACCTGGGAGCGTGGGGATGGTTTTGCACAGGCGGTCGGTCTCTTGAGGGGTGTAGCCGAGCACGCGCCCGCAGTCCTTGATCGCGGCTTTGGCGCCCAGGGTTCCGAAGGTCACGATCTGGGCCACGCGGTCCGAGCCGTACTTCTCGCTCACCCATTCGATGATCTCGTCGCGCCGGGCGTCCTCGAAGTCCATGTCGATATCGGGCATCGACAGGCGCTCGGGGTTGAGGAACCGCTCGAACGTGAGATCATATTCGAGCGGGTCGACGTCGGTGATCCCGAGGCAGTAGGAGACCAGCGAGCCTGCCGCCGAGCCCCGCACCCCGAAGAAGATGCCCCGGTTGCGGGTCTCCAACGCGAATTGGCGCACGAGGAGGAAGTAATCCTCGAACCCGGTCTTTTGGATGACTTCGAGCTCGTAGTTCAGCCGTTCCAGCGCGCGCTCGTCGGCGTTGCGGATCCGGTCCTGAAGCCCTTTTTCACACAGCTCGCGCATGTATTCGCGCGAGTTCTGACCCTCGGGCAGCTCGGGCGTGGGCATCGCGGCGCGCTGCTTCCCCAGCTCGACGTCGCACATTTCGGCGATGCGGAGGGTGTTTTCGAGCGCCTCGGGCACGTCGCCGAACAGTTCGGCCATCTCGGCCGGGGATTTGAGATAGAACTCCTCGGTGCCGAAGCGCATCCGTTTTTCGTCGGCCACCAGAGCGCCGGTCTGGATGCACAGCAGCACGTCGTGCGCTTTATGGTCGGTGCGGCACTTGTAATGCGCGTCGTTGGTCGCGATCAGGGGCAGGTTGAGCTCGCGGGCGATGCGGATCAATGGCTCGCGAATCGCGGCCTGTTCTTTGAGGCGATGGTCTTGGAGCTCGACGAAGAAGTTTTCGTGCCCGAAGATCTCAGCGTACATCCCGGTGAGGTACTGTGCCCGGTCGTAGTCGCCCTTCATCAGGGCCTGGCAGACTTCCGAGCCCAGACACGTCGTGGTGCTGATGAGCCCCTCGGAGTATTTGCGCAGGGTCTCATGGTCGATGCGGGGCTTGTAATAGTAGCCTTCGAGCGCGGCGATGCTGGCGAGCTTGCAAAGGTTTCGGTAGCCCTGGAGGTTGCGCGCGAGCAGCAGGAGGTGATAGGTCTCGTTCTCTTCGCGTCCGCTCTTTCTGTGCATGCCGTTCGGCGCGATGTACGCCTCCATGCCGAGGAGGGGTTTGATCCCCTGCTTCTGACACTCCATGTAGAACTCCATCACACCGAACATCACGCCGTGGTCGGTGATGGCGAGGGACTCCATGCCCATCTCTTTGGCGTGGCGCACCATGTCGGGGATGCGGTTGGCTCCGTCGAGGAGGCTGTATTCGGTGTGGTTATGGACGTGGCAGAACTTGGAACACATAAGCGGGAAGGGAAGGGTTTCCCCTATTTCTTTGACGGGCCGAAACGCCTGTTCGCTTCACCTCGGCGCTCGGTTTTCAAGCGCCTCGCAGCGATTCCAGCAGCCACTGGCGGTTGTTTTCAACCATCGCGGGGTACCAATCGTGGCCCCATTCGTATTCGATCAGCTTCTTCGGTCCGGGTAGTGCCTCGAAGATCGCCTTGACGTTCGGAGGGCGGCACGAGGGGTCTTTGGTGCCGTACGAGACGTGCGTCGGCACGGCGCACCGCGTCGCCATATGCATGGTGTCGAAATACGAGACGGTGTTCAGCACCCGCTGCTGGCCGAGAGGAATGCGCTCCATGAAGTCCGTGAGCTCTTTCAGCGGATACCGATAGACCTGCTGGAGCAGACTCTGGCCGATCGCGCCGAGAAAGGGCATATCGGCGCACACCGAGCGCACCGCGCGGCACCAAGCGCCCAGCCAGATCGCGATCCCCGCGCCTTGGCTCATGCCCATGGCGGCGATCCGATCTTCGTCAACCTCGACCTGGGCTTGGAGGACCCGGGTCGCGACGATCGCGTTTTGCAGCATTTCGCGGAACACCCACGTCTCGGGGCTTTCAGCCCCTTCGGCGAAGTAGCCGCGGGAGGGGGTGTACTTCTCTTGGTGAAACGCGTCGTGCCCGAAGAAGTTGAAGCTGAGACTCGCGAACCCTTCTCGGGTGCCATAGGCATTCGGCAGCAAGGACTCGCGCCCGTAAGGCGGGACCCAAACGAAGCCCGGCAGGCGTCGCGCGCCTTCCGGATAGGCCAGCCAGCCGTGCAGGCGCTTGCCGTTCATCGCGGCGAAATCGAGCGTCTCGACGACGAAGCCGTCTAAGGGAAAGTCGTTCGAAAGGCTGCGGCGGTAGTCCAGCGGCAGGCGATGGGCCTCGTCCGCGGCCTCGTGCCAGAAAGCGTCGAAATCTTCGGGAAGGCTCGGAACGAACTCGCTCATGCCCCGACGGCGCGCTGCTGCGATTCGACGTTCATGCCGGTGGTCATCAGCCACGCGATCGCGCGCTGGATCTCCTCGACCGGGCCTTCGAACTGGAGCTGAATCCAGCCGTAGTCCGCGTCGACCGACGCCTTTTTCATCGTCACGGTCATCTCGAAGCTGCGGCAGAGCCGCCAGATCCAGGGCTCCTCGACGATGGCGGGGCCCGAGCTAATGTTCACGTCTACCTTTGTCATGGCCATCTGCGCCAAGAAGTGTACCTATCCGGGGGCTGCGTTTTGCCTACTTGATCTGGAACGCCTCTTCGGTCTTGGCGACTTCGCAGGCCATGACGTTGCCGATCACGTTCAACTGCTCTTCGGGCATCTTGAGCGATTCGAGAAGACGGGGCGGAAATTCCGAGCGGAGCGTCGCGCCCGCGCCGGGAAAGCCGCATCGATGCGCCAGATGGTTGGCCGCGGCCACGATTCGTGTGGTGTGCGCGTACTCTTCGTCCTCTTCGGGGTCGTGGTGATACCGGATGGCGTGGGCCATCGCAGGGGAAAACCCCCACGATTCCGCCAGCAGCCCGCCCACATGGGTGTGGTCGAAGCCGTACACTCCCTGCTCCACGAAATGCAGCTCCTGTCCTTGCTCTTGCGATTGCTTGATCGCTTGATCGAGCTGCTCGGGATAGAACCGGTCCATCACGAGGATTCCGACGTCGTGCATCATGCCGGCGCCGTAGAGTTCCTCCACTTGGTCGGGCATGAGGAGTTTGGCGAAGATGCGCGCGCCGATCGCGACCGCCAAGCTGTGGCGCCAAAAGCCCAGCTTGCTGAAATGCTCCGAGCTTTGCCGCCCCGAGATGATCTGCTGGTAGGCGACGCCCACCACGAGCGAGCGGATGTTGTTCAATCCCAGCGCCGCGATGGCGTGCGAGATCGAATGCACGTGCTCCAGGCCGTAGTACGCCGAGTTGGCGACCCGCAGGATTTTGGCGGTGATCGCGGGGTCGCGCTGAATAATCCGTTCGAGCTCGCGCGTGGAGGCGTGGGGGCTGTCCACGAGTCGCAATACGGAACTCACGATCTGGGGCAGAACGGAGAGGTTCTCGCTACGTGAGACCTTAATCTTGAGACTCTGAAGCTCCACAGTAAAAATCATCGGAGCTTTCGGGCCGTTTGATTACCCCTTTCGAATCGTGCCCGAACCTGGAACCGATTCCCTCACTTGAGCGTTGTATACTCATGTCATTGAGTGAGTTAGAAGCAGATGGCGAAGGACTATTATCAATTGCTCGGGGTGCCGCGTTCGGCGGACGAAAAACAGATCAAGAGCGCGTATCGCAAGCTCGCGCGCAAATATCACCCGGACGTCAATCCCGGCGATAAGAAGGCCGAGGAGCGTTTCAAAGAGGTCAGCGAGGCGCATAACGTGCTGGCCGATGCCGAAAAGCGCAAACTGTACGACCAGTTCGGCGAGCAGTGGGAGCAGGCGCAGCATTTCGGCCCGGCGGGCGCTTACGCGGGGCCTGGCGCCGGACCCAGCGGGGGAGGGCATTTCGAATTCCGCGTCGATCCGACGGCCGGTCGGGGCGGCGGCGGTGGGTTCGAAACCATCTTCCAGAACCTCTTCACCGGCTTTGGCGGGGGCGGCCAGGGTGGAATCGATTTCGAAGAGATCCAGATGTCGCAGCCACGCGACGTCGAAAAGACGATCGAGGTCCCTCTGGCCGAGATCGACAAGGGCACCAAGCGGACGGTGGCCTACCAGACGGTCGACGCATCGCGGACCCGCCAAGGCGTGGTGACGACACCCACGACCAAACGCGTGGAGGTAACGATTCCGGCGGGGATCGGAGACGGTAAAAAGCTGCGTGTCGGGGGGAAGGGCGCGGGCGGCGTCGGCGGCAAAGCGGGCGATCTGTACGTCACCGTTCGCTGGGCCGCGCATCCTCAATTCAAAGTGAGCGGCGAGAATCTGGAGGTCGAAGTGCCGGTGCCGTTCCATCTGGCGGCGCTCGGTGGGGAGATTTCGGTGCCGACCTTGCGGAGCAAAGTGACGATGAAGATCCCCGAAGGCACGCAGAGCGGCCAAACGTTCCGATTGGCGGGGCAGGGGATCGCCAAGATGAGTGGCGGACGGAGCGATCTGTTCGCCAGGATCAAGATCACTGTGCCCAAGAAGCTGACGGAGAAGCAGCGGGAGCTGCTCCAGTCCCTGGCGTCCCTCCAGGAGCAGGCGATATGAAAGATCGACCCGTCTATATGATCGGGGTGGCGGCCAGTCTTTGCGGCGTGCATCCTCAGACGTTGCGGCAGTATGAGCGGCTCGGGTTGGTCGTCCCGGCGCGGGTCGGAGCGAAGAACCGGCTCTACAGCGAGGCCGACATCGAGCGTGTGCGGCGCATCCAAAGGTTGACGCAGGAGATGGGGGTGAATCTCGCGGGCGTCGACGTCATCTTGCGGCTGCTCGACCAGTTCGAAGAGACACGGCGTGACTTCGAGCGCCAGATGGAAGAGTACGTGCGCGAGGCCGAAGAGAGGATTACGATGCTGTTCGGAGGGCAAAGCAATATGCCTTTGCGCCGCGATCAGAGCCTGCTACCGGTGCCGAACTTACGCATCACGCGGAAGATCGACCTCTAAAGCGTGGGGTTCGCAAGAGGGATGCGGTTGCGAGCATCCGCATTTGCGGGTCATCCGCAGGTTCATTACATGGAAAGCGACCAGCGATAGCCCGCCGAGGACGGCCAGAGCGGTGCTGATCCATCCGTCGCTCGCCGGGCCGTGGGTATGCCCCGCGTGCGCGGGGTCGTGAGTGTGCTTGAAGGCAGCGAACTTCAGCACGATGCAGACCAGCCCGAATACGAAGAAGAGGGAAGGAATGTACGAGCGGTGTTTTCGGATGCCGTGGACGACGGCGAAGACGCCTACCGAGACGGCCACCACGATAAACAGGATCTCGCTGGTCACGCTGCCGAGGAACCCGAGCCCGATCACCGAGAGCATGCCCAGCGCGACGCCCGTCAAAAGGCAATGCACCGCGCAGATCGTACTCGCGTAGGCTCCGATCTTATCCAGGTTCCAACGAGGCATCACAACGATTCTATTATACCCCTAAGGGGTATTGAGTGCAACCTTATTCTTCGTGTTGGGGCGTCGGAGTCTCCGCCGCCACGACGAGGATGTCGATGTTGCGGAGTTCGCGAGCCAGTGTGCTGATGATCGAGCCCTTGATCGATTCTTGCAGACGGGTGCGCATGGAGTGCCCGATGACGATCTCGGTGATGCCGTTTTCGCGCGCGAACTTCACAAGCTGCTCGCTCACGTTGCCTTGGAGGCGGATGATCGACATGCCGAGTCGCTCGACGAGGTTGAAATCGTCGCGCAGCTTGGGATCGATCGAAGCGGGGCGGTCTTCCACGCAGACCGCGACGATATCGGCGTGCCGCCGTTGAGCGGCGCGCCACCCTCGGCGCACCAGCCGTAGGGAAGAGCGGGTCGGGCTGATGCACAGCATTACTTTGTCGTGGGCCGCCCAGGGCTTGGCGATCCCCTTTTCGCGCCGGTACTCCTCGACGTCGAAATCCACATGCTCCGCGATTTCGCGCAGGGCGAGCTCGCGGAGCGCGCTCAGATTCCCCTCGCGGTACAGCTTTTCTCGCTCGGGCGTGATCTCCTCTTCGGGGAAGATCACGCCTCGGTTCAAACGGTTGATGAGCGCTCGGGGGGTGAGATCGACCATCTCCACTTCGTCCGCTTCTTTGAGAAGCTGATCCGGCACGGTGTTGCGGATCTGGACGCCGGTGATATCGTGCACCAGGTCGTTCAGGCTTTCCAGATGCTGCACGTCGAGTGTGGTGAGCACCGAGATGCCTGCATCGAGGAGCGCTTGCACCTCTTGCCAACGCCTTTCGAAAGGACCGGAGCTTGAATACGCTCGCTCCAACTCGTCCATCAAGACGAGATCGGGCTTGCGCTTCAAGAGCGTGTCGAGATCGGGACGCGATTCGCCGCGCTCGTCGACGCCGCCGGGAACCGATTCGAATTGGGCGGCGAGGTCTTGGGTCTCTTTTCGCCCGTGGGATTCGAGCGCGCCGAGCACCACGTCTTGGCCGCGCTGGCGACGGCGAAGGGCTTCATCCAACATAGCGTAGGTTTTGCCCACGCCGGAGGCGAAGCCGAGAAACACCTTGAGGCGGCCCTTCGCGGGGGCCGGTTCGGGATTCGGAGGGAGATTAGACATCTTGGATTCTTGGAGACAGCTCCACGGTCAACACTTGATCGAGCCAGCGCTGGAGGTTTTGCGTCAGGTCTTCCAGGCGCATCTTGCCGCCCGCGGGGACCTCGGCGTTCTGCCAGAGCGCGCTGGCGAGCGCCTCTTCGCCCATCGCCTCCCAAAAGCGCGCGCCGCCGGGAGCTTCCTCGATATCGGCGTAGGCTTTGGCGAGCTCTCGCACGTAGGCGGGAAGCGTGACGAGGACGGGCGTGGCTTCGCCCGAGGGGGAGGTGACTTTGAAATGCAGCAGGTAGTCGTTCGTGTGCTCGTCGATCTCGCGTTCGTCCAGCTCAAAGCTGAAGCCGTTGATGGTGGTGCGCGTGAACTCTTTGCAGGCCATGCCGATCGGGACGGCGGCCATGCGTTGGGCCGGACGCGCGAGGGCCGATTCGAGAGTGCGGCGCAGCGTCTCGGAGGAGAACGGCTTTCGCAGAAAGTCTAGGGCGCCCGCCTGCATCGCTTCGAGCGCCATCTCGATCGAGCCGAAGGCCGTGATCATGACGAGCCTTGCGTCGGGCTTGCGTTTGACGATCTCCTGTTGGACTTCGAGCCCGGTGAGCCCGGGCATCCGCTGGTCGAGCAGCACCAGGTCCCATTGCGACCCGTCGCCGAACTTCTCCAACCCCTCTTTGCCCTCCGCGGCGGTCTCGACCGTATAGCCCGCGTGTTCGAGCGTCAGCCGCGCCATGGTGCGGATGTTCGCTTCGTCGTCGATGATCAAAATGCGCGCGCTCACGCCGTTATTCTCCTTGCTCTGCGGAATCGGGCGCCAATGGGGCGCTCAGTCGAAAACCGAACCGGCTTCCTTGGCCGAGCTCGCTTTCGACTTCGAGGACGCTGCCGTGCGCCTCGACGATCGTTTTCGTGATCGCCAGACCCAGCCCCGCTCCTCCACGGGTCGCTCCGGGGACTTGGACGAACCGTTCGGTAATTCTCGCCAGGTATTCGGCGGGAATTCCTTCGCCCGTATCCACCACCGCGAAGGTTACATCATTCCCTTCGGCGATTGCGTCGTTCGAGGCGACGGCTTTGAGGGTGACCGAACCTCCCGTCGGAGTGTGGCGGACCGCATTGTCGCAAAGGTTCGTCAGGGCGCGTACGATTTGGCCGTGGTCCGCCGAGACCCTCGGCAGGCCCGGCTGGACTTCGACCGAGAGCCGTACGCCTTTCCGCTCGGCCGACAAGCGCACCCCTTGCTCGGTCTCTCGGAGCAGCGCTTCGGGTGAGACGAGCTCTCGGTGAGGGGCGCGGGACCCGCTCTCTAGCCGCGATAGATCGAGGAGATCTTGCATCAGCCGCTGCAGACGGCCCAGGTCTTCGCGCTGCGCGTCTACCACTTGGCGCTGGGCGTCGTTGAGCGCGCCGAGCGTGCCCTCCAGCAGCAGATCCGTCCCGAGCATCAGCGAGGTGACCGGTGTACGAAGCTCGTGTGAGGCGACGCCGATGAATTCGTTTTTGAGCCGGTCCAGCTCGCGCATGTAGGTGACGTCTTCGAGCACCGCCACCGCGCCCAAGACGGTCTCCTCGTCGATCATCGGGCTTACCCGGAGTCGGTACGAGCGTTCGACGTCTCCACGCCGCACGCGCACGAACGACTTTTCGTCTTCCGCCGCCGAGACCTTCACTTGGTGGATCGCCTTTTCGATCGCGTCGACGATGCGGTGGTCCGCCAGATGCTCTTTCATCGAAGCGCGCGCGGCGGGAATGGGGCCGAAAAGATCTTCGCCTGCTCGGTTCAAATGCACGAGTCGCCCTTTAGCGTCCGTCACGACCACCGGATCGTACAAGCTTTCGAGGGCAGCGTCCGACATTCTTTCGGCACGGTGTAGGCGGCGCTCCTCGGTTTTGCGCGCCTCGGTTAAGCGATCGGTCATCAGATTGAACGCTTGGGCGAGGCTGCCGATCTCGTCGTCGCGGTCGATCGGGAGACGGCCTTCGTAGTGGCCTTGGCCGATGCGTTCGGCATGGCGCGCGACGACCGCGAGAGGGTGTAGGGCGATGCGAACGATGCGAAGCGCCAAAACGACCGCAAGGCCAAGCGCCACCAGGGTGACGAGGATTGTGCCCCATGAAGCGCGCTGGGCCTCTTGGCGCGCGCGGCGGTTCGCTTCCACGATATGGGTTTGACCGAGGTTGAGCATCTGCGCCGTGTCTTTTTTAAGCGAGCTCATGTGCGGTCGGACGTCGGTGTAATACATCTCGAACAGTTCGGTACGGTTTCGGGCCGGCGAGCCGAAGAGCCGGCCGACGGCTTCGCGATATCGGTCGTATTCGGCGGAAATCGAATCGACCAAGCGCTTCTCGTCTTTGCCGAGTACGTGGGTTTTCGCCGAATCGAGCGCTTGGCGGAACTCCGGCTCGGAATTTTGGTCCTGTTCTTGGGCCTCTTCGGGATGTCCCACGAAGTAGAAGATGATCGCCGTCTCTTGGCGATCGAGCGCGTCGCTCATCTTTTGCGCCGAGAGCACGGTTTGGAAGTTGCTCTCTAGCACCTCCTCGATCGAGTTGCTCAGCGAGAAGAAGTGTCCCGCCGCGTTCGCCATGACGATCCCCATCAAAAGCGCGAGCGCGAGATGGCTGAGCAAGAGTTGAGTTCGAAGGCTCCGCATCGCTACGTTTTATGACGAAAGGCCCGCCTCGGATGAGGCGAGCCTTTCGTGCTTTCTTTCGTCTCTCGGCCTGAGATTAGTTGCGGTTGATCGGATCGTTGCGCCCGTTCCACCAGCCGTTGTCGGGCTGGCCGTCGCCGTTCGAGTCGTCGATCGCCGCGGGGGACATCGCCTTGGCGTGCCCGTCGCAGAAGTTCACGACCACGCGGCCGGTGTGCCGGGCAGCCGGCATGGCGCGGTTCGAAGGGTTGTTCCCATCGTAGAACAGGGAGTGGGGCGCCGAGCGTCCGCTGCCTCGATCCGAACCGAGCGGGGGATCGACGGTATAGGTCGCCGAGATCGCGTTCGAACTGTTGCGACCTCCGATGGTGTCGGCCACCGCGATCGTGTTCGCCGGGTATTCGATCTCTCCGTCGGTCGCGGTGAAAGGAAGTGAATAGCCGACGAGCTCGCGCGAGTTGCCCAGGTATTGGTAGTTGTAGCCGTAGCCGCCCCAGAGTGCGCTCGGATTATGCGCGAAGGGCTTGTCGATGTACTCTTTCGGGGCCGTCGGCTCCGCGAAAAGCTGCTCGTTCTTCACATACGGATAGATGTAGTCCGCCCAGCGCATGCGGGGGCTCATCGTGTTCGGCGAGGAGTGCATCGGATACGCCTCGTTGTCCGTGGCGTACATCATGATCGCGAGGCCGAGCTGCTTGGCGTTGCTGATGCAGGTGGTCTTTTTCGCCGCTTCCTTGGCTTGGGCGAAGACCGGGAACAGGATCGCGGCCAGGATCGCGATAATCGCGATCACCACGAGGAGTTCAATCAATGTAAAAGCTTTTAAACGCATTCTCTCTAAGTCCCTGGTTAAACCGTTCAACGAGAAACAATTCATTGAAACTGGAAAGAATAATATAGTTTTAAAGGACTTAAAATCAAGTGCGCCAGACGAATAATCTACATTTTTGTCTGAATCGAAGGAGCTCGAAGATGCGCGTAAAAAGCGTGTAAAGTGCTCAGAAATTGGCTTTGCGAACGCCAAGAGGAGTCGATGAGATTCTCCCGGGTTTGGAACTGGCCTAGACTCGCGTTCGCGACCCGAAGCGAGCGGTTTTGGGGAAGCAGGTCGAACTCCGAACTCTTTGAGAACTTACTTATCAGCGTCTCGCGATTGAGGGGTTCGTCTTCGAGCGTATCGAGTTCGGCGAGCGCCTTCGCGGCGAGATCGGGACGCTGGGAATAATCCACCGCCATCAGCTTTTCGAGGATCCGGATCTGATCGCGGCACGTTTGGATCGCCATGTGCCCTCCGGCGAACTTCAGCATCTGCGACATCTCGAGTGCGAGGAGCAGATCGGATACCCCCTCTTCGATCCTTTCGTCGAAGATCTCGTCTTCGCCGGCGCGCATCAGATCGTTCATCAGGCGCGTTCGGGCGCTGTAGATCTGGCCTTTGGCCCCACTGCGCAGGTCGTCGTAGAGGTTTGCGGGGGGTAGATCGCTGAGGCCGTGCGTTCGCCGGGTTTCGATCCAATCTCGGGCCAACTGACGCGTCGTCTCGATCGGTACGGTGCGATAGCGCCGTTCGAGCTGGGGTAGAACGCGGCGCATCAGGGGTACGTACGCGGTGATTTCGTTGTGTTGCCGCGGCGTATAGCCGGTGGCGAAGAACCGTGTCGGACGCATGCTTGAGTCGGCGGCAAAGCCGAGCATCAGCCCGATGACGAGCAAAGACGCGATTCGAAAGGGGCGCCTTCTATCCTTCACTTTTCGGAGGGACCTCCACCAAAACTTGTCGGGCCAGTGGCCCGTTTCGAAGCTCTTATCCAATAAGAACGATTCAAGCGGCTTTTCGTTTCGCAAGTAGGGAAGATTCTTGGGGACTCTTGTCGAAAAAAGGGGATCGGGATACAATCCGGGAGAGGGAGATGAGAGCACGCACTCCGAATTGGGAGACCCATCTGGTATCCCGCGCTTTAGCGGGGGAATCGGTCGCGTTCGAGTTGATCTGCGACGAGTATCGGCCCGCGTTGATGGCGATCGCGCTCCGCATGCTCCGCAACGCCGACGACGCGCACGATGCGATCCAGGAGACGTTTGTAAAAGCGATTCGCGGGCTGCGTGACTTTCATCCCGAGAAGCCGCTGAAGCCCTGGCTATGCCGGATCTGCGCCAACTGCTGCGTCGACATCATTCGGTCTCGCCGCCGTGTGGGCCTACGTTTCAGCGACGTCGAGTTTGCCCTGCCGGACCCTTCGGATGAGTTCGAAGAGCGTACGTTCGCGCCCTTCCGCGAGAGTGCACTTCTAGAGGCGATCGGCAGGCTGCCCGAGAACTACAAGCGCATCATCTTGATGCGCCACTTTCGGCAGATGGACATCTTGAGCATCGCGGCGGAGCTCGAAAAGCCGGTCGGGACGGTCAAAAGTTGGCTTTTCCGTGCGCGCACGCTCTTGCGCAAAGACCTCCAGATCGTTTTGCAGTAACCCGGCGAGTTCAAAAACAAGCCTTGGGCTTTTCATGAAGCCGTGTTATAATCCTGATACCTTGTTAGGCATAGTATCATGCCAATCGAGGGGAGAAAGAGTTTTGAAAAAGAGAACCCAAGACATTTCGATCAGCGACCTCTTACGAGGCAATACTCGGACGCTGCTGCTCGCCATTTTGAAAGACGGTCCGACGCATGGATACGGGATTCTGTACGAGTTGGAGCGCCGTTCGGAGAAGATGCTGGAGTTTAAGCAGGCGACTCTCTATCCCCTCTTGCACGATATGGAGGATGAGGAGCTGATCGTCAGCGAGTGGGACGTGCGTGAGGGGGAGCGGCCGCGGCGGGTGTACACGATCACCGATAAGGGGCAAAAGGAGCTGGAAAAGCGCCTTGAGACCTTTCATGAATTCTCTATGACGATGTATCGAATCGTCGGATTGAACCCCAATGAGCGTGCCCGCTAGCGCTTCGATCGCGTCCCGCAGCTTGTCCGGCCGTTATTCGACCGGGAACACCAAGCTGGACGGCTATCTCGACCGGATGGTCGATCCTCTTTTCGGCCGGGTGCCGGAGGAGCAATGCGAGCGTTTATGGCTGGAGAGCGCCGATCACCTTGAGCATCTCATCGAACGATACTGCCGCGAGGGCTTGACGCTCGACTCGGCGACCGAGCGAGCGACCGAGCTCTACGGCGCGCCCGAAGACGCGGCCAATGAATTCTTACATCAGTGGGTCGATCGACATGGCACGCAGGGGCTCACGCGCCGTTTTGGGCGCGCGAACCTTTTCGCGTTCAGCTGGTTTGCACTCGCCCAAGTGTTTTATGTGATCCTGCTTCAAATCCGAATTTTTATGCCGGCCCGTGCGGCCTTACATATTCCGTTCAGTCCCGCCGAGGTACGGGCAGTTTGGCCCGAGCCGCTCCCGTTTCCCGATTTCTCTCTCGAATTCGCCGTCACGGTGCTCTATCCGATTTTGGTTCCGTTCGTGGCCGGCTGGGTTTGCGGGTTAAAAATTCCGAGCCGAGCGCCGGTCGCCGTCTATCACGCCTTAACCCCTTTGATCTTTTACTCGTTCGTGATGGGGGCGCTGCTCCTTCCGAAAACCGAGGGGCTCTTATATGCGTTATTTCAAATCGCTTTTTGGCTGCCGGTAGGTTGTCTTACGGCCTACCTTTCGTCACTAAGAACCCGTAAGTTGCGATTACGGGCAGCGAGAGCTACAGAGCTCTCGCGTCGATACCCTTTGGAGGAAAAATAAGAATGTATCATTTCGCTTCATCGAATCTCTCTCGGAAGAGTCGGGCATTTACCCTGATCGAGCTCTTGGTCGTCATTGCGATCATCGCGCTTCTCGCGGCAATTCTGTTCCCGGTCTTCGCGCAAGCGAAGGAAGCGGCGAAAAAGGCGACCTGTATCAGCAATGTGAAGCAGATGGCATTGGCAAGCATTTTGTATAGCGAAGATTATGACGACAATGTCATGCCAATGATGATCTATAGTACGACGACTCCTGGATTATATGCTTATTGGTTTGCACAGGCAAATGAACTTACATGGCCTATGCAAGTCGATTATAGTAAAGGCTTAATTGGACCTTATATGAAGAGTATTCAGGTTATGGATTGTATGTCTTCGCAACAAATACCACCCTTGGCGTATTATAATTATTATGTGGCCTATGGCGCAAACGGAGGCATTATGACGACTCCTACCACTTCCTTGCCAGGGATTTTAATGTCAGAGCTTGAGGAACCTGCCGAGACGGTTATTTTTGGAGATAGCGTTTCTCTGGATACCGTTTGGAAGCCAGAAGGGATAAGCTATAAATTGGCCCGCAGGATCTATCTCACGCGTGGGACTTTGTCGATGAATGGAACGTCAATGCCTCATGGAAGACATGCGGGAGATAACGCGGTATTTGGGTGGTATGATGGGCACGCAAAGGCAATGAAAGTGCAGTATCGCCCTTATGATAATCCTTCCGGCTATTCTGCCGCAGTATTGAAAGAGAATAAGATGGGTGATATTCTGAAGTACCCTCGTCAATTTACTGCTCTTCCTAACGCCACTGACCCTAGATATGCAATTGATACCTATTACATGGACAAAACAAAAGTGCGTCCTTAATTAACGTTTCGATCGACCCTTCCTGGGGACGCTCTTGTTGAAAGAGCGTCCCTTTTTTTGAAGCTCCCTAACGGGGTTTGAGGGAGTTTAAGGAGGGAAGCCTTTTCCTGAATCGGAATGAAATGAACGCGAGGGGAAGCGATTTAGACGCTAAGAAGGGCCTCGACGAGCTTGCCTGGATCGGCACCCAAGATGTTGGCGTATTCGATGAACTCGATCATCTCGAGTTTTCGTTCTCCCGATTCGACCTTGGCGACGAAAGATTGAGGACGATGCAGTTTGGCTGCAAGATCGGCTTGTGTGAGACCGGCTTTCTGCCTCGCGCTGCGCAAGATTTTGCCCCACCGCTCATGCTGCTCGGTCGTTTCATTTCTTCGCCGCATCGATTTGAAGCTTGGTACTTGACACTATCCTTTGAGGGGATGTATCCTTTGTAGGGATATTGATTCGGAAGGGGTTCCTTGGTACGCATTTCAAGCTCGATTGTCGATTAAAACGGTCGAGTGGTACGGGGGCTTTGGCCCTATCGAATTGAGAGTAAGCGCTTGAAAGACGGGGAGGAGGGCCTGTCCGATCCTCCCCGCATAGGAAATTTGATATGCGATGCCCGTCTTGCCATGCTCCGCTCAGTGCGACTTATCGTTTCTGCCCCATGTGTGGGGCCTCCGTCGATTCGGGGCGGGCGGCTCGACCGGAAGGATTCGCGCGGAGGTTCGCGCTGCTGGTCTTCCTGGTTTTCGTCGTGGCGCTGTACATCGCCTTTCGGTGGACGTAAAGGCTTGGAGGATCTCTGCCCCGTTTCGTGCATTTGGCTTTTTCCGAGAAGTGCGTTATACTGCCTAGAGCAGATAACTGCATAGAGTAAATAACTAATGCGGAAAGGAAACGGGTTTTTGATCAATGCCGGGCCGTCGCTGATCGTTTTGGCGATGCTCCGCGAGCGGGCACGATACGGATACGATATCGCGAAGGAGCTCCAGCGGATGAGCGAGGGGCGCCTGGTCTTTCAGCAGGGCACGCTGTATCCGCTCTTGAACCGGCTTCAAAAGGATGGCCTGATCCGGGGCGAGTGGGAAGCGCCGGAAGGGGAAAGCTCGCGCCGCATTTACCATCTCACCGATAAAGGGCAGGCCGAGGTCGAGCGTCAGATCGACGCTTGGCATGAGTATGTGAACGCGATCGGACATGTCCTGAAGGAGACCGCCGGTGAAACCGCTTAGCGCCACCGCGTATCTGAAGCCGCATTGGCATCCGGCGATTTACTCTTATATCGAGAAAGTCGCGGATCATCTGCTGGGTACGGTTCCGGAGGATCTTTTAGGACATCTTTGCGACGAGACGGCCTATTGGTTGGAGCAAGAAAGCCGCGACTTTGTGCTCGAAGGCATCGATCTGGATACCGCCACGCTCAAAGCGGTTCACGCGCATGGAGATCCCAAACTCCTTGCGTCGAAAATGCTGGAGGACTACTTCGAATGCAGCCTCGACTCGCCGGTCGCGAATGGGCTCGGCCGCGCGAATTCGATCGCGGGCGGCACGTTCGGCATCGCGAACGTGCTGTATCTGATCTTTCTTCAGGTCAAGGTCTACCTCCCGAACTCGCGGGCACTGGGGCGTGGCTATACACCAGCCGAAATTCGCGAGCGCTTTCCTGAGCCGCTCCCGTATCCCGATTTTACGTGGCAGTTCTTCGTGACCGTCGGTTTTCCGATCCTCGCGCCGTTCATATGCGGTTGGATTTGCGGACGCATGATTCCGGTCGGGGCGGCGGGCGCGGTCTATCGGGTGATGGCGCTGATCATTATCTGTGCGGTCCTGCCTGGCGCGATGCTGCTCCCGGACCGAAGCGGGATCCTCTATACGGTTTTTCTAGCGCTTTATTGGCTGCCGGTGGGATGTCTGACCGCCCACCTTTCGTCGTCTCTCTTGCGGCGTGCGAGCCGGAAGAGGCTGGAGGGAAGCGAGTTGGAGTCGCACCCCTCCGCGATCACTCAGGAGGATCATCCTTTATGAATCGCAATCTTCATCATACACCGTCTCGATCCGGCTTTACGTTGATCGAATTACTCGTCGTCATCGCGATTATCGCGACGCTGGCCGCGATCTTGTTTCCAGTGTTTGCCCAAGCGAAAGAAGCCGCGAAAAAGGCGACCTGCGTCTCGAATGTGAAGCAGATCTCGCTGGCATTTATGCTTTATGCCGGCGACTATGACGACATTCTTCCACGAAACTGGTATACCCGGATCGAAGATGGAAGAGTGATTTGGTATTGGCCATGGTTTGCACAAGATCGTACCGATTCGACGAATTATACGTACGATATGTCGAAAGGAACAATCCAACCTTATATGAAGAACATTCCTATTATGGACTGTGTTTCTGCGCGCGATCTTCCAAATCATGCAAATTCACCCGGAGAATTGATTCCTGTCGCCTATGGATTGAACCAGGTCATCATGTATCAGGGGATTGCTTCGGCTAGTTTCTCCGATATCGAACTTCCTGCGGAAACGAGCATGATTGCCGATTCAGCGGCTTATAATACGACCTTAGGCTATAGTTATCGGTATCAATTGATTTTTGGACGAAGCTATGGCAGCATCACAACCTATCATGGACGGCATACGAACGATCTTTCGACCGTCGGCTGGTGTGACGGCCATGCGAAAGCGATGAAAGTTCATTATCGCGATTGGGGTACGACCGCTGCAAGCACTGTGCATCTTGCATGGAAGCAATATAAGATCGGAGATATCCTGAAGTATCCTCGAAAGACGACGGAATTCCCTTCGGCAAGTCTTGTCGGTCATATCGACGACTGGTATTACAATCTATTGCGCAAAGATTCGACGGCGAGCGCCTCGAACTAAAGAGATACTCCCGGACCCCGGCAAGCGGGGTCCGGGGAGAGGTATTTATGCATGGGTTTACTGTTTCGATTATTTCGATCGTTCTTGCGCTTTCCGGGTATCTCGAATCGGACGCCGATCGCGCCTGGAAAGCGATCAGCGCGCCTTCTGTCGGACTGAGTGGGGAAGCGGATCGGGTGGCGAGCTATCGTCAACGCGAGGAAAGCAATCGCCAAATGCGAGAGCGGGGGCTCGACTTTTGGCGTCGTTTCCCGGACGATGTTCGCCGGTATGAGTGGTTGGTGTCCACAAACGCCGCGCAGGTCGGCTATTGGCAGGACGCAGAGGCCGGCGCCCGCTTACAAGCGCAGGATCGATACCTTCCGGTGCCGGTGGACGAGGCGGCGTTTTCCGCCTGGCGCATGGCATATGCGTCGATGCGGGCGGAGTTCATGGCCGCGCCGGCGGTGACGGACGCTCAGCGTTTGAGCTTGATCATGAACGAGCTTCGTTGGGGGATGCATCGCTCCCGCAACGCGCCTTACCGATTCAATAAGCCGTTCGATCTGGACGACTTCCTGGCGAAGATCGACGAGTATTTGGCGATTCAAGCTCGAGGAGAGAGTCAGGGGGGTGGATTTGGGATCACGTATCCGATCTCGAGCATGTACAACTACACGGGGAGCTTGGGATTGGACGTCGAGGCCATGCAGCGTTTTACCGAGCGCTTGATGGTGCATCCGAACGAGGAAGTCCAGGCTTGGGCGGCGCGAAAGAACTCGATCTTTGCGTGGCGGAAGACTCCGATGGAGCTTTCGATGTCCGATGTCTACGGTCGTCCCTTTGACATGAAGGACTACCGCGGGAAGATCGTCTTAATCAACTTCTGGCCGAGCGGTTGAAGCAGTTGCGTCGCGGAGTTACCGCGATTGCACGAAGTCTATTTGAAGTATAAGGACCGCGGTTTCGAGTTCGTCTCGATCTGCTTGGACGGCAAAGACGACGCGAAGATCCGGGAGATCAACGCAAAATACGATCTGACCTGCCGGACTTTGAACAGCTCGGAGCTTCGAGAGGAGTATGCGTTCGGGGGCGGGGAACATAAGTTCTTTCTCGACCGCGAGGGCCGCTTGATACGGATGAACGACGAAGTCGCGGGCAGCCGTTTGCCGGTGGCGATCGAGGAGGCTCTTTTGTTGCGCTGACGCTTCCCGATCCGATGCGAAAAAGGTCTCTCGTGCGATCATGCCGAGGGGCCTTTGAGCGTAGAAACGAACGCGATGCTGGATTTCGATCCCGAATCCGCTCCTTTTTGGAACCGTTCTTTAGGCGCCCCCGTGAAATGGCTGACCGTCGCGCTTGCGACGGGGTTGATCGTGTATTTGGCGCTTTGGCCGAGCCTTGCGGGACCGCCGCGCGGCTACCATTGGTGGATGGAGGTTCTGTGCTATGAATACCGCGGCAAATATGGCCAGTGGCCCTCGAGTTTCGAGGATATTCTGAGCCGGGCCACGCCCGAATTTCGGCACCGCCTCAGCGAAATGACGAAGTACGAGGACGTGGAATGGCGATTGCAGGGGAGCCCCAGCGCGGTCGAGGCCAAAGCGCGTCTGGAGTGGAGCACGCTCATCTTTCGACGCGGGCAAGAATACGATCTCCGGCTGAGCGATCACGCGGCCGCCTCTTGGGCCAGAAAGGATCGCTTTTTCCCGCCTGTCGAGTAGAGCGCTAGGGAAGCGCGGCGCGGATACGTGTCACGACTTCGTCTATGGTGAGTCCGCCGCTTTCGATGACTTTCGCGCCGTGAGCGACTTGCAGCGGGCTCTCTTTCCGGCTGATGTCGCGATGGTCGCGCTGCTCGACTTCGCCGCGCACCGAATTGAACTCGATCTCTTGGCCTTGCTCGCCGTATTGGACCTGGCGTCGCCGCGCGCGCTCTTCGAGGCTGGCGGTCAGATAGATCTTCAGGTCCGCTTCGGGAGCGATGACCGTGGTGGCGTCTCGCCCTTCCAGCACCGTTCCGCCCTGGGCCACGATGGCTCGCTGGCGCGCGACCAGCCCTTCGCGGACCGCGCGGTGCGCGCTGAGGGCGCTGGCGAGTTCGGCGATGTCCGGCGTGCGGATCGCGGCCGTGACGTCTTCACCGTCTAGAAATACAGGCTGGGGTTCGCCCGCTCCGAACGCGATCTCGGTGGATTCGAGCAGCGTCGCGGCGGCGTCGGCTTGAGAGGCGTTAAGGCCCGCGCGCGAGGCTTTGAGGGCCAGGGCGCGGTACATCGCGCCCGTATCGAGATAGGTTAAACCGAGTTCCGCGGCCAATCGCTTGGCCACGGTGCTCTTACCAGCCCCGGCGGGGCCGTCGATCGCGATCACCCAACGTTTCACGATGGGTTAGACGATCATCGAAGTCATGATGTCGGTCAGATCCTCTTGAGTCTCCAGATCCCACATCGTCTCCAGGGCGAGGTCCGAACCGTCCGAGCCGAGCAGGAGATCGGCCATCGAGTGGAACTTGGCTTCGACCTCGTCGTCGGTCATCGGGTTCAATGCGTGGCCGCTGGGAGCGTCGACGCGCTTTTCGAAGGTGGTGCCGTCCTTCATCTTGATCGTGAGGCGGTTCGGAATGCCCTGCTCGGGATAGAGCTTGTTCAACTCCTCGTCCGGTACGACCTTGGTTTTAGCGACCAGCGAGAGCAGCGACTCGTCTCGGAAGCGTTTCTCATCGTAGGTGGCCTGCGTGACCTGACCGTCCACCAGACAGGCGCACGTGATGTAGGGCAGCGAGTGGTCCGCGGTCTCGCGGCACTGCGGGCGCCACTTCTCGGGCTCTCCGCCGATGATCTCGTAAGACGCGTTGAACGTCGCGATCGTGATCTCTTCGACCTCGTCCGGCGTGAACAGTCGGCCGCGCTCGGCGAGGATCTGCTCTGCGGCGTCGACCGCGCTCTGGCTGTGATACTCGGCCGGATACTTCTTGATGTAGGTCTTATTGATCATGAACGGCTCGCCGTTCCCGCCGAACTTCTCGATGTCGAACGAATCGCGCGAGACTTCGGCGAAGAAGCCCATCTCGCCTTCGAACACCTGCGAAGCGCCGGTCATCCCCATGTGGGCCAGAAGCGTCGCGAACACGCCGTTGCGCGAGGCGTTGGCGAAGGCGCATCCCTTCCACATCGACAGTTCGCCGACGCGGGTTTGGCGCATGGCGTTGTTCGGAACGCCCGATAGGCCGAGCGCGTGCACCATGGTCTCTTCGTCGAAGCCCAGCATCGCGCCGCAGCCCGCCACGGTGCTGAAGCTGCCGTAGGTGACGTGGTCCCAGCCGCGCGAGCGGATGGAGTAAGCGTCGCACAGGCGGCACTGCACTTCGTACGCGATGACGGTGCCGAGGATCACGGATTTGCCGTCGAGGCCGAACGCCTCCGCCACGGCGAGGATCGCGGCGAGGTTGTCGCTGGGGTGCGCCGGTTCTTTGCTGAGGTAGGTGTCGTTATAGTCCAGATAGCGGAACATCGCGCCGTTGGCGAAGGCCGCCAGTTCGGGCGTCGTCTCGTGGCGCGTGCCGACGACGGTCGCGCCAAGCTCGCTGGTGCTAAGGGAGGCCAGCATGCGGGCGATCTTGACCGGCGGCGCGGTCCATGCGCCCATGGCGCAGCCCATCGAGTCGATCAAGCGGCGCTTGACTTCGTGGATCGACTCCGGCGTCAAATCTTTATATTCGAGCCCGCAGGCGAATTCGGCGATCTTGTGTGCGAGTGACATAGGAATTTACATTGGCCCCCATTCGGTAGAGAATCGCCGGATAGAGTACCCGCAGGGCCCCGCTCGGATGTTGCGAAGCCCCGTTTGGAGCAGGGAAGCCTATGAAGGAACGTTCGCGGGGTCCATCCAAAAGATCTCCCACACGTGTCCGTCGAGATCTTCGAAACTGCGCTCGTACATGAAGCCGTGGTCCGCCGGCTCGCGAAACGCCTTGCCGCCCGCCTCTTCGGCTTTCCGAAGCATCTCGTCGACGGCCTCGCGGCTGTCCATCGAAAGCGCGAGCAGGACTTCGGTGGTCTCACGCGCGTCGGCGATTTTGCGAGACGTGAAGTCTTGAAACCGCCCGTGATCCAAAAGCATCGCGTAGATCGTGTCGCTGATCACCAGGCACGCGGCGCGGTCGTCGGTGAACTGGGGGTTGAAATGGTAGCCGAGATGCTCGAAGAACTCTTTGCTTTTGGCGAGATCGCGGACCGGTAGGTTGACGAAAATCTGGGTAGGCATAGGCTTCTCCTTGTCGGAACGATTCGAGTTTAGCGCTATGGGGCGCGAATCGAAAAGGGAGCGCGGAAAGTTAGCACTCTCCACGGTATACTGCCAATCCATTGGGCTTCGGAGGATTCCGGGCCCTTCAAAAGCTTTCAGAAGATCGAAACTCAAGAGGAGAATGAATCTAAAGCGATGAATATCAAGCCACTCCATGATCGGATCATCGTCGAAGCCGCCGCGAAGGAAGAGAAGACCTCGGGCGGCATTATCCTGCCCGACTCGGCCCAGGAAAAGCCCCAGCGCGGCACGGTTCTGGCGGTCGGCCCTGGCAAGCGGCTCGATTCGGGCCAGCTCGCGCCGGTCGACGTCGCGACGGGCGACGTGGTGCTGTACGGGAAGTACGGCGGCACCGCGGTGAGCGTGGACGGAAAGGACTATGTGATCCTCCGCGCGGAAGACGTGCTCGCCGTGGTGAGCAAGGAAGCGGTCGCCGCCAAATAAGGCCGCGTCCCGAAGAGGATAGGAGAAAGCAGACATGCCAGCCAAAGAGATCAAATTCACCGGCGACGCCCGCAAGCGGCTTGAAAGCGGCGTCGACAAACTCGCCAACGCCGTCAAAGTGACGCTTGGCCCGCGCGGCCGCAACGTCGTGCTCGAGAAGAAGTTCGGCTCTCCCACCGTGATCAACGACGGCGTGACGATCGCCAAAGAGATCGAGGTCGAGGACCGCTTCGAGAACATGGGCGCTCAGTTGATCCGCGAGGTCGCGAGCAAGACCAACGACGTCGCGGGCGACGGCACGACCACCGCGACCGTGCTCGCGCAGGCGATCTTCAAAGAGGGGATCCGCAACGTGGCCGCGGGCTCGAACGCGATTCAGATCAAATCGGGGATCGACAAGGGCGCCGAGGCGCTCGTCGAAGAGCTCCGCAAGGTGTCCAATGAGGTCAAAGGCGAGGAGTCGATCCGCCAAGTGGCGACGGTCTCGGCCAAAGACGAAGAGATCGGCAAGCTCGTCGCGGACGTGATTAACACCGTCGGCAAGGACGGCGTGGTGACGGTGGAAGAGTCCAAATCCACCGAGACCAGCTATGAGGTCGTGGACGGCCTTCAGTTCGATAAGGGGTATCTCTCGCCCTACTTCGTGACGGACCCTGCGCGCATGGAGACCGTGTTCGAAGAGCCCCTGATCTTGTTCTACGAGAAGAAGATCGGTAACGTCCAAGACCTGATTCCGATGCTGGAGAAGGTGCTTCGCATGGGCCGACCGTTCGTGATCGTGGCCGAGGACGTCGAGAACGAGTGTCTCGCGACGCTCGTCTTGAACCGTCTCCGCGCGAATCTGCCGATTGCGGCCGTCAAGGCTCCCGGCTTTGGCGAGCGACGCAAAGCGATGCTGGAGGACATGGCGACGCTGACGGGCGCGCAGTTCATCAGCGAGGAACTCGGTCTGAAGCTCGAGAACGTCACGCCTGAGATGCTGGGCAGCTGTTCGCGCCTGGTCATCACCAAAGAGCACACCACGATCGTGGGCGGCAAGGGCGATAAGGCGCAGATCGAAGGGCGCAAGGGCCAGATCAAGCGCCAGATCGAGAACACTGACAGCAGCTACGATAAAGAGAAGCTGCAAGAGCGGCTCGCCAAGCTTTCCGGCGGCGTCGCCGTCGTGAAGGTGGGTGCGCCGACCGAGACCGCGCTCAAGGAGCGCAAGGCGCGCATCGAGGACGCGCTGGCCGCGACCCGCGCCGCGCTGGAGGAAGGGATCGTGCCGGGAGGCGGCTCCGCGCTGTTGGCCGCGGGCAAAGTGCTGGACGCGCTTCAAGTCGAGGGAGACGAAGCGATCGGCGTGCGCATCCTGCGCAAGGCGATCGAGGCTCCGATCCGCACGATCGCCGAGAACGCCGGTGCCGAAGGCTCGGTCGTCGTGGATTCGGTTAAGCGCGAAGGGAAGGGCTTCAACGCTGCGACCCTCGTTTATGAAGATCTGGCGGCCGCGGGGATCATCGATCCGACCAAGGTCGTTCGCCAGGCGCTTCAAAACGCGTCGTCGATCGCGGGACTTCTTCTGACCACCGAAGCGCTCGTCGCCGAGGTGCCCGAGAAGGAGGAAGAGCCCGCTCGCTAAGACGCGGCTCCGTTTCCTCTTTTCCGAAGCCCCCGCTCGATTCGAGCGGGGGCTTCGTCTTTTTAGCGTTTGACGGAGCGGAAGGCCGGGGTAAATCTTTTGGAGTTGGCATGGGGCCGAAGTTGGAAGTATTTACATGTCGATCTAATCGTGATCGAGATAGGGAAAGAACCTTTTGAAATAGGCAAAAGGATTGCAGCAGGGAAAAGCGACGACGTTGGTGCTGGCGGTACTTCGCGACGGAGCGCGGCACAGGTACGACATCGCTCGTGAGGTCGAGCGGTGAAGCGACAACGCGATCAGATTCAATCACGGCATGCTGTATCCGGTGCTTCATTCTTTGGAGAACGGGTTGATCGCGAGCGATTGGGAGCAGCCGGAGGGCGAGCACAGAATCTATTCTTTGACCGATTGGGTTTGGCCGAATTGGACAAATGCATCCATGAGTAGAACCATGACACTTCGGCGATCAATAAGGTGATCCGTGGAGCGGTCGGTGAGCAAGGCCCATAAGCCGCTGAGTCTCCAAGTCGAATCGCCGTTCGAGTGCCTGATAGACGGTTGGACGGCGGCGGATCTATTTGAGGATGACCTCGATCACCTCTGCGCGCCGCTGGTCGGAATCGTGCCTTACCCCGAGGGGGTGCGTCTCCGAGACCGAGGCGGCCTATCACGTCGAGCGCTTGTATAACGACTTTCTCGCGGACGGGCTGGCCGGTCTTCCGGCGATGGTTCAAGCGATTCAAAAATACGACCGGTGCGAAGAGGTCAGTCATCAATTTTTGGAGCAATAGTTTGCACACCTGCCTCGAAGCGCCATGGCCCCACGAGTGGGGATCGCAACCTGACGGATAGGTTTTGGTTTGGCAGGCGACGCCCTGGGCCTTTGTGCTGATCGAGTTTCGGATCTTCATGCCCACGACTCGTCACTATCCCTTCTCGATCACTCGAGTGGAGCTTCGCGCTTTGATCCCCGAGCCTTTCTCGCTTCCCGATGTGAATCTTTGGACATTCTCTTCTGCTCGGTTTTGAGATCGCGGCTCCGATTTTTGCGGGTGGGATGATGGGCCGCGGTCTCGGTGCGTCCCGTCCAGTCCCCCAGGTACTGTTGCTCATATCGGATGTCTGATATTCCCGATAACCGAGGGGCTATTCCTGGCGATGTTCCAGCGGTACTTTAGCTGAGCCGATGCGCTAGCGCCGATTCCAAGAGCCCCAGGGAGCCGTAAGCACCGCGCATAGACGCGTGGGTGATAAGGAATGAAACAGTGAGAGGTTCGATGCACCCGTGTAAGAGCAGTCCGCCCAGTTTGCCGTCTCGCTGAGTCGGTTTCCGGCCAAGGGTTGAGGGGCTTAGGCCGATTCTTATTTGAATTCGCGCCGCTCGGCAAAAGACGACGGGCGCTCTCTCCGCAAAAAAAGAGCGCCCGTTCGATCTCGACGAAAGAGCTTTAGATCTTGGTCGAAAGCCCCTGCGCCATCACGATCTCTCGCGCATGGTTCACGGTGAAGGCGACGCGGTGCGTAACCGAGGCGATGATGCCTTCCGCGCCTGGGTGGCCGTTGCCCGAAGACTTTACGCCGCCGAAGGGCAGATGCACCTCGGCGCCGATCGAAGGCAGGTTCACGTAGCCGAGCCCGAATTCCGCGTGGTCGCGGAAGGTGCGCCAGTTGCGATAGCTTTCCGTGATGATCGCACCGGCCAGACCGTAGTCGGTGTCGTTGTACACTTCGATCGCCTGCTCCAGCCCGTCGACGGGGATGATCGCGACATGGGGGCTGAACGCCTCCTCGCGCAGACAGAAAGTGTTCGGGCGATAGGGCATGCGATAGACGAACGGCTCGACGAAGTTGCCGCACTCGTATTCGCCGTCTTTGAGCTCTTTACCGTGGTGCAGCACCTCGGCGCCCTCCTCGATGGCCTTGGCGTTGTGGTGGTTCCACTTCGCGACGCCTTCTTCGTTGATGAGGGGGCCCATGAAGGTGTCTTCGTTCATGCCGTCGCCGATGCGGATGCGCTTGACCTTGTCGAGGTACCGCTCGGTGAACTCGGCTTCGATCTTCTTGTCGACGATCAGGCGTCCGGAGGACACGCAACGCTGGCCCGAGGTCTTGAACCCGCTGAGCACCGCGGCGTTGACCGCGATGTCGAGATCGGCGTCGTCGAGGATCACGACGGCGTTTTTACCGCCCATCTCGGTCGCGACGAACTTGTACATCTCGTTCGCGGCCTGCTGCTGGATATATTTTCCGACGGCGCGCGAGCCGGTGAAGAGCACCGTATTGACGTCTCGATGCTTGACCAGCGGATCGCCGCACTCCTCGCCCGTGCCGTGCAGCACGTTCACGGTCCCGGCGGGGAAGCCTGCTTCCACGAACAGCTCGGCGAGCTTCTGGCCACACAGCGGGGTCTCCTCCGAAGGCTTGAGCACGACGGTGTTGCCCGCGAGCAGGCTCGGCAGCGTGACCCAAAGCGGAATCGCGGAGGGGAAGTTCCAGGGGGTGATGCAGGCGACGACGCCCTTGGGCTTTTGCAGGATATAGGCGTCTTTGGCGGCAATTTCGCTGCTGACGCGCCACCCCATCGGCTGGCGGCCCATGCCCGCGACGTACTGCGCCATGTGGTAAGCCTCGACGGCGTCGGCGCGGCCTTCGTTGATCGCTTTGCCGCACTCTCGCGTCACGAGGCGGCTGATCTCTTCGAGATCTCGCTTCAGCAGCTGCGCGAAGTTGTCGATATACTCCGCGCGCTTGATCCAGCTCTCGTCGCGCCAAGTCTTGTACGCGCGCTTGGCGGCCTCGACCGCCTGATCGACTTCGCTTTTGCCGCTTAAGGGCGCGGTGCCGAGCACGTCTTTCCGGTTCGCGGGGTTCAAGCTTTCGAACGTTTGCTTGCCCTCGATCCATTCGCCGTTGATAAGATTTTTCGCCGTCTTTGAACTCATATTAAAACCGTTAGCTCCTGAGGGAGATAGCGCCTCTCAGTCTATCCCATCCGCCGCGCCCCGTGCCCGCTCCCGACTTCGGATACACTCGGGAGCGGTGACTATTTCCGAGACGTTCGAAGCGCTTCGCGCGCGGGGCGAGAAAGCGCTGATCGCGTACGTGACCGCGGGCGATCCTCCCCTCGATCAACTCCCCGCCGTGCTCGACGCGCTCCAAGAGGGCGGAGTCGACCTGATCGAGGTGGGCTTTCCGTTCAGCGATCCGATCGCGGACGGCCCGGTGATCCAGCGCAGCAGTCAAGCCGCGCTCGATCGCGGTACCACGCCGAGCGCCGTTTTGGCGTGCCTCCGCGGGTACGCCTCGCGGGTGCCCCTGATCGGGATGGGGTACGCGAATACCGTGCACCGCGTCGGGTGGGAAGCTTTCGCGAAGGCCGCGGCCGAAGCGGGGATCTCGGGCATGATCGTTTCGGATCTTATCGCCGAAGAGGCGGGCGCATGGCGCGAGGCGGCGGCGAGGCACGGAATCGATCCGATTTTTTTGGCGGCCCCCACGAGCACCGAGACGCGGCTGAGGACGGTCTGCGAGGCTTCCAGAGGATTCGTCTACGCGATTTCGCGCACGGGCGTCACGGGCCGTCGCGACCGAGTGCCGCCCGAAGGGTTGGATTTGGTACGTCGCCTGCGCGATCTGACCGATTTGCCGGTCTGTTTGGGGTTCGGGCTTTCCAGCCCCGAGCACGTGCGCGAGGCGTGCGAGCGGGCCGACGGCGCGATCCTCGGCAGCCGGTTGGTGCAACAGCTCAGCGAAACCTGGGAAGGGGGCGCGGGGCGGGGGGCGCTTGTGGAGACGGTTCGCGCCTTGAAAGAAGCGACCCGGCCCCTGGAGGTACGCTAAGGGCATGGCTTGGCTTCACGGAACGATGCTCCTTTATGGCATTTTGAATCTTACACTCGGCGTCATCGCTTTCACGCGCGATAGCAGCAACAGAACTTCCTTAATCGCCGGAGGGACGATCGGGTTGATCGTGATCGCCGCGGCCGCGCTCGCAAAAACCAAGCCGACGGCAGGATATGCCTTGGCGGCGGTCATGGCGGTGATGATGCTTATCCGTTTCGGCCCGATTATGTTTCAGCCCGAAAAGGCGACGCACTGGGTGGCGGTCATCCTTGCTCCGGCCTCGGTCGCGATGCTCCTCGCGCTGATCGTGGGGCACTTCACGGCGCGTCGCTAAACGGCTGAATAAAGATTAGTAGGGAAGGTCGACGGGCGGCTGGGGCCGCTCGACCGACTTGGGTTTTTCCTCTTCTTTGACGCGGCTCATCGCTTGAAATATCGCGCTGAAGTGGCAGATCGCGCCCGTTGCCAGGGGCAGCAACACCAAGAGGCTCTTGGGAGGCGGGGCGTTGCCGAGCCCGGCCATGGAAACCAGACCCGCGAAATCGCGGTAGAGAAGGCTCACCCCGAGGATCGACAAGAGCCAGCCACCGAGCAGCGCTCCACCGAGTAGCGTTTCCCCCCGCACGATCTGGCCGCATCCCGGGATCATCACCGAGAGCAGCACCGCCGATTTGGCGCCGACCGCGTTCTCTGTCGAGGGGCCGCGGCCTCCGAGCCCCGCGCGCAGGCTGTCCTCGACCGAAAGCGCGCTTTCCGAGCGGAGCACGCCGGCCGCGTATTTCCGTTCGAGCGCGACGTTCTTCGGATCGTGTTTGACGGCCCGTTTGTACATCGCGATCGCCTCTTTGAGGTGCCCGGTCTCCATCAAGTGGTCGCCTCGAAGTTCTAGAACATGAGGCGCCTGGGGCGCAAGGCGGACAGCCTCCTCCCAGAGCCGCGCGATCTCCTGTTTTTGGCCGCGCATCTTGGCGACTTGGACTTCGCGCATCAGCTTTTCGAGTTGGTCGAGCAGCTGGGGAGTGAGCGGTGGGGCCTCCTCCGCGGGGTCCTCCTCGGGCTCGGGTTCCGGGGCGGGCGTCTCGGCGGCGAGGGCCTCGATCTGCGCTTCGATCTCGCGGATCTTCAACGCGAGCGCGTCACGCAGATCCGCGTCGTCCACGGCCGAGCGCTTCGCCTTGAGGCGTTTGAGCTCGGCTTGAAGCGCCTGGAGGCTAGTCGGCGGCATGCGCCGTGTCCTCGCGCGGCAGGCCGGGATCTTTTTGCATGTCGTTCCAAAGAGACTCGAGGTTGTAAAACTGGCGCTGCTCCTCCAGCATCACGTGCAAGATCACGTCCCCGTAATCCTGAAGCACCCAGCCCGTGCGCTCGCCGTCCACGCGAGTCGGCTTTTGGTGCAATACGCGCAACGTCTCTTGAACCTTGTCTGCGATCGATTGCACGTGCCGGTCGCTGGTGCCGCTGCAGACGACGAAATAGTCGGCGAGCGAGGTCTTGTCGCGGACGTCGAGCGTTTCGATTCGCTCGGCCTTAAGGCCGTCGGCCGCGTCGATAATCTTTTGAAGCTTTTCTTGCGATGTCATAGGTCTCGGTACAGTTTTTGTTCCTGAATGTATGTTAGAACGGCGGGAGGCAGCCAAGGGTTCGTGGGTTTTCCGATCGCGAGGCGATCGCGAACCTCGGTCGAGGAGATCTCTTGGGGCGGCATCGGGAGGAGGTCGATCCTTGCGCGTACCTCGTCCGGCACGCCGCGAAACAGTTCGACCTCGGACTGGGGAGGGCGCAACGCGACGGCTAGCCGAGCGAGGCGAAGCACCTTTTCGGGGTTCCTCCACGAACGGATCGTGCGGAAGGAATCCGATCCCAAGATCAACCAATACTCGCCCGGGCGGACGGCTTGCAGCTCGTCGAGGGTCTCATAGGTGAAGCTCGGTCCGCCTCGCCGGATTTCCAGGTCCGAAATCGCGAGCCCCGGGCTCTTTTCAATGAGCCGGCGGGTCATTTCCATACGATGGGCGGCCGCCGCCAGCGGCCGCGTGGTCTTCAGAGGGTTGCGGCTGGCGGGAATCAGCAGCACCTCATCAAGCGAAAGCTCTCGAAGTGCGGCCTCCGCCAGGCGCAGATGGCCCAGATGCGGGGGGTCGAAGGTTCCGCCCAGCACGCCAATTTTAGGTTTGTCTTCTTGCATATTTTTCGGAAAAATCAGGTTATTCGGTGTAGGTGAAGACGGCTTCGCCGACGAAGACGGTGTCCCCCTCTTCGGCTCCCAATTCGCGCAGCTTGTCGATCACGCCGATCCGCTGGAGCTTGCGATGGAGGTACCGTACCGCGTCCTCGTTTTCGAGGTTCGTCATGGCGACCAGGCGCAGGAGGCGCTTGCCCGTGATTTCGTAGCCGTCTTCGGTTCGCGCCACGTCCCACGAATTGTCCTCGGTCTTTTGGATCGCTGGAGTCAAGACGATCGCCTCGGGCAAGCTGTCCGCCACATCGAGCGCGCTGACCAGATCGAAGAGCAGAGGGTCGATCCCCTCGCCGGTGACCGCGGAAACGGGGAAGACCGGGCGCCCGAGCGCTTCGAACTTTTCGCGCAGAGCGTTGAACTCGCCCGAAGGGATCAGATCGATCTTGTTCAGCGCGATGAGGCGGGGTCTTGCGAAGATCTCGGGCGAGTACAGCTCCAGTTCGCGCTCGATCAGCGCGTAGTTCGCCAGAGGGTCGCTCTCGTCGATGGGGAAGCAGTCGACGACGTGCACTAGCACGCGGCTGCGCTCGACGTGCCGCAAGAATTGGTGGCCGAGGCCCACTCCGACGCTGGCGCCTTCGATCAAGCCGGGCATATCCCCGACCACGAAGGTCTTCTCGTGATATTTGACTACCCCGAGGTTCGGCACGATCGTCGTGAACGGATAGTCTCCGATTTTGGGGCGCGCCGAGCTGACGCGCGAGATCAGGGTGCTCTTGCCGGCGTTCGGAAGGCCGATCAGCGCCACGTCCGCGAGGAGCTTGAGCTCGAGCCTTGCCTGCAAGGTTTCGCCCGGCTCGCCCTTTTGCGCGAAGTTCGGTGCTTGCCGTACGCTGTTGGTGTAGTGCTGGTTGCCGAAACCGCCCCGTCCCCCCTTGCACGCGACCCATTTCGCCTCGTGAAAGTTGAGATCCACGAGCAGTTCCCCGTCCTCGGCGTCGTAGACGACGGTTCCGACGGGAACGCGGATCACCAGGTTCTTTGCGTCCTTGCCGCGCTTGTTGCCCAGGGCGTGGGAGCCGAGGTCCGCCTCGAACCTCGGCTTGAGCTTGAAATCGTAGAGCGTACGACGGTGTTTGTCGGCGATCAGCACGATATCGCCGCCCCGTCCGCCGTCGGCGCCGTTGGGGCCGCCACGCGGAACGTGCTTTTCGCGGTGGAAGGAGACCGCCCCCGATCCTCCCCTTCCGGAGATCAACGTGACATCGGCCTCATCGAGAAACATAGCCCGCAGAGTGTACTTCGTTCGGAGCCCCCCTTGCGAACTCGAAAGGATGAGGTATGCTTCTACCCCCTTGACTTCTTATCGTATCTTCACAAAACCTGCAACCCACCGGAAAGAATCACTTGCTTTTCGGGCACAAATCGAGTACTATAAAGTTTCGCGCAAATATTCCCGGAGGCGTGGATGAGAGTAATTCAACCGTCCTCGAAGAGAATCGGCCGGTTCCTCGAGGCACCAAACCTGATCGAACTACAGCTTAACTCCTATAAATGGTTTCTAGAAGAAGGGCTCCCTGAGCTATTTAAAACATTCTCACCGATCTGGGATTTCACACAGACGAACTATATCGAACTAGTCAGCTTCACCCTGAACGAGCCGAAATACTCGATTCAGGATTGTCGCGACCGCGATATGACGTTTGAGGCTCCCATTAAGGCGATCGTCCGTTTCGGCGGCAAGGATCGTGAGGTCATCGAGTCTGAGGTGTATCTAGGCGACCTGCCTATGATGACCGATAAGGGCACCTTTATCATCAACGGTCGAGAGCGCGTCATCGTGTCGCAGCTTTCTCGTTCGCCCGGCTTGTACTTTGAAGAGGGTGTGGACAGCGCGATGCAGGTCATCGTGTCGGCCCGCGTGATTCCCACCGAGGGGCCGTGGCTCGAAGTCGAGTCCGACGCCAATCTCGTGGTTCGCACGCAGATCAGCCAGACGAAGAAGCTCCCGCTCACCCAGTTGATCAAGGCGCTTTACGCGTTCGACAAGGGGCGTGGTGGTACCACCCGCAAGCTCGGCGAGGCGCTGAACCGCGTCGTCAGCGAGCCGCTAGTCGACGAAGAGACGGGCGAAGTCCTGCTTGAAGCGGGCGCCCTCATCACCCCTGAGGTGCTTGCGAGTCTCCCTGAAAGTGTTGTGGGTCGCGAGGCCCGCGTCGAGATGCCGCTCGGAACCAACGAGGACATTCTGCGTGCGTTCAGTAAAGACGTCGTGCTGGAGAGCCCGACCGCCGAAGAGCTGGAGGGTAAGCGCGTCAAGCAGGATCTCAGTGGTCCGGACGGGCTGATCATTCGCGCCGGCGAGCGCATCGAGCGCGAGACCGCGAAGCTGATCGCCTCGCTCGGGCTTGAGAAGATCGAGTTGGTCGAGGTGCTGAACTTCGTCGAAGCTACGCTGGAGCAGGATTCCACGACGAACACTCGCGAGGCGCTACTGGATATCTATAAGCGTCTGCGCCCGGGTGAGGCGGCGAACGAAGAGGCCGCGCGCCAGTTGCTGTACGGCCTGTTCTTCGACATCAAGCGCTACGATCTCGGAAAGGTTGGCCGTCGCTTCTTGAACCAGAAACTTGGTATCGACATCCCGCTCGGCGTGCGTAACCTCACTGCCGAGGACCTCGCGTGCATTATGTTCGCGATGGTGCCGTACGTTCTCCGCGAGGCGGATCGCGACGACATCGACGACTTGAAGAACAAGCGCGTGCGGTCGGTGGGTGAACTCCTGCAAAGTCAGCTTCGCCTCGGTTTCGTGCGCATGGAAAAGGTCGCTCGCGAGCGAATGACCTCGACGGATCAGGAAAATCTGCTCCCGGGCATCATCCTCAGCGTCAAGCCGGTCAGCGCCTCGATCAAGAGCTTCTTCAGCTCGAACCAGCTCAGCACGTTCATGGATCAGACGAACCCGCTGAGCGAGCTGACCAACAAGCGACGTCTTTCGAGCCTCGGCCCGGGCGGTCTGCAGCGCACCAGTGCCAAGCTGGAAGTTCGCGACGTCCACCGCTCGCACTATGGTCGCATCTGTCCGATCGAGACGCCGGAAGGCCCGAACATCGGTCTGATCTCGCAGCTTACGACGCACGCTCGCGTGGATGAGTTCGGGTTCATCATGACCCCGTACCGCCGCGTAGTGGACGGCCGCGTGACCGACGAGATCGTACACCTGACCGCGCAGGAGGAGACCGGGCTGCTGGTCGCTCCGGCCGACGTGGTGACCGACGAGAACGGCATGATCGTCGAAGATCGCCTTCAGGTGCGATGCGCCGGCGGCGACCTCGGTGGCGCAAGCTACCCGATCGTGACGCGAGACCGCATTCTGTATATGGACGTCTCGCCCGTGCAGATCGTCTCGGTGGCGACTGCGCTCATCCCGTTCCTCGAGAACGACGACGCGAACCGCGCCCTCATGGGCGCGAACATGCAGCGCCAGGCGGTGCCGTGTCTTCGCTCCGAGCGACCTTACGTGGGCACTGGTTACGAGCGTGTGGCCGCCGTCGACTCTGGCGCCGCGGTGATCGCGCGTCGTCCCGGCTTGGTGGACTACGTGACTTCGACCGAGATCCATGTGGTCGGTGAGGACGGCGAGACGGATCGCTACCCGTTGATGCACCTCGTGCAGAGCAACAAGTCGACCTGTTTCACTCACCGTCCCGTGGTGGTTCCCGGCCAGCGAGTGCTTAAGGGCGATCCGTTGGCGGACGGTCCCTGTTGCGACGACGCCGAACTCGCGCTCGGGAAGAACGTGCTCGTGGCGTTCATGCCCTGGGGTGGCTACAACTACGAAGACGCGATCCTGATTTCCGAGCGCATGGTCAAGGACGATGTGTACACCTCGATTCATATCGAGCGGCACGAGACCGAGGCCGTGGACACCAAGCTCGGCCCCGAAGAGATCACGCGGGACATCCCGAACGTCGGCGAAGACGCGCTGAAGGATCTGGACGAGAACGGCATCATCCGCATCGGTGCGGAGGTTCGGCCCGAGGATATTCTGGTCGGAAAGGTCGCGCCCAAGGGCCAGGTCGAGATGACCGCGGAGGAGAGGCTGATCATCGCGATCTTCGGCAAAAAGGCCGAAGAGACCCGCGACGTTTCGCTTCGGCTGCCGCACGGAGAGAAGGGAACGATCGTCGACGTCAAGGTCTTCAGTCGCTACAAGTATCTCAGCCCGTCGATCAACCACGTTTATAAGGAATCCAAGAAGCGCGAGCGCTTGATCTGCGATCGCACCGACGAGCCGCTCTTGCAGATTCCGGGTGACGAGTTGCCCGCCGGAACCAACATGACCGTCCAGGTCTATATCGCCCAGAAGCGCAAGCTGATGGTGGGCGACAAGATGGCGGGACGGCACGGGAACAAGGGCGTCATCTCCAAGGTGCTGCCGGTCGAGGACATGCCTTACCTTTCGGACGGCACCCCGGTCGACATCGTCTTGAACCCGCTCGGCGTTCCGAGCCGAATGAACATCGGCCAGATCCTGGAGACGCACCTCGGCTACGTGGGCAAGCAGCTCGGCGTTCGCTACCGCTGCCCGGCCTTCGAGGGCGCGACCGAAGGGGAAGTCCTGGAGGAGATGGAGCGGCTCGCCGTGCATATGGGGCGAAACGTCTTGAACGCTTACGTCAACGACGAGCTTCAACTCGGTATCCGGTTCGAAAAGGACGATTCGCACGAAACGATGATGCGCCGTATCGAAACGCGTCTTCGCGAATTGGATGAGCCGAGCCTGGAGCGCATTTCGCGCATCGTGGCGGGTCCCGCGGTCAAGAAGCTCGAGGATCTTCAGTCGATCGATTTCGATACCTGGGAGCCCGAGCCTCTCGACGAGCCGATGGGTTCGCCCCATAAGGCCAAGGACGAGGTGTACCTGGGCATCATGGAGCGCGTCGAGGCGAATTCGCTGGGCCGCATCGGCCTGGAGGCTTCCAGCTGCAAGTCGCGTTTGCGCGACGGTTTGACCGGCGAATGGGTTCCGAACCCGATCACGGTGGGCATGATCTACATGCTCAAGCTGGAGCACCTTGCGGACGAGAAGATTCACGCCCGCAGCATCGGCCCGTACTCGCTCGTCACGCAGCAGCCTCTGGGTGGTAAGGCCCAATTCGGCGGCCAGCGGTTCGGTGAAATGGAAGTGTGGGCGCTGGAAGCCTATGGCGCCGCGTACACGCTCCAAGAGCTGCTGACCATCAAGTCCGACGACGTGATGGGCCGCGTGAAGGCGTACGAATCGATCGTGAAGGGAGAGACGATCTCGGAGCCCGGAATTCCGGAGTCCTTCAAGATTCTCGTGAACGAGCTGCGCTCGCTCTGTCTCAAGGTGACGGTCGAGGACGCGGCGAACAAGGAGCTTCCGCTTAAGGATCTAGACGAACTGACGAGCGGTGGCGACGACATGCGCCTGGCCCGATCGGTCGGCTTCTTCAACTAAGGGGGTCCCTGCGGCCATCGAGTTCCTCTAAAAGAGCTCGGTGGCCTCGGGGCGTAAGGCAAAGCCAAGTAAGGCGAGGCAAGCAAAAGGAAATACATGGCAGACGTCAGCATTTTTGATAAGATTCGAATCGGGATTGCCAGCGGCGACGATATCATGAGCTGGTCTCATGGCGAAATCAAGAAGCCGGAGACGATCAACTACCGCACGTTCAAACCGGAGCGCGACGGGCTGTTCTGCGAGCGAATTTTCGGTCCGGTCAAGGACTGGGAGTGCGCCTGCGGCCGCTATAAGAAGATCAAGTACAAGGGGATCGTTTGCGAGCGGTGCGGCGTCGAAGTCACGCGCTCGAAAGTGCGCCGCGAGCGCATGGGCCACATCGAGCTCGCCGCTCCCGTCTGCCACATTTGGTATCTCAAGGGTGTCCCCTCGCCCCTCTCGCTGATCCTCGATATCTCGCCCCGGCTGCTGGAGAAGGTGATCTACTTCGCCTCCTTTATCATCATCGACATCGACAGCGAGGCGATCGAGACGATGCTTCCCGACATCCGCAAGGCCGTCGAGCAGGAGAAGGCGGGCATTCAAGCCGAGCTTCGCGAGCTCGAAGAGGAAAGCCTGCAACGCTTCGCCGAGGACCTGAACAACAACCGCGACGAGTACGACGAGGCGTTCGCCCGGGAGCGCGCTAAGGCGGTCAACGATCGCATTCGCGCGGAGTATCGAGACGCGGACGATCGTCTGAAAGACCTCGACCTCGCCGTGGAGATCTTGGGCAAGCTGGAGCGCAACCAACTGATCGACGAGGACAAGTACCGCGCGGTCAGCAAGCTGCTCGACTCGGTGGGCATGCGCTTGAACAAGGACCTGCGGTCGCTGCTGCGCGCGAACATTGGCGCGGACGCGATGAAAGAGCTTTTGGTGCGCGTCGATCTCGACCGCCTCGCCCGCGAGTTGCGCCAAGAGATCATCATGACGCAGAGCCAGCGCCGCGCCCGCGCGATCAAGCGTCTCGAGATCGTCGAAGCGCTGATCAACTCGCGCTCGCGGCCCGAGTGGATGATCCTCGACATCGTGCCTGTGATTTCGCCCGAGCTTCGTCCGATGGTCCAGCTCGACGGCGGCCGCTTCGCGACGTCGGACCTGAACGATCTCTATCGCCGCATCATCAACCGCAATAACCGCCTCAAGAAGATCATCGAGATCCACGCGCCGGAATCGATCATCAACCACGAGAAGCGCCTGCTTCAGGAAGCCGTGGACGCGCTGATCGACAACGGTCGCCGCGCCCGCCCGGTGGTCGGCTCTAACAGCCGTCCGCTGAAGTCGCTCAGCGACATGCTGAAGGGTAAGGAGGGTCGCTTCCGAAAGAACCTGCTCGGAAAGCGCGTCGACTACTCCGGCCGTTCGGTGATCGTGGTCGGTCCTCACCTTAAGCTGCACCAGTGCGGTCTCCCCAAGGAGATGGCTCTGGAGCTCTTCAAGCCGTTCGTGATGAAGACGCTGGTCGAAAAGAAGATCACGCAAAACATCAAGACCGCCAAGCGGATGATCGACCGCATGCATCCCGCGGTGTGGGACGGGCTCGAAGAGGTTATTCGCGAGCATCCGGTGCTGCTCAACCGCGCGCCGACGCTGCACCGTCTCGGTATTCAGGCGTTCGAGCCGATTTTGGTGGACGGCAAGGCGATCCAGGTGCACCCGCTCGTGTGTCACGCCTATAACGCGGACTTTGATGGCGACCAGATGGCCGTCCACGTGCCGCTCAGCACCCAGGCGCAGGCCGAGGCCCGCGTTCTGATGCTGTCGACGCAGAATCTGTTCTCTCCGGCGGACGGTCGTCCGACGTGTGCCCCGGTGCAGGACATCATTTTGGGTAACTACGCGCTGACCTTCATCAGTAAGGTCGGCCGTCAGGAGCTCGAGGCGCAGGAAGCGGCTCATCAGAAGGATCCGGAAAAGAACCCGGCGCCGCTGATCTACGCTTCGCCCGAAGAGGTGTTCTACCGGTTTGAGTCTCCGACCGAGGAGAAGCGCATCGGCTTGAACGTGCCCGTCAAAGTGCGCATCGAACGGCCCATCTTCCGCGATGACAAGGAAGTGGACTACCGCGACGCAGCGACCGGCAAGGAGTACCACTACGTCGTCTCGACCGACGAGAACGGTGACGAACTCAAAGAGCTCGTTCCGTACGATCAAGAGTTCGAGCGCATCGTCGTCACGGCGACGCCGGGACAACTCCTGTTCAACGAAGTTCTGCCTTATCCGCTCCGCTTTTCCGACGACTGGCTGCAGCGAGAGTTGGACAAGAAGCGTCTGGCCGAACTCATCATGTCTTGCCACCGCAAGTGCGGCATGGGCGCGACCATTAATCTGTTGGACGACATCAAGAACCTCGGGTTCAAGTGGGCGACCCGCTACGGTCTGACGGTCGCTATCACGGACATGGACCCGCCCGAGAAGCGCGAGGAGATCATCACCGATGCGGACGACCGCTCGACGAAGATCACCCAGCGGTTCCGGCGAGGCATGCTCACCTATAACGAGATGACGCAGAGCCTGGTCAAGCTTTGGACGGAGACGTACGACCTCATCGGTAAGGAGATCGTCGGCGGTCTGACCCAGTTCAACCCGCTCTCGATCAT
Organism: bacterium; assembly: GCA_037189405.1. Lineage (GTDB taxonomy): Bacteria > Armatimonadota > Fimbriimonadia > Fimbriimonadales > Fimbriimonadaceae > JBBCJD01. The sequence continues at coordinate 57,791 of JBBCJD010000011.1, forward strand.
CACGGTCTCCGGCGCTCGCGGTTCGGTCAAGCAGCTCGCGCAGCTCGCCGGGATGCGCGGCCTCATGTTCAACCAGTTCAACGAGGTTATCTACGAGCTGCCCGTCAAGAGCTCCTTCCACAAGGGCCTGACGATGCTCGAGTACTTTGTAACCACGCACGGCGCCCGTAAGGGTCTGGCCGACACCGCGCTCCGCACCGCGGACGCGGGTTACCTGACCCGCCGCCTTTGCGACGTGGCTCAGGACGTCATCATCAACGGATCGGACTGCGGTACGACCGACGGTGTGCCCGTGCACCGGATCATGGACGAGGGAGAGCTGATCGAGGGGTTGGACGAGCGAGTGCTCGGCCGTGTCTCGTTGAGCACGATCGTCGACCCGACCGATACGAGCCACGTCATCGTGACTTACAATCAGACCATCGATCGCGAGATGGCTGCCCGCGTGAGCGAGATCGAAAAGCAGCATCATGCCGAGTACATCGCCGCCACGACGGAGGAGCAGCGCGAGGCGATCGGGAAGAAGTACACCAAGTACGGTTTCGAGATCGACGAGCACTTCCGGCTCTGCATCATCATCCGCAGCCCGCTGACCTGCGAAATGGAGCAGGGCATCTGCTCCAAGTGTTACGGCAACGACCTTTCCAGCTTCAAGCTGGTCGAGGTAGGCGTCGCGGTCGGCATCATCGCCGCCCAGTCGATCGGTGAGCCGGGAACCCAGCTCACGATGCGGACGTTCCACACCGGTGGCGTGGCGGGTTCGGCGACCATCGCCCGAACCAACCAGTATAAAACGGGTAAGTTCATCCGCTCGTTCATGGAGGACTTTTCGGTCGCCACGGATACGGACATCAAACAGTTCGATCCGACCAAGCTGATCGAGTCGCAGGAGACCGCGGTGAAGTCCGCGTTCGAGACGCGCGATCCGGGCTTCCTGACGATCAACCAGGACGTCGAAGATCCCAAGAAGAAAACCGCCCGCCAGACCAAAGCCGCGCAGAAGGCGCTCGACAAGGTGGACAGCGACTCCCGCAAGCTGTGGGAGCGCTCGCGCAAAACCTTCTTCTATGCCTGGACGGGTGAATCCAGCGGTATCGTCCGCGTCGAAGAGATCTTCGAAGCGCGGCGTCAGCCTCGCGGTAAGGCGATCATCTGCCCCGTGACGGGCTTAGTCAAAGAGATCCAGGATTCGAGCTTCGGCCGCTGGATCATCGTCGAGGCCACGGTCCCGACCACCACGCCGTTCAAGGACGCCTACGTGGCGGACAAGCAGGCGTGGCCGACGAACGCCGACGGACACTACGACGCCGGTCTCGAAAAGGCCATCGGGCAGAAGCTCAACGCCCCGACCCTTGCTACGCTTCGCAAGCACGAGGTCGACAAGGTGATGATCTATTACCCGCTGCTCGTTCCTCCGTTCGGTAAGCTGCCGGTCGAAAAGGGCAACCGCGTCATCAAGGGCGACCCGCTCACCGAAGGTCCCCGCGATCCGCACGAGGTGCTCGAGCTTGCTGGCGCCGCGGCGGTGTACGACTACTTCGTCGAAAACCTGCAAAGCGTCTATAAGGCCCAGGGCGTCGACATCAATGACAAGCACGTCGAAGTCATCATTCGTCAGATGCTGCGCAAGCGGCAGGTGAAGGAGCCGGGCGACACGCCGTTCCTACCGGGCCAGATCGTGGACCGGTTCGCGTTCCAGCGCGAGAACGACAAGGTGCGCCAGCGCATCCAAGCGGGTAAGAAGATCCGCTACGTGGACCCCGTGACGGGCGAGAACGTCGAGCGCGACGTGAAGGAAGCCACGGCCAACTGGATCCTGCTCGGAATTACCGAGGCCTCGCTCGCGACGGATTCGTTCCTCTCGGCGGCGTCGTTCCAAAAGACGACGCGCGTTCTGACCGAGGCGGCGGTGCGAGGGAAGAAGGACCACTTGGTGGGCCTCAAAGAGAACGTCATCATCGGACGTCTCATCCCAAGCGGCACCGGCGTGCGGCAGTACCGAGATATCTCGGTGGACGTACAGCGCGGCGCGGGCTACGTCGAGCCGTCGCTCACTTCGCTGGTCGAGGACGATGCGGACGATGAGTTCAATTCGTTGAACTTCCCGTCGCTCTCGGACATCAACCTCGACGACGAAGAGTAAGCGCTCCGTTCAAAGCGCGACTCAAAGGCCTCCGGAAGCGATTCCGGGGGCCTTTGTCCTTTAAGAGCGCTTCGGTGGCTGGAGGCTTCTCGGGAGCGTCGCGGGCGGAGGCGCTCGAAGGCGAGAGTTGGTGCCTCAACGGAGATCTTTGGAAGGGCTGGAATCGATCTCTTAGAGAGCTTTGGGCAGGGTGGTGAAATAAAGGCCCCCCGGGGGAGGGGGCCGTAGGCATAAAGTCGAATTAAAGGCTACAGCCGGAGATCCGCTTCGCGGGGAACCAGGAAAGATCGTACGCGGGCAGGGTGTGTCCGTGATTTTCGATGGCTTTCAGGGCCTCCTGTATCGTTTCGCGAGAGCAGCCGTTCCAGATTTTGGGGAAGCGAGCCTCCTTCTTTCCGGCGACGAGGGTGAAGTCCAGGCTCCGCTCCGCCTTGAACTGTTCGATGACTTTCCCCCGCTCGTCGGCGATCAAGGGAAATTGTGCGTCCAGCTTTTTCGCGAAAGCTTTCGTTTCGGTTAGGGGCGCTTTGACGAACCCGACGAACTGGATCTCCGGTTGGAGCTCTTTCGCGAGGCGGTTCAGGTCGGGCAGGGCCTTGGCGACCATCGGGCAATCGGGACGGAAAAACACGATCAGCGTGGGCTTTGCGAGAAAGCTTTTCGGCGTGTAGGTCTTGCCGTTCGTCGCGCCGAGTTGAAAGCTTGGTACGGCGTTCTTGCACGCAAGGGCGCCGGCGACAAGCGCCAGCGCGGTGAGGATCGTTAAAGGTCGGCGCATCAAAGCCGCCCCTCGTTTCTTGGGTCGAAGTGGCCGGCATAGATCCCGTTGTCGAGATCGCGCCACCAGACGTTCTCCCATCGGCCGAACTTCGCGTGTCCGTCGACATAGGTAAAGTTCGACCCACCGGTGAAGGCTTTGAGCTTGAGCTCTTTGGTGGTGTCGTTGGCCGCATCGAAGGTCATGCCTTGCATATAGCCGCTGATCCGCTCGGCCGGAGTGCCCCAATAGAACGGGTGGAAGTGGTCTCGCAGGCTGATATTGTCCGCTGCGAGGGCGACGTAGATCACGCTGGCCGGCGAGGCGATGGCGGACGTCGTCGCGTATCTGCCATAAGTCCCATCGGCGTCTGCGTAGCTCCCGGCCATAAACGCATTCAGCAGATAGCTCGTCCAGCGATAGGCCCACCGGGGATCGCTATTATCGGCGTCGGGTGAGGGAGGCGATATCTGCGTGGCGGGCCAAAGCCCGCTTTGATCCGCCGGTGAGTGGAAGATATCCCAGTTTTTGATGTAAGGCTGGCATCGCAGAGACCAAGTGTTTTTTGGAAATTGGATCCCTCCGTCGATGTTCGAAAAGCTCGTGAGAGGAAACATCTCGTCGTAGTCGCCGGCATATAAGAGGAAGGCCGTGCCGACCTGCTTCATGTGCGAGAGGTCCGAAGTCTTTTTCGCGGCCTCTTTGGCTTGGGCGAAGACCGGAAAGAGGATGGCGGCTAGGATCGCGATGATCGCGATGACGACGAGCAGCTCGATGAGCGTAAAGGCTTTCGTTTTCACTTGAATCTCCTTGTAAGGGAAGGTCTCTGGAAGGCATGCTCACGCGCGCAAAGACGGGCGAGAACGCTTTCGGGAATAAGAGGGGAGATTCAGGCGAAGGCCGGGGGATGTTCGATCGAGCGGGCGTATCCGATCTGCGGAGCGGCCGCTTGAGAGGGGAGGGGCTTATTAGCCCGAAGGTAAGGGAAGGGGAAGACTGGCGCGGCCGTCGCCGCGCAGTACAGGTCGATCTTGGGGACCGCGGCGTACTCTTGCCCGGCTTGCTTCTTTTCCGCGCAGCGACATTGAACGAACCCCTCGTCGCCAGGTTGGAGAGTGCGTTTGGTAGGGCACTCCAAACACGTCTCGACTTTCGTTTGGCAGCAGCTTTCGACCTTCACGGTCTGAACCGGCGCCGTCGGACAGTGTTTGCCGAACGCGGTGCGGGGGGAGTAAATGAATGCGACGCTGAGAAAGAGCTGGAAGAGCGCGACGCAGAGGAACGCCTGTCGCCCGGTGAGGGAGCGCCAGTCTCGGCGTTGGGTAGAGAGAAGCCCTTTCACGACAATCACGGAGAGGATACCCGGGGGGATTTCCCCCGGGTAGGTCGAAGGCTTGGGTTTTACGAGCCTTGGCTCGCAAGCGCGGCCTTGTTCGCGTCGATGATCTTTTTCAGAGCTTCTTCGGTCAGCGGATCCACCGAGGAGCCTGGGAAGCCCTGCCACCGCACGATGCCGTCCGAGGAGATCACGAGTACGTGGGGAATGCCTCGCACGCCGATCGATTTGCTCATTTTGCCTCCATCTACGGCGAGGGTATAGTCCATCGTCGTGGTTTCCATGAACTTCTTGATCGTCTCGGCGCTTTCGTCGCTCAGTCCCACGACCACCAGATCGTCCTTAAACTTCTTTTGGAAGTCGTTCAGTTTGGGGATCACGGCGCGGCAGGGGCCGCACCAGGTCGCCCAAAAGTCGATCAGAAGCACTTTCTTTTTCGTATCCGGCTGAACGCCCTTCAACCAAGTGGCCGATTCATCGAACTTCGGCGCGGCTTTACCGCGAATATCGTTCGCATACAGCTCCTTTTCAACGTAATCGGGATAGCCTCCCGCTGCGGTGAGTGCGATCGCGCCGGTGAATGCGGCGCCGAGCATGAGACCCATCATCCATTTCATTTTCATTTGCATAGTAGTGTTTGTCCCTTTGGATTTTTCAAAGGTGGCTCCGCAAATATTTAAGCGGGCCACTCAGGAATCTATACTTCGCGGCTCTCCTCTAGGTTCCTGAGGGGACGAGGAGAGGAGCGTCTCGGCTCTTCGAATCGCGGCTCGAAGATTCGGCTGAACATTTTCCGGGCCGATATGCCGATCGAAGCCGGATTTCTCCAAGAGCCGTTTGGGCTGGGACCGGGGCGCGCAGACGATCAGGTGGCGGCCCGAAGCGCGGAGACGGTCGGAAAGGTCCTCCAGCGCGTGGAGGCCGGTCGCGTCGATCGCGGTCATGTTTCGGATGCGGAGCATGACCACAGGAGGAAGGGAGTCGAGTTCGTCGGTGACCGCGGAAAGCTTGTCGGCTGAGCCGAAAAGGAAAGGGCCGTGGATGCGATACATCGCGACGCCCGGGGGAAGGGGGTTCGTTTGGAGGCTGTGCCACTCCCCTTCCGAGATGTACCCGTCGTCGACCCGCGAGACGGTGGTGGTGCTCGAGACGCGGCGGATATAAAGGAGCGCGGCGAGGATCATTCCGGCCTCGACGGCTACGGTGAGGTCGGCCAGCACGGTGAGCGTCAACGTGATCAACCAGACCGCGATATCGGCTTTGCTGAGCCGAAGAATCCCGGGGATTTCGCGCCATTCCCCCATGTTGTAGGCCACGACGAAGAGGATCGCCGAGAGCACGCCCAAGGGGATGTGAGCGGCCTGCGGTGCCAGAAACAGTAGGACGCCGAGCAGCGTTAGCGCGTGGATCATGCCCGCGACCGGGGTCTTGGCGCCGGAGCGGATATTGGTGGCTGTCCGAGCGATCGCTCCGGTCGCGGGAAGGCCGCCAAAGAGCGGGGAAGCGATGTTTGCGATGCCCTGGCCGAACAACTCGACGTTCGGTTGGTGTTTCGTTCCCGACATGCGGTCCGCGACCACGGCCGAAAGCAGCGATTCGATCGCTCCAAGCATCGCGACGGTGATCGCCGGAGAGAGAAGCGGCAGGATCAGATCGAGCCGGAACGCGGGGACTTCGAGTCGGGGCAGCCCGCTTGGGACGCCGCCGAAACGCGATCCGATCGTTTCGACGGGGAGGCCGGCGATCCACGCCACCGCTGTGCCGAGCAGCAGCGCGACGATGGTGCCCGGGACGCGCCGCGCGAAACGTAAAGTGAAAAGGATGGTGAGGAGGCATCCCGCCGAGAGCGCGGTCGTAACTGGCGAATAGGTGCCGGCATGCTCGATGAGCGCGCGCATCCGTTCGAGGAATTCGCTGGGCACGCGTTCGATCTGGAGACCGAAGAAGTCTTTGATCTGCGTGCTGGCGATCAGGATCGCGATGCCGTTCGTGAAGCCGATCACGACTGGGCGCGGAATGAATTTGACGGCCGTTCCCAGCCCGGTCAGCCCCAAAATCATCAGGATGACCCCGGCCATGAGCGTGCACATAAACAGCCCGTCCATGCCGTGCTGCTGCACGATCCCCGCGACCACCACCACGAACGCGCCCGTCGGCCCGCCGATTTGGGTCATGGAGCCTCCGAGCGCCGAGATGAGGAATCCCGCGACGACCGCGCAGTACAGTCCGGCCTGGGGAGGAACCCCCGAAGAGATCGCGAACGCCATCGCAAGAGGCAGCGCCACCAGCCCCACCGTCACTCCGGCGATCAGATCGGCTACGAAAAGCCGGAGGTTGTAGTGGCGGAGCGCCCATACCGATTTCGGAAGAAACCGATCGTTTTGAGGTGGCGTCTGCATTGTCAAAATCCGGAATAAGCATACTCATTGCTTGACGAAAATGTTTTTGATGGATCAAAAGATGGATCCTGGACGGAGTACATGACGAATGACATGAGGAATCGCGTGGAGGAAAGGGAACCTCGGTAGAACGAAAAGGGGTAGGGTGAGATAGGTGGGTAGGCCGGACGCCGCCCTGCCGCACGCGTAAGGAGTGAAGTCATGAAAAAATGGTTAGGATTGGCGCTGCTGGTAGCCTGCGTGCTGCCGGCGTATGCCGCGCTCAAATCGGGACTCGCGGTCGGAGAGGCCGTTACCCCGTTCAAGCCCACGCACGTGGCGGGGCCGGATAAAGGATCGACGACCTGTCCGCCCTGTAAGTACGGCAACCGTCCCGCCGTGCAAGTTTGGTTCAACAACGAAGACCCCAAAGTCGTCGACGACGTGATTGTGGCGTTGAACCGCGCGACCACCGCGCACAAGGCCAAAGAGCTCAAGACGTTCGCGATCTTCTTGAGCGGGAAGGATATTTCCAAGCTGGACGACGACGACGCGGTGAAGCTGGGCTACCCCCTCAAATGTTGTCCGAACTGTAACTGCGGCAAGGTCGGAGTCGCCTTTTTGAGCTCCAAAGATCCCGCCGTGGCCAAATACAAGGTCAGCCTCGACAAGAGCGTGAAGAACACCGTCGTGGTCTATAAGGACAAGAAGGTGGTAGCGAACTTCGTGAACCTCAAGACCAAAGAGGACCTCAGCAAGTTGAACGCCGCCATCGCGAAAGCCGCGAAGTAAAAACGCGGTTTCCCAAGCTGATGCGAACGCCCCGAGAATCTTCTCGGGGCGTTCTGGTTTTAGAACAGACTGGGATCGGCCCCGATATCGCCTCCATGCTCGCTCAGCCAACGGAGCATCTGCTTGATACTGCCGGTGGCGAGACAGATCGAGGTGTCGGCGGCGCCGTAGTATAGTCGGAGCGTGTCCTTGTCGGGGCCGACGGTATAGCCGCAAGGAAACACCACCGAGCCGACGTCTCCCACCAGCTCGTAAGGAGCCTCGGGTCCGAAGATCCAGCTTTGGCCTCGAGCGATGCAGGTTTCGGGGTGCTCTTTGTCGAACAGCGCCAGACCCAGGCGATAGATCGAGCCCGACGCGTGCTGCCGGACGCCGTGATACATCACGAGCCAGCCTTCGTCGGTTTCGATCGGAGGGGGCGAGAGTCCGATTTTGTAGGCGTCCCACCAAGACCCCAGGCGTGCGGGGAGGATCAGCATCTGGCCGCCCCAGTTTCGAAGGTCCGGCGAGAAAGAAAGCCAGATATGCGAGCCCAGCGAGGTCGAAGGGCGATGGATCAAGGCGTATTCGCCGTTGAATCGGCGTGGAAACAGCGCCGCGTCCTTATCGTCGGCGTGCATCACGAGACCATAGCGTTCGAAGCAGCGAAAGTCCGGGGTCGAGGCGATCGCGACGCCGGGACCGGATTTTCCGAACGCCGTGTAGGTGAAGAGGTATTCGTCGATCTCCGGCATGTAGGTGATGCGCGGGTCCTCGACGCCCCAAAGCTCTTCGGGATAGTTGATCGGGTCCGGTTCGAACGTGGGCTCCGAATCGATCACCCAGCCGTCGATCCCGTTCGCGGATCGCGCGGCGCTAAAGTGCGAATGCCCCCGCCGGTCCTCGACCCGGCAGAGCAGCAGCGTGGTGCCGTCTTTCAGTAGTGTGACCCCTGGGTTGAAGGTCGTATGGATCGGATAGGGCCAGTCCGCCGCGGTGAGGATAGGATTGGCCGGATGTCTTTCAAGAAGCGCTTCGTATTGATTCGTTTTCAATAAACCCCTCTCGACGCTTGCGCGAGCCGTTTGACCCGCAGTCGTTGCAGTTCGCTTCGCGCGCCAAGGAACGACAGCGTGGATTCCGCGCCTTGGTTCCGGTTGACTCCCGTCGCGTGCAGTCCGTCGAAACACCCTCCAGTGGAAGGATCGTACAGCGACCGGCTCGACATATTGTCGCCGAGGAACCACAAGAAGGCGCGGTTCGCCTCTTGAAGCCAGGCCGCTTCGCCCGAGGCGAAATAGGCGCTAAGACATGCGGAGACCGAGGCGTGCGCCTCGATCGGCTGCTGGTCGAACCACGCACGTTCGCCGCCGCGGGGATAGAACCCATGGCAGCCGATGGGCGCGAAGACCCCGTGCGGGCCGGTTTGGACGTGCATCAACCACGCCAAAGACTTGAGTCCGGCGTTCAGCATGTCGCGATTTTGGATGGAGACGCCGACCGCGATCAGCGCTTGCGGAAGCCGAGCGTTGGCATAGGCCAGGATGCTTTCCGGCCAAGGCCAGCTTCGCATCGCTTCGGTTTCGAAAGCGCCCCACAGCCGGTTCGCCAGCGTTTCGCGTAACGCCCCCATCTTTAAGTCCTGCGGAGCGATTTTGAGGTAGCCGTCGAGGCCGAGCAGGCCGTAGGCCCACGTGCGCGGGCTTGTGGAACGCTCGAGGGGCGGCGCCGCGTGGTGCAGGAGTTCGGCCGCGAGGTCGCGCATGCCGCTTTCCGGCCCATAACAGGCGAGGGCTCCGAGCGCCCAGACAGCTCGGCCGTGCGAATCGTCCGAGCCGACCTCTTCCAGCCACCTCCGGTCGTAGCTCATGAAGTTGCGGAACCGTTGGGTGACGGGGTTGAACGCGTTCAATACGAAGGCGAAATAGCGACTTTGAAGCAGCCGCAGCGCTGGGCTCGCTTCGCTTCCGAGAAGGGTCGTCAAAAGAAGCGCGCGGGCGTTATCGTCCAGGCAGTATCCTTCGTTTCGGTTCGGAACGGAATAAGTCGCGTGCTGCAAGATCCCCGTCTCGTCGCTCATCGCCTCTAGATGGGAGAGGTTCAGTTCTGGCAATGGCAGCGAGAGGGGAAGAGGTTTCGAGCCGAGCACCAACTGCCGGAGCCGTTCAGCGCCGCCCTCGCGCGCTCGGGCGATGGAAGCGAGGTAGCTCCTGCCGACCTCGGGCCAGCGCATCGATTCGCTGAGCGCGAGGGCCTTTTCTCCCATCGCGCGCCGCGCCTCGTCGTCCCCGAAGATCCTTAGCATCGCTTGAGCGATCGCGTCGGCGCTGCGAAAGGGCACGAGCATCCCCCGTCCGTCCGCGAGAAGCTCTTCGGCATACCAATAAGGGGTCGAGACCACCGCTTTGCCGGTGCCGAGCGCGTAGGCGAGCGTGCCCGAGGTGATCTGCTTGGGGTTCAGATACGGCGTGATGTAGAGGTCCATCGCCGCCAAAAACGCCCAAAGCTCTTCGGGCGAGACGAACCGGTCGACGAAGCGCACCCGATCCGCGATCCCGAGGCTCTCGGCTAGTTGAATCAAGCTCTGCCGGTAGCTCTCTTTGGCTTGCGCTTTGACGTTCGGATGCGTGGCCCCGACCACGTAGTACACGGCATTAGGGTGAGTCTGCAGGACTTGGCGCATCGCCTCGATCGCATATTGGATGCCCTTGTCGGGCGAAAGCAGGCCGAAAGTCAGGATCATCGGGCCTTCGATCCCGAGCCGCGCTCGAAGCGCGCGCCCCTCGTCCGGGTCGGTATCGGGCACGCCGTGGTGGATCAAGTCGATTTTATTCGGGCACACGTCGTGCACCTTCATCAGAAACTCGATCGCCTTACGACTCATCACGACGACCCTCTCGGACAGCTGGAGAAGCTCGTCCATGACCGTCTTTTGCGCGGGGGTCGGCTCTTCGAGCACCGTATGTAGCGTGGTGACGATCGGGATGTTGACGCGCCGGAGCAAGGCCAAAAGGTAAGCGCCCGCCTCGCCGCCGAAGATGCCGTATTCGTGCTGCACCGACAGCACCTGATACTCTCCGGTGTTGACGAAGTTCGCGGCCGCCTCGTAATCCTCAAGGAGGCGCTCGTCGATTTGGAAGACCACCTCGGGCGGATATTCGTAGCCCGGGCGGTCGTTCATCGCGAGACAGTCGACTTGAAGCTCCGGATCGGTGCGACGCAGTGCGTCCGCGAGGTCCGAGCTGAAGGTGGCGATTCCGCATTGGCGCGGCAGAGCGTTGCCGAGCACAGCGATCCGCCGGGGCGTGGGTTTCGGGACCTCGCCGCTCGGTTTAAAGGAATCGAGACGGTTCATGGCCGCCATCCTTGATGATTCGTGGCGCTCCGAGAGCGCCTCCACGTCAATTTGTCCATTTTCGCTTCTCCCATGCGAAATCGTCCGTGACGCCCCCGCCAAGGCGGGAATTTAAAATTTGGAGGAAAACCTCTGCGGTGCCCTTCATGGGCGACCGCTTAACGATTAGGACTTCCGCGCGCTTGCCCAGGTTCCTGAGCAACGCCGCAAGCGGCGTAGAACGCGCGAATCTTAACGATCTGGCCGATGTGATAGCCCGAATGGGTAAACCGCAGGATGACATCGGGCAAGCCGTAGGGGCTGGCTTGGATCTGCGTGAGCGAACAGGTTCGTAGCATTCGGTCCACCGCTTCGTACGAATTGCGAAGACGGCTCCAAGTCTCACTCCATGCGTGGGAATCGGTGCTTTCGGGAAGCTCGGGCCAGCTCCCCTCCGGAGGGCGGCGTTCTGTGCCGGTCTGGACGCGAGCCACGATGTTTTCGTTCCAAACCGCCAAGTGAAGCGCGATCTCCCAGATCGAGCGCCCTTCCGGACCTTCCTTCCAAAGCGCCTCGCGGAGCGTTAAGCCCGAAAGTTCGTCGAAGATCGGGCTGACCCAATCGTCGTATCGGTACGAATAGGCAAACGCGCTTCGAAGCGCCTGAACGATCTCACGCTCGTCCATGCTTTACTGTACTGCGGATGGCCGCAGAGGGGAAGCCCCTCGCGCGATCAGCCTTTGAGCAAGTTCATGAAATCATCGAGATGCCGCTGGAGGGAATTGCGCTCCACAGCGCGCTGCCGCCCCGTTTCTCCATGCCTTGCGCGCTGCTCATCGTGCCGCCGGTAATGCAAAATCGCCTGGATCAGCTCTTCGGGGTCCTGCGATTGCAGTAAACGACCGTTTACGTCAGTCTCGACGATATCGCCGATGCCCCCTACATTCGAAACGACGACCGGAACCCCGACGGCTCCGGCTTCGACCGAGGCCAACGAGGAGCAGTCGAGTTTGGTCGGAAGCACGAAAAGGTGGGACGAGCGAACGATCTCTCGCAAGGAATCGGTATCCGGAGTCAGGCCGTTATAGAACGTGACGTTGTCGGTCGATGATCCGGGATGTGAGGTCACCAGATGCCAATGGCAGCCCGAGAGCCGCGGATCTTTCGCGATCTCCAGGAGAAGCGGTCCTCCTTTTCGTTCAAACTGCCCTCCCACAAAGCTGATATCGAATCGGTCGGAGCGCTTGGGCGTCTCGGTTGGTTTCCAATATTCAAGATCGATCGGCGGTCGAACAACGGCCGTGGAGCCCTGCGGAAGACCGTAATGAGTTTGTAAGTTGTCGCTACACCAAGGGGATAGCCCCGCAAATACGACACGCCCGGTTTCGGCCATTCGCTTGAACCTTCGTGCCATAAACCGTTTGCGGGCATTGAGGTTAGTTTCGCCGAAATAGAGTCGGTCCGCATCAGGAGGCGCGATGTCGCCGTAGACGACGCAACGCCCTTGAAAGCGGCTCGGAAGCAGCCAACAGCAGGACCAAGTATTGATCAAAAGCGTGTCGCAGCCCTCTCGCATGGCGTGCAGTGCCGCGCGGCGTCCGACCATGGGGAGTCGAAGCCATCCTTGTCGTCGAAAGTAGGGCAGTTTGCCCTCCCATCCGCCATAGGCTTCCAGCGGAAAATGTTTGAGGGCGGGGACTCGCTCGGGCAGATGGGTTAACCAACGCTTACGGATCGAGGTCCAACCGAGGCCATGCTGAGTAATGACTCCAAGGTATTTCATAAACGATTCGAATTTGCTCCCTTCTTATACCTCTTGCGAGGCATCCGACTCTTTACAAAATAAAATTCTATTTAGATTGAATCGCAGCGTTCGATCCGCCTAATTCTTAGAGAGTCTCCCAATGAAGAAGCTTGAGTTCCGCTTCGAAGCCTCCGAATCCTTCTTATTCGAGTCGAGCATTCCAAATAAACAAAGAGAAGCAAGGATGGGATCTGATGTGATTGTTAAGGTGAGTAAAGCGTTTAATTTGGTCGCACGCAAGCAGATGACTTGGAAGATAAGAGAAGAGTTTTGAGAGGACGGTGCCGCGTTCCGGCGGGAGAGTGTCGCCAGGAGCGTTTCGATTTGCGTGGGTGGTGCCGGGAGAGGGACTCGAACCCTCACTGAGTTACCCCAAACGGTTTTTGAGACCGTCGCGTCTACCATTCCGCCACCCCGGCCCGGCCCGAATAAGATACCTTTTTTCATCGTGTGCCGGGGGCGCGATTCGACGAAGCCTTTCTGCCGGTAAACTTCGTTCGACATGAAGATCTTGATTGCGGACAAGTTCGAAAAGATCGGCATTCTGGGCCTGCAAGGGCTCGGCGCCGAGGTGGTGTGCGAGCCGGAGCTGAAGGAGGCTTCGCTGCGGGATCGCATCAAAGAGCTCGAGCCGGATGTGCTCGTCGTCCGCTCGACCAAGGTCACCGCCGATATGCTCGAAGGATCGCGCCTCAGCGTCGTGATCCGTGCCGGAGCGGGTTATAACACGATCGACGTGGAGGCGGCGAACAACTACGGCATTATGGTCGCGAACTGCCCGGGCAAGAACTCTCAGGCGGTCGCCGAATTGGCGTTCGGCTTGATGCTGGCGGCGGACCGCCGCATTCCCGACAATGTGATTCAGCTCCGCGAAGGGAAGTGGAATAAGAAAGAGTTCAGCAAGGCGCGAGGGCTGATGGGCCGAACCCTGGGCTTGATCGGCATGGGCAAGATCAGCCAGGAGATGATTCAGCGCGCCAAGGCGTTTGGGATGGTGGTGATCGCGCATTCGCGCTGGATGACCCCCGACGTCGCGGCGGCGCTCGGCATCGGCCGCGCCGAGTCCCTTGAGGAGCTTGCCCGGCAAAGCGATTTCGTCTCGGTCCACGTTTCGCTCAATCCCCAGACGCGGGGCATGTTGGACAAACAGTTCTTCGGCCAGATGAAGGAGGGCGCGGTCTTTATCAACACCAGCCGCGCCGAGGTCGTGGTGCAGCAAGATCTTTTGGCAGCGCTCGAAGCTCGAAACCTCTTTGCCGGGTTGGACGTATTCGACGACGAACCGAGCAGCGGCGAAGGCGCCTACGAGGGCGAACTCTGCGGCAACCCTCGCGTCTACTGCACGCACCACATCGGTGCGAGCACCGAGCAGGCGCAAGAGGCGATCGCGGATGAGGTCGTGCGTATCGTGCGGGATTATAAGTTCAGCGGCCAAGTCGCGAACGCCGTAAACGTCGCGAAGGCGGACTCTGCGACGCATCTTCTGGTCGTCCGCCATCTCGACCGAGTCGGCGTTCTGGCGCAGGTGCTCGCGGTGCTCAAGGACGAGGGCGTGAACGTGCAAGAGATGGAGAACGTGATTCTGGGTGGCGCGCGCTCGGCGATCGCTCAGCTCTCGCTGGATAAAGAGGTCCCCGCGAACGCTTTGATGGGCCTTAAGATGAGCGAGTGCATCTTCGACGCGACGCTCTTCGAGATGTCCAAGTAGCCCCGTGGATTGGCCCTACCCGCGCTTTTCCGGCGACGAGAATATGCGCCTCGACGCCGAGCGGCTCGCCGAAGCCGAACGAACCGGCCGTCTCCATTGGCGGGTGTATGGCTGGGAGGGGCCGTGGATCACGCTCGGGCGATATCAATCGCCCGAGCGGGACCTGATCCTTCCGTGTCCGGCTCCGTGGTCGATCCGTCCGACGGGAGGGAAGGCGGTGCTGCACGGACACGACGTGACCGTCGGGATCGCCGCTCCGCTCATTTTGCTCGGTCCGGATGAGACGGCGCTCGCCCGTTCCATCAGGGCGGTGTATCGCGCTGCGATCGCCCCGATGATCGAGGCGATGCGTGCGTGCGGGCTGCCCGCGGCGCTCGCCGAAAACACTCGGTTTGTGGGCCAGGGCACGCGTACGGCCGACTGTTTCGCGCACAACTCTCCGAACGACGTGGTGGATGAGCGGACGGGGCTCAAGGTGTGCGGCTGTGCGCTGAAGCTGACTCAGAAGGCGGTGCTGATTCAGGCGAGCCTGCCCGCCGTTCCTCCGCTTATCGATCCGCGATCCGCGATCCGCGAAGCCAAACCGGTGACGGCGCTCGCGTGGGAGCACGGGCGTTACGGCGAGGCGCTGGAAGAGGCGCTTCGAGCAGCCTGGGGCTAGCTTAGAATCTGAGCTGGTAGTCGAGTCGGACCCGCGTCTCATCAAGCGCGTTTCGAAATTCGGCGGAAAACGTCCGATCCTGTACGTTCCCCACAAAGAAATTAAACGACTGGTTCGGGCCGGTGCGCTGCGTGTACTCGACGCTGTAGCGGTTCACCATGCGCTGTTGGTAGGGGTCGTTCGACTGCTCGAGACCGTAGAACAGCTTGAGTGGCGAACCGAGGCGTTCGAATAACCGGAGCTCTAGCCCTCCCATGGTTTGGCTGCTGCCTTGCTGTAAAAGACGGGTTTGGTCCCAGTTGGCGCTGAGGGCGAAGCCCTCCTCTTGCCACTCGACGCGCCAGCGGTTGAACGCCTGAGGCGCGAAAGTGGAGCCGAAAAGCACGTCGTTGGCCTGGTTTTCGGGGTTTTCGACGACCTCGTTCGAGATCGCGAGCTTTTGAGTGGGCCGAAATTCGAGCGCGTAGTTACGCAGGTGCTCTTCGTCCTCTTGCCACGGCGTGGTGCGGATCGTATAGCTGAGCCGGGCGCTGAGGGGACCACCTTGGGCGGTCGCCCAATGGAAGCGGCGATTCACCGCCGGATCCAGATCCTCATACTCCTGAGTCTCGTATTCGAAGCCCAGCTTTTGAGTGAGGAGAGTCGTTTCCACTTTGGCGAACTGCCGCTCGCGGAAACTGAACACTTCTTGAAGGGGGCGGTTCATGCCCAGTTCGAAGCGGACGTCGCGAAGCGGGCCGAGGCCGAGTGGGGAAAGCGTCTCCAAGCTGAATTGGTTCTGCGAGCGCAACCCTTGGCGGTCGCGCATACCCACCGTCTCCTCTTCCATCGGTGCGGCGTAGGCGCCGTAGCGCAATCGGAGCGTGCGGAAAAGGTCGTACCAAGCGCCGAGGTGCGTCTGTTCGGATTCGGATTCCGCCTCGACTTGAGTGCGGCCGAGGTTCACGCCGAGCCCTCCGCCGACGGGAGTCGAAAAATACTCCGCCTGGATGGTGCGCTGGCCTCGCTCGTCTTGGACGGTCGCCTCTTCGTGTAAAAGCTGTTGGCCGTTCTCGGATTGAAGCTCCAGCGCGGAATAGGTTTGGCGCAGCCCGCTCGCCTCGCCTTCGGCGAAAGCCTCGAACGCCTCGGACTCGGTTTGGAACGAGCCGCGACCCTCCCAAAACGCGCCGAAGCGCGTGCGGTTCAAGCGGTCGATACCGTAGTCTCCGAAAGGTCGGCCGAGGCTGTCCAACTGCCGACCGGTGAAAAACAGCGCTCGATGGTCGACATCGCGCGTCGCGCCGCCGTTGCGCTCCAGATCGAGCAGGCTGCCGGTCAGTCGCAATCCGGGAAGCGTCTGCCACCGAACGCGCTGGGCGTTCTGATCGAAGCCGCGCAGATTCAGCAACAGGCCCAGTTCGGGATCCTTGACTTCGGAGTGGTTGTAATAGCCCGGGTCGACGTTGCGGCGCACGCTTCGCACGTCGAGATCGGGGCTTTTATAATCGAACAGCTCGCGGCCGGCGCTGCCGCCCTGCGATTCCGAGCGCATCTGCTCCAGCTTCATCTCGGTGCGCGAACGGTCTCGAAGCGAGAGGCTCTGCCCCAAGTGCTCCCAGCCGGTTCCATCGAAGCGCGTCTCCTGGACGGCCCACTGTTTGTCCCCGGCGGAGTATTCCGTTTTGGCGTAAGGCGCGGTGGCGTTTTCATGCTCGGCGAACTGATAGCGAAGCGGTTGCTTGAGGCCGAACAGCTTGGCCTCGAGCGTGTACCAACCTTGAGCGAGGCCGGCATAGGGGCTCCAAACCCGTCGCTCCTCTTTGGCGATCGCTTTCGCTCCGCGAAAATCGGTGTCGGTCTCTTGGGTGCCCGCGCTCAGCGAAAAGACGTCGTTATAGAGCCGCAATTCCTGCCCGCCGGCCCGCGCTCCCGACTGCTCCTGATAGGAACGGGTTTGGAGATCGAACTTCAAAAATCCCAGAGAAAGCGCTTCAAACCCCAGCGCATACCTTTTGAAGCCGCGCTGCCGCTTGAGGCGCTCGCTCTCCGCCGCGCTCAGGCCCGCTTCTCCGAGCATCTCGAACCCGTTGAACTCTTGAGCGACCGATTGGTATTCGGCATAGAGTTGGCCGCCCACCATCCCGGTTTCGACGCGCTGCAAAATCAGATCCGACTTCTCGATGCTTTGAGGGTCTTGGTCCTCCGTGTTCTTCAGCGTTCTTTCTGAGTAAAGGTACACGCCCCGAAAGCCGCTTCGACCGAAGGAGAACTGGTGCTGCCATCCGTAAAGGTTGGATTGGGTCGTTTGCCCGTCGAGCCCTTGGCTGGCCGCGCCGAGGTTCAAAATCATGCGGAGGCCGCCCGGTTCGCCGTCGTAGGACACGCTTTTGGGCAGATCGAAACCCGCCTCGAGAAAGCTGTAGGACACCTGAAGGCTTTCGCCGTCGCTCCATTCGCCCAGGAGATAGAGCGTGCCTTGGTTCAGATCGAGGTTATAGTCCACGCCTTGGCGCAGCGGTTGAGAGCCCATCTTGACCGAGACGGTGCCGGAGACCAAACGGCGATGCTTGAGCGGAACGACCTTTTGACCCGAGAGTAGACGGATCGTCTCCTGCTCGTTTTGACGCGCGCCGGCAAGCTCCGGAGGAGCGCCTCGACCCGCCGGATTGGCGTCCGGAACGAACGGCGTCTGCGCAAGCCCCAAGCTGCTCAACGCACCGCCCCACGCGATCAAAGATAAATGCCTGGACCTTCCTTGTCCCATACCGATCTCTCGCCCGAAAGCTACTACGGAGTTTTACGGGCCTCTTGCTCCCGGATTTTTCAACTTTATCCCAAAAAGGGGGTGAAACGCTCCGCTTCCTCTCTCTTTTAGATCGGCACGATCGCTAGGAAGGCTCAGGGATTTCGGCCGGGGGCGCCTTGGGAGTGCGCAGTCGCACCCAGGCCTCCCAGGTGGTGGTCACGAGCCAGCCGCAAAAGAGCCCGACCGTCCATCCGAGAAGCACTTGCGAGGGGTAATGCACGCCCAAGTAGATGCGCGAAAGCCCGGTAAACACCGCGATGAACACCCAGGGAAGCCCCCACGCGCGCAGCCCCCAAACGAATACGAAGGCGATCGCCGCGGTGTTCGCGCTATGCCCCGACGCAGTGCCGTTGCTCGCCATCGCGCCGGTGTAAAGGTCGATCTCGGGCATGATCTGGTAGGGGCGGGGGTACGGCCAGGTGCGCTTGAAAATGTCGGTAATCAAGTTCGCGAGCGGCCAAGCGCACATCGTCAGCAGAATGGTCTTCCGCGTCTGGCGCGTGCCGAACAGCATTCCGATCGTCAAGAGAGCGAAGACGACGCGCACCCATCCGAGGTCCAAGGCCTCGCTCATAAACTTGTAGAACGGCATCCAAAACGGGTTCCAGCCGTTCACCCAGCGAATCAGTTCGTTGTCCCACTCTCCCCACATCGCTTCTCCATTCTGGCCGATTCGTGCGACGAGCGTCTCATAATAAAGAAAGCATGGGACAGCTCAGCAGTCTGCCGGACCTGGTGCATCTGATCGCGATGGCGAAAGACCCCGCGCACGCGCTTCAGCGCCTGGCCGAGGGCGCCCTCGCCGCGACGGCCAGCAAGGTCGCGATGATCGCGGTGGTGAACGACGAACTTGGCTGCCTCGAAATCCAGTTCGGCGCCGGAGAGCACTTCGAAAGCCGTGCCAAAGGCACTCAGCTTCAGTTGGAAAGCGAAGGGAAGGAGGGGATCGTCTCGTACGTGGCCGCCACCGGCGCGCGCTTTTCCAGCGGCAACGTGCAGGACGACCCGCGCTACCGCGAGCTGTTCGCGATGACCGCGAGCGAGATCGCGGTCCCGATTCGAGACCGTGGCGGGCGGATTCGGGGGGTCTTCAACCTCGAATCGGACCGCCCGAACGCTTACGACGACGATAGCCGGCTGCTGCTCGGCGCGGTCGCGGACCTTGCGGCCACCGCTTTGCTGCGCCAAGACGCCGCGCGACGTGAAGAAGCCTTGATCGAGATCGGCAGCGTGATCGAAAGCGCGCAGACCGAGCGCTCGCTGCTCGATCGCGTGATCCAGGTTGCGGGCGAGGTGTTACGTTTTCAAGCGTGCTCGATCTTCTTGCTCGATCCCGAAAGTGGGCTGTTTCGGCTTCGCGCATCGGTGGGCTGGCGACGCGACGTCATGGAGGAGATCGCCTATGCCCCGGGGCAGGGGTTTACTGGGTGGGTCTGCGAACGGGGGGAAGCGATTCTTTCGAACGATCCGCAGAGCGACCCTCGTTGGCACGCCAAGCACGTCGAACTGCCCAGCGAACAGATCGCGAGCTTCCTTGCGGTGCCGATCTTCAGCAAGGCGCGCTCGATCGGGGCGGTGCGGGTGCTCAGGCGAGTGGCGGACAACCCTTTCCTCGACAATGGCTTCACCGAAAGCGACCTTCGGATTCTTCAGGCGATCGCGCGGGAGATCTCGACGGGCCTGGAGAATATCCGGCACTTCGAAAAGGCGCTCCGCTCCGAGCGGATGATCGCCTGGGGCGAGTTAAGCGCCAAAAGCTCGCACATGATCGGCAACCGAGTTTTCGCGCTCAAAGGCGACGTGAACGAATTGGCCTATCTACTCGACGATCCCGCGACCGATTCCGCGCTTCTCAAAGACCTTCAAAAGAGCCTCTCGACGAACATCCTTCGGATCGACGAGATTCTCCAAGACTTTCGCGACTTTCTCACAGCCACACAGCTTGTGAAAGAACCCACGGATCTCAACGCGCTGGTGCGAGAAACCGCCGAAGAGATCTTTCCCAAGCGCAGTCCGTGCAAGTTGGAACTGGCACTGGATCTCGAGATGCCCAGCGTGCCGACCGATCCGAAGAAGCTGCGCCGCGCGCTTTCCGAACTGATCGAAAACTCGCTGAACTATATGGAGGAGGGCGCCCTTCGGGTGCGGACGCGATGGAGCCGCACGCATCCTCGCCGGTCGCTTACGGAGGGATACGCCTTGATCGAAGTCCAAGACATGGGGCCGGGTGTGCCGGAAGAGCAGAAAGAGCGGATCTTTCAGCCGTTTTTCTCGAACCGCGTCAAAGGGATGGGGCTCGGTCTGTCGATCGTGAAGGGGATCGTAGACGCCCACGGCGGCGAAGTGTACGAGGCGGGCGAGGAGGGTAAAGGCGCGTGTTTCGTGATCCTTTTACCTGCTCCGGCGGTTTCTAAAAGTACGGGCTAACGCGCGAGCGAGATCGGAGCCAGCTCCCATCGAGGTCAGGCAGCAAAGCTTGCCTCGCCACCGGGGAGTCTTTCTTAGGATCGACGTGAATCCTTAGGCCGCTTCCGAGCGACGCACGTCCTCTTGCTGAGCCGCGACGGGCGCGGGGTGGGTCGCTTGAAGAGGCTCTTCGGCAAACTTCTGAGCGCCGCGACGCATGCCCACGTAGAACACGACTGCCGACGCCACATAGCCTAACGCGAAATAAGCCACCATATCGGTTTTTTCGGAGAGCCCGGCGGGGAACTGGAGGCGAGGCGCGAGAAACCGGTGAAAGAGCGAGGCCGCCCCAGGTCGCCCGAGAGGCATGGGCGGTCCGTCATAATAGGGGCGATGGCGATGGCGGTCAAAGGTTTCGGGGCGCTCAAGGTCTATCTTGAGATGATCAAGTTCGAGCATTCGATCTTCGCGCTGCCGTTCGCGATGATCGGCATGATCTGGGGCTCGCAAGCGATCCGGGGCACGGCTTGGCCCGGGGGGGCGATCTTTTTCTGGATCGTGGTCGCGATGGTCTCGTGCCGCAGCGCCGCGATGGCGTTCAACCGAATCGTGGACCGAGCCATCGACGCCGAAAATCCGCGCACCCGTATCCGGGCGTTGCCTGCGGGGCTGCTGCGCCTACGCCAAGCCCACCTCTTTTTCTTGGTCAGCTGCGGTCTCTTCGCGTTTGCGGCTTGGCAGCTCAACCCGCTGGCCTTCAAGCTCAGCCCGGTGGCGCTCGGGGTCACGCTGTTTTATTCTTACACCAAGCGCTTTACGCCGCTCTGCCACTTCGTCCTGGGACTGAGTCTCGGGATCGCGCCGGCCGCGGCGTGGATCGGCGCGACGGGCACGCTGCATCCCGCGATCTTGCCGCTCACCTGCGCCGTGCTGTTTTGGACGGCGGGCTTCGATATCATCTACGCGATGCAGGACGCCGAGTTCGACCGGGAGCACGGGCTTCGCTCGCTGCCGGAGACGCTCGGGCAGACCGGGGCGCTTTGGGTGAGTCGCGGGTGCCATACGCTCGCGGTGCTGTGGCTAGGTTTGGCGGGGCTGCTCGTCGGCGCGGGGGCGTTCTACTTCGTCGGCGTCGCGGTGGCGGCGGGACTACTGATCTACGAGCAGTCGCTCGTCAAGCCGAACGACCTCAGCCGGGTCAACCTCGCGTTCTTTACGTTGAACGGGTACGTCTCGCTCGGACTTTTCGTTTTCGTGCTCCTCGATACCTTGCTAGCTTAGGGTTCCGGGTACGCTGATCACTGTGATCTCGGACGTTTCGGCAAGGACCTCCCCGATGGGATCGCCTGACTGGCTCAACCTTGCCGTGCCTGTCTCTCCGGTCTCCGAGCAATGGGCCGAGGAGCTGATCCAAGCCGCTTTGGAACTCGACGCGCCTCTCGGGATCTCCAACCAGCCCGCGCTTTGGGGGCACGCCTTGAACGGTGCGGGAGCCTGTCTGTTCGCGGTCGGGGGTGAGGACGCCGCGCGCGCTCCCGGCGAGCGAGAGGCCTTCGATACGGTGCAGGCGCATCTGCTCGAGACGCTTTGCAGTTTGACGCGTCCCTCGTTGGACGCTTATTTCTTTCGACTGACCGGTCCTCTAGGCGAAGCGCAGTGCGCCGGGGTGCTCGCGGCCTTGGAGTACGCGAAAGAGGAGGGCCACGTCCGAATTGCCGGGATCGAAGCGCGCGTCGATCCGTCGGAGCTGATTCAGGCTGGAGAGGGTCGATTCGAGATCGCACTGCTGCCGGCGGGCACCTCTTGGCCACTTGCGATCCCGTCGGTTCGCGCGCTTTCCTCAGGAGAAAAGCCCGTCGGGGAAGGCCCTTTTTTGCGAACGGTGCGGAGCGCCGAGGAGGTGTGCGGGTGCATGGAGGCCGGCCGGTAAGGGCGCGCGATGGGGAACGATCCGCTGGCTTGGATGCGCCTTTTGTGCCTGGTGATGGTGGGCGTCAACCTCGCGTTGTGGAAGCGGCGCGGCGTTCGGGCCGGCGTCTTGGCGGCGGCGTTTCTGGTGTTCAGCTTCGTCATTTACGCCGTGCAGTACCGCATGAACTCGATATGGCTCTTCGCGGGCGTCGCGCTGACCACGCTCTTGCTTTTGGTGGATGCGGTGCTTCGGACCGTGGAGCGGCAGAACCGCCGATGAGAGGCGCGCGATGAGAATTGGGATTGTGGGGCTGGGCGCGGCGGGACTTCGCGCCGCGATGGCCCTGGAAAAGGCTGGCGCGTGGGTCGAGCTCTACGAGGCACGCACGCGGATCGGCGGCCGGCTCTTCAGCATCGACGAGGGCGCGGGAACGCTGTACGAAGCGGGCGGCGAGTGGATCGACGCCGACCATCACCGCGTGTTGGGGCTGATGCAACATTTCGGGATGGAGCCCGTTCCTTCGGGCGATTGGCCGCGCAAGATCGTCTACGGAGGCAAGCACACGACCGAAGAGCGTTTGTGGTCGGATGCGCTGGAGGACGATCTGCGCGTGGAGGCCGCCGCGCGCGATCTGTGTGCCCAGCTTCGCCTGCCGCCCTGGGAGAACACCGACCACGCCGCGCTCGATCTGAAAACCCTCGAAGATTTCTTTCGTGAGCACACCCGAAGCGAGCGGGGGCTGTGGTGGGTCACCGCGCAGTACCGCTCGGACGAGGGAGACGATCCGGAGAAGATCGGACTGCTCGGCTGGCTGGTGGGATATTTACACTATCTCGACCGCGATCCGGACGTGATGAGCGCGTACCGATTCCCCGACGGCTCGCGTCGTTTCTGCGAGCGGATGCTCCAAACCCTCAAGGCCGAACCCCAGTTCGATAAGGTTTTGCGCCGGGTGAGGGAAGAGGACGGCAAGGTGTATCTGTACTTCGCCGACGGCTCGACCGAGGAGTTCGACCGGGTCGTGCTCACGCTTCCTCCACCCGCCTTGGAGCAGGTCGTTTTCGACCGGCCTCTCGCGACCGGGAAGCGCTGCGCCGTCGAGGCGTGCCGCATGAGCCCGGTCGTCAAACTCTGCTGGCAGTTCGACCGGCCTTGGTGGGAGGAGGAGGGCTGGGACGGCAGCATGTACTGCGACGGCCCGCTCCAGCAGACGTGGTCCGCCGGGCTCGGGGAGGCTCCGGTGCTGACGGCCTATCTTTGCGGCGCCGAGGCGAGCCGGTGGATCGGGGAGGGCGACCCGGTTCGAGCGGGGCTCTACGAACTCGCCAAGATGTTTCCACAAGCCCCCGAGCGGTTCGAGCGGGGCTGGTGCCACAACTGGGTCACGGACCCCTACACCAAGGGCGCCTATTCTCAACTCGCCCCGGGCTACGTCCTGGGCTATATGCAGCATATCGCGCCGCCCGAGGGGCGCGTGCATTTCGCGGGGGAGCACACCGCCGAATGGACGGGGTTCATCGAGGGCGCGCTGGAGAGCGGCGAGCGGGTGGCCGTCGAGATTCTCGAAAGCCTTTCGGTCGGTGGTTAGGCTTCCGGGACGCGGGGGAGTCGCAGAACGGCGACGAATACCAGACCCCAGGCGACGATAAAGCACAGGCCGCCGATCGGTGTGATCGCGCCCAGCCATCGAACACCGGTGATCGCCAGCGCGTAGAGCGTGCCCGAAAAGATCACGATCCCGACCGCCATCAGTGTGCCTGCGGCGCGCAAGGCTCGACCGGGGCGGGGAACCAAGGCGAGCGCGAGGAGTCCCAAGGCGTGGTAGATCTGATACTTGACGCCCGTTTCGAAGACGTCCACCGCATAAGGCGAGAGCTGGTCCTTGAGCCCGTGGGCCGCGAACGCGCCGAGCGCGACGCCGAGTAGCATGCCGAAAGAGCCGAAAAGCGCGAAGGTGCGGTGCATCGCCTTGGGTGATACCCAATTTTCGAGCTTTCGCCTCGCATTTTGCCCCCTCCCGCGCCCCAAAGGGGGCTTGAGCCGTCTAAACTAGCGTCATGCAATCAGCGGCGAAGGTCGGTGCGCTCGTGATCGCGTTCCTGGTCCTGCTCGGAGCGGCGTTCGCGCTTCTCGGACGCAGCCTTTGGAGCGAGAAGACCGAACGATACTACGCCGATTTCGAAAACGTCGGAGGCATCGCGCGGGGTGCCCGTGTGCTGCTCTCGGGGGTCGAGATCGGCTCGATCGAGGCGATTACGCTGGTCGCGCCGCAGCAGGCTCGCCTGACGCTTCGGATTAAAGAGTCGGTGCGCCTGCCCGAGGGAAGCGTCGCGATGATCGAAGGCTCGCTGATCTCGCTCGGTGAGAACCCGGTGCAGATCGTGCCCGGAGGCGGGCCGTCCAATCTTCCGCCCGAGGCGATCCTCCCCGGCCGGATGCAAGGCCCGCTTGAAGCGCTGCTTCCGGATCTCGGAGGCACGCTGGGTGAGTTGAACAAGACGCTCGCCGCGGCGCGCGGATTCATCGAAGACGAAGCGTTCAAAGCGCGGATCGAAGAGCTCATCGCCACAAGCGAGCGCACGCTGAAGGCGTTCGGCGAGGTGGGGCAGCAGACGAGCGGCCTGATCGCGGAAAACCGCGTCGCGGTGCATCATGCCGTACGGGAGGCCGCCTTGGCGATGACCGAGGTGCGCAAGAGCGCCGAGCTCGCGCACGCGATGCTGGCGGACGGAGAGTTTAAAGACGAGTCGCTGAACCTGCTTCGAAGCCTGACGGGTACCACGGTCAAGGCTCAGGACCTCTTGGTGAGCCTCGACCGGTTCGTGAACGATCCGAACCTTAAAGAGTCGCTCGGGCACGTCAACACCATGAGCGAGACCGGCACGCGCATCGCCTTAAACGCCGAAGAGATCACCCAGAACGGCGTCGTGGTGAGCGAAAAGGCGATCGAGTTGACGGATAAAGCGATGGAGATCGCAGACGAGGCCAAGAAGGTGATGACCCAGCTTCAAGGACTGTTGGGCGGCAGTCGCGGCGGGCGCAGCTTTGGGCCGATCGGGGCCGAGATGGCGCTGTTTCGCGAGTCGGAGCCAGGCCGCTGGCGCACCGACGCCGAGTTTCAATTTCCGCTGAGCGGCAGCGAATCGCTGCATTTCGGCATCTATGATGCCTTCGAGACGAACAAGGTGAACCTCCAGCTCGGCCGTTCGCTGGGAGGCGGCGCGCGATATCGCTACGGCATGTATGCAAGTAAACCGGGCTTTGGGGTAGACTTCCGCGTCGCGAACCGACTGACGTTGCGGGGGGACTTGTTCGATCTGAACGAGCCTCGCTTGAACTTCAAAGCGGGCTACGAGTTTGGAAACGGGCTCGTGGGTTGGCTAGGAATCGAGCGAGTGTTCGACGACCCCATCCCTGTGATCGGTGTCGGAATTCGCAGGTAAGGATTGCATTCTCATGAAAGTCATTCTGAATCAAACGGTGCCGAAGGTCGGCAAGGCGGGCTCGGTCGTTAAGGTCGCGGACGGATTCGCGCGCAACTACCTGTTCCCGCGGGGTCTCGCGATCGTGGCCGATAAGAAGCAGCTTCAGGTGCTGGAGCGTCGCAACGCCAAGATCGAGGCGCAGACCGCCGGCGAGAAGGCACGCGCCGCCGATATCAGCGAGCGCGTGGCGGGCAAGACGATTCGCATCGAAGGAAAGGTCGGCGCCGCTCAAGGCAAGCTCTTCGGCGCGATTACGGCGCAACACGTCGCCGACGCGATTCAAGAGCAGCTGGGCGAGACGCTCGACCGCAAAGTCGTCGCGCTGATCGAGCCGATCAAGCAGCTCGGCCGCCACGAGATCGAGCTGGACCTGCACCGCAGCGTGGATACCAAGATTTGGCTCGAAGTGTTCGACCCGGCCGCGCCGGTCGCAGCCCAAGAGGATGCGACTGAGGAACAGCCCGCCGAGGAACCGGTCGTCGAAGAGGCGCCCATCGCGACTCCGGCCGAAGTCTGATCTTCGATTCCAATCCTTCGCAAGAAAGGCGGCCCGGGAGCTCCCCGATAGCGGGGCTTCCGGGCCTTTCTCTTGAAGGTTGAAGCCGATGCGTATCGATTTCGTCACGCTTTTCCCCGAGATGGTGCTGGGCGCTTTGGAGCACAGCATGATGAAGCGCGCCCAAGACAAAGGGATCGCTCGGTTCTCGGCCGTGAATCCGCGCGATTTCACGACGGACAACCACCGCACCGTGGACGATGTCCCATATGGGGGTGGTCCGGGGATGCTGCTCAAGATCGAGCCGATTCATAAGGCGCTGCTCTCGATGGAGATCGCGCCGGGTACGCCGGTGGTCTTGACCGATCCGACCGGCCCGCTGTTCTCTCAGGAGATGGCCGAGTCGTGGGCTCAGGAGGAGCGAGTCGTGTTCCTTTGCGGGCACTACGAGGGGTTCGATCACCGCATCCGCACGCAGTTGGCGACGCACGCCGTCAGTATCGGCGATTACGTGCTGACCGGAGGCGAACTCCCGGCGCTGGTGATGGCCGACGCGCTCGTGCGACTGCAAGAGGGGCTGTTGGGGAATGCGGGCAGCCTGGGGATCGACAGCCATCAAGGAGAGGGACTTTTGAGCGCTCCTCAATATACGCGGCCCGAGGTGTATCAAGGCGAGGCGGTTCCGGCGGTGCTTCGTTCGGGGCATCATAAAGAGATCGCCCAGTGGAAGCGCCTGATGGCGCTCAAGCTGACGCGCGAAATTCGTCCGGACCTTTTTTCGAAGTTAACCCTAGCTAAGAAGGAGCTCGATATGCTATCCTCCGATGCTTGGGAAACAAAGCCCAACGAGTAGAATTACCATGTCGAAAGCAGCCATTTTAGAAAGCGTCGCCGCTCCTTGCATGAAGGAGGATCTTCCGACGATCTGGGCGGGCGACACCGTCAAGGTGCACGTCAAGGTCCGCGAAGCGGGCAAAGAGCGATTGCAGGTTTACGAAGGCGTCGTGCTGGCCGTCAAGAACGGAGGCATCGCCAAGAACATCATGGTGCGCAAGATCAGCAACGGCGTCGGCGTCGAGCGCGTCTTCCCGGTGCACTCGCCGAACGTGGCGAAGATCGAAGTCCTGCGCCGCGCCAAGGTCCGCCGCGCCAAGCTGTATTATCTGCGCGACAAGGTCGGCAAGGCCGCGCGGCTCAAAGAGCGCCGCTAAGTAGTTAATCGGGTGGTGGGATTCGCACAAGTCAGCGCTCCCAACGGGGGCATCAGTCAAACGATCGATGCCCTCGCGCGCACCCCGTTAAGCCAAGTCCTCATTTTCGTCGCGGTCTGCACCGTGTTGCGCGTGGCCGTTTTTCCGATGCTGATCGGGAGCGTTGCGCACCGGCGCGGTTTAGGGCACGGTCTGGGGCGATTTCTCAACGAATCGACGGACGCCTTGGTGTATGCCGGGGTCGTGGTATTTTTCCTGATCCGGCCGTTCGTCGTTCAGACGTTTATCATCCCTAGCGGCTCAATGTGGGATACCTTGAAAGTCGGCGATCTGATCGTTGCCAATAAGGCGATCTATCGCTACACGGAGCCCAAGCGGGGGGACATTATCGTGTTTCGTCCGCCGATCGAGGCGACGTTGCCCGGACAGGTCGATAAGAACGGAGACGTCAAAGTCGATTTCATTAAGCGACTCATCGGTCTTCCCGGTGACGTGATCGAGATTCGAGACGACGTGCTGTATCGCAACGGGGAGCCTCAAGAGGAGCCCTACGTAGACTATAGCGAGCGGCTGAACGCGGCGGGAACGCTCTTTGAGAAGATTCCGGTGGAGGATGCCTATCGCTTCGACTTCAAGCTGGTCGATTACAAGGGCGAAATCTGGCCGGTGATGATCGAGGGGACCGAAATCAACCGCGGCAACATCGCGGAGAAGTACCGAGTTTTCGATTCGACCGATGCGGACGCGCTTCGCGACCTGCCGCCCGCCAAAATCCCCGAAGGGTACGTGCTCGCCATGGGGGACAACCGCAACAATTCGTTCGACGGCCGAATGTGGGGTCTCGTGCCACTCGACTCGGTGATCGGTCGCGCGGAGTTCATCTGGTGGCCGCCCCCCCGATGGGGCAAGACCCGATAGTCGCCCGGGTACAATAGCCATTCGCTTTTAGAACAGGAAGAGGTATCGATTTGCTCACTTGTCAACTCACGAAACTGGAATCCGCGCTCGATCAGGTCAAAAAGACATATCCGAAGCTCAAGCCCGCCGACGCGGCTCTGCTGGCCTCGGCGCTGTCGCTGACCGGACGCCATGCCATTGCGATCTATGACGGCGAGCAGTATGTGTGGCCCAACGACAACGATAAGATGATGCGCGCGTTGCTGCCGCAGCTCGAAATGGTCCAAGACGGCATCGACGAGCAAAAGCCCAAGCGCGGAAGCAAGTCGGCCGTCGAAGAGGAACCGGTCAACGTCGGGGTCGGTCTCAAACCCAATTTAACGGCGGGTGAGGCGATTCTCGAAGGGCGCGACGAACTGAAGGCCAAGTTGAGCGATATCCTGCAGGACGGTGTCGAGTTCGCCTATACCGGCACCGATATCGGTTGGCAGTGGGCACTGGATCGCGCGAACTTCACGACCTATGGGGACCGCGAATTCAGCAAGCGCATTAAGATCCGCGCGAGCTTCACCGAAGGGGCCATCGGAATTGAATTGGGGACCGCAACGCCGAAAAAGAAGCGCGCTCCCGCGAAGAAAAAGGATGAGGCGGACGGCGAAGCCGAAGCGGAATCCGCCGAGTAAGCGCGGCGATGCGTTCCGATCTAAACAAGCTCGGAACTGACAGGATGATCATCTGGATCGGGGGCTCTTTTGGAGCCCCCGATCCAGTTTTAGAATGTCGCGGCGAGGGCCGCTGAGCCAGAAGCTGGTAGGAGTTGGCGTGGAGCGGTCCAGGTCGTCTCTTTAATCGCAAGGGGGTGGGGAATCGCGATTCGCCCAGGATCGACGGTTCTGAGCGTTTTCTCGCTTAAAACGAGCGCGCATTGTGACGATCTCAGTTCCGGTTCCACGGAGGGGCCGTACCTGGGAAGGAGCAGCGGGTTTCTTCGTAGCGGATGGATCTTACCTGAGAGGTGCTCTCTCCACAACATTCAGCTTGGCCTCTTCAGAATCTCTAGTTGGGAACTGATTTTCTTCGCAGCGAAGCACAAAGATTTCGAGCCCGTTTATCCGAAGATCCTGGTCGTTCCTCACCGTAATGAGAGATTTTGTGGCGTTTAGTTTCGCCAAGAACTTTGCTCGAGAAGAGGTTGAACTCCTCAGGCCAGGTTGCTCTGGTGAGAAGAGGCTGCGGGCGACACACAAGTCCAGGCTTTAAGCTGTGACGCATGCCTCACGATAGAAGGGCCGCTGCTCGTCAAGTGCCCCGAGATCGCCGACCGCTCGCTATCCCCGCCCTCTCAAGCGCTGCATGCCCGGGAGTCGAGTTTTGGCGCCAAGTTCCCGAGACTGGTATGATACAAAGACGTCGCGGGCCTGTAGCTCAGAGGTTAGAGCGTGCGGCTCATAACCGCTTGGTCGAGGGTTCGAACCCCTCCGGGCCCACCATCCCTTCCCATCGCTTTTTACGAGCGCTTCATCGCGCCGAGCACTCCGCGGACGATCTGCCGCCCCAGCGAGGAGCCCATACTGCGAATCACGCTTTTCGCCATGGCTTCGGCGAACGTGTCGGAGCGGCGAGCGGGGGCTTTGACCGGTTTTGCCGCCTCTTGCTGGGCTTGGAGCCGAGCGGACTCCTCCGCGCGTCGCTTGAGCACCTCGTAAGCCGAGTCGCGATCGATCAGTAGGTCGTACTTCGAGCCGATGCCGTCGGCCCACATCGCGGCCTGGCGCTCGGAATCGGCGACCGGACCGAGGCGTGAGGCGGGAGGCCGGATCAGCGTCTTTTCGACCATCATCGGGGTGCCTTTATCTTCGAGCATCGAAACGAGCGCCTCACCCACGCGCAGGTTCGTGATAGCTTCTTCGGTGTTGAACTTCGGATTTTGGCGAAAGGTCTCGGCGGCGGTTCGGACGGCCTTTTGATCGCGGGGGGTGAACGCGCGCAACGCGTGCTGCACACGGTTGCCGAGCTGCCCCAGGACCGCCTCGGGAACATCCAGCGGGTTCTGTGTCACGAAGTACACGCCTACCCCCTTCGAGCGGATGAGCCGGACGACCTGCTCGATCTTTTCGAGCAACGCCTTCGGGGCGTCGGTGAACAGCAGGTGGGCCTCGTCGAAGAAGAACACCAGTTTAGGCTTGTCGGGATCGCCCACTTCAGGAAGCCCTTCGAAGAGCTCGGCCAGCAGCCAGAGCAGGAACGTGGCGTAGAGCCTCGGGTGGTTGATGAGCTTGTCCGCCGCGAGGACGCTGACGATGCCGCGGCCACTGGGGTCGCACTGCATCAGATCCTGGAGTTGGAGTGCCGGTTCGGCGAAAAATCGGTCGGCTCCCTGCTCTTCGAGCGTGAGCAGCGCGCGCTGGATCGCGCCCACCGATTGCGGGCTCACGTTGCCGTACTCTTTGCGAATTTCGGCGGCGCTGTCGGCGACATGGCTCAGGATCGCGCGGAGGTCTTTCAGATCGAGCAGCAGCAGGCCGTTGTCGTCGGCGATTCGAAAGGCGAGATTGAGCACGCCGGATTGCACGTCGTTCAGATCCAGAAGGCGGGAGAGCAGGAGGGGGCCCATCTCGGAGACCGTGGCGCGGATGGGGTGCCCCTTTTCGCCGAACAGGTCCCAAAAACGAACGGGGAAACCTTGATAGGCCAGTTCGAAGCCGATCTCCTGAGCGCGCTCTTCGAGCTTGGGGTTGCCCCCGCCCGGTTGGCAGACGCCCGAGAGGTCGCCTTTCACATCCGCGAGAAACACCGGGACGCCGAGCGACGAAAACCCTTCGGCCAGACACTGGAGCGTTACGGTTTTGCCGGTGCCGGTCGCTCCGGTCACGAGTCCATGTCGGTTCCCATATTTGGGCAGAAGATAGACGGGGTGCTCGCCGAGACCTACGAAGATGCCACTGCTTTGATCCACGGTAGGCCCCAACTTACCGAACGGATAGGAGGGAAGTCAATCGAATGCCCCGCTCGAATCGATCGAGACGGGGCATTTTGAAAGCGGTGATGCTCTTAACGCGCGATATCGACGACGCGATAGCGCTTTTTGCCCTCGGGGGCTTCGAACTCGAATTCCTCTTTCTGGGCGCGCCCTTGCACGGCCATCCCCAAAGGGGATTCGTTGCTGATGAGGTCGCGATCCGGGTCGGCTTCGATGCTGCACACAAGCCGTACTTCGAATTCGTCGCCGTATTCGAGATCGTGAAGGGTGATCAGCGAGCCGATCCCGACCTCTTCGGTCGAGACTTGGTCCATGTCGAGCGTATGCGCGTTTCCGAAGATTGATTTGAGCTCTGCGATGCGGTTTTCCACCATCGCCTGCTCAAATTTGACTTCATCGAGCTCGTTGTTGTCTTCGCTGAATTCGCCGTGCTGCTGGCTTTCGCGGATGCGGTCGGCGATCTCGGGGCGCTTGACGAGCATCAGCGTATCGAGCTCTTCTTTGAGGCGTCGATGCCCATCGGGCGTCAGCCAGATGCCGCCGGTGGTTTCGTTCGCTACGTTCGCGTCTTTCATGCTTGCCTGATTTCCTCGTTTTCTAACGGAAGCTGCCCAGTATAACAGCATTCCGTTTGTTCCCTTTACGCTTTGGAAGACGATTTTGTTCAGTCTTTCTCGAAAATCTTTTTTAACCTAAGATTCGAACTCGAAACGTCTGGGTCGTCCTTTAGATATTGTTGTCGGGGAGAGTGTTCCGTGCTTCGGCCGATTTTAGGGGGATGCCGGGCGCAACAGCTTGCTCGACACGCGTAAAATGAAGCATGTCCGCGCTGCGACACCTGCCGAAAGTCGATCCGCTGAGCCAGAGCCCCCGGCTCGCGTCTTATCCCGAGAAAGTCCGCATCCAAGCCGCCCGGGAGGCGATCGCCGAGCTCCGCGCTTCGATTCAAAGTGGCGCGCCGTTGCCGCTCGAATCGGCCGAGGCGCTCGCCGAGGCGCATGCCGAGCGTCTGAACGAGCTTTCTTTGCGCCCCGCGATCAATCTTTCCGGTGTAGTGTTGCATACAGGTCTTGGGCGGGCCCGCCTGGCCCCTTCCGCCGTCGAAGCCGTGCGCCGGGTGGCTGCCAGCCACAGCACGCTCGAATTCGACGTCGAAACGGGGCATCGTGGGGACCGCCAGGCGCATGTGCGCGCCGCGCTTTGCGAATTGACCGGCGCGGAGGACGCCCACGTGCTCAACAACGCGGCAGGCGCGGTGTTTCTCGCGCTCCAGGCCCTTTGCGCGGGCAGGGAAGTGATCCTCTCACGCGGGCAGATGGTCGAAATCGGCGGCTCGTTTCGGATGCCGGATATCGTGCGCTCCAGCGGCTGCCGGTTGGTCGAGGTGGGCTGCACCAACAAGACGCATCTGCACGACTATGAGAATGCGATCACGGAGGACACAGCGGCCATTTTGCGCTGCCATCCGAGCAACTTCAAGATCATCGGATTTGTGAAGGAGCCTTCGGTCGCCGAGATCGCGGAGGTCGCTCGAAAATCCGGCGTGCGGATGATCGACGACCAAGGAAACGCCTGTTTGGTTGACACGACGCGCTACGGCCTGCCGAAGCAGGGCACCTTGCAAGAATCGGTTGCCGCGGGCTCCGATCTGATTGTCGCGAGCGGTGATAAGATGCTGGGCGCGACTCAGGCAGGGCTCGTTCTCGGTAAAAAAGAGGCGGTCGCCGCGGTGCGCAAACATCCTCTGGCGCGCGCGCTCCGCGTGGATAAGCTGACGTTGGCGGCGATCGAGGCCACGCTCAAGCTGTATCAGCAGGGCAGGGAGCTTGAAATTCCGATCCATCGGTATTTGGCGCGGACTCCCGAGGAGATTCGCCCGCTTGCGATGCGGATCAAAAAGGCTTATCCTGGGGATGCGGCGCTCGAAGAGGGGCTGACCGAGGTCGGAGGGGGTTCGGCGCCTGGCTCGGGCATTCCGACTTGGCGAGTGGGGCTCGCCTCGCCTGAGGGGCCCGAAGTGCTGGCGCGGAGGCTGCGAAGCTCGAAGGCGCGGATCATGGGGCGCATCGAGCGCGATCGGGTTTGGCTGGACCCGCGGACGTTGGATCGGGAAGAGTTGCCCCTGGTGGAGCAGGTATTGAGGAACTTGGGATGAACGCATCGTTCGAAGAAGAGCGCTGGAGCGAGGCTAGCGAAGAAAACCGGGTGATCCGCAGTCTTTTGCGCGATCTCGATCGACACAGTCCCGGCGAATTGGCGCATGCCGAGCGCGTCGCGGTCTACGCGACCGCGTGCGGCCACGCAATGGGCATGCACGACGATGAGTTGCGACTGCTGCGTTACGCGGCCCAGCTGCACGACATCGGTAAAGCTCGGGTCGATGCCGCGTTACTGATCAAGATCGGAGCGCTTTCTACGGAGGAGATCCAGCGGCTGCGTCTCCATGCCGAACTGGCCCTTCATGTGATTTCGAACTACGACTTCTTGCGCCCCTGCCTGCCGATGATCGAGCAACATCACGAGCGTTGGGACGGGAGTGGCTACCCGCGCGGCCTGAGCGGTGAGGCGATCCACCCCGGCGCTCGAATCATCGCCGTGGCCGAAGCGTTCGATGTATTGGTGTTTTCACCTCCGTGGAAGCGTCCTTGTACCGAAGAAGAGGCGTTGCAGGAGTTGGGACGTGTTTCGGGTACGCAGATCGACCCGGTGACCTTGGAAGCGTTTCAGCGCGTGCAGCCGCTCATTCAACCTTTGGAGGTGGCATCGATGCCTCCACTGTCGGGGCACTCTCCCTAGGGCATTATTTGTGCAAGAACGCATTTTATTGAGGGTATAGAAAAGTTAATTCCAAATATCATCTAAGTAGTTCTCTACCTTGTTAATATTTCGAATCGATACATCATTCCATGACTGAAAATACTGCCAGAGCCAACCCTCGTTGTCTCGATCTTTAACTGCTATCAATTGCTCTCTAAAGAGATCCAGAGTTCCTCGAACACATTTCTGTTGCTCTAAAGTAAGAAGCGTAAGAAGAGCCTTCGAATCCCAATAGGTACGTCCGCCAAGGATGTGCATCAAATCCAATTGATAGTATTCTTCTTCGACAGCATTGAAAAGATAGGCAGGAAAGTAATAAAGTTTGCCTAGAATATCTAATAAACCAAATTCTTCCGTGAATCGACTATTACTCTCTCCTAACTTCACTTCAGTCCAAGGTCTGATCATATCTAATAGTGTGTTTGTCTTCGTTTCTTCTGTGGGAAGATAAGGAAAATGTATCGGAAAAGCCTGCAGCAAGCAATAGTGAAGATGTTGTTGTTTTTCTATGATCTTTTGATTCATGCTCTTATTTGAAACAGCTATATTTTATCGTCATTGCGAGACAATCGTTGTGCGTTTTCTGGTATGTATTTCTTCTGGCCGGGGTGTGTTTTTGTAATCCAGTTTCCGAGATTGCCTCGGTAGCTCGGGCTCTACGGTTCACTGTCTCCTCATAGTAGCCAAACGGCCCGAGTTTGTGGAATACGAGAAGTTTACGGTCCCGCTGATACTGCGTTGCTGTCTGCAGGACCGGTACGACAAGTATCCGAGCTTGCAAAGGTCATCATCAGAATGCACCACCGAGCCTTGAGAGGATCGGTAGTAAGGTGGCTGTACGTCATTATTTAATATCTTATGATTTCATTGCAGTAAGGTTTCTGGCTTGGTTAAGTGTTGTTGATTATTGTTTTTTTAGCGATAATATTTGAAAGATGTACTATCGTTTCAGATAGTTTTTGAACATCATAAATCATCTCTGAAGCATAATTCTGCATTAATTCGTTGAGCATGATGAATGCCTGAGATTTTAAAATTATGTCGAGTTGACTTTTCTCCCAACAATTCATAAAAGATTTCAGAAATTTCTTATGAGCCCTTATTTTGCAATTGAATACATTTGAAAACAGCAAAGATTGTGAGTCATATTGAATTGAATATTGGATAATAGGTGAAGTGAAATACAAAAATGCCTCATCACTAAGATAGTATAAATATTCATAAAACTGATCTTCTTCTACGGGGATTTCAACTGCAGAACAAGTTCTTTTCCCAAAAACTATGGATAACCGTTCATACTCGTATCTATTGTACACAGTCACAGTTCCTGCTAGGGAGCCATCAAATGTAGGTGCACGAGGTGCAAGATAAACTTGCACCTCGTGCATTAAATTATTTTTTAAACTGCTGTAATCATAATTTAACAATCTAATATTTTCCTTTTAGTAACACAAGTCGCTCCGACTCTCATAACATTTGCGATTTCTCTCAGATGCTCTTCCTTTTTTCTGTCGCTTCTGTAGCATCGCATTTGGCGTGCCATGCGAGCAGCAAGGCATGCTATATTACAATTAAGTCTTTTTTGTACTTCATTGCATTTTTCTAGTGTCTTATCTTAGGAGGATGTATCTTTTTACAAGAACGTTTTGCATCACAAGAATAGGGATTGTGTATAAACGGTAAGGCAGGCAGCTGCACAAAGTATATGCACAACCCACTCTCCGCTTGGATCCACATAATTCGTCGGATTTCCGTTTACATATTGGTACGGCTTTTCTTCTGGCCAGGGGTGAGTTCGGTGATCTATTGTCATCAGATGCACCACCGACCCCTTGAGGACCGGTAGCCACTTGTCCATAACGCGTGCATGCAACTTCATTTGTTAAGTACAAACAAAAATTGTCTCCAATAAGTATCAAAAATAGCTTTAGCGTAGGCAGATACACGGAATGGAAAATCATCCTCCATTTGTGATTTTTGACGCTCTTGCTCTACAACAAAAAGCAAGATATATGATACGAGACGCTTTTGATCCAAAGAAAAGTCATCGCACCATTGGTCAAAATCAATCGCACATTCCCAGGGTGAAAACATTCGCATCAACCAAAATCTAGACTTGCTGTTATCATTAGATATAATTGTTTTTAATATCTTAAATAAGAAGCGCTTTCTAATATGTGGCTTAAAAAAATGAATAGCCCACGAAACTTGAAACCATTCAGCAGGCAGCAATTCATGCAATCTGCCTATCTGAATAAATTCTTGAAGAATCTTACCTTGTTCTTGATTTACTGCGTGTGATGGATCTATGAGTTTTAAAGAGTATGAAGGCCAATCTGAGGAATTGAATAAGGCTTCCAACGATTTAAGAAGTTGCATTTTATTAATCATAAATAACCTCACCAAATCGGGCAGCAGGACTTTATAGATAATGCCCCCAATACGTATCGAACGCAGCTTGTATTTGTCTGATAGGCAGTGAAACACCATCTATTCTCACTACATTTTCAGCCTGTTCGCATTCTACAATATAAAGAAGCACATATGCAACGAACTGCCTTTCATGGTGAGAAAGGCATTCATACCAACCTTTGAAATCTATAAAATGACTCCACGGAAAGAATAGTTTTAATAAGCTAGATCTGACATGAAATTCTTGACTTAAAATCATCGTCTTCAGTATCTTAGGTAAAAAAATCTTATATATTTCATTTTTGAAAAATGAAATATACCCCAATCTTTTTAGCCAACTTTTTTCTGTTAATAATTCAGCAGAACTTCCAATATTTAAAAAATATTCAAGAGCATCTTTTTCGACATCCATAATTTGAATTGGGTCATGAAAAAGCTCAAGAGAATAGGGGGGCCAAGCTACATGATTAAATAGCCTGACCCATTCTATCATCAATTTTTCTTGATCAATCATGCTGTATATTTGGATCGAATGAAGTGTGCTATCTGTTTACACAAATCCTCGCCTATCCTCAAACTATCTATAACATCTTGATGACTTTTATCACATCCGCCTACAAAACATTTACATACATTTTCTCTTGCTTTAGCACAAATTCTATTGTATTTAATTTGCCACTCTATGCTGTGTAAATCTCTCATTGTGTCTTCGCACCACACCTCCCCCCAATCAATCTCTGAGCCACACACAGCTTTCACTCGAGACTGCAAGGTTGCATATCGTGTGTCAGTACAGTTTTTATAATCGCGTTTTTGTGTCGATACAGTATTCCTAGGTTTAGATCTAGGTGAATTACCTTGTGATGATCTAGAGCAGCTTAATGGATCTGGATATATCGGTATTGGTGGAGGTATGGGACGTGCAAGCCCTCCGCCAGGAACAAGTTGCCAACCAGGTGGCATTATGGGCTTTGGTGCTATTGCCGTTTGAGATGAGCTAATTATAACCCATTGTCCACTTGGATCCACATAGTTCGTCGGATTGCCTCTGACATAGGCATAGGCAGGTTCCTGTGGCCAGAGTGGGTCTTTGGTTATCCAGTTTCCAAGATCAGCCCTATAGTATCTTGCTCTGACGTAAAGCCGGTTGCTGGTGTCTTCGTAGTAACCGTGCGCTCCGGCGTAGTGGAACGGAATGTTCACCGTCCCGCTTTTACTACGCTGCTGCCCATAGGGCCAGTACGACAAAGTGTCCGAGCTTACAAAGAAGCTCGTCATCAGGTGCACCACCGACCCTTGAGGGTCGGTGGCCACGTCGCGTTGACGGCCGTCGTGTTGAAGGCCGACTAATTCGTTGTCCATAAACGTATAAGTGGCATAGGCCATGACTATTGTAACTCCATGAGGTAATCCTGTCCATCCCAGATTAGTGGGCTAGATGGCTAGCTTAAACGGAGCCCTCTGAAACTCTGTCTTTACTGTAATGCACTGTCCAGACTGCAAGCCCGAAGACGAAAGCAAGATCATATTTTCTGTGGCTTGAAATTAAGCTGGAAAATAAGCGACGTGCTAAGGGCACAGAAGGAGCAGGAGACGAAGACTGACAAAGAGGCGTGACTCTAAAGTCTCCTAAGGAATCTCAATCAGACATGCAGAGAGAGGACGCCTTTTCGTCAGGCTGGACTCTACGCTGTCGATCCTTGTGCTCAGGATGGGTTATAAGGGGTCTGAGAGAGGGAAGTCTAGAAGTAGAAAAAGCCCCCTCCTTAGGGGGCTTTTCTACAAATAAGAAACGGATCGCTGTGTTACTCGCCGCTGGTTTCGGCCGGTGCCGGAGCTTCGCTGGGAGCTTCGGTCTTCTCGACACGCTCTTTGCGATCGTAGTCTCGCGGTGCGCGAGGACCTCGATCGCCGTAATCGCGAGAGCGTCGTCCGCCGCCTACATAGCGCTCTTGACCCGGCTCGGTGACCACGAAGGGCAGAAGCGCCATTTCGCGGGCCTTGTTGATCGCGCGGGTGACCATGCGCTGTTGGTTCGCGGTGTTGCCGGTTTGGCGGCTGGGAAGGATCTTGCCGCGGTCGTTGATGAACCGGCGCAGAAGCGCGATGTCTTTATAGTCGATGGAATCGATCTTGTTGATCGTCAGGTGGCTGACTTTTCGACGTCGTCGATTCTTGAACTTGGGTCCGCCGTCCAGCCCTGCGTCTTTATCGCGCATGCCGCCTTTGGAGGCATCGTCCTCGATGCCGTTCTTGAGTTTTGCGTCTTCGCTCATGGTATGGATTTCCGTTTCATCCGCCAAAAGGATTTATTCTCCGTTTGGCGGCGAAATGAAAGTTTAGCACATTCTATGCGACCTTAAGCGAGTTCGCCGAGCGTCTCTAGAACCGAGCGCCCTGCACCGAGCACGTCCTCGATAAGATCGGAGGTCTCTTCCAGCCCGCAAAACAGCCGAATCAGGGTTTTGTTTTCGACTTTGACCGGAAGGACCAGGCTTTTGAAGCCCCCCCAACTCAGACCCATCTTAAAGAGCCGAAGTCGGCTACAGAAGGCGGAGATAGCCTCTTGTGATTGGAAAGTGGGCTCAAATGAGAACAGGCCCCCCGAACCGCGCATTTGGCGTTCAAAAAGTTCGTGCTGGGGGTGTGAGGGAAGTCCTAGGTGATGAACCGTTTCGACCCATGCTTCTTCTTGAAGCGTTTCGGCAAGTCGATTTGCGGCCGTCTGGTGAGCAGCTACGCGCAAGGGAAGGGTTCGCATGCCCCGCAGGAGAAGCCATGCTGAAAACGGCGAGAGGATTCCGCCGAAATAGTTCAGCTCCTCGCGCACGATGGTCTTCATTCGAGTTTCGGTGGTGCAGATCGCCCCGGCCATCAGATCGTAATGGCCGCTAAGATATTTGGTCGCGCTATGTACGACGATATCGACCCCGAATTCGGAAGGGTTCTGATAGAGCGGCGTACAGTAAGTATTATCGACGATCGTCGTGATTCCGCGAGTCTTGGCCTCCGACGCGATCGCAGCAAGGTCTTGCAGCCGAAAAATGTTGCTGCTGGGAGATTCGAGAAAGATCAGCGAGGTTTCGGGGCGAATCGCCTGAAGAAAGGTTGCGGTATCTCGACCGTCGGCAAAACTGACCTCGACGCCAAAACGCTTAAGATATTCGCCGAAGAATTGGCGGACAGGGGGATAGGTAGTCGTATCGGCAAGGATGTGCGAGCCAGTTTTCACCGCGCTCATCACACTGAGCCCGATGGCGCCCATCCCGGTGCTCACAAGCTTTGCGCACTCGGTCTTTTCGAGCATCGCCAGCTTCCGTTCGGCTTCGTGCAGTGTTGGGTTGCCGAATCGGCTGTAATGGTACGGCGGGCCGTCCGGCGCCTCGCCCATCGCTTCGAGAAGCTCTTCGAAGCGCTCAAAGGAAAACAGCGAGTTTTGATACAGGGGCGGAATGATCGCGCCTTGCGGCAGATCCTCCGACGATTCGTGTTGTAAAAGCGTCTCCCAATGCAACCCCTCGCTCCGATCCATTGTTCTAAGTTGTAGCAGATTTCCGAGGCCGGAGGGAGTCGGAAAGGTTCAGAAATAATATTTCTGATAATGTTTATTATGCAGTTTTAGTAAGTTCGAACGAAGAAAAGCCTGAGCAGTGTTCCTAGGCACTCTCAGGCATGGAGTTCGAACCGCCATTTTGAAGATTCTGCAACGAAACCGGAGGTTCTGTGAAACTCAATTCTAATATTACGCCATCTAGTGATGAAAAATCACGTGGTGAATC
This sequence comes from bacterium, assembly GCA_037189405.1. Classification (GTDB taxonomy): domain Bacteria; phylum Armatimonadota; class Fimbriimonadia; order Fimbriimonadales; family Fimbriimonadaceae; genus JBBCJD01. The sequence continues at coordinate 97,866 of JBBCJD010000011.1, forward strand.
GATTGCTGAGCGCTTGATTGATTGGCTTTCATTTACGGTCCTTCAGCATGCGCATACAAATGTCATTTCGCGTCTTGGCTTGGATTTTGTCGAGTTACCTCATGGCCATCATGGATATCGGGCGGGTGCGGTCTCCTCGTGTGGAACGGTTCGGGTCTTCTGGAATGGCTCGGTAGAAGGCATGGGAACCCACGTCCAAGTCTCCGGCCAAGGTTGTAGACTCCTCGAATCACTGGAAGGCTTCGGCGATTGGCGAACCTGGCTTTCCTGTTGGCGTGACCTCGGGGCCAAATTCACTCGAGTGGACTTTGCTTTAGACGATCTTTCCGGCCGAGTAAAAATGGCGACGGTGCTCGACTCTGTCCGCGGCGGCCATCTGGTTCGGAAAGGAACCACCTGGAGCACCATCGAAAAGAACGACTCCAAGGGGATGCACCAAACGCTCTATGTCGGGTCCCGAACCTCCGACGTGATGCTTCGCTGTTATGACAAAGGCCTTCAGCTTGGGCAGGCTTCCCGCCTACGCTTCGAGATCGAATATAAACGAGAGCGGGCGGATGCCTGGGTCACTCTTTTGATCGAGCAAGGTTGGGATGCTGCAGCCGGTGCGGTACGCGCTTCCTTTGAATTCAAAGATCCTACTCACGAGATTGTCGACCGTTCCAGACGCCGCGTTGCAGATTGGTGGCGCGATCTAGTCGATGCCTCGAAGCACGTGATTAACCTGGCACGCACGGCCCAGCGCACCTTAGAACAAACCTATGCCTGGCTCCGACGTCAATGCGCGCCGGCCATCGCCGCCCTTGCTCAAGTCGAAGGCGGTGCCGTGGACTTCTTTTTAGATCTCGAACGTGAAGGTCGATGCCGTTTATCTCAGCGACACCGACAGATGATTCAACATGCTTCACTTACGCCGACTCAACTATGCCCAATTTAAATAACTTACTTAGCTCACTTGTATCGTAGTCTGCTTTTACTTTGATGCGGTGCAGCGGTAAACCTGCATGCTGAAAAGCTTCATTGATAAAAGAATCTCTTTTTTGCCTGGATGGGCTTAAATGACTCTTGTCATCTAGTTCAATTGCTGCGACGGGCGTCCAAGAGTAACTATTAACTAGAACAAAATCAATATGCTTTTGACTAATGCGATTAAAAGCGTATCGGTCTCCACGGTGATCTAAAAGATCACAGAGTCGTACTTTTGGACAAACTTGAATCTCGTGAGGTGTGACTTTTCGCAAGATATTGAAGAATTTCTCTTCTGCAGGCGAAAGGAACCTAGCTTTGAGCCCATAAGGAAAGGTCTGTAGTCTTTTTCTTTGTTCAATTTTAAAAACGATTACCTTCAGTAAAACTGCTAGTGCCAAGACGACTACGGGTAACCAAAATAAACGAATCAATTCAAACATGGGTTGAATTATCGTCAAAATTCAAAAAATCTAAAGAAGTGCTTGACATTTTCAGGTCTTTGTTATAGACTAAAGTTCGCAACGAAACAGAAACGGAAGTGTCCTAGCACTTGCGATCTGATAAACGAGATCTCCCGGCCATGCGGCTGTAAGTAGCATGGACGCTTCCCTGTTTTTGCTTCGTTAGGAGCTTAAACAATGGAACAACTCATTTTTGTCTCTTTTGTCGCGAAACGAGATTTTGCAGATGACTCGGGCCGACAAGTACAGGGACTCTCAGTTCAGTATTTCCCCATCGGTCAGCAGCCCGCCAAAGACACTATCGGCAACGCGATTTCTAAGGACTTTTTGAACTTGGATCGCTCTTCAAACTTCCCTACGACCGGACTCTACAAAGGCGCGTTTGCGATGCAAGCGAACTCCAGCGGCAAAACAGCTCTCAAGCTCACAGACGGCCAGTTGGTGAAGGAAATGTCCTTTGATCAGCTCGTGACGGAGAAGGCGAGTAAAGGCTAGTGGACGCCTGGACGACTGAGAATGTGGAGATTCTTCTAGAATCCCTGGAAAGGGTCTCCGAATTCTTCCCCATTCTCACCACGATCGGGATCGCACAGATTGCTGTGTCGAACGTGATCCTCGTGTTTATGGTCCTTGCCGCCCTACGGAGATCTTAAATGGAGATCGAACTCAACAAGCTCGTGTATCTCGCTGCGCACTGTGTGGTTTGGTACATCCTCGGTCTGTTCATTTACGAATGGATCGTGGACCGATTTAAGGACGTTGCGAGGTCTCTATGAGCCAAGGATCTAGATTCACGCGGTGTCTTTGGTGGCTCGGCACCGTGCTCATGATCGTGGTTCGTGTGTTCCTTCTCGCCGTGCTCTGGCGGGAGGACAACGTGGTGTCTCTGATCGTGTTCTTCGTCGAACTAATCGCTCTGACCCTTGGTGTGATGAATCTCATCGTCTCCAAGGATCGCGATTATAGTTTCGGCGGACTCTACGTTTCAGCCGCTTACGCCTCAGGTGTTGCGCTTTTCCCTCGGGGTCTTGAGATCCATTGGATCTCGGCCTTTGGCTCTCTGCTCGGAATCGCGCTTTCAACCTGGGCACTTCTCTACCTTGGATGGCGTTTTACCGTCGGTGGCACGTCCTGGGTCAGTTTGTGCGACCGAGGACCCTACCGATACATTCGGCATCCACAACTCGCGGCGCGGCTGCTTATCCTTGCGAGTCTCCTTCCTTCCCTACAGACCGAGATTCAGCACTTGCACGTGGCGGCCGCTTTTTTGATTACTGTCACGGTCATCGAAATCGAAGAAATGGCGCTTCGGCGAAAATCTGAATACCGCGCGTATGTTCGCCGTGTTCCCTACACCATCTTGCCGAGGGTCTTTTAATGGACATCGAGCTTTATGATCCGGCTCTACTGACAACGTTTTTGGGTGCAACTATCAAAGCGCTCAGCACAGGAGTCCTGCTTACGGTCGTTTACTCGATGGTATTCAGGATTAAATCAACAGGAGGTCCTTAGAATGGACAAAATTAAATCTCTCGTCGTGCGTGGTAAGTCTCAGGCTAGCCGCCTGGGTACTATCGCAGGTCTCGGTTTGATGTCGGTTGCCGCTATGGCGACCGATCCGGCCCCGTCCGGCGTGGACTATACGTCCGCGATCACTTCGTTTAAGGACGACTTCACGTCGCTTCTTACCACGAACGGGCCGGTGCTCATGGGAGCTCTTGTCGTGGCTCTTGGCTTCGGTGTCGTCTGGAAGCTCATCAAGAGAGCGGCCAAGTCCGTCTAACGATAAGGGGGGCTAGTCCCCCCTCAATTTCATGAAAAGAATTCTATTTCTTCTAGTGACTATTTTAATCCCTATTGTTGGGCTTACTCAATCTGAGGAAGAATTTCAAGCGGCACCCATTGTAAATGGTGGCGTCATTAAATTCTATGATGTAATTCGTGGGACATCCATGACGCATGTTCCCAGTAAGATGACCTATATTGACGGTCCAAATACTCCTGACTATCGCTATCATATTGAGATTATACAGACGCATCAATATCACGGTGGTAAGGTCATCGAATTGCCTTCTGTTAAAGCAGCCTATTCTGCTTCGCATGGGGGCGGAAATGGTATCGGTAGAAGTTTTGATTTAGGCTATCACTTCTTTAACTATGTTTCAACTCGAACGGTTGAAGCGGATCGCTATGGCCGCTTCATTGCCTCCCTGAGAGTAAGAATTGGTGCGGCACCTCATATTTACGAAAAGGCTTGGGTCTACGATTGGATTCCTTACTTTGCAGAAATGAATGAGTATGAGCCTGGAACAAATCCGGGAAATGGTCAAGGGCTCACACCGGACGATCTCAACAATCAGCCCATTAATACCGGTGGGTTTTGGCAGAATATTTTTCAGGACCTATTACTCCCATCGGACCAGTTTGTGAATGATTTTAAGAATACAACTGGGCAATGGGCAACATGGGGGCCATTCGGAATCTTTAATGTCGTCAACGGCGCTTTTTCTTTGCATCAATCACAATTGCCTGAACAGACGTATGTTCTACCCTTTGGAGGGTATGAGATGGATCTTTCTCCTTACGAACCATTTATTAAGTTTTGCCGGGCTCTTATGGCTGGTGCTCTTTATCTAATTCTAATCTTTGCCGCCTGGAAAAGAGTTCATATGAAGGCATAACATGAAGAAACTCTTTTATTTGCTGATCCTCGTACTTGTTGGATTCTTTTCATATGCGAAAGGAAGGCGTGATATGCAACCCATTGTAAAACACATGAAAGGGGTCACAGAGAGGATTTACCGATGATCGTAGATGGCCTCATTGCAATGCTTTGTACCTTCTTAGATTGGGCATATGATCTTTTGCCCGATTGGGATATCGATATCGCGACCCTAGGCGGTGTTTCTGGAGGAAATATACCAGCTTTTGGAAATATCATAACGCAAAATCATACACCGCTACAAATGGTGCTTGTATTTATGAGAACGTATAATAATTTTATTCCGTTTAATCATCTTATATTTATTGTCAATTTCATGGCCACGCTCTATATCGTTTTCCTGACTTATAAATTTGCAAAGTGGATTATCGGAGTGCTACGTGGTTCTGGGACACAATAATGAAATCATACAAACGAAAACCTTTAGAATGGTCCAACGAACAATGGCTTGATTTTCTCAACGATAGAGCCGAAAAATCTAAGACCGACTATTCGAAAAGACGCATTCAGCGATTTACCCAACAACCGGAGTTAGAATATCATGATCGAGGCGTATGTAGGTCTCCCAGGAAGCGGAAAAACACTTCACGCAGTCAAAAGGCTTCTTGAAGCTAAAAAAGCCGATCGGCTGACCCTTGCCAACTTCCATTCCCAAACCGGCATGTGGGACTTCGCCCTGTGGCGTGATATCGCCGAAGCTGGAAACTGTCTCGCGGTCATCGATGAAGCGCATATGTGGTTTTCGGCCCGTCACTGGACGAAAACTCAACAGCTTGAACTCTCGGTCTTCCAGCAGCACCGCAAGGAAGGCATTGATCTCGTGTGGATCGCTCAGCACGAGGCCCGGGTAGATGTGGCGATTCGAGAGGTCACTGCGTTCGTTTGGAGACACCGTAGGATAGGACAATTCGTCATTGCGACGCAGGTCGCACCCGAAGACCCAAGGAAGCCGATCCGAAGGCGTGTCTTCAAAATCTCGCCCGCGTTGTTTTCTCACTACTTCACGGAAGAAAGAATCGGACTTCGAGACGGTGAAGGCTACGGGTTCGGAGGCGCGGAGGCGTACCGTAGGGGAGCCGGAGCGCCTCACCTCGATAGCCAATACCGCCTCCGCCCGAATTACTTCCGTGTTGAGACGCCAACGGGGGCAGAATGGATTCCCGCCGAAGACCCGCACTTGGGTTACCGGGTAGGCCTCACGCTAGTCGGGTGGTCCAGTCTCGGGGTGCCAAGAGAGGCGGAGGCCATCGTGACGCCCTTCTATCGGGGCGCGGATGGGCGCTTCCATGAGCTTCAGGATGGTGAGTTGCTTCCCATCGGGGCCTCTCGAGATGATTGGCTGGCTGCCATCGAACATGGCATCCGCCTGGCCTCCAATGTGCTCAAGCTGCATCGCTCGGCAAACGAACGAAGCTCCTCGAGCAACTTGGTATATGACCCGTTGAGTTCTTTAAGGACCGTCAGAGTATGAGACGCTTGGGCTTCGAGTTCGATCAGGGTGTTCAAAAGTGCCTCCCCGGGCGCAATGGCCCGTTTTCCGAAGGCAAAGGGATCGAATTCACAGCGCCTAGGCCAACGTGCCGGGCTGCCGCAGGCAGTTCACGAGCGAAGCGACGCCCTAAGCGCGGGGGCCGCGCTGTGAGATACTTCCCCGCCTTTCGGAGAGAGGGAGGAACGCCCCCGGCCTGTAATACGGGGGCGCATTACGTATTTTGTGGAATAGGTGCCGAATGGTGTATTTGACCGAAGAGGAGATTCGAATCCTCATCCCTGCATTAAATACAAAGATCAGAAGCTTGATCGGAACGATTGCTCAATATCATCATTACGGCCAAAATAAAACCAAAGAACAGAAAGAGGAGATTGAGAAATTGGAAGCAAGAAAGATATATTATAGGAAGATGATTTATAAATTTCAGATATCACTTAATAGGATAGACTAGTAGACATAAATAGTATAAAAACTAGTTATGTTTATTATGCAGTTTTAGTAAGTTCGAACGAAGAAAAGCCTGAGCAGTGTTCCTAGGCACTCTCAGGCATGGAGTTCGAACCGCCATTTTGAAGATTCTGCAACGAAACCGGAGGTTCTGTGAAGCTCAATTCTATTACGGCCATCTAGTGATGAAAAATCACGTGGTGAATCAACTGAGGGCTATGATTGTTGTAGCTCTATTTGGAATTATCTATTTCAATTCATTTATCGTGATTTATAATAATTAGCTATTAGAAATGCATTTACGATCGCTGCGCCAAGCGATAGAATGCCTAACCCTAAATCCCGCTTGATGGCATCAATATAAGCACCCCAGTAAAATGGCTCAATCGTCGTTGCATAACAATTGTAAAAATAAACTAAAGGTAGCGCCAACAACATTATTGACGCTATCCATAAAGTAATCATGCCAATATATTTAAAGGCATTTGAAATATTTATCATCGACTTGCATTTCAGTTGAATAGCTTGGGGTGCAAAATGGGTTTGAGCAACTTTATTGTCCGTCTGATTATATTTTTTGATGTAAAATATTTAAGAATTTGCGAACTTGGACTCTCAGTAATTGCTCAAATCAGTTTAACTAGAGTTCTTCAGGGATTTGTTTTTGAGTTAAAAAATAAATACAGAATATCAGTAAGATTAGTTCTACAAAGAGTTCCCAGAACGATGGCCCAACGTCCATAGTGTGGCCTGGCCTGTTAGGGTCGGGGCCTATCATATAAATTAATCCAATCAATGGAGGTATATCCCATAAAATAATCTTAAGTACTATAAATAATGCAGTGAGTTTAATGATTAATGGGAAAAACCTTATGTGGATTATTCTGCGCATGCCGTGTGTCTGTATTGGGGACTTGTGATTTTCTCAAGGCGAAGTGTCAATTCTCAGTAATTATTCCCCATGGGAGAATCCAAGCGTGTAGGCGCAAGCTTTTCTCGTGTTTTTGCTGCGGAAGTGCATTGTTCCCTGGTGATACAAAAGCGTAGATACTTCTGTAGCACCACGGGATACTGTCGTCACAGTTGACTATACATCTTACTAGCGTGGCACGCAACTCGGTTTTCGATTCTGTTCGTCGGGCCGGCGTTAAAATCCGCTCAGAGGCGCAAGACGACCTGCGGCAGACGAGAGGATCGGTTCGGGAGTTTCGACGGGACGATCCGGTACTTCACTTCCCTTTTCTGTAAATTGCCGAATGTCCCCAAGCAGGAGCGTATAGGAGGCGGCAAGCTCGCGGAGGATCGACAGCGCGTGGGATGTTTCGGTTTCTAGTTGGTTCAGGCTCATCGACCCCTCCTTATGGGTTGGGTGGCTGAGAATGGGGCTGGAGGACCGCTGAGAGCGATCGGAAGGGTGAGGGCCGGTATGGCTGGATAGATTTGTCGATTTTAGGTCGTTCATTCGGTCGGCTCGACTTTGCCGAGTGCTCTAAGATGAAAAGGCTGACTCGGCGTGAAAAGTATTTTTTATTGTGAAAATCGATTCGATAAGCAGGATTTTTAAGTTCAAAGAATGAGCTCGAGCCTAACCGGCCCGAGCTCGAAACGAAGTAGTTAGCGCACAGTAACTGTCGTGGGGTCGGATTTTTGACCCGAACGGCTGACCGCCGTTGCGGTGATGGTGTATCGTACGTTGCTGCCGCGGATGAGGCCAGATTCCAAAGGAATCGCCTCGGTCTTGAAGCGGCCTTGCTCGTCCGTTCGGACGGTCAGCTCTTTCATGGTGCCGTTCATGCGGAGCGCACCAAGCAGCGTACTCTCATAGTCGATTTTGATCTGAATGTCCGTGAGGGGCTCCGCGGTTCCTTCGATGACCAGCGGCGAATTCACGTCCTCGTTGGCTTGAGGCGTCGTGATGCGCGGCGTAGTAGGTTTGACTGCCACGCCGATCTTGGTCGACGCGTCGATCGTGTACACCTCGCGGCTTTGCGTCACAAAACGCGCCGTGACGATCTCGGTATCGAAGCTATCGGTGTTACGAACGGTGTAGTTGGCCGTATAAACGCCCGGCTGCGATTCGGTCATCGGAAGGTTCTTCACCACATCTCCGATCGAGTAGGTGACAGTGGCCTTCGATTCTCCCCGAAGCTCCAATCGAATGACGTCCCCGGCACGCGGGTTTTCCGCGTTCGAGACCGTAAAGGATTGAATCAGATCCGTCTGAGTCGCGACGGTGAAAGCCCACTTCGCGGTCATCGGGTTCCCCGCCTCGTCGCGCACACTGATTTCGATTTCGTGGCGACCGGGGTTCAGGGCTCGCCCGGGACGGTAGCTCACGAGATTGTTGGTCACTTCCGTTTCTCGCGTGACGTCCTTGCCGTTCAAAAGAACGCGCAAGGTGTCGAAAGCGATACCGCTTCCCGTACCTTCATCGAGCACGACCGAGAGCGTCGGCTGATTTTGTGTCAAGCGGGCGTTTGGCGCGGGGCTCTGGGCGATCAATCGAGGCGGCTGGGTGTCGATCATGACATTGCTGCCGGCCTGGATCAAGCGCTCCTGCGTCCCGACGCGCAGACGCCCGATGACGGACGCGCCCGAAACCATCACGGGATTCTGATTGTCCGCGTTGGGCGCTTTCCAGCGGCCGGTATAAACGCCCGGCTGAACTTCTCGCATCGCGATCTCCTGCGTCACGCCCGGGATCTGGAAACTGGCCGCGCCCCCGGAAGTTCCACGGAGCTCGAACTCGAGTTCTTGACCCGCATGGACAAAACCTTGATGCGGAGTGCGGAAGCTCATAATGTTGAGCGCTCCACCCGTATTTGCTTCCTGACTTTGACCGGAGGGATCGGTGAGAATCCGAACATGCGAAGCCCGCGCGTCCCACTGCACTTCCGCGCCCAGTGCTTCGCTCATGAAACGAAGCGGCACCAGCGTGCTCCCCCGATAGATCATCGCGGGAACGTCGAGAGGAACGGTGCGCTGATTGACGAGCGCGTAACGCTCTCCGATGCGCATCTCGAGATTAATATCCCCTTTCGAAGCGGTTACGAGTTGCGCGCGAGATTCCCAACTGACGAAGGCACCCATCTTTTCGAGCACTCCTCGCAGAGGAACTAGCACGCGACCGTTCATCATCATGGGGTCGGCGGCGCCGAATTGAACCGGGTCGTCGTTCACGGTAACCAGAATTCGGCCGTTTTGAGCGTGCGACATGGTCACCAGGGCCATTGCCAAACACGCGAAAATGATCGTTCTCCCTTGTTTCATTTGCCTTCTCCTTGGGGTCTGTAACGTACGAAGGGCCTATCAAACATGCATCTGGGACGGCCGATTCGGGAGATGGGTTCCCGCCAACAAATTGCGGCAAAAGGGAGATCTGGGCAAAATACGAGGCCTTGTAGGGAGGGGTATCCCTCCCCACCGCCTTTGCCGAGGTGGGGCGAGCTTTAAGTGCCGGCGGGTTTTTTCTTTAGATAGTAGTAGCGATTGATCGAAGAGGTGGGAGAAGGAGCAAATTTGTAGACATGGCCCAGCTTGCAATGGAGGTAGTCTAGATCCGATCCGGTATCTATCTTGGGATCGGAGACGATTTGTGCCGAGGCGTGTCCGTCGAGCCATCCGATCACTCCTCGGTTGCCGTGCCGAGCGTGAACTTTCCCACTGTACGACCCTCCCCAGGACAGCAGAAAGGTTCGTGCGCAGGCGTTGGTTCCGCTCCAATCGTCACGACCGGCCGCGTCCGCGATCCAGATCGTTTCGGCGACGCGATCGACGTCGGAATAAGTCGTCGTAAAGTCGTTGATGAACACCACTTCCATATTGACCGAGTAGGAAAACGGAAGGAGCTGCTTGTCGGGGAGATCCGAGCTGGGACAATCCAGGATTGCCTTGTTTTTCATGTACGGATATAAAAAACCTTCTTCGACGAGGATTTCTACGTCTCCCAGGGGATCGAAGATCATTCGGTGGGACCACCAGACGGATTCGTCCGGTGAAAGAGAAAGGTTGTAGGGTACGAGAAGATCGTCGTAATCCGCGCTGTACATGAGTCCGGCCATCCCGATATTCTTGAGATTCGAGATACAGCTCGTTTTTTTCGCGGCTTCCTTCGCTTGCGCGAATACGGGAAAAAGAATGGCCGCCAAGATCGCGATGATCGCGATGACGACGAGAAGCTCGATGAGAGTAAAACCTCGTTGCTTGGAAATCGAACTCGGGGCTTTAGGGAGCATCCATCCTCCTGACAATCGCGCGATAATCTAGGATACGCCAATTTTTAGAGGATGCCCTCTCCCTTTCTTCGCTCAAAGGGAGAGGGGTGATCTGCGTAACGGACCAGGATCGTCTAAGTTTGCGCCAGTCAGAAAGAAGCGCGCCTTCTAGCCGCCTTTTGGGGCTATTTGCTCTTTCGAAGCTTAGATAAAGCGCATTTTTCTTAGATTTTCTGTTGCATCTGGTTCATTCTTTTGATTTCTCTTTTGAGAAATTCAAAGTTCATGTAGGGGTTGCTCCCAGCGTCGTACCACCAAACTCTTCCCTTCTTGTCGATGAGGATGGTCGCGTGGAGCTCCAGGTTCTCGAACTCGTCGTAGGCGGCCATCGCTTTGGCCGCTTTGAGACTCGGGTCGCTCGCGATGGGAAGCGGATAGTCGGGGTTGTCCTTGAGAAAGGCTTTGTTTTGCTGGGGAGAGTCGGAGCTTACGGCAAGGATCTGGACTCCGAGCTCTCGGTACGTCTGAACGTCTTTGCCGAGCGCTTCGAGCTGTTCAAGGCAGTGCTTGCACTGGTCTCCGAGATAGAAGACGAGGAGGAGGTTCTGTCCTCGGTAGTCTTTGAGGGACTTCTTGGCTCCGCTTGGCAGCGTGACCTCGAAATTCTCCGCGCTATAGGGTTTCCACTCGGCAGGGCCGAATCGGTCGAGTTCGGTAGGGTCGAAAGGCGTGGGCATGAAGATCTGCCCTTTGAGGTGCGGAGCCATGCACTTTTGAAGCCTGAGAAGTGCGGGAAGGTCGACGTCGGCATGGGCCCATGGCTTGAGGGCGGCTTGATAGTTCTCGATGGCTTTCGCAGCGTCCCCTTGTCCCAGGTTTACCTCGGCCAGAAGCGCGAGGGCATAGGGGTCGTTTTTATGAAAGTCGAGGGCAAGCCGCAGGGCTTCTTCGGCTTCGTTCCATCTTTTGAAGCGAATGAGGCTTGTCACATAGGCGTGATAGCTCGGGCGAGGCGTACCTTCGGGATCCGCGAGAACATACTTGCGCTCGTCTAGGTCTTCCTCCATCCATTTTCGGAGTGTCGCAAGCCCTTCTTCGGTCTTCCCTTCCTCAATTTCGAGAAGACCTCTGATCTCGCGCATCATCTTGCCGCGGTATTTTTGTGCATCGTATTCATGCTTTGCACCTGGGATATCGTTCCGGGAAAGCAAAGCTAATGCACGAGCATAGGAGACGACCTCGATCGACGAGGTCTTTGGATGAACCGCGAGGATCTCATCCCATCGCTCGCCGCGAACGAGGCCCCGTAACCGCACCGTGGGCGGTCCCCAGGAGTTGCGGATATTTTCGTATTGCGGAACACTGGCGAGCTCTTCGCCTTGGCGTATAGCTTGCCGGATGCGTCCTGCGTAAGCGAGGTTCAAAGCGAGGTAATCCTGGTTATGCTCATAGTTCCAGGTGTGATAAGGCATGCGCTTTTGCTCGAGCATGTATCTTCGCTCGATGCGAGCGGCGATGTCCATCGTCCGCGCCGCTTCATTCCACATCCCGAGTGAAGCATAGATATGGCCGGCCATATGCTGGGCGTGGCCGACGTTTGGAGCGGCCTCAATGAGCGGGAGACAGCTATCCAGCGCCTTTTGCGCGGACAGGCCATCCCACATATGAATGCGAAAGTGGTGGGCTCCCGTGTGTTTAGGGCTTTTTGCGATGATCTCGCGATAGATCGCGTCGGCTTGGTCTTTGCTCTTTTCCGTAAGCGCGCCGGTGATCGCGTTCCCGTAGAACAGCTTAGCTTCGAGGTCTTCGGGATACCGTTCGCAAAATGTCTTCCAACGCGCGATCCATTCGTGGGTGATCACGTTCTCGGGCCGGCTTCGATCGACATAGAGGAGCCACCCGATGATTTCGATGTACTCCCTTTCTTGGGGCGTTACGCGGTCGATCCCTTTTCGCGCGAGGTCGATGAACTCCCTTCCCTGCTGTGTTTGCCCAAGGAAGCAGGCCATCATCGCGAGACCCCAATAGCCCATGGGGCAGTCCGGTTCGACCGCCAGCGTCTGGCGGAATGCGCGCTCCGCCTCGTACCACCAGTAGGTGTAGAACATGTTGAGGCCCTGATCGAAGAACGCTTGGGCCTTTGGGTTCTTGGCGGTGATCGGGATATGCCCGTTACCGACGTTCGGGATGAGGCGCGCGAGTTGACGCGGTCCGGTGTTGAACGCGTCGGCGATATGGCTGTGGCTTCGGTCTTTTCTCAGCAGCCCTGGGTCCCCTTTTTCAGCGGGGATGGGATCGGCGAAACTCAAGGTTCCGGCGAGGATGAACGAGAGCCCGCACGCGCGAACGATGGGGCGAACGAAAAACAGAAAGGAGGGTCGAGACATAATGGCCGCTTTATGCTTCTCTAAGAAGCTTCCGTCTTTACATGAACGAAGCTATAACACCAAACGTTGCCTGCAGGCGGGCTGTTTTCGGGCGAAGTTGGTCCAACCACCGCGTGATCGTATCAAATGTTCGAAAGAGGGATGAAGAAAACGGCTTGGCGAGGTGCAAGAGCCCTTCGGAAGCCGAGTCGCCCAACAAGACGAAGCCTGGCCTGTGGCACGCGGTGAGCAACATTTTGGCCATGGCTTCCTTCGAAGTGTTAAGGTTTCCCGTTTCTTGAGGAAGATGCGGGGGCAGCCAGTAATCGGTCCTCTAAGATGATCCGAATCCTCAAAGATTGGGCCATGATTTTCGGTCTGAGTGCCTTTTTTGATCAGAATCTGGTCTTTTTGAAAGGGCTTTGTCCACCTAAAAACGAGAATTGACGGAAAGAAGATGGTCCAATCGGTCTTTTTTTGGTCTATCTTTCGCAAAATCACCAAGGATCCTCTACCATAAACCGCCTGTTTCCGATAGATAAATAGCGATCATGGCCGTTCCTCATGAAATGTCGAAGTATGGGGTGTCCTACGAGACGCTAGGCAAAAATCTGCGTCTGATTCGCACGCTCATGGGCTATTCGCTTCGCGATCTCGCTCGCGAGGCGAAAGTCTCCAAAACCACGCTTTTGCATGCTGAGCAAGGAATTCACGTCCACGAGCGAAATCTCGCCAAGATCATGGCGGTGCTCCGCGTCGATCCGAAGCGGCTCAAGATCGAAGAACGCCCGATGCTCGATGAGACAGCGGCCTGCCCTTACGTGGTGCACGCGGGTGACCAACTCCGCTGGCATGTCTCAGACGATCATCGCCGGTTGGTGCCTCACGACAACCAGGAGATGATCCAAGAAGAGCGCGAACGTCTGCGCCTCGGGCGTTTCGGGTTTGTAAACCTGTTTATGGCGACTCCCAACTTCATCATGCCCACCGGGCCTGGGAGTGTTTTGCTGGAGCTTCACGGACCTTGGAAGAACTGTTTCAATCGGAAGTTTTATCGCTATGGAATTCTGCACGTGATCCGGGGCAAAGTCCTCGTCGGCGTCGGCGAGGCAGAGCCTCAACTTCTCGGCCCGGCCTCTTTCATCGGCTTCCCGACGCACCAGACGTTGAGCTTGCAGCCCGCGATGCCGATCGCAGAGGAAGGGCCCGCCCCGCAGCTCCTATGGGTCGGGGCGGAGCGCAAAGGCAAAATCCCTTCCCCCGTTTCCTTGGACTTACTCCGGTCGAACGAAGAGGAGTAGCGGATCGAGCGATCGATCGCATAGCATCTTCACGGGCTTGCCTTGTATCTTGAGGAACCTCTTCGCTCAAGCAGGGCGAGAGAAGTGCCGTGATACAAACTCGTTCAGTCGGGATCAAGTACGAATCGAGCAGGAGACTGCTCGCAAACGACTCGTTGGCTTGCTCCTGGGATGGCGCTCTTCGGTTCGCTTTAAAAAAATTCGAAAGATGACCCCAAAAGGGAAATCTGTCCCATCTTTCCCGTGAAGAGTCAGCTCATTCGCTTTTGCAAGACTCAAAATTCGTAACAAATAAGACAGCGTGGCCGATGTGGCCTTCGCTCCTCGGAAAGCAAAGCCTATGTGGATCGCATCGTTGGCGCTCAGTTTTTCTCTCTCTTCGGCAGACCGCTTTGAGACCCCGTTTCGGGTGAAGGCCGGCGAGAGCTTTATCAACGTCCAAAATTGCCACGCGGCCCCGGTGTACGACGACATCGACGGCGACGGTCTGAAAGAGCTTCTTGTGGGCCAATTCCGAGACGGCAAGATCCGGGTGTATAAGAACCACGGGACCAATACGGCTCCTCGATTCGAAGATTTCGAATGGCTGAAAGCCGACGGC
>JBBCJD010000012.1:0-168662 GCA_037189405.1 bacterium
TCGAAGAGACCTCTTTCCAGATCCACAAGGGTCTGTCGCATATCACATCACAAACTTCCATCTCACCTCAGCCAGTACAACCTACTGGCCCTATGGAAGAATACGGTCCAGAACGGGATCCGTCGACATTCCATTTCTCTATCTCGGAACCCACGGATACTACAGAGATATGAAATCGTTCAACGATCTCGTCTATGGAAGATATTACGTCAGAGCCAGATTCTACAGCCAAAACCTAGGACAATGGACCACACAAGACCCACTCTGGCCACAAGAACACGCATACCAATACGTCAATGGAAATCCGATCAACTATGTGGACCCCGGTGGAAATCAATCTAAGAATAAGCAATGCGATGGGCCAAATTACGATGCTTCGAAATGGCCGCTAAAACTTACTTTAAATGGACCAAACTGCCTTGGCTATGTATATGATGTACATACTTACCTTGAACCAGAAGGATGGTCCAAGGCAAATGAACCAATATCTCTCTGCCCCCTAAGATTCCCCAAAATAACATGCTCCATATTAAAAGATATGATGCTTAAGAATAATAATATAATACCCCTACCATCCAGCGGAAAATGCCCCCCCCCAAATCCTACAAAGTAGCATATTATATTGGCACACCTCTCAATCCTGAAAAACCATTTGATTTTCATTTTATCCGACAGGATTCTAATTGCAAATGGTCTTGCATATGGGGAAGAGAAATTTCAAATCAAGCAACAGCCCCTCAAACTCTTGTAAATTCTATGGCCAAACATTACAAAGAGACTTGGGAAATTGCTTACAAAGAATGTGGGGTGCTCTGCTTCAAAGGAAGAAATCCATGATTATACATTTGCTATTAGGCTTATCCTGCTTGACTACTCTTGGCTCCCTACAAGAAAATCATTCTCTCTCTATCGAATCAATATCAGATACGGCACTAATCTGGAAGGATAGATTCATTAGATGGGGAGCTCCCAAGCAAACTTTGCTAGATGCTGCAACCCGCTCTTACGGAAAAAACAACTATATTGCTTACAATTTCCCTATCGACGGACACGATATTTTCGTAATATGTGGATGTACGACCGCAAGTGCTTCTTATTGGGAAATATTGGCTTATCGAGCTTATGGAAATGACTGCATCACGCTTTGTTATTTCCCCCAGCTTTACAGACCATCACAACTCAAAATCATCAAGAAAAATGAACGAACAGAACTAACCTTTATTGCCAATCATGGATTAGAATTTGTGATTCCTATCAAATAATATTACATCGGCACCTTCTTTTCTTTTAACAAGAAGGTGCCGACATTTTTAATCTATTTCAAAAAACTTCAACAGAACTTTTGTTATTACAGCACCTCATGCTTGTCTTTTTGCACTAGATCAGCGCCAATAAGATAAAATGAACCCGAGATCAAGAGCACGTAAAAAGTTGATCACTATAACCGCTATCATTTCAGCTATTTATACCATAGGCCTAATATGGAAACCACAACATAGTATGGAAAATAAAATCTGGGATGAGCAGGATCAACTGAAGGCCGTCTATTTAGCGATTCAAATCTATAGCCATGAAAGCAACAATGATCGAATACCCGAGTTTAACTTAAAGAATCCACCCATCTGGATAGACTCAGAGGCTGATCGCATCTCGTTAACTCTGTCATCAAAATTAACTTCGGGTATTGAGGGTGCATTCAAAAAAGATTGGAATATCTTTATACCAGAGGCATTGGTGGGCCAACCGATAAACCCAGCTTCAGAGGAGCCTCTTTTAGTAATTGACTCGACGACTTCGTATTACGAAGCGGTTCTAAGTAACGGACGTTTTGCAAAAGCCGCTCGTCCTGCTCCAAAGACAAAGTAAAAACAGAAAACCAACTTATTTTTTGATTAAGATCTTCCAAGGAGTGTCGTGATTGCGACACTCCTTTTCTTGAGGCACAGCTACCATTTAAGAAGAGGACTCAGCTGCCAACAATGATCCGATGTAGTTGATCTGTCCTTCGTGGTAACCCATGTTCCACAGGTGATAATAGAAAATATCCGCCATTTTCCACTCGCCCGGAAACGGCAAATCGACAAGAGCTTCCAGTTGATCTTCCGGAAAGTTTTCGATAAATTCCAAGAGCCGAGCAGTCTCTTCCCGACATCGGGCCTCCAGTGCATCCAGATCCCGGATTTGACGTCGCATTTCCTGCCACTCACGCATTTTGTCCTCGGACCATTCGAGTTTTCGCGTTTGATAGAGGTCCCAATGCATCGCAAGAGCCGTCGCCACCTCTTGCAGCTGATCGAGAGCCGACCGAGCCCCCGGGGCCGGACTCCAGTCCAGTTTGTCCGCCGGCAAGTTGCGCGCCGCCTGGAAAAGATCGCCGATCTTGCGCTCCGTCAGATACACCAGCATTTGATTTGCGTTCATACAGCGATTATAAACACCAAATACGGGGTCGGATCAAATCAGTTAAAAAATTCGCTTTACGACATGGCTCATTTAACCTCGATAGTCGTCAAATCGGTGTCCATAATAATAGACTTCAAAGAAAGCCGGACAAAAGACTTATTTGGCGCAGTATCTAACGCTTTTGAACCCCCAGTGAAGACAAAAGAGTCAGGCATAAAGAAACGGGCTGCCCCTAGCAGGAGCAGCCCGTTTCAGCTGGAAACGATCGAAGACTTCCGCTTAGAAGTCCATTCCGCCCATACCACCCATTCCGTCCATGCCACCACCGGGCATCGCGGCTTTCTTGGGCTCGGGCTTTTCGACGACCAGCGCTTCGGTGGTCAACACCAGGCTGGCGATCGACGCCGCGTTCTGGATCGTCGAGCGGGTGACCTTGGCGGGATCCACGATACCGGCCTTCACAAGATCCACGATCTCGCCGGTCTTCGCGTTGAGGCCCTTGCCTTCGCCCGCCGAACGTACCTTGTCGACGATCACCGATCCTTCGAGACCGGCATTGGTAGAGATCTGACGGAGCGGCTCTTCGAGCGCGCGCTTCACAATGGAAACGCCCGTCTGTTCGTCGCCCTCCAGCTTGAGGCTCTCAAGGGCCGCCGCCGCACGGAGCAGCGTCGTACCGCCCCCGGGAACAATGCCCTCCTCGACGGCCGCACGGGTCGCCGAGAGCGCATCCTCATAGCGATGCTTCTTCTCTTTGAGCTCGGTTTCGGTCGAAGCGCCGACTTTGATCACCGCCACGCCCCCGCTGAGCTTAGCCAGGCGCTCCTGGAGCTTTTCGCGGTCGTAGTTGCTGTCGGTATTCTCGATTTGGCTCTTGATCTGAGCGATACGACCCATCACCGCGTCTTTGGTGCCCGCACCCTCGATGATCGTCGTGTCCTCTTTGGTGATGACTACTTTCTTGGCCGTCCCCATCATCTCGATGCCGACGTTCTCCAGCTTGGTGCCGAGGTCTTCGCTGATGAACTGGCCGTTGGTCAGCACCGCGATATCTTCCAGCATCGCCTTGCGTCGATCACCGAAGCCCGGAGCCTTAACGGCCGCGATCTGTAGCACGCCGCGGATCTTATTGAGCACGATCGTCGCGAGCGCGTCGCCTTCGATATCCTCAGCGAGCAGAAGAATCGGGCGGCGGGCGGAAGCCACGCGCTCCAAGAACGGCAGGAAATCCTGCGCCGAGCTGATCTTCTTCTCGTGAATCAGGATCAGCGGATTCTCCAGCACGGCTTCCATGCGCTCGGGATCGGTCACGAAATAGGGGCTGATGTAGCCTCGGTCGAACTGCATCCCTTCCACGACGTCCAGCGTCGTTTCACGGCCCTTGCTCTCCTCGACCGTAATCACGCCGTCCTTGCCGACTTTGTCCATTGCGTCCGCGACGTGGGTGCCGATCTCCTCGTCGTTGCCGGCGATCGTCGCCACGAACTGGACCTGCTCCTTATCCTTGATCGGCTTGGCGGCCTTCTTGACCTCGGCGATCACCGTTTCGACGGCCTTATCGATGCCGCGCTTCACGGCGATGGGGTTGCCACCCGCGGCCACATAGCGCAGACCCTCGTTGACGATCGCCTGGGCGAGCACAGTCGCGGTAGTCGTACCGTCGCCGGCCACGTCGTTGGTCTTGCTGGCGACCTCTTTGCAGAGCTGGGCACCCATGTTCTCATACGGATCTTCGAGCTCGATCTCCTTGGCGACGGTCACGCCGTCCTTGGTGATCGTGGGGCTTCCCCACTTCTTGTCGAGCACGACGTTGCGACCCTTGGGGCCGAGAGTCACTTTGACCGCGTCGGCCACTTTGTTGACGCCGCGCTCCAAGGCGCGACGCGCGTTCTCATCGTAAAGTAAATTCTTTGCAGGCATCGTTTTTCGTTCTCCTTTCGCCTTAGTTCAAAATGGCGTAGATCTGATCTTCGTCGAGGATGGTGTACTCCTCGCCGTCCAAAGTCACTTCGTTGCCGCCGTACTTGCTGAAAAGCACGCTGTCGCCGACCTTCACGCTCAGCGGGTTGCGCTCGCCGTTATCGAGCACGCGGCCCTGTCCGACGGCGACAACCTTGCCCTGCGTCGGCTTCTTCTTGGCGGTGTCGGGCAGATAGAGGCCCCCCGCCGTTTTCTCATCCTGTTCGATGACCTGGACGACCACTTTATCGCCCAGAGGCTTGAGATTTGCCATGTGTTTCTCCTAAATCAAATTTAGCAGTCAAGCTGCCTGACTGCCAAAATCTTACTCTCCGCCCGCTTTCCAAATCAAGATGGATTAGCAAACGATAAAACGGAGTGCTAAAAGTCGGATTCGATGCAACCTATTGGCAAAATCCCCTGTCAATAATATCGATTCATCATTTTTATCGCTGGACGCGCAGAGGGGGAGCGCGTCGATGAGGGGAATTACAATCATGACCTGTCCTTATTGCAAGGAACCGAGTCTGGTGGGCGCGAAGATCTGCACCCACTGCGGCGCGGTCCTGCGTCCTACTGCGGAAGCCAAAAAGAAGCTGCCGAAAGCGCACTCGCGCCGGGGTTCGATTCGACGCATCGTCTTCGCGCTCGTCGCCGCGGTCATCTGCGGCGCCATCGGATACTTCGTTCTCGGGACCGACGGCGAAGAAAGCTCGAACCGGCCGCTGCTCGGGATCGCGCTCGCCGTTTCGGGCGCGTTCGTCGCCTACCTCGGTCTCGGCCTCGGGCTCTACGCGCGGCGCGCGGTCGCCCGAGGCAAGGTGCAGGCGCTCTCCAGCGCCGTCTCCCACTCGCTGAAAGGCGCGGAGGAGCGGTATCGCAAGTCGCTCAAGGACGACGCCGATCCAGAACCTCACACCCGGCTAGCTCTGGCGGACGTTCATCTGCTTCGAGGCGAAGTTCCCGAAAGCCTCGGAGAGTACGAGGCGGTCCGAGCCCAGGGCCTTTCTGACCCTTCCGCCCTCAACAACTTCGCCGTCGCGCTCGTTCAGCACGCCGACATCCCCCGCGCGATCGACGCGTTCGAGTCCACCCGTCAAAACGGCGCCACCGCCCTCGCTCCGACGGAGAACTACGCCCATCTCCTGACCCAGGTGCGCGGCGCGATTCCGGACGACTGGGAGCGCAGAGCCGAATCCCTCATCGAAGAGTGTCTTCGACGCGAGCCGGACGGCAAGGTCCACTTCCAGCGCAAAGGGCTGGTGCTAATCGGCTCAGGTCGCTACGAAGAAGCTATTCGCCAGTTCGAAAGCGCGCTCAAACAGAACCTCTCCAAAACCGACCAGGCCGACGTGCAAAACAATCTCGGCGTCGCAAAGTACCTCGCCGGCGATTTCCGAGGGGCGATGGCTCATTTTCAGACCGCATTGCGCCTCGACTTCGGGCATGCCCGCTCGCTCAGCAACCTTTCGGTCTGCCAAGCGGCACTCGGACGCCCCGGCGAAGCGCTCGAAGCCGCCGAACGCGCGGTAGCCATCGACCCGAGCTCTCCAGAATGCCAGAATAACCTCGGCTACGCGCTGTATTTGAACGGCTTTCCCAACCACTCGATCGGAGCGTTTCGCCGAGCGGCTGATGTCGGTGCGACCGCATTCGAACCGCAATACAACCTAGGAAAGATCTATACGGACGAGCGGATCGCGGATCACGCCGAGCGGCATCTGCGCCGGGCCAACGACCTTTTCTCCAAAAGCTGGCAGGTGATGGTGGCTTCGGCCGTGCTCAAAATGAATCGGGGCGAATTCACGGACGCGCTCAAAGAGCTCCAACCCGCTCTCGCCCTCGCACCGGATTCCTCGATCGTCAACTACGACCTCGGTATCGCGCTCGGTTCGCTGGGACGCTTCGAAGAGGCCTCGGTCAAGCTCGAAACAGCTTACAAACAGGAGCCCAAAGACCCCGAACTGTGCGGACAGATCGGCTGGCTGATGTTCCAACGCGAAGAGTACAAGCGCGCCGCGGACATCCTGCGGCATGCCATCGACCTCGATCCGAAGAACCCGCGCTTGCAGGACTATTTCGGCCTCTCACAGCTCGCGCTCGGCGCCATGGACGTCGCGGAGATCCACTTCAAGCGTGCGCACAGCATGGACAAAAGCTATACGCCGGTGCTCTACCACCTGGGTTATCTGGCCGCGATGCGAAAGGATCTTTCCGGCGCGATCAAACAGTGGGTCCAGGCCAAACAGCACGAACCCAAATACGCCGATCTGCGCACAAACCTAGGCGTGGCCTACTACCTCACCAAGAAATTCGGCGAGGCGATCGAGGAGTTCCGCCAAGTCCTGGCCGTTCGCCAAGATCGCATGGAGGATGCCTCGAACCTCGCCATGGCGTACGCGCTTCAGGGACTTTCAATCCACGAAACCGCAAAAAAGCAGGGCGACCGCCGCTCGCAAAAGGCGATGGACCTCTTCAAGCTCGCAGTCAAGCTGTTCGACCAAGCGTTGCTCATAAGGCCGGACAACGTGGTCCTTCATTCGAACCGCGGGCTCGCCTGCTTTTACGCCGACCGCCCCGAGGAATCGGTGCAGGAATGGGCACTGGTCTCGCGGTTGGACCCCGACTACGCCCGTCGCCGAGGCGAACTGCTCACAACCGCGTTCGACGAGTCCGCGGTCGAATTCATTCCGCTCAAGGGGACCGATCGCGTGACGCCGTTCGCCGCGCGCACCGCTAGCTGCCTTCCTCGCCTGGCGACCGGCTACGCGACCGAGCGTTGGGAGCTGATTCTCAGCGACGACAAACTGGCCAAGGTTCAAAAACAGCAAGAAGAGCTTGCCCGCGCGCAGAGGCAACTGCACGCTCTCTCAAACTGAGCCGCTTCCCAAACAAGAAAGCCGGGCCGGAGAACGATCTCCGGCCCGGCTTCGGGTTTCTCCTTTCGCCTCGCCTAACAAGAGGCCAGTAGCCGCTCCAGCGCCTGCTCGATCTCCGCGCTTTCGGTCAACGCGCGCCCGATCACCAAGTAGTCCGCGCCGTCGGTGAGCGCCTGCGTCGCACTCCCGGTTCGTACCTGATCGTGCGACTCCCCTCCCGAAAGACGAATGCCGGGAGTGACAATGACGGGCCGATGCCCGTACGCTTCGCGAAGCGGGGCGATTTCACGCGGAGAACAGACGACGCCGTCCAACCCGCTGTCGAGCGCCAGCCCCGAAAGCGCGATCATCTGCTGTTCGAGCGTGCGATGAACTCCAAGATCGCGCTGGAGTACCGTTTCGTCGAGCGAGGTCAAAACCGACACCCCCACCAAAAGGGGAGCCTCTTCGTCCGCGCCGGAGCGCGCCTCTTCGACCGCCGCGCTCATCATCGCGGGGCCCCCGGAGGTGTGGAGCGTCACCATCCAAGCACCAAAACGCGCGGCCTGCCGCACCGCCAGCGCGACGGAGTTCGGAATATCGTGAAACTTGAGGTCCAGAAACACCCGATCCGCCCCCACCTCGCGCAGCCGCGCGATCACCGACAGGCCGTGATTCAAAGTCAACGCATGGCCGATCTTGAAAGCCCCGACGTGGGGGGCCAGCCGCCGGGTCACGGCGATCGCCTGATCGAGATCGGTCACATCGAGGGCACAGATAATTTTCCGGTTCATCGCTCTTTTAACAGGATAGCGCGAAAAGCCTCCTCTCGCAAAGCGACTCGCTCCCAGCTCCCGCAAACTCCCCCGGTTAACGTTCGTTAAAGGATCGGTTAAGGGAAGGTGAAGGACGGGGATCGGACCATACACTTTTGACCGTGACGACCCGAGAAGGGCGTCGCGAGGAGAGATTCATGCGAAAAGCATTCACTTTGATTGAGCTCTTGGTGGTCATCGCGATCATCGCGATCCTTGCTGCAATCCTATTTCCCGTTTTCGCCCAAGCGAAAGAGTCCGCCAAGAAGTCGGCGTGTCTTTCGCACCAAAAGCAGATGGGCACTGCGATCGTCATGTACCTGTCGGACTACGACGATATGATGCCCTCGGCCTACTACTACCGAAACGACCAGAGCAACGCGGACAACGGTAGCGGCGTCTGCGGCTACGTGCACTGGTCCGGCGCGGTTCAGCCCTACGTGAAGAACATGTCGATGTTCGTTTGTGGTTCGGACCCGGCCCGCGGCTTGGCTCCGACGAACTTCACCGGCAACAACGCGCCGCCCCTTCAGGTCACCGACCCGACCGGCTGCACGACCATGGACGACACGCAGGCTCCCCGCCTCAGCTACATCGCGAACAGCCTCGTCATGCCCCGCAAGCGACGCGCTGCCGACCCGATGAACGTTGTCTCGCAGACCGCGCTGGACGACATCGCCGGAACGATCCTGATCGCCGAAATGACCGATAGCCCCTCGTGTATCAACGACAGTTCGGTGGCTTCCGGAAGCGCGTATAAGACGCACCGGCCGGCCAACGCCATCAAGGTGAACACGGGCAGCGGTTGGATGCGCTTCCAGGGCGAGGATCCGACCGAGATCGGCGCCTCTTATATGGCAGTCAGCGTCCAAGAGGCCAAGACCCGATGGGCGGAGTGCCGAACGGGTGCAGGCACGCCAGCGACCAACTACCACATCGGCTATATCCAGCCGGACCGACACAACGGTGGCTCGAACTACACCTACACCGACACGCACGCCAAGTATCAGAAGCCGGAAGCGACTCTCAACCCGGCGAACTTCCAGTGGGGCAAGCGAGCCTACACGGCCGGTGGCGGCGTCATCTACAAGCCGGGCACCAGCGACCCTGTTCAGTAAGAAGCCTCAACACCTTCCTTTCGCTGAAATCGCATTCTCTTGGCCTTCCCTACGGGGAAGGCTCTTTTCTTTTTATCGTCTCCCATCCCCGTTTTCCTCGCAGGCGTCGGCGAGGTAACCTTCAGGCAAGGTCATGGTCGACGATCGCAACGAACCCGACGATTCGGACAACTTCGAAATTCCTCCCTCGTTCTTTCCGTTCGAAGGTCAAATGCCGAATCGTGAGATGGGGGCCTCCAAAGAATGGATCGAGGTCCAAATCGAAGGAGTCTTCCAAGCCGAGAACGACGGCTCCACATCGCGCTTCGTACTGCTTTCCGACGGCGAGCGAAAGCTCCCGATCATCATCGGCCCGTTCGAGGCCACCGCGATCATTCTTCCCCTCGAGGGCCAGCGCCCCGACCGGCCCATGACGCACGACCTGATCAAAAACCTGCTCGACAAGCTCGGCGGGCACCTTGAGCGCGTCGTGATCGACGACCTTTGGAACGGGATCTATTACGCCAAGCTGCATATCAAACGCGGCAAAGAGGAGCTCGAACTGGACGTTCGCCCCTCGGACGCCTTGGCGCTGGCGGTGCGCTACAGCGCCCCGGTCTTCGTGATCGAAGGCATCTTGGAAAGCACTCCCGAATCGCTTTAATCGAGCCCTAAATGCCGTAAGGCCAGCCGCAAGGCCTTCCGCTGCGGCGACGGCATCGGGACGGCGGCGAGCTCCTCGATCGACAGCCAGCGCAACGCCTCATCCGCCGTGTCGCAACGCACCAACGTGCAACGCATGGCGATCTTATGATGCGTCACGGTATGGCGCACGGTTCCCAAATCTTCGCCCCACGCGCCGACGTCTTCGCCTCGCTGGGAGATCGGAAAACTCCACATCCCCTCCCACCACTCGCCCGGTGCGATCTTCTCGACCCCGAAGCGGCCTTCGTGATAGGGGATGCGGGCGAGCCGCTCCATCTGCACCGGAACAGGCTTGGACGTCGGGGTCGGCAACTCGCGCGCGATCCCGTAGCGATGCCCCAAGCATCCGTCGGCGAGCGGGCATTCGTCGCAACGGGGAGTTGCGGGAACACACACCGTCGCCCCAAGTTCCATCAGCGCCTGGTTCCAATCCCCGGGGCGATGCGGATGCACCGCCGACCGCGCCCAGTCCCAAGCTCGCCGCTCCAGTTCCCCGCCCGTCTCCCGACACGCCTCCAAGCGCGCGAACACACGCCGCACGTTTCCGTCGACGAGAGCCGCCGGCTCGCCGAACGCGATCGACGCCACGGCCGCGGCGGTGTACGCTCCGACCCCGGGCACCCGAAGCCACCCTTCGGCGGTTTGAGGCATTCCGTGCTCGACGATCCAGGCCGCCCCTTGTAAAAGATAGCGGCAACGGCGATAGTAGCCAAGGCCCTGCCAAAGCGCCAGCGCCTCCTGCTCGTCCGCTCTCGCCAACGATTCAACTGTCGGGAACGCCCGCATCCAACGCTCGTAAAATGGGATCGCGGTCCGCACCTGGGTCTGCTGGAGCATGATCTCGCTGACCCAGATCGCGTACGGATCGCGCGTGCGACGCCAGGGGAGGTCCCGGCACGCGCGGTCGTACCAACGCAGCAGCTGGCTCGGATCGAAGGAATGGGGCCTCATGAGGTCCCCCTCGTTGTACCCTCTGGCAATCGACGCGGCGCATGGGGCAGAATGAGATATGCGGCTGGCCTACCTTCCGTTGCTCGTTTCGCTTCTTCTGATCGGATGCAAACCGGCGAACAACCACCTTGTCGGTGGCAAGCCTCCGGAAGCGCTCTATCCACACGTCGTAAGCCTCAGTCCCGGCTCGACCGAAATCGTCGGCAGCTTATTGGGAAGCCAACTCAAAGGCCGTACGGCGTACGACGATTTCCCTGCGCAGGTCGAAGCGGTTCCCGTTGTCGCGGGAGTCAAGCCGGACTACGAAAAGCTCTCCGCCGCCACGAAAATCACCGACGAAGAGCGCCAAGCGTTCGCCGAGGCGAACAAGGACGCCAAGGTCCAACTGCGCTCGCTCGTGATCTACGACGCCAGTCTTTATAACGACGCCGAGATCGCCAAATTGGAGGCCCTGGACGTCGAGCTGTTCCGCCTCGACGCCAATACCGTCAACGATTTCATCGACCAGATCTATGGCCTCGGCGCCAAGCTCGGAATCGAGCAGACGCTTTCCAGCTACGTGGATAAGATCTATAACGAGCGCGCGCTCGCGCTGACTCAAGCGCCGGACCCCCAACCCAAGATCGCGACCTTGATGGTCGAAAGCGTGGGCGAACCCATGATCGCAGGGCTCGAGTCCTTCCAAGCCGATCTCGTCCGCAGTTCGGGAGGCATCGCGGTCGGTCCGAGCGCAGACCGCTTCGTCCCGATCGGCGGCGAGACCCTACTCGCGCTCGATCCCGACGTGATCGTGATCGCCGGAGACGCCGAAGCCGCGCTCAAGAATCCCGCGATCCAAAGCCTCCGCGCGGTGAAAGAAGGCAAGATCTTCGGCATCGATCCAGACATTTTCCTGCGGCGCGGATATCGCGTCGACAAAGCGATTTCAGGCATCCATTGGGGCCTGAACAAACTGTTCCCGCGTTAAGCCCGCAGGAACGAAAGCCTTCTTTAAGGAACGACAGCAAACCTCATGACCCATAGCGCAGAGATCGGAGTATTCGGCGGCTCGGGGCTGTACAGCCTCCTCGACGACGTTCGGGAAGTCAAAGTCGACACCCCTTACGGCCCGCCCAGCGACAGCGTCATGCTCGCGACGGTCGGCGGTCGCAAAGTGGCCTTTTTGCCGCGTCATGGGCGACACCACACGATTCCGCCGCATAAGATCAACTACCGAGCGAACGTCTGGGCGATGCGTTCCTTGGGCGTCAAAGCCGTGATCAGCCCTTGCGCGGCCGGCTCGCTGCAAAAGCATGTGGAGCCCGGCAGCTTCGTAGTGTGCGATCAGTTCGTGGACCGCACCCGAGGCCGCATCGACACGTTCTACGACGGCCCGATCGTGACCCACGTCTCCCCGGCCGATACCTATGATCCCGTTCTGAGAAAGCTCGCCATCGAGACGATCCGCGAGCACGGGATTCCTTGCCATGAGACCGGCACGGTCGTCGTGATCCAAGGTCCCCGTTTTTCGACCAAAGCCGAGAGCAAGTGGTTTACCGAAGCCGGATGGGAAGTCATCAACATGACCCAGTATCCCGAGGCGTACCTATGCCGCGAGCTCGGGATGGCCGTCGTAAACATCGCTCTGATCACGGACTACGATAGCGGCGTCGTCAGCGGCACCGAGGCCGTCAACGCCGTTTCGGTGCTCGAAGTGTTCAAGAAGAATTCGGAAAACATTAAAAAAGTGGTCCTCGACCTCGTCGGCAAGATGCCCGCGAATCTCGACTCCCTCGGCGCTCAAGAGGCTCTGGAGTTCAGCCGAGGCGACGCCCACGAGACGGCCGACGAAGACGTTCGACTTTATACGCTCCTGAGGTAAGACACCGATGATTTCATTCGCGCTCCTGACGGCGTTGCTTCAGACTGGGGGAACCGCCCCGGTCCCGTACCACCTGGCGGGGCGCGAAGTACCGCTCACGTTCCCCTCGACGCAAGGCCCCTCACCCCTCTCAAACGAAGTCGTTCGCTGGGACGGCTGGAAGCTCGGCGGTTTTGCCGAAGCCGCTCCTTGGAAGGAGTCGGGACCTTGGCAAGAGGTCGCCTCGCTTCTCGCCGCGGCTCGTGCCAAACAAACGGCCGACACTCCGACTTGGCGCGCAAAAGTCTTTTTACTGACGAATTCCGACCTTCTCTGCCGCACGGCGGAGGGCCGCCTGTTCCAACGCCGCCGAAGCCTGGAAGACCCCGAGATCACGGCGATCCTCGCCGGACTCGCGCGATTCGCGGGGATGGTCGAAGCCTCCACAGGCGGGGCCTTGAAAGTCGATCTGCAGGCCGAGATCGATCGCGAGTTCCTTTGGGAATATCCGGTCGCTACCGAGGAGAACCAAACAGACGCCTTTTTGACGCACTATCTTACGCCCCGAATCAACGGAGGCCGCTTCGAAGCCGACGACCGAATCGACCGAGGCCCGTACGACTCGGTCTTTGTGGTGCATCCCTTCCTTTTACGCCCGTCTCAGACCTCCTTCTACGAACTGCGCCACACACTCGTCAACGGCACCCCCGCGCAAAGCGTCCCGCTCACCAGCGAAAGCTTCGAAGATCCGATCGCAGAGCTCCCTCGCACGCTCTGGCTGCGCTGGCTGCTCTGCGTGAACGAAAAAGGCCTCATGGATTCCATGAAGAGCCTTCCCGATTTTGCGAAGAACGCGGCGCGCTCCCCCTGGAAAGACCGCGTCGGACACATGACGCTGACGCCCGAGGTCATGATCCAACTGCCGCGCTGGCCGCGTCAGAACGTTCCGGGGCATCAGATCGCGCCCGAAACGCTCAGCCTGAGCCCCGACCCCGTTCGCGGCACGGTGCTCACCTATCGTGAGACCGGAAGCGCGCGCTTCGGAGGAGCGTGGCTGCCCCCGCTTAGCCACGCGAGCGGGCGTTATTTGAGCTTCTGGGCCAAAAGCACCAGCATGGACCCCGTCGCCATCGCCTGGTCGGAAGGCCAAGAGGTCGTCCTAGGCAAAGCGCCGCTTCAGATCGGCGGAACGTCTCCGGCCGCGCGTACGGTCGACTTCCGAACGGACGGCACCTGGCAACGCATCGTCGTGGACCTGGGCGACGCGCAGCCCGACGTCATTGCGATCCATCCTCCAACTGGCGGGGAGACCAGCGAGCGCCGCCAGATCGGTCTCATCGTGTATCAGTTCGACGATTTCGAGCTTCTAAGCGAACTGCCTGCAGGCCTGTCTCCGACGACCGCGCGCCAGCCTGTTCCGAACGCTCAATCCGAGGAGGAGGACGATCGCGTGCTCGCGGCCCTTCAAGCTCAAACACCGGCCGAACTTCTCGCACTGCTCACCGATCCCTCCGATCTCGTCAAGCTGAACGCCACAGCTCGCCTGACGCAAATGAAGGTTCAGGGTTCGGTAGTGCCGCTGCAGTCGAATTTGAATACGATCAATCCGCGTCTGGCCGAAACCGCGCTACGGGCGCTCGCCTTCCAAGACACGGACGAAGGCTGGCAGGCAATCCGCCGCTCGATCTACGTCGGGGCCGCCGAGCGACCGAAACAGGTCGCTGCGGAGCTTCTCGGGGCGCAGAAAGGCCGCGACATCGCAGGAGCCGTCAGCGGCTTGATCGCGAGCACCTCTTGGGTCAGCCGCCAAGCCGCCGCCACCGCGATCGGACGGCTGGAGGGCGAAAGCGCCCAACTGGTCCTGATGGCCTTTCTGCAAGAGCTCAATCCGGCGGTGCGGTTCTCCGCGATCCAGGGAGCGGATCCGAAAGTCGACCTCGTCGCCCGCCGTCTGCAATGGGCCGCCGTCAACGACCCGAGCGATGCGATCCGCGCGGAGAGCTGTATCCGTTTGATTCAAATGGCCGCTCCGCCTTACAAGAAAGACGCCTTCCGCGGCGTACGCGACGAAAGCCTGTGGGTACGCTACCGGCTCGTCTCGCACTTTAGACAGCATCCCACCGAAGAGGCTCGCGAAGCCCTTCGCCTGGCGATCGTGGATCCGAACGCGATCATCCGCGCGGAAACGCTGTACGCTTTTGCCGAGCTCCCCGAGCCCGTTCGCACCGAGGAGATCCAGAACGTGCTCGACGACACCGACCCCACCGTTCGCCAAGCTTTGGAATATCTCATGAGCAAAAAAACATTGACCCCTCCCGCTTCCCGATCAGAACACGCCGGAGCCCTGCGATGAGACTCGCTTTCGGCTGCGATCATGCCGGCTTCAAGCTCTGCGAGCACCTGCTCGGCTGGGCTCAGGCCAACGGTTACCAAACGACGCGTTTCGGGGCGACCAGCGAGGAGCCCTTCGACTACCCCGAAGCTTCGGACCCCGTGGCGCACGAAGTGCTGGAAGGTCGGGCCGATTTCGGCGTGCTGATCTGTGGCTCCGGGATCGGCGTGTGCATTCGCGCCAACCGCTATCCCGGTATCCGCGCCGGCGCCTGCACCACTGAGCTCATGGCCCAGCTGACCCGGCAGCACAACCATGCGAACGTGCTCTGTCTGGGAGAAAGGCTGACCGAAGCCTCTTTGGCCGAAAAGATTCTCGCGACGTTCCTGGCGACCCCGCCTGAAACCGCAGAGCGCCACCGCCAGCGGGTAGACAAACTCGACCGGCCTTTATAACCCTCTCTTTCGTCTCAATCTTTGAGATGAACGAGCTGTTTCACAAAATCGCGGTCCGAGTCGCCACCACCAGTGGCTCTCCGGCCGCGTTTCTCATCGCTTCTGGCACCATCCTGATTTGGGCCACGACCGGTCCGATCTTCCATTACTCGAATACCTGGCAGCTCGTGATCAACACCGGCACCACGATCGTCACGTTTTTGATGGTGTTCTTGATTCAAAACACGCAGAATCGGGACTCCAAGGCGCTGCACCTGAAGCTCGACGAACTGATTCGGGCGAACCGATCGGCCCGAAACCTCTTGATGGATGTCGAGGAATTGGAGGACGTAGAGCTCGAGACGCTCCACCTTGAGTTCAAACGACTGCACGACGAATCGTACCGAGAGATCGCGCGCCGAAAACGAGAGGACAAGCCGAGCCGTTAGGCCTGGGCTTGCACCTCGGCTTCGTCAAGCGATTCCGGATCGAGATCTTCACCTTCCGGATCGATTTCGAGATTCTTTTCGAGATCGATAAGCACGGTCTGCAGTTTCTGCATGTTCGCCACGCGACGGGCACCCGCATAGCGGGTCTTGTAGTAGCCTTCGCTGAGCGTGTCGACGCGCACCCGCCCCTTGCCGCTGCTAGCGTGAATGAACTCCGAATTCCCGATATAGATCCCGACATGGTTCACGCGGCTGCTACCGCGAGTTTTGAAGAACACCAGATCCCCAGCCTTCAGATTCTCGCGGGAGACCGCGCTCCCGGTGCGAGACTGTTCGTAACTCGTACGAGGCAGCTTAACCCCATGCTTGCGGAAAACGAGCGAAACGAAGCCGGAACAGTCGACTCCGGAACGGGACATTCCGCCATAGCGATAGCGCGTCCCCTTGAAAGAACGGGCGGTGTCGAGCAGCGAAGCCACGGCGAGCTCCCCTTTGGCGGGTTTGGCTTCCGGCTTCTTCGCGACCGCCACTGGCGGCTCGTCGCTGAGCGTCACGAGATCGCTCTTGATCCAGCCAGCAGTACCACCCGGGAAAAGCAGTTTGTACCAGCCGTCGCGAGTCTCCAAGATCGAGGCATGCCGCCCCTCGTTGACCTGGGTGACGCGCTCCGCGCTTTCGCTGGGCTCCTTACGAATATTGGCGACGTTCGCAGTCACGATCGCGACTTTGCTTGACTGGGGCTTGGGTTTTGTGGCCTCTTTTTTGGGCTCAGGCTTGTTGGCGGCGGGTTTCGGAGCGCCAGGCACCTGAAGCTTCTGGCCAATTTGGAGTTTCGTCCAGTCTTGGCCGGGATTCAAATTGTGTAGGGTCGCCACGGCGATCCCAAGTTTTTGCGAGATCACCCAGTCATTGTCCCCGGAAACGACAGTGTAGCTTCCCTCTGCGCTTGCCTGGGGCTTCGCCGCCGGTTTCTCGGCGGGCTTAGAGGCTACCGAACCTCCGACGTTTAACTTCGCGCCGATCTGGAGGGCAGACCATTTCACGCCGGGGTTGAGCTCGTGCAGACGGGCGACGGAGATGCCGAGCTTTCGGGAAATACTCCAATCGGTATCGCCCTTGACGACGGTATAGGAAGAGGCGCTCGAGGAAGAGGAGGAATTTTGGGAAGGAGCCCCTTCGGGCGCGGGGATCGCCAGTTTTTGGCCGATCGAGAGTCTGTGCGGGTCGTTCAGGCCGTTTGCGCGAAGAAGCGCGGATTCCGAAACGCCGAACTTGATGGCGATCGCTCCGAGTGTGTCCCCTTCGCGAATCGTGTACGTTTTTTGGGCCGCCAGGGTGAGGCTCACGCAAAGCAAGCACCCCCCGAGGGCGATCATCCTCTTTAGCAAACTTTCCTCCCGTCCCCGGCTTCCCCCACCGAGACCTTCTACGCATCTTACCAGCCGAGGCCGGCCATGTCAATCCTACCGGGTTTTACGATCCGCTTGAACGGCTCGGTTCCCGGCAACCCTTCGACGCGCCTTACCCGTTATGCCTCAAAGTCTCGTTGAAAAGCCCTCTTGACGACAAAATACGGCAATTCGCGTAGGAAAACCCGGTGAAGTAAACTGCCACCGGCGGATGCCTCCTGGGTACAACGCCTCGGCCCGCGAAAAGTTCACTAAAGCCATGCTGAGCGTCCTGATCGTGAATTGGAACACCTGGGATTTTTTGCGCGCCTGCCTGGAGTCGCTCCGACGGTTCCCTCCCGACGAACCCATGGAGATCGTCGTGGTGGACAACGCCTCCGCCGACGGCTCGGCCGAACGCGTCCGCGAACATTTTCCCGAGGTGCGGCTTCTGGCCGAAACCGACAATCACGGCTACGCCAAGGGCAACAACCTCGCCTACGCCGCTTCGAGCGGCGAATGGGTACTGACGCTGAATCCCGACACCGAGGTGCTCGAAGATACACTCCAAAGCGCGCTTGAAACGCTTCGCGCCTTTCCCAAAATCGGGGCGCTCGGCGCACGCCAGATCGGCCCGGACGGCCGAACGCAGCGCTCGATCCGTGGATTTCCAAACTTTTGGGGCATCTTCGGCGACCTCACGCGCCTCGGGCGGCTCTTCCCTCGCTCGCCGCTCGGCTCCTATCGACTGACCGCCTTCGACTACGAGCGCCTCCAGCCCGCCCCCCAGCCGATGGGCACCTTCTTGCTGTTTCGTCGCGAGGCGATGCCCCCTGGGCCGCCCTTCGACGAGCGTTTTCCGATCTTTTTCAACGAAGTCGACTTGCTCTATCGGATGCGTGAGGCCGGGTGGGAAACCCTATACGCTCCGCAGGTTCGGCTGCTGCACCACGGAGGCGAAAGCACCAAACTCGTGCGAAAGAGCATGATCTGGGAATCACATCGCAGTCTGGTGCGTTTCTTGCAAAAGCATCATCAAACCCGATGGAACGCGCCGGCGATCGGGCTGCTCAGCGGCCTGATCTATCTCGCCGCGTTCGTCCGGGCGAAGGGCACCCATGCCGGATTTAGAGCTTAGCGTCACGATCTGCAGTTGGAACACTCAGGACGACCTGCGCGCCTGCCTGCGCAGCCTAGAGGCCGTTCGGGACGAGGCCGCATTCGAGGTGATCGTCGTCGACAACAACTCGGAAGACGGCTCTCCCGACATGGTCGAGCGCGAGTTTCCTTGGGTGTGCCTGCATCGCATGAGCTCAAACCTTGGGTTCACCGGGGGGCACAATTTCGCGCTGGAGCGCCGCGCGGCCCCTCATGCGTTTCTTCTAAACTCCGACGCCACCGTCCACCCCGGCGCGCTTCGCACCCTTCTTGAATACGCGCGCACGCATCCTGAAGCCGGGATCGTCGCGCCGAAACTGCTCAATCCGGACGGAAGCCTACAGTTCAGCTGCCGCCGATTTCCCAACCCCCTCGCCGCCCTGTTCCGAAACACCCCGCTGGGCAAGCTCTTTCCGAAGAACCGCTTCACGCGCGAATATCTGATGGCCGATTTCGCGCACGACGAACCGAAAGCGGTCGATTGGGTCTCGGGCGCCGCCTTTTTGGTCACGCAAACCGTCATGGAAAAAGTCGGGCTGATGGACCCGGACTATTTCATGTTTTGCGAAGACGTCGACTGGTGCTTTCGAACTTGGAAGGGCGGATGGCAGGTGATCTATCTCCCTCAGGCTCTGGTGACCCACGCCATCGGACGCAGCACGGATAAAGCCCCCAACCGCATGATCGGAGGTTTCCACCGCTCGATGCTGCGCTTTTATCGCAAACACATGCTGCCGCAGATCGCCTGGCCCCTTCGCCCCTTCGCATGGCTGGCAGCGGCCTCCGCGATCGCGCTTCGCGCTTCGTTCTTTATCCTCAAAAACAAGTGGGACAACCTCAAACGGAGGCTGGGGCGATGAGGCCCGGCGCGCCGCAGGAGGCCCCGCGCGGCCCCGGGTGGAACGGCGCGATAGTTTCGCTCTGTCTGGCCGGATTCCTGGCGCCGCTCTTCGGAGGCCAAGTCGCGACGGACGTCGGGACGCTGGCTCCCGGCGCCTGGCTCGCCTCGCTTTTCGGGGGGAGCGCAACCCCGATCCTCACCCATTTCATGCTGGCGCTGCTCGTCGCCGTCCCGCTCGTCGTGGCGCTGACCGGGCGCCGCATTTTACAGATCCCCCCGCTTCGCATCACCGGACTGCTGCTGATCTTCCTGTTCTTTCTCACGAGTTCACTCGCGGGTTCGTCGTTCCGACTGCCCTCGCTCGCCGAATGGGCGAGTTGGATGCTGATGGCCCTCGGTCTGTTCGCAAGCGTTGCACTGGCCGGGCGGAAAGAGGGCCCCCGGCGCATCGCGATCGCGATCTTTCTTGGTTGCGCGGTCCTTGCCTTACGGGGAATTTACGAATACGGACTCACGAAAGGCACCGATCCCAGTTGGCGCATCTTCGCGGGATGGGTCCAGCCGAATGTGCTGGCAGGCATGCTGACGATCGGCTTCGGCCTGGGACTCGGGCTGCTCGCCTCTCTCCGGGGCAGCGCGGCGCTTCTCTCCGGGCTGGGAACGGGGCTCATCCTCTTCGCCACGCTTCTCACGCAATCGAAAGGAGGCGTGCTCTCCTGCGCGGTCGTGCTTCTCGGTTTCGCCCCGGCCGCCCTTTACGCCGCGCGCGGTAAAGAACGAGGGCTCGTCGCGGCGCGTCTGGGCGCGACGGTAATGTTTGCCGCAGTGCTGGTCTTTGGGCTCCAAGCCTCGCTCCGCCGCCCGGCGCCGACCGAAACCCCGACGGAAGCTGCAAGCTCGTTCGGACGACTGGGAAGCGTTCAAGATTCGCGCGAACAGTCGTTCGGTTACCGCACTCTCCTCTATGAAGGGGCACTCAAACTGATTCGCGAAAACCCGGCAGGGCGCGGCATCGGGACCTACTCGTTCGAATCGGCCCGCTCGGGGCTCACTCCCCAAACCGCCTACGCGCACAATACCTATTTGCAACTCGGCGTCGAAGGCGGAGTTTTACCGCCGTTACTCCTGATCGCCATTGGCCTTCTTTGGTTTTCGGCGGTGTTGCGATTCCCCAAAACGCTTCCCACCGAGCGTCACCTGCTCCGCGCGGGAGTCTTCGCGGCCGTGCTCGGCTGCGCCGCGCACAACCTGATCGACAGCGATTTGTATCATTTCGGGATCGGAACTTGCTTCTTTCTCCTGATAGGCATCGGGCTTCAACTCGCCCCGGACGGCTCCTCTCCCGAATTCACGCCCCGCCCCGCGCGATGGATCGCGTCGGGCATCGTCGTTCTCTCCCTCGCGCTGCTGCTCTATACCGGGCTCCTCGAGGCCTGGCGCGCCCGGGCCCGAGACGCGATGCAAACCGATCGCGCGAGCGTGGGGGCTCTTGCGAACCGTGCGCTGTCCCTCGCTCCTTTTGACGGGGAGGCTGCCCTTTTGCGCGCCTTCGCGGGGGAGGGCGATCCGTTGCCTTGGCTTCGCCGCGCGACGGCCTTCGCTCCGACCCCGAAGAACTTTCGCCTCTATGCCCGAGCTCTGCGGGACGCGGGGTACCTCGACCAAGCGGCGATCGCTCTCACCGACGCGCTCCGGCGCGATCCGAACAACCTCGCCGCACTTCAAATGTTGATGGAAGTCCAGATGGAGCGCGGGCTGGAGGAGGAAGCGATCCAGGTGGCCCGGAGGCTGGTCGCGGTCGAGGAGAGCCCCTACTTCACGGTGCGCGCGATTCCGGAACTCGTGCCCACGGAGACCGCGACCGCCCGGCGGTTCCTCGCGAGCCGAAGCACCGACCCGAACGAAAAGGAGCGACTGCTCGCGGGAGCGATGCCGATCTACGCGCAGTTCCTGGCCCGCACGGTCCCGCAAGCCAAGGCGTTCGCCGCAGCCGGTGCGACCTATCTGGTCTCGCCCACTCAAGCACAGGAGATCTTGGACGGAGCGGCGCGGGATGCTCGAGAACTCGCGGCGCTTTACCGGGCCCGAGGCGACGACGCCGGGGCCGACGAAGCCGACACGCTCGGGGCTGCGTTCACCTCCGCGTTCTGAGGCGGCCCTTGCAGGTAGCGCTGCACGATCTTCGAGGCGATGGGCGCGGCGATGTCGCTTCCGTGTCCCGCAGCCTCAGCGAGGACGCACACGGCGATCTTCGGATCTTCGACCGGCGCAAAACAGACGAACCACGAGTGCGTGAGCCGCACGCGCCGGCCGAGTGGATCTCGCCCGCCATGCTCGGTGCTGCCCGTTTTGCCCCCCATGCGAATGCCGGCGATCTTGGAGCGCGAGGCCGTGCCATGCTCGACGACCCCGAGCAGCGCCTGGTGGAGCGGCCCCCAAAAGCTCTCGGGAAGGTCCAAGCGGTGCAATTCCTTCGGAGCGATCTTGATCGGCTCCTCTCCGGGTGCTTGGACCGCACGGACGAGATGGGGCTGGTAGCCGACGCCCCGGTTCGCGATGAGCGCCATGACGTTCGCCATCTGAAGCGGCGACGTCGAAAGCTCGCCTTGGCCGATGCTGAAATTCACGGTATCTCCGCCGTACCATCTCCCGTCGGAGCGGTGTTTGGCGATCCACTCGGCGGTCGGCACGATGCCCTTCAGTTCGCCGCGTAGGTCGACCCCGGTCTCGCCGCCCAATCCCACGTCGAGCGAAGCTTTGCGAAGCGCCTCGACCCCGCACCGCGTGCCCATCTCTGCAAAGTAGGTGTTGCACGAGCGTTCCAGCGCACGCTGATAGCTGATCGCGCCGTGCCGCCCCAAACATCCGATCGTTCGCGTGCCGACCTTGTAGTACCCGGGACAATGCACTGTGGCGTGCGGGTCGAAGATCCCCTGCTGCTGCATCGCGAGCGTGGTAACGATCTTGAAGGTCGAACCGGGCGAATAGAACGCACCGATGGCGCGGTTCAACATCGGTTTGTACGGGTCTTCGCTTAGCGACGCGTAATCCTTATTGGAGATCCCGAGATAGAACAGATCGAGGCTGTAGGTCGGTCCGCTCGCCATGCAGAGCACGCCGCCATCGCGCGGATCGATCGCGACCACCGCCCCTTGATGCCCTTTCAGCAGTTCCGTGGCGTAGCGTTGCAAGTCGCCGTCCACGCTCAATACAAGCTTCTCGCCCGGCGTGGCGCTGTCGCGGCCCACCGTTCGGAGGATGCGGCGCATGTTGTCGATATCCACGCGCTCGGCCCCGGGTTTGCCCATCAGTTCCCGCTCATAGACGTATTCGACCCCGAATTTCCCGACATAGTCGGGCGGGGTCAGCCCCATCTCCTTCAACCGGTCCACGTCGCGCGTGTCGGGCACCCAAACGTAGCCGAGCAGATGGGTGAAAGCCTCACTCTGGGGGTAATAGCGCATCGGCTGCGTCTCGACCCCGATCCCCGGGAGATCCGCCGCGGACTCGGCGATTCGAATCGCGACCTCCATCGGCACCCCGACCTTGATCGGCGCAGGCATATAGGGTCGCCACGCGCCGTCCTCGACCTTCCGAGTGAGCGCTTTCAGCTCGGCGGGCGCTTTGTCCGGGCTCGGTGCGAGCATTCCGGCAAGCTTTTCCAAGACCCAGGCGTTTTGTCGAACGACCGCGGGCTTCGCGGTGACCACAATCTCGGGACGCACGCCGGCCAAAAGCTCCCCTTTGCGATCCACGATCAGCCCACGCGGCGCAAGCTTCCGAATCGAGAGCGTCCCCACCTGCTCGGCCTGACGACGCAGATCGTCCGCTCGCACGACCTGGATATACCAAAGCCGAAAAAAGAAGCCGAGGAAGAGGAGGGACAAGCCGATCGGAAACACGAGGACCCTCGCATCCAGCGAGGGCTTTTCGGGAGCGTGGATCACCGGCATCGACTAATCCCCGTGCAGATGGCACTTGCGCGTCGGCGCCTTGCCTTTGGTGAAGCGGCGCTTCACGGTCTCCGGGCAATACAGATTCGCGATTTGGCGAGAGTCCGCGCAGATCTCGACTTCCACCGTCTGTTCGACGGGCGGCTTGCGAGCGGGTGGGTTCTGGTCTTTGGGAGGTTTCTGAGCGGGTGGCGGCTTTTGAGCCGGGGGCTTTTGATCGGGCGGAGGGGTGTTTTCGGCAGTCCCTGTTCCGGTTTCAACCACCGGAGGCCCCTCCACCGGGGGAATCTCGACCGGAGGCGTCTCATCGGTCAACTCGTCCACCGGCACTTCCTCGACCGGAACGTCCGCGGGAGGAGAGACCACTTGCTCCTCGGGCTCCTCGCGAGCGGCTTGCGGCCGCAACGCCCGGTCGAAACCGAGGTCGTGGCCGAACTTCTTCTGCGCCTCCTTCATCACCGCGACCCAGATCTGAATCGGGACGACGCCTCCGTAGACCCGCCCCATCGTCTGATACACCCACCGATTGCCTTCGCGGCGCTCGTTCGCCACCCAGCTGATCCCGATCAAGCCGTCGGTGTAGCCGCAGAACCAGGCGTCTTTGTGCTCGTTGGTGGTCCCGGTTTTGCCACGCGCGTTCGGAATGCCTTGCGCGCGCCGGGCGGTCCCCGAGGTGACCACCGACTCCATCAGCGCGTCGATCTCGTCGCAGACCCGGGCATCCAAAACCCCTTTGATCTTGTTCGGACGGTAGGTGCGGAGCACAGTGCCGTCGGAAGCGAGCACTCGGGTAATGGGGTAGGCCGTCACGCGCTCGCCCCGCAGCATGAACACGCTATACGCTTCGGCGAGGTCCAACGGAACGACCTCGCTCGCCCCGAGCGCGATCGAATAGACCGGAGCGATCGGAGTGCTGAAACCGAATCGGTCCTTCCCGTAGTTCGCGATCGCGGCCGGGCCCACGTCGTAGGCCGTCCAAATCGCAGGAAGGTTCACCGAGTTGGCGAACGCGCTTCTTAGGCTCATCCGCCCGCCGAACTTACCGTTGGAATTTTTGGGCACCCAGTCCTTCCCGCTCGCGGGATCGTGCCACACGAATTTTTCATTCGAGACCGAGCCGTTGTACTGGATCGTGCCGAGATCGAGCGCCGTCGCGTACACGAACGGCTTGAAGCTCGAACCGGGCTGGCGCTTGCCCTTGGTAATCACGTTGAACTCATTTCGCCCATAGTCCGCGCCACCGACCTCCACCAGAATTTTGCCTTCGTAATCGACCAACACGAACGCTCCGGTCGTCACCTTGTCGTACTCGGCGATGATCTTCTTCACCTGGCGCTCGGCGATCTTTTGCAGTTCGGAGTTCAGCGTGGTCTCGACGACGTAGCCGCCCCCTTTCAGGTCGAGATCGGGCATATCGCGCTCCAGCCGCTCCAAGACGTGCTGAACGAAGTAGGGCGCGAGCTTGATGTGCGCGGTCGAGGCCGGGGCGGCCTTTTTCACCTTCGGGCGATCCTTTTTGGCCTGTTCGTACTCCTTTTCGGTGATCCACCCCTCATCCACCATGATCGCCAGAACGTCGTCGCGGCGATCGATCGCTCCTTCGTAATCCTTGATCGGATTCTGCGTCGTGGGGCGGCGCACGCTTCGCGCAAGCATCGCTGCCTCCGAAATCGTCAGTTGCTCGGCGGTTTTGCCGTAATACACGTCCGCGGCAGCCTCAATGCCATATGCGCCCGAACCGAAGTACACGTGGTTCATGTACATCTCGAGGATCTGCTGCTTGGTGAAGGTGCGTTCCAGCTGCCAGGCGAAGGCGATGTCCCGCAACTTGCGCTTGGCGGTGCGCTCTCCACTAGAGTAGAGGTTCTTCGCCATCTGCATCGTGAGGGTGCTGCCCCCCTGCTTGGTGCCTCCGTCCCGAACGTTCACGAAAACCGCCCGGATCAGGGCGCGCCCGTCGACCCCTCCGTGATTGAAGAACCGCTTGTCTTCCGCCGCGAGAATGGCCTGCTGCACGTGGACGGGGATCTCGGTGTATTGGACCGGCTTTCGGTATTCGGTGCTCACCGTGTAGAGCGTCGCGCCGTCGGCGCTGACGATGCGCGAAGGCGGGCGATCGATCTTATCGATGATTTCGGGGTGCGCCCTCAAAAAATCGCCGGCGGCTTGGTACTCGGGAAAGAACAGAAATCCCCCGACGCAAGCGAGGATCAGCGTCAGGGTCACACAAAGGAGCATTCCCCGAATCAGCAAGCGACGAAGGCGGCTTTTCGGTTTCCTTTTCGCTCGTCTCGAGACCGGCTTTCGAGCCACAGCCTGAGTATAACTGATGAAAAGCGAGCAGTTCGCGCCCGCATCAAGCCGTTCCCGGCTAAAATGAACATCGAGCGATCGCCATGCATACCCCGTTCGACTGGCAAGAAGGGATCGGAAACCGAGCCCAATATATCGAAAGTAAGCTGTCTCAGGGGGCCGCGGTGCTCGCGCTCTCCATTCAAGAGGGCATCCTGCTCTACACCCGCCGCCGGCAATCTCGAAAGCTGTTCGAGGTGTACGACCGCATCGGTCTCGGTGCGCTCGGACAACAAGCCGATCTCGAATCGGTCCGCACGGCCGCGGTCGAGTTCGCCCATCGAGAGGGGTATCAGCGAAGCGAGCACGACGTCACGGTCCAACGCGTCGCGGCGGCGCTCAGCACCCCCATGAAAAAGGCTTTCTCCGACTTCGGAACCGCCCCGCTGATCGCCCGCGCGCTCTTTGCCGAAATCGGCGACAAAGTCGACCTCGACACCTACTACGCGTTGGATTACGACGGCGATTTCGAGGTCAGCCGCCGCTGCGCCTCGATCGCCGGGACCATCGAGCGCGCCCAAGGCGCCCAGAAGGCGCTCAAAGGCCTCAAGGCGACGCTGACGCTCAAAGACGCTCTCGATCGAGTCACCAAAATCTGGGAAGACCACGCGCCCGCGCCCCAGGAAAGCGGCGAAGACGAATGGATTCCCGAGGCCCTGCTCATCGAACGGCGGCCCCAACGCGAAGATCGATTCCGCGAGCTGTTTCCCGAAGCGTTCTAGCTCCCCGATCCGCCATACTGGAGGGGCTATGGCCGCGTTGCTTGAAACTCGTCTTCCCGGACTTCCCGCGCCGCGCAAAGGCAAGGTGCGCGAGGTGTACGATCTCGGAAACGACGTGCTCATCGTCTCGACCGACCGCATCTCCGCTTTCGACTGCACGATGCAAAACGGCATCCCGGACAAAGGGCGGGTTCTGAACCAAATGAGCGCGTGGTGGTTCGAGCGTCTGGCCGAGGTGTGCCCCAACCACCGCCTGAGCGTGGACGACACGCACATCGCCGAGCGACTCGGCGAAACTCGGCCGGAGCTTGCCGGCAGGGCGCTTCTTGCGCGCAAGGCCGCCCCTTTGACCATCGAGTGCGTCGCCAGGGGATACCTCTCCGGTTCGCTCTACAAGGAGTACGTTCAAGGAGGCGGCAAGATCCACGGACTCGACCTGCCGGCAGGACTCGTCGACTCCAGCCGACTGCCGGAACCGATCTTCACGCCCGCGACCAAGGCCGAGAGCGGCCACGACGAAAACATCGATTTCGAGACGGCGGTCGATCGCGTGGGGCGTGAAGTCGCAGAGCTCGCACGGGATTGGACGATGGAGCTGTATCGCCGAGCGGCCGAACACGCCCTCTCAGCGGGCCTAATCCTCGCGGATACCAAATTCGAGTTCGGATTGACGGACGACGGACTGATTCTGATCGACGAGGCGTTGACGCCCGACAGTTCGCGTTACTGGGACGCGGCGCTTTACGAACCGGGCCATGCCCAGCCAAGCTACGACAAGCAGTTCGTACGCGACTATCTGGAGCAGACCGGCTGGGACAAACGCCCTCCTGGCCCCGAGCTTCCCGATGAGATCGTACGGAAAACGCGCGAAAAATATCTGGACGCCTACCGCCTCATCACCGGCCAAACGCTTGCATGAGCCTGCTCGTCTATAACCTGCTCCTGCTCGTACTCGCCCCGGTGTGGGTCCCCTGGATGCTGGTTCGGACGCGGGCGCGCAAAGAGCCGCCCCGCTGGGGTGAGCGCCTCGGATGGGTTCGCATCCCACCGCCCAAGGATCGGCGTGTGTGGCTCCACGCCGTCTCGGTCGGTGAAGTCGTCGCCGCCGCACCCATTCTCCGGGAACTCCGAAAGGCCGCTCCGGGTCTGGAGATCGCGCTCAGCGTAACGACCAGCAGCGGCCACCGCACGGCGCGCGAACAGCTGGACGGGCTGTTCGATCATCTGTTCTACTTCCCGATCGACCTTCTGCCCTGCCAATGGATTGCCATGCGCCGCGTTCGGCCGAGCGTCGTCGCGGTGATGGAGACCGAGCTCTGGATGAACTTCCTCTGGACGGCGCGGCGCTTCGGCGCGAAGACGCTGCTTCTGAACGGGCGCATCAGCGACCGGAACTTGCGGCGCTCTCGACCCTTGAGGCGGTTCTACGCGGCGCTCTTGCGCCTGGTCGACCGCCCGCTGATGCAAAGCGAACCGGACGCGGCGCGAATCGAGCTGCTCGGAGCGCGCAATCCCGAAACGTTCGGCAATACCAAGTTCGACCTTGCGCTGGAATCGCCCGCGCCCTGGCGCGAAACGCTCGGCATCCCCGAGGACGCCTCCGTGATCGTCGTCGGCTCGACCCGCGGCGAAGAGGAAGAAGCCTTCGTCTTGAGCGCGCTCGAAGCGTTGGACCGCGACCGTCTTTGGATCTTGCACGCGCCTCGGCATCTG
Source organism: bacterium (assembly GCA_037189405.1). GTDB lineage: Bacteria > Armatimonadota > Fimbriimonadia > Fimbriimonadales > Fimbriimonadaceae > JBBCJD01. Next base: position 27,971 of record JBBCJD010000012.1, read on the forward strand.
GAACGCGTGCCCGAGCTTTTGGCCCAGGTCGAAGCTCGATTCGATTCGACGGGGCGGCTTTCGCAACACGACCGTGCCCGCTACCTCCTGATCGACACTTACGGCCAGCTCGGCGAGATTTACGGGGCCGCGGACGTCGCGGTGGTGGGCGGAGGGTTCGCCAATCTCGGGGGGCAAAATCTGATTCAGCCTCTCGCGCTGGGAGTGCCCGTGCTTCACGGCCCCCACATGCAAAATTTTCGTTCGGCTGCCGAATCGGCGCTCGCGGTGGGCGCCTCGCGCGTCTGCGAGACGCCCGAATCGCTCGAAAGCAATCTGCGCGAACTGCTCGCCCGCCCCGAGCTTCGGGCCAAGATGGGAACCGCCGGGCGGGAGCTCGTTCGTCAAAGCGCGGGCGCGGCGGGGCGCTACGCCGAAGCGGTCCTCGCGGCGGCCGAGTCGAAGGCCTCACTGCACATCGCGACGTAGCCCCGTCCACTCACCGCTCGAGGGAACGAAGCCCGCTCATGTAAAATGGGCGCGTGATCGAGATCCACGGCGTTCCCTTCGACTTATGCGGCAAGCGCACCGGCTCGCGCCTCGGCCCCGAGGCTCTTCGCCTGGCCGGCCTGCGCGAGACCCTGGCCGCGCTCGGCGCGAAAAACCAAGACTTCGGCGACCTAGACCGCCCCGCCTCCGCGCCGCCTCTGCCGGGGCTGAAAAACTTCGCGCCCTACGCGGCCTGCATGCGCGCGCTGCAAGAGCGAACGCTCGCCACCTACGCGGCGGGGCGAACCCCGTTGATTCTCGGAGGCGACCACTCGATCGCCGTCGGCGGGATCTCGGCGGCGCTCCGGCATTTCGGCTCCACCGTGGCGGTGCTTTGGATCGACGCGCACGCAGACCTCAACACCCCCGGCACCTCACCGAGTGGAGACTTGCACGGGATGCCGCTCGCAGCGCTGATGGGGCTCCCCGCCGGGGTTCAAGACGAAGCTGGCGATCAGTGGGATGAATTGACCCAAGAGATCGTCGGGCCGGTCAAGCTTTTGCCCGCGCGCACCGGTTGGCTGGGCCTGCGCGACGTAGATACCGGCGAGCGAGCGCTCATGCGAGGCCTCGAAGGCGAACTCGCGATCTCGATGCACGATCTAGACCGCCACGGAATGGCGGCGGAGGTGGCCCGCGTGGACGCCTGGCTCCGCGCGAGCGGGGCGAAACAGCTTTGGATCTCGTTCGACGTCGACGCGCTCGATCCGATGCTGGCCCCCGGCACCGGGACCGCCGTCCGCGGCGGACTTTCCTATCGGGAGGCGCATCTTTGCGCCGAGATGCTGCGGGAGATGCTAGACGCTTCGGACGCCCCTTACACGCTCGCCGGGCTCGAAATCGTCGAAACCAACCCCCTGACCGACCTCGCCAACCAGACCGCCACGATGGCGGTCGAATGGGCCGCGTCGCTCTTCGGGAGAACGATTCTGGGGGCCAAATGAGTGCCTTGGAGGCCGGCCGCGCTGCACTGAGGACCGAGGCAACTGCCCTGCTCGCCTTGGCCGACGCTCTCGGAGAGCCGTTCGAGCAAGCCGTCGAGTGGATGCTCGCGTGCCAGGGGCGCGTGATCGCCTGCGGCATCGGCAAATCGGGCCATATCGCTCGCAAAACGGCGGGCACCCTGAGCAGCACGGGCACTCCCAGTCTGTTCCTCCACGCCGCCGAAGCGACGCATGGAGACCTGGGGATGGTCACCGCGCGAGACGTCGTGCTCGCCTACACCCATAGCGGAGAGACCGACGAACTCGTTCGGCTCTTCCCCTCGTTCCGCGAGCTCGGCGCGCGCACGATCTTGATTACCGGTCGCCCCTCCAGCAGCGCGGCGCGCCTCGCCGATCTCGTCTTGGAGACCGGGGTGAGCCAGGAAGCGTGCCCACACAACCTCGCGCCGACCACCAGCACCACGGCGATGCTCGCGCTCAGCGACGCGCTAGCCGTCGCGGTCATGGCGCGCCGCGAGTTCGGCCCCGAGGACTTTGCCCGATTTCATCCAAGCGGAGCGCTCGGCAAACGCCTTCTCCTGCGCGTTTCGGATGTGATGCGCCCCTTGGCCGAAATTGCGGCGCTGCCGCCTGAGACACCGGCGATCGACGTGATTCGCGGCATCACCGAATACGCCGTAGGCGCGGCCTGCGTGGTCGAAGGCCCTCGACTCGTCGGCCTGATCGGGGAAAGCGACCTGCGCCGCGCGCTTCTGGGGGGCGAGAGCGCGCTTCGAACGCCCGCGAAGGAGATCATGAACGCTCGCATGACTACGATCGAGCCGGCGCTCCTGGCGGTAGAAGCGCTGGAGATCTTCCAGAACCATCCCGTCAAAATCGGCGACCTGCCCGTCGTCGAAGGCGAACGACTCCTCGGCTTGCTTTCACTCAAGGACCTGCTGCGCAGCGGAATCGTATAGGGTATCCTAGGCCATCTCATGGGAGGCCCTAAGGGGTCGCATGCACCACGAGGAGAATTTCATTGCCTAGAAAGACCACTAAAAAACTGCGCCACTCGCCGCGCTACAACGAAGTTGCGAGCAAGATCGAAGTCTCCGAGAGCGGTTATGAGCTCACCGCCGCCATCGCGCTCCTGAAGCAGACCGCCAGCGCCAAGTTCGTCGAAAGCGTGGACCTCGCCGTCCGGCTGGGCGTCGACCCGCGCAAGAGCGATCAGAACGTTCGCGGCATCACGACTCTGCCCCACGGAACGGGCAAAACGCAGCGCGTCGCCGTTCTGGCCAAAGGCGATCTAGCCAAGGCTGCCGAAAAAGCCGGCGCGGATGTCGTGGGCGACGAAGATTTGATCAAGAGCATCCAGGAAGGAAAGCGCGATTTCGACGTGATCCTCGCGACCGAGGAGATGGCTCCGCAGATCGGTAAAATCGGCCGCCTGCTCGGAACGAAGACGCCGAACAAGCGCAACGGCACCGTGACGAACAACATCGAGACCGCCGTTCGCGACATCAAAGCCGCGACCCGCGCCGAGTACCGCACCGAGAAAGCCGGCATCGTCCACATGCAGATCGGCAAAGTGAACTTCTCCGACGATCAGATCGCCGAGAACTTCCGCGCCGCGCTCGATGCGATCGTCAAGGCCAAGCCCTCGTCCGCCAAAGGCCGCTACCTGCAATCGATTACGATCAGCAGCACGATGGGCCCCGGGGTTCCGATCGATCCGACGCTCGCGGGCAAGCTCGTCGGCGCCTAAGTCGAATCTTTCTCTTGCCGAAGGCTTTGCCTTCGGCAAGGATTTATGTAAACTCTCCCCTATGGCCTTCCAGGTCGCCTGCGCTCAATTCGCTCCTCAGAAAGCGAACGTCCCCCTCAATCTCGACCGAATCGCGGAGATTGCCCTCCAGGCTTCCGAGAACGGAGTCGACCTCGTCGCTTTTCCCGAAACCGCCACCAGCGGCTACTATCTCGAAGGCGGCGTTTTGGAGTGCGCGCTCTCGGTGGAGGCGCTCGGCGAAGCGTTGCAAACACGGCTGCAAGGACGTCTCCAACACCCCCTCGATCTCGCGCTGGGATTTTACGAACGGGCGAACGGCCACGTGTATAACAGCGCCGCATACTTCGAAATCGATACCGGCTGCAACCTGCGGGGGCTTCACCGCAAATTCTTTCTCCCCACTTACGGCGTTTTCGACGAAGAGCGCTTCGTCAGCCGCGGACGAGAGCTTCGCGCCTTCGACACCCGCTTCGGCAAGGTCGCTTTTCTGATCTGCGAAGACGCGTGGCACTCCATCTCAGGCACGATCTACGCGCTTCAAGGCGCGACTCTGTTCCTCGTCCCAAGCGCCTCGCCCGGGCGCGGATTTTCCGGCCCGCAAATCGGCAACGTCGAGCGGTATCATCGACTGATGACCGCCCTGTGCGAAGAGCACGGCGTATTCGCGATGAACCCCCAGCTCTGCGGCTTCGAAGGAGGCAAAGGCATGGTTGGCGGCAGTGTCGTCGTCGCGCCCAGCGGCGCGAAACTTGCCGAGAGCCCGATCGCCGAAGAGCATCTCCTCATCGCCACGCTCGATCCAGATCTTGTTCCCATCACCCGGCAGCAATTGCCGCTGCTGGCCGATCTGCAGAGCGCCTGGGGCGACCTGTCCAACCTGCTCAACGGGCTCTAATCTTTCCGAGACTTCGGAACCTCAAACGCTAATCTGCTAGATCTATCGATATGCTGCTAATCGATAGATCTAGTATTCTAGTAAGAGGGATCTCCGTGGTTTTCATCTCGTCCCACACCTCGGGACGCGCCCCCCTTCCCTCGCTTTTTCATGCCCTGTTCGGGCTCGAGGCTGACGAGAGAGTTCCATCCATGTGGAAAGCGGCTAGGCGGCTCCGCTTGATGAGGATATCGATGAGGACGGCGTCACAGAGCTCCTGGTCGGGCAGTCTTCAAGGCTTAGTTCGCGTCTACACAAATAACATCGCCCCGATCTTCAAAGGCTTCGAGTGGCTCAAAGCCAGCGGTGAAATCGCCAGCGTTCTGGCAGGCTGATGCGTCGGGTTCACTCCACAGCTCGTGGATCTCGACGGTGACAGTAAAAGACCTGATCTCTGAGGGGCCTCGTCCCGGAAACTTCTTTACCTTCCAAGACGGATTCGCCGCGGCTAGCAGCTTCGGTCGACTGGCGGAAACCTCTTGACATCGACGTCAATGCCGCTGTAACCACCGTCGATTGGAATGGCGACGGTCTTTAGACCTCATCTCATATTCAGCAACCAAACCTCCGCTCAACGTGCTGATCAAACAGCGTGAGCTTTGTTTTGCATCTTTACAACCCTCTACATGGCGGATCAGACATTCTCTTTCGGCTTCCAGGAAGGGGGCTAGAGGTGAACGACGGTAACCCACCTTCGCCTAACAGAACGACGACGGGATATCCACCTCATTCTGGCAAGGAGGAATAGAAGCGGCGGCATGCTTTATCTAGGCTGCCACGGTCCGAATGGCGTTTTAACGCTCGGAAAGGCAACCCGGCCCGACCCCTGCGAAGTCGGATCTCGAATGAATCTGCTCAACGACTACGTGGACTTCGCGACCCGGGCTTGTGCCTGGCCCGGCCGACGCCACGCCGACCGTCATAGATGGAATGAAGATGGCAAGCTCGACCCGCTCGTGGAGCACTTCCTGTGCCTCCGCTCGACGCACACGGCGGAGCAGAAAAACACACGCCAAGGCGAGCTGCTGCAAGCTCAGAGCTAGTTTGTCGAAGGATTTACCGTCTCAAGCCAAAGCGCGGCCCGGGGTTAGAGGGCGAGACGCTTGCGGCGGGAACAAAGCCGAGAGATCTTACTAACCGTTCAAAAGCTTTCTGCAGAAAGCGAAGAGTAATCAGCACATCGAGCAGGAGCTCGAAGCGCTCACCCTTTGATAAGCGAGGATTTTCGCAACCACACCCTTCGATTCGTCTGGGTCTACCTTGCTCGCCGAACATCCCTAAAAAGCGAGACGGGAAGCTTCTTTGCGAAGCTTCCCGTCGATTAATCAAACTTAGTGCGGCTTAATAGCTGGGCTTTTTCAGCCAGCTTTTCGGCAGCGGCTTGATCCCGCTGACCACGGCGGCGAATTCGGCGCTTTTCATCACGGATGTCGCCACCACGAGCTTCACCTTTCCGTGTGGGGTCTTAACGTGCACGGTTTGGAGGTTGGGCTGCTGACGTCGATTCTTCTTCGGCGCGCGATATTTCCACCCTTGAGAGTGCGTGTTGCGAATGTGTTTCGCATTGTTGCCTCTCTTGCCGCTGACTTGACAGATTTTAGCCATGATGATCACCGCCCACTCCGGGCGCGAAGAGATAGGATACACGCTTCGCCGCTCTCGATGCAAGGGCTAAGCTTTCGGGCGGACGATTTTCCGCCTGCGATCTTCCCAACAGAATGGCCGTTCGGCAAAAAGCCGGACGGCCATTCGAACTGATCGCGCGGGGTCTTACCACCACGCCTGACGATTGCCGATTCCAAAAGCGCGGATCACAAATCCGCTTCGGTCGCGCTCCAGTTCATATGTGTGATAGACGCTCGCCTCTCGCCCCGAAGGATCGAGATAAAGGTGCCGCGCTTGAACGCGAGCCCGATCCCCCGAACGCTCGACGGCTAGGATCTCATAACGGCGCGTGTCGTTGCTGGTGACCGCGTCGATCAGCATGTCGTAAAAGTCGTCGGCCCCGAGATCGTAGGCATATCGCTGATCGAGGTAGACGCTCACCCGCCCATTACGAGGCACCATCTGCCCGATGGCCCGACGGTCGAACCGCTCGAAGGAATCTTGAAGATCGCGGACCGCATAGTCCAGATCCCGGTCTCCTCGGTCGCTCTGGTTATAGTAATAGCGGACGTCCGAGCCGTAGTTTTGAAACGGCGTATAGCGCGTCCAACTGAAAATCGTGATCCGCGGATGGCCAAAGCTGATGCGCATCCCCGACAGGTAGCCCGGCAGCTGCGGATAGTAATACCAAGGCGAGATCACGCAATCGCGGTACGGCTGAAAGACGTAATGCGGATAGTAGAAATAGTCGTCGCGCCAGTCACGATAGTAGTGATGGTAGCCGCTACGGTACCGATCGGGGTGGCGACGAACATCGTCCTCACGAAGCACCAAACCGGGCATCTGCGAGGGAAAGACCGTCACACGCGGGAAAGCCTCGCGCACGACGATCGGATGATTGTTGCTCGTCCCATACCGCACAACCCCGCTCCGGGATTGCTCTTGGGAAGGGCGTTGCGGAATCACCCGGACATTCCCTTGCCGATATTCTTGGGAAGCGCCCCCCCGCTGCAAAGGCGGCGGGGTCGAAGGACGACTCGGAGGGTTGGCCGGAGGATTCTGGCGTGCCGGCGGGTTCGACGGACGCTTCGGCGGTGTGGTCGGCTTACTCTTGCCGGCTCCCGCACCCCCGCCTCCGTTTCCTCCACTGCCGCCACGGCCCAAAAGACCGTCGGCCATCGCAAGGCTGCCTCCTATGGCAAGACTTGCTACCAACGCGAGCATTCGTTTTCCTTTCATCGCTTTACCCATAGCTTCTTACGTTTGAGGGCGGGCGGCAGTTACGACCATTGCACTTCCCTGGATTTTCGGGTCGATGATCTCGCGCCCGCTTTCGCCTGTTTCCCAACGACGACGCGAAAGGATGCAGCTTAGCGCACCATTCGTATGGTCTCACTTTATCTGGCCTTTTTCTCGTCACAGTCGGGGCTGACCTTCGCCTTGAACCAAATATTACGCCTCAATCGGAGTGTCGGCGGGCCTCCCTGTTGGACGCTCTGGCCCTTCTTAGACCACGCGAGAACACAACTTTCGATTTGGACGGCGGCGTGTTGGTCGATGGGTAGAAACGGCGCAGAGGTGCGTCGTTCCTCGATCTGTCGACCGCGGCTGAGTTCTTCTGCCTCAAGCCAACGGCCTCTCCGACCTCATGTGTGATAGCCATGGCACCTCCGGCATTCTCAAGGGAATTCGAACGGGTCATTCAGCTTTGACGTTCGCGAACAACTCGCGGTAGTGATCGTAACCCGACAGGCTAACCCCTCTCTCAAAAGGTATTCTTTTGAACCTTATGTCACTTGTTCAACGAACTCATTCCTGCGGCGAATTGCGGATCTCTCACGAAGGCGAACAAGTGAATTTGAATGGCTGGGCACATCGCATCCGTGACCTCGGCGGGCTGTTCTTTGTGGACTTTCGAGACCGAACCGGGCTCGTTCAACTCGTACTGGACCCCGCCAAGCATCCCGAAGCGGCCGACCTGAAACACGAGTCGTGCCTGAGCGTCACCGGCATCGTCCGAGCCCGCAAAGAGGGCACCGCCAACGCGAAACTTCCGACCGGCGAAATCGAATTGGACGTCGAAAGCTATCAGCTTCTCAGCCCCGCCCGGGCCTTGCCTTTTCCGATCAGCGACGAAAGCCAGATGCGCTCGGTCAATGAGGAGCTTCGCGTCAAATACCGCTATCTCGATCTGCGGCGCCCCTCGATGTACCGTAACCTTGCGCTGCGCGCCGCGCTCGTTCGCAAGATTCGCTCCTACCTCGACGGCCAGGGGTTTCTTGAGGTCGAGACCCCCATCTTTACCCGCTCAACCCCCGAGGGCGCCCGCGACTACCTGGTCCCTTATCGCTTGGAACCCGGGCTCTGGTACGCCCTGCCGCAAAGCCCCCAGCAGTACAAGCAGCTCCTGATGGTTTCCGGGATCGAGCGATATTATCAGATCGCGAAATGCTTCCGCGACGAGAGCCAGCGTGCGGATCGCCAGCCCGAGTTCACTCAGCTCGACCTGGAAATGTCGTTCGCGACTCAAGAGGACATCCTCCAACTCACCGAAGGGCTGCTTCTCTCGGTTTTGAATGAGGTGATCGGCGAGTTCGGGCTCGACAAAGAGGCCATTCAAACTTTTCCGCGCCTGACCTACGACGAAGCGATGCGGCTTTACGCGTCCGATAAACCCGACCTGCGATTCGGCCTTCCGATCTTCGACGCGACCGAAATCGCCGCCGGCTGCGATTTCGGCGTTTTCCGCCAAACCGCGGAGTCGGGCGGCAAGGTCCGAGGGTTGAGATATCCGGGCGGCGCGCGCCTTTCTCGCAAAGAGATCGGAGAACTTGAGGAGTTCGCGAAAGGCTTCGGCGCCAAGGGGCTGGCGACGCTCGCCGTCACCGACGAAACCGGTGAGGGGAGCATCACTTCGATTCGCGGCCTGTATGTTCGAGGCGGAATCGCGAAGTTCTTCAAGCCACAAGAGCTGGAGGCGCTGCTGACAGTCTCCGAAGCCGAACCCGGCGACCTGCTGTGCTTCATCGCGGACACTTATACTGCCGGGAACGCGGTGCTCGGGCGATTGCGCAACGAAATCGGAACGCGATGCAACCTGCGCGACCCGCGCAAGATCGCCGCGTGCTGGCTGCTCGACTTCCCGCTGGTGGAATGGGACGAAGAGGAGCAGCGCTGGTCCCCCGCCCATCATCCGTTTACCGGCCCCAAGGAAGAAGATCTGGGGTTTCTCGAGACTGATCCCGGACGGGTTCGAGCCGATTGCTACGACCTCGTGATCAACGGGATCGAAATGGCTTCGGGCTCGATTCGAATCCACCGCCCTGATATTCAATCTCGGATCTTTACGCTGCTCGGCATCGATGAGCAAACCCAGCGTGAGCGGTTCGGCCACATCTTGGACGCGTTCTCGTTCGGCCCTCCGCCACACGGCGGTCTCGCCCCCGGGATCGACCGGCTCGTGATGCTGTTGACGGATACCGAAAACATCCGCGAAGTGATCGCCTTTCCCAAAATGGGGAACGGCTACGACCCGATGATGGACGCTCCCAGCACGGTCGACCAGCGACAATGGGACGAGCTTGGGCTTCAGCTTAAAAAGACGCCCTAAACGTTTGCGTGAAAGGAGAGTGGTCCTTGATCGCTAATGATCAAGGACCACTTCAACAAGCCTTCTTTCTGTTTACATGGTGACAAGACGTTCAGTCTCCAGAAAACCTACATCTGCCAAATTCGAAACAGATAAAGACTGATACGCAGACAATCATGTCTATGTTTCATTCAGGCATCGACATACGTCTCATTGCGAACGCAACCCCATCACTATCTTTTCAAAGATATCTTTTTGCTTTAATATAGTAGTATGCGTCGTATTGCCATCTTGCTCCACCATTGGGGTGCGTCTGAGTCGAATTCCAATACGAAGTCGACTGAAGCGGATACTTCGCGAGAATACCGATATTCCACTGCAATCTTTGCTCGTGCGTAATATAATAAGTACCTGGATTCGTGTCCGAAGGGAATGTCGGATAGATCAACTTATACGCTTTCGCATGACCGTCGAACCACCCGATAGTTGCAGTACCGTTATGCCGACCGTGAAGGGATCTGATACCGAAATTATACTGCGGGAAAATCTGTTCGTATCTCATCAGATATCGTTCTGAACTAGAACTCGCAGCTAACGGAGCGGCCGCATCCCCCACGAGGAGCGTCTCAGCCGGCAGTTCAATCGTCGACAGAAGAGTAGCCTGCGCCAGCCAGTCCATGACGCCATATGCGACAGGAGGAGCTACCACATCCCAAAGATACATCGGAGGGATCCCAGAGGCAGAAGCACAATCCAAAATGGGCGTATTTTTCATGTAAGGCTGAAGTTGACCTTCTTGTAATTTCACTCTTCGGGGAGTGCCGACATAAGATCCATACCATGTGTAGCGAATGCTGTCCCATTCTGGCCCTCCCGCTACCGTACGAGGCATAGACTCCTCATAATCATCGGCATACATGAGAAAAGCCAGACTAATCTGTTTTAAGTTCGAGATACAGTTCGCTTTCTTGGCCGCCTCTTTGGCTTGAGCGAACACGGGAAACAAGATCGCTGCGAGAATCGCGATAATGGCAATCACCGCCAGCAGTTCGATGAGCGTGAAACCTTGCGCCCGACGGATCGGGCCGCGAGGGAATCGTGTATCATACAATGAACGATTCATTTATGGATTGACCTCCAGAATGGACGAACCGAGGGACGGGTGCGCGCCCGTCCTCTCAGCTTTTCTTCGCTTGCGCGAGCGAAGGAGAGACGATGAAAAGTGGGCCGACAAAGAGCCCACAGGCAGCCAATAAACTGTGAGTAGCACCGCGTAGAGGAGCGCGTCCAGCTCCGGCACGAGCATCACTCCTAATAGAAAAGCTCCGATAATCATGACTTGGAGCACTCGCGAAACCGCGCTAGAGGCTCCGACGGGAATCAGTTGCCCGCAGATCCATCCTGCGATCCATGGAGCGATCAGGGGGTACCCGACCGTCACGAAAAACTGCCACGACAGATCGGGGAACGGAAGAGGTTCGGGAAAGTATCGTCGCGCTTCGACTGGCCCGATTCGTAGAGGTTCGGAACTGGCAAAAAACAGCTTGTACTGCAAAAAGGCCATATAGAGCGCATTCGCTAGTCCGAATACCGCGACAGCCGAGGTATTAGCGCGACCTAGTTTTCTATATACGGGTGAAGGAATTTGCTCTTCGTAGTATTTTTGAATGTATTCTTCAGCCACTCTGCGTGGCGATCCTTGATGCTCGATAGCCCGTTGAACCGCGTCTTCATAAGGCTCGCCCCGAAGCATTTGATTTCGAGCTGTTCGCTCGATATAAAACGCCGCCTCGCTCACGAAGCAAGCCCGCATCTCCTCTGGTAGCCAGCCCGCGAGATTCGCATCCAACTCGACGAGGTAGTTGCGTTCCTCGGGGCTTCCTTTCATGGCTGGGTTCCCTCGATCACCTGGTTCACCGCGGCCGAATACCGCGCCCAGGCCTCGACCTGCTGCTCGGCTTCCGCCCGCCCCGCTTCGGTGAGCGCGTAAATCCTACGCATCCGCTCCCCTTCCGGCTTTTCCCAATCACCCTGAATCAGCCCGTCCTTTTCCAGTTGGTTGAGAATGGGATACAAGGTGCCGAACTGAATCGTGAGCGCCTTGTTGCTCAGCCGTTCCAACTCATCCCGGATCTCATAGCCGTACCGAGCCCGCTCGCGCAGCAAAACCAGCACCATCATGCCCGGCCCAGACTTCGCAAAATATCCTTTCCCTCTGCCTCTTGCCATTTGTATAGATTTATTATACGTATAGATTTATTCTATGACAAGTTTTTTTATTTTTCTCCTTCTCGCACAAGATCAAAAGGGGGTGGGGGATGGCTCAAAGCCATCCCCCACCCTCAACACACGAACCCCGACTAAAGACCGGCCGGCTTCGTGAGAGTATAGAAGTAGCGATCGCGACTCGTGAACTCAGTTCCTGGCTGTTCCAGCGGATACTTCAACGCCAATCCCAACTGATATAGCTTGAACCGCTCCGAATTCGTTCCCAGCACCGGATCATGCACGTTGACCGTCGAAGCGTGCCCATCTAACCAAACGATATTCGCTTTGACCCCGATGTGACGCCCGTGAAGCGTGATCGTCGTGAATTCGCTCGTAGGCGCGTTGACGAAAAAGGTCTTCATCAATCCACCACTTACAGGCATCGCGGAATCCCCAAATGCCAAGGTTTCCGCGGGTCGCTCGACATCGCCTAAATTGGGCGGCGTGGCTCCAACCACGCCCTGCAAAACACTATTTCTTCCAAGACCCGTCGGCGAAGGAAGCGCCGCATAATCCAAAAGCTGCTCCGCGCTCGTGCACTTTGTGATCGCACTTCCTTTCATGTACGGGGTTAATAACCCATAGGAAGGCACGACACGCTGATAGCTAGAACCTCCGAGCTGGTACTCATAACCTCCCCACCAATAGTGGGCTTGGCAAGGAGCGACGTAGCAGTTGCCCATATAGTAGGTCGTGCTCCCAAAAGTGAGGGCCTCCCAAGCAAAATAATCGGTCCGGTTATTTAAACAGAGATAGTCATCATAATCCGAAGCGTATAGCATATAAGCAAGGCCAATATTTTTGCAATTCGAAAGGCAGGATGTTTTCTTCGCAGCTTCTTTGGCTTGGGCGAAGACCGGGAATAAAATAGCGGCGAGGATCGCGATGATCGAGATCACAACGAGCAATTCGATTAGTGTAAAGCCTTTATAACGAGTCATACTTCGTACCTCCTAAACATCGATCCAGGTTTATTTTCGGATAAATGCGTTATTTTTGCGTTAATCCCCCCCAAAAAAACTTTGTTTATCTTCTCTCGTTAAACCAGGGAGAGAGGATAAACAAGCACATGCTTCTATCCAACCTATTTTTCTTACAAGCCAACCGGTTTTTTGAGCGTGTAATAGTATTGATCGCGCGTCGTAATCGCTGTCCCGGGCTGCTGAAGCGGATACTTCAGAGCAATTCCGATCTTCCATAGCCGAAAGTCTTCGTCGAAGTTCTTCGGACTGCCCATTCCTCCCGAGGGAGAGACGAACCGCGCGTTCGAAACGGGTTGTGACTTCGCATGGCCATCGAGCCATACAATGTTTGCGCTAGTGTTGCTATGCCTCCCGTGGAGAGTCAATGTAGAGTTCTCAGAGGGGATGTTTAAAAAGTAGGTCTTCGCGAGATACGGAGGCGTCCCATAGGGGACGAGTTGCGCGACGTCCGCGAAACCGATCGTTTCTGCCGGCATTTCAAAGTTGCTTAACGGAAATTCTCCTCCCGCATAGGTAGCGATCACACTGCTGCGACCGATGCCGGTCGGAGCAAGAATGACGGGATGTTCGGGCAACTGCGAAGTACTCGGGCAGTTTGTGATTGCCGCTCCTTTCAAATAAGGCTGTAGAATCCCGTAACTTGGATTGATTCGCGAATAGGCACCTGTACCCGTTTTTACATCGGCGCCACCCCACCAATAGTGCTCTTGGCAGGGCGCGGAAGAACAATCACCAAAATAGTACGTCGTTCCCCCGAAAGTAAAGGCCTCATAAGCCGTATAATCCGTGCGCCGATCGAGCGGAATCAAATCGTCGTAATCGGAAACGTAGAGCATCAATCCAAGTCCGATGTTCTTACAATTTGAAAGACAAGATGTTTTCTTGGCAGCTTCCTTGGCTTGAGCGAAGACGGGAAACAAAATGGCGGCGAGGATCGCGATGATCGCGATCACGACGAGCAGCTCGATGAGCGTAAATCCCTTGCGATAACTCATAAAGAACTCCTTATAAAGAGATCTTTTATCTTCGCTCGGGGGCGTTATACTTGTGTTAGGCTAAGCTGAAGTAGCGGGAATCGCGACCCACAAGAAAGGATACTCCTCCGGGTCTTCAGCGAGTTCGGCTGAGACCGGAGAATCCAAAATCGCCAGCCAGCGCTCTTCATACTCACTTTCGTCACGCACGATGCGGTCGTAGCTCTCGGTATAAAACGGTGGATAGCGCTCGCCCGTCTTTTTAACGATCGCTTTGCCCGCTTTGATCTTGGCCTTTTCAACGATCTCCGACAGTTCGTAGGGCCCCTCTCGCCCCTCCCGCACCGTAAAAAGTAGTTCGGTGGCCTCCGGCAGCACACACACAATCTGAAGATCCCACTTTTGGCCGTCCGGCTTGAGGAGGTGGCGCAGTAAAAGCTGGCGCTCGCTCGCATCCAGGGGGCGCTGATGCCGAAACGTCACATAGTATCGTACGTCGTCCGCGCGCCAATGCGGCAATTTGCCTCGCCAAATCTTAAAGTTCTTGAACGACACCTGAGCCTAGTTTAACCCAGAGCTCACGGAGCCGAAATCTCGAAGATATTCCGCGCGGTCTCATAGAGCCGAACACGTTCGAGACGTGCCGGAAGCCGTCCGTCCAACGCCTCGAAAATCTTGGTCACGATTACCTCGGAAGTAGGATTCACTCCCGCAAACTCAGGCACATCGCAATTGAAATTTTTGTGGTCGTATCGATCCACAACCAGCTCCTCGACCGCGCGATCGAGCGCGAGCAAATCCACCATCATCCCCGTTCGCGGGTCCACCGAGCCGCTCACCGTCACTTCGAGAAGATAATTATGGCCGTGTCCTGCGGGATTCGTGCACTTACCGAAAAGCTCCCAGTTCCGTTCGGGAGTTTCGGACTCCAAATGCAAGCGATGGGCAGCAGCGAATTCAAAGGTGCGCGTCAGCGTCACATGAGGGATCGAGTCGTTCATCGTCAGTTCTCCCCAAAGGGTCGGCATCTCTTCCAGTCGAAGGCGGGTTAACCGAACCTCGGACGGCAATGCGCCCTGGCCCAAAATCTCCGCGAAATAAAGCAACAGGTTTTCGAGACTTGCGGCACGATCGTGAAACGCCGGCACCTCGTCGTTGATACTCTTTTGATCGAAAGCCCGTACCACGCGTTCCTGCAGTACGTCGTCCACACGCTTGATGTTAACGATCATGCCGGTCGCCGGGTCGACCTTTCCTTCGACTTCGGCCTCCAGCGCATAGTTATGCCCGTGATTGTAGGGGGAAGCCCACGAACCGAACGCGGCGCGATTCTCCGCTTCGCTGAGCGCGGGGATCCAAAATCGATGCCCCGAAGAGAACGCGACGCGGCGCGTCATGCGGACCGGTCGACCACTCATGATGACCCTACCTCGCTCTTGGATCGCAATGGGCCCTCTTCGATCCCTCCGGCTCGCATCGCTACTTCGGATTCACCGGGTTAGGACGCCCCGGCATCGGGTCCAACAAACGCTCTTTCGTATAGATAAAGTCTTCGCGCTTGTAATCTGCTAATTCGAAGTTCTTACGCAACACGATCGCGCCTGTGGGGCACGCCTCTTGGCAATAGCCACAGAAGATGCAGCGGATCATATTGATCTCATACCGCTTGGCGTATCGCTCTCCCGCCGAATAGCGCTCCTGATCGGTGTTTTCGGCCGCTTCGACGTAAATACAGCGAGCCGGGCAAGCTCCCGCGCACAGCGAACAACCGATGCACTTTTCAAGACCGCTGTCATAACGCTCCAAAGCGTGCTGCCAGCGGGTGCGAGGGTACTGCTCGCGCCGATGCTCCGGGTACATCACCGTTACCTTCCGGTTGCGGAGGCGTCGCGCGGTAATCCCGAAGCCCGCCAGAATCGGCTTCGCGACGTCGCGAACGAAACTGACGCTCACGAGTTCACCTCTTCGAGCGTGCGCGGACCGGTCAGCGACTCGGCGAGACGCAGGTCGCGAAAGCTGTCGGGACGCTGCCGCTTAATCTTCTCTTGAAGCTTGAGAATGCCGTAGATCAACGCATCGGGTGAAGGAGGACAACCGGGCACGTACACATCGACGGGTACCACTTGGTCGGCCCCTTGCACGATCGCATAGTTGTTGTAGACCCCTCCCGAGGAAGCGCACGCCCCCATCGAAATCACCCACTTGGGCTCGGGCATCTGGTCGTAGATCTGCCGCAGAACCGGGGCCATCTTCTTGCTCAGACGCCCGGCGATAATCATGACGTCCGCCTGACGCGGCGTCGCGCGGAAGGCCTCGGAGCCAAATCGGGCCAGATCGAAGCGCGCGGCGACCGTGCTCATCATCTCGATCGCGCAGCAGGCGAGACCAAAGGTCAGTGGCCACAAGGAGTTCGCCCGCGCCTGTTTGAGGAGCGTATCGACGGTGGTCAGCACCACATTGCCGCCCTTTTGCGTATCGCCGAAAACCGGCGTTGAGCTGTCGTGTAAGACAATCGTTTCGATTCGTTTCGGCATAGCGTTTCGTTCTCCCTAGTGTACTTGACGCCAGGGGGAACTTGCCTATCCCCCGATCTCGACGCGGTCGGCAAATTCCAAAAGCGCCTCGCCCAGCGGGCGCATCGGCGCAATCCCAAGGACGGCAAGCTTGTCGCAATTGAGCGCACTGTACCGCGGACGACGCGCCGGGGTCGGCCAATCCTCCGTTCGGATCTTTTCGATCAACACATCTTGAGTCAGATTTTTTTGATTCTTATAAGTTTCAATCGTTAATTTGGCGAAATCAAACCAGGTCACGATCTCGGCTCCCGCCGCATGATAGATGCCTCCCGCCAACCCAGGAAGCTCCAACATCTGGAATAGCGTCCGGGCCAAATCGGCGGTGTACGTCGGCGTTCCCCACTGATCGGCCACGACGCGCAAGGACTTTCCGGCTCGCCATGCCCGAATCATCGTTTTCGGGAAAGAACTTCCGGACGGTCCATAAAGCCAGGCAGTCCGCACGATCACCGACCCCGGATCTGTTTGGCGCACCGCGATCTCGCCCGCTAACTTCGTCTGTCCGTAGACCCCGAGAGGCACCCCTGGAAGATCGTCTTCCACATAAGGCCGGTCCGTCTCGCCGTCGTACACGAAGTCGGTACTGAGATGGATCAGCCTCCGGTTGGACTTTCGGCAGTGCTCGGCCAAGATCGCCGGAAACGCCGCGTTGAGCCTGAGCGCGGCTTCGGGTTCGCTCTCCGCCTTGTCGACTGCCGTATAAGCCGCGCAGTTGATCACGACATCCGCCTGAAATTCCGGCGAACTCAAGCGCTCGGGCAATGCTCCCAGGTCCGAAAGATCCAACCGATCGCGCCCCGGGGCGATAAATTCGACTCCCCATGAAGTGGCCTCGGCGCAAACGTCGCCCCCCAGCATGCCCGACCCGCCCAATATCAGCAGTTTCACGCCTCTAGTCTACGCGGGACTTTCTCGCTCAGGGAGGAAAACGAAAAAGGTTGTCAATTCCAGAAACATGCGTTATATTGAAAACAATATATATAGAAAAATAACCATGGCAAAAAATCAAGGCTTTTTCGCGAAATCGGGTCCCTCGATGATGGTGCTTCTCATCCTCAAAGAGCGCGCCCGATACGGTTACGAGATCGCCAAAGAACTGGAGCAACGGAGCGACCACGATCTCAGCTTTCAGTTTGGCACTCTCTACCCCATCCTGCATAAACTGGAACAGGAGGGCTTCATCGTCGGAGTTTGGGAGCATCCCGAAGGGGAGCGCGCCAGACGCATCTATCAACTCACCGAAAAGGGCGAACTCGAGGCCGAGCAACAGGTCGAGGCTTGGATTCGCTACTCCGAGGCAGTCAATCGAGTGATTCGCGGGGTCCAACGTGAAGAGCCACTTTCCTTTCTCCAAGTCTAAACTCGAGCTTTTCCGAAAACGCGAATGGAGCCTAGGCCCTTCTTTTCGTAAAAGCAACCACGAGATCTCCCTGGAGAATTATCTTTCCGAACTGGATCGAGCGCTTTGCGGTTCAATCCCCGAAGCGCATCGCATCGACTATGTCCAAGAAACCGGATTTTGGGTCGAACATAATGCGGGAGACGCTCTCTTGCAGGGCATTCCCTATCCCGAGGCGATTTCAGAAGCTTTGGCAAAGCATGGGAATCCACAACAGGTCGCCAATCAGTACATCGCAAAATACTATGAGGACGCGCTCGATTCCCCCGTTTATAGATTCCTTGGACGCGCCAACACCACGGCTGTCGCGATTTTAGGCACCGCAAACGCGCTTTACCTAGGTTTTCTGCAACTTCGGATTTTGCTGTCGAATGCGCCTGCCCTTCACCCACGCTGGAGTCCAGCCGAAGCAAGAGTCTGGTTTCCAGAACCCCTCCCCTTTCCAGACATGACCTGGATTTTTCTGATTACCGTGGGCTATCCCCTTCTCGCTCCCATCTTTGGAGGCTTTCTCTGCGGCCGTGCGATCCCGGTGGGCGCCTTTCGGGCGATCTATAAGGTCCTGATGCCGATGGTCGCAGGCGCATTCCTTCTGGGCTCCGTTCTTCTGCCCGAAAAAAGTGCGCTCCTCTACGCGATTTTGCTCTTGCTCTGGTGGATGCCGGCTGGCATGCTCAGCGCAGAAATTTCGTCATTTTTCGCCCGGCGCAAGCGCAGGCGAAAAGCTGTGGAAGCGGAGGCACCCGCTCCCACGTGCTGTCACACATCTGGAGATAAACCATCATGCGAAGCAATTCACATCATACACGATCGTTTGGTAGAAGAGCGTTTACCCTCATAGAGCTCCTCGCCGTCATTGCCATTATCGCAATCTTGGCCGCGATTCTCTTTCCCGTTTTCGGGCAAGCCAAGGAGTCGGCAAAGAAGGCTGCTTGTCTTTCAAACCTGAAACAAGTCGCTCTTGCCTTTAATATGTATATCACCGACTTCGACGACATGCTTCCGGCCGCTCAATACAGCGTCAGCTCGCGAGATACAATTTATTTTTACTATAGAGTTAATACGAGTACGACCCCCGCGATCGTCGATTTTACTCAAGGATACATTTGTCCATACATGAAGAATGTTCCGATCTTAGATTGCTCATCGGCGCACGAAGTGAGACCTCCTTGGTTTTACGTAGGATCGGAGAGATACCCTTTGGCCTATGGAACCAATCCTCAAGTCATCAGTGCAGTTGCGCCGGGATACGACTACTCTGCCTTACATGATCCTCTGGAAACGATTCTGATCGGAGAAACGGTCTATTATCAGACATCCGCGCCACGGGGTCTTCAACGATATCACTCGCTGGGAAGCATCGGATACGGCGCCTATTCTCTTCACGGACGCCATGGAAATCTACAGTCCGTCATTGCTTGGGCCGATGGACATGCCTCCGTGAACAAGCTTTCTCTTCGGGCATTCTCCTACACCAGCCTTCCGCTCCAAGAGGTCCGAGACGCCAAAATGGGCGACCTTCATAAATTCCCTCGCCTCACTCAAAGCACTACGGACCGAACGAGCCGAGCGCCGAATGGATCAACGAAAGAGACTGTGGACTTTTACTACTACCAACGGATGAAACCGCCGGCGCCATAATCGCCTGACCAAACGAAATAGGGTGCGCAGGACTCGTGCACCCTATTTCGCGTAGGCGATCACTTGGTCGCGATATTCGCGAGTCGTAGCCTTTCCGCCAAGGTCCACCGTCAAGCAAACCCCGTCCTGACACACCCTCATCACAGAACCCATGATTCGGTCGGCGATCTCGTTCTCCCCGAGATGACGAAGCATCATCACCGCGCTGAAGAGCAACGCGGTGGGGTTCGCGATCCCTTTTCCGGCGATATCCGGTGCGGAACCGTGAACCGCTTCGAACACCGCGCAATGCTCGCCGATGTTCGCGCCCGGGGCGAGTCCCAAGCCGCCCACAAGGCCGGCACAGAGGTCGCTGACGATATCACCATAAAGATTTTCGGTGACCAACACGTCGAACTGCTCCGGGCGCGTGACAAGTTGCATACAGCAGTTGTCGACGATAACATCGTCGGCGCGGAGATCCGGATAGTTTTCGGCGGCCTTATAGAATTCGCTCAAGAACATGCCGTCGGTCAACTTCATGATGTTGGCCTTGTGCACCGCCGTCACTCGGCTACGACCTTGCTTGCGCGCCATCTCGAACGCGTAATAGCACAGCCGTGCACACCCGGGGCGCGTGATGACCTTGATCGCTTGGGCGACGTCTGGATGAGCTTGATACTCGATCCCCGCATAGAGGTCCTCGGTGTTTTCGCGAACGATGATCAAATCGATCGGCAAGTTCGCGAAGCGGCCCTTGAGGCCAGGTAGGGTTTTAGCCGGACGAACGTTCGCGAATAGGTCGAGCGCTTTACGAAGCGCGACGTTCGCGCTGCTGTGTCCGCCGCCGCTCGGCGTCGTGGTCGGGCCTTTGAGCGCCACCCCGATCTCGCGGACAGCTTCGACGGTCTCGGGCGGCATAGGAGGGCGCCCCTGATCGAGGGTGACCTGTCCCGCTTCGAGCGGGATCCACTCCGCTTGGAAACCGCACGATTCAAGGATCTGAACCGTCGCCTGGGTGATTTCGGGGCCGATGCCGTCGCCGGGAATGAGCGCGATCCGTTTCGCCATAGGCCCTTCATCATAACAGATATCCGGGTCCGTGAAAGCGGCTTCGCGCACTTTTAACCGCGCGTTTTCAAGGTCTGCCGATAGACCTGTTCGAAGCGATCGGTCATCTCTTGGAGCGTAAACTTCTGCTCGACCAAAAGCCTTCCCATCGCTCCCATCTGCTCGCGCTCGGATTCGTTTTCGAGCAGATAGCTCACCGCGCCCGCGAGCTCCTCGGCGCGCAGATCCACCAAAAGCCCCGTTTGGCGGTGGCGAACCACCTCCATCAACCCCCCGACGCGCGTGGCAACCACGGCTTTGCCGCGCGCCATCGCCTCGATCGCCGCAACCCCGAAGGTCTCCATGTGCGAAGGCACGGCGGCCATCGTAAACGAGTCCATCAAGCGCGGCACGTCGTGTCGCAATCCCGTCAGGGTGAGGTGCTCTTGCATCCCCGAGCGAGAGATCGCCTCACGCACCTCGGGCTCGAACGCCTCCTCGATCTTGCCGACGAACACGGCATGGGTATTGGGGTGCCGCCGCCGTACGGCGCGCATCGCCTCAATCATCTCCAGATGCCCCTTTTCTCGGCACACCTTCCCCACGAGGCCGATCAGCCGCCGTTCCGGAGGAATCCCGAGCTCCTCGTGCACGTCGCTCCCAAGATTCGGAGCCAGTTCGCCGAAATCGGTGCCGTTGTACACCGTGTCGATATGTCGCTCCGAAACTCCGAGTCCATGAAGCATGCCCCGCACATAGTCGCTGACCGCCACGATCCGGTTCCGGCCTCGGGCGAGCCGTTTGTAGATCGGGTCGTTGTTCGCGATGTGGACGCTCGTAACGATCGGCGCGCCGCTCAGCCAGCCTGCGCTGCAGCCGAGATAGGCCGCGCGGGTCAAATGGGTGTGGATCGCGTCGATCTTGCCCTTTCGCACCCGGCGACGCAGATAGCCCAGCGTGCGGTACCACTCGGCCCCGCGCATGCCCCGGATCTCGACGGAGATCTCAGCGGCGCGCAGCACCTCGGGCAGCCACCCCTCGTTCGGGCAGACCACTTCGACATGATGCCCTCGTTCGACGAGCTGACGAGAAAGCAGATCGACGTTGCGCTCGGCCCCTGAGGTAGCCGAGCTGGAGACCAGCTGTAAAATTCGAAGACGGCGAGATTCGTTCACGCTTAGAAACCGCACTCCGTTGCGGCAATGCCGCAAATTGTACCCGCCTCTCTCTAAGCGCCGAAAGGCTCTCATCCGGCATACTACAAAGACATGATCCCTGCGCCTCCCGAGCCACCCCCCGAGATCGGGAGGGGGTTCGCGGCACGTGTGAAAGGGCGCATGCGCCGCTCTCCGATCCTCAGCGTGTTCCGGCATCGCGATTTCCGGCTGTTCTGGCTCGGCGCGCTGTTTTCGTTCACCGGCACCTGGATCCAAACCGTCGCGCAGGGGTATCTAGTCTACGAGTTGACGGGCGATCCAGCTAAACTCGCGCTCACCGTGTTTATCCAGCGCGCCCCCACCGCGCTCTTCGGGCCATTCGCCGGGTCGATCTCGGACATCTACAATAAGCGCACGGTGCTCGTAATCGCCCAGGCTCTGATGGGGGTCTGCGCGCTGTTTTTGGCCAGCGCGACGCATTTCGGGTTCATCGAGTATTGGCACATCCTGGCGACCGCCTCGGTGCTAGGGGTCGTGTCTTGCATCGAGATGCCCACACGCCAGTCGGTCATTAGCCGCGTGGTTCCACCGGAGGATCTGGCAAAAGCGATTCCGCTGAACGCGATGACCTTCAACTCGGCCCGCATCGTCGGTCCCGCGATCGGGGGCTACCTGCTGGCCTCGTTCGGATATTCGGCCTGCTATTTCGTCAACGGCGTCAGCTACCTCAGCTTGATCTTCGCGGTGCTCGCCGTGCGCACCTCGCTCTCGGCGGAGCAGCAAGATCCTCAACCAGTGAAAGACCTGCTGTTCGAAGGGATGCTGTACACGTTCCGTAACCGTCATCTTCGAACCCTTTTCACGCTGGAGACCTTCACGGCCGTATTCGGGCTGTTCTACATCACGTTGATGCCCGCCATCGCGCGGGAGATGCTCGGTCTCGACAAGCAGGGGCTCGGCTATGCGTATACCGCGATCGGCGTCGGCGCGCTCACCGGACTCTTGATCAACGCGAGCCTTGCGGACAAGGCGGTCAAGGCGGTGACGATCCGGATCGCCATGGTGATTCTGGGCGTCGGGCTGTTGATCCTCAGTACGCTCCAAGCGCCCCAACCTTGGACTCCACCCGCCGCCCACTTTCCAGGGCTCCCTCTTTTCGCTCATCTCGAAGTCGCTTTTCGCGAACTCTGGAAGGTCCAAAGTGATGCGCATCATACCCAGATGCTATTCGCGCCCACGTCGCTCGCGGCCTACGGCGTGTTCGTTATGACCGGCATGGCGGCCATTTTGCAGTTAAACAACACGAACACCCTGTTTCAAACGCTTGCCCCATCGAACCTGCGGGGACGTGTGCTGGCGATGCATATCTGGGCGCTGGCGGGGATCTCCCCTATCGGGGATCTCGCCTTCGGCGCGCTCGCCGCGGCGACCAAGGAGGGATCGCTCACCCTCGGCTCCACGAGCTTTTCTCTCCATCGAGGCGGCGTGCCTTTTTGCCTCGAGATCGGCGGAGCATGTATGCTGTTAGGCGCCGCCGTCGCCTGGCTCACTCGAAAAGGGCTGGCGGGGCTCGAATCCTATGAAAAAGCCGCTGTTTCTTGATCGCGACGGGGTGTTGAACGAAGACCTCTCCCCTTACGTCTCTCGCGCGGAGGATCTCCGGGTCTTCCCTTATGTCCCCGAGGCGCTTCGCAAGCTCCACGAGGCCGGATACGAGTTTTACGTCTACTCGAACCAGCAGGGCGTGGCGCTCGGCATCACCCCCGAAGAGGAGCTCGCGAAGATGGACGAAAAGATCCAAGCGTGTCTGCGCCCTTTGGGGTTCGAAATTCGAAAGTTCTATTACTGCACCGCGCTGGACGCAGCGAACCACCCTTGGCGCAAGCCGAACCCCGGCATGCTCCTCGCCGCGAAAGAGGAGTTCGGCCTCGACCTTTCGGGCGCCTTCGCCGTCGGGGATAAGTGGAGCGATCTCACCGCGGGTCAAGCCGCCGGCTGCCGCCCCCTCCTGCTTCTTTCCGGCGTCAGTTCGCCCGGCGAGTGGGAAGGCTGGAAAGTCCAACCGGAACAGGTTTTTCCGACGCTCGCCGAAGCCGCCGACTGGATCCTCGAAAACGGAAACTAACGCCCCACCCCCAAGCAGCCATTCATGTCCAAATTGCTCCAAGTCCTGCCCGGCCTGATCTTCGTGACGGCGCTCGCGGCGATCGCCATTCAACTCGCTCGCGTGCCCGCGATCGAAGACAGCCTGCACGTCAGCGCTTTGCTGATCGTGATTCTTCTCGGAATCGCCTGGCGAAGCTTTCTCCCGATCCCGAATGCGTTTCAGGAAGGGATCAAGCTCGCCCAAAAACCTTTGCTGCGCTGGGGCGTCGCGGGGCTCGGGTTCAAGCTCAGCATCGCCAAGCTTTACAGCATCGGCGGGAGCGCGCTAGCGATCGTCGCGGTGTCGACCGTGCTCTCGCTGATCTTCGGTTGGTGGGTCGCCAAACGCCTCGGACTGCCCGAAAAGCTCGGGCTCCTTCTCGGCGTGGGCGGCTCGATCTGCGGAGCGTCGGCCATCGTGGCGGCCGACAGCGTGGTCCAAAGTGAGAAGGCCGAAAGCGCCGCGGCGCTCGGCGTAGTGACTTTGCTGGGCACGATCGGCATCTTGCTGTACCCCTGGCTGTTTCACCTGCTGGCGATGAACGAGTTGGTATACGGCGTCTGGACGGGCAGTTCGCTGCACGAAACCGCGCAAGTCGTCGCCGCCGGGCTTTCGGTCGGCGAGTATGCGAACGAAGTCGCCACGGTCTCAAAACTCGCGCGGATTCTCCTGCTCGCGCCGATCGTGTTCTATCTGGCGGCGATGTTCCGCCGCAAGCACGCGGGCATCGCCGGCGAAACCAAAGTGCCGCTCGTGCCCTGGTTTCTCGTGATGTTCGTCGTCTTCGCGGCGTTCAATTCGCTGGTCGGCATGGGTTCGGGCGCGTGGCAAGAAACGGCTCAGCGCTTCATCCGTCTGGCGGTCGAAGCTACCGCCTGGATCCTCGCCATGGGCATGGCGGGCGTGGGGCTTCAGGCGGGCTTCAAGGATCTGCGCCAAGCGGGGCTCAAGCCGGTACTGGTAGGGCTGATTCAATGGGTTTTCCTCGCGGCGGTGTCGCTTCTCCTCTCGATCTGGCTGCTCGGCGGCGCGTAACGACCGCGCTCCGGGTACCTTGAAGTCGACGATGGCTTTCGACGGATTTGAGATCGGGCCCGTACGCGTGGACCCGCCGCTGCTTCTGGCGCCGATGGAGGACGTCACGAACCAGCCGTTCCGCCGCATCGCCAAACGGGTCGGCGGGCCGGGGCTGATGTTCACCGAATTCGTCAGCGCCATGGCGATCCATTACGGAGCCGTCAAAACGTTCCGCAAGATGCGGATCCACCCGCAAGAGCGTCCGCTCGGGATTCAAATCTTCGGCGGCGATCCCGAGGTCATGGCCGAGACCGCACGCCTTTGCGAGGAGATGGGCGCCGACCTCGTCGACATCAATATGGGCTGCTGGGTCCCCAAAGTCTGCAAAACCGGCTCCGGCGCGGCGCTGCTCAAAGACCCCGACCTTGCCGAACGGATCGTGGCCGCCGTGGTGAAGTCCGTGCGCGTCCCCGTGACGGTCAAGGTGCGCGCGGGCTGGGACTACTCCTTATTCGCGGCCCCGGACCTCGCGAGGCGCTTCGAAGCCGCCGGAGCGAAAATGCTCACCCTCCACGCCCGATTCGCCAAGCAAGGCTTCGATGGTCAAGCGGATTGGTCGCTGATCGAGGCGCTTCGCTCCAGTGTCACAATTCCCCTGATCGGCAATGGGGACCTCAAAACCCCAGACGATGCGATCCGGATGATGCGCGAGACGGGCTGCAACGGAGTCATGGTCGGACGCGCCGCGATCTCGAATCCTTGGGCGCTCGCGCGCATTCGAGCCGCTCTCGTCGGAGCGCCGCCACCGGCCGAGCCGACGTTGGACGACCGCATCGCCACGGCTCTGGAACACCTGCGCCTGATGATCGAATACGAGGCCGAAGGCGCGAAGCCGGAGGAGTCTCCCTCCCCCGAGCTTCGGGCTTGTCGCGCGCTTCGCGGCCAAATTCCGATGTACGTCAAAGGCGAGATCGGGGCGGCCAAAGTCCGCGAACGCTTGACGCGTTGCAGTTCGTATGACGAGTACGAAACCGTGCTGCGAAGCTTCGCTGTCCAAGTGCGGGAGGGATACGCGTGCTGAAACTGATGTTCATCGCCGGCGATCCGGACATCGCCCGCTATGCGGTCGATTCCGGCGTGAACCGCATCTTCGTAGACCTCGAGCTTCGCGGCAAGCAAGAGCGCCAAGGCCATCGGGACACGGTCATCAGCGGGCACACCTTCGAAGCCGCAGAAGCCGTTCGCGCAGCGATCCCCGACGCCGACCTCCTCCTGCGATTGAATCCCCTTTGGGCGGGCACCGGCGAAGAGGTCGAACGCGCCGTCGCGCTCGGGGCCGACTGGCTGATGCTCCCCATGTTCACCTGCCCCGAAGAGGTCGAGGCCTTCTGCCAGCTCGTCGGAGGTCGTACCAAGATCGTCCCCCTCGTCGAGACGCCCCAGGCCGCGATTCGATTGCCCGAACTGCTCGCAAAGGACCTCCCGCTGGACGAACTATACGTCGGGCTGAACGATATGCACCTCGCCATGGGGCTCGATTTCATGTTCGAACTGCTCGCCTCCGGTTGGACCGAACACCTGACGACGCAGATCCGCGCGCAAGGAGTTCCCTTCGGCTTTGGCGGCATCGCGCGGATGGGAGTGGGCGACGTGCCCGGCGAATGGGTCTTGGGGGAGCATCGACGGCTCGGCTCAAGCTCGGTAATATTATCGAGAGCGTTCCACGAGCGAAGCCGCACGTTGGAAGAGCTTCGAAGCAAACTGGATCTGCCCGGCGAGATCCAAAAATTAAGGAGAGAAGAGGAGCGCCTCGACACGCAAGATGCAGCCTTTGCCGAACGGAATCGAAAACAGCTCGCCGATCGGGTCTGGGAGATCGCAGGGCGGTTACGCCGCGAAAAGCTTCGGGATTAAACGCCTCGCCGACTTGCTCGTCGGCTCCCTCCTGCTGCTCGCGCTCTGGCCCCTTTTCGTCCTCGTCGGCGTACTCGTCGCACTCGAAACCCCGGGCGGCGCCATCTTCCGACAATGGCGCGTCGGACGCCGCGGCGTCCGGTTCGTCGTCTATAAGTTCCGTTCGATGACGGCGGGCGCCGATCGGAACGGCCCCCATTTTACGAGCGCCGGCGACCCCCGTGTGACGCGCGTCGGGCGCTGGATCCGCAAGCTCAGCCTGGACGAACTGCCTCAACTGCTGAACGTCGTCAAAGGGGAGATGAGCCTCGTCGGCCCGCGGCCCGACACCCCCCGCCAAGAAACCGACTATCTGCCCGAAGACTGGCAGGAGCGTTGCAGCGTCCGCCCCGGAATCACCGGCCTCTCGCAGGCCACGCTACGCTCGTCGGCGACCCCGGAACAGCGGCTGTACCGGGACCTGGAATACGTTCGCTCGGCCAGCCTCGGACTGGATCTCAAGATTTTGGCGCTCACCGTGCGACAGGTGCTGGGCCGAGGCGGCAACTAACCTTTATGTGCGGCATCTACGGCTATTACGACCGCGCGGAGCGCTCTCTGAGCGAAGAAGCGCTCGACCGCATGGCCCACGCACTGCGCCACCGTGGCCCGGACGATCACGGCCGCTTTCATGCTCCCGGGGTCGCTCTCGCCAACACGCGCCTTTCGATTATCGACCTCGCCTGTGGGCATCAACCGATGGCGAGCGAGGACGGCCAAGTCCAGCTGGTCCAAAACGGGGAGATCTACAATTTCATCGAGCTTCGCGAGTCGCTCGGCGCGGAGCGGTTTCGCACTCAATCCGACACCGAAGTTCTCCTTCGCGCCTATCTGAGCGAAGGGCCCGAGTTCGTCCAACGGCTCAACGGGATGTTCGCCATCGCGATCTACGACGCGCGCGATCGCACGTTGCGCCTCTTTCGGGACCGGGTCGGCGTCAAGCCACTCTACCTTTATGAGGAAGGGACTCGGCTCCTGTTCGCCTCAGAAATTAAAGCGCTCCTGCGAGGCGGCGCCCCGGCGCGGCTCTCCCCCGAAGGGCTGCATCACTTCCTGACCTTTAGCTGCGTCCCTCCCCCTTACACGATGTTTGAGGGCATTCGGCATCTCCCTCCGGGCCATTGGATGGAAATCGGACCCCACGGTACGCGCTTGCACCGCTGGTGGAACCTGGCCGGGATTCAGCCCGAATCCCGCAGCGTCGAGGCGTGGGTCCAAGCGTTCCGCGATCTTCTGGACGACTCGGTGCGACTACGTCTGCGGGCGGACGTGCCTTTCGGCGCGTTCCTGTCGGGCGGGCTCGACTCCAGCTCAGTCGTCGCGGCCATGAGCCGCCACCTTCCTGCCCCCGTCAAAACGTTTTCGATCGGCTTTCACGATGCCCGCTACGACGAGTCCCCTTTCTCGCAAGAGGTCGCCGAAAAGTTCGGGACCGACCACGTGCTGGAGAAAGTCGAGCCGAACCTCGTCGACTTGTGGCCCCGCGCCGTGTACCACTGCGACCAGCCTCACGCAGACGTCTCCTACCTTCCCATGCTCCGTCTTTCGGAGTTGGCGGTACGGCATGTGAAGATGGTGCTCACCGGCGACGGGGGCGACGAGCTGTTCGGAGGCTACCAACGGTATGCGGACTTCTTCGCTCGCCCGGAGGTCCTCGCCGCAAGCGACGAGACCTTCAGGCAGCTTTATCACCAAAACTGCACGCTCCTCTACGGGGAGGACGCCAAACGGGCGCTCTACACGCCCCAACTGCTGGCCGCGACCGAAGGCTTCGACAGCTTCGACGTCACCCGAACCGTCCTGGAAAGCGTCCACACGTTCGACCGCATCAATCAGGCCTTAGCGATGGACACCCTCGTGCTTTTGCCGATGAACAATCTCGTCAAACCGGATCGAACCACCATGGCCGTCTCACTCGAAGGACGCGATCCATTCCTCGATCCTCGGTTGATCGAACTGGCCTTCCAAATGCCGGGAGAACTTAAAATCCGCGACGGACAGACCCGTTGGCTCTACAAGCAGGCCGTGGAACGCGATCTCGGGCCGGAGCTAACCCATCGCAAGAAACAGATGTTCACTGTTCCCATCGGCGAGTGGTTCAAACGTGAATTACGCCCCTTCACCGAAGGCCTCTTGCTCTCGGAGCGCAGCCTGGATCGCGGGCTCTTCCGGCCGGAGGCGATTCGTCAAACGCTCCACGAGCATCAAGCCGAAACTCAAAACCGAACTCGCGAGATCCGCGGTTTGATCGCGCTCGAACTTTGGCACCGCATCTTCCTCGACGATTCGTTCGACCATGCGCCCTCCTTCGAGGAGATCGGTCTAGAACCCGCGCTAACTCGACTCGCTTCTTCCGCATGAACCGCGCACTTTGCTGGCTTCGACGCGACTTACGCCTGACGGATCACCGGCCCCTGGCGGAAGCGACGCGCTCAGGCACCCAGGTGGCGGTGGCCTTCGTTTTCGACACCCAGATCCTGAACCAGCTTGCAGACCGAGACGATCGCCGCCTCAGCTTTATCCACCGCAGCCTCGAAGAGCTGGACCAGGGGCTCCGTGCTCACGGCTCCCGCTTGATCGTGCTGCATGGCGACCCGATACAAGAGATCCCAAAACTGGCGAAGGCTCTTCAAGCCACGACGGTATACGCCGGCCGAGATTTCGAATCGTACGCCCTCCGGCGAGATCGAGAGGTAGCTTCGGCCCTCTCACGGCAAGGCGCACAGCTGCGCCTTCTCAAAGACCAAGTCGTTTTCGAAGGCTCCGAAATCCTCAAAGAAAATGGCGAGCCGTATCGGGTGTTCACACCCTACCAAGCGGCCTGGCTCCACGCGCTGCAATCCCGGAATGCGCTCGAGGAAGCCACCCCGAATCTCGTTTCGCTCTGCCCTGCTCATGATTTGAAGGAGTGTGGTCTCGCGTCGTGGGATCTGCTCCAACTCGGCTTTCAACCGAGCGACCTCTGGCTTGAGCCAGGCGAACAAGCCGCCGAACAGCGTCTCGAGCAGTTCTTCGACACCTCGATGGAGGAGTACCAAACCGGCCGCGACGCCTACGCCGAGGAGGGCACTTCCGGCCTGAGCGTCCACCTTCGTTTCGGCACGCTTTCGATCCGCCAAGCAGCCCGAACCGCCCTAAGGCGACCCGACCCCGGTGCGCGGAAATGGCTCTCCGAGCTGATCTGGCGTGAGTTTTATCAAGCGATCCTGTTTCACGCCCCATTCGTGGAAACCGGAGCGTTCCTACGCCGTTACGACGCAATCGAATGGCCGGGACTGGAACGCCATTTCGAAGCGTGGTGTGCGGGGGAAACAGGTTATCCGGTCGTCGACGCCGCCATGCGCCACTTCAACCAAACCGGGTGGATGCACAATCGCCTTCGGATGATCGTCGCCTCCTTTTTATGCAAGGATCTGTTGATCGACTGGCGCAAGGGTGAGGCGTACTTCGCGCGGTATCTGCTCGATTACGATCTTGCGAGCAACAACGGCGGCTGGCAATGGTGCGCCTCGACCGGTGTCGATCCCCAACCCGTCTTCCGCATCTTTAACCCCCTCCTGCAATCGAAGAAATTCGATCCCCAAGGGGCATTCCTTAGACGGCATCTTCCAGAGCTGGCCTACCTCGAAGCCCCCTTCATCCATTTTCCCGCCACCGCGCCTACACATGTGCTAGAACGGGCAGGAGGCATCGTCCTGGGCCGGGACTATCCCGCTCCGATCGTGGATCATGGGGTGCAGCGGGGCCGCGCCCTGGCCCTCTACAAGACGGTCTCCCCCGCCTCCTAAACCACAAACGGCGCGGTGCATCTGCACCACGCCGCTTTGGTTTCACCTTTTCCGCTTTAAAGAAGCTTACTTTTCGCGAAGCGGAAGCCCCATCAGCTTCAGAAACGTTCGCGCCTCATCGTCGGTCTTCGCCGACGTGCAGAGGATAATGTCCATCCCGCGAAGACGATCGAACGTATCGTAAGGAATCTCGGGGAAAACCAGCTGCTCTTTCAAGCCGAGCGCATAATTGCCACGACCGTCGAACGACTTGGGTGAAAGGCCTTGAAAGTCTCTGATTCGGGGCAAAACCACGGTCGCGAGCTTGTCGAAAAAGTGGTACATGCGATCGCCGCGGAGGGTGACTTTACAGCCGACCGGCATGCCTTCGCGCACTTTAAAGTTCGAAATCGCCTTCTTCGCGTTCGTGATCACAGGCTTCTGGCCCGAGATAAGCGTCAGGTCGCGAACCGAATTCTCCATGTGCTTGGTGTCGCTAGCGCCCGTCCCCATGTTGATGACGATTTTCGTCAGTTTGGGAACCTGCATCACGGAGCTGCAATTAAACTGCTCCTTAAGCTTCGGAACGATCTCTTCCCGATACTTCTTCTTCATACGGGGCGCGACGCTCGCGGTCCCGATTTCTTTCACTTTCTCTTTCGCCATTGTTTTCTCCGCCTGATTTCCGACCAGGCTCTTGAATCGTTAAACCCTTACTTCTCCATGACAGGAGCGTCGGGAATCAACTCCCCGCTCTTCTTCGCAAAGCGAACGAGCTTCCCGTCCTCTTTGCGGCGTCCCACTCGCGTAGGCTGTCCGGTCTTCGGATCCATCACCATCACGTTGCTGATGTGGATCGGCATCGGTAGCTTGACGCGCGCGGACTTCTCCCCCTGCCGTCGGGCCTTCTGGTGCTTGATCCCGGCGTTCAAAGGAAGCGGCATATCGGGATTTTCGCTGTTCTCTTTGAGGACGATCAGACGACCCTCCTTGGGCGAGATCACGGCCACAAAACCGATTTCCCCTTTGTCCTTTCCGGAGATGATCATCACCTTGTCGCCCTTTCGGACGCGGAGCTTGGGGCGGTTGGCACGCTGTTTAATCTGAGCTTTCGTCATGGTTTAAAGCACCTCCGGGGCAAGAGACACGATCTTCATGAAGTTCTTGTCTCGCAGCTCACGCGCCACCGGGCCGAAGATGCGGGTACCGCGGGGCTCCATGTTCGCCGGGTTGATGACGACGCACGCGTTCTCGTCGAAGCGCAACGTCGAGCCGTCGCGGCGACGCACAGGGCTGGCCGTTCGGACGATCACCGCGCGGATGACGTCCCCCTTCTTCACGGGCATGTTCGGAGTCGCGACTTTGACCGAAGCGACGATCACGTCGCCGATGCGGCCATAGCGCGGCTGCGAGCCTTTGAGCACGCGGATGCACATCACTTCGCGCGCGCCGGAGTTATCGGCTACCTTGAGCCTGGTGAACTGCTGTATCATGGTTCTTCCTTGCTATCCAGAGGCCATCCGCCCAGTCTGGGCGGGGAGGCTTGGCGATAAATTTATTTGACCTTTTCGAGAATCTGCGTAACGCGCCAGCGCTTGCTCTTGCTGAGCGGGCGGGTCTCAGTGATCTCGACACGATCTCCTTCGTCGCAATTAAAAAGATCGTGCGCTTGAAAGCGCGCCGTGCGGCGAACGACCTTGCCGTAGAGCGGGTGCTGGACTTGGCGCTCAATGCGAACGACCACCGTCTTGTCCATCTTGTTCGAGACGACGATGCCCTCTCGGACCTTACGGCGTCCTCGCGCCATTTCGTTCTGCTCCGGAGTCACTGCCATTAGTCGTTGCCTCGCTTCTTCTCGGTAATGACGGTCAAGATCCGCGCGATATTATGGCGACGCACCTTGAGGCTGGAGGTATCGAGCATCTGGCGGAACACGAGGTCGCGACGCGCCTTATACAGGGCGGCGCGCTCTTTCGTGAGCATCTCTTCCAGCTCCGGCACCGTTTTGTCTCTCAATTCCGAGGATTTTAAGTCTTTCATCTCGTCTTTCTTGATCACTCCGTCCTAAACTCCCGCTCCGAGCTCGAAATCGGCGCGAGTCACAAATCGACAGCGAATCGGCAGCTTCATCGCGGCCAGTCGCATCGCTTCCTTGGCCACATCCTCCGCAACGCCGTTCATCTCGAACATCAAGCGGCCCGGCTTCACCACGGCCACCCACCCCTCGACCGGCGCCTTACCCTTACCCATACGGGTTTCGAGCGGCTTCTTCGTAAAGGACTTGTGCGGGAAGATGCGGATCCACACCTTTCCACCACGCTTGATGTGGCGGGTCATCGCAATACGAGCGGCTTCGATCTGGCGGCTAGTGATCCAAGCGGGTTCCATCGCCATCAGGCCGAATTCGCCGAAGGAGATCGTGTTCCCCTGCGTCGCCTGGCCCTTCATGCGGCCGCGAAACATCTTGCGATACTTCACCTTCTTGGGCATTAACATCGCTTTACTCCTGTCCTCCGGGGGTCTGCGGGGCCACTTCCGGACTTGCCGAAACGGCCGCCATCTCACGCGGAGCCTCAGGCTGACGAGTGCGGTCCGACTCTTCGATCATCTCTCGCTTGCGAGCGGCGATCTCCTGCTGAAGCTTGCGCTCCGGCAAAACCTCGCCCTTATAGATCCAAACCTTCGCGCCCACGGTGCCGGCCACGGTGTGCGCGGTCGCGCAGCCGTAATCGATGTCCGCGCGCAGGGTGTGCAGCGGAATCTTGCCGGTCTTGTCGCCTTCGGTGCGTGCGATCTCCGAACCACCGAGTCGGCCGGAAACCTGCACCTTGATACCGCGACCGTTCATGCGCATGCAACGGGTCATGGCCTGGCGCATCGCGCGGCGATGCGAGATGCGGCGCTCAAGCTGCATGCAGATATTCTCCGCGACGAGTTGCGCGTCCAGCTCGGGCTGGCGCACTTCGGTCACGTTGACCTGCACGCCAAGCGTCGGGTCGCCCTTACGGACCATCCGATTCAACTGATCCGTGAGCTCGTCGATCCCCTTGCCACCGCGGCCGATGATCGCACCCGGGCGAGCCGTGAAGATCGTGACCTTGATGCGGTTTGCCGCGCGTTCGATCTCGACGCGGGAAACGTTACCGAGCCCGGATCGTGCCTTGACATGCTCGCGAATCTTATGATCGAGCAGCAGCGCATCGCCGTACCCCTTCTTGCCGAAGTACCAGTGGCTGTCGTAGCCACGGATCACTCCGACGCGAAAACCTACCGGATGAATCTTTTGACCCAAGAGTTACTCGTTCTCCTTTGAGGAAGTCTCTTCCCCAGATTCTTTGCCCTCGCCGGCCTCCGTCGAAGCCTGAGCTTCGGGAGCCTCTTCGACAGGCGCTTCCTGCGCCTGGGTCGGGGCTTCGGTCGCCTCTTGCGGGGCGGCCTCTTCGGCGACGACTTCCGCGATCGCGGCTTCCGTCTCGGCGCTCTCCTTCTTGGCAGCGACCTTCTTCTTACCCTTCACATCCGCGAGGGTGGGGCGCGGCTTAGCCTTCGTGCCATGCGGCTTCGGCTTGCTCATCGGAGCGCCCTCTTCGACGACCACGGTAATGTGGCTCGTCTTCTTGATAATGCGATTACCTCGCCCCATCGCGCGAGCTTGAAGGCGCTTCAGGCGCGGCCCTTCGTCGACGACGATGCTAGTGATGCGAAGGCTCTCAGCCGAAAGCCCCTTTTCAGTCGCGTTCGCGACCGCCGACATCAAGACTTTGCGAAGCAGGCGCGCGCTCTTGCTGGGATGGTATCGCAGGAGCGACGAGGTGTACATCGCCGACTTGCCGCGAACTTGATCCGCGATGATGCGCACCTTCCGAGGCTGCACTTTTACGTATTTGCCGATTGCCTTGACTTCCATTTCTTAATTCGCTTATTGGTTCCTGCTTTTGGGAACGGGCCGCTCATTGTACCTCGCCCGAACCCTCGCCCAAGGATCGAAACTATCGAATCTTGGTTCCTCTCTCCGCCAGACCGCCCGCGTGGCCTCGGAACGTACGCGTCGGCGCGAACTCCCCGAGCTTGTGGCCGATCATATTTTCGGTGACAAACACCGGCACGTGCTTGCGCCCGTCGTGCACCGCAAACGTATGCCCCACCATGTCGGGCGTAATCGTCGAGCGGCGCGACCAAGTCTTGATCAGCCGCTTTTCGCCGGTTTCGTTCATGGAGTCCACCTTTTTCAGAAGATGCTCGTCCACAAAAAATCCTTTCTTTAAGCTTCTTGCCATAGATTTCGTTCTCGGTTTCTGGTCTTGCGAGCGATCGCTCGCAAGACCGGCCTAGAGTCCCGGCGCTTAGCCGTTTCTCCTCCTGACGATGAACTTCTCGCTGCGCTTGTTGCGGCGCGTCTTCTGACCACGGGCCTTGTTGCCCCATCGGTCCACCGGACCCTTCTTGCGACCGACCGGAGACTTCGCCTCACCACCGCCGTGGGGGTGGTCTCGCGGGCTCTTCACCACGCCGCGGACGTGCGGGCGGCGACCCAAAGACCGGTTCTTTCCGGCCTTACCGATCGATTCGTTTTCGTGATCCGAGTTTCCGACCTCGCCGACCGTCGCGCGGCAGGTGTTGTGCACCATGCGCATCTCACCGCTGGGGAGGCGGAGCGTCACATACGCTCCTTCCTTGGCCATTACCTGCGCGGCCACACCCGCCGAACGGACCATCTGGCCGCCGCGGCCGGGTTGAAGCTCGATGTTATGCACGAGCGTACCGAGCGGGATGTTCTTCAAAGGCAGGGCGTTCCCCGGCAGGATGTCCGCCTCGGGACCGCTGCGAATTCGCGTCCCCACCTTGAGGTTATTCGGCGCCAGAATGTAGCGCTTTTCGCCGTCAAGATAGTGCAGGAGCGCGATGCGACAGGTGCGGTTCGG
Source organism: bacterium (assembly GCA_037189405.1). Classification (GTDB taxonomy): domain Bacteria; phylum Armatimonadota; class Fimbriimonadia; order Fimbriimonadales; family Fimbriimonadaceae; genus JBBCJD01. The sequence continues at coordinate 63,174 of JBBCJD010000012.1, forward strand.
ATCGTATTCGATCGCGGCGACCTTGGCCTCGACATTGTCCTTGTTTCGCTTGAAATCGATGATGCGGTAGCGCCGCTTATTTCCACCGCCTGTATTGGCCGAGGTGAGGCGCCCCTTGTTGTTTCGTCCACCCGACTTGGGCTTGGACTTCACCAGCGACTTTTCGGGCTTACCCTTCGTAACCTCCTCGTAAGTCGAGGTGATCATGAAGCGACGGCCCGGAGAGGTCGGCTTGTACTGTTTTACTGCCATATTAGACTCCGTAATCCTCCAGGATCTGGCCCTTGCCGAGCGTCAGGATCGCTTTTTTGCGATCCGGGGTTCGCCCCGCCTTGGCACGCCCGCGGCGCTTGGTCTTGCCGTACACTTTCACCGTGTGCACGTCCGTCACTTCCAAGTTCTCTTTTTCTTTTTTGCCGGCGTTATAGATCGCTTCGAACGCTTGTTTGATTTCAAGCTTGTTCGCGTCTTTCGCGACGATAAAGGTGTATTTCCGCACGAGATCCACTTCGTTTCGGATCGAGACGTCGCCATACGACATCGCCACCGACTTTTCGGTAATGTACGGTTGGATGATGATGTTATGCGGATCTTTCATTAGGCCCATACCTCCTCGATCTGCGTCAAAGCATCTTTCGCGACGAGGATCTTATGCGCGACAAGCACGTCGCGAGCCGAGAAACTGGCGCTCTTGACGGCCTCTTGCCCCTCGCCGACACGGGCCGGAGCCGTCCTCACCGTCACGTTCGGCATATTGCGGAAACACTTCAGTGTCGTCTCGTCGTAGGTCGGCAGGATGACCAGCACGCGCCGCATCTCCGCCAAATCGAATGCCTTCAACAAACCGAGCGCGTCTTTCGTCTTCGGCGCGTCGAATTGAATCGAATCAGCGACCTTGACGTCTCCGGCTTCGATCTTGGACGCCAACGCGGTCAGGATCGCGGCGCGGCGCTCTTTCTTATTCACCTTCTTCGCGTAGTCGCGAGGCTTAACCGCGAGGGCCATGCCGCCGTGCGCATAGTGCGGCGCGCGGATCGAGCCCTGTCGCGCTCGACCGGTCTTCTTCTGCTTGTACGGCTTGCGACCGCCGCCCCGAGCCTCGCTGCGAGTTCGGGCCGACTGGGTGCCTTGGCGCTTGTTCGCCTCTTCCGCGACCACGGTGCGGTGCATCGTCGTCGCCGAGACAGCCTTGTTCAGCGCCTCACCCAGTGTATGGGTCCCGACGCTTTTGCCGTCTTTTCCGATAATTTCGATCTTATCCGCCATGTCGCTTACCTCGCCACCTTATTGATAGTGACCAAGCCCCCGTTAGGACCCGCCACACTGCCGTCGACGAGAATCAAATTTCGTTCGGTGTCCACCTTGACGACCTTCAAGCCCTTTTGCGTCACCGTATCGCCACCCATGCGGCCCGGCTTGCGGGTGCCTTTGAAAACTCTCTGGGGACCCGTCGCACCGCTCGACAGCGGCCGGCGGTGGGTCATGTAGCCGTGAGTCATATGTTGACCCTTGAAGTGATAGCGCTTCACGCCGCCCTGAAAACCGCGCCCCTTACTGGTCCCGGTCACGGTCACCACATCTCCCGCTGCGAAAATCTCGGCGGTGATCTCTTGACCCAATTCCAACCCGTCGACTACTTCGGTGCGAAACTCGCGCAAGGTCCGGAGGTTTTTGTCCATCCCGGCTTTTTTGAGATGGCCGTACTTGGGGAAGGTCAGATTTTTCATCTTCGCCTCACCGAAACCTACCTGCACGGCGGTGTAGCCGTCGGTCTCCTCGTTCTTGATCTGAGTAACGTAAACGGGCCCGGCCTGAATGACGGTGACAGGCACCATCTTGCCCTCTTCATCGAAGAGGTGCGTCATCCCGATTTTCGTGCCTAATATTCCTGGCAGCATGTTCTTCAACGCTCCTTATCGCGCACTTCGGCGCGGCTTAGCTAAAGGTGGAAAGCTTCGACCGCGAAGATTCGGCCACTTCAAACCCGTTGCCCTTGCGTTGCGAAGGGGCGGGGTGGCGCCTCGCTGGAAGCCTTCTCCCACAGAGACTTACTTTCTTCCGAAAGAAGACCCGTAGACGAAAGAATATACCTGGACCCGAGCTTTCAGGTCAAGGACCTCCCTCTCACCGACCTTTTGCCTTCGAGAAACCTTACTTCGAAGGCAAAAGAAAACGGCCCGACTCCTTGTTTTTCAGAGTCGCGCCGCGGAAAATCGTCAGCTCTTGATCTCGATGTCGACACCACTCGGCAGATCGAGCCGCATCAGGGCGTCGATCGTCTTATTGGTGGGCTCGACGATATCGATCAGGCGATTGTGCGTCCGCAGCTCGAAGTGCTCCATCGACTCCTTGTCGATGTGCGGGCCGCGAATCACGCAGAAGCGACGGATGCGAGTCGGCAGAGGCACAGGGCCACGGACGCTCGCACCGGTTCGGCGCGCCGTTTCGGTGATCTTTTCCGCGGACTGATCGATGACGCGGTGGTCATACGCGCGGAGCCGGATTCTAACCTTCATTCCTTGCATAAATCTTCTCTTTGCCAGAGAAAAGCCCCCAAGTCGAAGACTCGGGGGCTTTTAGTGGCTTAGCTTACTTGACCACCTTGGTGACCGTGCCAGCGCCGACCGTTCGGCCGCCTTCACGGATCGCAAACTTGGAGCCTTGCTCCATAGCGATCGGGGCGATCAGCTGGACGATCATCTGAATGTTATCGCCCGGCATTACCATCTCGACACCCGCAGGCAGGTTCAGCGTTCCGGTCACGTCGGTCGTGCGGAAGTAGAACTGGGGCCGATAACCCGTCACGAACGGGGTGTGGCGACCGCCCTCTTCCTTCGACAGAACGTAGACTTCGGACTCGAACTCGGTGTGCGGGGTGATCGACCCCGGCTTGGCCGCGACCATACCGCGCTCGATGTCCGTTCGCTCCACGCCGCGAAGCAGCAGACCGACGTTGTCGCCCGCCTCACAGTAGTCGAGCGTCTTGCGGAACATCTCGATCCCGGTACAGACCGTCTTGCGGGGCGCCTCGGAAAGACCGATGATCTCGACCTCTTCCATCGACTTGAGCTGACCGCGCTCCACACGACCGGTGGCGACGGTACCGCGACCGGTGATCGTGAAGACGTCTTCGACGGCCATCAAGAACGGCTTATCCTTGTCGCGCTCGGGGGTCGGGATGTACTCGTCGACCTTGCTCATCAGCTCGAGGATCGCCGCGATGTTCGGGTTGCTCTCGTCGTAGTTGCCGGATTCGAGCGCCTCGGTGACCTTCACGGCCGAACCCTTTACGATCGGGGTGTCATCGCCCGGGAACCCGTAGTTGCTGAGCAACTCGCGGATCTCCATCTCGACGAGCTCGATCAGTTCGGGGTCGTCCACGAGGTCGACCTTGTTGATAAACACCACGATGTACGGAACGCCGACCTGTCGGGCGAGCAGGATGTGCTCGCGGGTCTGCGGCATCGGACCGTCCGTCGCCGAAACGACGAGGATCGCGCCGTCCATCTGCGCCGCGCCGGTGATCATGTTCTTGATGAAGTCGGCGTGGCCCGGACAGTCGACGTGCGCGTAGTGACGGGTTTCCGTCTCGTACTCCTGGTGCGAGATGTTGATCGTAATGCCTCGCGCCTTCTCTTCGGGAGCGTTGTCGATCTCGTCATACTTGACGGCCTTCGACAGACCCTTTTGGGCGAGAACGCCGGTAATCGCGGCGGTCAACGTCGTCTTGCCGTGGTCAACGTGGCCGATCGTGCCGATGTTGACGTGCGGCTTCTTTCTTTCAAATTTAGCTCTTGCCATATTGATTTTCCTTCTATTGATACGCGCGGTCCTCGAAAAAACCGCCGCCCTTCTCGACCAAGGGCTCGTCAATGGCCCGATCGCGATGACGAGTAATATTACCTCAAGCAAAGCGCGCGCGTATAGGTTCTTATTTAGTGTGCCCTCTACGCTCTCTTTCAAACTTAGAGAGCGCCGTTTGGCCGCATCGTTGTGATTCCTTACGCGAGAAAGACCCGCGTCTTTAAACCGCTCAATACGGCGCCAATCGATACGGCACCCCAGAACGCCAAACGAATCCCTTCTCTTCCCGCGTCTTCACACCTCTCTCCGAAAGGAGCGTCACTTACGGTTTCCGTCTCTCATTCAAGGACAACGCCGCTGGGGACCGGGCTATTACTTTTTGGGCGGGTCAGTGAGGATGTGTTCTCGTCCTAAGCCCCTCGCCCGCCCGCTCGACGGGGGCTTGCGATCTCGCTTCCAGGCGAAGACACCGTGTCGCGCCGCACGCGGAGCTTCGGGTCGGCCTGGACAGCACCTTGGCCGTCGGCCTCGGTAACACCAACGGCACTTTGTAAACAGCCGCTCCATCGAGGGCGGCTGAACGGACCTTCCAAAACAAGTCGAGCCAGAGCATTCCACTCTGGCTCGACCGCGTTCTACGAAAACCCGACTTAGTGACCGCTGTTCGATTTCGCGACGATCTCGTTCGCGATGCTCTGCGGAACCTCTTCGTAGTGCGAAGGAGTCACGTTCGGCGCGGCGCGGCCTTGAGTCAGCGAGCGAAGCGTCGTGACGTAGCCGAACATCTCGGAGAGCGGCACGTGCGCGTTGACGACCGTCACCCCGCCGGGTCCGGGCTCCATGCCCTCCATACGGCCTCGACGCCCGTTGATGTCGCCCACGACGTCACCGACGTTGACCTCGGGGGTCGTCACTTCGACGTGCATGATCGGCTCTTTGATGACCGGGTTCGCCTTTTTCATCGATTCGCGGAACGCGATCACGCCCGCCTGCTTAAAGGCGTTTTCGTTCGAGTCGACCTCGTGGTAGCTTCCTTCGATCAGCGTCACTTTGACGTCGACCACGGGATACCCCGCGATGACACCGGCATGCAACGCGTCTCGGACGCCCTTTTCGACCGCCGGAATGTATTCCTTGGGGATCGAACCGCCGACGACCTTGTTCTCGAAGACGAACCCACCACCCACGGGCAGAGGCTCGATCTCGATTACGCAGTGACCGTACTGACCGGAACCGCCGGTTTGGCGGATAAACTTGCCTTCGGCTTTCGCGCGGGTGCGCACCGTTTCGCGGTAGGCAACTTGCGGCTTACCTTGGTTCGCTTGAACGCCGAATTCACGATTCAAACGATCCACGATGATCTCCAGATGAAGCTCGCCCATCCCGGAAATGATCGTCTGGCCGCTGTCGTGATCGGTATGCACACGGAAGGTCGGATCCTCTTCCGCCAAGCGCTGAAGGCTCTGACCCAACTTCTCCTGGTCGGCCTTGCTCTTCGGTTCGATCGCGATCTGAATGACGGGCTCGGGGAACTTGATCGCTTCAAGCACCACCGGTTTGTTCTCGTCGCTGACCGTATAGCCGGTCTTGACGTCGCTCAAGCCGATCACGCCGACGATATCGCCCGCGTAGACCTCGTCGAGGTCCGTGCGGCTGTTGGCGTGCATCTCCAAAATACGACCCACGCGCTCGCTACGAGTGCGGAATTCGTTCGTCTGCGGATCGCGGTAGCAAAGCTGCACCGGCGTGCCCTTCTTCAGCACGCCCGAATAGACGCGAAGGAAGGTCAGGCGGCCGACGTACTTGTCGCTCATGATTTTGAACGCAAGCGCCGAGAACGGCTCGTCGTCGGACGGCTTTCGAGGCTGCTCCTCTTCGGTGCGCGGATGCACACCGTTGATCGCCTCGACGTCCGTCGGCGAAGGCAGATAGTCCACAATCGCGTCGAGCAGCGCCTGCACGCCCTTGTTCTTAAAGGACGAGCCACTGATGATCGGCACGATGCGGTTGGCGACCGTTCCCTTGCGGAGGGCATCGCGAAGCTCGGCCTCGCTGATCTCCTGGCCCTCCAAAAATCGCTCCATAATCGAATCGTCGAAATCGGCGATCGCCTCGATCATCTTCTCGCGATACTCGTTGGCGGTCCCTCGAAGATCCTCGGGAATCTCTCGCACCTCGTAGACCTTGCCGTCGTCGGACGTATAGACCGTCGCCTTCATGGTCAGAAGATCGATATAGCCTTGATAGTTCGACTCCGCGCCGATCGGGATTTGGATCGGAGCGCCGTTCGCGCCCAAACGCTCGCGGACGCGGCCCACGACCGAGAAGAAGTCCGCGCCGAGGCGGTCCATCTTGTTGATGTACACGATGCGGGGAACGCCATACTTGTTCGCCTGACGCCACACCGTCTCGGACTGCGGCTGGACGCCGCCGACCGCGCAGAACACCGCCACACAGCCGTCGAGAACGCGGAGCGAACGCTCCACTTCGACCGTAAAGTCCACGTGACCCGGCGTATCAATAATATTGATCTTATGCTCGGACTTGTCGCCAGAGGAACCGCGCCAGAAACAAGTCGTCGCGGCCGAGGTGATGGTAATTCCGCGCTCCTGCTCTTGCTCCATCCAGTCCATCGTCGCGGCGCCTTCGTGCACCTCTCCGACCTTATGCTGCTTCCCGGTATAGAACAGGATGCGCTCGGACGTGGTCGTCTTCCCCGCGTCGATATGCGCGGCGATGCCGATATTGCGGACGAGATTCAAAGCGTGCGTGCGTGGCATAGGTTCAACTTAAAAACGGTAGTGGGAGAAAGCCTTGTTCGCTTCCGCCATACGATGCGTGTCTTCTTTCTTCTTGATCGAGGTGCCGGTGTTGCTGTAGGCGTCGAAAATCTCGCCCGCCAACTTATCCATCATCGTGCGACCCGAGCGCTTTCGCGCCGTCCCCACGAGCCAGCGCACCGCGAGCGTGCGACGACGATCCGGGCGCACATCCATCGGCACCTGGTACGTCTGACCGCCCACACGACGCGGACGCACTTCGACGGCCGGCATCACGTTTTGGATGGCCGCATCGAACACTTCTTTGGCAGGCTTGCCGGCCTTTTCGGCGGCAATGGCCATCGCGCCGTAGAAAATCTTCTCGGCCTGGACTTTTTTGCCCTGAAGCATCAGTCTGTTGATGAATCGCTGCATCATCTCCGAACCGTAGACCGGATCGGGAAGAATGACACGCTTGGGAGCTGCACCTTTTCTCGGCATATCCTTAAATCCTTACTTCGCCGCCTTGGGCTTCTTCGTGCCGTACTTACTGCGGCCCTGCATGCGGTTCGATGTCCCCGCCGTCTGCTCGGCGCCTCGCACGATGTGGTAGCGCACGCCGGGAAGGTCTTTGACACGTCCGCCGCGGACGAGCACCACCGAGTGCTCTTGCAGGTTGTGACCGACACCCGGAATGTAAGCGGTCACCTCGACCCCGTTGGTCAAGCGCACACGAGCGACCTTTCGAAGCGCGGAGTTCGGCTTCTTGGGCGTGACGGTTCGCACGACGGTACAGACACCCCGCTTTTGCGGGTTGCTGCGAAGCGCGGGCGACTTCGATTTCACTTTGGGCGTCTTGCGCCCTTTCCGGACCAATTGGTTGACGGTCGGCATACTTTTTCTTTATTCCTATCTAACTGTTTGGGACCTTGCCTACGCCACCTTTCGGCGGCGGGCACAAAGAAAGCCCCCATCGAACACGAGAGGGGCGCGTTACCAGATCTTTATCGACTCGTTGATGCTCGAAAGCGTTTCTTCATCGAATCCGGCCACGGCCTCCAGCCTCGGGGTCGAGGCAGCGCGCTTGATGCACAAACAACGCTGGCTGAGTAAGTATGATGCCATCCCCAGGCCGCTGTCAAGGGCTCCTTCACCAGGGCCGAGGAGGCTCTCCTTTCTGCAAGGAAACCCACACTGGGTTGACCAGGGAAAGGCAAGCGCGAATCGCTTCCTCATTTATACGACTCCAGCCGATCGATCAGCCGCACGTACTCCGGGTCTTGCGCCAACCGCGTAAAAGAAGGTCTCGGTTCGCTTCAGAAAACTGGAGGGAACTCGGTTGTTGCGCGCTCGCCTCGTCGTTGACCTCGCAAACCTCTGCCGGCACGATTTTGCACGATTTTCGCTTGCAGCGCCACAAGCTGTTCGAAGAGGGCTTTCTCTCCGCCGCCAGACGTTCTTGAGCCGTCTGCTGTTCGAGACTGAGTTCATGGATGAGAGGGTGATGCCCCCTGAGAGCGATCCTGATCAGTTGCAATCACCTGAGATCCTACTCTAGCCGCTGGCCCATTGGGTCCTCACGACCGGCCCACGCTCATGTTCTCGGTGCATCTTCTGATTTCTCCTTCGAAGAAATCGCGACGAGAGATAAAAATCCCGGAATCTACTGAGAAGGCATGCGCGTGAAGCTCAGTAGGCGCCGTCGCAGCGAAGCACAGCGAGCGGGGTTTTCAAGACGAGGCGGCAATCGTTCCAGAAGCTCATCTCGTCGATATAGCGATTGTCGAGCTCCATCCACTCTTCGAACGTCAGATCGCTTCGGCCCATCACTTGCCAATAGCAGGTAATGCCCGGCTTTACGCTCAGCCGACGCATCGCGAAAGCGTCGTACTGCTCCACCTCGCAAGGCAGTGGCGGACGAGGGCCGACCATGCTCATCTCGCCGGTCAATACGCTGAAGATCTGAGGCAGTTCATCCAAGCTGTAACGGCGCAACACGCGCCCGATCGGCGTCACGCGAGGGTCGTCCTTCATCTTAAAGATCGGCCCCTCTTTTTCGTTTTTCGCTTCGAGTTCGCTCCGGCGACGGTCTGCGTCGACATACATCGAGCGAAACTTGATAAATTTGAACCGCTTCCCTCCAAGCCCCACGCGATCCGCGCTGTAGAAGACCGGCCCCGGGCTGCTCATGCGAACCAACGCGGCCAAGACGAGAAAGACCGGAAGCAAAAGGAGAAGGAGCGCGCCGGACACCGCGATATCGAAAGCCCGCTTGAGAAAGGCGTAGGACACATGCTTGGGTTTGACCGCGAAAGCCCCTTCTCGGACCACTTTCGAATCTATCGCAATCGACACTAGATCAACCCTCTGTTCATGCTTCAAAGGACCTCCCCTTTTCGAAGCCCTTTTTCTATCATCGGTCGGCCGTTTCCATTCCACGACCGTCCTGTTGCAGTGAACCTCTCGCCCACCCTTTTGATTGAGGGCAGAAGACCGACGGAGGTTCCCGTCGTGGACGCGATGCTCAGGCCGCATACTCTATCAGTTAAGCACAGAACGTGCCATTTGAACGTGAAAGGGATACCAGGTTTTTCCCTTCCATCACAACTTTAACAAGATTTCCCGTATCCCTCTCAACGCCGCCTGCGTCGCGCGGCGTCGAACGTCGGCGCGATCTCCCGAGAACAGACATCGCTCCGCGAAAACGCCTCCGGGTCCCGCAAATCCCACATACACCAAGCCGACCGGCTTCCCATCCACGTCCGGCGTCGGCCCCGCGTTTCCGGTCAAGCTGATCCCATAATCGGTCCTCAACCGTTCGCGCACGCCCTCGGCCATGCGAATCGCGACTTCGGGCGACACTGGCCCGTGCGCGTTCAAAAAATCTTCGGGAATGCCCAACAGCTCGGCTTTCGAAGCGAGTTGATAGGTCACCATCCCTCCCACAAAAGTCTCGGACACACCGGGCACCGCCGTCAGACGGGCCGCCAACCCCCCTCCGGTCAGACTTTCGGCAACCGAAAGCGTCGCGGCATGCCGCTTCAGAAGCGCTACCACGGCCTCCTCGAGCGTCTCTTCGTCTCGCCCGAAGATCGCCTCGCCCAGCAACTCCCGCACCTCCGCCTCGAACGCATCCAGCATCGCTCCGGTCTCTCGCGGCGATCCGGCTCGCGCGGTCAATCGCAGATGCACTTCGCCTGGATGCGCGCATGGCGCGAGCGTCGGGTTCTCCCGCTCCAACAGTGCTCCCAGCCGCGCTACGAGATCTCCTTCCCCGATACCGCAAACCTTGAGCACGCGCGACACGATGGCGGCTCCGCCCCCGAGCGACTGAAGCCGCTCTCCGACCGGGCCTTCCAGCATCCTCCGAAATTCGCCCCGAGGACCCGGCATCGCGATAACGGTCTTTCCCTGAGCCTGCAGCATCAAGCCCGGCGCGGTCCCCACGGGATTGTCGATGAGTTCGGCTCCGACCGGGCGAAGCGCCTGACGTCGCTGGAGCTCGTTCCAACGCAGCCCGCGAGCCGCGAAGAACGCTTGGAGGCGCGCGAGCGTTTCCGCGTCCTCTTCCAGCGGTCGATCGAACGTCGCGGCGATCGCCTCGCGCGTCAAATCGTCCGTGGTGGGACCAAGCCCTCCGACCGTCACCACGACGTCCGCGCGTTCGAGCGCCTCGCGAAGCGCCTCGACGATCCGATCGAGGTTATCGCCCACCACCGTTCGTCGAACATGGGTCAGCCCGCATTCCGCGAAAACGCGGCCCAGCACTCCCGAATGCGTGTCGAGCGTCTGGCCGAGCAGCAGTTCGGTACCGATCGCCAAGACCTCCGCGCGCAACGCGGGTGCGCTCATCGATCTCGCTCCGAAGGGGATTCGCTCAATCGGTTGACTTGAAGCTGCATCTGCGCCAGCCCGGCATAGATGCCATTCTCCTTCTCCAGAAGCTCTTGATGCGTCCCGGTCTCGGCGATTCGGCCGTCTTGGATTACGAACAGGCGATCGGCGTTGCGCAACGTCGAAAGGCGGTGCGCGATAGCGAACGTCGTGCGTCCGTCCACCAGGCGCTCAAGGGCCTCTTGGATCAACTGCTCCGTCTCCGTGTCCACGCTGGCGGTCGCCTCGTCCAGAACGAGAATCTTCGGGTTATGCAAGATCGCCCGCGCAATCGAAATCCGTTGCCGCTCGCCACCGCTCAGGCGCTGGCCCCGCTCGCCGACATACGAATCGTATCCGTCCGGAAAATTCACGATGAACTCGTGCGCGTTCGCGGCTTTGGCGGCCGCCATCACCTCTTCCAGGCTCGCGTCCGGCCGGCCGTAGGCGATGTTATCGCGCACCGAGCCCGGGAACAGATAGGAATCTTGAAGCACCACGCCCACCTGGCGTCGGAAATCCGCGATCTTGACCTTGCGCAGGTCCACACCGTCGATCTCGATCTTGCCGTGGGTCGGATCGTAAAAGCGCAACAAAAGGTTGATGAGCGTCGACTTGCCCGCCCCCGAGTGCCCCACGAGGCCCACCATTTCTCCGGGCTGAACCTCCAGCGAGATTCCATGCAGCACCTCGCGGGTCTTGTCGTAACCAAAATGCACATCGTTGAAGCGAACATGGCCTTGGATTCTGGGCATCGCCTGAGCGTCCGCGGCCTCATGCACGTCGACAGGGGTATCCATCACTTCGAAAACCCGCTCGGCGGCGGTCAACGACCGCGTCGTCCAATCGATCATGCGCTGGAGCATCATGAGCGGCTGCTGCATCATCGCGAGATAGGCGACGAAAGCGACTAGCTCACCGAGCTGCAAGCGGGAGTCGAGCACCGCGTTTCCGCCGAACCACCACACCACGAAGACGCTGGAACTGACGAGGAACAGCACCGCGGGAAAGAAGTTCGCCCAGTGCGCCTCGGCCTTATAGCCGTCCATTGCAAGTGCTTGAATCCGTCTCCCGAAGCGGTCGACTTCGCGCTGCTCGCCGTGGAAAGCCTTGACCACCCGCTCGCCCTGCAAAATCCCATTGAGCGCGCCGCTGAGCCGAGCCGAGTTGTGCCAATACCGCGCCCAAATGCGGACCATCTTGCGCCGAAACCAACGCACGGCGATCAACACCACCGGCAGCGGAATCAGGGCGAACAGCGTGATCTTCCAGTCGATCAGCAGCATCGCGATCGGGATCCCGATCACCAGCGCCGCTTGGTTGATGAGAATCGGCAAGCCGTCCACGAGCACATCGTAGAGGGCCATCGTATCCTGAACCATGCGGGACATGATCGAACCCACGTTGCGCCGGTCGAAGTAGCTGAGCGAGAGGCTCTGGAGCTTCTCGAACAAGGACGTGCGAATCTTGATCGCGATCCGCGCGCCGAGATAGGCGACGTTCCGCGCTCGCGCGATGTGGAAGACCATCTGCAAGAGCCCGATCGTGAACAAAGCCACTAAGAGCTTGGGAAACAGCGCGCGATTGCCCGCCCGCATCACGTCGTCCACCAGCAACTTAGTCAAATAGGGCGGGAGCAACTGCACGCAGGTCATGGCCAGCGTCAAGAACACGCCCCAGATCAGGCGAAAGCGATATTCCCGCGTGTAACTGAACAACCGCACCAACGCTTGGCCGCGGTTCACACAGTTCGGGCACTCCTCCCCCTCCGGGATCGGCTTCCCGCATTTGGGGCACAGCCGCGTGGCCTCTTCGAAGCGAGGGGGGTCTCCGCCTTCGAGCAAAGCGCGCAAACGCTTTTCCACGCTCGCGAGCATCAAAGAACGCTTGCTGCTGGATCGCAGCAGCTCTACCGAAAGTCCTCCGACGTCGGCGATCAGCGCGCTGGCGTCGACGAGCGTCTCGATCCTCGGGCGGCGAACCTCCGAAATCGGCCACGCCTGCTCAAGGCCGCTCGAATCGCGGTAAAGAATCCGCCGATCGGTGATGGTCAACGTGGCGGTCCCAATCTCGCCTCGGCGGGTCAGATCCCCCTTGGCCGTGAATTGCACCGTCTCCGGGGCGTCAATATCGGGCGGTTCGGGTTCGATCGAAGTGACTTCGGGCATATCGGTTCACAAGGGGCGATTGACCGCCCCAAGACCAAGCCAGGGGCGATCTCTCCGGTCCTCGCGGGCAAGCGACGCGACCCTTCCATTGTGACCGATCTGCCCTCCTTTCCGCGCTACGCGAGACGATACCGCTCGAGCAGCGCGGGCCAGCTGCCCGCCGCGATCGCATCTCGGATCTCCGCCATCATCCGGGCGTAGAAAGCCAGATTGTGCAGGCTCGCCAGCCGCGCCCCGAGGGGCTCGCCCGCTTTGAAGAGATGCCGCAGATACGCGGCCGAATACCGCTGCGTCTGCGGAAACACGCTCGCCGGATCGAAAGGCCCCTCGTGCTCCTCCCATCGACGGTTGAGGACGTTGATTCGCCCCTCCAAACTATAGAGCGCGTGGTGCCGCGCCATCCGAGTCGGCAACACGCAGTCGAAAAGGTCGATCCCGGAAGCGACCGCGTGCAAAATGTCCGCCGGGTGCCCAACACCCATCAGATAGCGCGGCTTGCTCGCCGGCAAAAGCGGTGCGGTCAGGCTCACCACGGGGTACTGCATCTCGGAGGGCTCCCCCACGCTCACCCCGCCCACCGCGAACCCCTCGAACGGAAGCTCCGCGAGGAATGCCGCGGACTCTCGGCGCAAGTCCTCGTGCACCCCGCCCTGCACGATCCCGAACACGGCCTGCCCCTCCCGCCGCGCGGCGAGGTTGCGGGGCGCCCAGGCATGCGTCAGACGCATCGCCTCGGCCGCTTCGTCCCGGGTGCAGGGATAAGGGGGGCAGACGTCGAGCGCCATCGAAACGTCCACCCCCAGACGGCCTTGAATTTCGATCGACCGCTCGGGACTCAGAAACAGCGGGGATCCGTCGAGATGCGAGCGAAACGCGACCCCTTCCTCCGAGATCCGGCGCATCTTGGAGAGGCTCATCACCTGATAGCCCCCCGAATCCGTGAGGATGCCTCGCTCCCAACTCATGAATCGATGCAACCCGCCCAGACGCTCGATCCGCTCCTCCCCGGGCCGAAGCGCCAAATGGTAGGTGTTCGAAAGGATGAGTTCGAAACCCAGCTCCTCCAGGTCTTCGGAGGACACCGTTTTGACACTGGCCTGGGTGCCGACGGGCATAAACGCCGGGGTTTCGACGGTGCCTTGCGGCGTGTGCAGCCGCCCTCGGCGCGCCCCGGTATGCGGGCACGTGGAAAGGAGTTCGTATCGGACGGAAGGGCTCATCGTTGCCCTAGCATCATATCCCGAAAAGCTCCGGCAAAAACGGTACAACTAGGGCATCATGAGCCAGCCCTACGATCGCGTCTTCAATTTCTCCGCCGGCCCCAGCACCCTGCCCGTCGAAGTCCTGGAACAAGCCCAGAAGGACTTTCTCAACTATCAGGGCGCCGGCATGAGTGTGATGGAGATGAGCCACCGCGGCGGAGCCTACGACAAGATCGCGGCCAAGACCGAGGCCGATCTGCGCGCGCTGATGGGCATCCCCGAAAACTACCACGTGATGTTCCTGCAAGGCGGAGCCAGCCTCCAATTCAGCATGCTCCCGATGAGCTTCCTTCCCGAGGGGCGCACCGCGGATTACGTCATCACCGGAGCATGGGGCAAGAAAGCACTCGAAGGCGCGCAACTCGTCGGCAAGACGCATGTGCCGTTCGACGGCAAGGCCGGTCACTACAGCGACGTTCCCGATCTCGAAGGCCTGACCTATACCCCCGACGCGGCGTATCTCCATTTCACCAGCAACGAGACGATCCAAGGGGTTCAGTTCCAAAGCGATCCCACGCTCGGCGCCCCGACGGTGTGCGATATGTCCTCGGACATCTTGTGCCGCCCGGTCGACGTGTCGAAGTATGCGATGATCTACGCGGGCGCCCAAAAGAATATGGGCCCCTCAGGCGCGACTCTCCTGATTCTCAGCGACGCGTTCCTTCAGAACGCGCCCGAATCGACGCATCCGATGCTGGACTACCGCCTCCAAGTCGCCAACGAAGCGCGCTACAACACGCCGCCGACCTGGTGCATCTACATCTGCGGGCTAGTGTACGCGCACCTGCTGGAGCGCGGGGGGCTCGAAGGCGTTCAAAAGCGCAACGAAGAGAAGGCCCAGCTTCTGTATCAAGCGATCGACGGCTCGGAAGGGTTTTACAAAGGCCACGCCGAAAAGGCTTGCCGCTCCACGATGAACGTGACCTTCACTCTTCCCAGCGAGGAGTTGACCGAGCTATTCCTCAAGGAGGCAAAAGGCGCGCGCCTCGACGGCCTCAAAGGGCATCGCTCGGTGGGCGGTTGCCGCGCCAGCATCTATAACGCATTCCCTAAAGAGGGCTGCGAGGTGCTCGCCGAGTTCATGGTCCGTTTCGCCCAAAACCATCGTCTGGCGGGCGTCTAAGCCCTCCCGTCCCGCTCCGCCGGAAGCTCGTCTCCGGCGGAGCGCCCCTGCGCTTCCAAACCCTTCATGAAAATCGCCACGTTCAACGCCGCCTCGATTCGCGCCCGCCTACCCATCGTGCTGGAATGGCTCGCCGAGCATGAGCCGGACGTGCTGGCCGTCCAGGAGACCAAAGTCGAGGACGACAAATTTCCTCGCGAGGAGTTCGAAGAGCTCGGCTACCACCTCGCGATTCACGGGCAAAAGTCCTGGAACGGGGTCGTCACCCTCAGCCGGCTCCCCGCGACCGGGGTGCGATGTGGGTTTTCGGACGATCTCTTCCCCAGCGACTGCCGCCTCCTCGTGACCGAGATCGACGGTCTGCCGATTCTGAACACCTACGTACCGAACGGCAACCGCGTGGGAAGCGACAAGTTCGACTACAAGCTACGCTGGCTGGAGCGCTTCGTGCAATTCCTGAACCAGAACTTCTCTCCTCAGACGCCCCTGATCTGGCTGGGAGACGTCAATATCGCGCCCACCCCGCTGGACGTCTACGATTCGAAACGGTTCTACGGCGGCGTCGGCCACCATCCGGAAGAATTCAAGCGCCTCGACCGCATCAAAGAATGGGGCCTGACCGATCTTTACCGCATGCTACATCCCGAGGAGCGAGGCTTCACCTTCTGGGATTTCGTGATCCCGAACTCGGTGCCGCGCGACCTAGGCTGGCGCATCGACCATATCTACGCGACCGAACCGCTCGTCGGCAAGTGCCTGTCCTGCGAGGTCGACCGCGCTCCTCGCCTGGAGCATCGGCCCTCGGACCACACCTTTCTCGTCGCGGAGTTTGAGATCTGATTCTGAAGCGACGAAGAGGCGTGCCCAAAGCGTATAGTAATTTTGAGGAACGGGCTTCAAAGGCCCGCCCGGAGACCATGTCCGATCTCGATCCAAGAAAACAGACGCTCCTTCGCGCGGTGATCCTCGAATACGTCCAAGGCGCCGAACCCGTGGGCAGCGAACTGCTGGCTCAAAAGTACGAATTGGGCGTTAAATCGGCGACGATTCGCAACGAGCTGGCGGAGCTCGCCGAACTCGGTTACCTCGAACAGCCCCACACCAGCGCGGGGCGCATCCCCAGCGATCGAGGCTATCGCTATTACGTCGATCGCCTGATCGTGCGCGAAGAGCCTGAAGAGGCCACCCGCGCCCAGGTCGAATCGGTCGGCGTCGAGGGCGAGGCGCTTCAACGCGTCTTGCAAGATACCGCCGTGCTCCTCAGCCGGCTGACACAGCACATGACGATCGCGGCGACCTTGCGAGACGCTTCTCTGACGGTGCGGCACGCCGTACTCTCCGCGATGGGCCCGCACCAAGCCCTGCTCGTTTTGATTCTCGCCAACGCGCACATGGAGAACCGGATGCTCGAATGCCCCGCGGGACTGACTCTCGACGACGTGGGGCGAATCAACCGCGCTATCGAGGATCAGGTGGTGGGCAAAACGCTGCGCTCGCTCTCCAAGGCGCGTCCCTCCCTCACCACCGACAACCCCGCCACCGCGCAGCTGCTCGGCACAATTTGGCACACAATCCGTACGCTCGCGCGCGAGTTGACGCGCGGCAAACTCATCACCGAAGGCGAGGAGTTTCTTTTCGCCAAACCGGAATATCAGAAGGACCTCTCCGCCCTCACGGCGCTGATCGAACAGCTTCAGGGCTCGGACCTCCTCTACGAAGCCGTCTCCCAAGGCGATCAGCCCGAGGTGGTCATTATCGGCAAAGAGAACCGCTCCGAAACGCTGCACCGCCTCTCGGTCGTGCGGGGCACGTTCTACGTCGGAGACGCGGAAGCGGGCTTCGTCGCCGTCGTCGGTCCCACCCGCATGCTCTACGACCGCAGCATCCCTTTGGTGAACTACACCGCGCGGGCGCTAAGCCAGTCGCTGACGAAATTCAACTCTTAACCCCGAGAAACAAATAAGGGTCTCCCAAATAGGGAGACCCGGCTCAACAGGAGGTGCAATCTCGAGGGAGGAGCTGGCCGAGCGCTTCGCGAGCTACTTCATCGCAGCCCGGACTCGAAGACGCGCATGCCGTCTCGCAACCCCCGGAGTCACAAATGCGACGTTCTGGAGACTAGAAGGTAGAACGACGTCGTTCCCCTCGTTTCCTAATCTCTTCGACCCTCGCTACGCCTACGGAGTTAGCTGTCGGGTTCGGGCCAAGAGCTACCCTAACGACTTCCAGTGGAAGCCGAATTCACCCCTAAAGGACGGTTCCCCCGCTTTTCCGTTTCCGGAAAATTAGACGATGAGCTTTGCAACTCACCGTTTATGGTACCACGGCCCTCCCGAAATCGCACCCCATTTTTGGCCTTTTTGCATGGCTCCGAGGCGCGATTCCCTCCTCTCATGCACCCCTTAAAAGAGGTATCTTTAAGGACGTTAAAATGACCCGCACGAAGAGCGTTCCCACCCCTCAGTTGATTTTCGAGAAGTCGCGCGAAGGCCGTATCGGCGCGAACGTGCCCGAGGCCGACACGCCCGAAGTGGACCTAAAAGCTTGCCTCGGAGAGCTCCGCGACGAGTTGGACCTGCCTCAGGTCGGCGAACTCGATCTGCTTCGGCACTTCACCAACCTCTCGCATATCAACTACGGGATCGAGACCGGTTTCTACCCCTTGGGCAGCTGTACGATGAAATACAACCCCAAGATCAACGAGAAGACCGCCTCGTTGCCCGGCTTCGCCGCAATCCACCCGATGCAGCCCGTCGAGACCGTCCCGGGGGCTTTGGAGCTGCTGATGCGGGTTCAAGAGATGCTTTGCTCGATCACGGGCTTCGACGAGATCACGCTACAGCCGCTGGCCGGAGCGCACGGCGAGATGGCTTGTCTGATGCTCATCAAGGCGTATCACGAAAGCCGGGGCGAAGGCGCCTCGCGCCGCATCGTCCTCATCCCTGACTCGGCCCACGGCACGAATCCCGCGTCGGCCGCGCGTTGCGGCTACGAAGTGCGTTCGGTACCCACCAACGCCCACGGGGACACCGACATCGAAGCACTGGGCAAACTGCTCGACGAGAGCGTCGCCGCGTTCATGGTCACCAACCCTTCCACGCTGGCACTCTTCGAGCCCAACATCGAAAAAATTTGCGAGATGGTGCACGCGGTAGGAGGCCAGGTGTTCTGCGACGGCGCGAACATGAACGCGATGGTGGGCACCACCCGCCCCGCGGACCACGGCTTCGATTGCATGCACTTGAACCTGCACAAGACCTTCAGCACGCCTCATGGCGGCGGCGGACCCGGATGCGGCGCGATCGGGCTGCAAAAACATCTGGAGCCTTTCCTCCCGATGCCGGTGGTGCGACGCACCGCCCAAGGGGTGATCGCCGACGACGACCGTCCCTTGTCGATCGGCCGCGTCTCGGCGTTCTTCGGCCAGTTTCTGATGGAGGTTCGCGCCTACACTTACCTGCGCGCCTACGGCAAAGAGCAGATGCACGAGATCTCCCGCCACGCCGTGCTGAACGCGAACTACGTCCAAGCGCGCCTTCGAGACGTGCTTCCCCCGGCTCACGATCGCCCGTGCATGCACGAGTGCGTGCTTACAGCCAAAGAGTACAAAAAAGGCGGAGTCCGCGCGCTGGATATCAGTAAGCGCCTGATCGACTATGGGTTCCACCCGCCCACGAACTACTTCCCACTGATCGTGCCCGAGGCGCTCATGATCGAGCCCACCGAGACGGAGTCGAAGGAAACGCTCGACGCGTTCTGCGACGCGCTCATCGCGATCTGCGGCGAAGCGCGCGAGACCCCCGATCTGCTGCACGATGCGCCCTCGACCCAGATCGTCGGGCGGCTGGACGAGACCAAAGCCGTCAAGGACCTCGACGTGCGGTGGCGCCGGCATCCGAAAGAGTGCCGCGAGGCGGCGACCGTCTAAGCCATCCGTTCCGCGCCAAACGGCAAAGAGAGCGGCCTCGAAGATCCGAGGTCGCTCTCTTTTTTGACGAGCTTTCGAGAAAGCTTTGGCCCCTAAAAACGCAGGGGGCGCTGGGGCGCGAAACTCTTTTTCATCCCGGTGACCTTCTCCTCGATGCGTTTGATCCGGGTGGAATCGCTGGGGTGCGTGCTCAGGAACTCCGGGGGTTTTCCGCCCTTGCTCTCCCGGCTGAGCATTTCGAACACATCGCGCATCCCCATCGGGTTATAGCCCGCGCGCGCCATCAGATCGATTCCCAAAAGATCGGCCTCCGTCTCATGCCGGCGGGAGTAGGGCAAGCTGAGCAGAAGGTCGTTGCCGATGCTCGCGAGTTCGGCGGTAGTTCGGTTCGCCCCGACCAAGCCGAGCAGCACCGCGAGGCCGAAACTGCGCTTTTGCTGATCGGCGTAGGCGTAGGCCCAATGCTCTTTATAAACGTGAGTGAGTTCGTGCGCCAAGATGCCCGCGAGCTGGTCCTCGGTTTCGATCTTCGAGAGGATGCCGGTAAAGAAGAACACCGGTCCTCCGGGCAGAGCGAACGCGTTGAGCTCGTCCTTGTCGATCACGTCGAACGAGTACTGCCAGGGCTCGTTGGGCATATTCATCTGGTCCATCAGCTTCCGGCCCACCTCGTTCAGCTTCTTCACGCGGGCGTCGGACGCGGGCAGGACCTTCTCCTCTTTGCGGAGTTCCGTGGCCGCCTGCTGGCCGAGCTTCACCTGATCGGCTTTGCTCGGCTTGAACATATCCGCGCCGGCGTGCGCGGTTAAGACCAGGGTCAAAGCCGCCGTCGGGATCAAGTTCCAACGTTTCATGGTAACTATTCTGACGAACGGCGTGCCCGATTGTTGCGCGAAGGCTCCCCCAAGAGACCCGCCACTTTGAGTAAAATAGACACTCGTCCGAAGGGTCCGCTATAATACGAATGACCAAACCAACCAAGGACGGGGGTTTTCGTGAACGCATTTGAAGTACAAGGGGGAGCGCGGCTGGCCGGAGAAGTGGACGTCGCCGGCAGCAAAAATACCGCACTCGCCATCCTCTCGGCCGTGATCCTTGCCGAAGGCACGACCGTTTTGCACAACGTTCCGCGCGTGTCGGACACGCTGACCAAAGCGGACCTTCTCAGAAAATTCGGCGCCAAGGTGCATTGGCGCGAAGGCTCCCTTTTTATCGACTGCACCCACCTCTCGGACGGCGAACCGGACGAGGAAGCCGTGCGCTCGATCCGCACCTCCTTCTACCTGCTCGGACCGCTGCTCGCCCGCATCGGCAAAGTCTCGCTCCCTAGCCCCGGCGGCTGCAAGATCGGCGCAAGGCCGGTCGATTTCCACCTGCGCGGCTTGGCGCTGCTCGGCGCGGACGTCACGCTTCAGGGCGGAATCTACCACGCTGAGACCACCGGTCTGACCGGCGCGGAGATCTATCTGGACTTCCCGAGCGCGGGTGCGACGCAGCACCTGATGACCACGGCCGTGCTCGCCGACGGAGTGACCGTGATTCAGAACGCGGCCATCGAGCCCGAAGTGACCGCTCTCGCCGATTTCCTCGTCAAAATGGGCGCGCGCATCGAAGGCGCGGGCACCAGCACGATCACAATTCTGGGCGTGGAAAGGCTCCACGCCTGCGAGTATCGCGTCCCGGCCGACCGTCTCCAAGCCGGCACCTACCTTTTGGCCGGCGCGATCACCCAGGGCGACGTCACCGTACGCGGCATCATGCCGGACCATCAAACCGCGCTGGTCAACAAGTTGCGCGAAGCCGGCGCTCAAATCGCTGAAGGACCCGACTGGGTCCGCGTCGCGGCGAAGTGCCGCCTGAAAGCGATCCGCGTCAAAACGATGCCCTATCCGGGCTTCCCTACCGACATGCAGCAGCCGATCGCGGCGCTGCTCGCGGTCTGTCGCGGCACCGGGATGGTCGAAGAAACGATCTACGAAAGTCGGATCGGACATATCCAAGAGCTCGTCCGGATGGGCGCGCAGATTCAATTGGAAGGCCGTACCGCGATTATCACGGGCGTCGAGCGTCTCTCGGGCGCTCAAGTCGAGGCTTCGGACCTCCGCGCCGGAGCCGCCCTAGTTCTGGCGGGCCTCGTCGCCCAAAACGAAACCATCGTCCGCAATATCCATTTCATCGACCGCGGCTACGAAAGTTTCGAATCGACCCTTGTGCAACTTGGCGCGCACATCCGCCGCGTCGAGACACCCGAAAGCGATCCCAAGCGGGCTGGCAGCCCCATCGAGCGAACTTGAAACTGATCCCGGAAATCGGCGTCGACCTCGGCACCGCGAACATTCTCGTCTATCGTCGCGGGAAAGGGGTCGTGCTGAACGAGCCCAGCGTCGTAGCGATCAACGCCCAAAACGGCAAGCTGCTCGCCGTCGGCAACGAGGCGCGCGACATGATCGGGCGCACACCGGGGAACATCAAAGCCATCCGTCCGCTCAAGGAAGGGGTCATCGCGGACTACACCACCACGCTCAAGATGCTCGAGTACATCTTGAACAAAGTGTGCGGGTCACGGCGATTTTTGAAGCCTCGAGTGCTGATCTGCGTGCCCAGCGGCGTTACCAACGTCGAGCGCCGCGCCGTGGTTCAGGCCGCGAAAGAGGCCGGTGCGGGCGAGGCGATGACGCTCGAAGAACCGATGGCCGCCGCGATCGGGGCAGGGCTCCCGATCGGAGATCCCGGGGGAAACATGGTCGTCGATATCGGCGGCGGGACCACCGACATCGCGGTGATCAGCCTCGGAGGGCCGGTGCTCTCGCACTCGCTCCGCGTCGCGGGCAACAAGATGGACGAGGCGATCATTCGGCATATCCGCAACACGTACAACCTCATGATCGGCGATCCGACCGCCGAGGAGATCAAGATCAAAGTGGGGTCGGCCTATAACATCGGGCACGAGACGCGCATGGCCGTTCGCGGACGCGACCTCGTGGCCGGACTCCCCAAGACGATCGAGATCACGAGCGACGAGATTCGAGACGCTCTCAGCGAGCCGGTTCGCCAAATCGCCGAGAAGGTGTGCCAGGTCCTCGAAGAAACGCCCCCCGAGCTTGCGAGCGACGTCATCGAGCGCGGCATCACCCTGACCGGCGGCGGAGCGCTCTTGCGCGGCCTCGATAAACTGCTGACCAGCGTGACGGACATCCCTGTGCGAGTGGCGGAAAACTCGCTGGACTGCGTCGCCATCGGGACCGGGCGCGCGCTCGAGAAGTTGAACGATATCCGTCAAAGCGGCGCCGTCAGCGCACTTTGACGACCCGGCCATTTTTGCGTCATGCCGAGCGAGAATTCGGCATAGAATGAAAGAGGATGAAACGATTCGGCCTTGGGCTTTTGATCTCCGTCTCGGTTTTGACCGTGTGGGCAGGTCGGCAGAACGCTTTGGCAGCGGCTCATCCTGGCGAAGCGACCCCGATCGAATCCGCCCCGCCGGTCACTCGGGCCGAGGCTCACGCGGCTTTTGAGCGGATCGTTTCCGTCACTTCCGAAGTGACGGGGCTCTCCATCGCCTCCCCCGGCCTTCTCGCAACCCCGGGATCGGCCATCGCCACTCGGGAGGAGATCGTGCTCGAGCTCACCCGGATCCTGCACGCGGCCCGCCCCGCGTTCAAGCTGTCCCCACGCCCGGTCGAATTCGACGCCTCGGTGCTCCAAATGAAAGACCCCGAAGCGCGTCGGCGGCTCGAAGCGCTGGTCGAATACGGCTTCGTCGCCCCCGTCGCCCCGCTCGCCACCGGTCCAGGAGAAGGGATCTCCCCCGGCGAATTCGGCGACGCGCTCGGAATTTTCCTCGCCCGGCTTTCCGAAGCCACCCATCGCCCGACGCGAGAATACAGCCCCTACCTTTGGCCCGCGAACTAGACCGCGGACAAGATCGGTTGCGTGCCGAAGACCGACGCCTCCCCGCCCGCTTCTTTGTCGCGTTCGATGTGCCGCTAGACGTCGCTTGAACCGGTTTTCATCCGAGCCTCCGGCAAGGCGGAGAACGTCTCCTCCATCCTCAGGCAACGACCTTCGCCCGGCCGAGAAGCTGTGCTAATATCCTACGGCAATGAGAAAGCTGTGGGGCGGCGCGTTCGAAGAAGGGTCCGACGAAATCGTCGAGCGATTTGGGCAGAGCATCGAAAGCGATCTGCGCTTTTGGGAGCAAGACGTCCGCGGCAGCCTGGCCCACGCCCGCATGCTGGGGCGCTGCGGCATCCTGACCGAATCCGAGGCCGCCGAACTCGTGCGAGGTCTCGAAACGATCTTGGCGGAAGGGCCGGAGACGCTGTCGAAAGACGTCGAAGACATCCACACCGCGGTCGAGATGAGACTCGGCGAAATCGTCGGCCCCGTCGCCGGCAAACTGCACACCGCCCGCAGCCGGAACGATCAGGTCGCGACCGATACCCGCCTCTACCTTCGCGACCGGCTCGGCGAGCTGGCGGAAGGAATTAAAGCGCTTCAGGGCGTGTTGCTGGGCCATGCGGAGCGGCATCTCGAGACGCTCATGCCGGGCTATACGCACCAGCAGCGTGCGCAGCCGATCGCCCTCGGCTACCACCTCCTAGCGCATTTCTGGGCTTTGCAACGGCACGGGTGGCGGCTGCGTCAACTGGAAGCGCTCACGAACGTCTCGCCTCTCGGAAGCGCGGCACTGGCCGGAACGGGCTTCCCGATCGACCGGGAACAGACCGCCCGCGAACTCGGCTTCGCCGCGCCGATCCCGAACGCGCTCGATGCGACCTCGGACCGCTCGTTCATCCTGGACGCTCTTCACGTTTGCGCTCTGATCCTCTTGGACCTGAGTCGCCTCAGCCAAGAGATCGTGCTTTGGACGGGCGCCGAATTCGGCTTTCTGAAACTCTCCGACGCCGTGACGACCGGCTCGAGCATCATGCCGCAAAAGCGCAACCCGGACATGGCCGAACTGATCCGAGGCCGCACCGGGCGAGCCATCGGCAACTGGACGGCTTTCGCCGCGACGATGAAAGCGCTGCCTCTCGGCTATAACCGCGATACGCAAGACGACAAACCCGGGCTTTTCGAATCGCTCGATCTCACCCGCGACGCCCTGACGCTTTCGACGCGAATGCTGGAAGGAGCGACGTGGCAAACGGAGAGGATGCGCGCGACCGTCCGAGGCGATTTCTCGACCGCGACCGATCTCGCGGACTTCCTCGCCGCCCGGGGGACGCCGTTTCGCGAAGCTCACGAGATCGTCGGCAAAGTCGTGCGAGGCTGCTTGGCGCGTGGCATCGCTCTGGAAGAGCTAACCCCCGAAGCGCTTCGCGAGATCGCTCCGGAGGTGCCGAAAGCGGCGCTGGACGTCCTCACCCCCGAAGGAAGCCTCGCGCGTCGCCGATCGTTCGGCGGGCCTGCGCCCGAAGCCAGCCGCGCGCAGCTTGCGCGCGCCCAAACGCTTTCCGCCGCCGAGAGCTTCGACGAATGGTTCTAGGAAGGTAATCTTCCTTCCCTATGTCCGTTCGAGTCCGTTATGCTCCCAGCCCGACAGGCAGCCCGCACGTCGGCAATATCCGCGACGCGCTTTTTAAGCACCTTTTCGCCGCCCACCACCACGGGACGCACCTTTTGCGCATCGAGGACACGGATCGAACCCGCTTCGTCGAGGGCGCGATCGAAGACATTTTCGAAAGCCTGCACTGGCTGGGCATCCAATGGCAGGAAGGTCCCGACAAGGGAGGCGCATACGGCCCTTATATTCAAAGCGAGCGGCAAGCCGAAGGGATTTACGACCGCTATATCGAGCAGCTGCTCGAGGCCGGACACGCCTACAAAGCGTTCGATACGTCCGAAGAGTTGGCCGAAATGCGCGAGTATCAGCAGATCAACAAGCAGCCGATCGGCTACTTCGGCGGAGTCTGGCGCGACGCCTCGCCCGAAGAGGTCGCTCAGGCCGAGGCCGAGGGCCGCCCCTTCGTCGTGCGTCTCAAAATTCCGCGCGATCAAACGATCGCGATCGAAGACGCGATCCGCGGCCGGATCGAATGGGACTCGAACACCGTCGACGACCCGGTGCTACTCAAAGCGGACCGCATGCCGACTTACCACTTCGCGGCGATGGTCGACGACCACCTGATGGAGATCACGCACATCATCCGGGGCGAAGAGTGGATCAGCTCGGCGCCCAAACATGCGGTGCTGTTCGACGCGTTCGGCTGGACGCGTCCGGTCTTCGTCCACTGCCCGGTCATCAAAGGAAAAGACGGCTCCAAGCTCAGCAAGCGCCATGGCGATACGCGGTGCTTGGACTTTCGCGCGGCGGGCATTCTCCCCGAAGCGCTGCGGAACTTCATCGCGCTGATCGGGTGGTCGCCCGGCGGAGATCGAGAAATCCTTAACGAAGCAGAGCTGATCGAGGCGTTCGATCTGGGCGGGCTTCAACCCTCTTCTGGGGTCTTCGATCTGGACAAGCTGACCTGGATGAACGGCCACTATCTCCGCGCATGCACGGCCGAGAATCTCACCGAGAGGCTCAAAGTCTTCCTTGCGCACCCTGAAACCGCCCGGTACTGGGAGCCGCGCGATCCCGAAAAGCTCGCCGCCCTCCACCTGTTGAAAGAGGGGATCGAAAAGGACGAAGCGTACGCACGGCAGGCGATCGAACTCGAGCGCGAGCGCGTGACTTCGCTCGCCGATTTCGGGGAAGCTACGGCGTTCTTCTTTCAAGACGAGCCTCCTTTCGACGAAAAAGCCGTCGAAAAGTGGCTTCGAGTGGATCACGCCGGGGACTTGATCCGTTTCCTTCAAGCGAATCTGAACGGCGCGGAAAGCGTTTCGGTCGAGGCGTGCGAGGCGATGCTGCGAGGTTATCAGGAGGAGAAAGGCTTCGAAAAGCTCGGTCCGGTCGTCCACCCCACTCGCGTCGCTTTGACCGGCAAAACCGTCGGCCCAGGGCTGTTCGAATTGATGAGCGTGCTCGGACCCGATCGAATGCGCGCGCGCCTCAGCCGCGCGTTGGAGCGAACGACGTGAGCCTTTGCCGGATCGTCGACTGCGCCAAGGAATCTTCCGAGCGGTTTTTAGCCGAGCGGAAGATCGAATCCGAAACGAGCGTCCGAGAGACCGTCGAAGCCATCCTCCGCGACGTCCGCGTGCGCGGTGACGCGGCGGTCCTGGAGATCGCGCGCCGCTTCGACGCTCCAGACCTTCAAACGCTCAAAGTCTCCTCCGGCGAGATCGACACCGCGGTCGACGCCCTTCCCAAAGCGCATCTCGCCGCACTCGAACTCGCCGCCCGGCGCATTCGCGAGTTCCATGAGGCGCAACTGGCCGCTCTGACTCGGGGCTGGAGCAAAATCCCCGGCGGCTGGGGCTGGTCGATCGATGCGGAAACGGGGCATCCATGCACCTATGGCGTCTCGGGCTCGGAAGGCCAGCGCTGGCTTCCTCTCGCCCGCGTGGGCGGATATGTACCGGGGGGCAAGGCCAGCTACCCCAGCTCAGTGCTCATGAATTTGATTCCCGCGCAAGTCGCGGGAGTTCAAGACCTTTGCTTCGCCAGTCCCGCGCGGCCCGACGGCACGCTTCCTCCCTCGGTGCTCGCCGCGGCCCATATCGCAGGTGTGCGGGAGATCTATAAGATAGGCGGCGCCGCCGCCATCACCGCGATGGCCCTCGGAACCGAAACGATCCAGAGCGTTCAAAAAATCGTCGGCCCCGGCAACGCCTACGTCAACGAAGCGAAGCGCCAGCTATGGGGTCAGGTCGGCCTGGATCAATACGCCGGTCCCAGCGAAGTCTGCGTCCTGATCGACGAAACCGCGAACCCCGAATGGGCAGCCGCGGACTGGTTGACGCAGGTCGAACACAGCGAAGACAACGCCGGCTTTCTGATCGCCCTGAGCCGTGAGGCACTTCAAAGGACGATCGAAGCGGCCGAGAGGCAAATCGAAGACGCCCCTCGCGGAGCCGTACTCCAAGAAGCCCTTCGGCGCTATGGCGCGGCTTTTCTGTGTACGAGCATGGAGGAGGCCTGTACGCTGGTCGATGCCCTCGCCCCCGAACATCTGACCCTGATGGTCGAACGGCCCGAGGACGCCTTGGCGCGCATTCGAAACTCGGGATGCATCCTCGTGGGCGACTATACGCCGCAAAGCGCGGGCGATTTTGTCAGCGGCCCCAGTCACACCCTCCCCACCGCGACCGGCGCGCGATTCGGAAGCCCGCTGAACGTGCTCGACTTTCTAAAGGTCCAGAGCATCGGACGCCTCTCCGAGGCGAACCTTCGCCACCTCACTCTGACGATCGAGGCGTTCGGCGAGATGGAGGGCTTTCCCGCCCACGCCCGAGGAGCGACGATTCGATGGGAACGATAGGGTTTGCGGGACTCGGGGTGATGGGCGCGCCGATGGCGGGCCACCTCCTTCGTGCGGGCTACTCGGTCCGAGTTTGGAACCGAACGCCCTCGAAATCCGCTCCTCTAGCCGAGCTCGGGGCGCAGATCGCCGGCGATCTCGCCTCGCTCGCCGAGAACTGCGAGGCAGTGTTCCTCTGCGTTTCGAGAACCGAAGACGTCGAAGCGTGCCTCCAAGCGATGGCTCCGGCGGCCCGTCCAGGCACGCTGTTCGTAGACCATTCCACGATTTTGCCGACCGCGGCGCGCGCGTTCCACGCCTCGCTCGCCGAGCGGGGCTTGCGATTCGTCGATGCGCCAATCACCGGCGGCAGCATGGGAGCGCAAGCGGGCCAGCTTACGATTTTCTGCGGAGGAGAGCCGGAGCATGTCGAAGCCGCTCGTCCCTGGATGGCCGCCTATGCCAAGCGCGTCGAGCGGGTCGGCGGCCCAGGCGCGGGGCAGATGGCCAAAATGGCGAATCAGATCGCGGTCGGAGGCGCTCTCCTGGGCCTGTGCGAAGCCCTGAGCTTCGCGAGCAAGGCAGGGCTGGACCTGGCCCAAATGCGTGAGATGATCGGCAGCGGCGCCGGCGGAAGCTGGGCGTTCGAGCATTACGGGCCGAAGATCCTTCAAAGCGATTGGAGTCCGGGCTTCAGCATCGACAATCAGCTCAAAGACTTCGACTACTGCGAGGCGGCGGCCAAGGAGCTTCAGGCCGCGATCCCGGGAACGGAGATCGTCAAACGGCTCCTGACCACGCTTCAGGGGGAAGGGCGGGGCGAGGATACCACCGCCGCGCTCTACGAGCTGCTTCTTCGTGAAAACGGCTAAGCGCCCGCTTGCCTGCGGCGTTGGCGCTCGAGAAGCAGCCGCGCCTTCCACACGGCAAGGTCTTCGTATCCCGGCAAACGCAACTGATCCCTTACCTCGACGTCCGGCACGATCCCGTTTCCTTCGAGGTGACGGCCGAAGATCGTGACGTAGTCGCTGGCCGGAAACTGGAGCATAAAGCCATACCCCACCGACTGCTGCTCCGCCACCAACACCGCGCCTGCGGACTTTACGCCGATCACCGGCGCGTGCATCTGTTCTCGAAAGGCGGCCGTGGCGATTTCAGCGGCGCTCATGGTGTTTTCATCGATCAACACCGCCACGGCGCCTCGAAACGAGACCCCGGCGCCCTCAACGACGCGGAGTCTTTCGCCGTGGGACAGCGTGATCCCGAGGAGATCGTCGCCCGCAGCACCCCACATCGAACGAGACTCACTCTGCTGCCAAGCGCCCACACTCGCGCCGATCTCGGTTCCTGGGGGAAGAAAATACCCCAGTAGCAAGGTGACATTGCCGAGATAGCCTCCTCGATTGAAGCGTAGGTCCACGATCAGATACTCCGCACGAGAGGCCTCCCTCATCAACGCCTCGATCTGTTCCACGTCATAAGCATCGTAAAAGGTCGGAATCGCGAGCACGGCGGTGCGATCATCGACCCAGCTTAGCGAAGCGGGAGTGAGAGTCTTGAACGCCCGGCGCACAAGAGCCACTCGCCGAATTGCGCCATTTCGCGCTTTGATCCGCAGGCGGTTCGTCTCCCCCTCTTTGCCTCGAATCGCCTTCGGCTGCGCTACGCCGTCTGCCTCGATCACGATCTCTCCGATCCGAAGGCCAGCCTCCGCGGCCGGAGAATCCGGCAGAACGCGCACGATCTGAAGCCCTTCGGCCAGAGGCTTGAAAGACGCGCCGAGGCCCACCGACCGCGCCTCCCCCATCGCTTTCAGATTCTTCGGACTGAAAAGAACGAGGTGGCTCACTCCGAACGCCTGAAACGCCTCGGTCACCGCCTTCGCGAAATCGTCCTCCTCTTTCGCGACGTCGATCGCCTCCCGATGTTCGTCTAGGATCGCGTTCCACCTCTTGAAATCGGCCCCGGGCGCAAACGCCTGACTCTCCAGAAGGAACTGAATCTCTCCCAAGATCTCCCGTTTTTGGCTCGCCGTGACCTCGTCCGAAAAGGCGAGACTCGCCCCCAACCCCGAAGCGATCGTCAAAAACAGGAGAAACGAGACTCTCATAGGAGGCACTATACGAAAAGAGGTGCCGGCGGCTCGCCGGCACCTCTTGAAATTTTCGCGCGGAGATACACCGATCCGCGCGGTTTGGACTATCTTGCGCCCTTGAAATGCCTCTTTAGGAGGCTGCCTTCACCTCGCGCATCCGCTTGCGCTCCAGGAGCATGCGCGCCTTTTCGACCGACACGTCTCCGTAACCCGGGAGGCGTAGCTGATCTTTCACTTCGACATCCGGCACCACTCCGTTCCCCTCCAAGCGGCGACCAAAGATCGTCACGTAGTCGCTGATCGGGTATTGAAGCTCAAAGCCGTGCGGGAGTTTTCCATAGACCGATGCCAGCACCGCGCCTGCCGACTTCTCCCCGACGACCGGAGCATGCAGCAGTTCTCGGAACGCCGCAGCCGTGATCTCGGCCGCGCTGCCCGAGTTCGGATCGATCAAAACCGCCAAACGTCCGGTATACACCGGGCCACCCTGACGGGATACGCTCATCTTGGGTTCTGCGGAGAACGCGATTGTGTTGACGTCACCGTCGGCCCCCCAGGTCTTCTTGTACCGGGTCAGATCGTGGCGGCCCACAAAAGCGCCGATCTTGCTGCTGCTGGGCAAGAAATAGCCCATGAATGAAATCATGTTCGTGACCGCGCCGCCTCCGTTGAAACGCAAGTCCACGATCAGGTTCTCGGCCTTGGCCGCCTCTTTGATGAGCTCGTCGATCCGCTTCGCGTTATAGCCGTGATGGAACGTCGGAATGCTCAGCACCGCAGTCTTGTCGTCCAGCCACTCCAGAGATTCCGGAATCACGGTCGAGAATTTGCGGCGGGTCATTTGGACGTCTCGAACCTTGCCGTCGAGGCTCTTGATTTTGAAATTGACCACCGTGCCTTCTTCCCCTCGGATAGGCGTGCGCGACTGCGGATTCTTAATCCCGTCGACCTCGACGATCGTATCGCCCACCTGAATACCCGCCTCTTGGGTGGGAGAATTCGGAAGCACTCGCAAGAACTGCAGGCCCTCCGGCGCGACGCGAAGCGTCGCGCCGATGCCGACGGAAGCGCCCTCGCGCATCGCCTGGGCGCTCTTGGGGCTCAGTAAAACGATATGGCTGAAGCCGAACTCTCCCAGCCCTTCATTGACAGCGGTGGTAAACGCCTCTTCGGTATTGGCCTCATCGATTTTGGTGCGGTGCTTTTCAAGAAACGTGTCCCATTGGCGGAAATCGATGTGGGGCACGAAGGCAGCCGTTTCGATGATGGACTTGATGCCTTTCAGGATCTCGTCTTTGTTCTCTTTAGTCAACTCGTTCGCATGGCTGAGGGCGGCCGCGAGCCCAAGCGCCATCGCGAAGGAAATACGGAATATCGATCGCATGGAAGGATATACGCAACGCGCGTTTCAAAATGCACACGGAACCCCCTCTTTTTTCGAGCGCCTCATCAAGGCTAGACCATAAAAGACGCATCTGTATCACTTGAAAAACTGAGAGGGCGGGACGATGATGTCGTCCCGCCCTCTCTGAACCGTTTGTGGGTTCCCTCGTTAGGAACTCGCGCGAGTCTCGCGGAGCCGCTCTCGCTCCAAAAGCATCAGCGCCTTCTCGACGCTTTCGTCCTTTTGCCCGGGCATCACCAGCGCCTCCTGCTTCACTTCGAGGTCCGGCTTCACGCCGTTCCCCTCGAGGCGAAAGCCGTTCAGCGTGATGTAGTCGCTCATCGGATATTGGATCTGAAAGCCGTTCGGCAACGGAGCGAAGACCGAAGCGAGCACCGCTCCGGCCGACTTTTCGCCGACCACCGGCGCGTGCATGATCTCTCGCAACGCGGCCGCCGCCATTTCGGCGGCACTGCCCGAATAGCCGTCGACCAGCACCGCAACGCGGCCCTTGAACGGCTTGACGTCGGTTCGCACCGCACGAAGTTTGATGGGACACCAACGAGCGATCGCGGCGAGATCGTCGGTCTTCGCCCCGGTCTCTTCTTTATACTGCTCGACGTCTAAGCGCGAGATAAAGGTGCCGATCACAGTGCCTTCCGGCAAGAACAGCCCCATGAGGTGCACGAGGTTCATCACCGCGCCGCCGCCGTTGGAGCGAAGATCCAGTACCAAGTTCTCGGCTTGGGCGCCCTCCGTCATCAACTCTTCGATGCGCTTGCGGTTATAGCCGTTGTCGAAGGTCGGAACGGTCAGAACCGCCGTCTTCTTATCAGTCCAAACCAAGGTTTCGGGGATTACGGTCGAAAACTTGCGGCGCAAGATGGTGATCGTGTCGATTTTGCCGCTCGGGCGCTTGACTTTGATCTGAACGGGCTCTCCTTCCTCGCCGCGCAGAGGTGTCGTGTCCTGAGGGTTCTTGACATTCCCTGCCTCGACGATGATGTCTCCGACCTGCAACCCGGCTTCGGCCGCCGGGGCGTTGGGGATCAACCGAAGAATCTGCAAGCCTTCCTCGATGACGCGGATCGTGATCCCGACCCCAATGGTCGCGCGCTCTGCGCGCGCTTGGGCCGCAGCGGGGCTCATCAAAGCGATGTGGCTGAAACCGAACTCGCGCAGGCTGGCGTTGACCGCGTTGCGGAAACCGTCCTCGTCGGCAGCTTCGTCGATCTGCTTTCGGTGGTTCTCAAGGAACGTCGGCCACCGAGTAAAGTCCACGTTGGGGACGAACGCGCGGTTCACGATGATCTCCTCCACCGCATCCAGCACTTGCTCCTTTTGCTCCGCGGAGATCGGCGCAGCGGCCGAGTAGACCGCACCGAGCAGAGCGGCCACGGCTAAAGGCCATCGAAAAAATGATCGCATGGCAAATTATACGGCGCGGAAGGGCATAAAATCACCCGAGCACCCGAGACGAACCTACAGCGATTCGGAGGAGACTTCGACCCGAATCCCGATGCGAGCGATGACCCGCGCGACGTCGTGACATTCCTGCTGCACCGCGCAGTGAACGACCGACTTGCCTAGATGGTCGATCTCCCATGTTTCGATGTGCGCCTCTTCGAGCGAGCAGCTCGTGGCAAGCATCAGCACCGCAATGACCTCTTCGTAGGTGTTGTGTTCGTTGTTGAACACCGTCACGATCCAAGAATCGTAACTCGTTTCCAGATCGTTCAGAAGGCGTTCCGGCGTTTCGACGGTAGAAAAAATCGGGCGATTCATCAATCCTCCCACTCGCGCGTCACCTCAGTCCGCACACCGATCCGAGAGATCGTCCGAGCGACTGTCTCACACTCTTCGCGCGCGGAGAAGTGGACCGGGGCCTTTCCGTAAGTGTGCGCTTCCCAGGTCTCGATCTCGGCTTCTTGCAGGTCACAGCCCGTCGCCGAGATGAGAATCTGGATGACCTCGTCCAGTTGGTTCGTCTCGTTGTTGAAAATGGTGACCATCCAACGTCCGAGGGCCGTTTCCGACGCTTCGAAGACCTCGTTGGATTCGGGAAGAGAAATCGTTCGACTCATGAACATCGTTTGAAAACTATCGCTTTGAATGGAGCCCGAAACGAGAAAATTAGTCGCAGGCGCCACGCACGCCAAAAGGCGGCACTTCTTATATATATTATGCCAAATCGCGCCAAGAAGCGAGGCCCCGGGCTTTCACCGGGTTTTTTGAAGCGGAAGCGCTCCTAAAATTCGATCAGAGAACGAATCGAATAGCCGAGCAGATTCTCCCGACCACGGAGAAAGCCGAGTTCCACCATGAATCCGAACCCGCACACCGAACCGCCGAGTCGCTCGACGAGTCGAGCCGCCGCGGCCGCGGTTCCTCCCGTCGCGAGCAAGTCGTCGACGATGTACGCCTTCTGCCCCGGAGCGACGGCGTCGGTATGCATCTCGACGACGTTCGTTCCATACTCCAACGCATACTCCTCCGCGATGCGGTCGTAGGGCAGCTTGCCGAGCTTTCGCGCCATCGCGAACGGCTTGTGCAACGACTGCGCGATCGGGGTGCCGAACACGAAGCCCCGGCTCTCGATCCCCACGATCACATCCGCTCCCTGCTTGACTGCGTCCGCCGCCAAAAGCTCCACGATTTGCGCGAACGCCGCGGGGTGTTGCAGCACCGGAGCGATGTCCTTGAAAACGATGCCCGGCTTCGGGAAATCGGGGATATCGCGAATCAGGTCGTATGCCAGGAGGTCCGCCGTCATAAGGCTTTCAGGATACCGCTTCGGAAGGCTCGCCCCAACGATTCGCCGAAAAGATTCACCCGGGGGCGCGGCTTTCTCCGTCTCATCTTTCGATGGCCACGCCCACACGGATTCTGATTGTTGGCGGCGGATTCGGAGGCGCCGAATGCGCCCGGGTGCTTTCGCGCAAGCTCCCCCGAGAGGTCGAGCTGACTCTGGTCGACCGGCGCAACTTTCTCCTGTTCTATCCGCTCTTGGTCGAAGCCGGCGTCGGCAACCTCGAACCGCGCCATGTGGTCGTCCCGATTCGCCATTTTCTCAAGCGCGGCCATTTCCTCATGCGACGCGTCGAGGCGATCGACCTTGAGCGAAAGACAGTGACTTGTCGATCCGAGGATTCGGGGCAGGCCCTAGAGTTGTCCTACGACCGACTCGTTCTCGCCCCCGGCTCGGTCACCCGCCTGCCCCCGGTCCCCGGTTTGCGAGAGCATGGCTTCGAGTTGAAAAGCCTCGCCGATTCGATCGCCCTGCGCGACCACGGCATCCGTTTGCTGGAGGAAGCCCAGTACGAAACCGATCCCGAGCGGCGAAAAGCCCTCCTCACCGTCGTCGTGGTCGGGTCGAACTTCACCGGGACCGAGTTCGCGGGCGAGTATCACGATTTCCTGACGCAGATGGCCCGCGCCTACGCGACCGTCCCACCCAAGGAGATCCGCGTGGTGCTGATCGAAAAATCGGAGCGGATCCTCCCTGCCCTCGACGAAGGACTCGCAAGCTACGCCGCCCGGCATCTTCAAAAGCGCGGGATGCGCATCCTGACGGGGAATACGCTCACCCTGATCGAGCGCGATCGCGTCACGCTGGAGACCGGGGAGACGCTCCCCTGCCGCACCGCCGTTTGGTGCGCGGGCATCCTTCCCAATCCTCTTCTCGCCACTATCCCAGAGCTCCCGCTCGATGAGCGGGGATACCTCCTCTGCGACGAACATCTGCGCGTGCAGGGGTTCGAGGACGTCTGGGCCGTCGGAGACAGCGCCCACCTCCTCGCCCCGAACGGGCGGCCCTATGCCGCGACCGCGCAAAACGCTACCCGGCAGGGGGCGCATGCCGCTCACAACATCCTGCGGCAACTTCGAAAGAAGCCGCTCGTACCGTTTCGGCACCAAGAGCTGGGCTCGATCGCGGCCCTGGGATGCCGCACCGCCGTCGCCAAAGTGCTGGGCGTCAAGCTCTCGGGATGGCCCGCTTGGTGGCTCTATCGCACGGTCTACTTTTTCAAGATGCCGAGCCTTTCGAGACGGCTGCGCATCGCCCTCGATTGGACCCTCGATCTGGTCTTTCGCCCCGAGCCGGTGCAGCTCGGCGTGCACCGCGTTCCCCCGGCGAGGGAACCTGAAGTTTGACTTCCGAGGAGGCAACTTTCCATAATCTCCTTTCGGTACTACGCCTGAGAGGAGAAATGCACCGATGATGACTTTGCATGGGGTGGACGTCTATCTGAACACCCCTCAAACGCCGGATCTGCCCAAACAGATCGGCCCCTTCGAACTGAACCTGATCTCGAACCGTGGCACGCGCGTGTATCCCGGCCCGGCCCCCGATCTGGTCCTCGGCGATTGCCCCCGCTGCCGCTATCTGTCCGAATCCGAGGTTACCGGGGAGCAGGTGGATGAGCTCGTGGCTCATCTTACCGGCCTAGGCTGGAAATGGGTGAAATGCCAGAAACTGTTCCGCAAGGATGGGATCGACCAATTCAGCCAGCCGTACTGATCGCAGGACGAGAAAGAGGAGAAGTTTAAGGAAAAGACATGGCACATAAAGTTTGTTTGATTCGAGGCGATGGCATCGGCCCCGAAATCGTCGCCGCGGTCGAGACCGTCTTTCAGGCCGCCAAAATCGACATCGATTGGATCGAGGTGCAGGCCGGGCTCAAGTGCGTCGAGGCCGGTCAACCGATCGTTCCCGACGAGACCATCGCGAAGATCAAAGAGGTCGGTCTGGCGCTGAAAGCCCCGATGACCACCCCGATCGGCAAGGGCTCGGTCAGCCCGAACGTCACGCTCCGCAAGAAGCTCGATCTGTACGCCTGCGTGCGGCCGGTCAAGAGTCTTCCCGGCGTCGAGACTCCGTTCAAGAACCTGGATCTCGTCATCTTCCGCGAAAACACCGAAGACCTGTACGCCCAAATCGAGTACATGGCCACCGAGACCGTCGCCCACTCGCTGAAGCTGATCAGCGAACCCGGCAGCGAGCGGATCTGCCGCGCGGCGTTCGAATACGCCCGCAAGAACAAGCGCCGCCTCGTCGTCGGTGTCCACAAGGCGAATATCATGAAGATCGCGGACGGCTTGTTCCTCCGCACGTTCCAGCGCGTCGCGGCGGACTACCCCGAGATCGAGTCGTGGGACAACATCGTCGATAACCAGTGCATGCAGCTCGTGACCCGCTGGGACCGCTACGACGTGCTCGTCATGCCGAATCTCTACGGCGACATCGTGAGCGACCTCGCCGCGGGCATGATGGGTGGCCTCGGCCTCGCCCCCGGCGCGAACTACGGCGACAAGTGCGCGGTGTTCGAAGCCGTGCACGGCTCCGCGCCGAAATACACCGGCATGAACAAGGTCAACCCCACCGCGCTGCTGCTCAGCAGCACGCTCATGCTGGAGCACCTCGGTGAACTCGATAAGAAGACCGCCATCGAAGGCGCGCTTTCGGCCACGCTCGCGCGCGGCGTCAAGACCTACGACCTCGGCGGCGACGCAACGACCTCCGGCTTCGCCGAAGCGATCGCGAGCGAGCTCAAGGGTTAACCCGCTCCGGGCGCGCCGGCTTGGAAAGCCGGAGCGCCCCTTTCATTTTACGATCTCCTCCTCACTTCGCTTGCCATTCAAGGCCACCCTAGCGAGCGCCACACCGGCTTGTTATCTCATTGAAATCTCGCAATCGAGGCTGACACCCGTCCGCCCCTCCGTCTTTTGAAACGATCGGCCTAGAAAGGCCATCTCAACGAGCCGTTACCACGCACTCGCACAAAATTGCCTGTCGAAGCCGATCCTGCTTTCCGATCCGCCGCTCCCTCTCGCCAAAATTGACTGCCACCTCCGCCGTCCGGGATCCGCTGGGGCTTTCTGCGCAATCCGCATCGTCCACCCGAGCCCTAGAATGAACACTCAAGCGCCCAGCCCGATCCTCGTCGATCGAAACGGTGCCGGCCAGTTAGAACCGCCACGCCCATCCTCCTCCCGGCGGCTGACAGCATCTGCCCCTTTCCAAGACACTAATTTCGCCAAAGGCGACGGGGCCATGCCGCCCGTCTACACCGTCTTTGGACGACATTCGTCTTGCCCATGACCTCAATGCGATCGCCAGGGCACCGACCAGAGGCATGAGATCCAACACTCGCGACGCCGAGCGCAGCCATCCCGCCGCTTCGGCAGCCACACCAAGCAAAACACGCATGGCTTTGTCTCCTTGATGCGATCGGACAAGCGCCAAAGCATCCCGACAAACCCTTTAAGCTAAAAAAGAGGAGGCCGGCGATGAATCGCCAGCCTCGCCGCTACAACGTTCTCCCTTATGAAGGAGGAACGGCTTACTTCTCTTCCTTGAATTCAGCCTCGATGACCTCTTCATCGGGGGCCGCGGAGGTCGCCTGGGGCTCGCCCTCCGGCGCATCGCCGGCGCTGGCTTTATAAAGCTGCTCCGAGATGGCATGGCTCTCGGCTTCGAGCTCACTGTACAACCGCTGAATCTCGTCGGGATCGTCTCCCTGAATCGCGGTGCGAAGTGCCTGGATCTTCTCGGTCGCTCGCTGGCGCGTCGCTTCGTCGATCTTGTCCTCACTCTCTTTCAGCACGCGCTCGGTCTGATGCGCGAGCGACTCGCCCCGGTTACGAATCTCGATCATATCCTGCTGGCGTCGGTCGGCCTCGGCGTTCATCTCGGCCTCCTTCACCATGCGCTCGATCTCGCTCTTGTCGAGGTTGCCGCTTCCGGTGATCGTGATGCTCTGCTTTTGGCCCGTCCCCTTCTCCTGCGCACTGACGTTCAAAAGACCGTTCGCGTCGATGTCGAAGGTCACCTCGATCTGTGGCACGCGCGCCGGAGCGGGGGGAATTCCTCCCAGATGGAACCGACCGAGGCTCTTGTTGTCTCGCGCCATCGGACGCTCGCCCTGAAGCACATGGATTTCGACCTCCGGCTGATTGTCCGCCGCGGTCGTATATACGCGGCTCTTCTTCGTGGGGATGGTCGTGTTCCGATCGATCAGTTTGTCGAAGATCCCGCCTTGGGTTTCGACGCCGAGACTCAGCGGCGTGACGTCGAGCAGCACGATATCTTGAACCTCGCCGCCCATGACGCCGGCTTGAATCGCCGCGCCGATCGCCACCACCTCATCCGGGTTCACCGAGCGGTTCGGGTCCTTTCCGGTCAACCTCTTGACGAGCTCGTGCACCTGAGGCATGCGAGTCGAGCCGCCCACTAGGATCACTTCATCCACGTCGCCCGGCTTGAGCTTCGCGTCTTCGAGCGCTTGCATGAACGGCTTTTTGACGCGCTCCATCAGATCGGCCGTCAACTCTTCGAACTTCGCCCGCGTGACGGTGTAGTCGAGGTGCTTCGGCTCATTATCGACCGCGGTGATGTACGGCAGGTTTACATTCGCCGACATCTGCGAGCTCAGCTCGATCTTCGCGCGCTCCGCCGCTTCGCGCAACCGTTGCACCGCCGAACGGTCCTTCAACAGATCCACACCCTGATCTTTCTTGAACTCACTGGCGAGATAATCCACGATCTTCTGGTCGAAATCGTCGCCTCCCAGGTGACTGTCACCGGCCGTGGCTTTGACCTCGAACACGCCTTCGCCCACGTCGAGCACCGACACGTCGAACGTGCCGCCGCCCAGGTCGAAGACAAGAATCGTTTCGTTCGCTTTCTTATCCAGGCCATAAGCGAGCGACGCCGCGGTCGGCTCGTTGATGATGCGAAGCACCTCAAGGCCAGCGATTTCGCCCGCGTTCTTGGTCGCGGTGCGCTGCGAATCGTTGAAGTAGGCCGGAACGGTGATGACGGCCTTGTCCACCGTCTGCCCAAGGTACGCCTCGGCGTCGGCCTTCAGCTTCTGAAGGATCATCGCCGAGATCTCTTCGGGGGTGAAATCCTTGTCCACGGCGGGCACGTGCGCCACGACCGTGTCGTTTTTGCCCGGCTTAACTTGGTAAGAGACGTTCTTCGCCTCCTTTTCGACCTCGGCCATCTTATGCCCCATGAACCGCTTGATCGAGTAGATCGTATTCTCCGGGTTTACAACCGCCTGACGCTTGGCCGTCACGCCGACCACCCGTTCGCCGTTCTGCTTGAAGCCCACGACGCTCGGCAGCGTGCGCCCCCCTTCCGAGGTACTGATCACTACCGGCTCGCCACCTTCCATTACGGCGACGACCGAGTTCGTAGTACCAAGATCGATTCCGACAGTTTTGCCCATTTCTTAAACCTGCTCCTGTTACCTATAGAAGACTTGAGTGCTATAGGCTCAATATCATCAACGCTTAGTGTACCGCATCCGTTCCCAGCGACTCGCCGAAAGGCCTCAAGACGAAAAGTGGACCGTTTGCGACGAACATACGTCAAACTGTGTAGAGGGGAGTTCGTCGCTCCCAAGAGGAAGCAGGTTATGAAAAAATCCAAACTGATTTTAGGGCTGACGCTCGCCGCCGCGCTCGGCTTCGCCGGGGTTCAGCAAGGCCACCTCCTGAAGCGCGCGCCGAAGGTCGGCGAGACCACAAAATACAAACTCATGGCAGAGATCGACATCTCGGGCCAAAAGGCCACCTATTCCAGCATGGTGGTCGATAAAGTCGTCAAGGTCAGCCCCCAAGGGCAATTCACCGTAAACAGCGCCCAACTGGAGCCCAAGTTGATCATCGGCTCGGACGAACTGCCGATGCCCACGAGCGATCCGATGGTCGTAACCTATGAGCCCTATGGCGGAGTCGTCGAGATTCTCGACGCGAAAGATCCGGAAAGCTATCGCCTGGCCTACATCACAACTTTCCGCGCCTCCGAGCAAGAGCTCAAAGTCGGCGATACTTGGAAGCACGAAATCGCCGCCGATTCCAAGCGCAAGACCTATCAGGTCCTCGCGGAGTACACGGTGCTCGGCGAAGAGACCGTGGACAAATGGGAGACCTTCAAGATCAAAGTGTCGGTCAAGGAGGCCAGCCCGGACGCGACCACCAACGTCGGCCACCTCTGGGTCGATAAGGCCACCGGCATCCTCGTCAAGGTCGACCAGGCCTGGACGAACGCACCGTTCCCTGGCGCGCCCGGCCCGATCAACGCGAAAGTCACCATGGTCCGCACCGAGTAACCTCATCCTTAACCAAATCGCATGCGAGGGACGAGCGTCCCAAAAAGTTCGGGACGCTCCTCCCTTTTTTTATTTTTTTCTTTCCTTCGTGAAACATTGGGAACTTCTTTTCGTTAGGGCTGGTAATCATGGTCATGAGGTACGAGCAATGGTTAGCCGCCGTCGACGAGCAGCTAGAAAGACAAAAACCCCATTTGCGGTTGGCGGATCTAGATGCTCTCTCTTTACAAGCAGGGTATCGCGATAAACTAAGCCCCCGCGAATTTGTTTCGCAACCGGTTTTGATCGTAAATACCCGGGGTTGGAGCCGAAATTCCAACTTTGTCGCGAAAGCAAAACGCAATCTGGGTAAAGGCTTATTCGCCTCACTCATGGGCGTTCTTACAAGTTAAGCGTTTCGATACTTCCTATCTCTGCAAGGCCGGTAAATTCTTACCGGCCTTTTCATTTTCCGCTTTCCCTTTCGAAAGCGGAAACCCCACCCTCCGACCGTTCGTCTCATACTCGACATCCCCATAAGGAGACTGAACGATGGATTCCCGATTGGACATACTCGCCGCCGAGGTCGAGACGCTTCGTAAAAGAACCCGGTGGCTGACCGCGTTTGCCGCCCTGAGCCTCACAGTCCCCGCGCTCGCTTTCATGGGCTGCGGCCGAGGCGGAGGGACGCTCCGCGCCGAAAAAATCGAGTTAGTCGATGCCAAAGGAAAAACGCAGGGCATTCTCTTTGTCGGAGAACGCGGCGCGACACTCAGCCTCAACGACGCCAGCGGCAAGCCTCGCATCGCGCTGGAGGCCGCCGAAGAACGCCCGACGCTCGAACTCTACGACGCCAAAGGCACCAGCCTCGTCTCGCTCTCTGCGGAGGCCGAAGGGGCAAGCCTCGCGATCTCGGACGGCGCGGGCAAGCCCCGCGTCACTCAAGGCGTCTTTCAGGGCGATGCTTGGGTTTCCGTGCTCGATCCGACCGGCAAAGTGCTCTA
Organism: bacterium; assembly: GCA_037189405.1. Lineage (GTDB taxonomy): Bacteria > Armatimonadota > Fimbriimonadia > Fimbriimonadales > Fimbriimonadaceae > JBBCJD01. Next base: position 104,026 of record JBBCJD010000012.1, read on the forward strand.
CCGCGCTCCCGAGGAATGAGCAACGCAACGATTCGACAAAAAAAGGGGAGCCATCGTTTCGATGGCTCCCCTTTGACTTGAGGGGTTACCAAAACCCCACGGGCTACTCTTTCATCGCAAGAAGGATTCGCTCGTAAGTCGACCCTCCGCTCGCCGGAGCGGGAGCAGCGGCAGGCTGGGTTTTCACGGCGCCGGCGGCGCGCGCCGAATAAGCGACCGTCTTCCCTTCGCTGTAACCGTTCTGATATCCGGCGTCCATTCCTTTCTTATAGGCGCTACTGATCAGCTCCTGCACCGCGGGAAGATTCGCCAATTCGTCTTTGGAAAGCGACCGAGCGACCTGCGCTTTGCTCGGGGCAGGCGCAGCCGCCGCGCGGCGCGGTTGTGAGGCGCGATTGACGGCCGTCTGCTGCTCTTTGCGATGGCGGTCGTTGATCTTGTTCTGAAGTTGGCCCGCAGAGTAGGCCGTAGCGCCGAGCCCCACCACGCCGAGCGTGGTTTTCTTCTTGGAAAGCAGATACAGAGAAGCCGCGCCAAGCGCATACGTCGTATTGCGACGCCCCTCTTCGCTTCCGTTCGAAATGCGTGGCAGAGTCGCCATGCCGACTAGCATCGCTCCGCACACTCCCAGCGCAATCCATCGTTGTCGTGTTTTCATCACCGTACTCTCCTCGTAGGTTGTTATCCGTTGGACGAACGGTCTGGAAGTGCGGTTTCGATAATTTTATCGCTCGAGGCTCACCCGAACCCCGGCGAGATCCGCGATGATCGGGGCTGGAGGCAGACGCTTCGCCACACTCAAATGCACGCGCCGGACGGATGGATAGCGCTCCAAAAGCGCTTCGCCCAAGCGTTGGGCCAGGTGTTCCAGCGTGCGATTCTGCGTCGTTTGCAGGGACTGAACGAGCCACTGCGAGACCTCGCCGTAATCCACGGTCTCCTCGATCCGATCGCTTTGCCGGGCAGGAGCGTCGAGATCGAGTTCGAGATCCATGACGTAGCGGTGCCCCACGCTCTGCTCGGCATCGCCCACGCCATGATAGGCGTACGCTTCGAGCCCGCGCACGAAGAGGGTGATCATACAGGCATTGTGGACGATTTTTGCGGCCGGAGCGCACGCGTTTGCGCAAGCGCCACGATCACGGGGATGCCCGCCGCGAAGGTCGAAAGCCCGAATAATCCCCCGAGGACTGAAAACATGGCGCCGATCTGAAGCGGGGCGGCCGCGGAATCCGCGCGGAGCTCTCCCTTCAGGCCGCGGACCCACCGAAGCGCTCCCAAGCCGAAACAAGCGGCTAGGCCTGCCAAGAGCAGCCACGAGACAGGATCGGCGCTCGGCATCACCCGCCCCGCGCCGTGCGCCAACATCTTCACGAACCCCTCCATTCCCCCTCCGAAGAAGTCCACGTTCTTTTTCAAAAACAAGCCTCCGAGAGGGAGCAAAAGAAGCACAAGCCCCGCACCCAACCGAAAGAGCCGCCAATCGCGGCGAGGAATTCGGGGCGCGTGGCGCAACCCCGCGAGCAAACTGAACGCGCCCACACTCAGCAGGCCCACCAAAAACGTCCCACTGCTGACACTCATCAGCCAAAGGCCCACGACCTGCCGCCACCCCACCTGAAACGCACTGGAACGCCGAGCGACCCAAGCTGTTTGCCCCGCCAGCAAGAGCGCAAACCCGAGCATCGCGAATGCGATCCGGCCATTCATGTTGAGCGATAACAAAGCCAGGAAACCAAAAGGGATCGGGAAGTAGCGGTCCCAGTACTCCGGGGGGCGCCCCTGAGCCATCGCGACCGAGCGTGCGAGCAGCCACGACGCGCCGACGACCGAAGCGAAGACCGCGTAGCCGAAGAGCGTGTCCGGGGGCATTCCCAGCGCTTTTGCGACGATCAAGACCGGCAAGATGACGGTATAGCGCAACACATGGAGGTTGCCGCCCAGCGCGAGATCGATCGGAGACTGCCCGATCAGGGCGGTGATCTGCCCCCATATCAGGAACGTCTTCCAGCCCGCGAGGATCGGGAGCAGATACAGCCCGATCAGCGCGCCGGCCACGATCCTTGTTTTGCGAACCCGCATGATGCCTTCCGTCCTTTATTGGAAGGCTTGAATCCCCGTTTGAGCTCGTCCCAAGATCAGCGCGTGGATATCGTGCGTGCCTTCGTAGGTATTGACGGCCTCGAGGTTCATGACGTGGCGGATCACATGAAATTCGTCCGCGATGCCATTCCCGCCGTGCATATCGCGTGCCTCGCGGGCGATCGCCAACGCTTTGCCGCAGTTGTTGCGCTTGAGCATCGAGATCGCTTCCGGGAGCATCTTGCCCTCGTCGACCAATCGGCCGAGCCGGAGCACGGCATGCAAGCCCAACGTAATCTCGGTCTGCATATCGGCGAGCTTCTTCTGGATCAATTGATTCGCCGCCAAAGGCTTTCCGAACTGCTTCCGGTCGAGCGTGTACTGCCGAGCCGCGTGCCAGCAGAACTCGGCCGCGCCGAGCGCACCCCACGCGATCCCGTAACGCGCTCGGTTCAAACATCCGAACGGCCCTTTGAGACCCTCGGCGTGCGGAAGCAACGCCGTGTCCGGAACGAGCACGTCCTCCATCACGATCATGCCGGTCTCCGAGGCCCGGAGCGAGAATTTGCCCTCCAGCTTCGGCGCGCTCAACCCCTTCAAGCCCTTATCCAGCACGAAGCCGCGAATCGCTTCGTCCTCGGTCTTCGCCCAAACGATGAACACATCCGCGATCGGGGAGTTGGTGATCCAAGTCTTGGAACCGTTGAGGAGATAGCCCCCGTCGACCTTTTTGGCGCGTGTCTTCATCCCTCCGGGATCGGAACCGTAATCCGGCTCGGTCAACCCGAAGCACCCCACCCATTCGCCCGTCGCCAGCTTGGGGAGATACTTCTGTTTCTGCTCTTCCGTGCCGTAGGCATCGATCGGGTGCATCGTCAGGCTCGATTGGACGCTCATCGCCGAGCGATAGCCCGAATCGACGCGCTCGACCTCTCGGGCGATCAAACCGTAACTTACGTAGTTGAGCCCGGCGCAGCCGTAGCCTTGGATCGTGCATCCCAAAAGCCCCAACGCTCCCATCTCGCGAAGGATCTCCCGGTCGAATTTCTCGTGCCGGTTCGCCTCAAGGATGCGAGGCATGAGCCGTTCTTGGCAATATTTATGGACGCTCTGCCGGATGAGCCGCTCTTCCTCGCCCAGCAACTCTTCAAACAATAAAGGATCATTCCAAACAAATTTCACGGGAGCTTGCGCCGTCGTCATGCGATTAGCATACTAGAGCCCTCTCGGAAAATGCCGGAAGCAGCGCAGGCCTTAAGAGGCCTGCTTTTGAATCTGCTCTTCGGTCAGAAGGATCGGGTGGCGCCCTTCGTCGATCACGCCGCTCGGCACGATCACACGCTTGATGTCGTCGTTGCTGGGCACCTCGTACATCACGTCCATCATGACCTGCTCGATGATCGCGCGGAGCGCCCGAGCACCGGTCTTACGCTTGAGCGCCTCTCGGGCGACCTCGCTTAGCGCTTCTTCTTCGAAGATCAACTCGACCCCGTCGAGTTCGAAGAACTTGGCGTACTGCTTGAGCACCGCGTTGCGCGGCTCCTTCAAAATACGCACGAGGGTCTCTTCGTCCAGCGGATCCAGCGTCGCGATCACGGGCAGGCGGCCGATGAACTCAGGAATCAAACCGAACTTGAGGAGGTCTTCCGGCAGCACATCGCGCAGAATGTTCTTGCGCTCTTCGTCCTTGGTTTCGGGCGAAGCGCGGAAGCCCATGACCTTCTCTTTCATGCGGCGGCGAATCGTCTCCTCGATCCCCTCGAACGCCCCGCCGCAGATGAACAACACGTTCGTGGTGTCGATCTGGATGTACTCCTGCTGTGGGTGCTTACGCCCCCCTTGCGGCGGCACATTGGCCGTGGTGCCCTCCAAAATCTTCAAAAGCGCCTGTTGCACGCCTTCGCCACTCACATCGCGGGTGATCGACGGATTGTCGCTCTTGCGGGCGATCTTGTCGATCTCGTCGACATAGATGATGCCTCGTTCGCAAAGATGGCGAGCGTTGCGCGGATCGATCGCCTCGGCCGCCTGATACAGCTTCAGCAAGATGTTCTCGACGTCTTCGCCGACATACCCGGCCTCAGTCAGCGCCGTGGCGTCCGCGATGGCGAACGGCACGTTCAGCATGCGGGCCAGCGTCTGAGCAAGCAGCGTTTTACCCGACCCCGTGGGGCCGATCATTAAGATGTTGCTCTTGTGCAGTTCGACCTCGTCCTCTTCGCCGGAAGCGCCCAGGCGCTCGGTCACCCGCTTGTAGTGGTTGTAGACGGCCACCGAAAGCGCGCGCTTGGCAAAGTCCTGGCCGACCACGTATCGATCCAGGAACTGCACGATCTCTTTGGGTTTGGGAGTGGCCTCGCTCTCCTCTTTGCCGCCCCCTTGAGAGCGAAAGGCCGAAGAACCGACGGCAGCGTGACGGTCGGGATCGTTGTGCAAGATGTCGTTACACAGGTCGATGCAGTCCGAACAGACCGCCCCGTGCAGACCGACGATAAGCTTTTTGACCTGTTCCTTGGTCTTTCCGCAAAGACAACACTGATCCCGCCGTTCGATTTTTGCCATTCCCTAGTCGATTCCTTCCTTATCGTTAACGGACGCCGCTCTCCAACACCTTGTCGACGAGCCCGTACGCCACGGACTCTTCCGCGGACATAAAGTAATCTCGGTCGCAATCCTTGCGAACTTTCTCCGAGTCTTTGCCGGTATGTCGCGCCAAAATCTCCATCAGCGTCTCCATGGCCCGGTTGATCTCGGCCGCTTGGACGTTGATATCCGCCGTGGTGCCTTGAAAGCCCGCGCTGACTTGGTGGATCATCACTCGGGCGTGCTTCAAGCAATAGCGCTTGTCTTTGGCTCCACCCGCGAGAAGCACCGCGCCCATCGAGGCGGCCTGCCCCACGCAGATCGTGGCCACGTCGGGCTTGATGATCTGCATCGCATCGTAGATCGCGAGTCCCGCGGTCACCGATCCCCCCGGGCTGTTGATGTAAAAGTCGATGTCCTTGTCGGGATCCTCTTTTTCGAGGAAAAGCAGCTGCGCGACGATGAGGTTCGCGACGTAGTCGTCCACCGGCGTCCCGAGAAAGACGATGCGGTCCTTAAGCAGTCTCGACCAGAGATCGTAGGTTCTTTCGCCTCGCGACGTCTGTTCGATTACGTACGGAATGCCCATGTTGCTTTGAGTTCTCCTCGTTCGTTTACCCAAGCCGCGAGCCGGAACGAATCGTTCCCGCGCGCGGCTTCCCTAAATCATCGGTCGCTCGCGGCGGGAAGCTTATGCTCCGGCCGGAACGGCCACCTCTTTGACCTCCGCCTTCTCCAAGAGCAGTTCCGAGACCATGCGCGTCATCGCTCGGAAATGAAGCTCTTGAACGGCGTTGTTCTTCTTTAATACGTCCAGCATCTCTTCCGGCGAGACACGGAATTCTTGCGCCATCTGCAGCAGTTCGCGGCTCAACTCCCGCTCCGCAAGCTTCATCTGCTGGCTGGAGAACACCTCGCGCACCAAGAGCGCGCGCTGCACGTGCTCTTTCGCTTTCGCGCGCCACTCCTCGCGAAGGCTGTCGATCGTCAGACCGTTCGCCTCGGCGTACTCTTCCAGCGTTTTGCCCTGCTGTTTCTGCTCCTCGGCGGTCTCTTGCAAGCGGCGCTCGGCGATCCCCTCCCACATCGGGTCGGACACCTCGACCTTACTGCGCTGCAAAAGCTGCTCGAAAAGCTGCTCGCCGACGATCTCGCGGATCATCTCCTCTTTGGCGGCCTGGATCTGCTCGGCCAACTTGGTTCGAAGCTCGTCGAGGTTGTCGGCCTTCATCGTCTTGGCGAACTCGTCGTCCAACTCGGGCAGGTTAACCGCGGTCAGCGAGTTCAAGGTGATCTTGACCTTCAGCGGCTTGCCCGCCCAATCCTTTTCTTGAAAGTTCTCGGGGAACGTGACCGTCGCAGACTTGGTGTCCTCGGCCTTCATCCCCATCAGCGCCTGATCGAGTTGCGGGAAGGTCTGCCCCACCATCGTCATGAAAGTGCGCCCTTCGCCCTCGTCGCCATCGACGCGGATGTTCACGACGGCGGCATCTCCCTCTTGCACGCCTCGGGTCGTGACCGATTCGCGCGTGCCGCGATGCTTCCGCATCTCGTTGAGGTGGTATTCGATCTCTTCGGCGGAGACCTCCGTCGTGGGCTTCTCCACAGGCAGCTTCTCGATTTCACCGAGCTCGACGATCGGAGGAAGCGGCACTTTCACCAAGTACTCGCAAGCGCTCTCTTCGTCGTTGAGCTTCTTCAGATCCACGAACGGCCGGGTGCTGGCGTCCACCTCGAGCTTCTGCTCTTCGAGCGCCTTCCGGAACGTGCGGTTCACGATCTCCTCGGCAGCCTGATCGTACAGGTCGCTCTTGTCGACGTACTGTTCCAGAATCGACTTCGGCACGTGGCCCGGGCGAAAGCCCGGCAACTTCATCTTCTTCGTTACCTTTTTAAAGGCTTTCTCGAAGCCCTCGCGCACCTCTTCGGGCTCGCAAACGATTTGGAGTTGGACGGTGCACGGGTTCAGATCTTCTCGAGTGATTTGCATACAGATTCGGGCCTATAAATTTGGTCTCGGAGTTTACCCCTCCCACCGGGGGAGGGGGCTTCAAACGAATCGGGCGTTACGCGAGGGAACGCGACGGCATGGGCGCGCCGGGCAAGATGACGTCTGCGACAGCGTAAGAGCGGCGGATGTCTTGCAGGCACACCTTCGCGCGGTGCCCGACGTAGGAATGTCCGTCGATCAGCTCGACGTAATACCCCTGGTCGGTCCATCCGACGACCTTGTTCGAATGCTCGAACGCCGAGCGACGGACGTTGCACTCCACGACCTGGGCTCGTCGGTACCCCATGAATTCGCGCTCGAACTGCTCGATGGTCCCGCTGTGGATTTCGTATTCTTCATATTCGAGGTCGAAATTCGCTCGGATGAAGATGCCCCGTCGCATCTCGTGCTCCAGGTCCTCCACATTTTCGCCGTCTGCGCCGATCAGCGCCTCAACGACGGCCGGGTGGCATTCGATGAAGAACGCGTTGCCGGGGTCTTGGCTCTTGCGCCACATGTCGCGCTCGATCCACAAAGACACGGTCTCCTTGGAGGAGATGCGCCCCTGCCCCGAGCACAAGGGGCAGACTTCGGAAATCGCCTCGGTCACCGACTCGCCGGTCCGCTTGCGCGTGATTTCGACGAGCCCGAGCGAAGAGATCCGGCCCACGCGGGTTCGCGCCCGATCTCGGGCCAGTCCTTCTGTGAAATGATCGAGCACCCGCTTGCGGTCGTCTGCCGACTCCATATCGATGAAGTCCGTGACGATGATGCCGCCCATATCGCGCAGCCGGAGCTGGCGCAGCACTTCGTCGGCCGCCTCCAGGTTCGATTTGAGGATCGTGTCGTGCAGGGAGGTCGAGCCGACGTGCTTGCCGGTGTTGACATCGATCGCGGTCAGGGCCTCCATCTCGTCGATCACGAGCGAGCCTCCGGATTTGAGATTCACGCGGTGCTGAAGCAAGCGCTCCAACTCCTGCTCGATCCCGAAATAGTCGAAGCTCGGCTCTTCGCCGTCGTACAGCTCGATCTTGTCCCGGATCCCCGGCGCCACCACGCTCGCCACCAGATGCACCTTCTCATACTCGTCGGGATCGTCGATGATCATTCGATCGATCTCCTCGCCGAACATGTCGCGCACCGTTCGATAAAGCAGGGTCTGGTCGCGATGCACGCAAGCCGGCGCGCGCTGCTTCTTAGCCGAACTGAGCACTTGAGCCCAAAGGTCTTTGAGGAAGAGAATGTCGGCCTTGAGCTCGGCTTCGGTGCGCTGCTCGCACTCGGTGCGCATAATGAGCCCGAACCCCTCGGGAATCAGCTTGTCTCCGAGCTTGCGAAGCCGCTCGCGCTCGGCGCGCTCCTCGATCTTGCGGCTGACGCCCACGTGATTCGCTTCGGGCATCAGCACCACGTAGCGCCCCGGGAGCGCGATGCGCGTGCTCACGCGAGCGCCCTTGGTGCCCCGAGGACCCTTGGTGACCTGCACCATGAGCTGCTGCCCGGGCTTCAAAAGGTCTTTGATCTTGCGCCGGCGGAGCTCGCTGCGCTTGAGCGAGGCGGGACTGTTGTCCCCGCTCTCCTCGGGCAGAATGTCCGCGACGTACAGGAACGCGTTGCGCTCCAGGCCGATATCCACGAAGGCGGCGTCCATGCCCGGAAGCACGTTCTGCACGATCCCTTTGAAGATGCTGCCGACAACGCGCTCTTCGCGCTCGACGCGGTATTCCATCAACGCGCCGCTCTCCAAAACGGCGATTCTCGTTTCCCGGTTGGAAACGTTCACGACGATCTCAATTTTCGGGTTCCCGTTCGAAACAGGACTTGCGGCGCCCCTGCTTCGGGATCCGCGGCCGCGGCGCGGGCTTTTGCTGTTTGCCATATAAAAATCGTTCTTGTGTTAAAGGCGGTCTGAGCTTTCATTTTACCTACCTCGGCCTTCTCCGAAAAGTCCACCTCCCCGGAAGCATCCGGCATACTATCTTTTCAGATGGTCATCCTCGGCATCGATCCCGGCCTCGGGCGCATCGGCTACGGCGTCGTCCGCAAAAGTGGCTCGCAACTGACGTGCCTGGATTGTGGGCTCATTGAAACGCCGAAGATCGCTCTGCCGGATCGGCTTCGCTTCGCTCACGAGAAGATGCGCGAGCTGCTCCAAATTCACCACCCGGACGCTCTCGCCACCGAGCGGCTCCTTTTCACGGTCAATAAAACGACCGCCATGGACGTCGCCAAAGCCCTGGGTGTGGTGCTGCTCGCCGCCAGCGAAACCGGACTGTCCTGGTCGGAATACTCGCCGCCGGAGGTGAAGCAGGCCGTCGTCGGCACGGGCTCGGCGGAAAAACGCCAGGTGCAGTTCATGGTTACGCGCCTGTTGGGTCTTGAAAAGCCCCCCCGGCCAGACGACGTCGCGGACGCGCTCGCGATCGCAATCTGCCACGCCCTGCGCGCCGGCTATACCCAGGCCGTATCAAAGCTGAAGTAAAGCGCCGATCCCGCACAGCTCCCGCCTCAGGGCACGTCCGAGCCCTCGCAAAAGTGCGCCCTCGACCGAGCCTTCGGTAAAAGCGGCCGCCATCGCGCGCAGGCTTCTCCAAGAAAGTCGTGGCTCTTTCGACAGAGCGTAGATGCCTTCCCATTCGGTCGGCTGAAACTTCGCTTTGAACCGCTCCAAGCCCTCGAAATCGTAGAATCTTCGACCGTGCGCGCGAACCCAGCCGAGCAGAACGCGCAGCCAAAACGGATGCGGCGATTCGGGGCGCAGCCGCGAGGAGAGCGGCACAAGCCCCATCGTGACGTACTCCGCCCCTTCCGCACAGACCGTCCGCACCGCCGCATCCAACAGCAGTTCCACCGTTCCGTTCGGCGCGCCTCTCCCCCGAACGAACTGCTCGGTAAGCCATCCCGAGCGGCAAGGCACCGGGGAGAGCACCACAAACCCGACGACCGAACCCTCGCGCCGTGCGACGAACACGCGCCGATCTCGCAGATGGCCGAGCGTGCTCGGCTCCACCAGGAAACGCAAGGGCGGCAGCCCCCGTCGATTCAGCCATTCCGAGAGACAGCGCCTCAGCTCCGGGTGCGCTTGAGCCTGGGTTGCCGGCCACTCCTCGACCGCGACCCCTTTATGACGGGCTCGCGCAAGCTGCGCCCGGAGCGATCCCCTGGCGCGCATCGCCGCCTCCCATGCGTCGCCCCGCCAGACAGGCTGGGCGCCGAGCAGCACTTGGGCGTACGGACCCTCGCTCGAACCGAACGCTCGAAGGCGCTCCCCGGCCCCGAAATAGCAGGGCCGCAACCCCTCGGCCGCGCACCAAGCCTCCCAAGCGCGCACCACTGCCGGAAGCGCGGTCTCGGCGCAAACCGGCGCGCCCGCGACCACGGCGACGCCTCCCCGCCGCACGAAACCCACTACCGCCTCGGGCTCTTTCGAAAACCAGTGCTCAAAGCTCGGATGCACGATCTGATACGCGGCGGCGTTCCAACCGTAGCGCATGACGAGCCGCCGCGCGGCGTCGATCGATTCTTGGGAGCTCATCGCTTTTATTGTCCCCGATTCGGAGAAGCCCTCCCTCAAGTACAATGACCTCGATGGACGCCGCCACGCCCCCATCGGTCCGAGATTCCCTCGCCCGCCTCTATGCCCGAACGGATCTAACGAAGGCGGAAGCGCGCGAGCTGTTTGAAGCGCTGATCGGCGGCGCGATGGGCGATATCGAGATCGGCGCACTGCTCGTGGCGCTTCGCATGAAAGGGGAGACTCCGGAGGAGATCGGCGGCGCGGCCGAAGCGCTTCGGGCCGCTGCCCGGCCGTTCGTGCGACCCGAGACGCCCTTTGCGGATCTCGTCGGTACCGGCGGCGACGGCGCACACACGCTCAACGTCTCGACACTCGCCGCGCTCGTCGCGGCGGAAGCTGGGCTCCCGGTCGCCAAACACGGCAACCGATCCGTCTCTTCGCAATGCGGCGCCGCGGACCTGCTCGAACGGTTCGGACTTCCGCTGGACGCCTCCCCCGAGGAAGCGCGCCTCCGACTCGACCGCCATCGATTCACATTCCTTTTCGCGCCCCACTATCATCCCGGGATCCGGCATGCGATGCCCGCGCGCAAAGCGCTTGCCACCCGCACGATCTTCAACCTCCTGGGTCCACTTGTCAACCCGGCCCACCCGCCGATCATGCTGCTTGGGGTGTACGACGCCGCGCTGTGTCACCCGGTTGCGGAAGCGCTCCGCCTTTTGGGTACGGAGCGCGCGCTCGTCGTTCACGGCTCGGGGCTCGACGAGATCGCTCCCCACGGGCCGACCCAAGCCGTCCGGCTCTCGGGAGGAACGCTTGAGCCGCTCACCCTAGCCCCTTCGGATTTCGGCGCACCGGAAAGGCCGCTGGCCGAACTCGTCGGCGGTCTTCCCGAAGAGAACGCCCGACTCGCGCGGGCCGTGCTCGAAGGGCAGGGCGCCGAGGCCCACCAAGAAGCCGTCGCGCTCAACGCCGGCGCGCTCCTCCATATCGCCGAACAGGCCGCAAGCTTTGCCGCGGGCTACCTCGCTGCTCGCGACATCTTGGCCACGGACCGCGCCTGGCGCCGGTTGCAAGCCTGCGTCCAGCCCCTCGAAGAAACGGTGTAAATCCATGGAACAACGCATCTCGTTTATCACCCTCGGCGTTCGCGACCTCGCGCGCTCCCTCGCGTTCTACGAGGGCGCGCTGGGCTGGAAGCCTTCCAGCGCCAGCAAGGCGGGAGCGATCGCGTTCTTCGACGCGGGAGGCCTCGTGTTCGCACTATTTCCTCGGGAGGAGCTGGCCAAAGACGCCGCGGTCTCCGGCGAGGGCTCTGGCTTCGGGGGATTCGCGCTCGCTCACAACGTGCGAGAGAAACACGAGGTCGATGCCATTTTGGAAGCCGTCCAAGCGCGCGGCGGCACCCTTCTCAAACCCGCGCATGACACGTTTTGGGGCGGTTACAGCGGCTACTTCGCAGACCCCGACGGCGTCCCGTGGGAAGTCTGCTGGAATCCCGGCATGCCGCTCGACGAACGGGGTATCCCTCAGCTGCCGGCCTAAACCGCGCCGAGCGGCGCGCGGGTGCTTCGAACGAAGTTACGAATCATTTCGAGGCCACTCTCCGAAAGCACGGACTCAGGGTGAAACTGCACCCCCTCGATCGGCAGCCTCTCGTGTCGAAGCCCCATGATCTCGCCGTCGTCTTCGGCGGTCGCCGTTACGAGAAATCCCTCGGGCACGGCGTCGGGGCGAACGGCCAGCGAATGATAGCGAATCATCCGCACCGGGTTCGGCAACCCCGCAAACATACCTTGCCCGTCGTGGCGGATCGGGGAAGCTTTGCCATGCATCACGCGTCCCGCTCGCGCGACGACCCCGCCCCCGGCCAGCCCCATTGCCTGGCACCCGAGGCAGACCCCGAAAATCGGGATCGAAGCAAAGAAACTTTTCTCGTTTCGGAGCGCAGCGCCAAGCACATCGAGGCAGATCCCCGACTCGTTGGGGGTGCAAGGCCCGGGCGAGAGCAAAATCCCCGAAGGCTCCATCGCCTCGATCCCGGCGAGATCGATCTGATCGTTCCGTACGACCACAGCGTCCGCTTGGCATTGCCCGACGTACTGCACCAAGTTGTAAGTGAAACTGTCGTAATTGTCGATCACAAGAATCATGGCGTTTTGGTATTGTACGCTCTTAGTTCGGAAACGCCGGACGCGTTTTCGGCGTTAGGCTTGCTTGGAGGGGCACAATCCCTCTTGTGAGGGTCATGAAACAGATTTTCTTGGCATGCGCCGCGCTACTCGTCTTCGCCACCGGCTGCCAGACCGGGCAGATCCCCGATCCGAACAGCCCCACGGCGATCGAGATCAACGACATCGACGCGATGGAACAACGCCTCGCGGAGGGGTGGAACGATTTGGCGATTCGAATCGCGCGCGGACAGATCGACGACACCCAAGCACACGATTTCCTGGCCGAATCCGCGCAAGAGATCGTCAAACGGATCGACCTCGGCTCCATCGACCCATCCCAAGCCTGGCGCTACGGCAAGGTGTACGATACTGCGCGGGATTGGGCGGGGCTGGAGAAAGCCTATCGCCTCGCCGCCCAGCATTCCCCGAACGAGGACCGGCGCGTCAACGACCTGCTCCAACTCGGCTACGCCGAGGTTCGGCTGGGCAAGATCGAAGAGGGCTTCGCGCACATCCGGGAAACGTTCGACACCCCGCCCCCCGGAAAAGGTCCGATCCTGTACGCAGTTCTTCTTCAGATCGTCCCCGCGCTTGAAAGCCAAGGGCATGACGTCGCCCTCGCGAAGCTGCTTGAAGAGGCCCTCGAGCAGCATCGCCAGACGCAGGTCGATCCAAAGACCGACGGGGGCAAAGGCTTCCTCGCGACTCGAGAGATCCACCTCGGCAACGGCTGGAAGAAAGTGATTCAGCTTTATCGCGACGCCGGGCGAGAGGATCTCGCCGGTGCCGCGGCCAAACGCCGCGACGCGATGTTCTTTAACCGGCGGTGGGTTTCAACTCCAGGCGGTCTTTTCGTTCGTTCGCCTGATACTCGAACGACCGCCCAAAGAGCTTAAGCGGCTTACCCGGGCCGAACCGCTCCCCCTTCGCGCCGTCGAACTGTCCGTCGCCGTCGAGATCGATCCAAAGATCGCCCCCGCCGCCGCGCTGCTCGCCCAAACGCACGTTGAGCGAAAGCCCCGAGGGCATCGGAAGATAGCTAAGATCCGTCCAAGCGACCTTTCGATCCTGCCCGTCGATCGCAAGCGTTCCGGCGTACGCCGAGGCCGCATAGATCTGGAGCACCGTGCCCCCGCGCGTATAGCGAAATTGAACTTGGGGGAAACAAAGCTCCGGACGACGCTGACCCGCTTGGTCGAACATCAGGAAATGGGCGCGGAGCCCGATCCACTTGCTGCACAGCACCGAAACGGCGCCTCCTTTCATCGTGCCCAACTCGATCGGAGGCTCGTTCAATTCGCCGTCCAAGTTCTGATCGAGGTAGAGATCGGCCGTACCCCCCTCCTCGACCAATGCCGCCGCGTATTCGAGCCGGGGCTCCTCTCCGAGGGTGAAGGACAGATACCGCACGCGCCCCTGAGCCTTGAACTCTTTTCGGAGCGTCGTGGGCTTGGCCGCGTACAGCTCGAGAAGCACATGCCCCCCGAAATGTGGCGCCGCCTCTAAACAGACATCGTTCGAGAGCCTCAACGGCACCTTGATGCCCGCTCCTTGGAGAAGCCCCATCGACGCGAAAAGCACCGCTGCGTGCATAGGATTAGTTTACAACGACAGACCGGGGCGAAGCGAGGAAACCGCCGACGGCCGCGAGATACTGCTCGGGCCGAACCCATCGCCCTTCGGTATGGTCGCAGCCTTCGAACCAAACGCAAGAAACGTCGGTACACGCCGCCCGGTTTCGCTCCACCTGGTCTTGGGGTACCAAGAGATCCTTCGTTCCGTGCAGGATCAAGATCGGAAGGTCCCCGAGGCTTCGCAGCGCTTCGGCCACATCGACCCGGTATGGGTTGACCCTCGTCATCGCCGCACCCATAAGAGACGCGGGAACGAGGAAAGGAGTCAAAAACGGCCCCACCACGAACCTCCACCACCCCACCGAGGCCTCGGCGAGGCGCGAAAAGCCGCTGTCGAAAATCAGGCCCTCGACCCCGGCCCGATCCTCGGCGAGCGCGTGTGCCGCGGCCGCGGCGCCCATACTGCTGCCTAAAACGAACAGGGGGCGATTCGGCGCGCGCCGGCGCGCCTCTTCGATCGCGGCTCGAACATCGCGCCGCTCCCGAAGCCCGAACGTGGTCGTCCGTCCGCCGCTTCGGCCGTGGGCCCGGAAATCGAACGAAAGCGTCGAGATCCCTTGCCGGTACAGCGCGTAGGCGAGCGGGGCGAGCTCCGAACGGTTCATCAGATAGCCGTGCGCCAGCACGACCGTCGCTTTGGCCTCGGGGGCCTCGACCCACCAAGCGGCGAGCGAAAGCCCGTCGGAGGTCGTCAAGGTCAGGTTCTCTTGGGAAGCGCCGAACCCTCCGGGCGAGCAAAACAGCGGGATGCGCATCGGGTGCACGCTGATCCACGCCACCCCGATCAACCCCAAAAGGTACAGCCCGACAACGATTCCGATCGCGATCAGCATCTCATTCCCATGGACGCTCTCCGGGCGCGCTCCGCTTCGTTCCTTCCCCGAATCTTGTCAAAAAGCTTCGGAGGCTCGCGTTTTTCGGTCGGCTTTGCGAATAATAGAGGAGGTCACCATGTTTGCGCTGAATTTTTATACCGATCTCTACGGCGACGTCCTCCGAAACCATCGCAAGACGGTCACGATTCGCCTCGGCGACAAATCCGATAAGTACCAGTCGGGCATGATCGTCTGGGTCACGATCGGCCCCCGCTTCGGCCGCAGGCAGAAGCTGTACTCGGCGATCCTCGATCGCGTAGAGGTCAAGACCATCTCGGAGCTCTCCCCGCGCGACATCGAGCGCGAAAACCCCGAATTTCGAAATCAGGACGACGTGATCGCGATGCTTTCGCGCATTTACGGCGATCTGATCACTCCCGAGCACCGCGTGACCGTCATCTACTTCTCCCGCGTCGACGAATAACCGCTCCGCTATGACCGACCTTAGCCGCTACCAACACAACCACTATCTCTTGCGCCGTCAATGGGGCAAGCTCTTCGGTGCGAACTTCCGACTCTACGATCCGAGCGGACAACTCGTGATGTTCGTCCAGCAAAAGGCGTTCAAGCTGCGCGAGGATATCCGCGTTTACAGCGACGAAGCCCGAACCCAAGAGGTCCTCAACATCAAAGCGCGGCAGATCGTGGATTTCGCCGCGGCGTACGACGTCGTGGACTCGGCCAGCGGCGTCAAGCTCGGCGCGTTTCGGCGCAAGGGCTGGTCCTCAAGCTTCGCGCGCGATCATTGGGAGATTTTGGGACCGGCAGATGAGCCGATCGGACAGGTCATCGAGGATTCTCTCGCGCTCGCCTTGGTGCGCAAGTACGCCTTCAAGTTCTTGCCGCAATCGTTCGACATTTTGCTCGGCGAGCAGAAGATCTGCGACCTCCGGCAACGCTGGAACCCTTTTCTTTACATGATGGACGTCGATTATTCCGCCGATGGCACGGGACAGTTCGACCGGCGGATCGGACTCGCGGCCGCGATCTTGATCGCCGCGATCGAAGGGCGGCAAGGCTAACTCCCCGCGCGCAAGCTCAGCAGGCTGACCTCGGGCGGACACAGAAATCTCGAAGGGGGCCCGGTGGTCCCCACGCCTCGGCTCACGTAAAGAGGCGTGGACGCTTCGGGATAGAATCCGCGCACGTATCGTTTGCCGAGCTTGGTATGCATCGGCGTCAGGCCACCCGGGAACCGAAATTGTCCGCCGTGACTGTGCCCGCTGATCATCAACGTGCAAGAGCCCTCCAGCGCGTCCACGGCGTCCGGCTCGTGCCAGAGGGCGATGCGAGGTAAAGACTCCTTTCCGGCAGCTTCTTCGACGGCCCGAAGCGCTTCCAAACTGGGAACGCGCGCCCGCTTTTCCACGGCCGAGTCGAGCCCGATCCAATGGATCCCGTGGTGCACCCAAGTTTCGTTGCGCAGCCATCGGATCTCCAACTCATCCAGTACAGGCGTGAGGCGGCTCGGCTCGCCTCGCCAATACTCGTGATTGCCGGGGATCGCGATCGCGTTCCCTCCCAGGGCGGCGAGCGGCCCCAAAGCCTCTCGAACGAGCGCCTCGCTCTGCGGCTTCCACGAACCGACGAGGTCCCCAGGAAGCACCACGATGTCCGGCGCGGCGTCGAGCGCCATCTCGACCGCGCGTCGTGCCAAGGCGAGGCTGTAACGATCGCGCAGGTGCAAGTCTGCAAGCACCGCGATCTTATAGCCGTCCAGTCGCTCGGGCCAGCCCGGAAGCCGCAATTCGCGCCGCTCCAAGACGAGGCGCTTCGCCTCGACAAGCGCGCCATAGACCAGCATGGCTCCGCTCGCCGCACCGATCGCTCCCGATATCAAACCCCAGCCGAACTGTCTCAAGGTGCGGGCAGTTTACTGCGCGAAAGCCGCTTCGCGCGTAAGACATGGAATAAGGTTTACAATAGAGAGTGTTCGACCCTTCGGTCTCGAGAAGAAAGGGTCGAAGGGAGACAAGGATGTTCGACCAAACGCGCCTCGCGCGCCCTCGGGATTTCGGAGTTTTACTGTGCCTCGGAGCGATGGTCTGGGGACACGCGGAGGCTCAGACCGGCTATTTCACGCCGGAGGAGCGCACCCGCCTCGTGGCGTACTGGAACGAGCCGGGCCGCTATACCCAGACGCATCCGCCGACCGCCAAGCGCGACGGCCTCTGGCAGCCCCGGATGACCGCAGAGGGCTCGCTCTGGCTCTGGAAATATAATCAGGCTCGCGGGCTTGGCAAAGTGCCCCCGGGAGCAGACCCTAAACCTCAAAACAAAGAGCAAGAGCTCTGGGAAACCTGGATCGACGGCAAAGTCGCCTACGACCTTTGGCATGCCGCCGACACCGCGCAGAAATCGAATGCCGCAATGCTTGGCTCCAAAGGCAGGCCTGCGGACGCTCCACCGCACCCCGGCCCCATCCCCGCGAAACTTGCCGAGCTCGTCGGAAACCCACCCCTTTTCGCTCGCGCCGTCATCCCGATGGGGCACCGCGTGCAGTTCGAGGAGGGGCTCGTGCTAGAGTACAGCGACCAAACGCCCGTCCGCACTCGGTACGCCTACTATCGCTTTCCGCAAGGGGTGATGGCGGGGGGAACTTCACTGAAGAGATTTCCCGAACAGGAACTGGCCGGACTGATGCGGGACGCCGGACTCTCCGATGAAGAGATCCGCGTGATGAAAGCCGTGTCGCTCCTGGAGGGCGGGTTCGACTCGCTGAACACTTACGACACCGGCTTCCTCTCCGTCGGGTTCATCCAGTTCGCGGCCTTGTCGACGGGTTCGGGTTCGCTCGGGCTGCTTCTAAAGCGCCTCAAGACGGAAGAGCCCAAGGGATTCGACGCCGATTTTCGACGCTACGGGATCGAGGTCACCGAAGCCGGACAACTCGTGATTTTGGACCCGGCCACCGGCCTCGAACTGATTGGCGCCGAGGCGGTGCTCCAGATCGTCGAAGACAAACGCCTCGCAGCGGTCTTCCAGCGCGCGGGGCAAAAGTGTCGCATCTTCCAGATCCTTCAACTTCGCGTGGCGAGAGAACAGTACTATCCCGCCGACGACGAACTCAGAGTCCCCGGGCCGCGCGGCGAGATCAGGGGCAAGGTGCGCGACTTCATCCGCTCCGAGGCGGGGCTGGCGGTGTTGATGGATCGCAAGGTCAACACGGGACGCATCGATCCGCTTGCTGCGGTTCTGGCGCGCTTCGCCAAAGAGAAGAACTTGCGCGAACCCAAGGATTTCGCCCCCTTCGAGCGCGAGATCGTGGAAGCGCTTCGATACCGCAAGGACTATCTGGCGGACTCCAGCCTGACCCAACCCGGACAGCAGCGGCTCGAGGCTCAAAGAGAAGGCGCGAACGAGAATTCGCGCCACCGAAATGGACGCGGAGGCCGCCCTTAAAGGGGCCGCCTCCAAAATGTTTCGAGAACGAAGCCTGAGGGGCTAGCGGATCCGATCTGCGATGCTGCGCCGAATCATGGCGTCGGCGATCTCGTCGGCCGAGGGGTTGTATTCACCGGATTCGATCCGGGCTTTCAGCTCGGCGATCATCTCTTCGCGATCCGGCATCTCGAGCACTTCTTTTGTCAGCCTTTGAATCAAAGCCTTGTCAGCCTCTTTGAGATCGTTCTCCTCGCCGATCTGACCGATCTCCTCCACCAGCGGGTTCTCGCGGTGCAAGAGCTTCTTAATCTCGTTGTCTGAAATACGCATCGGATTCGTTCTCCTTGACGTTTCAGACAGGCAACCCGGCTATCTCGCGATCCGAGATCCTAGGCTTTGCGTGTATAAGGTCGCCCTTACCGTGCCTTTTTCTGCCACTATTGTGACGTCTTGATCCTTATTACGGGCGAAATGCCCCCCGTCTTTAGGGCCATTTTCGACAAATCCGCCAGATTGCCGGGCTTCCTCGAAATCGTACGATTCGCGACGCGAGGCCAAAGCTTCGGGTAAAAGAGGCATGGTGTTGCATGAGCCGCTTTGAGATCTCGCTCGATTACCTGCAAAAGACGTTGGTCGACCTACTTCAGACGCCCAGCCCGACCGGCCACGCCGACTGGGCCACGGCCTTCGTTCAACAAGAGCTCGAAGCGCTCGGCGTCCCCTCGCAAGCGACGATGAAGGGCGCGCTGATCGCGCACAGCGAAGGATTGCAGCACAGCCGCCCCCGTGCGCTGACCGCACACGTCGATACCCTCGGCGCGATGGTCTCGGGGATCAAGCCCAGCGGACGTCTGCGTCTCGCGGCACTGAACGGCGTCGTCTGGCCGACGCTCGAGAGCGAAGGCGTGACGATCTCGACCCGCTCGGGGCGTCAGATCCGCGGCTCGATCGTGCTCACGAACGGCGCGGCCCACGTGAACCGGGAGGCACGCACGCAGCCTCGCGACGAAAAGAGTCTCGAGGTCCGCATCGACGAGCGCACCCACTCTCCCGAAGAGACGCGGCTTCTGGGCATCGAAATCGGCGATTTTGTTTTCTTCGACCCTCGAGTCGAACTTAGCGATTCGGGGTTCATCCGGTCCCGCTTCCTGGACGATAAGGCGTGCGTCGCCTGCCTGCTGGCGGCGATCAAAGCGCTTCAAGAGGCGGGGATCAGTCCCGCGCAGGACACGACCTACCTTTTCAGCAACCATGAAGAGGTCGGTCACGGCGGAATGGACAGCCTTCCTTCGAACCTCCATGAACTGGTCGTACTCGACATGGCGTGCATCGGGGAAGGGCTCAACGGCGACGAATTCCACTGCTCGATCTGCCTCAAAGACAGCGGCGGCCCTTACAGCCGCGGGCTCACCGAAAAGCTTCGCGCCTTGGGCGAGCGCCGAGGCATCGACCTTAAACCGGACCTTTATCCGCATTACCAGTCCGATGGCACCGCCTATTGGCGATCGGGCGGGCTCGCCGAGGTCGCACTGCTCGGACCGGGGGTCGACACCAGCCATGGATACGAAAGGACGCACCTGGACGCGCTTCACGACACCGCGCAACTGATCGCCGAGTATCTCGTGGACGAATGATCCTTTGCCTCTTCCTTCGGATCTACTTCGAATCGGAGTACCGGAGCAAAAAGTCCCGTCGATCTCCCTAAGATATGTGCGTAAAGAAGGAACTTTCTTTCGCGGCCTGAGACGTATAATCTACTGTTATGTCAGAAGGCTGTTGTAAACCCATTTACACCTTGCTTGTCGCCTCCTGTCTCGGTGCCACGATCGGCCAAGCTCAATTGATTTATCCGAGCGGCCAGGCTCAGCAGAAAGAGCCAGTGATCGATCGCAGCCACTCACAGCACGGCAAAGCGTTCAACACCGGTCCTCGGCAATTGGCCAGGCTCATTCCTAACATTGGGAACGCTCACTTCCCCATTACCACCAAAAACCCTGAAGCCCAAAAGTTCTTCGACCAAGGGCTCAACATGCTTTACACGTTCTGGTGGTATGAGGCCGAGCGCGCGTTCCGACAGGTTCTCAACCTCGAACCCGATTCTCCCATCGCCTATTGGGGTCTCGCTTTCGCCGATAGCAACGGCTATTGGGGTGGCGGCCGCTCCCGCGAATTTTTGGATCTCGCGGTCAAGCACATCGACAAGGCGAGCGAGCGAGAGCGACTCTACATCGAAGCCTTCGACGCGCTGATGCCCCCGACGCTCAAACCCGGCGACCCGCGCACGCAAGTGCCCCGCACAAGCCCTCAGGTGTTCCGCGAAAAGATGGAGCTCCTGATGGAGAAGTATCCCGACGATCTGGAAGCGAAAGTGCTCTACGCCAGCAACTACGATCGCATCGGTTTCTCGGAGCGTCAGGTCAACAACCCCCACGCGCAGAAAGAGAAGGTCGACGAACTCTACAACGAGATTTTGCGCATCAACCCGATGCATACCGGCGTCAACCACTACCGCATCCACCTGTGGGACTACGCCGACCCACGTCGCGCGCTCAATAGCTGCAAGCCTCTCGCCGAAGCGGCTCCGAACGTCGGCCACGCCCTACACATGCCCGGCCACATCTATTCCGGCGTCGGCATGTGGAACGAGGCCGTGGACGCGATGGACGCGGGCTCAAGGCTGGAGCGCAAGTACATGATGGAGCAGGGCCGTATGCCTTTCCACACCTGGAACTACGGCCACAACCAGTCCTTCTTGATCTTCAACCTCGGCTTCGCCGGACGCATCCGCGAAATGCAGGTCGCGGCCGACGAGCTCGACATGATTCCCCGCTCCTACGGCAACCCCTGGGGCACATCCGAAGGTCAGATGCGCGTGTTCATGCGAGGCGAGCAGTGGGATAAGATCCTGTCCCAGGTCCCCGCGAACAACCCAGACGGCGCGCCGCTCGAAGGCTACGTCGACAACAACTACTTCCTGCGCGGGATGGCGTACATCGGCAAAGGCGACTACAAAGCGGCCAAAGCGGAATACGACCTCTACGCCCGACGCATTCAAGAGCGCACCAAGGGACAAAACCCCCGCAACATGATGTCCTCCGGCTCGTTCTTTGGCGGCAGCTACATCAGTGAGCTCAACGGCTTGGTCAAGGTCTATAACGGCGAAGAGGCAGAGGGCTTCAAGCTTCTGGAGCAAATGCACCAGTCTTACAAGCGGATGGGCAGCGATCCCACGCCTTATGCGGCGCCTTCGTATCTCAACATCGCCAAGGCCTATGCGTATCACAAGCGCTACGACGATGCGGAGAAGATCCTGCTCGACGGACTCAAGGACGTCCATCCTGGCGATCCCTTCGCTCAAGCCCTTCTGGCGGACCTCTACGTCACCCAGAACCGCACCGACGAAGCGATCAAAATGTACCAGACGGCGGCCATCAACTGGAACCATGCCGACTCGGATCTCCCTGCGCTCGTCAGGCTTCAAAAGCTCATGAAGCCGATCCTCGCGAAAGCCGGAGTCCAGCCCTGGAGCTCCACGCCCAACGACCCCAACCGGCTCGCCAAGTACGGCCCGGACAAGTGGAGACCCTTCCCCGCGAAGGACTTCCTTGTGACCTTGGGCAACGGAAAGAAGGTCGATCTCAAAGCCTACAAGGGCAAGAACCTTCTGCTGGTGTTCTATCTGGGCGGCCAATGCGCGCACTGCCTCGAGCAACTCGAAGGGCTCGGCAAGCTCAAGCCCGAGTTCTCGAAGCTCGGGACCGAGATTCTCGCCGTGAGCTCGGACAGCCTCGCCACGTGCAAGGCGTTCTTGGAAGATAACCCGAACTACCCGCTGGCCCTCGCGTCGGATCCGTCCCTGAAGGCGGCCAAAGACATGGCGGCCTATGACGAGTTCGAGAATCTCGAACTCCACGCAACTCTCCTGATCGACAAGAAAGGAAGAGTCTGGTGGTACGACTCGGGAAGCGCTCCGTTCATGCAGCTCGACTTCTTGAAAGCCGAGGTGGTGAAGATGAACAAGTGGCAGACTAAAATCTAACGCTTCAAGCGCACTTTCTCAAAGGCCGAGGAGGGATCTCCTCGGCCTTTTTGCTTTTTCACTGGGATCAAAGAGAGAGCAAATTCGCTCCCCCTCCAATCGATCCTCCCTTTCAATCCGGGCCTGTGTCAAGAAAGCAAAGACGCAAACTCTCTCGGAAGAGGCCTCGAAAGATTCTAATAAATGAAGACGTTCGGCGGATGGGGTTTCCAAAAATGCCTTCTCTACGAAGCCAAGCAGAAATCGGAAAGCAGGCGATCCCCTTGACGAAGGATCGCGATCCCACAGGCCCGGAAAAGAATCGATTCTGCCCCTATGAGATGCCCTCCGCCGCACCAAAGGACGTTTGGGCAACCCTCGCTCAAAATGACAAGGCCTCGGCGTTTTCGCCGAGGCCTTGAATTCAGAAACCTGCCAGCTTGCTTACGCGGCGGCGGCGTAGACGCCGTCGAGACCGCCCAGCATCGCGGCGCAGAGCAGCGCGCAGGCGTTCTTGGTGCGCTCGAACTCGTCGTCCGATAAAGCCACCACATAGCCCTTGAGATCTTCGACCTCCTGAACGTCGTTCGCATGCACCTCAAAGTACTTCTTGCCCTTTTCGGAGAAGGTGTAATGCTCGTTCAGACCGTCGAGCTTGCTCTGCGACGTAAAGGGCTGCTGCGCCTCGAACGCGTACAGCGCGCCGATCGCTTCGGGCTTAGTCTTGAAAAGGTTTTGCGCCGCGTTCACGAGCGTCTCGGTATGGAGGCGGTTGGAAAGCTGCGTCACGCCGAGCTCAGCTTTGAAATCCGCCCAAAGCTCTTCGTGATAGCGCTCCTCTTCCGCATATTTGGTCTCACCCAGGGTGTCCCAACCCTCGGCGATGGTCGCCACGAACCGGCCGTACTCGCCCGCATAATCCGCGAGCTTCTCCACCGGAAGCGTGCCCATGCGCCACGCTTGATAAAACGGGTGCGCGTTTAGGTTAAACTGCGCAACGATGGCATCGAGTTGTGCGATCCTATCCATACCGTGAAATAGCGTACCCCGGTTTTAGGAACGCCCCTCGCCAAAAGGAGACAGCATGATGATGAGTTTTATCGCCGCAATCGCCATGGCTCACCTCGGCCCCAACGCCGCTACTGCGCCCAAAATCGAAGTCGTGATGGAGAAGGGAGGCACCTTCGTCATCGAAACCGTGCCGGACAAGTCCCCCAAGACCGTGGAAGGCATCCTCGCGTTCGTGAAGGACAAGTTCTACGATGAGCAGCGTGTGCACCGCGTCGAAGACTGGGTGACCCAATGGGGCGCTCCCGCCAGCAAAGATAAGGACCTGGATTCCATGGAGGTTCTCGGCGGCGGCAGCGGTAAGAATCTCGTGTTCGAAGCCAGCGACGTTTCGTTCCTCCGCGGCACCGTGGGCATCGCCTCCAAGGGTGCGAAGACCGGCGGCGACTGCCAGCTCTTCATCGTCAAGCGCGACTCGGCGTTCCTGGATGGCAGCTACGCCGTTCTGGGCCGCGTCATCGAAGGGATAGACGTCGTCGACAAGATCACGCGAGGCGATCGCATCAAATCGATGCAAATCAAAAAAGAAGAGGAATAACGCCCCCTCTTCGAAACGTAAGACTCTATGGGGCTCCCGAACGGGGCCCCACTGGAGGAGGAAAGACCGATGAGCCAAACGACGAGTCCCCTGAATCTGAAGGGGCATTACCTCAACACGCTACGCCGCCGAGCGGGTCTCTATCTCAAAGACCTTAGCTTCATCCCCGAGGACAAGTTGACCAGCAGCCCGGGTGGATGCGCGCGCAATCCCCTCGATTTCACGGCCGAATGCGCCGGCTTCAACCGCTTGGTCGCAGCGCTCCTTCGCGGTGAGCAAGCCGCCTACGACTCCGACAGCCACGCCAAAACGGCAGCGGCCATCACTAGCTTCGAGATCGCGAAAGCCGAACTCGAAGCCAGCGTCGAGGCGCTCGCCCAGACGGTCGAATCGCTCTCCGACGAAGCGCTTGGGGAAGCGGTCACCACCCCTTGGGGAATGGAAACGACCCGTTTCGGCCTCGCCGAGATCGCTAGCGAGCACATCACCTACCACGACGGGCAGCTCAACTACATCCAAAGCCTCTACGGCGACGGCGAAGTTCACTGGGGCTAGCGTCTATCCCCTCGCAATGTAGAAAGAAGGGAGCCTTAAGGCTCCCTTCTTTCATTTCCAATGAGCGACCGCGCTCTTTAAGAAACCGGCTGCAGCACCCCGCTCCATGCGAGTGCCAATAAGAGCAGCCCGAGCGCCACGCGATACACCACGAAAACCCCGATTCCCCTTTTCTGCAAGAAACCGATCAGAAACGCGATCGAGGCGTACCCCACTGCGAACGAGGCGACGATCGCGATCGTCATCGGAAGCAGGTCCTCCCGGATCAAGGCGTGATCCTTCAGCAAAGAGTACACCCCCGCTGCGAGCACGCTGGGGACGGAAAGCAAGAACGAAAAACGCGCGGCGGCCACCCGGTCGAAGCCGTTGAAAAGCGCGCCGGTGATCGTCGAACCGCTTCGGCTCATGCCGGGGATCAACGAAAGGCACTGCCAAAGCCCGACCAGAAGACCATGGCGCGGCGTCACCGCCGAAAGATCCTTGGCGCCGGAGGCCCTCTTCTGGGCATAGCCCATCAGCAACCCCATCGCGATCAGCGAAAATGCCACAAGAAAGAGCGAACGGGCTCCTTCCTCGATGAAGTCCTGAAACAAAAGCCCAAGCGCGAGAATCGGAAGCGTGCCCACGAAGATCGCCCACCCCATCCGCGCCTCGGGGCTTCCCTTGCCCTCTCCGCGAAGGCTTCGCCACCAGCCCCCGAACGCCAGGGCCAGATCGCGGCGGAAATAGAGCAGCACCGCGGCGACCGTCCCGATCTGGCTCGCGGCGGAAAATCCCGCGCCGGGATCGTCCCAACCAAGCAATCTCGGCACGATCAGCAGGTGCGCCGAAGAGCTGATGGGCAAGAACTCCGTCAAGCCCTGCACGATGCCGAGGACGAGCGCGTCGATCAGACCCACATCGTCACCGGCTCACTCTCGATTCCCAGGCGGCGAAGTAGCGCATATCGAATCCGGCTCGACGCGCGGCCGTCTCCATAGGGGCTCACCGCCTGAGCCATCGCCCCGTAGGAATCCGCGTCAGCGAGCAGTTTCCCGGCCTCTTCGAAAATCCGATCCGCGTCGGTCCCCACCAGCTTCGCCGTCCCAGCCTCGACGCCTTCCGGCCGCTCGGTGGTCTCGCGAAGCACCAGCACAGGCACACCAAAAGCCGGGGCCTCTTCTTGAACCCCGCCCGAATCCGACAGGATCAGCGCGCTTCGCTGCATCAGTTTAACGAACTGCGCATAATCGGGCGGCTCGATCAGATCGATGCGGGGATGGCCCCCCAGCACCGCTTCCAGCACTTCCCGGACCTGAGGATTGCGGTGCATCGCGACCACGAGCCGCGTATCGGGGAACGCCTCCACGAGCCTTCGCGCCGCCTCGGCGATGTGGCGCTGGGGCTCTCCCCAGTTCTCCCGGCGGTGCGTCGTGAGCGTCATCAGACGCTCATCGCTGTCGGGATACCACGTTTGCTCGCCCTGCCCGGCCACCTGAAGCACCGCGTCGATCCCAGTATTGCCCGTGACGAAGAGGTCTTCCTCGGGCTTACCCTCCCGGCGCAGGTTCTCCGCCGCCCAATGGGTCGGGGCGAAGTGCATCGCCGCCAGCAAGCCCGCCGCTCGGCGGTTGAACTCCTCGGGAAAGGGGTTCGAAACGCTCTCGGTTCGCAAACCGGCTTCGATGTGCGCGAACGGCACCTGGCGATAAAACGCCGCCAGCGCACAGGCAAAGACCGTCGTGGTGTCCCCTTGACCTAGTAAAAACGCGGGGCTCTCTTCGAACAAAAGACGATCGAGGCCCTCCAGCGCGCGCGAAGTGACCTCGGCCAGCGTCTGGCCGTGGCGCATAATGCCCAGGTCCAGATCTGGCTCCAAATCGAACGCACCGAGCGCCTGCTCCAGCATCTCGCGGTGTTGCCCCGTCGAAACGAGGCGCGTTTCGACCTCGGCGTGTCTCCGAAGCTCCAGCACGACGGGGGCCATCTTGATCGCCTCGGGTCGGGTACCGACGACGCAAAAAAGAAGCGGCCTACCCATACTGCTTGATCACCAACATCAGCGAGGCCGCGAGCAGCATCGCCGCGGCATAAAGGACCCACACCACCTGACGCTGAGTCAACCCTTGGCCGAGGAGCGTGTGGTGCAAATGGCGTTTGTCTGCCTGCGTGATCGCCTGCCGGGCCAGAATCCGCCGAATCACGACAAAGGTCGCGTCGAAGATCGGCACCCCGAAGATCAGGAGCGGGATGGCGACCGCGACCGTCGCGGCCGTCTTCATCGCGCCGACGATGCTGACGCACGCGAGCGTGAACCCAAGAAGCTGCGCGCCCCCCGTACCGAGAAAGATCTTCGCGGGGTTATAGTTATGCCGCAAAAACCCGAGCACCGACCCGGTCACGGCCGCGGCGATCAACGCCACCCGCGGCTGACCCGAATAGATCGCGATGATCGCCAGCGTGCCCCCCGCGATCGCCGCGATCCCCGCCGCGAGCCCGTCGAGACCGTCGATCGTGTCCAAGGTCTTCGTGACCACGAAGATATAGATCGCGGTGAAGGGCATCGCGAGCCACCCCAACTTAAGGGATTGGCCGAGCGTTTGGATCTGCACGTACCCCGCGTCCGATCCGAAGAACTGGATCACGATCCCGCAGGCCAATAAAAACAGAGCCTGGATCGAGGCGCGGTACTGATAGAGATCGTCGAGTGCGCCCACCACCACGATCACCGCCCCGAGGATCAACATCCCGATCAGATACGGTGGAAACGCCACGGTCTGCGGGTAAGCGAACGGGAGGAGGATTCCGAGCGAAGCGACCAACCCCCCGTAGATCGCGAGCCCGCCCCAGCGGGGCGTAGGCTGGGTATGAACCCGGCGATCGTCTCGGGTGGGATCGTCGACCGCCCCGCGCTTGATCGCGAAGCTTCGTACCCAAGGCGTCAGAAAATAACCGACGATCATCGCGATCGCAAGCGCCACGAGCGGCGCGCGAAAGCCCGAGAGGAGCTTGCTTTCGATCTCGGCAAACGGAATCAAAGGCTCAACTCCACGGCCTGCACGCTCCCCTGGACGTAGCGCAGCACCTCGATCCCGGCCAAACGGAAGAACGCCATCGCGTACGGATCGGGATAGTCCCCCTCATAAATCACCCGCTCGATCCCCGCGTTTAAAATCATCTTGGCGCACGTGTGGCACGGCTGGCACGTCACGTACATCGTAGCCCCTTCGCAGGCGATGCCGATCATCGCGGCTTGCAAAAGCGCGTTCTGCTCGGCGTGCAGCGACCGGATACAGTGCCCATTGTGCAAGCACCCATCCGGGTATTCCAGTTCCGCTCCGCCGGGCGGGCAGTGGGGCAACCCTTTCGGGGCGCCGTTATAGCCCGTGGCGAGAATGCGCCGGTCGCGAACGATGAGCGCCCCCACCATGCGCCGCGGGCACGTCGCGCGCGTGGCGACGAGGTGCGCGATCTGCATAAAGTAGGCATCCCAACTCGGCCGCTCGTTCATCGCTTCAAAATTATGCACCTAACGGACAGGAGAAAAAGCAAAGAGGCGAGCGCGCTTTTTCGCGCTCGCCTCCAAAGACCCTTCGACAGAGCCTAGCCGTGAATCGGGCAGAACCCTTTGGCCTGCCGCTTGCAACAACGCGCCTTCTCACGCCGCATCTGCTCCAACCGGGTGCGGATCAGCTTGTGCGTCCGGTGCAAACGAGATCGGATCGTGCCGACCGGTTTGTTCAACATCTCGGCGATATCGCTGTAGGGGATTCCCTCGACATCGGCGAGCGTCACCAGCATGCGCTGCTCGGTCGAAAGCGAGCTGAGCACGGTCTGCAAGTCCTCGCTAAAGGTCTGCCCCAGCATCTGCTGCTCGGGATCGGGCCGATCGTCCGCCATATCGAAATACAGGTTGTCGTCCGCCCCGTCTCGCTGCAACGGCGAGTCGTACGACACCGATTTAACGCGGCGGCGCCGATGGCGCAGCAGGTCGAGGAAGAGGCGCGTCACGATACGAAAGATCCAGTTTTCAAACGGACGGTCCCCCTCGTAGTCTTTAAAGCTTCGATACGCTCTAAAGAAGGCTTCTTGGGTCAGGTCTTCGGCATCCGGCCGGTTACCCGAGAGACGAAAGGCCATGTTGTACACCTTGCGGTACGTGCCCTGCATCAGCTCATTGAACCGAGCCTGTTCCCTTTCGTCGAGTGTGGTGGTTTGAATGGACATATCTTTTGGGCTCATCCTTCGAGCCGAAACGCGTCGACCCCCTCTTGCGAGGGAATCTACTACTAGATAAGACAAACCGGGGCTCCCTCAGAGTTCCCAGCACGCCCATTGGCTATAGTGTAGTCAACCCTTTCGATTCGGGCAAGGTGAGTCTTGCGTCTTTTTGGTGCTTTTTCCCTAAGGTTCGGTCTTCGAAGGGCCGCGCCGCCCTGTCAGAAAGACCCGATCCTTGCATAATAGAACGCGTGTCCTTTCCTGAGCGCGACCTGACGATCATCGGCGGCGGCCCTTGCGGCCTTTTCGCGGCGTTCTACGCCGGGATGCGCGGCATGTCCGTGCGGCTGATCGACACCCTGCCCGAACTCGGCGGCCAGCTGACCGCGCTCTACCCTGAAAAGTACGTGTACGACATGCCGGGCTTTCCCGAGGTGCTCGCCAAAGACCTCGCGCGCGAAATGGCCCGCCAAGCGCTTCAATTCGATCCTGAGATCCTTTTGGAAGAGCGGGCTGAATCTCTGGAATCCCGCGACGGAGGTGGCTATCTCCTGCGGACGGCCAGCGGAAAAGAGCTTCCCACGCGCACGCTCGTCATTGCCGCGGGGGCCGGAGCGTTCTCCCCGACCAAGATCGGTCTCGGCAACGAGGCGGAGTTCGAAGGCCGCGGTCTTTCCTACGGGGTTCGGGACAAAGCCTCGCTCGCGGGCAAGCGCCTCGGGATCGTCGGCGGGGGCGACAGCGCGTTCGATTGGTGCCTCAACCTCGAAAAGATCGCGACAGGGCTCACGCTGATTCACCGGCGCGATCAGTTTCGGGCGCACGAGGACTCGGTCCGAAAGGTCCTGGCCGGCCCGACTCAAATGAAGCTCTGGAGCACCGTGAAGGAGTTGCATGGCGCCGAGACGCTCGAAGCGGTCACGCTCGAAAACACCCAGACGAAAGAGACCGAATACCTCGAACTCGACGCGCTGATCGTCAATATCGGCTTCAAATCCTCGCTCGGCCCTATCAAAGAGTGGGGCCTGACGATCGAAAAAAATCAGATCGTCGTGGATCACAAGTATGAAACGAACCTTCCGGGCGTGTTCGCGGTGGGCGACGTCGCGACCTTCGATCAAAAGCTAAAGCTGATCGCCACCGGTGTCGGAGAAGCCGCGACCGCCGTCTGCGTCGCCAAGACCTATCTAGATCCGTCGGCCAAGCTGTTCCCCGGTCATAGCTCAGATATGGAACTCGGCGGGAAGGTCGAAGCGTGAGCAAAGGCTCCGTGACCGTCGTCGGGGGAGGGTTCGCGGGCGTGGAGGCCGCTTGGGCCGCTGCGGAGCGTGGAGCACAGGTGCGTCTTTACGAGATGCGTCCCGAAAAATCCACTCCCGCGCACAAAACCGGGCTCCTGGCCGAGCTCGTCTGTTCGAACAGTTTCAAATCCAAGCTCCCCACCAGCCCGGCGGGATTGCTCAAGGCCGAGATGTCGGCCCTCGGTTCGCTGATCCTGCCGATCGCCGAAACGCACAGCGTGCCCGGGGGCGAGGCGCTCGCGGTCGACCGCGAGAAGTTTTCGGCCGAGGTCACGGCCCGGATCGAAGCACATCCGAAAATCGAGATTGTCCGCGAGGAGTTCCTCCCAAGCAGCGCGGAAGACGCGCTGAACCAAGGGCCTTTGATCGTCGCCACCGGGCCGCTGACGAGCGAACCGCTGGCCCATTGGCTGGCCGAGCAAACCGGCAGCGAGCGGCTGTACTTCTTCGACGCCGTCAGTCCGACGGTAGAGGCCGCGTCTCTCGACCGCGACGTCATCTTCGCTCAAAGCCGCTACGATAAAGGCGAAGGGGACGACTACCTCAACTGCCCCTTCGACAAAGAGACCTACGAGGCGTTCGTCGAGGCGCTGGTCTCCGCCGAACGCGCCCCGATCCACGATTTCGAGCAAGGGATCAAATACTTCGCGGGATGCATGCCGATCGAGGCGATCGCCGAAAAAGGGGCGCGCTCCCTCGCGTTCGGCAACTTCAAGCCGGTGGGGCTCACCGATCCGCGCACCGGCCGCCGACCGTATGCCGCGCTTCAGCTTCGCCCCGAAAACCGGGAAAAGACGCTCTATTCGCTCGTCGCCTGCCAAAACCGCTTGAAATGGGGCGAGCAAAAGCGCGTGTTTCAGATGGTGCCGGGCCTTGAAAACGCCGAGTTCGTGCGGTTCGGAGTCATCCACCGAAACACGTACCTCGACAGCCCCCGTGCGCTTGCGCCGAATCTGGAACTCCAGGCCAGACCGGGCGTTCTGATCGCCGGGCAGCTCACCGGCGTCGAGGGGTATGTGGAGTCCGCCGCTATGGGGATTCTCGCGGGGATCGACGCCGCACGCTTGATCGAGGGCCGTCGCGCCGTCGCGCCTCCGCGCGAGACCGCTTACGGTTCGCTGCTGTCACACCTGCACGATCCGACGCCCCGGGAGTTCGCGCCGATGAACGTCAACTGGGGGCTTTTACCCGACCCGGAACCCATCCCGCGAGACAAGGGCGTTAAGCGCCAAATGAAGCTGGAAGCCGCGCACCGCGCGTTCGAGTGCTGGCTGCCCGAACTACTTTAAGCGCTCCACCGCGAAATGCGCGAGCGCGACCAGTTTGTCTTGCGCGCGAACCCCTGCCGGAAGCTGCGCCACAGCCTCTCGCGTCACACGCGCCGCGGCTTCTCGCGAAGCGTCCAGCCCCCACAACGCGGGGTAGGTCGCCTTCTGCCGCATCCGGTCCGACCCGGCCGCCTTACCAAGCTCCTCGGGAGTCGAAAGCTCGTTCAGCAGATCGTCCGCGATCTGGAATGCCAACCCGACGCGCTCTCCATACGCCCGCAGCCCTTGGATCTGCTCTTCCGAGCCGCCTCCCAGAAGCGCCCCGATCTCACAGCTCGACGCGATCAACGCGCCGGTCTTACGGGTATGGATGAATTCCACGGTCGCGGCCTCGGCCGGCCGCCCCTCCGATAGCACGTCCACCACTTCGCCACCGACGAGCCCGTCCGAACCGACGGCCCGAGAAAGCGAACGGAGCGCGCGCACGACCCGAGTCGCCTCGTGCGGGGATTCTGCCAGCGTCTGGTACGCGAGCGCGAAAAGCGCGTCCCCGGCAAGGATCGCGAGCGCCTCGCCAAAGCGCTTGTGGCAGCTGGGAAGGCCACGCCGCAGATCGTCGTCATCGAGCGCGGGCAGATCGTCGTGAATCAGCGAAAAACAGTGAACGAGTTCGGTCGCGCACGCGGCGTCCACCACCGATTCCGGTTCGGCTCCCACGGCCTCGGCGGCCACCATGCAAAGCGTCGGGCGGAGCCGCTTGCCGAGCGCGAGCGCCGAGTAGCGCATCGCCGCGTGAAGCTCCTCCGGGCGCTGGCCCTCGTGGGGAAGCAGTTCGGCCAGACGCCGGTCCGTCCGGCGAATGTAAATTTCGAAATCCAGGGTCTGGGGCATAGCGGCGCTTCTTCGCCCTTCTAGCTTACCGGGCGACCGCAGGTAAAATAGTGCCTTCATGGCTGAGATTCGACCCTTTCGCGGACTTCGTTTTTCTCCTTCGGCGGGCAAACTGCAAGACCTGACGGCGCCGCCCTACGACGTGCTCTCGCAGGAGGAGCGCGACGAGTACGCCCTGCGGAACGCGCACAACGTCGTTCACTTGACCCTCCCGGAGCAGCATTCGGACGATCGAAGCAAGTACGTCAAGTACGCGCGAAGTGCGGCCCGCCTCGCCGAGTGGCGCCGCGACGGCGCGCTCGAGCTCGAAGCCCGACCCGCGTTCTACCGCTATCGCCAAACTTTTTCGATCCCCGGCAGCCACGATCCGCTCGTTCGCACCGCGATTATCGCCCTTATCAAGACCGAACCGTACGAAAAGGGCGTGGTCCTTCCGCACGAGCAAACGTTCCCCAAGCATAAAGAGGACCGCCTGCGCATCCTGGAAGCGACGCGCGCCCACCTGGAATGCATCTATGGGCTTTTCGAGGACCCCGATGCAGCGATCTTCCAAGCGATCGACGCCGCTCCGGTCGCCTCCTCGGTCGAAATCATTACCGACGACGCGGTGAAGCACGTGCTCGAGCCGATCGTCGACGAAGCGGCCTGCGCCGAGTTAGAGCGCCTACTCGCGGATAAGAAGGTCTGGATCGCCGACGGGCACCATCGCTACGAAACGGCCTGCACGTTCCGCGCGGCCCTCGGCGAACGCGACGGGCAAGTGGCGGAAGACTACATGATGATGGCGCTGAGCTCCATGTCCGACCCCGGACTGGTGCTCCTTCCCACCCACCGCATCCTGGAGAACCACCCCCTCAACAAAGAGGCGCTCCGCGAGACGCTGGCGCAGCACTTCGAAATCGAGGAGATCCAATCGCGAAACGTCATGGACGTGCTCGAAAAGCTCGGCGCCGAGGGCAAGACCGTATTCGGAGCGGTTTTCGAAGGGGGCGAGGGATGGGTCCTTACCGCCAAAGACCCCGAGACCCTGCAAGCCATGATCGACGGGGGCGGCAGCAAAGAGCTGAACCGCCTCGACGTCAGCGTTCTCCACAAGGTCATCCTCGAAAAGCTGATGGACATCGAAGGGTACGAGGGCATCGCCTACACCCGCGATGCGCGCCATGCGATTCGAGCGGTGGACGGAGGAGCCCCGGTCGCGTTCCTCATGAACCCACCCACCGTCGAAGATATGCGTCAGGTCGCCTTGGGCGGCGAGAAGATGCCCCAAAAGAGCACCTACTACTACCCCAAGCTCCTCAGCGGGCTGGTCGTTTGGTCGCTCGCGGACTTCGAATAGACCGCCCCATCCGGCTCGGACGTTAGGAAAAAGCGTCCGAGCCCCGGCCCTTCGGCAAGGTGGGCTACACTATAAATGTGCTTCGCCTCCTCGGAAGCCTGCTGATCGGCGGCGTGCTAGCCGCCTCTTCCCTCGCGCACACGATCGAGGAGTATATGAAGTTGCGCGACCGGCACGGCATCGAGCGCGCTTCCGGCGTGGCCGCCCTCGAGACGCTAATCGGCGAAAAGATCCTGGAGATCGACGGCATCGTCCAAGGCACGATGCGCTTCGGCGAAGGTCCCATCATACTCCTGCTCGCGGGGTCCGACGGCGAGAGCCTCGAAGTACGGGTCGACACGCTCCCCTTGTGGATGAACGGACATCGGATCGAAGCTCGGCTTCTGATCCGAGCGCGGCGCGACGTCGAATCGGGGCCGCTCCACGCCCATCTGATCGCGGCCCAACACACCCCCTTAGTCCAAGCCGAAGAAGTGAAACGAGAAAAAGCGCGCGAGGCTAAACGGAAAGCCCAAGCCCAGCCGCCCCCTCTTCGCCCGAGCCCGCCTCCCCAAACCCCCGCGCGCCAATGGGTGGTCCCGGTCAGCGAAGCGGAGCCTTACTACGTCGAATTCATTCTGCGCCGCAATAAAAAACTGCCCCCCCAAGAAGCCGTCCGGATCGCGCGATCGGTCATCGGTTTCAGCCTGCAATACGGCGTCGACGCCCGGCTGGTGATGGCGATGGTGCTCGTCGAGAGCGGGTTTAATCCCGCCGCCACCAGCCATGCCGGCGCGATGGGGCTCGGCCAGCTCATGCCCGGAACCGCCAAGGGGCTCGGCGTCGCGAACGCCTACGACAGCGTCGAGAACCTCTACGGCACGGTGAAGCTGGTGCGGGGGCACCTCGAAAAATATCAAAAGCAATCGGGCGACGATTACCAGGCTCTCGTGCTCAGCCTCGCGGCCTACAACGCCGGCTCGGGAGCGGTGCGCCGCCACGGCGGCGTCCCGCCGTACAAAGAGACCCAAGCCTATATCAAAAAGGTGGTCGAGCTGTATCGAAAACTCGCAGGCGAACCGTAATCGCGCACAATAGGCTATGGCGTTTCTTCGAGCCGCTTGTCTCCTTCTCGGCGCTTTTCTCGGCCTGATTCCGGCAGCCGCGCAGGAGCTGCTCGAAACGCCCCCGCCGCCGGTCTCCTTCGAATCTTGGACGTTCGATCCAAACTCGGGCAGCTACCGGGTCTGGCTTCCCAGCGCAGTCGAAACGGCCTATCCCGAGAATAACGGGGTGCATTTGGAGGTGTATCTGCCCGCCGGGTTCGAAGAGAAGCCCTGCCCGGCGGTGCTCGCGCTGCACTTTTGGGGCGCAAGCGATAAACGGTTGGAGCGCACCCTCGCCCAAGCCCTCAACGAACGCGGCATCGCTGCCGCCTTAATGACGCTTCCCTATCACATCGAACGCACCCCCGAAGGCACTCGCTCCGGAGAGCTCGCGATCCAATCCGATCCGGCCCTTTTGATTCAAACCATGACCCAGGCCGTGCTCGACGTCCGGCGCTGCCTCGACTTCTTGCAGAGCCGCCCGGAAATCGACGGTCGCCGTCTGGGCATCGCAGGCACCAGCCTCGGTTCGATCGTCGCTTCGGCCGCGTACGCCGTCGACCCAAGGCTCCAAGAGGGGGCGTTCCTGCTCGGAGGCGTCGACCTCGCCCACATCTTCTGGCACAGTTCTCGGGTCGTGCAAAACCGCGACGCGCTGCGCCGAGCCGGCTACACCGAGGCGAAACTGCGCGAAGAGTTGCACTCGATCGAGCCCTTGACCTACCTTCCGAAGAAGACCGTCGGGACCGCGCTCGTGATTGCCGCCCGGCACGATACGGTCATTCCGCGCCACTCGACCGAGGCGTTGATCGACGCTCTCCCCGGCGCGCAGACGATCTGGCTCGACACCGGCCATTATGGGGGTTCATTCGTTCAGGGCCGCATCCTCAACGAAGTCGCGCGGTATTTCGCCGCGAGCTTCCAGGGAGAAACGTATCACAGTCCCGACCGGATCTCCGCTCCGACCATTCGCCTCGGCGCGCAATACAATTTCGAGGACGGCTTCGACATTGGAGTCGGGATCGACCTGTGGCGGGGCGACGCCGACGGAAAGCTCTTCGCCAGCGGGCTTTTGACCCCGCGCGGCGCGCAGCTGTTCATCGGCCATCAGATCGACCAACACCTTTCCATCGGCCTGTCGGCGGGGTTCAAGCACACCACCCTGGGCCTTTTCTGGAGCATCGTCTTGTGACCTTGGACGCGCCCCTCCATGCGGCGTCCGAAAACCTGCTGGCGACCTATTGGACGCTCGGGATGCAAGCCCCCGGCGCGCGACGCTACGCCCGGGAGGGGTTCGAGGCTTGCTTGGGAGATTGGCCGCACGCACTATGCAACTTCGCTTGCCGTTTGAACATAGACGAGGAGGGCCTTCAACGCCTCTGGCTGCTCGCGGCATCCCGGCCGCAATTCCAAGTTTACGCGCTTCCCGCCGATCGCCCCGTCGATCTCGCGGAGCGATTGCATCTCGCCGGATTTTCGCTGTTCTATCGCCAACATCAGCTCGTCGCCCATCCCACGGAGTCGCCGGAGGGCCTTCCGCTCAAAGAAGTGTGGGGGCCGGCGGAACGCGCCCGGGTGTCGCGATTCATGATGAGCCAATTCTTTCCGCTTCGCCGGCAGCGATTTCGACGCGAGATCGCGATGGCCACGACGAGCGCGGACTCGCTCCGACTCTTCGTTTACGAGCCTCAAGGCCTCCCGCTTGCCGCGGCGATGGTCTCCGAGACGCCCGGCGTCCTGGGCGTCTATAACCTATGTGTTGCGCGGACTGCCCGGCGCCAAGGGATCGGGAGAAAACTCGTTCAATCCCTCTTTTCGATGGCAATCCGGCAAAATTGCCTGGTCACCTTGCAAGCGCAAACCAGTCTTGAAAGCTGGTATCACGCATTTGGGTTCGAAACCGTAGGTTTCGTGGAAGCGTTCGGGCTTTCTCACGAAGCCCAAACCGCGAAAGGGCTGCTATAATAAAGGATGGAACGACTCTGTTGGAGCGTGACTGAGGATTAAAAAGGGCTTCACCCTCGTTGAGATTTTATTTGTCGTGGCGATTCTGCTCGGAATCGCAGCGCTGCTTTTCCCTGTGTTCCAAAGCACCAAAGTCTCCGCCCAACGAGCGGCTTGCATTTCGAACTTCCACCAAGGTTACTTCGCGACGTCTTTGTACACACAGGATTACGACGAAACCTTCATGCTGGTCAACCATCAGCCCGCGACCGAGCCAAACTCTCGAAACGACCGCACCTGGGTTCAGCTGCTTCTGCCTTACACCCCTTCGTTTAGCATTTTCCACTGCCCCTCGGACGCCAGTGAGCGGCCCCAAAACGAAGCGACGTTCGACCAAGACCTCGTTCCGGGCGACACCTTTTCTCAGTATTACACCGCATCACTTCGTTCCAACCTAGGCTTCAACTATCTCTACCTCTCCCCGATCGTCAAAGATTCCGACGGAAAATGGAAAGCCGATCCCCGCACCACCGGCGACATCGCCGAACTCGGCAACACCCTGATCTTCGTCGATTCGGTCTGGGCGCGAACGCTCTCCGGAAAGCCTCACGGCGGCGGGAACTGGCTGGTCGTCCCGCCCTGCAGATACAAAATGGAGAACGGCGAGGTCAGCGACAGCTTCCAATTCGGCAGCAAGAACTATTTGCAATATTTCTCCATCACGCGAGGCTGGACCGCCGAACAGGACGACTCCTCGATGGTCTATGGCGGTGCTTGGCCGTGGCACGAAGGGCGCATTACCGTGGTCCATGCCGACGGATCGGTGAAGATGCGCCGCATCGAAGAGCTCACCGCGGGCTGCGACGCGCACGCTTCCTGGAACGGACTGATTCTCGACACCCATCGCTATCCCTGGGACATCGAATAAGCCCCAGTGCGACGGCCCCGGTGCTACAATGATCCGTAGGAACGGGCTCCTCGTTCCGACCGAATTCATGCAGAACATTAAAATCGTCACGCTCGGCTGCGCCAAAAACGACGTCGACAGCGAAGAGATCGCCGGAGTCCTCGCCGAAGCGGGGTACCGGGTCGACGGCAGCGCGGAGAGCTCGGACGTCACGATCATCAATACCTGCGGCTTCCTCGAATCCAGTAAAAAGGAGTCGATCGAGGCGATCCGCGCCGCAGTCGAATCCAAACGTCAAGGCCAAACCGGCCGAGTCATCGTCGCCGGCTGCCTCGCCCAGCGGCTCGGAGCCGAACTGATGCGCCTCGCGCCCGGAGCGGATTCTTATGTCGGTGTGGGACAAATGGCCCGGTTCGGCGAAATCGTGGAAGACACGCTTCGCACCCGCGAGCCGAAACTTGACGTCTCGCCTCCCCACCACCGCTGGGCGGAGATCCCGACCCGTGCCCGCGCAGGGCATCCTTGGTCCGCCTACCTCAAGGTCAGCGAAGGCTGCGACCACCAGTGCACCTTCTGCACGATCCCGTCGTTTCGCGGCAAGCATCAAAGCAAACCGATCGAACGGGTGGTCGCGGAAGCCCGCCATCTCGCGCGAACGGGCACGAAAGAGATCAATCTGATCGCGCAAGACGTGACGCAGTACGGCTACGACCTGTATCGCCAATTCACGCTGCCCCGGCTCCTGCGAGAGCTCGACGCCGTCGACGGCATCGAATGGATTCGGATTCTTTACTTCTATCCCAACCGCTTGACCGACGAGGTGATCGAAGCGATGGCGAGCCTGCCCAAGGTCGTGCCCTACATCGATATTCCCCTCCAACACGCCCACCCAGACGTCTTGCGCCGGATGAAACGGCCCTGGGACGGAGAGCGCTATCTTCGGCTTTTCGAAAAACTCCGTGCCGCGATGCCGGAAGCCGCGATCCGTACGACATTCATCGTGGGCTTTCCGGGCGAAACCGAGGAGGAGTTTCAATACCTCCTCGATTTCATGGCCGCGGCCCGGCTCGACCGGGTCGGCGCGTTCGTCTTCAGCCGCGAACCCACCACCCCCAGCTACGACCTTCCAAACCAGGTGCCATCGCGCGTCAAGCGAGAGCGATTCGATCGCCTGATGCGCCACCAGCAACCTGTCTCCCTTTCGATCAACGAAAACTGGGTTGGCAAAATGTTGCGCATGCTCGTCGAGGAGATCGAGCAAGGATGGCTGGTCGGACGCTCGTTCCGCGACGCCCCGGACATCGACGGCCTCGTCTTCGCCCGCGGGCAAGCCGAGCCGGGTCAGTTCGTCGAAGTGAGCGTGGACCGCGCGGAACCGTACGATCTTTACGGGGCTGCGCTCGGCAAAGCCCAACCTGCCCCAGTTCGCTTCACCCCCTTGCGCCAAGCCGCGCCGCGACCTCCGCAGTAAGCTTTAGCGGTATCGGACGAGCAAAAAACGAGCGACCCCATAAATCATGAAAACGGCCAGCAGCCCGGTTCCGGCTCGTGCCAAAAGGGGGTCGTTCAGGCGGAGATGCTTTTGCGACAGCCATCCGTACAGCGCCAAGATAGCGTACACGGTGAAAAGAACGTAGAGAAACGTGCCGAACGGGTGGGCCTGAAACGCGTGCCCGAACGCGCCGTGAACCGTCGCGGTCCAACTCGTCGTCAATCCGCATCCGGGACAAGGCCGCCCGGCAAGCGCGACCGCCCCACAAGGGGGGAGCCCCAATTGACGGTGCGTTCCGTAACCGGCGGAGTTCGGCTCCATCCAAGCGGCCAACCCCGTGGTGACCGCCCACGCAAGGAAGACGAAGCCTTGTCCCGTCAGCGCTTTTCGCGATGCCGCTGCCTCAAAGAGCTTCATGCACCACCTGCCCCGGGATCACGCATTCGGGCTGCAACCCGTCCGGAACCACCCGAGCGACGCCGAAGACCTCGCCGTCTTCGCCGGTAAGACCCACGCGCTCCGCTCCGAGCGGTATCTGTTCGGGTGGCAAAACCAATCGCTGCCCCTGGCGAAGGCGCGCCTCCTGAAACGTGTCCATCTCCAACAACGGCATCGGCGGAAGCGCCTCGCGGAGGGGAATCAAATCCTCAGGGCTTAACGCTTCCAGCAACTTTGCCTCACCGAGTTCAAAGCGCCCCACGCGCGTGCGAACGAGGCTCGCCATATGCGCGCCGCACCCCACCGCCTCTCCCAAATCGCGCGCCAGCGAACGTACATAGGTGCCTCCAGAGCAGACCAGACGGGCCTTCACAAGGGGAGGGCGCACTTCCAGAATCTCGATCTCTCCGAGATGAACGGTGCGCGCCTCGCGAGGCACCTCTTTCCCCTCGCGGGCGTAAGCGTAAAGCGGTTTGCCCTTCAGTTTGATCGCGCTATACATCGGGGGCATCTGGCGTACCAAGCCGAGAAAGTTCGGAAGCGCCGCACGTACACGTGCCTCCAAATCGTCTGGAACGGGCTGTTCCGAAACGATCGCTCCCTCGCGATCGTAGGTCTCCGTTTCGATCCCGAAATGAGTTTCGAACACGTACTCTTTGGGTTCTAGCGGTAAAAATTGAAGAAAGCGTGTGGCCGGCCCGACCGCCACCACGATCAGCCCCGAGGCGAGCGGATCCAACGTGCCGGCATGGCCGACTCGCCGCACCCCGAAGAGCCTCCGAACCCGGTTGACCACGTCGTGCGAGGAAAGGTCCGGTGTTTTGTGGATTAGGAGGATTCCAAGCAACGTTTGATCCCCTCAACAAGCTGCTCCACGGCCTGCTCGACCGGGAGATCGAAAGAACACCCCGCCGCGTTGCGATGCCCGCCGCCCCCGAACTCACGGGCGACCGCCGCCACATCGTAATCGCCGCGCGAGCGTAGGCTCACGCGCACCGTTTCCGGCTTGACCTCGCGAAACAGCGCGGCGATCTGGACGGTCGAGATCGAAAGCAGCTCGTTCACGAACCCCTCGGTGTCCTCGTCCATCGCCCCCAGCCGTTCGAAATCCGCGAAGCGCAACACGCTCCAGCTGATGCGGTTGTCCCGCGCGAGCTCCATGCGGTCGAGCAATAGCCCCAAAAGCCGGGCGCTCCCCAAGGACTTACTCTGAAACACCGCCTCGCTGATCAGCGAGATGTCCGCGCCTTTTTCGAGCAGCACGGACGCAAGGCGCAGCGATTCGGCCGATGTGTTCCGGAACCGAAAGCTGCCGGTATCGGTAACGATTCCCGTCAGGAGGCAGTTGGCGATCTCGGGCGTGATCTCCGCTCCCAACTGAACCAGCAGCCACGACAGGATCTCACAAGTCGCGGCGGCGGAAGTCTCGACGATTCTCAGATCGCCCGGGGCTTCGTGCGGCACGTGGTGATCGATCACGACGAGCCGGTCGCATTGGGCAAAATACGGTTCGACCCTCCCCAAGCGGTACAGCGCGTCGAGATCCACCACAATCCCCAAGTCGTACCGTTCGCGGCGCGGCGTCGAAGAGATGCGCGAGACACCCGGAAGAAACGACAGGTTGGCCCGTTCTGGATGGTGGCAGAGCACCTCGTTCTCGATCCCCAACGCGTCGAGATAATGCGACAGCGCGAGCGCGCTGCCATAAGCGTCGCCGTCTGGGTTCACATGCGTCCCGATCAGCACCGAACGCGCGGCGCGAAGCTCCGCGGAAAACTGTTCGGCGAGAAGGGGATGCAAGCTCATGCCCGGGCCTCCGGACGGGGAAAAGGTATCAATTCCCCTCTAGTTTACTCGAC
Source organism: bacterium (assembly GCA_037189405.1). Taxonomy (GTDB): domain Bacteria; phylum Armatimonadota; class Fimbriimonadia; order Fimbriimonadales; family Fimbriimonadaceae; genus JBBCJD01. The sequence goes on from JBBCJD010000012.1 coordinate 145,168, forward strand.
CCGCTCGGCGGGCGAGCCTAGCCGACTTGCAGGAGCTCGCGCTCGGCACGCTGACAGAACGTATGCTGCGTCGCCAAAAGATGAATCGGCCCGGGGCACGCGTTCCAAACCGAACCGGCGCGATGCATGTAGGTGTAGTAGAGCATCGCCCCGTCCTTGGTCGTCGCCCAACGCGGTTCCCCCGCTCCCGTCGAGAGCAGCACATACATCCCCGCCAGAATCCGCGCCTCGTCCGCAAACACATGCGCCTCCGGCCCTACCATTCCAGTTGCAAGCGCGCGATCGGACACCACCAAATGCCCCCGAAGCGTCACGCGTAAATTGCCTTGATTTTGCAAAAGCACGAACTCCTGCTGTGGGCTGGAACTGCGCTGAACGCCGACGATTCGTATCATTGCGGGACCTCTTTCCTTAGGACGAAGCGAACCCGCAAAGCGAAGCTCCTGGACACGAACTTTTCCACATTCGCGATACACTTAAGATGCTATGTCGCTCCGCCTTCGTCTCGCATTGGGTTTTCTAGGCCTCGGGCTCCTCGGACTGGGGCTCTCCCTTGGGTTGCCGGGGCAGCTTGCTCGCGAAGCCCGGCTCGTCCAGATCCTCCACCCTTACGAACCGGAGACGGCGGCGCTGCTCGGCGAAATCGGGATCCCCGTCGGTAGCCCTCAACTCGTGATCCTGCGCGATGAGAACGCCTTTCTCCCCGGAAAAACCGAATCCGGAGCGGCCCTAGTGGACGCTGGCTACCTGAAAGAGCACAAGCTCTACCCCCTCCAGTTAAAAACCGTTCGATTCGTGGCTTTCCCCGCCCAGATCCTCTTCGGTCTGTTGACGCTCGTCAGCGGATGGACCGCTTGGCGGTCGAGAAAAACACGCACTTTGGAAACATCTGGCCCTTTTTCGGAACCTAACACCATGACAATTCTTTAAGGAGACCACGTTCATACCATGTTTGACTGGATTGGAGCCATCGTCATTGGGTTCATCGTCGGCGTGATCGCCAAAATGATCATGCCCGGAGAAAAAGCGGAGCCTCAAGGCTGCCTGATGACGATCCTGCTGGGTATCGGCGGCTCGATCGTCGCCAATCAGATCTTCGTCAACGTTTTAGGGCTTGAGAGCATGGCCGGGTTTATCGGCTCAGTACTTGGGGCTTTGCTTTTGATCTTCGTCTTCCGGAAGCTGATCAAATAGGCATTTAAAAAGCCGAGCGAACCAAAGAAAAGATCCCTCGATTCGTCTGAAATCGAGGGATCGCAAACCTCAAAGGTTTAGCCAAAGACCGGCATGCCGCAAACGACTTTGCCGATGAAGTCGTTGAGCACGTCCGTGGTCGGCGCCATGATCGTCGCCGCCCGCGCGTCGCGGAAATGCCGCTCCACGCCGGATTCCTTTCGGAACGCCGCGCCGCCGCACACACGCATCGCCAGATCGGTCACCTCGATCGAAGTATCGCTGGCCGCGGCCTTAATCTCCAGAATGCGGAGCATCGCGTCCTCTCGACCGGTCTCCATCGCATCGAGCGTGTCGCGAAGGAGTGAGCGCACCATATCGGTTTTGAGGCGCATCTTCGCCAGATTGGCTCGGACAACCGGTAGGTCGGCCAGGCTCTCCCCCATGTGCTCGAGTCGCGATCGCGTCGCGTGCTCGGCAGCCTTACGGGTCGAAGACTCCATAAAACCGATGCAGCAACCGGCACTCATGATCTGGAAATACGGCAGCACCGTGCTGAGCATAATGTCGAAGCCCGCGCCGTCCTCACCAAGCATCGCGACCTTCTCGATCACGACGTCCTCGGCCTTCATGGGGAACGAACAGTTCCCTCGCAGACCAAGCCCGTTGAACGAGCCGTTCACGCGCAGACCGTCGACGTTTGCGGGCACGTGCCACAGCGTACTGAGACCATCCGCGATCATGGGGCGGCTGGACCAGACATAGCTATCCACCTCGCCGGCCGAGGTCACCCAACTCTTGTTGGCGTTCAAAGCAACCTTGCCGTTCTCCGCACGCTCTTCGGCGGTACTCAAAGGAGCCCAAAAATGGCTGCGTGAGCCTTGCTCGGAGAACGCAAGCGAACAGGTATGTCGACCGGCCGCGATCTCCCGTCGAAGCGCTTCCGGACCGAACTTCTCGATAACCGCTACGGCCGCGAAATGCATGCAGAGCACCATCGAGGTCGAACCGCACGCCTGGGCGACCCGCTCGGTCACCGCGGCTGCGGCGCGATGTCCCTCGCCAAGCCCGCCGACCTCTTTCGCGCTGATCAATCCTAAAATGCCCGCCTCGGCGAACGCCTTGACGGCGGCGCGGGGATACGTCCCCTCTTCGTCGACGGCCGCGGCGTTCGGCTCGACAATCTGCGTAACGATCTGCTCTAACGCCTCCATATAAGGGCGTACGGCGATACTACTCATGATAAACAACCTCCATTCGGATATACCGAGGAGCCACGGCTCGAAGTTTCAGCCACGCTCCCACTTCCCCCTAAAAAGAACGCTTCTGCCGCCGAACGCAACAATCTTTCAGGACTTTTTTTGAGAACTGAGGAACATTCGTATAGAGGACCCCGGTAAATGGGGGCATGTTTAGAGGTTGTATTACTCTTTGCTCGCTGGCCGTGGTTGGGCTGGCGAGCATCACGACCGCATGGGCGCAGGAAGGCGAGGAGGGCAAACCGAGTCTCAAAATCGGCGTCGACCTGTACTGGGGCGTGTCGGACGTATCGGGCTATAAATCCTTCACCGATTATTTCTGGGCTGCGCACGCTATCGCCGTTCCTTCGACGGTGTTCCTGGAGTGGAGCGATGGCAAGGGGTCGAAAGCCAAAATCGCCCACGGCATCGGCAAGTACTATACGGCGAACGACAGTATCTTTGATAACCCGTCCGAGCTGTGGTTCTCCGTGCCGATGGGCGCGGCCACCGCGACGATCGGTAAATTCTGGGTTCCCTTCGGCATTCAGGAGTGGCAGTACGAGACGAAGCCCGGCATCATGTTCGATTGGCAGAGCGGCCCCGTCCAGTACACCGCCGCCGCGGTGCGCAATACCCTGACCGACACCGAGAACGTCTACGCGCGCGTCGGTTACAGCGTCGATAAGGACGTGACCGTCGGCCTTTCGGGCGCGGTGGGCAAGGGACTGAGCTTCGGCACCAGCCACGATCGCGGCTGGGCGTTCGACGCCGTCGTCCACAAGAATGACTTCGCGCTCTACGCCGAATACGTGGACCTGAAGAATCCTGCGGGGCAGCAATATCAGTTCTCGTTCGGCAAGCTCGCCTACGAGGGCTTCGGCAAGCTCGTGCCCTGGATCGCGTACTACGACATCACCGACGACGCGGGCGAGTTCGGCGTGTTTCAGAGCGCCGTGGGCGCGCTGGACTACCAGCTCACCGAGTACCTCAGCCTTCGCGCCGCGTATGCCGACACCTCGGAAGGAAACCACGTCTGGGGCCAGGTGCACTTCAACTACCGCTTCTAAGCGGAAGGATTCCTCCGGCCAAGAAAAGGCGCGTCGCCGCAAAAGGAGTGCGGTGGCGCGCCTTGGTTTTACATGCACCTCAGGGTTGAAAAGCGCTTTAGAGCGGCCTGCCGCTCGATCCGCCCGGGGCTTTCGGGATCGGAATGCTGGGGTTTTTGGCGTACTTCTCGGGATCGTCTCGGAAGGTCTTCATGCATTCGGGAGCGCAAAAGAAATAACGGCGCCCACGATAGTCCACGAAACGGCGCTCTTTCGTCGCTTCTTCGATCGTCACCGTCGTTCCGGTGTGCACGGCGCACTTGATCGTTTTTTGCTGCGCCTCGACGCGCAACGTCAGCCCCCCCATCAGGGCGAGCACGGCCACCATCCAAATCGTCATCCGTTTCATCGTTCTGTCCGACCAGTATAAGCTAAGAATACGCTCTCCTTTTTCAGATGTTTCGCGACTCGCTCTCGTAACGTCGAATCTCCAAAGTCCTCATCGGACGATTCGAAGGGATACAATAGGGGCCTATGAGCCTTGCCAAATCTCCGATTCGCGCGCCGCGCGGCGCCACGCTCTCCTGTAAGGGATGGAAGCAAGAGGCCGCCCTCCGCATGTTGATGAACAACCTCGATCCCGAGGTCGCGGAACGGCCCGACGAGTTGATTGTCTACGGCGGCACCGGGCGCGCGGCTCGCAGTTGGGAAGCCTACGACGCGATCGTCCGAAGCCTGCGCGCGCTCGAAAACGACGAGACGCTGCTGATCCAATCGGGCAAGCCGGTCGGCATATTCCGCACCCACGAAGAGGCGCCTCGCGTGCTCTTGGCGAACTCCAATCTCGTGGGCCATTGGTCGAACTGGGACGAATTCCATCGCCTGGAGCAGATGGGCCTCACGATGTACGGCCAAATGACGGCGGGCTCCTGGATCTACATCGGCAGTCAGGGGATCGTTCAAGGCACCTATGAGACGTTCGCCGCCGCCGCCGAAAAGCACTTCGGCGGCACCCTGGACCGACGCTTTGTGGTGAGCGGCGGCATGGGGGGGATGGGCGGCGCCCAGCCGCTCGCGGCCACCATGAACGGCGCGTGTTATCTCGGGATCGACGTCGACGCCTCGCGCATCGAAAAGCGCCTTCAAAGCGGCTACTGCGACGTGATGACGAGCGATCTCGACGACGCCTTGCGGCAGATCGACGAGGCCAAGGCTCAAGGCCGAGCGCTTTCGGTCGGACTGGTCGGCAACTGTGCGGACGTGCTTCCGGAGCTGCTGCGCAAAGGGATCGTGCCCGACGTCCTAACCGATCAGACCAGCGCGCACGACCCGCTCGACGGCTATGTCCCCAGCGGGATGGCTTACGCCGAGGCGCTGGAGTTGCGCCGGCGCGATCCCGAAACCTACAAGCGCCTCTCCATCGAAACGATGGGGCGCCATGTCGCCGCGATGCGCGAGTTGCAAAAGCGCGGCGCGATCACGTTCGACTACGGCAACAACATTCGCACCTACGCCAAACAGGCCGGAGTCGAAGACGCTTTCGAGATCCCCGGCTTCGTCCCCGAATACATCCGCCCCCTCTTTTGCGAAGGGAAAGGCCCCTTCCGCTGGGCCGCGCTTTCGGGGAATCCGGCCGACATCGCGCGCACGGACCGGCTCGCTTTGGAGCTTTTCCCCCACGACGAGACGCTGGCGAGGTGGATCCGGCTCGCCCAGGAGAAGATTCAGTTCCAGGGACTGCCTTGCCGCATCTGCTGGTTGCGCTACGGCGAGCGCGCCGAAATGGGCCTCGCGATCAACGAACTCGTCAAAAAAGGCGAAATCGAAGCGCCGATCGTGATCGGCCGAGACCATTTGGATTCCGGCTCGGTGGCCTCCCCGTTCCGCGAGACCGAGGCGATGCGCGACGGGTCCGACGCGATCGCCGACTGGCCCCTGCTCAACGCGCTGGTCAACACGGCCGCGGGCGCGTCGTGGGTCTCGCTGCATAACGGCGGAGGGGTGGGGATCGGGTACTCCCAACACTCCGGCATGGTGGTCGTCGCGGACGGAACCGATTCCAGCGCGCGCTGCCTGGAGCGTGTCCTCGCCAGCGACCCCGGCATGGGCGTGATCCGCCACGCGGACGCGGGATACCCCGAAGCCCTGGACTACGCCGAAAAGCATGGGGTTCGCCTTCCGATGCAAGAGGGCCAAGGCTAGCCGCGATGGCGCTGCACCGCGACCCCAAGTGGCCCCGTGCGTCGGAATGGCTCGCCGGACTTAGATTTCCGCAAACCACACACCGGCTGGGGCTGCTCGGCCTGCCGCTCGGCACGGGTTCGGTCTCGCCCGGACGATGCGATCTGGCCCCCGAGGCGATCCGAACCGCGCTGCAGCGCTTTTCGACCTACGACGTCGAGGCGGACCGCGATCTTCGCGCGATCGCGCTTCACGATCATGGCGATCTCGCGCTGGGGACTCTCTCCCCCGAAGACGCGTTCGAACCGATCCGCGACGCCGTCAAAACCGCTCTGGAAGCCAGCGGCGCGCTCGCGTGCTTCGGTGGGAACAACGCGATCACGCGTCCCGCAATGCACGGACTGGGGAATCTCGAGCGGTGCGGGCTCCTCACGCTCGACGCGCACTTCGACCTTCGCGATACCGGCCCCGGCATGCTGAACGGCAATCCCGTTCGCGCGTTGCTGGAGGACGGTCTCCCGGGCGACCGGATCGTGCAGATCGGCATCCAGGCCTTCGTCAATTCGGCCGAATACGCCGCTATCGCGCGCGAGGCCGGGATCCACGTCGTGCCGATGGGCGTCGTCAAGGCGCAAGGGCTCGTTCCACTCGTCGAAGCGGCGCTCGAACGGCTGGCCCAACGGTGCGACCACCTTTACGTGGACGTCGATCTGGATACGCTCGACCGCGCGTTTTCTCCCGGCACGCCCGGTTCAAGGCCCGGCGGATTTCTCCCGTGGGAGTTGCAGCAAGCGGTGCGTCGGTGCGGCGCACACCCGAAAGTGCGAGTCGTCGATTTTGTGGAACTCGACCCGCCCCTCGATTTAGCCGACACCACCGCGCTCGGCGCGGCGATGGCGTTTCTGTCCTTCGCCACAGGCCTCCTGGAGCGGGCATGAAGGGCCGATTCGCGGTGGCCGGCTGCGCCCAGATCGTCACCCTGCGCGGTCCGGCGCGCCCTCGCGTCGGCGGTGAACTCAGCGAAATCGGCTTGCTGCGAGACGCGGGGCTGATCGTCCGAGACGGACGCATCGAAACCGTCGGCCCTTGGGAGGAACTTCGACGGTCTTTGGAACCCGAGACTCCCGTGATCGACGCGGAGGGCCGCACACTGACCCCGGGGTTCGTCGACGCGCACACGCACGCGGTCTTTGCCGGCAGCCGCGCGAACGAGTACGAGCTTCGCGCCAAGGGCGCGACCTATCAAGAGATCGCGGAGCGAGGAGGCGGCATTCTGTCGAGCGTGCGCGCGGTGCGGGCCGCGGGCGAAGAGGCGCTGCTCCGCTCCAGCCTTCGCCATGCCCAATGGATGCTGCGAAGCGGCACCACGACCGCGGAGATCAAATCGGGCTACGGGTTGAGCCTCGCGGACGAGCTCAAAATGCTGCGCGTCGCGCGGCGGCTTGAGGAAGAAAGCCCGCTTCGGGTGGTCACGACCTTCCTCGGCGCTCACGCCGTTCCCTCCGAATTCGCAGGGCGGACCGCGGAATACGAAACGCAGGTAATCGAGACCATGCTCCCCGCGGTCGCCCGAGAAAGCTTGGCGGCGTTTTGCGACATCTTCGTGGAAGACCGATATTTCGACGCCGACTCCGCGCGGCGTGTGATGGCTCGAGCGAAAGCGCTGGGTCTTCGCCCTCGGCTCCACGTCGACCAGCTTCGCGAATCGGGCGGCGCGGCGCTGGCAGCAGAACTCGGAGCGAAAACCGCCGACCATTTGGAGCACACCGGCCCCGAAGGGATCGCGGCGCTCGCACGGGCGGGCGTGCAGCCGGTCCTGCTCCCAGGCTCGGTGTACGCGCTCGGCCATTCCAAGTACCCCGACGCGCGCGCGATGATCGAGGCAGGCCTCGCGGTCGTTCTCGCGACTGACTTCAACCCGGGCTCCTCGCCCACCCCTTCGATCCCCGCGGTGCTCTCGCTCGCCTGTACCCAAATGCGCATGACACCCGCCGAAGCGATGACCGCCGCGACGATCAATGCGGCCTACAGCCTGGATCGCGGCGACACCGTCGGCTCGCTCGAACCCGGCAAACAGGCCGATTTCGTCTTGTGGGACGTGCCGGATTATCGCGAGATTCCCTACTTTTTCGGGGTGGAGCACGCCGCCGAAGTCTATGTGGGCGGACGCCGCGCGTTTACTCGCGTCCCGCGATAAAGCGTGAACCCTTCGACGGGGCTCAGGGCGTCTTCCTATCGTGACGCGCATGCACGCTTTGTGGCTTGGGCTGACGCTCCTCCCCGTTTGGGGCGTCTCGCAGGAGGCTCGGCGCCTGGTACTGGATTTCGGCGCGCCCGGATCGCGCGAGGTGTTCTTCGGGCCCGAGACGCTTCAAACCATCCCCGCCGAAACGTTTCGCCAGGAGCTCGGCACAGCCGAAATCGAGATACCCAAAGACGCCGCGCGGCTCTATGTCTGGGACCGCGTGAGCGGCAACTTGGCCTCGAAGCCGGTCGCCGAGTTACGCACCCCGCGCTGGGAGATGCGCAAAGAGGACTTTGCGGCCGTCGCCCGCGTTTGGGTCCGGGTCGAGCACGCCGGGAAGCCCGTGAGCGCGGCTCAAGTTCGGTTTCAGGACGCACGAGGCGCGAGAGAGGAGATTCTCGACGAGAGCGCTCAAGGCCAGATCGCTTTTCTCAACGTGCGTCCGGGAGAAATCCGCCTCGAAACACGCTATCGCAGCGAGGGCGCGACGCGCCCCCCGCTTAAGATGAGTTTCGAAGTCGGGTTGGAGAGAGGGCAGCCCGAACCCGTCCTGACGGTCTCCATCTCCGAACCGGTCGCCACGCTCGGAGCGGCCTCTTCCGGGACCTCCTCGGAAGCGCCCGCTTCAGATTCTTCGTCTCCCGCAGGCGGTTCGGACCGCCCTTCCGGAGGACTTCGTCCGTGGATCGGATTCGGAATCGTTTTCGCGCTGCTGGCCGGCACGGGATATGCGCTCTACCGGAAGCTGAAAGAGCGGCCCGAATTGCTTGAAGCAAGCCTGAAAAAACTTCAGGTGCCTATCCCGGACACCTCCGAGCCCCTTCCGCCTCCGCCCGCCCAGCCCCCGACACCGGCTGCGCCCGACCCGATCCTTTTGGAGCCTCCGGCGGCTTCGGATGCGCCTTCGATATCGTCCTCTACCGCCCCACGGCTGATCGGCGATTCGGGCGAGGTCTGGCCCCTGACCGAACCGAGCGCAGTGCTCGGCCGAGACGTGGGGCTTGCGATTTCGCTTCCGGGCGAGGAAACGGTGTCGCGCCGCCACGCAGAGCTTCGGGTCGGCCCGGAAGGCGTCTCGGTCGTCGACCTCGGCAGCACCAACGGCACGTTTGTAAACGCGCGCTCCATCGAGGGCGAAACTCCGCTTCAGCCGGGCGATACGGTGCAATTCGGCGCAGTGCGCTGCCGCTACGAGGCCTAACGCATGGGGCACATCCTTCTCAAACTGGGCGTCGGAACTTTGGCCGGAGGACTCGCGTGGGCGCTTACCGAGCCGTTCGCACCCAAAATGAATCTGGCGGGTTCGGATTGGAGCCGGTGGGAGACGTTCTTCATCCTCCTTCTCGGCGCACTGATCGGGGGAGGCCTGGGGGCGGTGAGCGGCTATCAGCGCGGTTCCAGCCGCCACTTTTGGCGCGGACTCGGGCTCGGGGTGCTCTTCGGAGGTCTCGGCGGATCGATCGGCCATCACCTCGGCGGGGGGATCGTCGAACTGCTCTTCGGACGAGACGTATTCCTTCGGCAGCCGTTCTTGCCGATCCAGATGATGGCGCGCATGGCGGCCCTCGCCCCCCTCGGCCTCGCGATGGGGGCTGCGGTCGGAGCCAGCGGGCTTCATTGGCGGCGCGCTCTCCAAGGTGCGGTCGGCGGATTGCTGGGCGGACTCGTGGCGGGGGCGCTTTTCGATCCGCTCGGCCAAGCGATCGGGCCGATCTATCTTCTCACTCAGCCACAGGGAGCGACCGAAACGGGCATCGTCTCCCGCGCCTTGACGTGCCTCATTCTCGGCGGCGGGATCGCGCTCTTTATCGCGCTTATCGAGCGAGTCACCCGCGTCGCGTGGCTGCGTCTCCCACTCGGCCGCAACGAATGGAAAGAATGGACTTTGGACCTCCCGACGATGTGGATCGGCCGCGACGAAGGCGCGCAGATCCCCCTGTTCGGGGACTCTGGGGTGCATCCGCTTCACGCCGCGATCCAACGGGTCGGCCCCCAATATTTCATCGGAAACCACGCCCCAAACGGCACCTTCGTCAACGGCCAATCGATCGCTCAGGTCCCTTTGCAGCATGGCGACCGCATCACCCTTGGCAGTACCCAGCTCGAATTCTGGCTGCGAGGAGCAGGGGGCACCCCCCGCTCCATCCCGAACGTCCCATCCCCTACGCCCATTCCGGTCCCGACCGATCCGATCCCTCAACCGAGCCCTGCTCCGGCCTCAGCCTCCCCGGCATCGGGATGGACGCTGATCGCGCTGGACGGCCCACTTTTGGGCCAGCGCTTCCCCCTTCATAGCCCTGTCGAGCTTGGGCGCGAGGGGACGGCGATTCCGATTCCGCACGACCCTCAAGCGTCTCGACGGCACGCACGGCTGACCCCGAATCCCAGCGGAGTCGCGATCGAAGACTTAGGCAGTACCAACGGCACTTTCGTCAATGGCGCAAAGGTGCAAGCCGCCTCGCTGCGCGCTGGCGACGAAATCCGGATCGGAGGTTCGCGATTCCGCATCGAAACGTCATGAATCACGGTAGGATGAACATAAGATGACCGCAGCCCCCTCCCCCCGTCGCGTCGCCTGGCCGGTCAAGCTTTTCGTCCTGTTTCACGCCGTCGCCGTCCTCGCTTGGACGCTGCCGCGCTTTCCCCCGCCCGGCTCGCCCGCCGACCGGCCGCCGGGGGGCTCGGATTACATCCTCACGTTCAACCAAACCTGGCTGAAGGATTCTCCTATCCAGTGGTACATGCTCAGCACGGGGTTCTGGCAATATTGGGACATGTTCGCGCCGAACCCGGCCGACACCGACCGATGGTGCGACGCGGAGATCACGTATCGCGACGGCGCCAAAACCCGCTACACCTATCCGCGTATGATCGAGCTCTCCTACACCGAGCGGTACTTTAAAGAGCGCTATCGCAAATTCTACGAACGAGCGGGCGCCGAAGAGAACGCGTTCCTCTGGCCCGCGTTCGCCCAACGGATCGCGTTGGTGAACTTCAAGAACCCCGAAAATCCGCCGGTTCAAGTCCTCCTGCGAAGGCATTGGCGCCACGTGATGCCTCCGGGCAGGCCCCAACCCGAAGCCTACGACTGGTACGACTACTTCCAGTATGTGGTGGACCAGCCCAGACTCTTTCAAGATGCGGGGCGAGGTTAAACCATGCTGAAACGACTCGATCGCTACTGGTTCGGCTACGGCTCGCCCGTCAGCCTCGGAGTGTTTCGCATCCTGATGGGCACGCTCGCCTGCGTGAATCTCATCGTTCTGGCGTTCGATTTCGACGCATGGTTCACCGACAAGGGGTTCGTCACACACGAAACCGCGGCGCGATGGGCGGGCAAGCTCAACCCCATCACGCGCGTTCCCTGGGGCGACGGTTGGTGGCAAGGCAATTTCCCTCTTCCACGGCTCAATCTGCTGAGCGAAATCACTTCGACGCCGCTGACCGCCGCCTTTTTCGCGATTACGCTTCTCGCCGCGATCCTCACGACCGTAGGGCTTTGGACCCGGATCAGCTCGATCGTGCTGGCCGCAGGCCTCGTCACGCTGCATCACCGCAACATGATCGTCCTGCACGGAGGCGACACCGTCCTGCGCGTGATGACGCTTTATCTCGCGATCGCGCCGAGCGGCGCAGCCTGTTCGCTGGACCGGCTTATCGCCCTTTGGCGAGGCAAAGCCGACGCGCAACCGAGACTCGTCTCGATGTGGCCTCAACGGCTCATCACCTACAACGTCGCGATCGTATACTTCACCACGGTCTGGCACAAGTGGTTCGGCGAGCGCTGGCGCGACGGCACCGCGACGTGGTATCCCGCTCGGCTGGACGAATTCAAACGGTTCCCCGTCCCCGGGTTCGTCAACGAGATGCCTTTCGTAAAGTTCGCGACCTACGGCACGCTCTTTATGGAATTGGCCCTCGCCACGCTGGTGTTCTACAAGCCGCTCCGCAAATGGGTGCTGCTGGGCGGACTGCTCATGCACGGGTACATCGAATACAGCATGAACATCCCGCTGTTTTCATTCCTGATCACCAGCGCGTATGTGTGCTTTTATGAAGGCGAGGACGTGTCGGCTTGGGCTAAACGGCTCGGGGAGCGGTTCCGACGCTTCCGCATCCGCATATTCCACCCGCGCTCCGAACGGCTACGTCCCGGCCCGGCTCTAACGCTCGAAGCTCTCGATCCGCTGGGTCTCGTGACGTACGAGCCAGGGGAAGAAGAAACTTGGAGCGCCGAAGGAGGACGCTCCGCGTTCCGCGCCTCTTGGGCACGCAGTCTCGGCGCCTGGCCGCTCGGGCTCATCCCCGGCGCGTGGGCCCGCCTGCTCGGTAAATCGCTCGAGCCCGTGCCCAGCCAGCCGTCTCGACGAGAACGCGCTAAAATGCATTCGTGATGCGAAAATTCCGGGAGCTCCTTAAGTTCAGCAAACCGAAGACCCCGGGCTTCGGCATCAGCAGCCAGTTCTACCTTTCGGTATTGACGGCCACGGCCCAGATGCCGTCGCTGATCGCGCTGGTCAATCCCAAAGGGGAGGGCGGCGCCGTCGAAGGGTTCGGCGTGCCTCTCGGGAGCGACGACAAATCCGTTCTGAACCAGCCCATGGCGCGAGGGCTCTACGCCGTCGCCTCGAAAGACCGCAAAACCGTCCTCAAGATGACCGTCATCAGTAAAGAGGAAGCGGGATTCGACCCCGGCGCGTTTCTTCAAAGCGCTCTGGCGGCGGAGATCGGTCCAGACTTGCGCGCCCGAATCGCCTCGACCTGGATGCTGATTCAATTCCAATTCGAATCGCACGACGCGGACGTGTACCCCGCGGTCGAGCTGCTGCATCGTCTGGCGCAGCGCGCCGCCCTCCTCACCGATGGGGTCATCGCCGATCCGCTCTCCCGACGCTACCTGCTTCCGAACCAGATGGCGTATCCCGACCGTCCGAACGCCCCGATCGATGCGCGCGAGGTAGTCGCGATCCGGTTTCGAGCGTTGCCCGAGGGGATCCACGCCTATACGCTGGGGCTGCAAAAATTCGTGCTGCCCGAACTGGAATTGCACGGACTTCTTCCCGGCTCCGAGCAACGGGCGGGCACCCTCCTGACGAGTCTCGCTCAAGCCGCGCTTATGGGCCTCGCGCTCCGCCCCGGGAACGTGTTCGGCGCAAAGGACAAGCCGTTCACCCTTGCCGAAGGGGGGCTCGATCGCACACTTTGGCAAGGAGTCGCCTGCTACGAGTTGCTGCCGCCTACCGGCGTGCCCGTCGAGGACGCCCTTCTCGCATGGAATTTGGGAGCCCTCGGGTGAGGCTCAAGCACTTGCCTGGCTGCGCTGGGGTGGACGAAGCCGGCCGGGGTCCGCTCGCCGGGCCGGTGGTCGCCGCCGCCGTCATCCTTCCGAAAGGCTTTCGCATCGCCGGCATCCAAGATTCCAAGCAGCTCACCCGAGCGCAGCGCGAAGAGATGGAAGAGCGCATCAAGCGAAAGGCTGTCTGGGCCGTGGCGGCTGCGCCGCCTTCCGAAATCGATCGCTTGAACATCCTTTGGGCCACCATGCAGGCGATGCAACGGGCTTTAGAAGCGCTCCCTCATGCCCCGGAACGGATCTTCATTGATGGAAACCGCTGCCCCAGCGGCCTTTCGATTCCCGCCGAGGCCGTGATCAAAGGGGACGCCCGGCTCGCTTGCGTCGCCGCGGCATCGATCCTCGCCAAAACCGAACGGGATCGCATCCTAACCCGGCTCGGCGCGGAGTACCCCGAGTACGGATTCGAAAAACATTTCGGGTATCCCACCCCCGAGCATTTGGAGGCGCTGCGCCGCTACGGTCCTTGCCCCCACCACCGCCGGAGCTTCGCCCCCGTCCGCGAGAATGAGCAGCCATGCCTGATCTTCGCCGAATAGGCCGCCTCGCGGAAGACCGCGCCGCCCAGCATCTGAAAGAGCGGGGATATACGGTCGTGACCCGGCGTTACTGCGCGAAAGGCGGCGAGATCGACCTTATCGCGCTCGACGGCGAGACCCTCGTGTTTGTCGAAGTCAAGCAGCGCCGAGGTGCCGGCCGCCTGGCCGAAGAGGCCGTCGACGCCCGCAAGATCGAGCGCGTCCTAAGCGCGGCAGAACAATATTTGGTCGAGATGGAGGCGGGCGAGCGCCCCGTCCGCTTCGACGTAATCGCTCTCGATGCGGAAGGGTTGCGCCACCATGTCGACGCTTTTCGCGGATGGGACGGCGGCTCGCTTCGATGAAGGCCATCGTAGTCGGAGCAGGGATCGGGGGGCTTGCGACCGCCCTGCGATTGGCCCATCGCGGCTACGCGGTCGAAGTGCTGGAACGCGGCGAAAGAGTCGGGGGGCGCTGCCGATCCTTAGAGATCCAAGGCTGCCGCTTCGACGTCGGGCCTACTTTGCTGATGATGCTGGGTCCGCTTCGGCGGCTGTTCGAGGACATCGGCGAGCCTCTCGAACGCCATCTCGCTCTCACCCTTTGCGACCCGACGTACCGGGTGTTCTTCGCGGACGGCTCCCGCCTCGATCCCAGTCCCAACCTCGCGCTCATGACCGAACGCGTCGAGGCGATGTGTGGCTCCGAAGAGGCTCGCCGTATCGGGCCGTTCTTCGAACGGCTCCGGCGTTTGGCCGAGGCTGCCGTCCCCGCGTTCGTCGAACGCGACTACGCGGGCCCTTGGTCGCTCTTCGGGCCGAAGGAGCTGTCGCTTCTTCTCCGCCATCGGCTGCTGGCGAACCTTTCGAAAACCGTCGATCGAACGTTTCGAGACGAGCGGTTACGGATGCTGTTCTCCTTTCAGACGCTATACCTTGGCCTCTCCCCGAAGGAGGCCCCGTGGGTCTACGCGCTGCTTGCGTGGATGGAATGCGGAGAAGGTGTGTGGTACCCCCAAGGGGGCCTCGCCCAAGTCTCCGAAACGCTTGCGCGGCTCACCGAAGCGCGTGGCGCGACGATCCGAACCGGATGTGCCGTCAGGCGGATCGAAGGGGGAGGGGTGCACCTGGCGAACGGGGAAACGCGGGCAGCCGACGTCGTCGTGTGCAACGCGGACCTCCCCTACGCGCGACGCGAACTGCTGGGCGAGTCGCCGAAACGGCTTCGCGCTTCCTGCTCGGCGCTCTGCCTCTATCTCGACTACGAAGGCGAGCTCCCCGGGCTGCTCCACCACAACGTGTTCTTCGGCCCGGATTTCGAGGCGAACCTACGCGCCGTGTTCAACGGCGCGCCGATGCCGGAGGATCCGGCCTTCTACGCTTGTCTGAGCGCCCGAAACGACCCGACCGCCGCTCCGCCGGGCCACGCGAACCTCTCGCTCCTCATCCCCTGCCCGAATCTCGACCATCCCCTCGGCGAGACTCAACTCGCAACGCTTCGAAACTGCGTACTCGACCGCTTAAGGCGCGAGGTCGGTCTCGACCCCACCCGCATCGCCGGCGAACGCGCGGTCGGGCCGAACGAGTGGGCGACGGAACTCAACCTCGACCGAGGTGCCGCCTTCGGGTTAAGCCATCATTTTCTTCAAAGCGCGGCGTTTCGCCCTTCGAATCGGTCCCGTTCGAACCCACGCCTGGTATTTGTCGGCGCGAGCACTCGTCCCGGGAACGGCGTTCCTATGGCGCTGATCTCCGCAGAACTGGCCGAACGGCGCGTTCTGGAGATCCTTCGACGCTAGGCGATTAACGTCTGCAGCCACGGCAGGAACCGCTCGGGAAGACGGTACTCGCCTCGAAACACCTCTTGAGCCGTGCCTTCGAGTACAAGCGGTGCGTCCCACGCTTCGATGTGGACCGAGAGCAAGCCTCCCGGATTTTCGACGCGAACGAGCCCCGGCGTGCCTTTGCGGCGCACATAATCCGCAGCTGCGGCGCTCGTGCCGGTTCCACATCCGAGCGTCTCTCCCACGCCGCGCTCCCAAATCCGCACGCGGAGCGCCATCGGCTCCACTTCCTGAACCCAAATGACGCTGGTGCGGTGCGGATAATCCGGATGTGTCTCGATCGCTCGACTCCACCGAACGAACGCTTCGTCGTCCGGTAGCTCCGGCACTTGCAGCACCGTATGCGTACTTCCCGTCGTCAGCGAGCTCCCTCGAACGGAAAGACCGAGATCTTCGAAGAGCGGCCGGTCGTAGATTTCGCCGAGCCCGGGGCGAAGCGGGACTCGCTTCGGGTCATAGCTCGGCGCGCCGAGCGTCGTACGAATGCGCCCGTCCTCCAAAACCTCCGTGGGCACCTCGACGTGGAGATGTCGCAAAACTTTTCGGGCAGGGCCGTCTCCGGCGGCGAAACGGGCCGCACACCGCAAGCCGTTCCCACAAAAATCCTCTGTGCCGTCCGGATTGAACATGCGCATCCTCAACGCGCCGTCGGACTCCTCGCCGAGCGTCAAGAGTCCGTCTCCTCCTACCCCGAACCGGCGGTCGCAGATCGCCTCGGCGAGCGCGGGAAGCGCCTCTTCGAGCGCGGACCCGAAACGCAGCAAAAGATCCGATGTGCGAAGAAGAGGAAAGTCGTTCCCGACGGATTGAAGCTTGACGAAAGGCAGCACGCGCATCGATTTAGATCAGAGGCTCTAAATAATACTCCGCCGACTCCACGGTACGGCGGAACCAGTTCCCAAACGGGCAGATCAGAGGAAACCACCACGCGCTCGGACGGTGGTTGGCCTTCTCCATCCCCTCGCTACAGATCACGGCCTCGCGGATCAGGCTCAGGCGTTTGAGCTCGGCTTCGAGCTCGATGCTGCGACGCTCCTCGTGAATCTGCACCAAGCTCCGGTCTCGGGCGAGTTCGGCTTGTTCTCTCAGTAGCGCCTTGACTTCGGCGCGCGCGGCGTCCAATGATTCGGCGGCCTCCCGAGCCGCCCGCCACAAGCGCTCCCGTTCCTCGAGATCCACCGCAGAGGGATGCTTTTCGAAAATGCGCGCGCGAAAATGATCGCCCATCGCGCGCTCCGCCTCGACCCGCCGCGCTTTGAGCTCGCGAATTCGAACGTACGCGGCCTGCCTTTTGGCACGAAGCGCTTCCAAGCCTCGCATCGGCGTTTCGAGCCGCCGATGCAGATCCTCGTACTGCTGGGCTAGACATCGCCAAGACCCGCCGAGGGCCGATTCCAAAAACTGGATCAGTTCCACGGGCCGACGCATCTCGCCGAGCCGAGCCAGCAGCGCGCGCTGCTCGAGCGCGACGTTTCGCCACCGCGCCGCAAGGCTTGGGGCGCTGATCTCCTCTGCCCCAAAAGGGCGCTGGAAAGGCCCGGGCAAGCGCATCCACGACGAGCAAACTTTGAGCGCATCCCACACGCCGTAGCGCACTCTTAGGATCGGCGCGAGTTCGAGAGGCATCCCCTCCTCGGCCAGCATGCGGTGCAACGCACGACTATGGCGCACGTAACCGCTCGCCCCTTCGTGAAACACGAAGACGAATTCTCGCGCCAGCATGCCGATCAGCGTCACCGCTTTGCCGACGAGGACGCATTGGGTTCCAAACTTGGCCTCGACGACCCCGGCGAGATCGCTCAGAGAACGCAGCGGCGCTTCCAGCGTCGCGAACTGGGGATGAGGGGTCATGACAATCAGCGCGTGCCGCGTCAAACGAAGCGTGCCTCGTCCCATGCCCGGAATCACCAGATCGAACGGGATCGCGCCGGTCCCGAAGCGCTGCAGCTCATAAAGCCCGGTCCCCGCGATCGCTCGATCATAAGCGGCGCACGCGCGCTCCCGCGTCTCCTCGTTCACAAATAAAGACAAGAGATCGAAACGAGGCTGCAGGCAGGTCATCGCGTTGAAGCGAAGCAGCTCGGAGGTCGAAGTCGCGTCCAAGTCGACCTTTTGGTTCGAGCAGAGGCGGTAGAACTCGGGTAGCAAGCGGCGATAGAATTCGGAGAGGCTCTGCCCGGGCGCGGCCTCATAAGCCGTTCGCACGAGTTCGCGCATCGCTTCGGCCCGCTCCGCGGCACGAGCTCGCGCGCCGCCTTCCAACCGCCCCAGGCTCTCCTGGAGCGCCCATTCGAACGTCCGGGCCAGTTCGGGATACAGCCCCGTCATCGGCACCTCGGACGACACAGGGGGATGCTCTTGAAGCGAAACGATGCCGCGCCATCCCCACGCCTCGGTCGCTTCGTCCAGGATATCCGGCCGAGCCTGCTGCAACCGACGCACGTTGAGCCCGCCGTGATGCAACATCTCCCGCGAAACCACCGTTTCCGACCCCAAAAGGGCTGAAAACTCCGCCGCCGCGCTCCAAAGTCCCCGCGTCGTCGTGTCGTTGTGCGGCACGGCGCAGTAGGCCCCTCTCTCGGGGCGACCGCTCGGAAGCTTGGCGAAATAGTCGGTATCGTGAACGCCGGCCACCAAGCGCCGGCCGTAACCGAGCGCCTTGGAGGTGAGCGCCACCCCCCCTTTCATCGGCTCATCCCAAAAGACGGTTTGCCCGAGCGCCAGAAAGGGCGCGTTCGGAGAACGCTTTTCCAGTTCGGCCAGCGCCTCTTCCACGGTCAGTGTGGATACATCTTGGATCAAATGCGCCTCCCTCAGAATGCTACGCCAAAAGCGACCCCGATCGACCACAGACGATCAAAAATCAGAACGCTTATATCGCAAAACAATTATTTTAATAACTAGTAATCGCTGCTAGTTTTGAATCGATTTTAACAGAGTTGCACGTTTGAACCTAACCTACCCGGGATAATTACCATGAAATGCAGGACATGGAACGTCTGGCGCGCTGGATTAAGGAGGGCGACGCGGAACAAACGGTCGCGCTTCTGACCGAGCGGCCGGAGCTTCTCGGCGTGACGGTGGACGAAGTTCCTCTCGTCATGCTCGCGCTTTATTACGGCCAAGACGAACTGGCACACCGCATCGCGTCTCTGAACCCCGACCTTACGCTTTTCGAGCTCGCCGCCCTCGGGCACGACGCCGAGCTCGCCAAGCGGGTGCGCCCCACCCTCGTCGACAGCCTCAGCCCGGACGGTTTCACGCTCTTAGGTTACGCGTCCTATTTCGGTCGCACCCAGTGCATCGAGGTGTTGATCAAAGCCGGGGCAAATCCCAATCTCGGTTCCCGCAACGCGTTCAACGTCATGCCGCTCCACTCGGCGCTCGCGGCGAATAACATTGCGATCGCTCGCGAACTGATCCGCGCAGGAGCGAATGTCAATTCGGTGGCCGGCCAAGGCTGGACCCCGCTCCATTACGCGGCGGCCAGCGGCAACGAGCCGCTCGCCAAAATCCTGCTCGCAGCCGGCGCGGACCCCCACGCCAAACGTCTGGATGGCAAGACCCCGGCCGACGTCGCGCTCGAAAAGGGGCACACGCGCCTCGCCAGCCTCTGCGTCGAAGCCGGCGAGCTTGCCCCCGACAAGCAGATCATCGGATTCGGCTAAGCTTCAAGGCTCTTAGAGAGCCTTACTCCATCTGCTGTTGGAGTCCCCCGTAGTAGCCGAGCCAGAACGGGAGCACGATCATCGCGACGATATAGATCGCGACCCCGACGAGCGTCAACAACCCGAGAAGCTGCCCCATCGCGTGGGCCCGGGTCTTCCCCTCGTCCTCGTAATACTCGCACATCTTGGTCAGCATCTCGTCGAGGTTGCCCGTGGTCTCCCCGGTCGCAGTCATATCGAGCACGATCGGCGAGAACGCCCCCGTCTCCCGCAGGGTCTCCGTCAGCCCGGCGCCCGATTCCAGGCGCTTCGCGGCGGGATAGATCCGCGCGCGCAAGTATTCGTTCCCGCACGCATCCGCCGACAACTCGATCGCGCGGGTCATGGGAATTCCACCGCGCCAGAGGGCGCTGAACGCGCGCCCGAATTTCGCCATGGCGAGTTGCCGAAGCGTTCCGCCCATGTATGGGAGCACACTAAGGAAGAGGTCCCAGTTGTACTTGATACGCGGGTTGGCGAGCCCCCAGCGCACGAACAGAAAGATCCCGATCAGGGTCGGCGCGAGAATAATCCAGGTCGAAGCCATCGTCAGCGGCGAGCTCAAGCCCCCCTCTTTCGCCAGCACGTTTTGGATGATGTAGTTCGTCGACAGCACGATAAGGATCGAAAAACCCAACAGCAGCTTGGGATAGAACGTCACCCTGCGGAGCAGACTGCGCAACTCGATCTCGGATTGCAAGTAGTCCGAAATCAGCATGCACGACTCGTCGAGGCGGCCACTCTCCTCCCCGGCCCGGATAAGGCTTACCGCCATCGGAGTAAACACCTCCGGGTAGCGCTGCGCGCCCGCGCTGAGGGGCCTTCCGGCTTTCGCGTGTTCGCGCAACTCGCCGATCACCCGCCTTAGCTTGGGACTTTGCGCCTGACCGGCGAGGGTGTCGAGCGCTTGCACGATCGGTACGCCCGCCTTCTGCATCGCGGCGAACTGTCGGAAAAAGAAGTTCAGTTGCGCGAGCGGCACCCGGCCCACGAGCGGCCCGGCGATCGAGGTCGCGAAGTAGGAGCGCGGAGCGGTCTCCGGCGAAGACGACCCACCGGGCCGTTCTACGGACGAGACGAACGGCGAAGGCGCCCCTTCCTCGTAATCGTACAGATTTGAGGGTGGAGTTGGGGCTGCGCCTTCGACGACGGCACGCGCCGGAGCCGGCACCGAGGCGAGATCTCCGAGCCCTCCGCTCGGGTCGGCGTCGATGCGAGTCACATTGAGCCCTCGCGCCGCGAGGTCCTCAACGGCCTGAGCCAGAGAAGGGCTCAGCACCGTCCCGTGCTCGGCTTGCCCCCGCCCATTGGTCGCCTCATAGCGAAAGCTCGGCATCAGACCACTCCTCCCGACCTCAGCCATACTTCTAGCACGTCGAAGACCCCTTGATAGAACAATCGGTACACCACGACCCCCAAGGCCGCCGTTCCGAGAAAGATCGTCAGGATCATCCAAAGCCCCAATCGCCCTTTGGCGATCTGATCGCTGACCTGAAACTCCGAACGGGTGAGGTTCGCGACCTCCGCAAGCGCGCCCGGCAGGTCGCCAGTGATCTCTCCGGTCGCCACCATGGCGCGGTAGTCGTGAGGCAAAAGATCTGAACGGTCGAGCGCTTCGGACAGCTTGCTTCCTTCGCTCATGCGCTTCCCGGCCGCTTCGGCTTTCCGGCGCATCTCCAGATTCGGCATCGCTTGAGCCGCCACTTGCCAGGCGGTTTGAGGAGACGCTCCACCCCGCATCGTCTGCCCGAGCGCCCATGAAAAAGCCGCGAGCGACTCGCTGATCGCGCGCTTTCGCGCACCCGGCACGGCGAGCACGAGTTGATGACGCAACGGCCGCAACGTCATCGACCCCCAGACGACTCTCAGCGCGAGCACGACCGCGCCCATCGCCAAAAGGATCGGCAGCGCGAACCGAAGAAACCGCTCCGCGAGCGCTCCCAAAATCGTCCCCCAGGGCGGCGCCATCCCCCCGGCATCCATTTGAACTCGCAACGCTTGAATCCCTGCGTCCGCAGCGCCCACGGCGAACGGCCCACACAACACGGTGAACCCGACGATCAACCCGAGCCAGAAGTACCAGCGTTTATAGCGGAGCGAATCGAATGCCTGGGCGGAGACCGCTTCGAACGCTTCCGGGAGAAACCCGCCCACCTCCCCCGCTCGCACCATGCCGACCGCGTGCGGCGGAAAGAGGTAAGGGTACCGCTCGAACCCGTCGGCCATCGACTCGCCGCGGGCCGCGGCTTCGCCGATCGCTTGCAACGCCTGTCCATAGTCGCGGCGTCGACACCGCGCCGAAACGTCCGTCATCGCTCTCACGGGGTTAAGCCCGGCGCGCAGATAACTCGAAAGCTGCGAAAACACGAAATACACGGCCTTGTCGTGACCCCATCGGGTACGCACACGGTCGGGGCGAGCCGGAACCGGGATCGGAACTGCGCGCGAGGGCACGGGGGGTGGCGCAGGAGGAGCGAAACGAGGGGAGGCTCCGACCGGGCCACGCGAAGCGTCCGCCAAAGTCTCTTCGGCGATTTGGGCGATCCGAAGCCCCTGCTCGCGGAGCGCTCGCTCCGCTTCGCCGATGCTTAGAGCGTGCGTCGCCCCTTGCACGGGACGGCCGGCTCCGTCATAACCCTTGTAACGATATTGCGGCATCCTCTTTCAAACAGACGCCTTCCGCCTGCGATTCGGTTTGAGCGAGCAGCTCCCGAAGGGTTCCAAAACCGGGCAAAAGACATTCGGGCGCCACATCCGCCGCGGGAGCCAGCACAAACCGCCGCTCGGCCGCCCGCGGGTGAGGCACGACGAGCTTTCGGCCCGTTCCCGGATCTTCGAACGTATAGCGCAGCCCTCCGTACGCGATAAGGTCCAGGTCGATCTCCCGGGGACCGTTTCGAGCTCGCGTCTCTCGACCCACCTCACGCTCGATCGTCTTGAGCGCCTCAAGAAGGGGCCACGGGCCCAACGCGGTCTGTAAGATCAACGCTCCGTTTAGAAAGGGGGGCTGATCCTCGACGTACATCGGAGCCGTTTCGTAGAGTGAACTCGTTCGGAGCACCTCGCCGCACGCGGCCAATCGACGAATTGCGTCCGCGAAGTGCCGCTCTCGCTCGCCGACGTTCGACCCCAACGCGATCAACGCTTCGACCATCGACGCATGTTTACCCGTTCCGTGAACCTGGGTACAACTATCGTAGGATGCACGCGCTGATCGTTTCCGCCCACCCCGAACCCCAATCGTTCACCGCGCGGATGGGGCGCTTCGCGGCGCGAACCCTCGAAGAGGCCGGGCACACCGTTTCGGTTTCCGATCTCTATGCCATGCGCTTCAACCCAGTCGGCGGGCGGCACGATTTTTCGACGCGGCTTTCCGAAGCCTACTTCAGCTACGAAGGGGAGCAGCGCCACGCCCACGAACGGAGCGGCTTTTCGCCCGATCTGGCCGCTGAACAGGCCAAGCTCGAATCCGCCGATCTTCTCCTCTTCGTATGCCCTCTTTGGTGGCACGGGCTCCCCGCGATTCTGAAGGGCTGGGTCGACCGCGTCTTGGCCGTCGGGTTCGCGTATGGCGGTGGACGCTGTTACGCCCAAGGGGTGTTTCGCGGCAAACGGGCCCTCCTTATCGTCACGACCGGAGGCGAGGAAGAAGCCTACACGCCCGAGGGAGCGCACGGCACGATCGAAGCCATTCTCTATCCGATCCATCACGGCATCTTCCAGTTCGTCGGAATGGAGACGCTTCCGCCTTTCGTCGCATACGCCGCCAGCTACCACGAAGAGGCTCAAAAGGAGGCGGTGCTTCAGGCGCTTCAAGCGCGATTGTTGCGCATCGAAACAGAACCGGCGCTTCTATTTCCAGGGAGTTCCGCCTAGCGGGATTCTCCGGATAAGCGAAAAAATCGATATTTCTGAAATGTCATAAACAAAGAAAGCCCCGGGTCGCATCGTTGGGACCCGGGGCGCTAGACGATCTCGTTCGTTTAGCGAAGGAGCGACAGCACGGCCTGAGGCGCGGAGTTCGCTTGCCCAAGCACGGCCATACCTGCCTGCTGAAGGATCTGGAGCTTCGTATAGTTGCTCATCTCCTCCGCCACGTCCGTATCGCGGATCGCCGATTCCGACGCACTGAGGTTCTCTTTCGCAACACCCAAAGAACGGATGTTCGACTCCAGAACGTTCCGCTGG
>JBBCJD010000013.1:0-1317 GCA_037189405.1 bacterium
CCCCAACGGGACGTGCGAGATCCTCAGCGAAGCCGAATGCACCACGGCCGAAGGCATCTACTTCGGCGACGACACGGAGTGCGACGACGACGCGCCCCGGCGCGCCCAGATCCTTCAAGACAACCCCATCGGGTACTGGACTTTCGATAACACCCAGTCAGGATCCGGGTGGGTGAATGGTTCGCATGTGACCGTCCTTCAAACCGAGGACCTCTCGTCCAACAACCGCCCCGCGACTATTTATACTACAGGAGGTGTCCCGCATACCCGCTTCGGCCCACCCGTGATGCCCAGCGACAGCACCGCATCCAGAAGATTCGACGGGGCAGTTGACTTCTATTATTATTCCGTTCCTGCCGTGTATGTGGGGGATCTCCCTGTAAATCGAGATGGAAATGGTAATTCAGATTACACTAAAAACCAAATCTACATGAATCATTCTAACAATGAGTGGTCCATGGAGGCATGGATAAGGCTAGCAGGAGGTGGCTCACCTACAGAGCGAGCACCTATTATTGCTATATCAAATAGCTGGGGGTTAGCCTATGAGCTTAGTATTTTATATAGTAGCTTTGCAGGCTACGAAATGCAATCTTCTTTTTGCGTATTTCCTGATCATTTTGTAAGTATAACTGAGATAACTCCTTTAGGTTATATTAACATCGAGACAGAATTTCATTTAGTTGCAGTTTATGACGGCGCTTATACTCGCAACTATGTCAATGGCGTCGAAGCTTCCAATACTTTTTGTCACAATATCCCGTTAGACTTTGGCGATATGGCACTCTATCCTTTAACTATTGGATCCGCAGCATCGCTTGGTAGTCCATATGATTACCGTTACGGTTTTTACGGTGATATTGACGAGGTTGCTTTATATGATCACGCATTGTCTGCGGAGCGCGTTTGCAAACATTATTCGGGTTGCACTTGCGAGGAGGAGGAATAATTATGGGTCCACGCATCGAACTGATGGCGAAAGATTTCAATCTTTCCATCGATTTCTTTTATAGTTCACAGAATCCGCAGTCTTCGGAGTACGGGCGGGGCTGGTCTTCGAGTTTGAAGGCTGTCGCCCAGTCGTCTGCGTATCCGGTGGTGACGCTCGCGCGGGGCAATTTCAAGGAGCAGTACTTCCTCAAGCGGGGGACCTCGGGAGGGATCACTACCTACCTAAGCTCCATCAACACGGGCAACGTGTCGGCGCTGACTTTCAGCGGCTCGAAATATGTGGAGCATCTGCCCGACGGCATGCGCCTGATGTATCAAAGCCAGGCCGAGGCGGGCAGGTCCGAGCTGGTGCAGGTCGTCTCTCCG
>JBBCJD010000014.1:0-81391 GCA_037189405.1 bacterium
CCCAAGACGCACGTGCTGCCGGGAGGGATTTCTCCGGTGGGTTGAGAGGGGATTCGGGGGGTATAGGGGAACCCGCGATTCATAAAAACTCCTTATCTAAGCGAGTGGAACTGGACGAGGCGGAGAGAGGAGAGCCCAAGGTCACTTGAGGCATCCGATCTCCTTGGAATTCACTCTCTTACTCGTTGGATAAAGCGCAAGGAGGGTGCTCCTTGATCTCAAGGAGCGAGGGAACTAATCTAAAAGAAATGAATTCTTGATGGGCATCATAACAGGACCAATGCTTGCCCTGTTCGACTTGAGGACTTGAAGGATGCACACTCGAAAAGGGAATGACTTTGGGGGCCGAACAAACTTAGAAAGGGATTTGGAGGAGAAAAGGATCGTTCTTCTTATTGCTTGAGGGCATCTTGGAGGAGTTGGTCGGCCAGCAAGTGTTGCTCCTCACGGCCGTATCTGTCGAGCTAAGTCTCCCCGCTTTTAGAAAAATGGGTGGCGAGCCTCGGGGACGGGCGCGGGACGGTAGAGCCCGGGAGTGAACAGATGCAGATATTGGATGAGGCGTCGGCCAATGGGGTTGTCGATCGTGCGAAGCGTGGTTTGGATCGCTTCGAGTTCGCTTGGCGAAGAGGCAGGTCCGAAACAGAGTTCCGGGGAGGCAGGCCAAGCTTTTTCAATCGCAGCGAGAATCGCTTCCTCTTGATCGACCGAAGGGAGACGGAGCGCGTCAAGCAGGTCGCCTGAGATCTCGATGAGGAGCCGCGCGGTGGACCAGGAATCGAATGGTTGTGGGTGATCCGAAGGGAGGTCAAAATCGAGGGTATCGCGATCCGCATCGGTGCCGATCAGCCCCAGGAGTTCCTCCGTCCGAGTTTTACCTTCTAGGAACGCGAGGGTCCAACGCAACTCTCCACAGATCAATTGGGGAAATACGGAAGGGCCTGAGAAAAGAAAGGGCTCTCGGACGGCATGAAGCGCGGCGGCGTGTGTGGAAGAAGGCTCGCTGTCGAGGACCTCTTGAAGCTGCCGTTTCACCAAAGCAGGCAAGTTGCTTGCAGCCAGGAATTCGACGGCCAGGGTCGCACCGTGAAACATATGGGCGCTAAGACGATAAGCGAGTTCGAAATCGCGTAAACATTCCTCCCATTGTTCCAGAGCCGCTCGTGCGCGGGCCCTCCCGGTCCAAAGGCGAACGAGACTCCTCGTGCCGCACAATTCTTCGGGGTCGTACTCAAAAGGCTTCTCATTGGGCAGTTGCCAACCGGGTTTTCGCACGGCCTCTTCTGCCGCGGATAGCGGTCCCTCGAAACGCATCAGCTGGTCGAGCACGAGCCTTGCCGCGTCAAGTGTGGGGAATATCTTCGGGGCGACCTGAGGCCAAGATTCGATTTCGCGAAAGGAGAGCCAAAGAGAGCCCAGGGCGGCGCGGGCGTCCTCTTCGGGCGGAATCCTCGGAGGTTCCAGACGCAGGGCAGGAGGGACGAGCGCCCAAAGGGCTTCGAAGGTTGGCGGGGTGGACATTGAAATGAAAAATAAAAGGCCTTCTAAAGCATAAAGCGCTGGGTCGTTTTTGGCAAGGGCGGGTGTGTTTAGGTGAGGCTTTGAGGGAGTTCCAAGATAGCTTCCCAGGGGTCGCCTTGATTTTGGAGTCGCTCGGGGACGCTCCTTAAATCGAAATCGGGTGGGTAGACGCTCTCAAGCTCCTCCCACTCGACGGGGCACGAGACCGAAGCGAACGCGTTTGGGCGGGGGGAATAGGGGGCGGCGAGGGTCTTCCCGCGCGCGTTTTGGTTATGGTCGAAGAACACTTTTCCCTTGCGCTTCACGACGGACCACTCAAGAGTCACCTGTTTGGGGAACGCGCCCAGCAAGGTTTGCCCAAGCGTCTGGGCCATGGCACGGACCGCGTCGTAGCCGTAGATCCGCTGGAGCGGTACGTAGAGGTGCAGTCCCGTTTTGCCGGATGTTTTGACGAACGCTTGGAGCCCGACCGTATCTAGAAGCTTCTTCGTTTCGAGCGCCATAGCGCACGTCGCGGCGAACGCCTCGCGATGGAGCTCGGGCTCGGCGCCTTCTTTTTCAAGGCCCGAATAGAGGTAGGGATCCAGATCGACGACGAGAAAATCCGGACGGTCGAGGACCGAGGCGTCGAGCGATGCTTCGGAACTGGCGAAATCTTGCCCGGCTCCCGGTTCAGGGGCAATACGCGAATACCAGGGATGGATCTCCAGTACCCCGACTTGTCCCAGCCAAAGGAGAGTCGCGAGGTTCTGGCACAGCATGTACTCGCCCGCGCGGCGATTGTGGGAAGAGTAGATATCGACTGTCTCGACAAAGTTCGGGCGCTTGCCTTCCCAATGCTTTTGAAAGAACCCTTCCTGGTCGATGCCGCCAGGGTACCGCCCGAGCGAGAGCGGGCGATCGCGGAGATGGGGGAGAATCCAGGGGCCGACCTGGGCGTAATACGTCAGCAGATCCCGCTTGGTGAACGCCGGATGCGTTTCGGTCTCGGGCCAATAGATTTTAGAGAGATTGGAGAGTTCCAGCGTGTCGCCTTCGAGATCGATCTTCAGCGCGTCTTCCTTGCTTTGAAGCGCGTCGAACAAGGCTCGGGAATGGGAGCGCGACATGGCTGCTTCGTTAGGCGTCTCGGGGACGGGTGGCGTTCCCGGCTCGCTTCCGAGGTCGGGGCGAAGACGCAAGAAGATTGGAAATCGCAGTTTTCCCTCGCGGGTGCGCGCTTGATAGCGTACTTCCGCAAGCAGGCGCGGTTCGGTCCAGGTCGGTTGTTCGGCCGTTTTAAGCGTGACAGGCCCGACGAAGGGCGATTCGGGAACCACCCATCGTTCCAGCGTGGCGCGAATCGTCTCGGTTTGCTGATCCGTAAACCCGCCCCCGCAGTTCCCGACGTGGCGCAATCCTTCCGGGCTCCATTCGCCCAACAGCAGCGCGCCGAAGGTTTTCGCGCGAAAGCCCGCTCCCTTCGTAAAGCCCCCGATCGCGAACTCCTCCGAGTGGTACCCCTTGATCTTGACCCACTCCGAGGAGCGCACGCCCTGAGCGTAACGACTTGAGCGCTTTTTCCCCACGATCCCTTCGAAACCCAGTTTACGGGCCTCATCGAACAGCGTCTCCCCGATCTCGGGAAACCGGTCGGTAAGGGCGATCCGCCCGCTGGCGGAACTCCATCCGAGTTCTGCCGCAAGAGTTTCGAGCGCTTCGCGCCGAGTATCGAGCGGTTCGCCGCGAAGGTCTTTTCCGCGCAGCATGGGAAGATCGAATACGCAATATTGGATCGGAATCGTCGCTTCGAAGGGGGCCGCGTTGCCTTCGAATTGGAACCGTTGCATCAGGGTCTGGAAGGAGGGGCGCCCCTCGGGACCGTACGCGACGATCTCACCGTCGAGCACCGTCGCTTCCGGTACAGCGCGCAAGGCGCGCACCAGCGCCGGGAATTTGGCGGTGATTTCGTTTCCGTTGCGGGAATAGAGCCGAACTGAGTCGCCCTCCCGATAAGCGAGCGCGCGAATCCCGTCGAGTTTCAGTTCGAACGCCCACTCCGGGTGGGAAAACGCTCGAGGGGCTTCGGTCGGCGCCATCGGCCGCCAGAGTTCAAGCTGTCGTGGGGTTCGCAGGTCGGCCGTGGTGCGGCCGGTGCGCACGGAACGGTCGTCCTCGAGCGCGTCTTGGGTGTCCGAAGCGAATTCGTCGCGATGCTTGAGGAGCAGCCACTGAGAGTCCTCGCTTTTCATTTTCACAAGCGCCCAAGAGCCTCGTAGCTTTTGACCGAACAGCGTAAAAGAGAGCTTGCCCTGGACGAGCCCTTCTCGGATCTGCCTTTGGGCCTCTTTGCGGTCATGCAGGACGAGCCCTTCCTCGTCGGGGCCGTACACGCCTTCGTCCCATACGATCACTTCGCCGCCCCCATACTGGCCGTGCGGAATCGTGCCTTCGAAGTCGGCATACTCCAGCGGATGGTCCTCGACGTGGACCGCAAGCCGTTTGACGGTGGGGTCGAGCGAAGGGCCTTTGGGCACCGCCCAGGATTTCAGCAACCCGTCACACTCCAACCGGAGGTCCCAGTGCAGCTTGCGGGCGTCGTGCATTTGGACGACAAAGCGCAGCGGCGTGGAATCGGGCCCGGGCGCGAGGCCTTCGGGCTCCTCCGTGACCGCGAAGTTTCGCTTAGCGCGATACTTCTTGAGCGGCTGATCCATGCGTTAGGCCTTCTTGGCTTTCTTTTGAGCCGCCTCGACGCTGGCTTTCAGCGCGTCCATGAGGTTGTACACGGTGGTTTCTTCGGGGATCTCCGGCGCTTTCTCGATCTGACCGCCTTCGGCTTTCGCCTCGATACGTTTGAGAAGCGCCTCTCGGTAGGCGTCGTGGTATTGGCTGGGGTCGAACGATTCGGTCAGAAGATCGATCAGATCGAGCGCCATCTTCATTTCGCGCTCGTCGATCTGGATCTTGTCCGCTCCGAGGCTGACGGGAGAGCGAATTTCGTCCGGGTAGTAAAGCGTGCTGAGGATCAGGGTTTCCGGGCCTGGGCGGAGAAGGCACAAGCTCTCTTTGTTGCGTAGCGCGATCTTGGCAAGTGCGGTCATTTTCTTCTCTTCCAGCGCGCGCAGCAATAGCAAAAAGGATTTCTTACCGCGTTCGCTGGGCTCCAGATAATACGCCGATTCGAAGAATAAAGGATCGACCTCTTCGGCCTTGACGAAGGCGAGGACGTCGACGGTCTTTTTCGAAGCGACCGGGAGGTCTTCGAAATCTTCGTCGCTTAGCAGGGTGTAGTGCCCTTTCGAATATTCGTATCCTTTCACCAACTCGTCGCGCTCGACCACGCGCTGGCACACCGGGCAGAACTTCTGCAATTTGATCCGCGAGCCGCAAACCTGATGGATTTGGTGAAACGCGAGGTCCTTGCTGGTACGTGCCGTCGAGATCCCGATGGGGATGCTGACCATGCCGAAGGAGACGACGCCCTCCCAAATCGATCGTGCCATAGTGCTTATTAGGTTACTGCGGATGGGTCGCAGTTCCCAAGCTGGCGCTCGATTTAAGGCGAAAATGAGCGCAAGCGCCCGTCGAACCCGACCCTGGACGCATGAAACGCGTCCAAGATCCGCTCGATTTTTCCGAGGCTCAGGCGGTCGTCGATTTCCCGTGGACTGCTTTGGTAACGCACGATCCGATCGGCGGTCCAAAGATAGGCGTAGACCCCGGAGCGAATGCCCAAGCTTTTTCGGAACACGCCGTCTCGATCGAGTCCGCCCCGAAGCTTCGGAGCTTTCGCTTGAGCGAATCGGCGCGCCTCCTCGGAGTCGCGGTCGGTGAAAATCACGATCTGGAGCGTATCGCCGAAGCGCGCTTGAGCCCGTGAAAGGATTTCGAAAAGCTCCTCGGCTTGAACATCGGGCTCGCTCCAATACGCAAGGAGCGTGGCTTTTTCGCGCGAGAGCTCGATCGGTGCTCCCCATCCCTCCAGAGGCGGCCACTGGGGAAAAGAGCGACCCAAAAACGAGATGTCGGCGCGGAGCTTCTTGTTTGGCCCAGGGACGGGGTAACCCTCGTTCGCATCGAGCGTCGATCGAAGCCGCCGTTCCCCTTCTTGCAGAGCCGTTTCGGCCTGGCGAATCCAAGATTCGACGCCCCCGGCCCGATAGCCGGTCTTGGCGATCACCTCTTCGTAGCGATTTACGAACAGCACGCTGGGCATGGCTCCCGTGGGGAAGGCGAACAGCAGTCGGCCGTTCTGCTTCTTCAGTGCTTCGGGTTGAGGGGTTTCTACAGGAAGATCGATCTCCAGAAGGATGCATCGCGACGTCGCCCATGTGCGAAAGGCCTCTTTGGAAAAGACCTCTTCTTCCAGGAGCTTGCAGAAATGGCACCAGTCGCTTCCGGTAAAGAGCATCAAGATAGGTTTCCCGCTTGTGCGACTCTGCGCGAGCGCCTCTTCATAAGAGGTCAGCCACCCCTCTTTCGCAAAGCCGAGCGTGCTTGCGCAAAGCAGCAGCGCGAGAAGGAGCGATTTCGTCGAGGAACGGATCATGGGGCTTTCTCTCCAAAAGAGAAGTGTGGAGTGAAGCTTGGCAAAAATAACGGGAGATTAACGCGCGAGGGTAGAGCGGAACTTCCTTCTAGAGCGCGGCTTCCTAAAAGTGGGCGAAGAGGATCGTCCTCTTCGCCAAGGAGTCAAACGATGCCACAAGGTGACAAAGCCAAGTACACCGATCGGCAAAAACGGATGGCCGAGCATATCGAAGATGGATACGAAAAACGCGGGGTGTCCAAGGACGAATCCGAGCGAAGGGCTTGGGCTACGGTCAACAAGACCACCGGCGGTGGTCAGAAGAAGGGCGGCTCGGGTTATGGCAAACAAGAGAACCGCGCTCCGGCTCGAAAAGGGGGCCAAAAGAGCGGTTCGACTCACGCAGCCCGAAGCGCCGCCGCGAAGAAGGGATGGGAAACGCGGCGCCGGCGCGCCAAGGCGGGAAGCGTTTAGGTCCGTCTCGCCTCTCAATCGGAGCGATTCCGCTGGGATGCGCAAAAGGTCCCCCGGGATCGCTCAATAAAGTCCAAGTCGGTTACTATAAAAACGATGACTGGGACAGAATGGTTGATGGCATCGCTGGATAGCGCGCACTGGGAATTGGGCGAAGCGTTCGAAGGGCTTCCAGACGAAGAAACGTGGAAGCGGCCGTCTCCTCGCCTCCTGAGCGCCGGAGAATTGGCCGCCCACCTCGCCTATTGGGAAGCGAAATCGTTTTTCGGAGAGGCGTTCGAGAGCCTTTTGGTCGTTCCCGCGGCTCGCTACTATACGTCGAGCGTCGAGACGCCTTTCGCGCTGCCGTTGGGCGCGCAAGAAGTCCTTGCCGAAGTCCGCCGCGTCCATGAGGCGTGTAAGGCCACCTTTTTAGCGGCCCCTCCCGCCCTCGAGGCCATCAACGCGCATCGAAACGATTGGACATGGGGGGAGACCCTTCAGTATTTGACGTTCCACGTCGCATATCACACCGGACAGGTCTATTCGGTTCGGCACCTCTTGGGCCACCAGACGGTCGACAATTAACCGGCGAGGGGCAGAAGGGAGCGAGCAACGCGCGTTCCCTTTTCGAATTGGCGCCCTATCCGGCGGTTTGCCGTTTCACCATCTCTCGAATCCAGACAGGGGCGAAGGGCGAGGTGCATCCTTTGGAGGTCGGGTAATCGCGAAAGACGCCCAGCTTTTCCCCGATCGCGAGGGCGTGTTCGCGGTGTTCGGAAAAGTGAATGCCGATCCCGGCTAGGCAGAAGTTCATCGTCCACTGCGCGACTTCGGGCGCCGGGCCCATCTCGCGTTCGAGGCGATCGAGCAAGGCCGGGAGATCGAGCCCGTCCGGATTTTTTTCGATTCGCTCCGCGGTGAGACTCCACCCGGCCCGGCTTGCCATCGGATGACTCGAAGCCATCCATCGCTCGCGCAACGCTTCTTTTTCCGGATGTCGTTTTACCACGTAGCTAGACAGCCAGTCGGCAAGTTGGGGATATGTCACCGAGCGGACCATTCGGTCCAGTTCGTCCGATTCGATCTGGGCGGGCTTCATCAGCAGGGTCGCAAGAAGCATGGCATCCGCGTTGCCGGTGCGCCAGAGCTCTATCGCCAGTTCTGGGTTCGTTTTGATTTCTTTGGCAATCGTTCGCAACTCGCCCAGCTTGACGCCGAATTGATTCTCGCCTGCTCCTCGGGCGAGATTGAGTTCGCGCAGCCGAGCTTCTCCTAACGATCGCAGCCGGTTCATAACGGTTTCCAGGGTCATGCTTTTATTCTACAAACCTTCCTCACATGGAGCAGGGTGGTAGAACCGGGAAACGAGGCATTTCGTCAATCAAAACGAAGCGATGAGCATCTATATCCGCCCGAATCTTTACGTAACGATCAAGCAGCTGGAAACGGACCATGCGCCTCGGCCCTTGCCCCTGGAGAGTGGTTTTCAAGAAAATAAGGCCTATGAAATTCTCGGAGTCCACGCCCCCTCTGAGTCGGCAGAAGCCTGGCTTATTTTAAAGAATGATCGCGACGAGATGTGGTTTATCGCTAATCGGCATTGCCGCCTCGTCGAGGAGCCGGCTTTGAGGCAAGGGGGTTGTCGAGAGTCCCCTGAAGCCGTTTTGGGAAACGCAGTCGAGTTTCCGATCGGCTCGATAGGACGAGAGTCGATAGGAAGAGAGGAGGTCCGCGCGTCTCTAACGGGAGAGGGGCCGGAATGAGGATGCGGCAGTGGGGCCTGATTGAGAAAGAGCTTTTTTAGGTTGGGAGCCGGTGAGTCGAGATCCATTTTGCTCGGCTTATGGAAGTCGCCAAAAATGTTGGTGGGAGGTATAAAACTTTATGCCAAAGATCACGCCCTTCTTGTGGTTTGACAATCAGGCGGAGGAAGCCGTCCACTTTTACGCTTCGATCTTTCCCGACGCCAAAATTGGAACGATCAGTCGATATCCGGAAGGAGGACCCGCGCCTGCAGGCACCGTGATGGTGGCGGAGATCGAACTGTTCGGCGAGACGTATCTCGCGATGAACGGAGGTCCCAGCGTCACGTTCAACGAGGGGGTCTCGTTCATGATCCACTGCGAGACTCAGGACGAGGTGAACTTCTTCTGGGACAAGCTCCTTGAGGGCGGTGGCGAGCCTTTAGCCTGTGGATGGCTCAAGGATAAGTACGGCCTCTGCTGGCAAGTAACCCCCAGCTTTCTCCTTGAGCTTTACTCCAAAGGCACTCCTGAGCAGGCTACGCGAGTCATGCAGGCGATGATGCAAATGGTGAAACTCGACGGTCCCGAGCTCTTGCGGGTTTTCGAGGGTGAATAAAGAAACTCACTGCCCTGCTACCCAGTTTGATACCCAACAAACAGATAGAAATTGAACCTACTGGCGGAGTGAGCGGGATTCCACTATATAGACTCATTGAAGCTACTGCATGTGCCGCATACTGGCCATATTGTTGAGAAATTGATATTCCTATTTATCTGCATTAGGTGGCAGTGCGGATGTCAAAAATCTTCGGTTGACATCACCCCTTCCGTGAGCCTTTAGATATGAAAGGCTTTTATGAATGCAGCGGGCTAAATGCACGGAGAAATCCCGCCTGAGGTGAAGAAAGAAGAGCCGCCTAAGGCTCCGAAGCTAAAGCCGTGGAGCTATCGAGCGGCTGTAAACAGAGAAGGAAGAATGGATTCGGAATAGAGGAAAGGCGTCTGAGGACAGCAAATTTGATAGGAATTGTCTTTGAGTCCAATTGCCCCTTTGGGCTCTTGCAGTTCTTAATATTTGGCATTTTCTGAAAACTGACATACAATACTAAGACTTGTCTCTTAATGAGAGATGTTTGGTCGTGAAGAATGAATTTACAGGTCAATATGCTTGATCTCCGCAGAGAGACAAGGAATCGGAGAATGAGATGGTAGATGCAAATAAAATGCAAATTCGCAAAGGAAGCTGTAAGAAGGCTTTCACCTTAATTGAACTTCTTGTTGTAATCGCAATTATTGCAATTCTCGCAGCGATTCTGTTCCCAGTTTTCGCGCAAGCCAAAGAAGCCGCGAAGGCTACCGCATGTCTGTCAAACATGCGTTCAATCGCGATGGCCTACAACATGTATGCCACAGACTACGATGATACATTTTGTCCATGGGGTCGAACGGAAAATCTCGACGGAGGAAGATATAATTATCTCTACTGGTGGGGTGCTTATGCTGGCCCTCCCAGAGTCAGAGCAGATGATAAGGGATTTCTTCAACCTTACATGAAAAATGTTGCTATTACAGATTGCCCTGTCGGCTCGAGTTTAAGCGCGCCCTTTTTGCCATCACCTTATAGTATTGGGATGAATCGTGTGCTTGTTGGCAACACTCAGTTGACGATGAGTGATCTTTCATCGCCTGCTGATACAATGGCCTTTGCAGATGCAGCAGCAATTAGCATCTCAATTTATAACGATGTAGCAAAGTTAAAATCTTCATTCTTTGATTGCCCGGTGAGTTATGCTTGGAATCTTATTGAGGGACGCCATATTGGCAAAAAAGCAAATATTAGTTGGGTCGATGGACATGCAAAAAGCCATGCGGTTAGCAATAGAAAGATTGATGCCAATGATGACAGGTTCCACCAAGCTGGAGGTGGAATAGTTCGTAAATACCCGCAGCAATCTCCTACCACCGTCACAGATAGAGATTGTTACTATTACTCTATAGTTAAACCTAACTAAATTCTCTGCGAGCAGGCAGACATTTGGAATCTGCCTGCTTTTCCTATAGCTTCTTCACCCCGAATACGATATTCCCTTTGCAGCCCGTGCTGGTTTGGATCATCGTTGGTCGGTCGCCTACACAGTCGGTAAAAGATAGATCGAGGCCGCTGGCCGAGACGAGCGTGATGGGAATGTATCCCGATCCTCCCTTCGAGGCGAAGTTACAGCGGACGAAGTTGAAGACCGGAGTCGTCTCGGATCTCGGTGATCTTGCTCCAGCCGGTGGGCCCCACCGAAAACGAGTTGTCGTAGACGTCGACCTGACACCCAGTTTGACACCCACAAATAGGTAGAAATTGAACCTACTGGCGGAGAGATCGGGATTCGAACCCGAGAAGGGACTTAACATCCCTTACCCACTTAGCAGGCGGGCGCTTTCGACCACTCAGCCATCTCTCCGCGTGTGGTGATTATACACGCCTGGGACGGCTAAAAGCCGTCTCCAGGCGGAGGATTCGAGGCGGTGTCCCCTCCCGTAGAGGGCATCTGAGGCATCGGTGTTCCAGAACTGGCTTCCCAAATATCCGTGAGCAGGTGATCGGCCCACGCGTCCGGATCGTCGAAATGTCGGGAACGCCAGGGCTCGGTCAGGGTCTCCTCCAGTCGGGAGCGTCGCGCATCGGCGACGAACACCAGGGTCTCGCGTGTGATGCCGCGAAGGGTGACGACCAGCGACCCCGGAATCTGTTCGAAGGCCGCTTTGGCCAGTGCGGCCCCCAGAAGGATCGGGTCGTCGCTGGGGCGCAGATCGAATTCGATCAAAAGCGACTGGGTGCGCGGGTCTTGATGTACCGAAAGAATTCGCGTTCCTTCGATCGTCCCGCTCGCGACCTTTTCCGCAAGCGACAGCTCGCGGGGAGGCGGTGAGGGATTGGAAGGGGGCGGAAGAAGCGCGTCATGGGGAGATGCCGTCCCGGCCGAAGGCACCTCAACCGGAAGAATCGGCTGGGGCGTCGAGGGGGTAGCGGATTTGGGGCGAAACGCATACAGCAGAATGCCGCCAAACAGCATCACTCCGAGCGCGAGCCCGGTCCAGAGCATCGCCCGGGACCCGGAACTGGGCGGGATCCCAAGTTGCTCTACTGTATGAACGGATTCGGCCTGCTGCTTGCGCGCTTGGATCGCTTCGAGCTTTTGTTGGATTTGCGGGTGATCGTGCGCGAGATCGAGCGCCAATTCGTACCATGTGGTCGCTTGTTCGAGATCGGCCTGATCGGCGGCGATATCCCCCAGCAGCATATGCGCGCTAGCGTTGTTCGGATAGCGTTTCAGAATCGCGAGGCAGGCGGCCTCAGCTTCCTTGTACTCGTGGCGCAGGCGCATCAAATTCGCGCTCGCGAGTTGAGGATAGATCTCGGGATCGCTTCCTTCTTGATGCGCGCCCGCGGGCATCGCCGCGCCGCACTCGGGGCAAAACGGCGCGTCGATCGCAGTCCACGCGAAACATTTGGCGCAGTACCGACCGTTTTTGGGCGGACTAAGTGGATCCTGTGCTGCCAAAGCCACCCTCCCCTCGCGCGGTCGCGTCGAGCGTTTCGGATTCGAACAGCTCGGCGCGCTCGATCTTGCAGATCACGAGCTGCGCCAGACGCTCGCCGCTTCGGATGCGAAACGGCTCATCGCCCAGGTTGATCATGATCAGACCGATCTCGCCCCGATAGTCGCTGTCGATCGTGCCTGGCGTATTGACCATCGTCAAGCCATGCTTGAGCGCGAGGCCGGATC
This sequence comes from bacterium, assembly GCA_037189405.1. Taxonomy (GTDB): domain Bacteria; phylum Armatimonadota; class Fimbriimonadia; order Fimbriimonadales; family Fimbriimonadaceae; genus JBBCJD01. The sequence continues at coordinate 12,012 of JBBCJD010000014.1, forward strand.
GGGGGCGGACTTGACCTTCGTAGCCGGGAGGGATCGCCATTCGAACCCCGGTGCGGATCAGCTTACGCTGCATGGGGCCAAGCTCCGCATCTTCGGCGGCGCAGAGGTCCAGGCCCGCCGCGCCGTCGGTTTGATAACGGGGCGGAGTGGCGTCGGGGTCGAGTTGAATGGGGATGCGTAGGGCGTCTTGCATTGAAATCATAAAGAAGAGCTCCGTGAAAGCGAGATCAAACGTTCGTTCCCGTACACTATAGTCTAACGCAGGATGGAAGGCTCATGAAACCGTTTCCGCTCGGCGAATTCGCGCTGATGCTGAAAGATCTCGACGCGCCCGCGGATCGGATCGCGGCGGCGCTGAACCGGCGATCCTGGCCAGTGGTTCTGGAGGCGGTGGCGAGCTACGACGCGGTAGGCGTGTATTTCGAGGTGCCGTGGGAGGGCAAAGAGCTGGAGGAGCATTGGCCGGCGGTGCTTCGGGAGGCTTTGGAGGATCGGGTCGTGGGCACTCTGCGCGAGATTCCCGTCTGCTATGCGCTGGGCCCCGATGGGCCGGCGGCGGCCGAGGCGCTGGGACTGACTACCGAGGTGCTTGCGGCGACGCACGCGGGGGCGGTCTATCGCTGCTACGCCTTGGGGTTTTGTCCCGGTTTTCCCTATCTGGGCTATCTTCCTGATGCGATCGCAGGGCTGGCGCGGCTTCCGCAACCTCGGGTACGGGTGGAGCCCGGCATGGTGGGGATCACGGGGCGGCAGACGGGTATCTATCCTTTGGAGCGGCCGGGTGGCTGGTGGCTGATCGGACGAACGCCGCTGGATCTCGCGGTCGACCTGGAGACGGGATATTTCCCGCTCACGCCGGGCGATTCGGTTCGGTTCGTGCCGATCGGGGAGCCCGAGTTTGAAGCGCGTTTCGGCGAGCGGCTGGGGCAGGGAGCGTCCTCATGAAGCGGATTGATCTGAACGTCGATCTCGCCGAAGGAGCGGGTTTTGACGACGAACTGCTGCGATACGCGAGTTCGGCGAGCCTATGTTGCGGCGCGCATGCGGGCGCCTGGGAGGAGACGCTCCGGGTCGCGGAGCGGTGTGAGGCGCAAGGCGTTCGAATTGGGGCGCATCCCGGGTATCCCGACCGTGCGAATCGGGGACGAAAGCCGCTGACCGAAGCCGAAATCGAGGGGGTAGAGGCGGACCTTGCGGATCAGGTGCGGCGGCTGATCGTCGCGGCTCCGGTTCGATATATAAAGCCTCATGGCGCATTCTATCATCAATCCGCCGAAAATTTGGAATGCGCCGCCAGTCGCATCTTGAACGAGATCCTTAGAGAAACTGGCTTGCCGCTGCTCGGCTTGGGTGGAACGGCGCACGAGGCGTTGGCCGCTCGGGCAGGGGTGGGATTCTTGCGAGAGGGGTTCGCTGATCGGGCCTATACTCCGGAGGGCCGCTTGCGGCCTCGAGGGGAGCCGGGCGCGATCCGGCAGGATCCCGAAGCCGTCTGCGCGCAGGCGGTATGGCTCGCGGACCGGGTTGATTCGATTTGTCTCCACGGGGACACGCCTGGCGCGGTCGATTTCGCTCGGAGGCTGCGAGACGCTCTGGAATCGGCGGGGTTTGAGGTGAAGACATAACGGTCCTCGAAGTGTTCGGCGAGGCCACGCTTCAAGGCGCACCTCGGCCCGGAATGCGGCGATATGGCATTCCTCCGGGGGGCGCGTTCGATCTGGAGTCGATGGCGTTGGCGAACCGATTGGTGGGCAATCCGCCTGAAACGCCTGTCTTGGAGCTTGCTCTGTGCGCCGCGACGCTGCAAGGGGCGCAGCCGCTTCGATTGGCCTGGGTCGGCGCGCCGTGGGAGGTCACGTTGGATGGCCAGTCCGTCGCGATGGGCGCGTTTTCGGTCCGGGAAGGCCAATCGCTGCGCGTCCGTCCCGGGCGGCGTGGGGCGCGGATCGCGCTCGCGGCCCGCGGGGGTTGGTCGCTCCCGGCTATCGGTTCTGGCGCGGGACGATTGCAAAAAGGGATGACCCTTCGCGCGGCCAAGGGCGTGTGGGAAGCGCCCGTTCCTCTTCCGGGATGGCCGACCAGCTTGCGGGCTGGCCCACTTCGTGTGGTGCCCTATGGAGAGGAGGCGCGCTGGGAGGAGGCGTTCGGCGCCGAGCCGTTTTGCGTCGGCTCGCAGATGAGCCGCGTGGGGATTCGCTTGGAAGGAAGAATCCTGCCGCCCGGGGAGGAGGGCGCGAGCGAGCCCTCTTGCGTGGGGCTGGTGCAGGTCGCGAATGACGGACAGCCGATTTTGGTCGGTCCCGACGGCCCGACGATCGGGGGGTACCCCAAGCTTGGGGTGGTCTGCGCGGCGGATCGCAACCGGATGGGCCAGCTTCGTCCCGGAGATTGGGTTCGTTTCGAAAGGATCGTGCGTGAAGAGGCGTGGGCGTTCTCGCAAGAGGAAGCGCGTTTGCGCCTGACCCAAGCGCGCTGGGTGAGGGCGCGACATGGTCTTTCGGGGACCGAAGTGCTAACATGGGGGGAGGAGGAGGAACGATGAAGAAGCTGCTGTTGCGCTGGATACTGCTCGCCTTTTCCGTCGTGGCAGCCTCCTTGATGAGCCATGCGCTCGGGTTGGGGTTCGAAGCCGACTACTCCAGCGTGCGCGGGGTGCTGCTCTTGCTGATCGGGGTGGCGCTGCTTTCCTTTTTGAATGCGACGCTGGGTGCGTTTCTTCGATTCATCACCTTTCCGATCAGCTGCATTACGCTAGGGCTTTTTTCGCTGGTCGTCAACGCGCTCGTCCTTTGGCTGGCCGCGACGTTCCGGCTGGGGTTTCACATTACCGACAGCGGATGGAAAGCGTTTCTCGCCGCGTTGATCGCGAGCCTGCTGATCTCGTTTATCAACGGGGTCCTCGGGGTGTTTTTGCCGGACGATTCGAATGATTAGAAACCACCGCTTGCGGAAGCTGATCGCTCCCACGGCGGGGCTTCGCCATGCGCTCCTCGTCTCGGTGCTCGGCCTGCTGTGCTTTTTGGTCGGGGTCGCGCTCAGCTTCAAACGCGTGCTGCTTCCGATGCTCGACCAGCTTTCGAATCTCGCGAGCGGAGCGGTGCGGACGTTCGTCGCGGAGCGTAACCTGGATGTCGCGACCCACCTTCTGGGCGGTGGGTTTTTGATGCTCGGGCTTTACTTGCTGTTTCACGGAGTGCGCTTCGGATTCCGCACGATGATCGAGACCTTGAACCCCGGATTGAAGTCGGGCGTGGTAGACGTCTATGTTCGTCGCCAGCAGTTGGCACAAGGCCCCCGCATCGTGGCGCTCGGTGGCGGGACGGGGCTTAGCACGCTTTTGCGGGGGCTCAAGCAGCACTCCAGCAACATCACGGCTATCGTCACCGTGACCGACGACGGAGGCAGTTCGGGTCGGCTCATCAAAGAGAAGCAGATGATCCCGCCTGGGGATATCCGAAACTGTCTGGTCGCGCTCGCCGACGCGGAAAAGTCGATGACCGACCTGTTTCAGCATCGCTTCGCGCAAAATAGTGGGAGCCTCAGCGGGCACGCGGTGGGCAACCTTCTGATCGCGGCGCTGGTGGATCAGGCGGGGGGCGATTTCGAGCGGGCGGTGGAGATCGCTTCGGACGTTCTCGCGATTCGCGGTCGTGTCGTGCCTTCGACCCTCGACCCGGTCCGTCTCCGCGCGATCTTCGAAGACGGCACCGAGTTGTGTGGCGAGACCGCGATCGTCCAGGCCGATAAAAAGATTCGGCGTGTGGCGTTGGATCCGGAGTGCGCCCGCCCCCATCCCGCCGCGCTGGAGGCGATCCGAGCCGCGGATCTGATCTGTATTGGGCCGGGCAGCGTGTTTACGAGCGTGATCCCGAACCTTTTGATTCCGGGGATCCCGGAGGCGATCCGCGCGTCGAACGCCGCCAAAGCGTACGTGTGCAACGTCATGACGCAGCCTGGAGAGAGCGAATCGTTCTCGGCTTCCGAGCACGTGCTGGCCGTACAGCTCAACATCGAGGCGCGGCTGTTCGACTACGTCTTGATGAACAATGCGCGACCTAGCCAAGAGGCGATCGAAAAGTATCGGGAGTCCGGACAGCACCTCGTCGAAGCGGACGCGGATCGAGTTCGGGCTCTCGGGTTTCGTCCGCTGCTCGGTAACTTTTTGAGCGAGACGGACTTCGTGCGGCACGATCCACTCCGGGTTGCCACGAAGCTGATCGATTTGGCCGAGTAACGCGTTTCGGACGGGCGTGCCCTGGAGGAGAGAGTCGATTTTGCGTCACAACCCGCAAACTCGCATGCAACGAAATCGCCGGAAAAACGGTCGAAGGATTATAAGAAGAGGCTTCGAGTTGCTTTTGCTCTCCCCTTAGGCGACTTTGAAGCCTTTTCTGTTGTTAAGAGGTCGTCGCGGCCGGCTGCCAAAGCCCCGCATGATCCGCGACCAATCGCTTGGCGATCTCGCGCACCGACCCGCCGTGAGCGTCTTTGAGAGGCTCCGCTCGGTTCGCGACGGGGGTGTCGCTCAGCCAGTTGGAAAGGTTTTCGGTTGGGAGCGCAAGCCGATACCCATTCAATTCCAGAAACGCCGCGCATGCGATCGTACCGACGGCTTCGTTCGCCTCGCGAAACGGCGGTTTGTCGATAAAGCCCCGAAGGAATTTCTCGGCTTGTGCGAGAGGATCGGCACTGGAACCATAGGCGTACTGCTCGAACGTCGCTTCTTCCAAGTGGGCGAAATCGAACGCCGGCTCCTGGCGAGTGATCTGCCGGTGGATCCAAAGAATGTCTTGTACGGTGAGATAGTGAATCGTCATCGTGCTGCCCTCATAGTCTACTCTCCGGCCTCAAGAAAAAAGCCCGGCGCAGCGTTGCAGGACGTGATCCCGAGTTTTGAAGTGTAGCTTCGCCACTTGGCGCAGGCTGTCGGGGCCTTGCGCTCGCACAAGGCGGACCCCGGCGTCCAGCACCAACGAGGAGGCCCCTTTGGGAAGTTCCATGCCGATCTGCTCGCCAAGTTGCTTGAGGCGGTTGAGGAATTCGGCTCGGGCGAGGACCGAGGCCGCGGCGACGGCGAGGTCGCTCTCTGCCCGGACCATGGAGCGGAGCTCGACGGCGCGCCCTTTTTCGAACAGGCTCCGGCGCAGTCCCGCCGGATCAGCGAATTGATCGGAGATCACAAGTTTGGCGGGTGCGATCTCCAGAACGTTTTCGATCGCTCGGGCATGGCCCCACGCAAGCATCCGGTTCAGATTATTAAACTTTGCGTATAACTCATTGTATTTTTCTGGGCCGATCGCGATCACGCTATGCGGGCAGACGCGTTTGATGACCCCGGCCAGTTGCAATGCCTTTTTGTCGGTGAGCTTTTTGGAATCTTGGACGCCTTCGAGCTCGGCTTTATGCTCGGGGCCGACGAAGCAGGCCGCGATCACGAGCGGTCCGAAAAAGTCCCCCTTTCCGCTTTCGTCGACGCCGACATGTCCCGAATCGAATCCACCTTCCATGCGCGGGGTAGTGTACCGGCCCGCGGGCGAACCTTGAGGCTTTCGGGCGGTCAAAATAAAGAGCGTAGGAGGTAAACCCATGTTCTTGACGCTCATGATCGGGCTCACCCTGATGACGCCCGCAAACCCTTCGTGTGATTGCTGCGACTTCGCGCGGTTTGCGAGCGACCCCGACTTCGTCGCGGCGCACCTGCCGCCCATCGCATTTCATTACGCGCCCGAGAAGGGGCGCAACGTTACGTATCCGGTGGCCGGAGAGAAGGAGGTCGGAGCGTTTTATGTGCCGCCGACCGCTAAGCCGGACGCCGCGATCGTGATGATCCACGAGTGGTGGGGGCTGAACGACTACATCCGGCGCGAGGCCGAGCGCCTGGGCGAAGAGACCGGGGCGGCGGTGCTTGCGGTGGATCTCTATCAAGGAAAAGTGGCTACGAACCCTGAGGAGGCGTCCAAGCTGATGCAGGGGGTGCAGAGCGAAGACGCCACGGCCAACTTGCGTGCGGGGTTTGAGGCGCTCAAAACGGGTCGGTTCGGTGCGAAAGCGACCCAGTTCGGCACGACGGGCTACTGCTTCGGCGGCGGTTGGTCGCATCGCGCGGCGATTTTGGGCGGCCCGGCGGTCAAGGCGTGCGTCATCTATTACGGCATGCCGGAGATGAGCCTGGAGAGCTTGAGAAAGCTCTCGGCCCCCGTTTTGATGATTCACCCCACGCAGGATAAGTGGATCACCCGAGAGGTCGTTGCGAACTTCGCGGAGGCGATGAAGAAGGTTGGCAAGAAGTTGGAGATTCGCTCCTACGATGCGGACCACGCTTTCGCGAACCCGAGCAACCCCCGTTACGATAAGGCCAATGCGGACGACGCGGCGCGCGCGGTGCGGCAATTCTTCGCCGAGCATCTTCGTTAAGGGCTGGCAGGCAGAAAACCCAAGAGATGAGAAAAAAGAGAGAACGCTTTTCAAAAGCGTTCTCTCTTTCGCGTTCGGCACGCGGCCGGATCGTTTAAGCGCGCAGCGCTTCGATCAAACTCGCCATTTCGATAGCGGCGGCGGCGGCTTCGCGCCCCTTGCTACCATGTTTCATGCCGGTACGGTCGAGGGCTTGTTCCTGGGTCTCCGGCGTGAGGATGCCCCAAGCGATCGGAATGCCGGTTTCGGTCTGGAGCGCCATCAGGGCGGAGCTGACGTCTCCGCCGAGGAGGCCGGCATGGGCGGTTTGGCCTTGTAAGATGCAACCGAGCGCGATCAGCGCGTCGGGACGGTGCTCGGAGCGATGCGCCAAGACCCGGGCGGCGACGGGAATCTCCCAGGTGCCGGGCACGCGGACGACCTCCACGGCCGGTTCGCCGTGTCGCCGAAGCTCGTCGAGCGCGCCTTCAAGGAGCTCTTTGGTGACGAGCTCGTTCCACCGACTGACGAGGATCGCAAACCGCTTGCCTGAAGCGTCCATTTTGCCTTGTCGCTCTTTCACGGTCTTTTAGTATGGCAGCCCGGTGCTTTCAAGTTTCGAAGGGACCGCCTGAGGAGGTCGTTCTTTCCCGCTCTTTAGTGTGGTTGCTCGGATGTTTCGTCCGTCTCGGACCATGCGTCCCGCAGCTCTTGCAAGAACGCCTCGGTTTGGGCTCGGTCGAACCCGCACCAAGTGCGCAGAATCGTGCCTTCGCCGTCCACCAGATAGAAGCTGGGCGTGGCGGTCGGTTTCAGCGCTCGAATTCGCTCGCCGCTCGGATCGAAAAATACCGTTTCACCGAGGTTCGGCGGACAATCTTCCGCGCGCCTCGCGGTCGAAAGCACGCGAAGGCGAAGCGGCTCTTTCGCCTGGGTGAGGAAAGCGCCGAGGTCCGGCTCCAGCGAACGCTTGTCGCCGACCACGACGAGCAGCGTCTTTTGGCCGTCGAGCAAACGCGCGAACGACACGGTCTGCCCCGAGCCTCGCTCGGTCCAATCTCCGCCGGGGATCGTCTCGCCCGGTTCCAACGTGCGCGGGAGCGAGGGGAGCGCGTGCGGGCGATAGCCGAGGGGGCGGGTTCGCGTCGGCCAGGGCTCCTCGGGCGAAAGGCTGCGATAGCCGGAGTAATGGTGGACGATCTCGCGGAGCAAGGAACGCCCCTCTCGAACTCGGAACTCGAAGCGGAGAAGCCGGCCCTCGGAGTCGATCAAGACGCGATGTTCTTGGGTGGTGCCTGCCCTCTGGCGGCGCACCTCGAGCACGTCGGCTTCGGTCCCTTCCTCTCCCGAGACGCCGACATGAGTGGGCGTAGGGCCGAGCAGTTCCCGCAGATCTGGAAGGAGGAGCACTTCCGGGAACCCCCCATCGGGGACCCACGAGATGCGCGAGGGAGACGGCCAAAATTCGACGAACGGCCGCTCGTCGTATACGCGGCCGGAGTGCTCGATCTCCAGCGCGCCGCGCTCGTCCAGATTGCTGACGAAATGCCGGTCGCCCCATTTCATTTCAAAATGAAAGCGGCGATCCCGCTCGACTCGCAAGGTGCCGTACCCTTTTTCCGGCGAGATCCCGCTCGTCGCGGCGACCTTGACTTGGAACGCCGGATGAGACTGAACGAATCGCTCGTAGCGGACAAGGGCGGCCTCGGACGCGTTCGGAGCGCAGACGAGAAGGAGCGTGAGAGCGAACATAAGACCTCTGTGAGTGGATACGCTGCGAGTGCGCCGCCCGGTCTCAATTTTCGATTTTTTCGCGTGGACCCTAGCCGAAGCGGCCCGCGCGCTCCACGCGCCTGCTTGGGACGGGTAGGCTCTTGCCGAGCGATCTCGGAGGCGCGCGCGTCTTCCGAGAACCCGAAAAGTTTAAGAGCGAGGACCAAAGAGAAGTAGCATGAAAGTCAGTATCATCGGTGGGGGCGGACGCGTCGGTTCGGATGCGGCCTTTGCATTACAGTTAGGTGGGATCGTCCGCGAGATTGTGCTTGTGGACATGAACCAGGAGATGGCGGCGGGCGAAGCGCTCGATCTGCGCCACGGCTCGGCGCTTACCTCGAGCCAGCGCATCACGAGCGGGGACTACGATGCCGTCGCAGGGAGCGACTGCGTGGTGATCACCGCCGGGCTGCGCCGCAAGCCGGACGAGAGCCGCTTGGAGTTGATCAACCGCAACGTGGGGCTTTTCCGCCAGATCCTCGATTCGATCAAGGGTGTGAAGCTGGCCGAAGGCGCGACGATTCTCGTGGTCTCGAACCCGGTCGATATTCTGACCCGTCTGGCCGCCGAGTCGGGCATCGTACCCGAGGCGCAGGTGCTGGGTCTCGGCACCGTCCTCGATACGTGCCGATTCCGTTCCCTGCTGGCGGATCACTTCAAGGTCGGCGCGCTCGACGTGAAGGCGCTGATCCTGGGTGAGCATGGTGATTCGATGGTGCCGGTCTGGAGCTCTGCCACGGTGGGCGGTGTGCCGCTCGCCAGCCTCAAGGGGTACTCCGACAAGGCGGCGCAAGACGTATTCGAGTTCACGAAGAAGTCGGGCGCGGAGGTCATCCGCATGAAGGGTGGCGCCGGGCGCGCGGTCGGCGTCTCGATCAAAGAGGTCGTCGAGGCGATCGCGCTGGATACCGAGGCGGTGCTGCCGGTGAGCGCGATGCAGAAGGGAATTTTCGGCATCGAAGGCGTGGCTCTTTCGCTGCCGACCAAGGTCGGACGGCGTGGTGTCGTCGAGATTCTGGAGCCGAGCGTGACGGATGCCGAGCGCGAAGGGCTGATCCGGTCGGCCGAATCGCTTGCGGACGTCTACGGTCAGCTAAGCTAGCGCCCGGAAGGGTGCATGCGCCTCCCCCGTCACGGTAACATGGAGCTTCCACATGGCAGCGCAAAGAACGGTGATCGTCGTCGGGGGAGGCCTCGCGGGCCTCATGACCGCAATGAAGGTGGCGGAGGCTGGCCACAAAGTCAAGCTTTTTAGCCTCGTGCCCGTCAAGCGGAGCCACAGCGTTTGCGCGCAAGGCGGCATCAACGGTTCGGTGAATTTGCGCGGGGAGGGCGACTCCCCCTACCTTCACTTTGAAGACACGATCACCGGCGGCGACTTTTTGAACCACCAGCCTCCGGTCATGAAAATGGCCGAACGAGCTCCGGCGATCATCTATCTTTTGGATCGCATGGGCGTGCCGTTCAACCGCACGGACGAAGGGATGCTCGCGTTTCGCCGCTTCGGAGGCACCTTGATGCATCGCACCGCGTTCGCGGGGGCGACGACAGGGCAGCAGTTGCTTTACGCCCTGGACGAGCAGGTGCGCCGCTACGAGGTGCAGGGGCTCGTCGAGAAATACGAGGGTTGGGAGTTCCTGGGGATCGTGAAAGACGCCGAGGGGCGCTGTCGCGGCATCACGGCCCAGAATCTGCGTTCGATGAGCATCGAGGCGTTTCCGGCCGATGCTGTGACGATCGCGACCGGTGGGAACGGCCTGATCTTCGGCCGCTCGACCAACTCGATCATCAACACCGGCTCCGCCGGCTCGATCTGTTATCAGCAGGGCGTGACCTACGGCAACCCGGAGATGGTGCAGATCCATCCGACCGCGATCCCCGGCGAAGACAAGTGCCGCCTGATGTCCGAATCGGTGCGCGGTGAAGGTGGACGGCTTTGGACACCTCGCGATCCCAGCGACACTCGCCTCGGCCGCGAGATCCCCGAGAGCGATCGCTGGTACTTCTGCGAAGAGTTGGATCCGGTGTACGGCAACCTTCTTTCGCGCGACCTGGTGTCGTTTACCATCTACTGCGTGTGCCGCATGGGTCGCGGGATTCGAGGCCGCCAGCAGGTGTACCTCGACATCACGCACCTGCACACCAAGCAGGGGATGAGCCGCGAGCTGATCTGGGACAAGCTGGGCGGCGTGCTAGAGATCTACGAAAAGTTTATGCGCGAGGACCCGATCGACAACCCGATGCGCATTTATCCGGCGGTGCACTATTCGATGGGCGGCCTGTGGGTGGACTACGAAAAGGGCCACGAGGGCGCGCTCGATATGGACAGCCCCCGCAATCAGATGACCAACATCCCCGGGCTGTACGCCGCGGGCGAGGCGGACTACCAGTATCACGGCGCAAACCGTCTGGGAGCCAATGCGCTCCTGTCCTGCCTCGTGGGAGGCGAGATCGCCGCGAAGTCGATCCTGTCCTACGTGCGCGAGATGGACGCCTCAGGCGAGGGAGCGGCGTCTTCGCTCTACGACGAAGCCGCGCACGAGCGTCAGAGCGAGTACCAGGGGCTGAAACGAAGTAACGGCGAGGAGAATCCGTATCGTCTGCACGCCGAGCTTGCCGATACGATGTGGAACAACTGTGGCATCTGGCGCACCCAGCGGGACTTGCTCGTGGCGCGCGAGAAGCTGAACGAGTTGGCGGAGCGCGCGCATCGCTGCAATCTGATCGACGACGCCGGCTGGGCGAATCAGGCGGTGCCTTTCACCCGGGCGCTGATCCATATGATCGAGCAGTCCAAGGCGATCGTCGGAGGCGCGATCGTCCGCGACGAGAGCCGCGGCGCGCATTTCAAAATGGACACCCCCGACCGGGACGATCAGCACTGGCTGCGCTCGACTCTGGCGACCTACACGCCCGAAGGGCCGACGTTCGATTTCGAGGCTATCGATACTTGCTATCTGGCGCCCCGAGCTCGAAAGTACAAGATTAACCAGAATAAGGTCGTCAAAGCGATCATGGGCGAGGAGGCCCTCGCCGGGATCGAAGAGAAGCCGAACGCTTAGGAGAGCAGCGCTTCGGCGGCTCGAACCGCGTTCTCCAGCAAGGAGGCGACGGTCATCGGCCCCACGCCGCCGGGGACCGGGGTGATCCACGCGGCGCGCTCTTTGGCGGAGTTGAACTCAACGTCCCCGACGTCGCCCGTGCGCCCTTCCACTTTGTTATAGCCCGCGTCGATCACGACGGCGCCTGGCTTGATCCAATCCCCTTTCACCAACTCGGGGCGACCGACGGCTGCGACCAAAATGTCCGCTTCGCGGCAAAGGGTCGGAAGGTCTTCGGTTCGCGAATGGGCGACCGTCACGGTCGCGTGGCGTTGGAGCAGCATCAACGCCATCGGCTTCCCCAAGATCACGCTTCGACCGATCACGACGGCCCGCTTCCCCTTGGCTTCGAGGCCGTAATGGTCCAGGATGCGGGTGATGCCTAGCGGCGTGGCGCAGCGGAAGCCGGGCAGGTCGCTGACCAGTTGGCCCAACGACTGCGGGGTGATGCCGTCGACGTCTTTTGAGGGGCCGAGCGCGAGCAGCGCGGCGCTTTCGTCGAGATGCGGGGGCAGCGGATGTTGGATCAGCACGCCGTGAACGTCGGGATTGGCATTCAACTCCCGAATTTTGGTGAGCAGTTCCTGCTGAGTGGTGTTTTCCGTGATCTCGTACTGCTGACCCTCGATACCGATCTGTTCGGCCCAGCGGCGCTTCATGCGCACGTAGGCGAGGCTGGCCGGGTCTTGGGCCGCGACGAGCACGTCGAGTCTTGGAACAATCTCTTGCTCGCTCAGCCGGGCGACTCGAGCGGTGAGTTCTTGGCGCACTTGAGCCGAAAGGGCTTTGCCGTCGAGGATGCCCGCGCTCATCGCGACTCCTCCGTTTCGATACGAATTTTCCATGCTCCGACTTTCCCTAACTCTTTCTCTTCGTCCGATCCCGCCTCGATGACTTGCTCTTCGACCTCTTCGGCGACTTCGGAGGAGGGCTCTTCGATTTCGACCTCCGCCGGAGCGGTCGCAGGGTCCCATTGCGCCTTCGGCGTCGCTTCGAGCAGTTTGCCCAGCACGCCGTTGACAAACCGGCCGCTTTCGGCGGTCGAGTAGCGTTTGCAGATCTCGATGGCCTCGTTGATCGTGACTGCGGGGGGGATGGCCGGAAGGTGGATGAGCTCGTAGGCCGCCAGCCGCATCATGTTGCGATCGATTGCCGCTAGTCGCGCGAAATCGTAGCTTTGCAACAGGGCCGCGAGTTGCCCGTCGATGGCCTCCCGATGCGTCTGGACCCCTTGGCCGAGCGTCTGGGCGAACGACCGCAGCTCGGGGGAGAGCTCCAGTGCCTCGCACGCGTCCCGGAGGGCGTCCTCTAGCGGTTCGCCTCCGATCTCGACGCGGTACAACCCCTGTAGCGCGGCTTCGCGGGCTTTGCGGCGGGATTTAATCCGCATGGCGTTCCTCGGCCAGGAATTGGGGGACGAACCCGGTGTGGACCTCTCCGGAGATGAACCGGGGATGGCTGACAAGGCGGCGCAGGAACGGAAGGTTGGTCGCGATTCCGCCGATCTCGAATTCGTCGAGTGCTCCTTGGAGTTTGCGGATGGCCTCTTCGCGCGAGTCGGCGGTTACGATCAGCTTCGCCAGAAGCGGATCGTAGTACGGGCTGACGGAAAATCCGGCATAGCAGTGAGTCTCCATCCGCACGCCCCGACCCGAAGGCGCGCGCCAAGTGAGGATGCAACCCGTGCTGGGAGCGAAATCCTTGTCTGGGTCTTGCGCGGTGACGCGGGCCTCGATGGAGTGCCCCCAGAGCTTGAGAGCGTCCTGTTTGATCGGCAGCTTTTCGCCAGCGGCGATGCGCAGCATCCACTGCATCAGATCTAACCCGGCGATCTCTTCGGTGACCGGATGCTCGACTTGAAGGCGGGTGTTCATCTCCAGGAAATAGAACTTGTTGGAGGCGTCGACCAGAAATTCGACGGTTCCGGCGCTCGTGTAGCCGACCGATTTCGCGACGCGCACGGCGGCTTCGCCCATGCTTTTACGCACTCGGGCGGGAAGAATCGCACAGGGAGCCTCCTCGACGATTTTTTGGTGCCGCAAGTTCTGGATGGAGCACTCGCGTTCGCCGACGTAGATCATGTTGCCGTGCTCGTCGCCGAGGATCTGGATCTCGACGTGGCGCGGTTCCTCGATACACTTTTCGATCAGGATCTCGCCGCTTCCGAAGCTTGCCTGCGCCTCGGCTTGCGCGGTCTTCCAGAGTCCGCTGAGGGCTTCGGGGTTGTCGACGCGGCGGATACCGCGTCCGCCTCCCCCCGCGACGGCTTTGAGCAGAATGGGGTATCCGATCTGTGCGGCGACTTTGAGCGCCTCGGTATCGTTGGGCACGGGGCCGTCGGAGCCGGGGACGGTCGGGCATTTCACGGATTGGGCGACCTTTTTGGCCTTGGCTTTGTCGCCCATCGCCTCGATCGCGGCGACGGGGGGGCCGATGAACTTCACGCCGAGCGCGCGAAGCGCCTCGGCGAAGCTCGCCCGCTCGCTGAAATAGCCGTAGCCCGGATGGACGGCTTCCGCGCCCGAGATCTCAGTCGCCATCAGGACGTTGGCGAGGTTCAGATAGCTTTCCGAATTACTTCCGTGGCCAACGCAGATCGCCTCGTCGGCGAGTTTGACGTGGAGGCTTTCGGCGTCGGCTTCGGAGTAGATGGCGACGCTTTTCACGCCGAGTTCGCGGCAAGCGCGGATGGCACGGCAGGCGATTTCGCCTCGGTTCGCGATGAGGACCTTTTTCAGCATCAGAATTTTTCGTGGCCGGGATGGGGGCAATAGACGACGCCTCGCGAGGGGTCGTAGACGAACGGTTCGCCACCCAGCGGGCAGGTGAGGAAGGAGCTGCCCAGCCGCAGGTCTTCCAGGGAGGCCGGCGGGGTCTCGTCGGTCATCATCTGCATCTGGATCGCGGTGCGGATTTGGCCGAGGTTGCTCCGGCAGACTTCGTCTTGGGCCTTCGCTTTGGCGAGGCCGGGAACGGTGGTGCCTTTGCCGTCGGCGCGGGGCGATTCGTCCGTTCCGCCGCCTCCGAAAACGTTCCCTTTGAAGATGACGATGACGGCGATCGCGACGATCAGGACGACGGCGAGCAGGCCGACGAGCGAATTGCCTCGGCGGCGGACGGTGCGTTGTGTTTTCATGGACGAACCCTCGCGACGATTTGGCCGTACTGCACGGCCTCTCCTTCTTGGACGAGCACTTCCACCACTTCGCCTTCGCAGGGCGCTTCGATCTCGTTCATGAGTCCGAGCGCCGTCACAGTCGCGACGGTCTCGCCTTGGCGAAGCGTCTTGCCGGGTACGAGGGCTTCGCCTGCGCCGAAATATCCCACGAACGGCGAGCGAATGTCTTGCAGGAGGGGGGTGTCGTCTTGTGGCGCGGCGACGGACCCGGGCGAAGCGTTTTTGGGACGGGCTTTGGGCGTCCGCAGCTCCAGTTGCGCCTTGAAGCGGGCCGCGCCCTGTTCGAGCTCGACCTCGGCATACCCTTGCTCGCGTGCGATCCGTAACGCGTGCTTCACGGACTCCAGTTCGAGTTCCCGCATGGAGGATGGAGTGTACCTTCCCCCTTTTCGAAATCCTGCATACTTCAGGACGTGTTCGTCACTTTCGAAGGGCCGGAGGGGGCCGGGAAAACTACGTTGATTCGCGCGCTCGGGGAGGCGCTTCGTGCCTCGGGCGAGCCGGTGGTCGCCACGCGCGAGCCCGGGGGAGGTGGCCCGACGAGCGTGTCGATCCGGGAGCTTTTGCTGCAAAGCGAGACGCTCACCCTCGAGGCCGAGTTGCTTTTGTTTCTTGCGGACCGCGCCGAGCATGTCGCCCGAGTGATTCGGCCCGCGCTGGAGCAGGGTGCGCTGGTGTTGTGCGACCGGTACTCCGATTCGACGATGGTGTATCAGGGATATGCGCGGGGACACGACCTCGCCTGGTTGCGCGAACTCGATGCGTTTGCAAGCGGCGGGTTGCGCCCGGATCTCACCGTGCTGCTCGATTTGGACCCGGAGGTGGGGCTCGCCCGCTTGAAAAACCCGGACCGGCTGGACGCCCAGCCGCTGGCCTTTCATCGCAAAGTGCGCGAGGGTTTCCTTTGTGAGATGGAGCGCGAGCCCGGGCGCTGGGTACGGCTGGATGCGACCGAGCCTCCTTCCGCGCTGGTCGGGCAGGCGCTGGACGCGATCCGCGCGCGCCGGATTTAGTCTGTTTTGCCCGTCATCTCAGCGATTTGCGCCGCGTATTTCTCTTTCACGACGCGCCGCTTGACCTTGAGCGTGGGGGTGAGCTCTCCCGTCTCGACCGAGAAGTTTTGCGGCAAGAGCGCGTGTTTTTTGATTTTTTCGAACCCGGCCAGCGACTGGTTGACGCGAGAGATCTCTTTCTTCAGCAGGGCTTTGGTCTCCGCGCTCTCGACGAGGGTTTCGGGCGGAAGTTCGGCTCCGCCAGGAAGCGCGGCGAATTGCGGCACGATCAGCGCGCAGACCCAGTCCAACCCGTCGCCGATCAAGACGGCCTCTTGAATGTAGGGGCTTTCTTTGAGTTTGTTTTCGATCGGCTGGGGCGCGACATTTTTGCCGTTGCCGAGCACGAGGATGTCCTTTTTGCGGTCGGTGATTTTGAGGTGCTTCCCCTCGAATTCGCCGATGTCGCCCGTATGGAACCACCCGTCGGCGTCGATGGCTTCGGCGGTCGCTTCGGGCATTTCGAAATAGCCGAGCATGCGGGAAGGGCCGCGAACGAGGATCTCTCCGTCCTCGGCGAGGCGCACTTCGATCCCCGGAATCGGCTCGCCGACGGTAGAGGGCTTGTTGCGGTCCGGATGGTTTACGCAGGTCGCGGCTGTGGTCTCGGTGAGCCCGTACCCTTGCAGAACGGTGAGGCCAAACGCCTGATAAAAATCGGCGACGGTCGGGGGGAGCGCCGCGCCGCCTGAGACCAGCATGCGCATGCGTCCGCCCAGCCGCTCGCGAATCTTCGCGCCGACGAGGCGGTCGGTGAGCCCGTAGAGCGGCGCGAACTGTCCGCGCGATTTGCGTACGCCTTGGGCGAGGGCGAGGCGGAACAGCTTTTGGCGCAGTGGCGGAGCTTTGCGCACGCCGTCTTCGATCTTGTCTTTGGTCGCCTCGAGAAACCGGGGCACACAGAGCATCACGGTAGGGCGGACCTTGAGCATGTCTCCGGCGAGCGTCATGAGGCTGCGCGCGTAGGCGACGGTCGCGCCCGTGTTGACGACGAGCGCTTGGCCGGCGAACCGTTCGTACACGTGCGACATCGGCAGAAAGGAGAGAAACACGTCGCCCGGCCCGATCGGAATGCTCGCCAGCGCCGAGTCGGCGAGGAAGCAGAACGCGCGATGAGGCAGCATCGCGCCTTTGGGGTTGCCGGTGGTCCCGCTGGTGTAGATGATGGTCGCGAGATCGTCCGGAGCGACGGCGTCGATCCCCGCTTCCCAGGCGGCGCGATCCAACAGCGGGGCCGCTTGAGCCTGCGTGGTGAACTCTGAGATCAAGACTCGTTCGGCGGGCGTCCCTTCGGTCTTTTGCAGTAGCTCGTCCCCGCCGCAGAAGACGACTTTGGCGTGGCTGTTTTCGAGGATGTAGAGTACTTGGTCCGGCGGGAGGGTCGGAAAGATCGGGACGACCGCGAGCCCGAGCGTTTGGCCCGCCCAGTCGAGAAACGCCCATTCCGGACCGCTTTCGCTGAGGATCGCGACGGGGTCCCCTTTTCGCAGGCCCTTCTGCGTCAGCGCGCTCGCGTAACGATGCACCGTGTCGTAGAACTGCGCGTATGTGAGGGGTTCGAATTCCGCCCCTTTCGGACACAACATCGCGGTGCGTTCGGGCCAGGTTTGCGCCGAGCGGCGCAGCATGTCGCCAAGCGAGCGGGCTTCCATCTGAGGCCGATTGTATCCAATTTTTGTCGAAAGCGCGAGCGTGGCTTTTCGGGCATAATCGGGGCATGCTGCTGGAAGGGAAGAAAGGACTCGTTCTGAACGTCACGAATCAAAACAGCCTGGGGTGGGCCATCGCCGACGCCGCGCACGCGCACGGCGCCGAAGTCGGGGTGGGCGCGCAGGCCGAGCGCACGATGACCAACGTGCTGAAGCTGATCGACGGGAAAGAGCGAATGGGCGCCGTCCAAGTGGAATTCCAAGACGCCGCGCAACTCGACGCGCTGGTGCAGCATGTCGAAAAGACCTACGGCAAGATCGATTTCCTCGTCCATTCTGCGGCGTTTGCACCGAAGGAAGCGTTGCAAAATCCGTTTATCGAGACCTCGGAGGAAGCGTTCCAGACCGCGCTCGGAGTCTCGTGCTACTCGCTGATCGCGCTCTGCCGTGCGTTGGAACCGGTGATGAACGACGACGCGAGCGTGGTGACGCTCTCCTATCTGGGCAGCCAGCGCGCCGTGCCGAAATACAACGTGATGGGGGTCGCCAAGGCCGCGCTGGAGGCGTCGGTCCGTTACCTCTCGCTTGATCTGGGCGTGCGGGGCATCCGGGTCAACACGATCTCACCGGGACCGGTGAACACCGTCGCCGCTCGTGGCGTTCCGGGGCTGATCGAGATGATCCGCGACGTCCGAGACAAAGCGCCGCTCAAGCGGGACGCCGCGCAGAGCGAGGTGGGAGGCACGGGCGTCTATCTCCTGAGCGATCTCAGCCGCGGCGTGACGGGTCAGGTCGTGTACGTGGATTCGGGGTACAGCATCGTGGGCCTCGTGTAACGCGATGCGGCTCCTCACCGTTCCGAACTGGTCCTTCGGCCGGGACCAGGCGCTTCGCGCGGCCTTTTTCCAGCTTCTAGAAAAGATGCGGGTGGAGGTCCACTACCTCGCGGGGGATCTGGATCACAACCGGACCGTAACGGCTTTCAGCGGTCCCTCGAAACGGGTGTTTCAAACCTTGATGGGGCTTTGCGAGCTCGCCTTGCCACGCATCGATTTGAATCGGCACATGGGGGTGCATCCCCGCATTGGCGCGCTCGACGTCTGTCCGTTCGTTTTGCCCGATCCCAGCCCGCCCGGCTATCGAGCGCTGCTTCCAGAGGTCGAAACGTTCGGGCGCTGGTTTGCCGAGCGTTTCGAAGTGCCGGTGTTCTTCTACGAAAAGTCGGAGAAGGGGCGGCACGAAGCGGATCTTCCGACGCTGCGAAAAGGGGGGTTCGGCTCGTTGATCGATCGTCCGCTTTCTCCCGACGCGGGGCCTTCGCGCGCGCATCCGCGTTGCGGCGTGACGGTGATGGGCGTGCGCGAATTTCTCATCGCGATGAACGTGAACTTGCGGACGCCGGATCCCGCTCTCGCCAAGCGTCTGGCTCGGAAGATCCGCGACGCGCGCGCCGAGGGAGACCCTCGCTTTCTGGGGGTGCGCGCCCTGGGTTTTCCGCTCGCCAGCCAGGATCTAAGTCAAGTGAGCTTGAATTTTACGCTGCCCGATCTCGCCCCGGTCGACCCCGTCGTCGAGTGGGTGTCCCAGGAGGCGGTTCGCGAAGGCGTGCTCGTGGCGGGCACCGAATTGATCGGCGTCATCCGCCAAAAGGATCTGTTAGGTGCCACTCGGCTGTGCGTCGATCCGGCCCAGGTGATCCATCCCAAGCGGGCTCAGGAGTCGTGATCGGGGCGCGGCGCGAGGCCGGGAAGGCTCGCTCGAAGCAGGCGTAAACTGAGGCGGTAGCGATCGAACTCCTCGCTGAGACGGCGGAGGATTTGCGCTTCGTGTTCGTAAGGACTGAGATCGTAAGTGCTCGCCAGCCTGTAGCTGCGTTGCGCCTGCTCGACCGGGTCGAGGGCGGCGTCCGGGGTGCGGGGACGTCCCAGTCGTGGAGGATGCTCGGGAAACATTCCGAGCCAAAAGAGCAGATAATCTCCGATCTGCCGGTGTGCGTCCCGCTCCTCACGAAACGAGTTCGCGCGGTAGCGGATGTCGCCGTGCAGAAGCATCTCAGCGACCGTGCGCACGGGATTGCCCGAGGCGTCGCAAAGCCCTTCGCCGTGATCCTGATGCAGGAAACGAATCAAGAGATCGACGAGGTACCCCTCGATCAGGCGTTCGTCGGAATGTCCCGAACGGCCGCTGAGGGCGGAGCGAAGCGTCTTTTCGAAGTAGACGCGAAGCGGGTGATCTTTTCGGAACGGTTCAGCCATCGCAGGGTCGCTTCTTCGACGGATCGCTTCCCCCTGGAGACCTTGCGTTTCGGCGAAGGTCGAGGGCGAAACGGTCCGTGTGTGGTTTGTTGTATTCTAAGACGTAGGAATCCCTGCGGCATTTCGCCTCGTGCGGAAAAAGCCGTCTCAGCGGAAGGAGACCGACGCGATGAAATGCCCTCGGTGCCACAAAGAAACCGATCCCGGCGGAGCTTTTTGCATGCATTGCGGGCTGCCTCTCGGATCTCCCCGAAAGAGCCGTGCTTGGCTGGGCTGGTTGCTGGGTGGCGCGCTGGCGGTGGGAATCCTGCTCTTCGGGACGATGAGCGTGCTTTCTTCGCAGCGCGGGCCCGAACCACCCCCGATTTTGGAGGCGCGGGGTACGCCCCCTTCGACGGGCTTGCTGGAGCAGCGCGGCGCGCCCGCGCAAGCCGTGACGCCCGCGGTTCAGGCGCAGATGCCCCAGGCGATTCGCGACTGGCTGCAGCATCTGGAGCGGATCGAAGCGCGCAAAAACGAGCTGAGCCGCAAACAGACCTCGCAAATGTTGGTGCTCGCGGCACAAATGAAAGGGCTCAGCGCGTTGCTGGGGCTGCTTGAGGACGACCACGCGCCGACGCCCGCGGAGCAAGCGGGCGCCAAAGTCGAAGACCTCAAGCCGGAGTGGAACGCCCTGATCGAGGATTTCATCGCGTTTCCCCCGCCGGAGGAGTGCAAGCTTTTGGGTCAGGAATACTACCGTGCCCTGAGCGAGATCCCGATCGCGATGAACGAAGTGCTGGGGATCATGGGTGCGGCGAGTTCGGGAGATCCGGCTGACGCGGTGGATAGCTTGCGCAGGATGCAAAATTCGAGCTTCGAAACGATCGACGCGCGGCTGCAAACCGCCAACGAGGAGCTCGGCAAGATTTGCGGCAAGTACCAGGTCTCGAAATGGTTTTCGATTCGTAGCGATTCGGGCGGAAGTCTCCTCGGCATCCCGGGATTTTAACGGTTTGCGAAGAGCGGGCGGCCTCTCATCGCAGAATGGTTGCAGTTTTAACAAATTCTTTGTACGATAGAGGCGTATGGATCCATCCGTGGAGATCGATCGCCCGGGGGCAGCGCCTACGGACCCGGCGAGTTCGGAGGCGCAGAGCCCGCTGGAGCGCGTCCTCACGAGAGAACTGGAAGACGCCAAGGAGCGCCAGCGCGCTGTTTCGCGTTTGAGCCTCGCCAAGAAGCTTTCCGAGACCCGCGATATTCCGATGAAGGACGCGCTTGCGATGGTCGACGCGTTCTGCGAACGGGAGCAGCGCTATCTGCCCGAGTATCTCAAAAGCGAATTTTTGATCGGGTGGATGAAGGTCGTCGCGATTTTCCTCGCCATCGCATCGTTCGGCGTGATCGTCGCGGCGATCCATTTGGCGGACCCAGGGTTTCGTCTGGGGCTGGGGATCATGGGCGGCCTCTTGATCATGGTCGCCGCCGGCGCGCTGTGGGTCAGGAGTCTTCGGGGATGAGCGTTTTCGCTGCGGCGTAGCGCTCGGCCTCCTCGATCGACATCACCACGATGTTCAGTTTGGCGAGCCGCATAAAGTCCTCGAGTTCGACGGCGCCGATTTCGCCTGATTCTCGGAAGTCTTGATACATCGCCTTGCCCACTTCGAGCGTCGTAGGCTTGTCGGGAAACGCGTCGACCCAGAGTCCGGGCTTCTCCCCTTGGCTGTGATAGGCCACCGCCGCCACGTACAGGCGCTCCGGCGCTCCGGCTTCCGCCGTGGCAGAGGCGATGGCGGTCGCTTCGCTGCCCGTGCTCCAGAGGCCGGTGTGCACGCGAAGCCCTTGAGCGCCGAGCGCTTCGCGCAGCTTGGCCGATTCCCGCTTGGGGCTTTCGGCGCGAATCAGCACGGGCTTGGAGGGGTGGTGTGCCGTCACGACACAGCGGTCTCCTTCGACGGCGAGATAGGCGTCGACGCGTCCGAGAACGCGGCGGACGGTGCGGGCGAAATCTTGGATCGGAACCTCGAGCGTCATGGGAATCTCTTGGAGAAATGGGCGACTTCGGTTAAAATCGTAGCACTTTTCCCGGAATTTGAGAATCGAGGTCCAAGATCCTTTGTCTACGATCGATACGCTGCTCGCCGAACATCGCCGTTTTGTCCCCTCTCCCGAATTCGTCGCTCAAGCCCACGTTCGGGACGAGAGCGTCTACAGCCAGGCTTCCGAAGATCCGATCGGCTACTGGGAGGCGTGGGCGCGGCAGCTCGATTGGTTCGAACCGTGGCAAACGGCTCTTGAGTGGGTCCTGCCGGACGCGCGCTGGTTCGTTGAGGGCAAGCTCAACGCGTGCTACAACTGCATCGACCGCCACGCCGAAGGGGAGTTTGCCGGTAAGCCTGCCTTGATCTGGGAAGGGGAGCCCGGAGACCAACGCATCTACACCTATCGTGAGTTGAAAGACGAGGTGAGCCGGATCGCGAATGCGCTACGCGAACTGGGCGTGCGCAAGGGCGATCGGGTCTGCCTCTATCTGCCGATGGTGCCCGAGCTTCCGATGACCATGCTGGCGTGCGCCCGGATCGGCGCGCCGCATTCCGTCGTGTTCGGCGGGTTTAGCGCCGAGTCGCTCCACGAGCGGCTGGTCGATGCGCAGGCCAAGGTGCTCGTCACGGCCGACGGCGGTTGGCGGCGCGGGCACATCGTTCCGCTCAAATCGATCGCCGACGCCGCATTGGACAAAGGCTGCCCGAGCGTGGAGAAGGTGCTGGTGCTGGAGCGGGTAGGCGTGCCGGGAAGCGTTGCCGTCGAGAGCGTGACCCCCGACTATCCGCAAGGAGCGTGGCATCCGGGCAGGGATGTGCGGTGGTCGGAATGGGTGCCGCGGCAGTCCGATCTTTGTCCATGCGAACCGGTGGAGAGCGAGCATTTGCTGTTTATCCTCTATACGAGCGGCTCGACCGGGCGGCCGAAGGGGATCATGCACACCACGGGCGGCTATCTGACGGGCTGCTATGCAACCACGCAATGGTGTTTCGATCTCAAAGGAACGGACCGGTTTTTCTGCACCGCCGATTGCGGCTGGGTGACGGGTCACAGCTATCTCGTGTACGGTCCGCTGTCGAACGGCGCGAGCGTCGTGATGTACGAAGGAGCGCCCGATACGCCCGAGCGGGACCGCTTTTGGCGCATCGTGGAGCGCCACCGCGTGACGATTCTCTACACCGCGCCGACCGCGATCCGCACGTTTATGAAGTGGGGCGAGGCGTATCCGGACGGGTGCGACCTGTCGTCGCTGCGCCTTTTGGGGTCAGTCGGCGAGCCGATCAATCCTGAGGCGTGGGTCTGGTATTACCACGTGATCGGCAAGCAGCGCTGCCCGGTGGTCGACACTTGGTGGCAGACCGAGACGGGCGCGATCATGATTTCGCCGTTACCCGGGTTGACCGCGACCAAACCCGGCTCAGCTTCACGGCCGTTTCCGGGGATCAGTCCGGCGATCTTCAGCGCGGAAGGCGAGAACCTGACCGCGAGCGATGCGCCTCAGCCGGTCGGGGGCTATCTCGTGATCACCAAACCGTGGCCTAGCATGGCACGGGGGATTTACGGCGACCCGGAGCGGTTTCGCGAGGTGTACTGGTCTCGGTTCCCAGGGGTCTATTTTACGGGTGATGGCGCGAAGCGCGACGCCGATGGAGACCTCTGGCTCTTGGGCCGGGTCGACGATGTGATGCTGGTCGCCGGACACAACATCTCGACGATGGAGGTGGAGTCCGCGTTGGTGGATCACGAATCGGTCGCCGAAGCGGCGGTCATCGGCCGGACGCACGAACTCAAGGGCCAGGCGATCTGCGCGTTCGTGATTTTGCGCGCCGGGTTCGAGCGGTCGCCCGAATTGATGCGGACTCTCAAGGCGCACGTCGCCGAGAAGATCGGTCCGATCGCGCGGCCCGACGACGTGCTGTTTACCGCGGAGCTTCCCAAGACGCGCAGCGGCAAGATTATGCGGCGGTTGTTGAAAGATATCGCCGAAGGCCGGGCTCTAGGCGATACCACGACGCTCGCCGATCCGTCGGTGGTGCGCTCGCTGAGCGAGCAGTACGAGGCTCAGGAAGGCTAGTCTTCGCCCGAGTGGCGGCGCTGGAGCGCGCCGAGAAGGTTCGAGAAATCGTCGGTCCAGACCGGCGCTCTCTCAGGGGGGAGGTAGCGCTCCCAGCGCGGATCTTGCGCCAGCGGCATGAGGTCTTCCGGCGCGCGGGCCAGCAGCATCCACTGTGAAGGCGACTTGCCGGCTTTGAGGTCCTCCTCGGTTAGTTCGGTGTCGGCTTGGTACAGGGCGCGGAGCCCCAGCGTCTCGCCGGTCTTCGCCACCACCGGAGCGAGGTCCAGATACAGATTCGAGATATGGAACGCCAGCACCCCGTTCGGGCTTAACTTATCGAGGTAGAGCGCCATCGCTTGCCGCGTCAAGAGATGGACGGGGACAGCGTCCGAACTGAAGGCGTCCAGGACGAGCAGATCGTAGCCCGGCTCGGCCTTCTCGATTTGAAGCCTTGCGTCTCCAAGGACGACTCGGACGTCGGCGCGGCTCGCCGAGAGGAAGCTGAATCGCTGAGGGTTCTCGGCGAGCCGCACCACGAGCGGATCGATCTCGTAGAACGTGAACGTCTGCCCGGGCTTTCCGTAAGCTGCCAGGGTTCCGACGCCCAGCCCGACGAGCCCGACTCGGCGAAGCCGCTCCTCACCTTGCCAGGCGGAGAAGACTTGCCCGATCGGGCCGCTTTCGGTGTAATAGGTCAATGGGATCTGCGCGAAGGCGGGGTCGATCCATTGCCGACCGTGGATCGTCTTGCCGTGGTACAGCTCGCGAGCGCGGCCGTCTTCGCTTTCGATAACGCGGTGGACCCCGAAGAAGCTGCGGTCGACCTCGATCAGCCGCCCCATCGTACTCAGGGTGAATAAGTTCGCGATCCAAAAGAAGACGCCGAGCGAAAGCGCGAACCGTAGTTTGCGATCCACCGCCAGGAACACGAGGATCAACGGGAGGCCGAGAAGGATCGCGGTGCGAAGGCCCGAGAGGCCGAGCCCTGCGCGCTGTGTGACCAGCACGATCGCGATCATCAAAAGCCCGAGGCCGGCGGGGTAGGCCCAATCCAGCCATCGATCGCGGGGTCTGGCCTCGCTCCGGGGAACGTCGGGGCGCAGGAGGCACGCGAGGATGAGCGCGAGGGGGTATTCGATAAAACGGTCGAAAACGATCGGAGCGAGAAGAGCGTTGAACGCTCCGCCGAGCACGCCGCCGACCGAGATCCAGAGATAAAACTCCGTCAGACGCGTGGCCGGGGGGCGCGATTCGACTAGCGCCGTGTGGCACATCAAGGCCGCGACGAAGAACGTCGCCAGATGGATCAACCCGACCACGAGCAGCGGCTCATTCGCCTCTAAAACGAGGATCAGCGCGAGCGGTGTCGCGAGAAGCGGAAGAAAGCGCCCGAGCTGCGCGGCGGGGAGACGCTTCGATCGAAACGCCAAAATGTAGGTGAAGAGGTACACCGCGAGCGGCACGACCCAGATCAGCGGGATCGGCGCGATGTCGATGGTGAAGTAGTTCGTCAGCCCCAGCATCAGGCTGGTCGGGACGAAGGCAAGCAGTACCCAGCGGGTTTTTTGAGCGCGAGGAATGGCGGGAGGAAGCGCGTCTTGCGCGAGAGCTTCCGGCAAACGATGCCCACGCTTCCACACGAGCCCCGCGCAAACGGCCATGCCCACGCTGAGCAAAAGGTAGCCCCCGGCCCAGAGACGGGCTTGCTGGCCAAGCCGAAAGCTGGGTTCTAAGAGTAACGGGTAAGCGAGCAGCGCAAGCATGCTGCCCAGGTTGCTGGCACTATAAAGGAAATAAGGGTCTTTCGCGGCGGGATCGTCGGTGGTCGCGAACCAACGCTGAAGCAGCGGCGCGCCCGCCGAAAGCGCGAAGAAGACGAGCCCGACTTGGGCGCTCAGCAGCGCCAAAAGCTGGGGCGCCTGGGCGCCCGCAGGATTCGGCGCGTAAAGCGCGGGGATCGAAAAGGGCAGCGTCAGCAAGGCCAACGCCAACACGCCCACGTGCAGGATCGCCTGACGTTTGGGCCCGAGCCATTTTGTGGCAAAGTGGGCGTAGAGGTACCCCGCGAGCAGCATCGCCTGGAAAAACAGCATCGCGGCGTTCCAGACCGCGGGCGAGCCCCCGAACTTCGGCAGGATCATCTTGGCGATCATCGGCTGGATGAGAAACAACAGCGTCGAGCTGAGGAACAGCGTCGCGGTGAAGAAGATTCTCATCGCCGAAGTTCGCCTTTACGGTTACGAGGCTTGGACTTTTTTGGACCCGGCCTTGGCGAGCGTTTCGACCCGTTCGAGCGCCGCTTTCACGAGCCCGTCGAACAACGGATGGGGCCGGTTCGGCCTGGACTTGAACTCGGGATGCGCTTGCGTCGCGATAAAGTACGGGTGATCGACCAGTTCGACCATCTCGACCAGCCGGTAGTCGGGCGAGACACCCGAGATCACCATGCCCGCGGCGTGCAGTTGCTCGCGATAGTCGTTGTTGACTTCGTAGCGATGGCGGTGCCGCTCGGAGACGCGCGAGGTGCCGTAGAGCCGCGCCGCGAGCGTGCCGTTGACGATGTTGCAAGGGTAGGAGCCGAGCCGCATCGATCCGCCTTTTTCGCTGACGTTGCGTTGTTCGGGCAGAAGATGGATGACCGGATAGGGCGCGTCTTCGACCATCTCTTCAGAGTTCGCGCCTTTCAGGCCGCAGACATTTCGCGCGAATTCGATGACGGCCATCTGAAGCCCCAGGCAGATTCCCAGGAAAGGAAGGCCCGTTTCTCGGGCATGGCGGATTGCCTCGATCTTGCCTTCGATGCCGCGCTCGCCGAATCCCGGGGCGACTACGACGCCATCGAGGCCCTCCAACAACTGTTCGGGGTTCCCTCGATCGAAGCTGTCGCTCTCGATCCAGCGGATCTGGACATCAGCATGGTTCGGGATGCCCGCATGCGTCAGGGCTTCGGCGATCGATTTATAGGCGTCGCCGTTTGTGGTGTATTTGCCCACGACCCCGATCGTGCAGCGATGACGCGGGTTCTTAAGCACCTCGACCAACTCGCGCCATTCGCTGAGGTTGGACTCGCGCGGCTCGAGACCGAGGCGCTGCATGACATAGTCTGCGAGCCCGGCCTGTTCGTAGTCGAGCGGCACTTCGTAGATCGTTTGCACGTTCATCGACTCGACGACGGCCTGCATCGGCACGCCGCAAAACAGCGAAATCTTCTCGCGAACGTCGGCGGTCAGCGGTACCTCGGAGCGGCAGATCAAGATGTCGGGAGAGATGCCGATCTCGCGCAGCTTGTAGACCGAATGCTGGGTCGGTTTGGTCTTGACCTCACCCCAAGGTCCGACCTGCGGCACGAGCGTGACGTGCACGTACAGCACGTTTTCGGGGCCTGCGTCGGTGCGCATCTGGCGGATCGCCTCTAAAAACGGCAGCGACTCGATGTCGCCGACGGTGCCCCCGATCTCGGCAATCACGATATCGGCCTCTTGCTCACGGCCCAGGGCCGTAATGCTGCGCTTGATTTCGTTCGTGACGTGGGGGATGACCTGCACCGTCGCGCCGAGGTAGTCGCCGCGCCGTTCCGAGGAGATGACGTTGGAATACACCTTGCCGGTGGTGATGGAGGAACCGTAGGTGCAGCTGACGTCGATAAACCGCTCGTAATGCCCCAGGTCGAGATCGGTCTCGGCGCCGTCGTCGGTGACGAACACTTCGCCGTGCTGATAGGGGTTCATCGTGCCTGCGTCGACGTTGATGTAGGGGTCGAGCTTCATCGGGGCGACGGTGTAGCCGCGGTTGCGGAGCAGCCGTCCGATGCTCGCGGTCGTAATCCCTTTTCCAATCGAACTCACGACGCCGCCGGTCACAAAAATATACTTGGTCACGCTGTCTCCGCCTCAGGCTCCCCGCGCCACTCGTCAAGCGGCATGCGCCATACACGACGAGTCATGGGGGTTTTCAAAATTATACTTGCCCGGGCGCCGTTTCGGAATCCCAGAGGGCGTTAAACTTGGGAAGAATGCCGTTAACGCTCTTGCACACCAACGACCTGCACGGGATGCTCACCCCCGAGCTTTGCGAACGGCTGCGTCCTTTGCGAGACCGCGCCGATCTGTACTTCGACAGCGGCGATTGCATCAAAGCGGGCAATCTGGCGGTGCCGTTGCGGCCGGAACGCGCCTGGGAGGCGCTTCGAGCGCTCCGCTGCACCGCGGGGACGCTCGGAAACCGCGAGACGCACGTCCTGGAATCGGCGTTTAGGGCTAAGTTAGAAGGCGCCGCGCACCCCTTGCTCTGCGCGAACCTGATAGCGAAGAGGGAGGGGGGGAGCCTTCCAGTCCGGCGCGATCCGTTGACGCTCGAAGCCCAAGGGGTTCGTTTGGGCGTATTCGGCGTGATGGTACCGATGGTGACGGCGCGAATGAAGACCCAGGCCGTCAGCGCATTTTTGTGGGAGAATCCGGTCGACGCGGCGAAAAGATGTGTGCAGCTTTTAAAGGGAGAAGTCGATGCGATCGTCGCGTTGACCCACCTCGGGATGCGTCATGATCGCGCGCTGGCCGAGGCTTGCCCCGAGATCGATCTGATTCTCGGTGGGCATTCGCATACGCGGATCGATCCTCCGGAGCGGGTCGGGGGAACCTGGATCTGTCAAGGCGGGTCGCATGGCCGTTTCGCCGGACTCTACACGTGGGAGCCCGGCGAGGGGCGTTTGGAGGGGGCGCCGATCCCGCTTTAGGCGCCGAGACGGTCGGGATTGAGACCTTGGAGCGCCTCGGGGACGAAAAGACCATCTTTTCGGATCAAGACTTCATCGAAATAGATCTCGCCGCCGCCGTATTCGGGGCGCTGGATACACACGATGTCCCAATGGATCGCGGAGCGGTTGCCGTTATCGGCGATCTCGTAGGCGTTGCCGGGCGTGAGGTGAAACGACCCCGCGATCTTCTCGTCGAAAAGCGTGTCGTTCATTGGGTGCAGGACGTGGGGATTAAACCCGAGGGACCACTCTCCGAAGCGTCTTGCACCTTCATCAGTGTCTAAAATGGCGTTGAGCTTTGCGCTCGCATCGCCGGCTTGGGCGTCCACGATACGACCTTGGCGAACTTCGAAACGGATGTTTTTGAACTCTTGACCCTGATAACGGGTCGGCGTATTGTACTGGACGACGCCCTCCATCGAATCGAGCACCGGCGCGGTGAAGCATTCGCCGTCGGGAATGTTGCGCTTTCCGGCGTGGCAGATGCAGCCGATGTCTCGAATCGAAAACTGCAGATCGGTGCCGGGACCGACGATCCGAACGCGGTCGGTGCGGTTCATCCATTCCTGAAGCGGTTCGCTGGCGCGGTTCATCGCCGCGTAGTCCAGGGTGCATACGCGGAAATAGAAGTCTTCGAAGCTTTGCGTGGATTGGCCGGCTTGCTGCGCCATCGAAGCAGTGGGCCAGCGAAGGACGACCCAGCGGGTCTTCGCGACGCGCGTTTCATGCACGACCGGGGTCCCATAGAGCTTGTTCCACTGCGCTTGGCGCGTTTCGGGCACGTCGCTTAGTTCGGAGGCGTTCGGCGCCCCGCGCAACGCGATGTAGGCCGTCATGGCTTCCATCTCGAACTTTTCGGTCTCCGCGATGGTGCGGTACGTGGCGTCGTCGCCGCCCAGCATCACCTGTCGTTTGACGAGGGAGCTTTCCAGGCGGGTCAGGACTTGGGCCCCGCTTCGCTGCGCGACGCGAACGATTTCTGCCACGCATTCGGGCGCGATATCGAAGCTGTGAACCAGCACCTTGTCTTCGGGACCGAGTTCTAACGAATGTTGGACGAGTTGCTCGGCGAGACGGGTGACGCGGGGATCGATCATGCCAAGGAGGTTACCTACTCGGTGGATACTGCGGCGCCCGGTTCGGGCATCGCCTCGCTGGCAGGCGCGGGGTTGGGGAGCACGGACGGCGCGACTTCGGGCGCGACTTTCACGTCGGCTCCTTCGTCTGAGGGCGAACCGCATCCGGAGACGCCGAGCAGGGCGGCGAAAGCAAGCAAAGGCAACACGTATCTCATCTGCTTCCAAGGTGTACCCCACAAAGCGATCCGTCGCGAAGAGTAAAATGGCGGGCGATGAAGGTGTCGGTGATCGGGGCGGGAAGCTGGGGCACGGCCCTTTCGATCCTGCTGGCCCGGAATGGGCACGATGTGGCGCTGGTGGGGCGAGAGAACGAGGATTTCGCGGCGATGCGCGCCGCGCGCGAGAATTTGCGCTACCTGCCGGGCTTTGTGCTCCCTGAAGGGGTCGCGGTGCGTCCTGAGACGGATCTGGAGCCCTCGGAACTGGTCGTGCTCGCGGTGCCTTCGGCCGGAGTGCGCGAGGCCGCCGGCAAGATCCTCTGGACGCCGCCGTGCGTGGCGCTGGCTTCAAAGGGGCTGGAGCCTGGCACGGGCAAGCGGCTTTCGGAGGTGGTGGCCGAAACGCTCCCGGGCACAGAGATCGGGGTCCTGAGCGGTCCGAACCTCGCTGTCGAGATCGTTCGGGGGATTCCTACGGCGGCGGTGGCGGCGTTTTCGAATCCGGAGGCGTGTGAGCGCGTGTTAGGTGCGTTCGGCTGCGCGACCTATCGGCTGTATCTCAGCGACGACGTTTTGGGGGTCGAGTTGGCCGGAGCGCTTAAAAATGTGCTCGCGATCGGCGCGGGGCTTTCGGACGGGCTCGGATTCGGCGACAACACCAAGGGCGCGCTCCTGGCTCGGGGACTCGGCGAGATGGTGGCTTTGGGCGTCGCGTCGGGTGCGCGAATCGACACTTTCATGGGCTTGGCCGGGGTTGGGGACCTTTTCGCGACCGCCTCCAGCCGTTTGAGTCGGAACTATCGAGTCGGGCTGGCCTTGGCGGAGCGTGAAACCTTGCAAGACGCGCTGGCCCGGATCGATCAGGTGGCCGAAGGGGTGAGCACCTCGGAGAGCGCGATGCAGCTCGCGCGAAGGTACGATGTAGAGATGCCGGTATTCGGAGCGATCGACCGCGTGATTCGCGGCAAGCTCGCCCCGATGCAGGCCGTTCGGGAACTGATGGAGCGCGCGCCGAAAGCGGAGCGCCTCGTTCCCCTCTCTCGGGAGACCGAGAACTCGAACGCTGGAGAACACGCATGAGCGATATCGCGCACGACGAAGAGATCGATTCGATCACAAAGAAATATGCTTCGGTCCTGGTGTGGGCCCTGTTGCCGATCGGCGGGACGCTGGGGCTCATCTTCGGGCCGCTCTTCACGCCCCCTTCTTCGAACTACGACGGCGGGATTTTGCCCGAGTCGCTCGCGTGGGGGATGATCGGTGGGTTGCTGGGTGGAATCGCCGCGACGCTGCTCACTTGGCGCTTCTTCAAAATGAAAGAGGTCGATCCGAATGCCTTGGAACCCGATCTCGAGTCCTACGGCTAGACGATGCAGACCATCGAAACACTCGAACAGGCCGCGTTTGCGGAGGTCGAAGGAGCGGCGGGGTCGGCCGCGTTGCGCGAACTGGAGATCAAGTACCTGGGGAAAAGCGGGCTTTATACAGGCTTGCTTCGCCAAGTCGGGTCGCTGCCTCCTGAGGAGAAACCGCTGTTCGGCAAACGGGTCAACGAAGCCAAGGTCCGGCTTCAAGAGCGCATCGACGCCTGCATGGCCCAGTTCCGCGGTGTGGAGTTGGAGGCGCAGTTCGAACGCGAGCGTATCGACGTCACGATGCCCGGTCGGCCGTGGCGTATGGGACAGGCGCACGTGCTTCAGCAAGCCGCAGACAAGGTCAAGCGCGTTTTCGCGGGTATGGGTTTTCGATACCTCGAATCCCCCGACCTGGAGCAGTTTAAGTACAATTTTGAGGCGTTAAACTATCCCCCCGATCATCCCGCGATGGACGATCAGGACACGTTTTACGTCGATGCGGAGCGCCTGCTTCGCACCCAGACCACCGCGATTCAGGGTCGGGTGTTCGAAACGCAAAAGCCGCCACTTCGCGTTTTCACCATCGGACGCTGCTACCGAAACGAAGCGGTCGACCGCACCCACTCGCATACCTTTCACCAAGTCGACGCGTTCATGGTGGACGAGGGGATCAACATGGCGCACCTCAAGGGCACGTTGGGGCATTTCGCCCGAGCGATGTTCGGCGAAGAGGTGAAGATTCGGTTTCGTCCCGATTTCTTCCCGTTCGTCGAGCCGGGGGTGGATTACGCGATCTCCTCGCCGAAGTTCGCGGGTGGGCGCTGGCTCGAACTCGGTGGCGCGGGGCTCATCCATCCGAACATTCTGGAGCGCTATGGTATCGATACGGAGCGCTATTCGGGGTTCGCGTTCGGATTGGGGATCGAGCGCATCCCGATGCTCGCCTGCGGCGTCGACGATTTGCGTAACTTTTTAGAGAACGACTTGCGCTTTTTGCGTCAGTTCCCCTCTTAGGCTTTCTTCGCGGTGAAGTGCACCCGGTCGCTTTGGCGGCGCGGCGGGTCGAGCGAATAGCTGTCGTAGACGTGAATCTCGTCGAAACCCGCGCGGGCCAGGAGGTGTCTCACTTCGTCGATGGGATAGGCGCGTTGGCGGTGGATCTCTTCGAAGGCTTCTTCGCCGCGCCAGAAACGCATCTGCACCGTGATGATTTGGGATTCTCGGTCCCAATCTCCGATCCATTTGTAGCGCAGCTTGGCGTTTTTACGCAGGTTTTGTTGATCGAACAGCTGTTGCTCGAAGGCATACGCCGTATTCAGATCGAAGATGAACGACCCGCCGGCGGGAAGATGCCGCGCCACGGAGTGAAACGCGGATTCCAACCGCTCCGGTTCGAGAAGGTTGTTCAGGCTGTCGAAGAACGAAAACACGCCGTCGTAAGTCTCGCCGAGGCTGAACTGCGCGGCGTCCATGCATTCGTAGCGGATGTTCAACTTCTTGACGGCCGCTTTGCGCCGGGCCACCTCGATCATTTCGGGAGAGAGATCGACGCCGGTCAAAAGGAAATCCTCTCGGGTCAGGAGCTCGCACATCGTGCCGGTGCCGCAACAAAGGTCGAGCAGCGTTTTGGGATGCGCCCCTTGTTGGGCCAGGAGCAGCAGGTAGTAGCTGACCCACATGCGATACGGTACGATGCGCATCAGCTCGTCGTAATAGGGTGCGACCGGCCCGAAGCTGGACACTCTTAAAAGGTACCTGCTCGCTTTGCGATTCTGCTGGGGCGGCTAGCCGGCGAGCGTCAGGCCGAAAATCGCGAGAAGGAAGTAGGTGGCGAGCGTCGCGGCTCCGGGGTAGTCCTTGGCGAGACGCTGACCGGTGAACAGCATCAGCAGCGTCGCGCCGCTCAGGCCGAGCGCCCAGTGGGGTATGTCGCCGGCCTTCCCGAAGAGCAAGAGCCTCGCGGCTACCGTGCAAAGGACCGCGGCGGCCAGTTCCAGCAGCGTGATGAACCCCAAAAGCGGGGCGACCGTTCCGCGCAACGGCGACTGAGCGAAATGCCCGTTCAGCCAGCCGAGGTTGCCCTTCCAATCGACCACCTTGTCGATCCCCGACTGTCCGAAACAGACGGCGAAGAAAGCGCAGATCAGCGTAAGCGCGAGCACGGAGGGGTCCATAGGGCTTAGTTTAGCCGAGCGGCTCGGCGCTCAGTAGGACCGGACGCGGAGGAACCTCGGTTTTGGAGACGCCGACGGCTTCAAGCAAACGGCTCCGCGCCGTTTCGGCCGCTTCGCGCGTGCCGGCGTGAAGTTCGAAGAGCGTATCCCCCGGTTCGAGGCGGTCGCCGACGATGCGGCGGCATTCGATCCCCGCGGCGAGGTCGAGGGGCTGACCTTGAAAACGGCGTCCCGCGCCGAGATCGAGGGCGGCTTCGCCGACCGCCCGGGCGTCCACGCGCGAGACCCAGCCCCCGGGGCCTTCGTAGCGCACGCTCTCCCGAATCGGGGCAAGGGGCAGCGAGTC
The DNA here is from genome assembly GCA_037189405.1 of bacterium. Lineage (GTDB taxonomy): Bacteria > Armatimonadota > Fimbriimonadia > Fimbriimonadales > Fimbriimonadaceae > JBBCJD01. The sequence goes on from JBBCJD010000014.1 coordinate 45,419, forward strand.
TGGGAGCGCGTCCCAATCGGCGCCTTGCGCGGAGAACCACGCTGCCATCTTTTGCCTTGCCGCGCCGCCATCCAGAGCCTCCATGGCGCGGCGATGCCCGGCTTCCAGGCTCTCGACGAGTTTGCTTTCGTGCAGCGTATAGGCTGCGAGCAGCAGGCAAAGTTTCCGCACGCGCGCCGGGCCCCGCCCTTCGATCAGTTCGAGCGCCTCCCGCACTTCGAGCGCGTTGCCGACGGCGGCCCCGAGGGGTTGATCCATGTCGGTCAGGAGCGCGCGGACCCGCACCCCGCAGCGCGCGCCGGTCTCCTCGAGCACGGCGCGGAGCTTCTCGGCCTCGGCCAGATCGTGCATGAACGCGCCGGAGCCGCATTTGACGTCGAGGACGACGACTTCGGCCCCAGCCGCGATCTTTTTACTGAGGATGCTCGAAACGATGAGCGGGATCGATTCGACGCTGCCCGTCGCGTCGCGAATCGCGTAGAGCTTTTTGTCGGCGGGCGCGAGGGCGGGCGTTTGGCCGGTCCACGCCAGCCCGATCGATCGGGCTTGGGCTTTCATCGCTTCGGGCGAGAGATCGAGGCGGAAGCTGGGGACGGCGGAGAGCTTATCCACGGTGCCCCCGGTGATGCCGAGACCCCGCCCGCTCATTTTCAGCACCGTCAATCCGCAGGCGGCGAGCAAGGGGAGCAGGACGAGCGTGGTTTTGTCCCCGACGCCGCCGGTGCTATGCTTATCCACCCAGGGCTTCGGCAGCCCAGCCAGATCCAGCCGCTCGCCGCTTTGCGCCATCGCGAGGGTGAGCCAGGCGGTTTCGTCGGCGTTGAGCCCGCGGATCGTCGCGGCCATCAGCCAGGCGGCCAGCTGTTCGTCGGGAAAAGCGCCCTGCGCCGCGCCGTTCGCGAGCGTGCGCAACTCCCCCTCGGTGTGGGAAAGGCCGTCGCGTTTCTTTTCGATGAGTCGCAGCAGACTGTCCATCGCTTCGTTGCCTCAAGTTTAGCCGGAGGAGGAGGCGGGCGCAAATCGATAGGGGGGGCGATGCACCCCGGTCTCGCTGACGATCGCCGCGATGAGCGTTCCGGGCGTGACGTCGAAGGCGGGGTTCCAGACCGGACAGAACTCCGGAGCGACGCGGACGCCTTCGATCTCGGTGAGTTCTTCGGCGGCGCGCTCTTCGATGGGGATCGCCTCGCCGTCCGGCAGCGCCGGGTCGAAGGTCGAACTCGGCGCGGCGACGTAAAACGGCAGACCGTGATGTTGGGCGAGGACGGCCAGGGCGTAGGTGCCGATCTTGTTCGCGGTGTCGCCGTTGGCGGCGATGCGGTCCGCACCCGCGATCACCGCGTCGACTTTGCCCGCTCGCATGAGGCTGGCCGCCGCGCCGTCGGGGATCATCTCGAACGGGATGCCTTCTCGGCCGAGCTCCCAGGCAGTCAGGCGCAACCCTTGCAGGCGGGGGCGGGTCTCGCAGGCATAGACATGGGCGATCTTGCCTTCGGCGTGCGCCGTGCGCAGGATCCCCAGCGCGGTGCCGTGTCCCGCGGTCGCGAGGCTTCCGGTGTTGCAGATCGTCAGCACCCGCGCCCCCTGGGGCAGGAGCGCCGCGCCGTGCGCGCCGAGAGCGTGGTTCATCGCGAGATCTTCGGCTTCGATCGCTCGGGCCTCCCGCAGAATCGTTTCGAACGTCGGGGCTTCCAGCGCGCCGATCCGCCGAAGCGCCCAGAAGAGGTTCACGGCCGTCGGGCGGGACGCCGCCAGCCCTGCTTGCGCCTGCCCGAGATCGTCTCCCCGCTGCGCGGCGAGCGCCATCCCGTAGGCGGCGGCGACGCCGATCGCGGGTGCGCCGCGGACGGCCATTTCACGGATCGCCTCGACGACCTCTTGCCAGGTTCGCAATTCGAGCCACACTTCGCGGCCAGGGAGGTGGCGCTGGTCGAGGAGAAACAGCGCGTCGTGATCCCAACGCATCGGACGGATCGTCATCGTGGCTTTAGTGTGGCAAAGATCGTCCCGGTTTCGCTGCCGCTCCGCCCAGTGCCCACACGTTAAGGCGTCTGAGCCGCAAAAGGCGGATAGAGCGCCAGGGCCGCCGCGCCGTAGAGCCCCGCGTCGATGCCGTAAGGGGAGCGCGCCCAAGCGCACGGAAGATCTCGCGGGTCGAACGACTCGCTCAGGCCCAGCCCGCCGCACACCACGATGACCTCGGGGTGATAGAGGGACGCGACCGTCTGGAGCAGTTCCTCGGCCGCGTTGCGGGCGTCCTCGGTCCAACGCCCTTCGAGCATGCCGCCTCCCAGCCGCTCTTCGAAGGGGCGACCGGTCGAACTGCGCAGATCGTTCAGGCGGGGGTATTCGCCCTGAGAGCCCATCAGAATCCGCCCTCGGTCGACCAATCCGAAGCCCACCCCGGTCCCGAGGGCCAGCGTGGCGACTCGGAGCCCGGCGAAACGGGGATGGCACGCGTGACCCCAGGCGCTGGCGAGGCCGTCGTTGAGAGCGTAGACCCGCGCCGGTGCGAGGTCTTCGGGGAACGAGGTGCCGCGATGGTCCGGAATCAAGGGCTTGGTTTCTAACACGGTTCCGGTAAGGGGGGACAGCGTGCCGCCGCTGGAGACGCCGACGACACGGGCGCGGCTTTGAGTCAGGCGGGGTCGGAGCCATTTTCGACGGGCGGTACGGGTCGCGGGCGTCGGAGTGCGTTCGACACTGCCCAAAACGCCGTTTTCGTCGAATAGACCGAACCGAAGCCAAGTGCCTCCGAGATCGACCGCCGCCAGCGGGCCGGACACGGGAAGCATCGCTTGCGCGAAGCGCGCGGTCTGTTTTACGGGGTCGTTGAGAGCTCCTCCGATCACGACGCCGGCCGCCCCGATGCAAAGCGCGGCTCGGGCTTCCCAGGGCTCGGCGTATCGCCCTTCGGCCAAGACGGGGAGGGTTGTGCGTTCGCAGAGCGCGCGGAGCATCGCGAGGTCGGGTCCTTCGCGTGGGGGGCTGTCTGGCGTATAACCGGAAAGCGTGGTGGAGAGGACGTCCGCACCCGCGGCCTCGGCGGCTAGCGCGGCGGCGAGCGTATCGCAGTCCGCCATGACGAGCCGTCCGGCACGCCGGATACGCGCGATCAGTTCGGGAAGTGTCTTCTTTCCGGGGCGCGCTCGCTGCGTCGCGTCGAGCGCCACGACTTCGCACCCGGTGGCCAGCAGCGCATCGACCTCATGCTCGGTGGGGGTGACGTACACTTCGCTGCCTTCGTAGCGCCGTTTGATCAGTCCGATCGTAGGCGCGTTAATCTCGGCTCGGATCGTTCGAATCGAGGTCTCGCCTTCGAGCCGCAGCAGGGCCACGCCTTGGCTCAAGCTCGCTTGCGCAAGTCGCAGCAGGGTATCAGGGTCTTCGAGCGCCGAGCCGGGGCTCGCCTGCACAGAAGCAACGAGGGGCTGCCGGCGAAGGAGCGTCCGCAACGCATCTCGGGTCATCGGTAGAGCACGCTCGCGAGGAAGTAGTTCGCGATGTAGATCAGCACCATCGAGATCACGACGGTATTGGTCGTCGCGCGGCCCACGCCGACCGCGCCTTGCGTGGTGCGCATCCCTTGCTGGCATGCCACGAGCGCCACGATGGCGCCAAAGAAGGGGCCTTTCAGCACGCCGCCCAGGAAATCCCACGGAGCGACGTATTGTTGGAGGGACTGTATGAAACTGCCGCTCGGCACGCCGTGCGCGACGGCGACGAGGTATCCCCCGGTCATGCCTGCGTAGATGCTGATCAAAGCGAGCACTGGCAGCATAAGGATCCCGGCGGCGAGTCGAGGAATCACCAGGTAGTTCGTCGGATGCACGGAAACCATCTTGAGCGCGTCGATCTGCTCGGTGACGGCCATCGTGCCGATCTGCGCGGCCATCGCGGAGCCGCATCGCGCGGCGACCATGATGCCCGCAAGCACTGGTCCGATCTCCCGAGTGATCGTGAGCCCGATCGTGCCCCCCACGAACGAGGTGGCGTTGTAATCCGTGAGGAACCGCGAAAGGTAAAGGCTTAGGACGGCCCCGGAGAAAAAGCTGGTCAGGGTGACGATCGGGACCGACGCGACCCCGATAAACGCCATTTGGTGCACCGTCTCGTGAAGCTCGACGGGACGACGGAAGAGCCGGCGCAACGCGTCGAACAGGATCAACGAGAGCTCGCCTACAAAAACGAAAAAGCTCTCGATCGGGGCGAGCGCGGCCTGGATCGGGGACGATGCCTTCGCCATGCGGGAACGTTACCCCAGCGCGCGCGCCAAAACCTCGGCGAGCTTGTGCGTGATCTCGGAGTTGGTGGCGAGTGCGTCGCAGCCAGCTGCCCGGCCCAACTCCAGCAGGTCCTTCTCTTTATGGCCTGCGTGGCCGACGACGCGAACGCCTTCGGCACGAAGCGCTCGGACAGCTTCGGGATCGAGCTCGGCGAGGTTCACGACCGCGAGATCGTATTGCGCCATGGCTCCCGGGAGGGCCGCCGAGACGCAGGGTTCGTGCCCCAAGGCGCGCACGCCGCGTTTGAGCCGCTCGCTCCAAAGAAGGTTGGTCTCTAGGATGAGTACGTTCACCGCGCGCCCACCCCGGCCGATCGTGCCTCGGGGAAAGTGCCTTGAGCCAAGAAGCCGTGTTTGATCAGCAGCTCGTGGTAGGCGCGCAGCCCGCGAAGCGGCGCTCCCCCCAGTTCGTAGTGCATCGTTTCGAAAAGGTATCGCTCGCACTGCTCCTCGGGCCAGCCGCTGGTCTGAATCGCGTGTTCCAAGACTTCGCCCGGATGGTTTTGGCTCCACACGAGCGCCTCTTGGAGCTGTCCCACGAGTGCGGGCGCGAGGTCGGACCGCCCGATCCAAAGCGCCCAGACGAACGGAAGGCCCGTGAATTCGTTCCAAGCTTGCCCGAGATCGAGCACGTGGAGTCCTTCGCTTTCGGCCTCCATCCCTTTGTCGCCGATGAGCAGCGCCGCGTCGTGTTGTTCCAGCATCGCGGTGAGGTCCGGCGCCTCAGGCCGCGCGCCGGGGCGCACGCCGTATCGCTCGGCCAGCAGCACGAGCGCGAGGTGGTTGCTCGTCATTGAGCTTTGATCGAGCGCGAGGCGATCAATCGCTTCGAACGGCTTCTTACTGAACAGGCGGACGCTTTCGGCGGCCCCGAGCGTCGCGATGCACAGACCCTCCGCGTAGGTTCGGCCGGGGGTGCGTAAAGCTTCGAAGCTGGAGGCGAGCACCGCATCGGCCTCGCGCGCGTCCAGCAGAGCCGGAAGCCGGGAGGGGACGTCCAGGCGAAGGGCGAGCTTCGAACTGGGGGTGAGCTCGAAAGGAGCGATCAGGGGTTTTGCGTTGGTGTATTCGACGGCGCCGAGCGTGAACATCGTGTCTCCGACACAGAGTATGCCGGATGCGAAGGGGCGGAAGCGCGCTTCAACGGGGTTTTCGTTTTAAGAGTCCGGCTTGCGCGCGATCGCGACGAGCCCGCTTCCCCAAGGCAGCCGGAGGCGAGCGGTCAGGGCCGCTTCGATCCCTTGAAGTCGGATGAGCGCGCGGTTCATCCAATCGGGGACCGGAATGAGATCCGCTTTCGCGGGGCCGCGCTTGCGCTTTTGAAGAACGCGGATGGCCAGGGTGACCGGAAAAAGAAAGAAGATCGAGTAGCTTGTTTTTTGGACTTCGAAATGAGCGGCTTTCAAAAGATCCTCAAGCTCGGCCCGGCGGTAGCGGCGAAAGTGCATCAGCGCGATGTCGTGCGGGCCCCAAAGGGTGCGAAACGCCGGCACGCTGAGGGCCAGCGTGCCTCCCGGGCGTAAGACGCGGAACGCCTCTCGGAACGCGGCTTCGTGCGCTTCGATGTGCTCGAAGATGTCGAGCGCCAAAATCGCGTCGAACGTCCCGTCGGAGAATGGAAGCGCCTCGCCTCGTCCCCGGACGAGGCGGGACAAGCCGCGCTGCCGGCAAAAGCCAAGTGCGAGCGGGCTCATGTCGATCCCGAAGGGGCGACTCCAGGCGGCGAGATCGCGCGACACGACCCCCGTGCCGCAGCCGAGATCGAGGATGCGGGGTGATTCTGAGGCTGGACGAAGGAACTTTCGCAGAAGACCGATCATCAGTCGACGGCGCGCGACGAACCACCAATAGCGGTCCTCTAGTTCGTACATGCGGGCGTACTCTTCAGTCTGCATGCGGCGTCATCCGGGATTTTTTGGATTGAAGGCGTAAAGACAGCAGATCTCGAATCATCCGCGGGCCGTCGCGCAAAAGCACGACCTTCGAGCCCTCCTGATGCGCCCAGCGAATCGGGACCTCAGCGATGCGGTAGCCGAGATCTCGGGCCAAGAGCAGCGATTCGAGATCGAAGCTGAATCCGTCGAGCTTGCAGCGCCGGAAGATGGCATGGGCGGCCTCACACGTAAACAGTTTGAAGCCGCACTGCGTGTCGTCGATGCCGCGAATCGCGAGCATCTGCACGACCTTGTTGAACGCTCGCCCCAGCCATTCACGGTAGAACGGCTGGCGAATCTCCAGCCGACTTTCTTTCAAGGGTCGGCTACCGATCGCGACGGCGGCCCCGTTCCGCACGGCGGCCAGCAGCTTGTCGAACTCCTCGATCGGGGCGGCGAGGTCCGCATCGCTAAAAAGCACGAGGTCCCCTTGTGCGGCGAGCATGCCTTGCCGCACGGCATACCCCTTGCCCCGATTCGGAGTGTAGGCTAGAAGGCGGAAGCGGGGATGCTCTTTCGCGAAAGCCTCGACCAACTCGGGGGTAGCGTCGGAACTGCCATCCGAGACGACGATCACATCCCAATCGAAGGGCAGAGTGGCGCCGTACGCGTGGATTCGCTCCAGAGTCGGCCGGATGCGCTGCGCCTCGTTATAGGCCGGAATGACGATCGTAAGGCTTTCTTGCGACAAACCAACGCCCATCTTACCGTAGGCCTCTCCTAGGTTGGATTAAGGAGCCGCGCTCGCGACTTTCGTGCCTTTTCGCTCCGCGAGGTAGGTGGGGCTCATCTTCAAGACGAAGAGGTTCGATAGCTGCCGTTTGGGTGGGATCAGAAGCGAGCCGTCGTAGTAGAGGCAGGTCGAGCCGCCTCCGTCGAGGCTGATGCCATCTACGATTCCGCGAGAGACCATGGCCCGCCCCAGCTGGCTGAGCGTGACCGAGTGTTGGGTGGCGATAAACACCAGCTTGTTATGGGCGGTCAGGCCGACCCCAGTGCGTGAGGCGTTCCCCCAGATGCGTTTATCCGTGAAATTCTGGGCTTTGGGGTTGGGCTGGACTTGCCGGTTGCTTACCACGCGGACCGCGCCGCGCAATCCCCATTGATAGGGGTTCCAGTCGAAAACTTGCTGAAATCCGGCGTCGAAGATTTTGACGTTGCCGGCCCAGTCGACCCCGATGCCGCTCCCACGCGATCCCCTCGCCACAAGACGTCCATCGAGCACCACGTCCGCGACGGGGATCCCTCCGCGCGGTGCGAAGAAGGTGCCCGTGATCGCGACGAGAGGCTGGTCCTGCGAGATCAGGTTCCAAACGGAGGTGAGCCGAGGGGAATGGGCCATGCCCGCCGAAAACTTACCGCTGTTCAGGTCGGCGATGACGGCATGGTAGTAGATCCCGTCGTGCTTGAATTTTTGATGCACGATCGGGGAGGCGGTCGCCGCGCCGGCGAGACCCAGCGTCCAAGCGAGAAAAAAACCTTTGTTCAACATGCCGGATTCCTTGCCTTTATGGGTGTAACGTTTAAGTGCGTGGATCGCGACGCAAAGGCTTGGAAGGTGTTCCAAACACCGCAAGAACCGCGAACTGCCTCTTGCATAGCCCGATGCCGCCAGTCGAAACGAAACGCCCCCGTCCCCTCTTTTCCGGATATTTACGAGGGGAAGAGCGGAAGAGGTTGCGCGATCGGACGAAAAAGATCGATCGGTGATGGATTTCCGCGAAAGACTTGAAAAGGATGAAAGAGTTTTGCCGCTTGTCGGGCGAGAAAGGGTATATTACGCGCCAGTACGATTTGACGGCCAAATGTCTTACGAGCATGGAAGCGTCGAACGCAAGGGGTGTTCATTTAACAATGAATTGTTTCCGAAATGCGGCGCGACGATTCCGCGCTTTTCGTCCCCAGGCAATGTTGGCGGGGGCCTTGGCAGCATTTTTTGCGCTGCCTGGGCTTGCGGCCGCATCCGAGGCGGACGTCGTTCTCAACTTCCGTAGCGGCGACATGCCCTTCCTTTATGCCTCGCTTGCGTTCGGCGTCATCGCGCTGATCGCGGCGTTCGCGCTGGCACGCGGCGTGATGAGCGCTTCGCCCGGCAGCGAGAAGATGCAGGAGGTCGGTCAGGCGATCAAAGACGGCGCGTTGGCTTACCTGCGTAGGCAGGTCGGCACGATGTCGATCTTCGTGGCGCTTCTCGCCGTTCTGCTGTTCTTCATGTACCAGAGCCAGTTCGATACTCGGCTCGGAATTCTGATCGCAATCAGCTTTGTGCTCGGTGTGGCCGCGTCCTATATCGCAGGTTATACAGGCATGCTGCTCGCGGTCAACGGCAATATGCGAACGGCCCATGCGGCGCTGACCAGCTACAAAAAATCGCTGGAAGTCGCGTTCCGCAGCGGCGCGGTGGCCGGTATGGTCACCGTGGGCATGGGTTTGATCGGCGCGACGCTGATCTTCCTCTTCGCTCGCGAAGAGGCGATGAAGCTGCTGATCGGTTTCGGTTTCGGCGGCTCGCTCGCCGCGCTCTTCATGCGCGTCGGCGGCGGCATCTATACGAAAGCCGCGGACGTCGGAGCGGACCTGGTTGGTAAGGTCGAGGCGGGAATTCCCGAAGACGACCCCCGCAACCCCGCGACGATCGCGGACAACGTCGGCGACAACGTCGGCGACTGCGCTGGTATGGCGGCCGACATTTTCGAGTCGTACGAGGTCACCCTGGTGGCCGCGATCGTGCTCGGCGCGGCGACCGCCGCGATCTTCGACTCGCAGACGTGGATGCGCTTGATTCTCTTCGCGCTGATGGCGCGAGGCGTTGGCATCATTGCCTCGATCCTCGGCGTGTATTCGGTTCGCGGTTCGGACGACATCGACTCCGACCCGCTAAAGGCGATCCGCAAAGGCTTTTATGTCTCGGCGGGCGTCGCGCTGCTCTTCACACTGGGGGTTTCCTGGTGGATGATGGGCGGCAAGGATAACCCGATTCAGACCAGCCGTCTGACCGCCTACGAGCAGATGGACCGCGACGTCATCTTGCAGATCCAACAGATCCGCGACGAGATGGCCGTGAGCCAGAGCAAGGAGAAGTGGGAGATCGGCCCCATGGAAGTCATGGCCGATCCGAAATTCGAAGCGATGGGCTTCGAGGGTCAGGAAGGCATCATGATGCTTCAGCAGGCCCTAACCTTCGATCCTTCCACAGCGCCCGCGATTCCGAAGCTGGACGGCTACTCCAAGCTCGATGCAGCCGATAGCGCCAATCCCGCGTTGAGCTACACGATCGTGGATCAAGGCCCGACGGGCGAGATCCAGCTCAAGAGCGTGAAGGAGGCGTACTTCAAGGACGATCAGCCCGTGGAGATGGGTATCTACGAGCTTGAAGTGACCTCGCCCGGCATGCCCGGCCCCGACGGTCAGCTCGGCGAGCCGCGAACGGAGAAGGGTGTGTTCGGCCCGATCCGACGCGATCAGATCCCCGATGCCCAAGGCGAGATGCGCGTCACGATCGTCGGCGGAAAGCCGCTGAACATCGCGCACCTTTACGTGAATCCCGAGGGCAAACTCGCGATCGGCCTCGAAGGCGCGATCAAAGAACCGCAGAAGATGCGGATTCGAACGGACGGCTACTTCACCGAGGACAAAGCGTTCTTGGAGAACCTGCGGCAAAAGCAGATGGCCGATCCGATGACGCCGTCGCCTCAGCCGGCTTCGATGGCTGTCGCGACCGTGTCGCACAAGACGGTGCCGTGGTACATGTTCTTCGCGGCGATCGCCTTTGGTGTGTTGATGGCGTTCGCCATCGAACTGCTGACGGACTACTACGTCTCGACGCACAAGAAGCCGGTGAAAGAGGTCGCGGGCGTTTCGAACGCCGGGCCCGCGCCGATGATCATCCAAGGGTTCGCCTATGCGCTGGAGTCCAGCGTGTTCATGGTGTTCGCCCTGGTCTTCGCGCTGATCATGCCGCTCTTCTTCTTCCCGCCGGCGGAGTACGGCTACATTCTGAGCTTCTACGGCATCGCGCTCGTGGGGCTTGGCCTGCTTACGACCACGGGATACGTCCTGGCGATGGATACCTTCGGTCCGATCTCGGATAATGCGCAAGGCGTGTACGAGATGTCGGACGCCGACAGCGAGCAGGGCTCCAAGGCCGTCCAGCGACTCGATGCGGCGGGCAACACGACCAAGGCGTTGACCAAGGGCTTTGCGATCGCCACTGCGGTGATTGCGGCCGTCGCGCTCTTCCACTCCTTCCTTGCGGAAGCCAAGTTGGAGACGCTCGGCTTGAGGCTCGATCTGCCCGAGATCTTCTTGGGCTTGATGATCGGTGGCGCGGCGCCGTTCCTGTTCTCCGCGTTCTCGATCAACGCGGTCGGCCGCGCGGCGTTCCAACTGATCAACGAGGTGCGGCGTCAGTTCCGTGCCGATGCGGGGATCATGCTAGGTACGAGCAAGCCGGACTACGGTCGCTGCGTGGCGATCGTGACCCAAGCGGCCCAGAAGGAGCTGCTCGGCCCGGGCATTCTCGCGATCGCGCTACCGATCGCGGTGGGCTTCGGCTTCTCGATCGGCAAGGTTCCGGTCGAGATGAACGGCGAGCTGTTCAACCTGACGGGCGCGCAGGCGCTCGGCGGGTTCCTTGCCGGCGCGATCCTCAGCGGCCAGCTGATGGCCGTGCTGCTGGCGAACTCCGGCGGCATGTGGGATAACGCGAAGAAGCTCATCGAAGACGGCCTCTACGGCGGTAAGGGCAGCGAGGCGCACAAGGCGGGTGTCGTGTGCGATACGGTCGGCGATCCGTTCAAGGACACCGCCGGTCCCGCTCTGAACCCGCTCATCAAGGTCATGAACCTTGTAGCGCTTCTGCTCGCTCCGATCGTCATACGGCCGTTCGACAATAAGGTCCTGGCGCTCATCACGGGCGTCGCGGTCCTCGCGCTCGCGTTCTCGATCTACTTCTCCAAGAAGGGATCGCTGTCCAGCGAGATGCAAAAGGCCGCGGAGGCGGACGAGGCTGGGGAGGAGGATCGCCACATCGCGGCGCGCACCCTCACGGTCGAAGACGAATCCTCTGAGGACGTCAAGAACGAAAACTAAGGGCGCTCCATCGGAGACCCTAAAGGGCCGGTTCGGAAAATTTCCGAACCGGCCCTTCCTTATTGAAGAAACCTCGGATCTATCGGGACCGTAGGTCTCGTTTCGCGGCGCACGGATGACGGCTCCTCCCACGAACCGGGTGCACGCCGCAGCCATAAGCTTGCGGCAACAGGTCTCGCTCCGCGTACGCATGACGGGAGCCTGGGCTTTGAGAGATTTAAGAAAAGGGCGCTAGCGCAGGTAGCTGCGGAGAGTTTGAAGGTTTCGTTCGTGCCCTTCCGGCGCTTCGGGGGTCTCCAAAAGAATCGGCACGTTTTCGAAGCGAGGGTCGTTGACCAATCGCTCGAAGGCGTTCGGGCCGATTTCGCCCTCGCCGATGTGGGCGTGGCGATCGACGCGGGAGCCCAACGGCTTTTTGCTGTCGTTGCAGTGGATGACTTTGAGCTTCTCCAAGCCGATGAGGGCGTCGAAACGTGCGAAAGTCGCTTCGTAGGATACTTCGTCGCGCAGGTCGTAGCCTGCGACGAACACGTGGCAGGTGTCGAGGCACACCGCGAGGCGATCCGGGTTGCCGCATCGTTCCAAAATCTCGGCGAGTTGCTCGAATTTCGCGTTCAGGGCGGAGCCTTGGCCCGCGGTGGTCTCCATGAGGAGGGTGACGCTGTCGGGCGTTTCGCGGAGCAGCTCCAGCGCCGCTTGGGCGAGCTTAGGCAGCGCCTCGGCTTCGGTCTGGTTTTTGGAGGAGCCCATATGCGAGACGACCCAGGGGATCTCCAAGCGAGCGCACCGCTCGATCTCGCCCTTGAGGCCTTGGAAGCTTTTCGCGGCGTGCTCTTCGTCGACACTGCAAAGGTTGATGAGATAGCTGTCGTGGCTGACGATTTGCCGAATGCCGGTCTCTTCGCGGGCGGCGCGCAGGTCTTCGACCATGGCGTCGGTGATCTCTTTGGCACGCCATTGCTGGGGGCTGGAGGTGAAGATCTGAACGGCGTCGCAGCCGATGCGCTTTCCTTCGCGGACGGCATTTCCGTAACCTTTGGAGGTGGGCATATGCGCGCCCAGAAGTTTCGCGGCCATCCTTAAAAGGTACCCCTTCCGTTTAACGATCGCGAAGGGGGCTTCTCGACGCCCGGGGAATCGGGTACACCTAAAGGATATGGGCCAATATCTTGCTTGTTTCAAGGCCTACGATGTGCGTGGCAAAGTGCCTTCTGAGTTGAATCCCGATCTGGCCTATCGTATCGGGCGAGCCTACGCCGACGAGACCGGCGCGCGCACCGTGTGCATCGGTTACGATATCCGCCTCAGCGGCCCCGAGCTTTACCGAGCCCTTTCGCAGGGACTCAACGAAGCGGGGGTCGATGTGATCCATCTGGGCATGGTGGGCACCGAGATGGTGTATTTCGCGACCGCGCATTATGGGTACGACGGCGGCATCATGATTACCGCCAGCCACAACCCCCCCGAATACAACGGGATGAAGATGGTGCGAAGCGAAAGTCGCCCGATCTCGGGGGACTCGGGGCTCGACGCCATCGAACGCCGCGCGCATGAGGGGCGCTGGGAGCGGACGGGGACGGGCGGCATCGAGGATCGTGCGATCTACGCCGATTTTGTGAGCCATCTGCTGGGCTTCGTCCAGGCCGATGCGCTGAGGCCGCTCAAAGTGCTGGCCGACGTGGGGAACGGGGCGGCAGGCTTGGCGCTTCGCCGGCTCGCGCCGCATCTGCCGCTGCAGATCGAGGAGCGGAACGCCGAGCCCGACGGACATTTTCCGAACGGAGTGCCGAACCCGATCCTGCCCGAATCACGTGCCGGAGCGGTGCAGCGACTGCAAGCAGGAGGCTTCGACCTGGGAGTGGCCTGGGACGGCGACTACGACCGCTGCTTCTTCTTCGACGAGACCGGGTTTTTCGTGGAGGGGTACTACATCGTGGGGCTCCTCGCCCATGCGATGCTCGCGCAGAACCCAAGCCAAACGATCATCTATGATCCTCGGCTGACTTGGAACACGCTCGACATCGTCGAGAGCCTGGGTGGGCGTGCGGTGATCTGCAAGAGCGGCCACGCTTTCATCAAGGAGAAGATGCGAGCCGAAGACGCCGTGTACGGTGGCGAAATGAGCGCGCACCACTATTTCAAGGGGCATTGGTATTGCGACAGCGGCATGATCCCCTTTTTGCTCGTGGCGGAACTGATCTCGCAAACGGGCCGGTCCCTTCGCGACCTCGTGGAGGAGCGCGTGCGGAAGTTTCCCTGTAGCGGCGAGATCAATTCGCAGGTTCAGGACGTCGCGCGAGTGCTGGAGCGGGTTCAGGCGCGATACGCCGATGGGCAAATCGACCGACTCGACGGGGTCAGCATCGAGTTCCCGGAATGGCGTTTCAATTTAAGGGGTTCGAATACCGAACCGGTGATTCGTTTGAACGTCGAGACGCGTGGCGACGCGGCGCTTCTTGAAGAGAAGACCGCCGAGGTGCTGGGTCTCGTTCGCAGCGAGTCCGACTAAGGGAATTTGAACTCGTTTTCGAAAAACCCCTTGCGGTCTCCTTTTAAAATAGCGTACATTTGTGCAGTAAGTTTGGCTTTAAGCGAGAGAACACCCCATGCGAGCACAAGAGAAAAACGCAGCCCCGAAAACCGACCGTGAGCAGGCGCTCCAAAGCGCCCTCGGTCAGATCGAGCGTGCCTTCGGCAAGGGCGCCGTCATGCGCCTTGGCGCCGGGCAGCGCGAGCCCATCGAGGCGATTCCGACCGGCTCTTTGAGCCTGGATTTGGCGCTTGGCGTCGGAGGCGTCCCTCGCAGCCGCGTGACGGAGATCTACGGAACGGAGTCCAGTGGGAAGACCACGCTCACCCTGCACATCATCGCTGAGGCGCAGCGCCGCGGGGGGCTCGCGCTCTTCGTGGACGCCGAGCACGCGCTGGACACCGAGTATGCCCGAGCCTTGGGTGTGGATGTAGACAAACTATACATCTCTCAGCCTTCGACAGGGGAGGAGGCGCTGGAGATCACTGACGCGATCGTGCGTTCTGGGGCGGTCGATATCGTCGTCATCGACTCGGTCGCGGCGCTGGTGCCGAAGGCTGAGATCGAAGGGGAGATGGGGGACGCTTTCGTCGGGGTCCAGGCTCGCATGATGTCGCAGGCGCTGCGAAAGCTCGGCGGCAACATCAACAAATCGCGAACGGCGGCGATCTTCATCAACCAGCTTCGTGAAAAGATCGGCGTCATGTATGGGAATCCCGAGGTCACGCCGGGTGGCCGCGCGCTCAAGTTCTGGTCGTCGGTGCGAATGGAAGTTCGGCGCGGCGAGGTGCTGAAGAACGGGACCGAGCAGTATGGCGCGCGCACGAAGGTCAAGATCGTTAAAAACAAGGTCGCGCCGCCCTTCCGCAGCGTCGAATTCGACATTATTTTCGGAAAAGGGATCAGCAAGGCGGGCGATCTGATCGACGTCGCGGTGGATCAGGGAATGGTCTCGCGCGCGGGAACCTATTACAACTACGGCGAGACGCGCCTCGGTCAGGGGCGAGACAATGCGCGCCAATTCCTCGAAGCCAACCCTCAAATCTTCAACGAACTCGATCAAAAGGTGCGCCAGGCGTTTCAAGAGAAGCGGGAAACCGAGCGGTTCCAAAACGAGGTCTTGGCCGGACTTGGGTCGAATGAGGACGATTTTGAACCTGAGGATGAATAAGCTCTGAAATGAAGATGCGCCCTCGCCCGTCTAAAGGATCGATGCACACGCTCCGATGGATTAAACGCGTGGGGTGGGCTGGTCTGGCGCTTGGCGGAATCGTCGCGGTCACCTTTTGGGTGCAGTGGGCTCTGGAAGTCGACCCGTTTGCACGTCTCCGAGAGGCACCGCAAGATGAACTTCAGATCGGGGCGGAGTTGACGAACGTGGCGTTGCGACAATACCGTGGACCGGAGCTGATCAGCCGCGCCGAGGTGGGCAAGATCGTCGTTCGCCGCGATCGACAGCACTTTGCGATGCGGGATGTGCGGCACGGGGAGTATTTCGGCGAGAAGGGTCAATTCGAATATAGCGCCGCCTCTGCAGAATGGGATCTCTTGCACGAGCAGATGACCGCGACCCAAGGCGTGCGGGTGTGGAACGCGGACATGGATCTCCAGACGCAGTTGTTGATCTACAAACGGGCGAGCGGGACGCTGCACGCGCCCGAGACGATCCAAGGCGGTTTGCGCAAAGGGCAGGTCGAAGCGCGGAATTTCCAATATCAGATCGAGGATGGGTCTTACACGCTCGGTCCGGTGGTGTGGGAAGGGCCGGTCGCCTTTCAAGAGGAAGGACTTCCGGCGGCTCAGGCCAAATGGAAGCTGGAAGGCGCGAGCGCGAGCCGAAAAGGGGACGTCGAGGTTTGGACGGACGGCAAAGCCACCGACGGGGAGATCATCGTGGAGGCTCCGCGGATCGAACGCAACGTCAAAACCGACGTGCTGACCGCGACGCAAGGAGCGACCTACTATTCGGCCAAAGCCAACGTTTCGGCGTCGAAGGTGGTGGTGTACCGCAAAGAGAAGCGGGCGGTGCTGACGGGCAACGTGCAAATGCTGTTTAAGCCCAAAGATCAGCAGGCCGCGCCACTCAAAGCCGTCGAAATCCCGCCGTTTCGTCCGATGGTGCCCGACGAGGTGTTGAAATCGCGCCCTCAGGCGCAGGCGAGCGAAGAGCAGAAGAAGCGAAACGAAGAGTTGCGCTCGGGCGAAAGCCTTCGCAAGTATCCAGTGGCGGTTACGGCGGATCGGATCGAATATTGGTACGGCAAAGGCAGCCGAAAGGCGGTTATCACCGGTGACCCGCAAGCGCGGCAAGAGATGCCGGGCGGGCGGTGGCGTCATATCTGGACGTTCAAGGCGTTTTACGACGGAGAGAAAGAGACGCTTCGTCTGCAAAGCCCGGACGATCAGCGGACGACTCGCATCGTGACCTCTCTTGGAGATGATCTGACGGCATTCTGGTTCGAGATCTCGACCGAGGAAGGGAAAGACGAGTGGAGCGCGCAATCGCTGAGCGGAGAGGTCTCCACCGATGAGGATGAGATTCCGCAAGAGGAGACCTCGCCGCCACTCCGAGGAGACATTCGGGAGCGGCCGAGAACCTAACGCGATGCATGGCGTCTCCTTTGGCGGGTGGGGTGGCCTGGGCCGAAACGAAGAGGGCATCCATCGCGTCGGGAAAGGGGAGATAACCCGCGCGCGTGAATGCCTCTTGAATGTAAGACGGGGGCAGGAAAGGATTGGTCGCCCGTTTCTCCGCCATGGATAAGGAAATCCCGAATGAACTCGGTGGTCCCCTTGCGTTCTTGCGATGGGACGATGCCGCGGCGGCGCAGATCGCCCACCTAGAGGAGCTTCCCGAAAAGCACGCCGTTTACCGCAATCCTCAGAGCCCGATGCACCCCGGGCTGCAAGCCCGGCTGGAGCAGTTAGGGATGGAAAATCTCTACGCACATCAGGCCGCCTGCTTCGACGCGGCGATGCAAGGCGAGGATGTGGTGCTCGTCACGGGGACCAACAGCGGCAAAACGCTTGCTTACAATTTGCCTGCGCTTCAGATGTGTCTGAGTGAGCCGATGTCGCGGGCGCTCTCTATCTTTCCGACGAAGGCGCTGGCTCAAGACCAGCTCGGCAAGCTCGAGGCGTTGGTGCCGGGGCCGGAGGTGCGGTTGGGGGTGTTCGACGGCGATACGCCTAAATCGCAGCGGGGGCCGATCAAGAAGTTGGCCCACGTCGTTTTGACCAATCCCGACATGCTCCACGTGGGGATCTTGCCGGGGCATGAGCAGTGGGCCCGGTTCCTCAAGGCGCTTCGATTGATCGTGATCGACGAGATGCACGTGTATCGCGGAGTGTTCGGCTCGCATGTCGCGGGCGTGATCCGAAGGCTGCTGCGCCTATGCGAGTGGCATCGCAACCGGCCTCAAATCATTGCGTGCAGCGCGACGGTGGGGAATGCGGGCGAGGTGTTCGAAAAGTTGACGGGACGAACGGCGCGCGTGATCGACGAGGACGGGGCTCCGCGCTCGCGCCGAACGTTCGTGTTCTGGAATCCGCCCTATATTGGGGCGAACGAGCGGTTGAGCGCGAACATCGTTTGCGCCGAACTGGTGGCCGGCCTGGTCGAAGAGGACAAGCGGGTGCTCGCTTTCAACCGCGCGCGAATTACCACGGAGATCGTCTTGCGACACACCCGGAGGCGCCTCAAGCAAAGCGGGGGGGCGGTCCGTGCGACGCAAGTCGAAAGCTATCGGGCAGGGTACACGGTGCGCGAACGTCGCGAGATCGAAAAAAGCCTTTTCCAAGGTGATCTGCGAGGGCTGATCGCGACGAACGCCATGGAGCTCGGCGTCGACATCGGTGGGCTGGACGCAGTCGTTATGAACGGCTATCCCGGCTCGCGAGCCAGCTTTTGGCAACAGGCGGGACGCGCAGGCCGTCGGACCCATCCAGGGCTTGCGATTCTGGTTGCGCACGACGATCCGCTCGAACAGTTCTTGATCCGTCGGCCCGAGATGGTGCTCGGAACCCCGGTCGAATCGGTTGCTCTCAGTCCGGCGAACCCCCAGATTTTGGCGCAGCAACTGCGGTGCGCAGCGTATGAGCGGCCTTTGGCCCCGAGCGAAATCGCGGGGTTTGGTTCGGGAGCGTTGGACGTCGCGGAGGAGATGGATCGATCTGGGGTGTTGGAGTTTCGGCGGGGGCTCTTTTTCTATCCTGCCTTCGAGTCTCCCGCGGGGCAGGTCGATATCCGAGGCGCGGGAGGCGCGGCGATTCGACTTTTTTCGGAAGGGGAAGAGATCGGAAGCATGGAGCGTTGGCGCGCGTTTCAGGCCGCGCATGAAGGAGCGGTGTACCTGCATCGAGGACGCAGCTACGTCGCGCAGACGCTCGACTTGGAACATCACCGGGCAGAGCTCGTGCCGCAAGAGGTCGACTATTACACCCAAACGCGTGTTCAATCGGTGCTTGAGCCGAAGGTGGATCTGCGAGTGCGGCGGCTCGGTGAGGCCGCGGTGCGGCTGTGTGGGCTTCGGGTGACGGAGTGCGTGCTGAGCTACTTGAAAAAGAGTTTGGACGGGGAGCGGGTATTGGAAGAGACGCCGCTCGATCTGCCCCCTTCCACCTTCGAAACGGTGGGGCTTCGATTGGATCTCCCGCCGCTCCGCGAGGGAGACGCGCTCGAATCGGTCCCGCTTGGCGTGCATGGTTTGGAACACGCGCTGATGGCGGTGGCTCCGCTTTTTGCCGGATGCGATCGGCGGGATCTGGGAAGCGCCTGGTATGTGGCGTTTCCGGGCAGCCTCGGCCCCGCGGTGTTCATTTTTGATCATACGCCGGGCGGGATCGGTCTCTCCGAACGGCTTTACGAAGGGTTCGAAGCGTGGCTAGACGCGGCGCGCACCCTTTTGGAAAGCTGCCCTTGTGAGGAGGGCTGTCCGGCATGTTTGCTCAGCGCGCATTGCGAGAGCGCGAATGAAGCGCTGGGCAAACGCCCCGCGCTTCGTTTGCTTCGTACGCTTCAAAGTGGACTCTAGGCCTGGTCTGCGAAAAGGATTTTATCGAGGCCGATCTGGAGTCCGTCGAGGCTTCGCACTTTGCGGACCGCGAGCACGACGCCGCCCATAAACGAACTGCGATGGAGGGAATCGTGGCGGATCGTGAGCGTTTCGTCTTGGCCTCCGAACAGCACTTCTTGATGAGCGACGAGCCCGGGAAGGCGGACTGAGTGGACGGGGATGCCTTGGACGGTGGCACCCAGGGCGCCTTCGGCTTTGAGCGTCGCTTGCGGTTTGCGCGCCGGGGTACCGGTGCGCGCGTCGTGAATGCGCTGCGCGGTGAGCATCGCGGTGCCGCTTGGCGCATCCGCTTTTTTCTCGTGGTGAAGCTCGATAATCTCGACGTCGGGCAGCCACCTTGCGGCCATCGCGGCGAACTTGATCATGAGCACCGCTCCGATGGCGAAGTTTGGGGCGTAGAGCGCGGGGGTTGCTTGAGCCTCGCATTGCTCACGGATCTGGCGCAGGTCCGCATCTTGCATGCCCGTCGTGCCAATGACCGGCGCGACGCCTCGCTTGATCGCGGAGAGCGCATGCTGCGCCGCGGAACTGGGATGGGTAAAGTCTACGATCACATCCGTCGGGGTGGCGTCGAGCGCCGCGCCGAGCTTTTCGGTAACCGGAAGATCGGGGCAACGCGGGCCGCCCAACTCTCGCAGCGAAACGCCGACGTGCTCCCGGTCGATTGCGGAGACGATCTTCAGATCGGATGCGGCTCCGACCGCTCGGAGCACCTCTTGACCCATGCGGCCCGCGGCGCCGACGACGCAGACGCGGATCGGTGAGGAGGACGATGGAGACGTTTCGGTTTCGGAAAAGGACGTCGATTCACTCATGGATGGGGACTCCTTCGCGCGCGAGGTCTTGGAGCGTTTGGACGGTTTCTGGAACCTCGCGGTTGACGATTACGTGGGAATAGTACTTGGAAAGCTCCATCTCGGCGCGCGCGTTTTTGATCCGGAGCTGGACGACCTCCTCCGAATCGGTGCCTCGATCTCGCAACCGCCGCTCCAACTCTTCTAGGCTTGGAGGCATCAGAAAGACGCTCATCGCATTCGGGCGCTTCGGAATCACGGCCAACGCCCCTTGAACGTCGATTTTGAGCACCGTGACCCGTCCTTCGGCAAGGAGGGCTTCCATCGCCTCGGTGGGGGTTCCATAGAAGTTTTTATGGACTTCTTTGTACTCTAGAAAAGCGCCCTCGCCGATGCGGCGCTGAAACGCTTCGCGGCTTACGAAATGATAGTCGATCCCGTCGCGCTCGCCCGGGCGCATCGGACGGGTCGTGTAGGCGACGACGCGAACGACGTTGGAATCCGCCGCACGCCAGGCGTCCAGCACGGTATCTTTGCCCACGCCGCTCGGCCCACTGAGGATGACGAGCCGACCTTGCGCGTTTGAATTCAAGAAGCCTCCTCGTAGCCTCGCGGATGCGTTTGCCGCCATGCCCAAGCGTGGCGGACGAGGGTTTCGAGCTCGGGATAGCGCGGCGTCCAGCCCCAGTCCGTGCGGATTCGTTCGCTGCTGGCGACAAGCACCGCCGGATCTCCCGCCCGGCGCGGTCCGTCGCCATGGGGTACGGGTTGCCCGAGCACTCGGGAGACCGTTTCGACCACCTCGCGAACGCTGAATCCTTTGCCGTTGCCGAGGTTGTACTGGCGCGAGTCGCCCCCCTCACGCAGGTGGCGTACGGCCAGCAGATGCGCTTCGGCAAGGTCGAGAATATGAATATAGTCCCGAACACAGGTGCCGTCGGGGGTGTCGTAGTCGGTGCCGAAAATCTGGAGCGGCGGCACTTCGCCGAGGGCCGCGAGGATCGCGCGGGGAATCAGGTGGTATTCCGGGCGATGGTCTTCGCCCAGCACGCCGTCCGGGTCCGCTCCCGCGGCGTTGAAGTAGCGCAGTGCGACGCTTTTGAGCCCATAGGCTCGATCGTAGTCGCTCAGGATGCGCTCGATCATCCATTTGCTTTCGCCGTAAGGACTTTCGGGGCGCTTGGGGTGTGCCTCGTCGATGGGCACTTGCTCCGGCTCGCCGAAGATTGCGGCGGTGGAGCTAAATACGAACCGTTTGACCTCTCGTTCGCGCATCACCTCGAGCAGATTCAACGTCGCGACGACGTTGTTCGCATAGTACTTGCTCGGGTCCGAAACGCTCTCCCCGACCCAGATATGGCTGGCAAAGTGCATGACGGTGTCGATTGGGTGGGTGTCGAAAACTTGCTCGAGGTCGGCCCGCGAGCCGAGTTCGCCGTGGACGAACGAACTGCCCTCGACCGACGCCTTGTGTCCGTGGCAGAGGCTATCGAATGCGAGGTGGGGCTCGCCCGCAGTGCGGAGCCGTTTGAGCATGTGCGAACCGATATAGCCGGCGCCGCCTACAACGAGAATCATGCGGGGAGGATACTCCATGACTTGAACACAGGGGAGTTTTCGCGGTCCGTGATAGGTCCCCCAGCTTCCCTTCAAATCTCAACAAAAGCTCCAGCTTTTGGGCGGATCGACCGACAATCAAGGTGTGCGTTGGGGGATTCGATCGAAGCTCGCGGAGTGTTGCTCCTCGACGGCATGGCAGGTGAAAGCGCTGGTCGGCTGCTTTTCTGTCGCCTTGCTAACGGCTATTTTAGTCTGGCAATCGATCGAAACCGGTACCCAACTGGACCTTGCCCGCGAAAACAACCGTTATACGCGGCAACTCGTCGACTGCTTGGTCGATCTGAAGACGAAGTCCATCGAAACCTGCGCGTACGACTATTCTTATTGGGACGAACTCGTTGAGAATGTCCAGCAGCGCGATCTCGATTGGGCGGCCGAGATGCTCGGGACGAGCCTGACGACCTATAACGCCTCCGGCATTTGGACTTACGACGCTGAATTCGATTTCGTTTATTCGTCGCGGATCGACACACTTCATGCCTATCAGGCGCTTCCATTACCTGAGGCCGCATTTCGAGCGATTCGGCAAAAGGGCCCCTTCTCGCACTTTTTCCTCCAAACTCCGGCCGGGCTGCTGGAGATTCGTGGCGCACAAATTCATCGAACGAGCGACGTTGCCCGCACCGGGCGCAGCTACGGCTACCTCTTCGTCGGCAAACTGTGGGATCGCGAGTTCCTCCAAGATCTTTCAAACTTGAGTTCCGGGACGGTCACTTTGGTGCCGGAGATGCATTCCGAGCCTTTGCCCTCGGCCCAGAGCGAGGTTATGAGTGGATATAGCTCCTATACTCGTCCGCTGACGAGTTGGAACGGGCAGGAGGTCGCGCGACTCGATATCGTCGTCCATAACAAGCTGATCGAGAAATTGGGAGATAACGCGGCTCTCTCGCGAAAATGGATGATCGGTTTTGTGGCGTTGCTTTTCGTCCTTCTCTTCCTGAGTTTGCGCAAATGGATCAGCCACCCTCTCGAATCGATTTTGAACGCCTTGCATAACCACGAGCGGTTCTTTCTGCAAGAGCTTGTCCACAAACAGTCTGATTTCGGCGAACTTGCGCGCTTGGTCCAATTGCGTCTCGACCAAGACGAAGTGCCGGTTGAGGCAGAAGAGGCGCGCCGCTACGCTGAGGCCCGGCTGGAGAAGACCCGTGCGAAACTTGAAACGCGCATGCGTCCCAGCCCACGGACCGACTTCGATCTTCACAAGGAGATTGAAGAACGCTTGCGTGCGCAATCGGAGATCCAGATTCTCAACGGCGAGCTGATGAGCTTTTACGATTCGACGATCTCGAGTTGGTCGAAAGCGCTCGATCGGCGAGACAACGAGACTGAAGGGCATTCGCAAAGGGTGACCGAGCTCAGCCTACGCCTTGCTTGCGCGCTGGGGGTGCCCGACGAGGAGTTGACGAACATTAAGCGAGGTGCGCTTTTGCACGATATCGGCAAAATGGGCATTCCGGAGGAGATCGTTCATAAACCGGGCAAATTGACTCCGAAAGAGTTCGAGATCATGAAGCTGCATCCGGTGTACGCCTATCAATGGCTCTCGCCGATCCCATTTTTACGCTCCGCCGTCGATATTCCTTACTGCCACCACGAAAAATACGATGGAACGGGCTATCCGAGAGGCCTTAAAGGAGAGGGAATCCCGCTTGCGGCGCGCATCTTTGCTGTAGTCGATGTGTGGGACGCGCTCACTTCGCCGCGGTCCTACCGGGAGGCCTGGCCTTTTCAGAAGGCATATCAGCATTTGAAATCGCTCCGAGGTACCCATTTCGATCCGGTCGTTCTGGATACATTCTTCAAGATCCTGGAAAAAGATTATCCCGAGCAGTTTCGACCGATCGCTTCCTAGCGCTTGGGTATAATTCTGTGCCGACACGCCCTCGTAGCTCAGCGGCAGAGCACTTCTTTGGTAAAGAAGAGGTCACGGGTTCGATTCTCGTCGAGGGCTCCATCTCCAAGTTCAAATTGGGACATCCCCAGACAAATCAGGACATCCTCCGACAGGACAACTGTGGCTAAAACTGTGGCTGATATTTTCGCTCTCCATGAGAGATCTTCTCCTAAAGCAAAGCAGCTCTGGTAGATTGAGCGAGAACAGAGATTTCTACCTATTTTAATTGCAGAATAGGTAGAAACTGCCTATTTGATCGAGATTGTATAGATTCGATGAGACGCTTTGTCCTCAAACCTTACAACTCCGCATGATGCAATTTTGGCTCCTGTCTACGTCCTATGAACCTGCTGATTACAAGGAAACGAGTCTTAATTGGACAACCATCCAGGCCGAACCAGTCATGGACACCTTCTTGGAGCCCTCTCGGTTCATGATCCCCTTCACTGTTTAGGCGACGACTATGACTGGTGTCACTGAGTCCGATATCTTCCAATCTCCCCCTCATCCTTTCGATCATCTTCACGCAATTCCTATCCTAGCTAATTCGACCTGATAAAACAAATGCCATTAATAGGTCTGTAAATGAGCTTAAAGTTCTCCCTCTAAGGTGTGAATGATTTTCGGTATTTCATCTACCGCTGTTTGAAACAAGGAAAGGACGGAAATGCCCGCATCTTGAAATAAAAATCGACCCAAAATTGTTCTCGTTAACTCTGAGTGGGTGATGGTACAGGCATTTTGTGTGATTGGGGCAACAGAAACACGCCGATAAATACGCCTGCTCCGAATTTGACAGAGTTAGGATCCCAGCTCACACTCCCCCCCTTGGAAAATGAGGGGCCTTGCAAACGCGAAGCGGCCCGGATTTAGATGGGCATGATCTTGCTGCCGGGGTTTGATCGGCTAGAAAGGTGGCCGGTGCGGGAAAAGCACTGGGAAGAAATCCAGGACGCGAAGCAGCTAGCTCACTAGCTGCTTCGTCAGCAGGATAAGCCCCTCGATCCAGTGTCGAAGGTTGGTTTCCGCCGTCTTCACTTCGGTGATCGGCTCCTCGACGTGGACCACGCGCTTGTTCCGGAACTCGTTCATGGCCACGAGGTGCGGCCGGATCGCCTGCAGGCCGGGATCGCTGAAAGCCTCCGCAACGTCGTCCCAGACACCGCCCACCTGGAGGCCTTGGAGCTCGCTGTCCCCTGCGAAGGAAAGGCAGAAGAGAAGATTGCCGATGCGGTTGCTGTGGGCGTTGTGGACGAGGTTCCGCTGGAGGTTTCTCTGGTGCTTCTTGAGCTCCGTCTTCGCCCGATTGGGCAGGCTGTCGAGATAGGGGTTGAAGTAGTACCGCCGCTCGTCAGTGGTGGCCGGAAGGTAGCTGACCATCTCTTGCTTGAGGAGCTGGCCACAAAGCGCCTCGAAGGGCTCCAGGAGCACCGTGAACGCCGCATTGAGGCGTCGGTTGGCCATGCGCTTGTCGTATTCGAGCTGGTTGACCGCCTGCTGGACAAAGTGGCGCACCGATTCCGGAAGGGCTCTGACTTCCTGGCCCTCCGTGAACTTGTCCGCACGATCCTTGCGCAGCTCCTCGGGGGCGGCCTCCAGGGGCAGCTCCATCTGCTTCGTTTCAAGTGATTTGAGAAGGCTCCTCAGCTTGGGCTCGCACGCTGAGGCCAAGGATTCGATCGAGAGCTCCGAAACCTGCTCGAAGAGCACCTGGGAGACGTAGAGGTACTTCCATTTCCGGCCGCTGGTGGAAGCCGCCTTGCACCACTCCACGGCCGCGCGGGCCTTGAGCCCGACCGTCGTATCCTCGGCTCCTTTGAGCTCGACGAGATAGTGCGTTCCATCCTCGGCGCGGATGAAAAAGTCCGGCCAGTAAAGCGAGGCGCGGCCATTCAGGGCCAGGTAGTCGAGGATCAGCTTCTGGGGGCCGGCGTTGCGGGCGAACGACTTCACGTCGCCGCAATCGTCAAGAAACTCCACGAACTCCGCCTCGAAAGGGCTGTCGCAAGGAGCCAGGTTGAACATCGTCTTCGAAGCGGGAACGCACGGTTTGCGATCGCTTCTCGTCGCCTGGAAATTGCGCCACGTGGAAAGGCCGCCGCCCTTGTCGAGGCGCTTGCGGTCCTGGGTGGTGATCGTCTTAGTCCGGATCAGCGGAGCGAAGGTGGCCCGGATGTGCTCCGCAACATCGACGTCGCCCATACGGTGATCGATCTCTCCGGAATAGAGGCTCACCGGTCGTTCAAAGAGCACCTCTTCGATGAACCGCTGGAGAAGGGGAGCCAGCAGCGCGTGGGAGCTTTGAAGCCGACAGGCCTTTTCAAGCTCGCGAACGTAGACGCTGACGGCCGTAACGCCCATCCGCAGGAGCCCGCGGTCGATCTCGATGCTGTTGACCACCTCGTCGGTGAAGAGCGTCTTCTCGACGAAGGTGATCACGCCGTCGCGCTTCTCCTTGATGCGCAAAGGCTGGAAGCTCTCTTTGAAGTGCCTCTCGATGTCCTCGAATTGGAGGTCGTCCAGCGTCGCCGTCGCCTCGATGGAATCCGAGACGATCGGGAGCTCGATCTCCAGCTCCTCCACATCCTTGTTCTTGAAGTCGACGAAGATCGTGACGCTTTGAGGCTTCACCTTCTCGATCGGCTCGATGATGATGTCGAGTCCTTCCTGCTGCAGCTCCTCTTGATAGAACTTTGAGAAGGCAGGGTGCTCGACCACGGTGACTTTCTCCAGAGTCTCGCCTGGCGGCGTCATCCGGCGAAGACCGCGCCCTAGGGTCTGCTCGGCAAGGATATTGGATTTTGCGTTGTACGGCCGCAACGGAACGATCGTGGTGACGTTGCGGACGTCCCAGCCCTCTCGAAGCATCAAAACGGAAACGACGCATCGGTAGGGACTGTTCTCGCCGTCAAGCTGCTGGGACCACTTCCGAATCTCTTTCAGGTCGTCGTCAGAGATGCCACTGGCGGACTCGCTGTAGACGAACTCCTGGAACGTTTGATTGCCGATTTTCCGGATCTTGATCTTGCCCTTCAACCGAGTGTGCAGGTTGAGGACGCGGCCCTTTAAGAGATTGGGCTCGTCGTCTCCCGGCCACTGGTCGAGAGCGTTCAACGCGCTCGCGATCTCGTTGGCCTTCTGGGCGCTCTCCGTCATGATGAAGAGGATCGGCTTGCGGGTGCCCTGCCACTCCTCGAACGCCTGCTTGTACTGCTGGTAGCCGAGCGTGATGTGCGTTCGATATTCGCCGAACGCGTCGCCGGCCGCCTCGTTCTTGTGGATCTCATCGGATTGGCCGATCACCGGGACTTTGACAATGCCAGCATCGACGGCCTCGCCGAGAGGGAAGTCGCTGACGATGTGCTGGAAGAGGGTCCCGTTGTTGTGCTTGGGCGTTGCGGTGTAGTCCACCTGCAGGGCGACGCCCCGGTTGCCCTTGGTGCGGCTCTGGTCGTGGAGGGCTTGGATCGCCTCATTCCACGCCGATTCAGGATCGTGCAGGTGGTGCGCCTCGTCGTTGAACACCAGGATAGAGGGATGCTCGGTGATGCGGGCCCTCAGCTTCTCACCTGTTTTGAAGACCTGAGCCCGCTTGACGTCAGGCCCTGCCCACGCGGGAGCGTCGTCCTCCTGTTCGGTAGATGATCCTTCGCGCTCGAACAGGCGATGGATGTTGGTGAGATAGAGGCTGCCTGTGTAGCTGGCTCCGCCAGCTTCATCTTGAAGCACGGTTTCCAAGCTGAAATCGTCGGCGAATTCCGGAGGGAGAACCGGATCGTCGTAGAAGACCTTGCCGGCTTCGAAGTCCGTCCGCAACCGATCAAAAACGATGAGGTTGGGAGCGATGACCACGAAATGACGAGGGAAGTCTTGCGAACCCTCGTAGAGGCTGTTGAAGTAGGACCAGGCGATGACCAGGCTCATGCACTTGGTCTTGCCGCCGCCCGTCGCGATTTTCGAGCAGTAGCGACCCCAGGCGTCTTCGCCCTCGGGAACGCTGTTCACGAGGAAGCCGTATTCGGGCTCATCCTCGGGGATCAGGGAGGCGAACATATCAGAGAGCGCCCGATATTGAGCGATCTCGTAAAGCCAAGTCACCGTCTCGACGGCTTCGCGCTGCGCAAAGTGGTAACGGAATTCGCCCGCCGGTCGGGGGTGCGCCGTATCAAACCACCAGCGCAAGAGCGTCTTCGTCGTCTCGGTCGCACCGGGATAACCAGCATCTCGCCAAAGGGAAACCTGGTCTCGGACGTAAGGGACCAAAAGGGCGCGGCTCGGCCGCCGCCCCGGTTTAATGATCGCAGGCCCGCCCGCCTCGTTCTTAACGCGGTGCCGGCTGGGCTCCTCCCAAGGCGCGTAGATGGACTCCAGCGGATTGGGGATCATGCCTTCACCTCAAGCACCGTCGTCGTATCGATCCCGAAAACGTCGATCACCTTCACACAAATCTGGCGACTGCCTTTGCTCTCAAACTTCCATCGTGCGTCGCTCTCCGTTTTGAGCGAGCGGTCTTTGCGAGTGCGGAAATCCTGCCAATGGTGCTCGAACGGCTTGTCGTCACGATGCTCAAAATCGATTGACCAAAAATCGATGAAATCAAAGGGAGATTTGATGGCGCGATCGCGAAGGGCTTCAAGCTCTTTCTCTGGAACCTCAGTCAAGCTCGGCAAAAATGTTTTGAGCCGGATGTCAAAGCTGCCATCGTCTCGTTTAAGCGCTTCCGCCTCGATCGCGGCCGCATCGAAGAACTGGATCTCATTGCGGTTTGGCTCCATGATCTCGCGCGGGATGTACTTGAGCTGGATATCGAGGCCCAGTTCAGTTTCCAGCGACCTTGCCCGCAAGCGCAAATCCATCTCGAATTCCCAGGCTAAACAGATGACTTTTCTCGCACCGGCTGCATGAGCTGCCTTTGCTACTTCGCGGAGTTCGTCGAGAGTAAGGATGCTGTCGATTTTATCAACATGGATATAAGCCCCGGCCCTGGAAGCGTGAAGAAGTGGGCTCGGAGCATTCTCCAGCGGCTGAGCGCGGAAGAACTTGAGCACGGCTTCTCGATGCCCCTCATCGGCACCTTTGAGTCGATCCTTTTGCCACCATTGCCGTTCGTATCTTCCGAGATTGTAGATATCAAATGAACGATACGGTTTGCCGGAAGAGTGCAGTTCGCGTTGAACTGAGATCAATCTTTTGCGGGTCGTATGAGTGGCAAATCGACCCAAGTCGACGCAAATCCAGCGACGTCCTAATTTTTCGGCCACAGCGCAAGTAGTTCCGGAACCGCCGAAAAAATCAAGAACCAAATCACCTTCTTCGGAAGATGCTTGAATAATCCGGCGGAGTAGAGACTCCGGCTTCTGCGTATCGTATCCCGTTCGCTCAAGAGCCTGAGAGTTGATCCTGGGCAGGTTTGTCCACAAGTCTGACAACGGAGCTCCAGGCATCTCGTCTAAGTAGCGCTTATAGCGTGCTACGTTGTTCCGTGTGTAGTAGAGGCGGTTTGCTGCCTCGTGTGCTTTCATTGTGGTTATCGGGCAACGCCACAGTTTTGTAACGCCGTTCCACTCGTACTCATACCCGCCTCCTTTTAGTCCATATGCCGTGAGATTGTCATCTTCAAAACGGCGTCCATCTGGCTCTTTCTTCTGATAATGCGTCTCCAAATATTCTTCGGAATAATCTTCATAAAGCTGATTCCAAGTGACAATTTTTGTTTTTGAAAAGAAATAGATTGTGTTGTGTGAAACTCCAAAATGTCCTGCATCAGCATGACCCGGTGCACTTTTCCAAATAATCTCGGATCTAAAAAAATCGTCTCCCCGGCCAAAAAGCTCCTGCAGTAATAGACGGACTTCAGAATTCACTCTCCAATCGACATGAACATAAATCGATCCTGAGTCTGACAATAAAGACTTGGATAGCGTCAAACGCTCATAGAGCATGTGAACGTAGGAATCGACGCCCTTACCCCAGGTATCTCGGTATGCAATTTGTTCCAATATGGATGCTTCTTTATTGACCTGATCTTTGCTATCTCCAATGTCAGTCTTCATTGAAAAATCGGCATCAACATTGTATGGAGGATCTATATAGATCAGATCAATCTTTCCCCGGAACTCCTGCAATAGCGCAGCCAGTGCGAGTTTGTTATCCCCCCAGATCAGCCGATTCCGAAAGTCGTCCCGGTGCGCGGTTTCGGGTTCAAAAAGTGCCCCTTGAGCCCGGCTCCGATCGCGCGGCTCATCCACAGTCTCAATCTTCTGCATGACGAGAGGGAAGTCGGGCAGGCTCACGGGCCGGCGGTTGCCGTACTCGTCGTATTTGCCTTCCCAAACCAGCTCCGTCTTCATCCGGCTCAGCGGATGCGGATTCCCTGGCCCCCATTTAGTCTCTTCGTTCATGTTGTTCTGCGAAATTAGGGACGCGGAAGGGAGCTTAATCGCCCCTTCCGGTCCGTCGCTCTTAAACTACCTTACGAGCAGGCAAGCCGTGCGCCGCCAACATGACGGCCAACTCTTGCCTTGACTCTTCGCGCTCGATGTTCTGCCTCAGCAGCTCATTTGGCGGAAGGTCGTTTGTTGCCCTTTGGCCAAGAAGCCGATGCTTCAAGGTGTATGTGGAAACTGCGGCCGAAACGTGAGTGATCCGTGATGAAGGAAACCTTCGATAGAGTACTCCCAAGGCGTCGGTACCTCCGCAAACCAGCCATTGGTATTTTCGCCCCGTCGCCTGCTCTAGGTAGGCCATGCCCGCGGCCAGATCGCCCCAAAGCTCCGTGCTTCCGGTCTGGGCGTTTACGGCCAGGTGCGTGACCTTGTCGCCTTGTCGGTTGAGCCATTCAGCGAGACGCTCCAGGTCGCGAGGGCGGTGCCGATGCCAGCCGATGCAGGGGATGCACGGAAGGCCGGCAAGGTTGGCCATGTAGGCGAAGAAAAGGCTGCGTTTCATATTGAGAAGCTGCAGCCACTCGCAGAATTTTCCGTTGTCGTAGACGGAATACCCTGGGCTCATCAGCACCACGTTTCCAAGCGTGGAGATGGCGCGGAAGAAGTCGGGGTTCAGCGTGGCAGGGAAAAGGCTTTCTAAGACCTTGTCGCTTGATTCCTGGATGAGCAGAAGCCCCTTATGATCGGGGACGTTACGCCGCTTCCTCCATCCCTTGAGCTTCTGGAAGTCGATGACCTTCTCCCGCAAGCCCCCAATCTGGGTGTACCGAGTGGCTAGGACGGGTCCCAGTGGTCCAACGCGAAAGGGAAGGGGAGAATCCCCTGGGATGGTTCGGATCGCCCCTGGTAGCGGGAGGATCGGAACATGGTTCGGCAAGTCGGGGAACTCCAGCCCCTCGACGGCCGAATAAACTTCGATGAGCTGGGGATGCTGGGAAGGCGTGTAGCAACCGTCGATGCAAGTGCAATCGCCGATAAGGCCATATCGCTCGACCGCAACCTGGCTCTCCGCGCTTCGGCAGTCGAAGAGGGAGCTCATTAGCGCACCTCCACGACGCACTGAAGCGGGCTCGTCTCTGCCACCACGACCGTCGCCCTGCGGGATCGGCGGCGGCGAACTGCCTCCACGTCATCGAGCTGAACCTGCCCGATGGGATCGCCGAGAAGGGTCGTGACCACGATCGGAACCGTTTCAGAGCGAACGAGGCCTTGGTCGCCCACCTTCAAGCCCGCGACGGCGCTTGCATTCAGGTGGGAAAGAACGAGGAGTAGTGGCTCCACAGCAACGACGTCCACCACGCCTCCTCCGCGGCCAGGCTTGGGCGGCTTCGGCGTTCGGATCGGCGGATAATTCGGATTGTTCGGTTTCTTTGGATTTTTAGGCATGATTGCAACCTGCGTATGGATCGCCAACATGACGAGGGTCGGGTCCCTTTACGCGGTCGCTTTCTGCCGTCCAAACCGCACACTTGGATGCAAGCGGCGTGTAGAATACATATGCGTCCGATTCCTGAAAGGGAGTGTCGGGTCGTGGCTTCGGTGACAGCCGAAGCGTAATGAACAAAGAACTTGGGGGCCCCTTATGGGGTCCTCTCGTTATTTCAGGGTCTTCATCTTCTGTTCTCGTCAAAGTAGGTTTTCACCTCGTCCTGCGCGACAACTCGCGCAAACTTTCTCCAATTCCCTGTGTCGTGGCGGATGCGTCCGGCAACGATCGCGGGATGAACCCGCGCGCGGCGGGCATAAATGAGCAGATCCTCGGTGTCGATGTTCTCAAGCGCATCGACTCCTTGGGGAAGGACCCCGGCCGGCACCAAAGCCGTGGCCGCTTCTTTATCGGCCTGACGCTCGATGTCGCTTCCGGCCGATGGGATTGAGAAGTCATCGTAAACGATCTCGCAATCGGCGTTGAGGTCGTTCTTCACGTGCACCAGCTCATGAAGGAGGCTGTGCCAGAAATTGTCGAGGCGATCGTAACGCAGGGTGAGAGCAATAACGGGCGAACCATCCGGCATCAGCATCGCCGCGCCGTCTAGATAGGTGCGCTTGAGATGCTCCACGATGACCAGCCTGATTCCGAGCTGCGCCAAGAATTCTTGTGCGCGGCGTGGTCCTTCGGGAAGGACGCTCAGCGTTGCGACCTGGCGAAGCACTTCGGCCGTGATCGAGCCCGGCTCATATTGATTGTGCACGGGTAACGCGGCGGCCTTGGCCAAAACTTGAAGGCACCAGGCTTGGAAGGCATAGCCGTTCATCTTTGCGTTCTGTCTCGCTTCATCATTCTTTCGGCAGTACGCAGCAAATCGCCCGGGATTGACGCCGGCGCGTTGAGCCAACCAGCGGAGGGCTTCTTCGTGTTTGCCTTTGACGTCACCAAAGGCAGCAAACCAACCCTTGTCGGCCATCTCTTTGACCGGATATTTTTCGGCCTCCTCGGCTAAAGCATCATCACGCAGGTTCGCCGAAGGATCGCCCAGAAGCACCTCGGCGGGAATGCCAAGGTGCTTATTGAGCGCCCTCATCATCTTCAAGGTGAGCGGCTGTTTGCCTCCCAAAACATCGGAAACCTTTCCCGAGCTCCCGATATAGGGCTCCAAATCGCGCCGGGTGAGACCGAGCTGCTCCATCCGAAACTTGATGGCCGCGATGGGGCTGGGAGCGGGAATTTCGATGTTCCGCTCCTCATAGGCATAGACCAACTCACTGACGAGATCGAGAACGCGATATTCCTCGCTGTCCGGATCGACGTCGATGAGCTCGTCGATTAGGGCGAGGGCCTCCTTGTAGTCTCCTTCGGACCGGATCGGCTTAATGCGTTCGTGCAATTTCATATAGTGGTGATGTCCTTGATGTCGTCGTATTGCTGATGGGTCCCGATGAACCGGATGTATATCCGTTGCTTTGCAAATTCCATCTTCACCACAAGCCTGTACTTGTTGCCTCCGATATCGAAAACCACGCGGTCGTTTCCGACCCAATCGGCTTTCGGGTAGTCCGCTTTGATCTCACCCCAGTTGGTCCACGCCGCTTTATCGACATGCGCGTACCACGCTTGAAGTAGTTCCTCAGCGTCCTGCTTTCCTGGCAGAAGCCAGAAATCCCGTAGTGTTCCTCTTGATATGACGCGCATGATCCTCGAAAAGTTTCACAACGCTCCTATTTTGGGAGCTTTGACTTCTCCTTTTTAGGGAGACTGACCCATAGTACCTTAGGAGTATTGCCCTAATAGTTCACTCTGGTGATCCCTCCGAGTTCCAAGCGTATCGCATGGCAGTCGTAGCCCCCGGTCGTTCTGCTGTCCGCATGGCCTGCTATACGCTGGGCAGTTTCGAGCAATCTGCTGTTTTTGAGGAATGTTGTGATGCCCGTCGCAGGAAGAGCCATTCAGTTCTTTCTCCACTGGCAAAGACGAGAAACGAAGACACGGCTTCGAAGAGAAGATATCCCCTTGTGAAGCTGTCTAGAACGCCCAGAATCCGGGCTAAACGTTCATTTTCCAGTCTTTGGTCCAAACACCAAGCTTGGTTCGGGCTTACAAGCTCAAACCTTGAGGTCTTGGGAACGACGAGCTTCCAATCTTCTTCAAAACACTCAGGGGATCCTCTCCCATAATAACGCTTGCCGCTCATTTCATCCTCTCTTTAACGGAAAGGACACATCCTGTAGAACAACTGGGGTCTTCTTTAAGGGAAATTGGTCAAATAGAAATTCTACAAAATGCTGCTCTCTCTGCTGAGGGATTTCTCTACAGCCTCAATCATATAGTAGTCATCTTCACTCCATATCCAGTTGCAAGGACTTGCGGCAAGCATTTGTGGAATAGAGTAGACATATTCTGCGATGATAGTATCAACGATCTCTATATTAGGCTTTGTGCAATAGATGGTAAGCACATTAGAGTCGTCCGCGCAATACGCAAAAATCTCAAATATAGAAGATACTTCTTGAGCCCACCTATTAGCAAAATCATCGTTGGATTCTATGTCTTTTATCGATTGGTCAAGCGCAAAAGCCTTATGCACAATATCTTCTGTGCATTGGTGGAGATTGTACCGAGGTTTAGCATATAAGGCAAGTCCACAAGTAATGAAAGATTGGTGCAAATCCTCCTTTTGAATGGAGAGCTTTGGAGTGCTTACAGATCCCTCTGATGCCCTCTCCCAATATCCCATTGTCCCTTCCCAAATAAATAAAGGGTAGTTCTTCGGATATCGATAGGCCTCGTTTTGAGTTTTGTCATGAATATAAAGGCGACTGGTTTGGATATCGGTATGTGCCTCTGGAGAATGATCGTATTCCGTGATATGCCAAGTCCCACCATTCAGATTCTGAAGTTTATGAAGAATGGGAAAACTTCTAAATGTATGCCAATTGAAAGGTTCTGGTGATAGCACTTTTGAGTAGAAACCACTGATTACTCGGTAATAAGCAATCTCTGTTTCGAGAGTTGTATTGTGTAAGTATGGAGTTTGATTATTTGGCAAGTAATTTTCAATTTGTTGGTTCATTTGAGAAGACCTTTTTGCGTGAGCTACGGAACTGGAATTAAATTTCTTGGTGGGAATAGGAACCGCGAGGCGATGCTAATCGCCCAGTAAGCAACGGCTGTAGCACCCACACCTTGTGCCACCTTTTTGGTGTTAGGCCCTAGGTTTGCCCCAGGTATATATTGACCTCGAGGATATACAAAAGGATCTCCGCTTCGACTAGGACCTCCTGGAATTTGATAAATCCAGTTGTTTGGAGGACAGTCCAACTCGGGAACTTCTGTCCCCGGGACGAGATGCTCATCTTGCGCTTTGCCTCCTTTGACACGATGCCAATGACCTTTCCCTCTCCAACCCGGTTTCCCTTTTTCCCCTGGATGAAACTCTAGGCCATCTTCTCTATTACTACCAGGGGGGAAATACCGCCCAAAACCTCCAGGTACACGCTTTTGTCCCCCATGAGAGCCTTGCCACCAACCTTCTGGAAGACCAGAAGGATTTGCAGGTAATTTGATGAGTCCATCTGGATCAATCCATCCCGTGGGTGAGTTTCCGACATATCCATATAGGTTGATGCCTCCTTCATAGCCGATGGGGTCTCTTGTGACGAAACGTCCAGTTCCTGCATCGTAGTAGCGGTGTCCGAGGAGTTGGAGTCCAGTCTCCCAATCTATGTAGTACCCGAATTGCGCTCCCAGTCCCACATAGGGGTCGGTGGTGGGGTTTCCTGAGGAGGACAGCATGCCATGAGCATCAACCCAATGCGAGGCAATAAGCCCTCCGGTAGAATTCAGACGTTGCGAGGTGTTTCCACGTTCATCGAAGGTGTAGAACGTCGAGTTATTCCCCACCCGACGGGAAACCAGACCATTGGCTCCCCAGGTATTGGCTGCAGTCACGTTGCCTGAGTTGTCCAACTCGCAGACGATATCGTAGCCATCATAGAGGAAGTAAGTTCGTCCGACAGAAGTCTCCTTCCAAGCTCGAAGCCCGTCCGCGCGGTAGCCCGCCGTCATCACCGTCCCCACGCTCGTTAAGCGGTTCTCCGGGTCGTAGGTCATCGCTGTGCCCACATACGTCGTCGGATTCCCGTTCCCGTCGTAGACGAAACTCCCCGTGGTGAGCTGGTTATTCGCGTTGTACGAGCGAGACGCTCCCTTGAACGTCGTCGGATTACCCGCGTTGTCGTAAACGAAGGTGCTAACCCAAGTCCCAGTTCCCGGTCCCCGCTCAGACTCTTCCTTCAACAGTTGGTCTTTGGAATCGTAGGTGTATTTTGTCAGACCGCTAAAGGTTGGGGTTGCGACAATGTTGGCCCGAAACTCACGACGATTGCCCACGCCATCGTAGCGGAATGCGTAGTAGCGCGAACGGATCGTCCCGAGTGCATTCTGATGGACGAGTTCAGTGATATGGCCAAGGGCATTATACGTATAGTTCGACGTCACTCCGCTTGACATCGTCTGCTTCTTCATCCGGCCTCTCTGGTCATACTCCCAACTCGTGCCTTCCGTCAGCGGGTTCGTCATCCCGGTCAGCCGACCTGCCGCATCGTAGCCGTAGCCGTAGCCACCCGCAGGGGTGGTCATCGTCGCGCGGCTTCCGTCCGCGTAATAGGAGTACGACACCGTCTTCGCCGAAAGACCGGCATACGTCGTCGTAACGCTCAGCAAATTGTCCAGATCGTCGTAGCCGTAGGCCTGGGTCCCCACGCCGTCCGCGCGAGAGCTCACCCGCCCGTAGCTGTCGTGCGAAAAGCTCACGTTCAACGCCGAACTCGCCGGATACTGGATCGCCGAGAGCGCCTTGCCGGG
>JBBCJD010000015.1:0-2720 GCA_037189405.1 bacterium
CCATCTTCATCGTAGGTGTAGGTCCATCGTCCTCCTTCGATGTCCCAGAGGCCGGTCTTCTGCCCGGCGGCGTCGTAGGTGTAGCTCAGGCGCAAGCCATCGGTCAGCTCTTGGAAGGCGAGTTCGCCTCGCAGGGTGTAGCCCTCCGTGGTCGTCCCCCCCGAATCTTGCATTAGGATCCGGCTCCCCATTCCGTCGTAGGCCTGCGTCACGAGAGTCCCGTCGAAGTAGCTTCGAAGCGTCTGGCGACCCAGCGAGTCGTACACGAACGTGATGGGACGGCCGTCGGGCCAGACTTTGAGCACCTGGTTCCCCAGCGCGTCGTATCCGTAGCTCGTGCGGAAGCCCAACTCGTTCGCGATGGACTCCAACTCGCCCCGAGGCGTGTAGAGCATCGTCACGAAATGACCCTGCGCGTTTCGAGTCGCCGCCAGACGCCCTTCCGCGTCGTAAAAGCTCGCGCTCTCAAAGCCCAAGGCGTCCGTTTGAGACACCGAGCGGTTCAAAGCGTCGAACGAAGCCGTCGTCACAAACCCCCGAGCGTCCATCGTCGACACCGCGTTTCCGACCGAGTCGTAGGCGAACGTCGTGCGGAAACCCAACGCATCCTCACTCGCCCAAGCCATTCCCCGAGCGTCGTAAACCACCGTCGAGCGATGCCCAAGCATGTTCTCGCTCGAGAGCAGCTGGCCCGCCGCGTCGTAATGGCTCGTCCCCACCCGGCCCGAAGGAAGCACCTGCGCCACCGAGCGGCCCAGCGCGTCGTATACCGTCGACGCCACCCGGCCCAAAGGATCCGTCACCCGAACTTGACG
Source organism: bacterium (assembly GCA_037189405.1). Classification (GTDB taxonomy): domain Bacteria; phylum Armatimonadota; class Fimbriimonadia; order Fimbriimonadales; family Fimbriimonadaceae; genus JBBCJD01. Next base: position 816 of record JBBCJD010000015.1, read on the forward strand.
GCCCGCCGCGTCGTATTCGAACGTCGTCCAAGCCCCCAAAGCGTCCTGCTGCGCCAACGTGCGACCGGCCGCGTCGTACACCATCGTCGCCAGCGCCCCTTGCGCGTCCTCCACCGACACCGTCTGACCTGCCAGGTCGTAGGTGTAAGTCGTCCGATATCCCAACGCGTCTTCGCTGGCTACGAGACGGTTCGAATCGTCTGCGTACACGCTCGTCGTCCGATGCCCCAACGCGTCCTCTTGAGACTCCAAAGCCCCCGCCACGTTGTAGTAGCTCGAAGAGAAATGCCCCAAAGCGTCCACCTGGGACACCGCCTGGCCCGCCGCGTCGACCACCGTCGTCGAGCGAAAACCAAGCGCCGACTCCGTCGCAATCTGACGCCCCAGAGCGTCGTACACGAACGTCGTGCGGAACCCCAAAGCGTCCTCCGAAGCCACCGCGTCTCGAGCGTTGTAAATCGTGCTCGAAACAAATCCGCGAGCGTTCTGAACCGCGTGCTGGCGACCCGCCGCATCGTAGAGATAACTCGTCCGGTAACCAAGAGGGTCCTGCGTCGCCACCACCTGGCCCGCCGCATTGAGAACCTGAGCCGTCACCCGGCCCAAAGCGTCCTGAGTCCCCACGCTCCGGCCCATAAAGTCGTGCAGATACGTGGTCACGAACCCCAAAGCGTTCTGCTCCGAAATCCGGTTCCCAAAGCGATCGTAAGCATAACTCGTCCGCTCACCCAAAGGATTCACCACAGCAACCAACAAACAAGTATCGTAAACATAAGTGGTGATTTCGTTGGCCGCGTTGACGACCGAGACGAGATGCCCCGAAGCGTCGTAGGCGTACGTCGCTCTTCGCCCGAGAGGGTCGACGCTCGCGACGCGGCGGCTGAGGGCATCGTAAACGCTGGTCTCGACGCCTCCGTCCGAGTGCAAGAGGGAGACCACGTTGCCAAAGCCGTCGTAGCTATACGTCGTGAGCAGGCCCCGCGCGTCTTCGGAGGCTTGGAGCGTTCCGTCGAGGTTGTAGGACCAGCTTTTGGTTCTCCCCAGGGGATCCGTTTCGGAGAGTTTCAGCCGCTTGAGAGAGTCCCAGGTCGACGTGTGGATCTGGCCGAGCGCGTTTTGGATCCCGATGAGGTTGCCCAGCGCGTCGTAGAGGTACGTCGTGTGGAACCCGAGCACGTCCTCTTGGGCCCGGACGCCCCAGAATCTCGGATCGTAGGACAGGCTGTAGACCTGGCCCGTTTGGTCCTCTTCGCGGATGGGCATGCGATTGCGGTTGTAGGCGTACGTCGCGATGCGCCCCGTGGGGGAGGCCAAGGAGGCGATATTGCCCTTGGTGTCGTAGTGATACGTCGTTCTGGCGTTCGAGGGCTCGACGACCACTTTGCGGTTCGTGTCGTAGAGGTAGGTCCAGACGGCCTCGCCGGAGGCCATGCTCACCACCCGCCTCTGGCCGTCGTAGTGGTACGTCGTGACGAAACCGTGGGCGTCTTCGAGCGCGTGAATGAGGGTCGCTCCTCCGGCGCTCGCGTAGCGGTACCCGGTGACGCACCCCAGCGGCGTCGTGAGCGTCGTGAGGCAGTCGGCGGCGTCGTATTGGAAGGTCCAGCGCCGCTGGTTCCAATCCTCAAGGGCGTGGAGCAGCGACGTGGTCGCGCCCGGCTGGTAGCTGAGCGAGACGGTGTGCCCTTCCGGGACTTCGACGGTCTGAAGCAACCCCGCCTCCGGGCCCGAGGTCGCATACGTATAGGTGTGAATATATCCGCGCGGAGAGACGACCTGCACCAGCTCGGACCTGCCCGCCTCGGCCTGGCTTTGATACATCAGGCGCATGCCGTCGGGCAGATGCTCCACATATTTCGAGCCGCTGAAAGTCAGCGCCGACACGTTGCCCGTGTTGATGGAGCT
>JBBCJD010000016.1:0-41416 GCA_037189405.1 bacterium
CAATATCCCCTTCCACTACGCCGGAGCGCACGGCTACTACGAAGACACCAGCAACCGGCTCTACGTCAGAGCGAGATACTATAGGGCGGATCTCGGAAACTGGATAACCAAAGATCCACTCTGGCCAGAAGAACCCGCTTATGCCTATGTCAGAGGGAACCCCACGAGCTATATAGACCCAAGGGGGGAAACAACTTAATACCAGTAAACACGTTCACCTAACAAAAAGCCCGCACAAAGGCTTGCCCAAAGAGGATGGTTGCAATGCTTATGCTATTGCATGTTCTAAAGGAACCACAAATTCAATCTATGCGACTTTTACCCTCCCCCAATTATGCAAAACTCCTTACCCAGATGATTTTATCAATTTTTATTTAAGTATGGGAGGACATGAAGCAGGCGTTTCATTTAGTCAAAAATACAAAGGATGGAATGCATTTTACAATGAAAACGGCACTCAAATCAATAAAATTATTACAGTCCAACCAAATATTCCTATAAAAATGACTCTTAAACGAACTGCACATGGAATAGTCGATTTTAATATTAATGGTATCTCCAGAAAAAGCAAAGGCAGATTAAAAAATACAGAAACAGCTCGCGCAGTAACCGCTGCACGGTGGCATAGCAAAAAATGCCCTGCGGAACACAGTCAAGCTATTTGGACTAATATTTCGACAAGTGGAGGAATACAACAAGCAGCACATTATTCAGGCGGTGAAACCTCATCTGGTCCTCTACTTTCCTCGCTTCTTGGAAATGCATCGCTACCTTGCGATGAATCTCAATTCGATCTAAGGTGATTCATGTTTCAATTAAAATCTATAAGTATCGCAATGTCATGTTTATTTTTCAATAGTAACTATTCAATGTATAACCCATCAAGAAACTCTGCAAATGAATCTTCTATTTCTCCTTGCCTGAAAGGCCAATCACTGGCTTTGGAAAGATTCCGCTTTGTTAAGCGAATGGAGATGCAATTGCGCGGGTTCTCGCTACATCACTCATTGGAAAGCAAGCACGATATAATTTTTCCTTATGGGAAATCAGACAGGCTCTATATCATTTTATGGAATTCAGAAAGCTGGATATCTCAGCTTCAGCCTGGAAGTAATTACATCCTTTGCTATCAGCATAAAGATGGAATAGACAAATTAGTATATAAAATCCGAATAAGGCCTATCAATGAATCCAATCGACTATTGACTTCAGGTCCAAGATTCAGTCTCTTTGCATACATCTATTCGCAAAGGACAATTGATGGGCAACCTTATTCATTCGTGGGGTCAATTAGCAAATATGCAAACAATGATCTGAATTCTTTACAGGAATTTATTTTGTATAATTACTCTCCAGTTACTGACGCATTGAAAGTGCTTTTATTGTCTAAAACAGGTGAAGACAATCTATATACTGTCGGATTATTTTATGATTTGAGTATAGATCCTGTCACAAAGGATGTATTGCAGCCTAACGAATTTTATCGAAAGCACGGATTGCCCATCGCTAAGGAGGAGCGCCATATATTTAGATAGAAACCACTCTGTTAAATTGCAATCTGCAATCCTGATTTTCATTAGAATGCAGCTTGAATTTGCGATGAGAACAGTCATATACTGGATCAGCGAGGAAATTGTATAAGAGAAAGAAAATGGGAAGTGGTACTTTTCCGCTTCTCATGGAAAATTACATCAACTGCACCTCATCTAGATTTAAGGTTCGGTAGACATAGTTATCGAAGCAGATGGCTCCTCAGGGAGTGATTGCTGCGTTGCCCATCTGTAAAGTTGTCCCAAGTGCGAGACTAGACATCGTATCCTTTCCCGGCCTTCGCCGCACGTTCCAGCTTCCCAGCGGTCCTTTGACGACGATGATCTGGGATGGGAAGAGTTAGCGTAGTGTCGGTCAGGGGCGCATGCTCGATGCCATAATTGCGGCCATGCCATTTAAGATTGCGGTATTGGCGGGCGACGGCATTGGTCCGGAGGTTACGCGTGAAGCGGTGCGTGTGCTGCGGGCCACAGGATTCGAGGCGGAGTTTGAAGAGGCTCTGATCGGCGGAGCGGCGTACGACGACGGGGGGCATCCGCTCCCGGCGGCGACCTTGGATCTGTGCAAGGCCGCGGACGCCGTGCTGCTCGGGGCGGTAGGGGGGCCGAAATGGGACCGTATCGAGCCGATTTCGCTCCGGCCCGAAGTGGGAGCGCTGCTCCCGCTGCGCTCCGAGTTGAATCTCTACGCGAACGTGCGTCCGGCCAAGACGCTCCGCGCGCTCGAGCACGCCAGCCCGGTCAAACGGGGCAAGATGGATCTTGTGGTGATGCGCGAGCTCACCGGCGGCATCTATTTCGGTACGCCTCGTGAGCGCCGAGACGGCGGCAATACGGCAATCGATACCTGCGTGTATTCCCGGATGGAGGTGGCGCGGATCGCCGAAAAGGCGTTCGCGATCGCGCGGCAACGTCGAAAGAAAGTTACCAGCGTAGACAAGGCGAACGTGCTGGAGACCAGCCGCCTGTGGCGCGAGGTCGTGACGGAGATGGGCGCGCAATACCCGGAGGTGGAGCTCAGCCACATGCTGGTCGATAACTGCGCGATGCAACTCGTGCGCGATCCCGGGCAGTTCGACGTGATCCTGACGGAGAACATGTTCGGCGACATTCTCTCGGACGAGGCGTCGATGATCACGGGTTCGTTGGGGCTACTTCCTTCGGCTTCGCTCAGCGACGATCGGGACGGGCGGGTATTCGGGCTGTACGAGCCGATTCACGGGTCGGCGCCGGATATCGCGGGACAGAACCTTGCGAACCCGATCGCCACTATCCTGAGCGCCGCGATGCTGCTTCGTTATACGGCCGGCGACGAAGCCCGAGCGGAGCGGATCGAGCGCGCAGTCGATGAGGCTCTGGAGAGCGGATTGCGCACGGGCGATATCTTCGAGGAGGGCACTCAAAAGGTCTCGACCGAGGCGATGGGGCAGGCGATCGCGGAGCGCGTTCGGGGGTAGCGCTTCCCCCGACCCGTGTGCCATACTGAGCGAGAACTCTGAAGACCGCAGGTCGCCGCAAGGCCCTAATCGATCCGTTTAGGATCGGCCTGCCGAGGGGACGCGAACAAGTTTTTAGCGGTGCCGAAAAGCGCACGCTCGGGACCTCCGCCGATCTTCGACGGGGGTCCCGAGTCATTTTAAGAAGGTGCAAACATGCCGACAGAACTAAAAGAGCAGGTCGTCGAAAAAGCGAAGGAGCGATATTCCCGCGCTTTGGGCGTCGTGTTCACCGAGTATCGCGGTCTGAAGGTAAAGGATATCCAAGGCTTGCGCCAGAATCTGAAGAGCAAGGGGGGGGACCTGCAGGTCCTCAAAAACACGCTCTTTCGTCTGGCCGCCGGATCGGATGTCGAGCAGCTTCCCACTGAGTTTCACGCCGGGCCTACGGCCGTCGCGTTCGTTTACGAGAACGAGCCCGACTGCGCGAAGGCTCTGTTCGACTTTGCGAAGACGAACAAGAACCTGAAGGTCAAAGGCGCGTATATCGGTGGTAAGGTGTTCAGCGCGGATCAGGTCAAGAGCCTGTCCGAGCTGCCGCCGCGCGAGGTGCTGATCGCTCAGGTGATCGGTGCGGTCGCCGCGCCGCTCAGCAACCTCGTGGGTGTGATCGAAGCCCTGTACGCCGACCCGATCCGCGTGATCGGTGCCGTGGCGGACAAGGTCGCCGAGGGATCCCCACTTCCCGAGCCGAAAGCCGAGGCCGCTGCCGAAGAGCCTGCCCCCGCAGAAGAATCCGCGCCGTCCGCCGAAGAGGCCCCGACCCAAGAAGAGAATGCTGGCGAGGCCGAAGCGGCTCCCGCCGAGGAAACCCAGGAGTAAATCGAAATGGCTACTACCGTAGAAACGATCGTTGAGCAGATTAGCGGCATGACCGCCCTCGAGCTGTCCGAGCTCAAGACCGCCCTCGAAGACAAGTTCGGCGTGACCGCCGCGGCGCCCATGATGGGCATGCCGATGATGGCCGCCCCGGCCGCCGGCGGAGACGCCGCCGAGGAGAAGACCTCGTTCGACGTCATCCTTGCCGCTGCGGGCGATCAGAAGCTGAACGTCATCAAGGTCGTTCGCGAGATCACCGGCCTTGGCCTCAAAGAGGCGAAGGACCTCGTGGACGGCGCGCCGAAGCCCATCAAGGAGGGCGCGGCCAAGGAAGAGGCCGAGTCGATCAAGAAGAAGGTCGAAGAGGCCGGCGGCAAGGTCGAGCTCAAGTAGCTCTTCCGTTCAGCCGCTTCGCGGGGCGTCTCGGTAAACCGAGACGCCCCGTTTTCTTTAAAAGCCTTTCCTGCTAGGATTCCTCTCGGGGGTTTTCTTGCCCAAAAGCAGTGGAAGGTAACTTCTAGTCACGAGCGCTCGGAACTTGCGCCCGGTGTCTGAGACGAGCCTTTGGGACCCCGTGATCATCAGTAGGCCTACGCCGTCATCGCTGCTCATCGCCTTTGGGGAGTTCCATGGAGGGAGCCATTCCAGTTATTTTTCCGCCGCAAAAGGCGTGCAATGAAGCGGCTTTCATTCTCCGGCAAAGCAGTCTAGAACGACCAGAATCCACGCCTGAGGTCTATTCTCCAGCCTTTATGGCCAAAGGTCCAAACATCTACTCTGATTCGCTCATGTAAGCTCTAAGCCTGAGGTGTTGGAATCACAAGCTCGCTGCATTTCTTGTGACGAATCGCCAGACTTTCTTCGCAGCCAGATCCGACGTACTGCTTTGAGATACACGCCGGGAAAGCAGCGCGTGAACTCGGCAAAAGCCGTATTTCGGATTCGCTTAGGCAAGTTGCGAGACTTTCTCTTTGAGCCCATGATTTGGGACATAAGGCCGTGATTCGGGAAAGGCCGCTACGCGACGAGGGCGAGCTCTAGGGAAGCACTGATTCAGCAAGGACAAGTGGCTCTTCGTCTGCTCTTAGGGGCCCCTTCTGCAGTTCCTTGTAAGCTTCGAGGTCCCTTGCCTGGTTCGCCACATTCGTTTGAAACGACGATTCTCCTCTTGCAAGATTTGAGCTCGGCCAAGTCGCTGCTACGCATCCCGGCGTATTTCTTGCGCGGACCGCAGATCGTTTGAATACCGATCCCGTGAATGCGTGAGACGCAAGTGATGCTCGCGCGCTGATCTATAAAGGAGTCGGGGAATGGTGATCGCGCCCAAAATCTCCGAAGTAGTGGGGCATTTTGGAGGAGACGATTACGCGAGGCAGTGCTTAAAAAGAAAAGCCCCTCCCTCGGCAGAGCCGAAGGAGGGGCGCGGGGGAGCGCTTATTTCTTGACGAATTTGCGCTTGGTCTTGTCGAACCCGAGTTCGACTTTCTTCGCGTCGAAGTGCCACACCGGCGAGCCGGAGCGCTGATAGAAGCAGTGGTAGCTGCTGAGCAGCGAGGCAATCAGGCGGCGCGTCGAGCGGCGCACGACGTTGATCTCGGCATGGATCGTGAGATAATCCGCGCCTTTGGGCCAGTGCTGCATTACTTCGGTGAGCAGCTCGAAGGTGCTCTTGCCTTCGGCGGAGCGAGCGATTTCGCGGAGCTCCTCCATACGCTGGTTACTGATATAGACCACGGGATCCGGCTGGTCCAACCAAGTGAACTCGAGGACGTTCGGGCGGATAGTCTTGGTCAAGCTGAATACCGCGCCGCTCTCGACGGGCTGTTCGTACCACCAATCCACGAGGTTGTAGATAAGGCGCGTCTCCATGTTCGCCCAGGCTTGCAGCTCGCGGCCGTTCGGGTCGATCAGGATGAGTTCTTGCAGTTTGGGCTCTGCGTCCAGCCATCCGGTCGGGACCTGGCTGAGGGGGAACGTGCCGAGCTCGCGGTGGATATGCTTCAGCACGAGGCGAAGCGTATCTTGCGAGTTGCGTGGCGCGGGCAGAATGTCTTCGTCAAGTACGTCGGTCGCGAGCGGGTGCCCCAGCAGCTTGCGGAGCGAGGAGCTCAGGCCTTCGTCGGTCAACTCGACGTCGACGAGTTCGCCCTCTTCGTCCACGAGGTCGGAGCTCGTGAATTGGAACGGCTCGGGGAGCGTGTCGACGAAATCAGGAATCTCTCCGGCCTTGCGGAACCGGTCGCCACCGACCCACTGGATCTCGCCTTGTCCCTTCAGTCCGACCATCACGTTCTCGAGGTCGTCGGGGAAGGTCTTGTTGCTCGGCGTGATCTCGTAGAGGTCTTCGAGCATCTTGGTGGCCGTGACCGATTCGGACGAGGCGAGCACTTTGGCGACGAGTTTGCCGATGTCGTCGGCACCCACTTCGATCGGGGCGGCGTCTTCCACTTCGACCGTCGGCGCGATCTTCTCGGCGACCTTGACCGCGGTGGTAACCCACTTTTTGGCCTCGGCGGCGGGATAGAGCGTGCCGTCGGGACCGAGCAGATAGCCGGGAAGGCTCAGCGCTTCGCGCAGGAAGTCGGCGGCGTCGTAGATCAGAACCGAGCGCGGGTCTTGTGAGTTCACGCTCTGCCAGGCGACGGCGCCCAACGCTTTCAGCGAGATCGGCGCGGCTTTGGCGACCGCTTTAGCGACCGCGCCCTCTTCGCGCCAGTCGATCCCCTTGAGGGCCTCATGGGCTTTTTGAAGGGTTTCGGGCGCGATCTGGTTCAATGCCAGGGCGCGTTCGGTGGTCTCGTCGCCGGCGTTGAAGCCCCAGTCGAGCAGGGCGACGCGCTCGTCGGCGAGCAGCACGAAATTCGGATTGCGGTCCAGCACGCGGCGTAGGATGGCCTCGGTCTCTTCGACCCCGGCCCGGCGCACGCGAGCGACCTCTAGGGCGAGCAGACTCAGCCGGATCGGCCGGCCGAACGCGCCGAGCACCAGCGCCACGATCTCGTTAAAGGGGCGACCGCCGCTTTCCAGGCGCGTGGCGGGGATCCAGCGGCGCTCGTGGTAGGCGAACACCTCGGGCCGTGAGGCCAGCAGGGAGCGGACGGTGGCGAGCCCGAGCCCGGGCTCTTCCAGCTTTTCGGCGAGTTCGCCGAGCTTGATCGCCGACTCGATCTCCGTCAGCTTTTCAAGGATGAGGCCGTCCACATACGAACGGGCGAAATCTTCTTCTGGCTTAATCGCGATTGCTTTGCTCAAAGGGACATCCTTCGCGCGGAATTTTGATAAGGCGCGCAAACGCGAATTATGGCAGATTCCCATCTCCGTTTGCAAAGATCGAGGCGTTCCGCCCGCCTCGATCGCTCGGTTCGTTGCCTCGCCTAGTGGTACGAGAGCTCGCGCCGGGTGCGGCGATATCCGCCCTCTTCGGGCAAGAACGCATGGCACCAGGTCATTTCGCCGCCGTAGATGTGAATCGTGACCGAGGGCTCCTCGCGCTCGTTTTCGATCGTGTGATAGTCGAACGGCGGGATCAGCGCGCCGGCTTCGCCGGGGCCGGGATAGATCGTCTTTTCGGCTTGGAACCGGACGATCTCGTCGGTTTCGGGGTCGTTCAGAGGTTGATACGAGACGACTTTGATCTGGCCGCGGTACACGCATTCGACGCACCACATGTTGGCGTGGTCGTGAATCGGGGTGCCCTGGCCCTTGTCCCACACCATCACGATGATCGAGTAGCGTCCCTCGGGATCGACGTGCATCAGGTGCCGGGCGTACGTCGTCGGATTGGGGATCAAGAGGTGCTCGGGCAAGAACTCTTCGTCGCCTTGGCAAATCGATTCGAGGACCTCTTTGACGTCGAGGGCGCACTGCTTGGGATCGCCGGAGGCGACGGCCGCGTCGATGCGGCGAATGAGTTCGCTGATTTTATCGCTAGAGGGCACAACAGCCATTTTCTACTCCTTAATTCGCTTCCTTATTAGGATACAGCATTCGGGCCGCGCGCAAAATCGAAGCCTGAGACCGCGGCGCAGGGTATCCTGAAAGCCCTGGAAAAGCACCGTGCCGAATAAAAACGACGCCTTTTTACAGTGTCAGAAGTGCAAAAAGATCCTTTTTGCCGCCGAGTTCGAACAGAACCTTCGGGTCTGCCCCCACTGCGAACATCACCACCGGCTCTCCGCCTCGACCCGCATCGAATGGACGTTCGATCCGGGCAGCTTCGAGGAGCGAGATACCGATCTGCGCTCGCTGAACCCGCTCGGCTTCCCCGATTATCAGGAGAAGCTGGACGCGGCCTTGGCCAAAGGGATGCGGGACAGCGTGATCTCGGGTCTCGCCCGCCTCGAAGGCCGAGCCGTCAGCGTGGCGGTCGCGGATTTTAGTTTCATGGGCGGCTCGATGGGTTCGGTCGCGGGCGAAAAGATCACCCGCACCTTGGAGCGCGCCGCAGACGCGGGAATGCCCGCGATCATCTTTTGTGCCTCGGGAGGCGCGCGCATGCAAGAAGGGCTGCTTTCCTTGATGCAGATGGCGAAGACCACCGCCGCCGCCGAGCGATGCGCGTCGGCCGGCGTTCCGTACATCGCGGTGTTCACCGACCCGACGATGGCCGGGGTGCTCGCGAGCTATGCCAGCATCGCGGACGTCATTTTGTCGGAGCCCCGGGCGCTCGTCGGCTTTGCCGGAGCGCGTGTGGCCAAGCAGGCGGGCGTTTCGAAGGTGCCCGACGACTTTCAGACCGCCGAGTTCGCCTATCGAAGCGGAATGATCGACCGCATCGTGCCGCGCAAGGAGATGCGCGGTGTGCTTTCGCTTTTGGCGGGCATGCTCTCCGGCGCGCCGGCAGAGCTTCCCGCGTCTTCGGAGGAAGAGTCCCATGGCTAAAACCTGGAAAGAGTGGGAAAAACCGCTGCTGGAGCTCGAAGAGAGCCTGGCAAAGTTGAAAGAGATGGCCGCGCGCGAAGTGGACCCCACCAGGCGCGCCGAGTTCGAACAGCGTATCGACGGGTTCGAAAAGCGCCGCGACAACTATATCGAGGTGATGTACTCGCGTCTCGGCCCCTGGGAGAAGGTGCTGGTGGCTCGAGCGGAGCCTCGCCCGTATAGCCTGGACTATATCACGACGCTGTTCACCGATTTCGTGGAGCTTCAAGGGGATCGCCGCGCCGGTGCGGATCACGCGATCCTCGGAGGCCCGGCGCGCTTCGACGGCCGCCCGTGCATCGTGATCGGCCACCAGAAGGGGCGCAACATCCAAGAGCGGCAGCATCGCAATTTCGGCATGGCCCGCCCGGAGGGGTACCGCAAGGCGATCCGTTTGATGGAGATGGCCGAGAAGTTCCGACTGCCGGTCATCACGTTCGTCGACACGCCCGCGGCGGATCCTGGGGTCGAGAGCGAGTCGCGCGGGATCTCCGAAGCGATCGCGGCGTCGATTCTGAAGATGTTCGAGCTGACGGTTCCGACGGTGTCCGTCATCATCGGTGAGGGCGGCAGCGGCGGCGCGATCGGGATCGCGGCGTCGAACCGCGTGCTGATGCAAGAGCATGCGGTGTACTCGGTCATTCCGCCCGAGGGCTGCGCCGCGATTTTGTGGCGACGCCCTGAGAACGGCGCGCAGGCCGCGACCGCGCTCAAGCTGACCGCGGACCACGCTCTGCACCTCGGCCTGATCGACGAGATCGTGCGCGAGCCCCGGGGCGGCTCGCACCGCGACCCGATCGAGGCGGCGTTCCTGGTGCGCGAAGCGCTGACGCGGCACCTCGACGAGCAGCTGGCGCTTTCGCCGGAAGAGGTCAAGGCGCAGCGGTATCGCAAGTTCCGCGCGATGGGGCTCTTCGAATCGGAAGGAAGCGATAAGGCCAAGCTGAACGGTGCGGCGAAGAGCGCGAAAGCCCCCGAAGCCGCGAAGAGCTCGGGCGGTTAGGCCGCTTTCTGCTCGGGAACGAGCGGCACGGCGACGGCGGCGCGGCGGGATCGCATGAAAAGCAGCGCGACGACCGTCGCACCGATGAGGCCGGTGAACACGCCCCCGAGGATGTCGGTGGGCCAATGCACGCCGCGGTAGATGCGGCTCAACCCCACGAGGAACGCCCACGCGAGGGCCGCGCGGCCCGTCCACGCCCAATCCTTGCGCCAAGTGAGGATCAGCAGCATGAACGCGATCCCGAAGCTGCTCGCGGTGTGCCCGCTGGGGAAGCTGGCATGGTAGAACGCTTCTTGCGGCTGGGCGAAGGGCAGGTTGCTTGGCCGAAGGCGGGGGACGACATGGTCGATGACGTGCTTGAGCCCCCCCGAGATGCCCCATGCGAGACTGAGCGGCAAAACGTAGGACCGGGTTTCGCGCCATCGCGCGAGAAGCAGCACGGCGGCCATTTGGACCCAGCCGAGGCCGGTGGTCGAGATCAACCAGAAAATGGGGTCCAGCCAGGGCCGATGGTAGGACAGGTGGATGGTCTCGAAAAGCAACCGGTCCTGGTGCCACAGCCAGTGCATGAGGGTTATTTTACATACTTCGCCCCGCGATTGCAGCGATGTGAGGGAAAACGAGGGCGATCTTGATCGGCTCTTAACCGGAACGCGAACGCCATGGAAACCTGCAGGCCGCGCGAAACCGTAGGGAAGGGGGGCGATCCGAGGGTAGCCTAAACGGGAATGAATCATAGCAGTAAAAGTCCGGCTCTTCGCTATCACGAGGCCGCTCCGGCGGGCAAGGTCTCGATGCTCCCCAGCAAGGCGTGCCGGACGGCCGAGGACTTGACGCTCGCCTACACGCCGGGAGTCGCGGAGCCTTGCCTTTGCATTCAAGCCGATCCGAGCGACGCCTACCTCTACACCGGGAAAGGCAATTCGGTCGCGGTGGTGACCGACGGCACCGCGGTGCTGGGGCTCGGCAACCTCGGGGCGATCGCCGCGAAGCCGGTGATGGAGGGCAAAGCCATCCTGTTCAAGCGGTTCGCCGACATCGACGCGGTGGACGTCGAAGTGCAGTGCCCGCCGGGCGTGGACCTCGTGGACGTGGTTCAAGCGATCGCGCCGACCTATGGCGGAATCAACCTGGAGGATATCCGCGCGCCCCAGTGCTTCGGCATCGAAGCGAGCCTCAAAGAGCGCCTCGATATCCCGGTCTTTCACGACGATCAGCACGGCACCGCCGTGGTCGTCGCCGCGGGGCTTTTGAACGCCCTCGCGCTGGCGGGCAAAGGGCTTTCGGACGTGCGGATCGTAATGAACGGCGCGGGCGCGGCGGCCACGGCCACGATCCGTTTCTTGCGCACGCTGGGCGTGCAGCCCGATCAGGCGGTGGTGTGCGACACCAAAGGGGTTTTGCACTCCGGTCGCGACTTTGCCGATGCGCCGCACAAGGCGGATCTGGCTCAAACGATCGAAGCTCGCACGTTGGAAGAGGCGATCGTGGGCGCGGACGTGTTCATCGGGGTGTCGAGCGCGGGAGCGCTGACGCCGGAGATGTTGCGTTCGATGGCGCCGCGCCCCATCGTGTTCGCGCTCGCGAATCCCGAGCCGGAGATCACCTACGGCCTCGCGCGCGAGGTGTGCCCCGAGGCGATGATCGCCACCGGGCGCTCGGACATGCCGAACCAGGTAAACAACGTGCTCGCGTTCCCCTACCTTTTCCGCGCCGCGCTCGACGTGCGCGCCACGCGTATCGACGACGCGATGATGCGGGCGGCCGCCGAGGGGCTCGCCGAATTGGCCCGAGACGGCGCGCCGACGCCGTTCGGCCAGGACAGCTTTATTCCGAATCCGTTCGACGAGCGTCTGTTTTCGGAGATCCCCACGCTAGTCGCCGACGCCGCTATGCGGAGCGGGGCCGCGCAGCGTTCGCTCGATCTGGAGGTCTATCGCGCCGCGCTGCGCGAGCGGCAGCGTCGCCTTTTGGCGCAGCTTCGCACTTGCGAATCCGACGCTCCCGTGTCCGGTCTAACGCCGGTTTAACGCTCCCTCGCTATCCTGTCGCCTATCCGGGCTTTGCCTGGGCAGGCGACGGGCAGGCGTGAAAAGCCGCCGTCGAATCGCGACATGGCGGCAATTTGGCATATCGAGATGTTGGGCGGGCTTTCCGCCTTCCGGCACGAGCAGCGGATCGAGCGGTTCCACTCGCAGCGGGGCGCCTCGCTCCTTGGGTATCTGGCGTACCATCTGGCGCGCAGCCACCCGCGCGAGGAGTTGCTGAACCTGTGCTATCCCGAGTGCGAGTTCGCCGTCGCCAGTAACCGCTTCCGGCAGCTCTTGTGGGCGCTGCGACGCCAATTGGAGCCGCCCGGCATTCCCGCCGGGAGCGTGATCGCCGCCCATCATCCGTATCTGCGGCTTCGCCCGGAGGCGGTCTCGACGGATGTGGGCACGTTTGTAAACGGGGTGCGGCTGGCGGGTCTGACGGAGGACCCGTTCCGGAAGCTCGAGCGGCTCGAAGAGGCGATCGATGCGTATAAAGGGGAGCTTCTGCCCGGATTCTACGACGAGTGGATCGCTCAGGAGCGCTACCTACTTGCGGATCGTTATCTCGCCGCGGTGCTGGATCTGGCGGCGATCCGCGCCGAGATGGGGCGGGTGCCGCAGGCGATCGAGGCCGCGCGCCGCGCCGTGGCGCTAGAGCCGCTTCGGGAGGAGTCGCATTGCGCGCTCATGCGGCTCTACTTATTGCAAGGCAATCGTGTGGCGGCGTTGCGACAGTTCGAGACGTTGGCCGAAGAGCTGCATCGCGAGATCCGTAGCCGTCCCACCGAAGCGGCCTTTCGGCTCTATCGTCAGGCGATGGAGGAGCGGGGCGGCCCGAGTGAGCCCGCCCCGCAAGAGCGGCTCCATCTCCTGAACGCTCCCCCCGTGTCGCGCGAACCCGTTTCGAGGCGCGCGCCCTCCACGCTGCCGCCGCGCTTTACGAAGATCTTCGGCCGCGAAGCGGACGTCGAAGCGCTCGGTGAGACGCTCCGCGGCGAGACGCGGCTCGTGACCCTGGTCGGAACCGGGGGAAGCGGTAAGACTCGCCTCGCTTTAGAGGTCGCGAGCCGCCTGGAGGAGGAATTCGGAGGGGGCGTGTGGTTCGTTCCTCTGGCGGATCTCGCGGAGAGCTGGATGATCCCCAAGGCGATCGGAGGCGCTTTGAATCTGCCACTCTCGGGCGACGCGCCCGATCCGATCGAGCGGCTCGCACAGCATTTCAACGATGCGCGCGAAGGCGCGCCGTGCCTTTTGGTGTTGGACAACTACGAGCACCTGGCCGAGGAGGGGGCGCTTGTAGTGCGCGCGCTGCTGGAGCGGTGCCCCGGCTTGCGGTGCCTCATTACCTCGCGCCACCGACTCCATCTGGAGGGCGAGAAAGAGTGGCCGGTCGCGCCTCTTCCGGTGCTCCCGGAGGGGAAGGGGCCGTATTCGCTCCAACAGGTGGCGGCATGTTCGAGCGTGCAGATGTTCGTCGACCGGGCTCAACGCGCCCGCCCGTTCTTCCAAGTGACCGATGGGAATGCCGAGGCGCTAGCGACCCTTTGCGCTCGGTTGGAGGGGATTCCCCTCGCTATCGAACTGGCCGCCGGATGGGTGCAATCTCTGAGCTTGCGCCAGATCGTGGAGCGGCTCGACGGGCGATTCGAGCTTTTGGTCAGCCGCCGCCGAGACGTGCCCGAGCGGCATCGCTCGCTTCGTGCGGCAGTGGCCTATAGCTTCGCGCTTTTGCCGAGGGACCTGGCGGAGTGCTGCGCGGCGTTGGCGATCTTTCAAGGCGGGTGGGATCTGGAAGGCGCGGAGGCGGTGATCGCGTCGGGGAGCGCGCGTTCGGTCGCTTCGCGGTTGCGGGATCTCGTCGAGCGGGCGTTGATCCAGCCCGAGTTGGGCGAAGAGCCGCGGTTTCGGATGTTGGAGATGATCCGCGAATACGGCTTGGAGTCGCAGAGCGCTGCGAGCCTTGAGGCGCTTGAGCAGCGGTACCGAGGCTTTTACCTCGCGCTGGCGCGGCGGGCGAAAGAGGGGCTGAAGGGGCCGGAGCAGCGTGCTTGGGTGCGGCGTCTCGAGGCCGAACGCGACAATTTCCGAGCCGTGCTGCAAGGCGCGTTGGATGCCGGTGAGATCGAGTTGGGCCTGGAGATCGCGGTGAGCCTCGCGCGGCATTGGGAGATTCGCGACGCGCTGGAGGAGGGCTGTCGCTGGCTGGAGCGGGTGCTCGCCCGTGCGGAGCTTGAGTCGCTGCCACCTCGGCTCGTGGCCGAGGCCTGGCTGGCGCTCGGGTTTTTGTACGGCAAAGCGAGCCGGCCCAAAGAGGCGCGCGCGGCGCTGGAGCGGTGTCTGGCGATTCCAGACCTTCCCGAGGAGATCACGATCGACGCGACGATCGGGATGGGGCTCGCGGTGATGCTCGTCAGCGAGATGGACGCGGCATGCGCTTATTTGGAGCGGGCCAAAGTGCGCGCGCAGGAGGCCGGGCTGCCGCATCTGGAAGCCCGAGCCGAGGTGAATCTCGGCGGCATCCTGATCGAGCAAAACCGGTTCGAGGAGGCGCTGGACGTTTGCCAAGGGGCCGTGGAGCGCATGCGCGAGAGCGAAGACTCCCAACGGCTCGGGGTGGCGCTTACGAACCTCGCCAATGCCGCGATCCGCGCTGGGCAGTTCGAACTGGCGGAGCAGGTCCTGCGAGAGGAACGGGTGCTTTCTTGGCGGCTTCGCGACGAGGAGGCGCTGCAGTTCGGCCAACTGCTGGAGCTGTTCCTCTACGTCCAAATGAATCGCGTCGAAGAGGCGCGCCAAACCCTGTTCGGGCTACTCGCCGCCCGCGTCGCTTCGCCGAATCCGCGGGTCTGCGTGTCGATGCTCGAGATGACCGCCCACATGCTCTCGCTGCTCGACCAACCCGAACGGATGGTGAGCCTGCTTTGCTGCGCGCGGCGATTGCGGGAGCGGTTCCGCTATGCGGCGAGCCGCGATCACGAGCAGAGGATCGATGCGGCTTTGGCGGAACTGGGAGAGGTGCTCGGCCCGGAGCGATACGCCGAGGCGAAGCGACGAGGCGAGGCGGTCTCCCTGGCCCAGGTGAGCGAGCTTTTGGCACAGGTTCTGGAAGCCTAACGATCGTCTAACGCCCCGCTTTTAGAATGGGGCGAATCCTCGAAAGAAGGGGGATTCGGGAGTCATCATGAAGCGAACCCGTTATCTGGCGTTTACACTCATCGAATTGCTGGTGGTCATCGCGATCATCGCGATCCTCGCGGCGATTCTTTTTCCGGTTTTCGCCCAGGCCAAAGAATCGGCCTACAAGGCGACCTGCATCTCGAACCTCAAGCAGTCGGCCTTGGCTTCGACGCTCTACAGCGCGGACTACGACGACATGCTCGTTCCGCCGCAAATGTTTGCCTGGGTCAACCCCTACAGTGAATATATCTCACTCTCGTGGTTTGCCAGGACCACCATGCTCGGCGGGGATTACCGGATCGACCACGAAGGGCTGCTATGGCCTTATTCGAAAAACAAACAGGCGATCACCGATTGTCCCACGGGCGTTCGGCTCCTGGGCGAGAACGCGAGCCAGTTCAGCTACGGCTACAACTCGCTGCTCGGAAATCCAAGCTTCGATCCGGTGAGCAGAGAGTGGGCCTATAAAAGCATGTCCGAGATCGAAGCGCCGGCCGAGACGCTGCTGTTCGGCGACACCGCGACGCTCTCGGGTTGGGGGGGATCTTTCGGTTACGGATCGTCGTCGTCGTTCCTGGTCATCGAAGACTTTATGACAGCGGTGCTTCACGCGCGCCACGGCAAGATGGCGGTGCTCGGCTGGCTGGACGGGCACGCGAAGGCGCATCGGCTCTCACCGCCGAACCTCGATCCCCTCTATTCCGGCGGGGTCACCGCCGCGGACTATGAGCGCATGAACCTGGGCGAGTTGCTGAAGTTTCCCCGTGAACTGGCTTTCGGAAACGCTCCGACCGATCGGGACAAGTACTATTACACGCCCAAAAAGCCTTAGTAAAGCCAATCCTATCTCATTCGACTTGAGGGCTCTCGATCGATTCGTTCGAGGCCCTCATTTTTTTAGCGAAACCGGAGGTTGGGGAAGGGAGTTAGAGCGCGTGTACTTCGTCTAGTGGTCCCCCTTCGGAAAACGCGGGAAAAGCCGCGTTACAGTAACGTGCGTGGAAAAACATCTGCCTGTAGTCGCGTACTGTTTGCATGAGGATCATTGGTATTTGGCCGCCTCGATCCGTTCGTTTCGCCGCGCCGGGGAGGTGTTGGCATTCGTCAGCCGGGTGGCGTGGAACGGCACCGTAGGGGATTGGGAGCGAACCGCGCGGATCGCCGAAAGCGAAGGAGCCGAGGTGATTCTGGGGGATTGGAGCGAGGAGCGGGAACATCGCACCTTCGCTCTTGCGACCTTGCGGGAGCGAGGCGTCCGGCACGCGTTGATCCCGGACGGAGACGAGATCGTGGAGCCTCGGCTGCTCGACTCGCTGTTGAACGTGGCCGCGATGGACCTCGCGGACCGGATCTGCGTTCAGATGGACACCTACTGGAAAACGCCGGAACACGTGATCCGGCCGCGGGAATCCTTGGAGCCTGTTCTTTTATTGAATGTTCAAGCCGTAGAACATGAATATATCCGTCAATATCGAGGGGGAAGACGCCTCGTGATCGACGCGTCGCACGGGGTGTTGCATCACCTGTCGTACGCCGGTCCGGACGAGCGGATCCGGCGCAAGATCGAGACCTGGGGGCATCGGGACGAAGTGGTCCCCAATTGGTACGCCAACATTTGGAAGGCGTGGGACTATAACCCATTGATGCGCCACTTGCATCCGACGCATCCGGCCGCCTACGGGTGGATCGAGCGGATCGAGTTGCCGGAGGCGCTCCGCACGGTGGGACTGGAGTCCGCGCCTCGCCCAGAGCTTTCGCGGCCACCTTCGTTTCCGAGCGTGTCCGTCTGTATCCCGCTCTACGGCGGGGAAGAGGACATCCGGCTTTGTCTCGAGAGCTTGGAACGGTGCCGCGACCTGCTTCACGAAGTGATCGTGGTGGATAACGCCTCGCCCGACGGCGCGGCGGAGATCGCCGCGTCGCATGAGTTCGTCACCCTGATCCGCAACGCGGAAAACCTCGGGTTCGCCAAGGCCAGCAACCAGGGGTACGAAGCGTCGAGCGGGGAAGTGGTGCTGTTTTTGAACAGCGACACGATCGTTCCTCGAGTCGGTCTGCTGGAATTGATCGCCTCGCTGGAAGGCTCGGGGGCCGTGGCCGCCGCCGGTCCGCACAGCAACAACGTGTTCGGAGCGCAGTGGGTCGAGGCCACCTACACCTCACTTGGGACGATCGATCTCTTCGCCGAGGCGTTCGCCCGGCGCGAGGTCGAAGACCGAGAGACCGACATGCTCGTGGGTTTTTGCCTCGCCGTCCGGCGGCGCGTGCTCGAAGAGCTCGGCGCTTTCGACGAGAGCTTCGGGGTCGGCACGTTTGAGGATAACGACCTGTGCTACCGGTTTCGGCGCGCGGGCTATCGCCTCATGATCGCCTCTAAGGCGTATGTGCACCATAGCGGTTCCAAAACGATCCAGCGCCTGCCGACTCATCCGGTCGCGTTACTCCGTAAAAACCAGAACGTCTACGAAACCAAGTGGCGCGAGGATCTGGAGACCGGATACGCCTCGCATCTGGCGGGGCTGCGCCCGGAGCCGGTCCGGTTTCATCCTGACCGCAAACCCGAGATTCGCGAGCGGCGCCTCGCCGAGCTGCGCGAGCGAGCCGACATCTCCTTGTGCATGATCGTCAAGAACGAAGAGCGCGTGCTCGGGGACTGTTTGGCGTCCGCAAAGCCCTACTTTCGGCAGATCGTCGTGGTCGATACTGGTTCGACCGACCGTACCCGGGAGATCGCCTTGGAGCACGGCGCGGAGCTTTACGAATTCCCCTGGACCGACAGCTTTTCGGAGGCGCGTAACGAATCGCTGAAATACGCGAAGGGGCGCTGGCTGTTCTGGATGGACGCGGACGACACCCTGCCGGTCGCCTCGGGAGAATCGATCTTGCAGGCCGCGCTTCAAGCCCCGCCGCAGGTGCACGGGTTCGTCGTGCCGGTGCAGTTTGTGGACGAAGGGATCGGCGCGGGCACTCGGGTCGACCACGTCAAGCTCATCCGTAACCTGCCGGACCTCGAATTCGAAGGGCGGATTCACGAACAGATTCTGCCCTCGCTGCGAAAGCACGGCGGGGAGATCGCCCGTCTCGACGCGGTGGTGATGCATTCCGGGTACGACACTTCCGACGAAGGACAGGCGCGCAAACGCCTTCGAGACGAAAAGCTGCTGATGCTGGATCTGCAAGAGCGGCCGGATCACCCGTTTGTGCTGTTCAACCTCGGGATGACCGCGCATTACACCCGACAGCACGAAGAGGCGGTGACCTGGCTGGAGCGGTGTCTTGCCGTCTCCCGGCCCGAGGAGTCGCACGTCCGCAAAGCGTACGCCTTGCTCGCCGTCTCGCTCCGAGAGCTCGATCTAGCCGAGGAATCGAAGGCGACGCTGCTCAAGGGGCTTGAGACCGTCGGCCATGATCCGGAGCTGCACTTCCAAGCGGGGCTTCTGCTTACGAATCTTGGCGAGTACGACGAAGCCAAATCGCACTACCTTCAAGTTCAGTCGAACATCGATGGGCACTTTTCGAGCCTGGATATCGGCATTCTTGGGCACAAGCGGCTGTTCAACCTCGGGTCCCTTTGCCTGGTGATGGGGGACTACGATGAGGCGCGCAAGTGGTGGCTCGAGTCGATGGAGCGGGAGCCCGGGTTCCTGCATTCGCACTTCGCGCTCTTCGACGCGGCGCTGGAGAAGAAGGATCTCGCGACGGCGCAGGAAGTCATGGACCGAGTGTTCCTAGCCGAGAACGCCGGCCCGAGCTGGACGCAGATGGGGATGCGCTACGCCGAAGCGCTGGGGGGGCCGCAAAACGTCGAGGCGTTCCTTCAAAAGGCGCACGTCGAGTATCCCCAGCAGGTGGCGCCCGCTCTGATGCTCGCGCGGCGGTATCTGGAGACGGATCGTGAGCTCCAAGCGCTCCCGCAGTTGATGGACCTCGAGCGCTACGGCAACGCCGAAGCTGCCTATTTACTCGGGGTTTGCGACCTTCGCCGGGGCGATTTTTCGGGGGCTTTGCGCCACTTGGAGATCGCGCACGAGTTAAACCCTAACCACGAACTGACGATGCGTCAGCTGCAAAATCTCAAAGACGCGATCGCGCAAGATGCGGTCCCGGCGTTTTAACGAGTCACTCCTTGCCGTTTCGGTTCTCTCAAGGCTTCGCGGTCTTGGGAGAACGGTTTAGGACATTCACATTCTAAAAGAGTGAATTCCATGAGTGAAGCCCCTACCCTGTTTCAGGGTTTTAAACCGTTCGTCTATCTGCCGGAGTCTCTGGCGTGGACTCCGTATCGCCGCTGATGTAGAGGTGGACAGAGCTACCTCATGGAGTTACAATAATCACGGCATACGCAACCTATATGTTTATGGACAATGAATTGGTAGGCTTGGAACACGAAGGCCGACGTCGCGATGTGGCCACCGACCCTCAAGGGTCGGTGGTGCACCTAATGACGAGCTTCTTTGTAAGCTCGGATACCTTGTCTTACTGGCCTATGGGCAGCAGCGTAGTAAAAGCGGGACGGTGAACATCCCGTTCCACTATATCGGAACGCACGGCTACTACGAAGACACCGGCAATCGGCTCTACGTCAGAGCGAGATACTATAGAGCCGATCTCGGAAACTGGATCACCCAAGACCCACTTTGGCCGCAAGAACCAGCTTATGCGTACGTGAAAGGGAATCCGATTAATAATATAGATCCCAGCGGAAAAGATATATTTCAAAATTGGGCTAATTCTGTTTATCCACCTGGAGCGGGCATTCCTAATTGGATTATTCCGGATCAGCACAAAATAAGATGTGTAAAAAATCCGAATCCATTTAATTGGGAATATGGCAATTGTTGCGGATACAACAAAAAATGCAACATGCAAAGCAAAACTTACGATTGTTTAGATTATGCTTGCAAAGTACATGACGAATGCTGGGGCACGGTTTCAGACTTTATAAAAAAACCTATTCATTGCAATAAAAAATTTTGCAACGATATTCATTTCTGTTTTAATCGTAATTGTAAAGGTCGCAAGATAGATCACAAACAGTGCCAAGCACTTTTTGAAGCCGGGACGTTATATTGTGCTTTGGCAGGAGAAGCCGGCCCATCAGGATTACCATAAATCATGAACAAGAGGATGTTTGTTGCAATAAACAGTGTGGGGCCGATTAGTTTTTTATTGGTATTAAGTATCTATAAAGTTACTGACATCGATGCCCAAGGTGCCATAATTTTGTTGCCTCTGCTCATTTTAATTTGGACATTTCCGTTTATAGCTGTTACATACAATGCTTTCATTCTGCAGAAGTTTCTTTCGTTCCAAACATCCTCAAAAATTCTTTATGTGACGTTCAGCCTTCTTAATATTGGCTATATTATCACTGTTATATTTTTTTAAGCCGTTCAGTATCAGATTGATTTGTCGGTCTTCAACGCAATGACGAGCTTCTTTGGGCTCGGGCATTTGAGCTATGGGCAACAGAGTAGTAAAAGCGGGAAGGTGAACATCCGATCGGGCGTTTGGTTATTATGAGGAGATGGTGAACCCGTTCCACGCGAGAGTCACGGCAGCGGCCATGGAGGTCATCGAGTCTTTCGGTACCCTTCGTCTTTTCACGTTCGAGCGGGTCGTTTTTGAGTTCGCCCGTCTTGGCACCGTCGTGAGGGTGAAGACCAACCGGAAGCATCAGGGCCTTTTCGAGACGCTTCCAGAAGGAGCGATACATTATCGTGACTATCGCTTCGAATGGACGCGGGTCGAGTTCGAGGGCAGGGTTTGGGAGTTCGCTGGGTGCTATGGATACACTGCTCAGTTCTCACCTTTCGCCGCTCACGCGGCTTATCTCGATCCGGCCCTGCTGCACACCGAGCCGTTCGGGCCTGCGGACGAGCGGCAGGGCCCTTCTTCTCAGAAGATGGAGGTGTTATCACGATGAGCGGTCGTCCCGTCGAGCTGGATGAGTCTTTGCGTACTCGTGTCATTTATGCGTGCATCGTCGGAAGCCGGGCCTATGGGCTGGAGCGAGAGACGAGCGATACGGATCGGCGAGGCTGCTATGCGGCCCCGCTTGAAAGGCTCTGGTCGTTAGAGAGCCCTCCTCCGGAGCAGCTCGAAAACGCGGCGACGCAAGAGTGTTACTGGGAGCTGGGAAAATTCTTGAGGCTGGGGCTGAAAGGGAACCCGAACGTGCTGGAGTGCCTCTACACGCCTCTGGTCGAGCGTGCGACCCCGATCGCGCAGGAGATGCTGGGAATGCGACAGGCGTTTTTATCGAAGCGGTGTTTCCAAACGTACGGCGGGTACGCTGAGGATCAGTTTCGTAAAATGAGGCAAAGTCTCGGGGTCAAAGAGGCCCCGAACTGGAAGCACGCAATGCATCTGGTGCGCCTTTTGCTTGCCGGAATTCACGTGCTGACAAAGGGAGAGGTGGCCGTCTGCATGCGGGAGCATCGGGAGCTGCTTTTGGCGATCAAGGATGGGGAACGGAGTTGGGACGAAATCGTGGCTTTGCACACGGCGCTTTCTCAACAGCTTCGAGAGGCTTTCGAGACGACGGATTTACCCGATGAGCCCGATCTGCCCCAGGTGAACGCGTTTTATGCCCGAGCGCGGATGCAGGAGGTGAAAGCGTGAACGGCGCCCTGCTCCAAAAGGAAGCTGCGCGCCACCCTTATCCGTTGCTGTTTGCGACGGTCAGCGGCGCCCATCTCTACGGATTTCACTCGGCGGACTCGGACTACGATCTGCGCGGCGTCCATATCTTGCCAAACCGCGAGGTGCTGGGATTGGAGCCGGGCCAAGAGACGCTGGAGCGCTCCGAATGGGTGGAAGGGATCGAGGTGGACCTCGTGACCCACGACGCCGCCAAGTTCTTTCGTCTCTTGCTCAAGCGGAACGGATATGTGTTGGAGCAGCTTTGTTCTCCTCTGGTTGTTCAGAGCATGCCGGAGCACGAAGAGTTGAAAGCGATTGCGGCAGGATGTGTGACGCGGCATCACGTGCATCACTATGTTGGCTTTGCGGCGAACGAGTGGAAAGCGTTCCAGAAAAAGCGCCGGCTCAAGCCCCTTCTCTACACGTATCGCGTCCTGCTGACGGGGATTCACCTCATGCGAACCGGGGAGGTGGAAGCGAATTTGGCCGTGTTGTCGGAGCGCTATGAGGAACCTTGGATCAAGCCGCTGCTTCAGCAGAAGTTGGAAGGGGGCGAAAAGGATCTCGTCCGAAATGGGGGGCAGGGGGAAGAAGAGGCGTACCTGCGCCTGAGTGCGATGTTGGAAGAGGCGGCGAAGCGTTCGGATCTGCCCGATGAGTCGACGGCGCGTCCGGCGTTGAACGACCTCTTGATTCGATTGCGCAAACGCTATGGAGGGGAGTTTTAGTTGCGGATCTACCTTCCCCGAACATGGCCTCGCGCTTTGGATTGGACCTTGTGGATGTGGCAAGTCGACTTTCGGAGATCGCCACTGCTTGCCGTCTGAAGTCGGATGGGTTGCTGTCTCGGGCGAGAACGCCCGAGACGCGCGAGCGAGGACGCGTTTTAGCTCGCGTATGACCGATCGGAAACGGCTCGCTCGGGCCTGACGAGGGAGGCGACCGGCGAAACGTCCAAGGCGCCGCAGGGGAAAGTTGAGCTCAATCGCGAGGGAGCCCCATCTTTTTTGAGCGTGGGCTTCGACTTGCCGGAGGTGTTGTGGTCATCAGCGAATGCCACGGGCCGGATCGCCAATTCGGCTCGCACGCTGGAGCGGTTCGTGAGATGCGAGCCTTGCGGCGGGGGTACACGGTGCCTTCGTGCGTTGGCGATGGAGAGCGAGCCCGTCGATCTGAGGCTCTAAGATAGGATTGACGAGGGTAGAGGGGGCGGGTTGGTCAAGGAATTCTTGGCCGGAGCCCGAAGGCAAGCCCCTTTCGAGAAAGCTTTTAAGATTCACGATCGAAAAGCCCGGCAAGTGTCGGACCGTGGTCGACCCCAATAGGCGATCCTCGATGGAGAACCGGCGCGAGTTATGACTTTTGAGATTCGACTGGGAGACGGTTCGCTCGATGCAGAGTTTTCTTGGAGCAGTAAGAGAGTTTGTGCTTTCCTCTATGGACAAACAGAAAATGGATCGCAAAGGTCCCCGAGGGCATTCTCAGGTGGGAAATCCCCCTAAGATTTGAGCGACGTCGGAATCTCTTCGCGGGCAGTGCCGACGACTGGCGAGACGGCTGCCGGGGGACGCGGCTTGGGCGTCAAACCCAGAAAAAGCCGTTTCAGGAGATCGTGTTTCATGAGAACGAACTCGATGAGGATCGAGCCCAACAAGCCGGCGGCGAGGCCGACGATAAAGATCGGGGCGGGGTGGTGGATGTTCAGCGCATGGAGGAGGATGCGGCTGCCCGAAACGCCAAATACATGGAAAAGATAGATGCCGAAAGCGTAATAACCTAATCGCGCGAGCCATTGATGTTCTCGCCGGAAGAAGAAAAGGAGAACCATCCCGGTGACCCCGATCAAAAGGCCCAGCGGGGTGGCCCGGTGATGCGAATAATCGATCACCTTGAACCAAACGAGCTGCTGAAGGGCGATCCCGACGAAAAAGATCGCGAGACACAGGCCGATGAGCTTTCGCTGGCGGAGAAGTGGCGCGAAGCGATAAAGTCCTATACCGAGGATAAAGAAAGGAAGAAGATAAAGGTATCCCGAGAGGCTTAATAAACTCGGGGCGGAGGGACTCAGGCAAAAGCCGATCGCCGCGAGACCGAGGCAAAGAAGCCATCCACGAACAGTATCGAGCGCTCCTCGCCACGTTTCGAGAAAGGAGACGGTGAGGAACACGAGAAAAATCGCTTGCAGGAACCAGAAATGGTCGAAGGAGTAGAAATAAATCCTCCAGATCTCCGAAATGTCGGTTCGTTTATTGATGTCGGGAACGACGGTTCGAAGGAGATATTGAAGGGTGCCGACACAGATCATCGGGATGACGATGCGATTCCATTTTCCGAGAAGAAAGGGCCGGCGAGCGCCTGTTTGCATGGGGCGAAGCGCGTAGACGTACCCGGAGATCGTCGTGAAGAGCGGCATTCGCAGGTACATGAATGAGAAGTAGAAATAACGGAAGAGGGAATGATCCTCGGTTCGCATGCCCGCGTACCGCGTGTCTCCGATGACGTGCCCCGCGACCATCAACAGGATCGCGATTCCGCGTAGCGTCTCGATCGAGAGCTCTTTCGACGCTTTCTGGGGAATGGGCGCGGGGGCGGAACTCATCGATTCACTGACCTATGCTCGGCCTCCATCGGTTTCGACAAGGTGAGCTTGACGGAGGCCCCTCGTTTATATCGGCATGTGGATTTCGAAAAGCGACCGATCTTTGACTTTAGCCCGGCCTATCGTTAAACGATCTCCTCAAGCGGTCCCCCCGAATCTAGGGATCAGTTTACCTTCGCGCCGCTTGGGCGAAGGAGAGTATTGCGAGGGGAGTGAACTTGTCGAGCGTACTGAGGCGTTTCCGCGAGGAAGGCGAGCCGAGAATGCCCTTGTCAGCGAGGAGAGATCCTTTGCGCCAGCCGGCTGCATGCAGGTCGGCGAGGTTTTGGGAATTCGGCGGTCGATCGTGGGATAGGGCGCTCTAAAGAGGCTTGTCTTGGGGCACACTCGAGTGTGGAAACCAATGGATGGCGCGATACTATGCGTTGGAAGCGAAGGGGGCTCCCGGACGGGGAAGCTTTGCCTAAGGGGCAAGGAACACGCTCATCCAAGATTTGAATGAGCGCGGTCCTTACTCCCTCGGAGATCCTACTTTTGAAGATAGACCCAAACGTAACCGAATGAGATGATCGGATTGAGGGTTCGAATGCCGGACTGGGTTTCGCTCCACTGTCTGTACAGGTCGTTGTAGCCGAGGGATTCCCACGATTCGACCAATGCTTCTCGATAGGCGGCCTTCTGCTCGAACGTGAGGTCACTGCGCCCTTTGGCATTGGCGTCGGTCTTTTCGAGAGCCTCGAGATGGGCTTGGCGGAGCAGCGGGCGCATCTTGTTCCGTAGCTCGCTCGCTCGAATGACCAATGGGGTCAACCCCTCTCCGGGGCGAATGGGGTGTTGGATCGTGAACACATCTCCGATGAGAAGGTCGGGTTTTCCGTCGTTATTCCAATCGCTGATCGTCATCGTGGGGCGTTTCCCAGAGCGCGGGTTTTCAAGCTCCATGGTGCGGGGATCGAGGAGAGAAGGCGGGTTGGTCGTATAGGCGGGGAGCCATTCCACGCCGGGAGAAAGACGAAGCTCCTTGGTTTCCGTTCGTGAACCTTGGTAGTAACGAACCGAGCCGTCTCCGTTTCCGAAAAGCAGGTCGTCGATTCCGTCTTCGTTCCAGTCATAGAAAAGTACGCGCCCGTCTTTTACATCCAGCAGGTCGTGGAGGGGTTGATCGCCGATCTTGAGGGGACCTGGAGGGGCGTAGCGTTGATCGCCTTGCCCGAGCATGAGTTGGATGCCTTTGCCGTTCGCGTAGAAGGCGATGTCCATGATGCCGTCTCCGTTCCAGTCGACGGGGCTCAGATTGATGAAATCGCCGAGATTCAGATCCTCTCCGGCCTCATTTTTCAATAGGGCCCCAGCGGCAAAATAGCCTTTGCCGTTCCCTTTGAAGAAGAACATCTTGCCTCCATAGGAGGAGCCCGAGACAATATCTTTTTTCCCGTCTCCATCTAAGTCCACAAACTGTGGAGTGCTGCCGATGCATCACCCGCCGCCGACGCAGATTTCCTCGCCGCCGGCTTCCAACCAGGTAAAGGTTTTGAAGACGGGTCGCTCGTTCGTTCCGTAGTTCTCATAGAGGCGAATGCGGCCTTCTTGGAACTGGCCGACGAGAAGCTCTTTCAGCCCGTCGCCGTCGATGTCGTCGTAAATGGGTGCCGCGTGGTGCGCGTCGACGACGATAAAATCGTCGTTGATCTTGACGCGAAACGGGGTCTGAAAGAGCGGTTCCGCAGGGGAGAGAAGAGAGGTCGTGAGAAATAGCATTTATCGAGGCTCCGTTTTTCCGAGATAGACCCACACAAATCCGTGGGAGGGCTGGACGGCCTCCTCAAGCCGCCGATATTCTTGCATCGTGCGCTGGAGCTTGAGCCCGACGGGGTGGGATTCCATCCTCCGATAAACCAGTTCGGTGAGCTGGTGTTCTTCTTCGAGAGTGAGTTCCTGATCCGCCTTCTGAGCCAGTCCGAGTTGCGTTTTGATCTCCTCCCGGAAGCGATGCATGACCTGTGCATTCGCTTTGGAGATCGCTTCGAGCCGGGGGTGAGCGGCCCGGTATTCCAAGAGAGCGCGTTGAATGCTCGGCTGCCTGAGCAGGTCTCCGACCAGCAGATCCGGCTTTCCGTCTCCGTTCCAATCGGCGATGGAGATCGTCGGGCGCTTGCCGGAGCGAGGATTGGCAAGCTCCAGCGGCTCCTGGCTAAGAATCGTGAGCTTGGAGAGGTCAAACGGGGACAGCCAGACGGTCCCGCTATCCAGGCTCAGGTGACCTCGATCGTCTCGCGCACCTTGGAAAAAGTGAATCGAGCCGTCGCCGATTCCGAGGATCAGGTCTTCGACGCCATCGCCGTTCCAATCGTAAAATAGCACGCGCCCATCGCTGATTTTCAGGAGTTCGTTGAGCGTTTGGCCGCCTGCCGGGAGGGGGATCGGCTTTTCGTATCGCAGATCTCCTTTGCCTAGCATCAGTTGGACGCCTTGGGGCGAGGAGTAAAACACGATGTCGAGCACGCCGTCGCCGTTCCAATCGATCGGCGTCATGTTCGTGAAGTTGCCGGGGATGAAATCGTCTCCATGCTCGGTGCGTAGAAGCCGGCTCGCCTCAAAATTGCCTTTCCCGTCCCCCTTGAAGAAGTGGAGCTTCTTCTCGTAGGCGCACCCGGTAATCAGATCTTTGATTCCGTCCTGATCAAGATCCACGAACTGTGGCGTGCTTCCGATGCATCAACCTCCGCCTACACGGATCTCAAAACCGCCCGCTTTCAGCCAAGTGAAATCCTTGAAAATGGGCGCCGCGTTGGTTCCATGATTGCGATAAAGTCGGATTCGCCCCTCTTTGAACTGTCCCACCACCAGTTCGTTGAGCCCGTCGCCGTCGATGTCCTCATAGAGCGGAGCCGCATGCGCGGAGTCCACATCGATATATGCTGCGCCCGCCTTGACTCGAAACGGTGTTTCGAACAGTTGCGCCATCGGTTCGAGAGGCGAGGGGGCTTGAGCTGCGAGGAAGATCATAGGATTGTCTTCTATTATATTATGAAAAGAGGTATTGGCTCATGAAAAATGCCGTTGAGAGGTAGGAATTCACACTCACCCCGGAGAAGGGTAGGGCTCGCATGGACCCAGGGGCAAAGAAGCTTCGGCAAGATATTTTCGTCTCTTGTCCGCATTTGCCTTCGAACATTTGGCATTCGCTCACCGAGCGGTTAAAGTAAAGGACCGAGCAGGAAATCTGCAGTTTGCGGCAAGAGGCCGAACGGCCTCACAGGTTCTCTATCGGTTCGTCCGCATAAAAGGGCAATGGACTTGACTCTTCGCGACGACGCTCCTTGCGACTCCCGAGTTTTCTGTTGGCGCATCGCCATCTCAGGATTAGGTTCTGTTTACTTCGAGGAGAAGGAGTTCGATCGATGAAAAATTGTCTCGCGATGGATTGTGAAAACGATTGCAATCCCGCATGTGAAAGCTATATCTGCAAAACGGGTGCGACGGAAGGCGCCCCCGTACCGGGAACGGACGGCAAGGTCTGTTATGGCAAACTGATTTTGCCGCAGTCCATTGAGCAGGGATACTACCTGCCATCTTTTTCGAGTGCAAGGATTGAGATACCCTATATGCATCTTTGGGTGAATTCTGGATGGCCGCATAGTGACGAGGGATTTGGTGGGATTATTCACGATACATTCCCTTCTGACACTTGGTCGGATTATTTGATCTTTAGTGAGGGAATATCTTTTAATTCGAATGATCACCCGCTAGGAATGATTCAAAATTGGGGATTTACAATTGGTACGCCCCACATGGCTGCCGTTCTCGTTTTTGAATTTGGTTTTGTGAAGATCGTGTCTTCTCAATTTGTTAAGATAGGAGTTCCGAAACAGAGGCGTGTTCCGACGATGTCGGTGATGCCTCCAGGGATTCAGGGGTTCACCTTAGGGGCACCAAACGATCTTTGGGGTATCCCGGCATCTGAAGTGAAAGGCATAACAATTTATCCTTATATGAGAGTTCTCACGACTGGAGAAAGAGAAGCTGAAACATACATTATCGGTCCCGTTGTGGAAGCTCCCACTTACCATCAGGCTTTCTCTTACCGAGACGGAGCATGCCTGGCTCCCACGCGCCCTTGAGCTAACAAGGAGCACTATTTTATAGATCGGGAGGTGTGAGATCTCCCCTGAGTGAATCGTCCACCGGATCTGCCCGATTATCCGCGTCCAAGCGCGTTGAAGATCTCTTGTGTTTCGATGTTTGGGGGTGCTCTTTGTCGGTGCACTATACTAAAGTCGATCCGGTGGATTGCTTAGCGGGAATGGGATGAACCTCGATTCGAACGGGCTGGATTTGAAGCGGCTTTTAGCGGTTTTTTTGTTTCTTGAGACGATCGCGGTGGTCTTTTGGGGGCTTTGCTTTATCCCCTGGCCTTCTCTTGCTGAGATTTTCGTCCCTTCGGAACTCCCCACGGCTTGGCTTTGGGCGTTCTTGCCGGTGGACTTGGTGCTGTATGGTGGGAGCGGATGGATGGCAAGAACCGCTCTTTTACGCGGACGCAAGAGCGTCACGATGTGGCTTAGCCTGCATACCGGGATGATTTTGTATGCGGAGTTTTACGTCCTCGGGATCGCGCTTCAGTTGGGGCAGGGGTGGCTCGGCGCCATAATGATGGCCCCTTCGGCTCTCTTGATGCCTTGGGCCCTATGGAGGTGGCATCGCTTATGAAGCGGAACTGCCTGCCGCATCCGATCGAATCGAAGGCTCGCAGCCGTTGGCAGTGCATTGCTCGGACATTCGGGCAGATCGTCGTTTTTTGGTCTTTTTTCTTGGGATTGCTCCCTTGGCTGATTGGCCAGGTCGAGAAAGGGACGGGGTTAGACACCTATCGCTTCGAGGCGCAACCGTTTTGGGGCGGTGCGCTCTTTTTGACGATGGGTGGGCTGGGCATTTATTGCGGACTATTATTTGCGGTGTATGGAAAAGGGACGCCTTTTCCTTTGGATACGACCACTCGGTTCGTCGTCGTGGGGCCGTATCGCTGGGTGAGGAATCCGATGGCCATCGCGGGCATTGCCCAAGGGTTTGCCGTCGGACTGATCGTTGGTTCTCCCGGAATCGTCTTGTACGCTCTTGCCGGGATCCCGGCTTGGAGTCTTTTCGCCCGAGTCTGGGAGGAAGCGGATTTGGCCCGCCGTTTTGGACCTGCGTATCTTGACTATCAGCGCCAGGTTCGATGTTGGATTCCGCGGACAAAGCCGTATCCGCGAGCGGTGCTGTTGAAAGAGGATTTGCACTAACGAAGAGGCGATGATCGTTTGTGCGAGGCACGTTTTCCGGATGAAGTCGTTATGGTGGGGAGGGAAGTGTTCTTCGACTTCGGTTCGCTCCGATTTATAAGCGAGTCGCGTGCGGTGTTTAGAGCGACAGAGCTCTCGCAAGAAAGATGGGAATGCACCGCAAGGAGAGGAAAAAAGCGGCGAGCCTACCTCTCCTTGTAACGAGTCCTACCCCTGCTAATTTTAGGCAAAGCTCTTGCGAGAGAGGGGGCTGTTGTCGCTATGAAAGAAGGCGAGACGAGGCGTTTTACGCCTTCCAAATGTATCGTAGAATGAGTTATGCGGATGGTTCCTGCGTTAGTGGGCGTGCTCGCCGTCGGAGCGCTTGGGTGGGGAATGAGCCAGATCTTCGGACCGATCGGGCGTGCCGAAGCGCAGGTTCGACCGATGTCGCGCAACGACTCGCATATGCCAGTCGTCCTCAAAGAGATGCCTTCCCATGTGAAAAGTCTTGTCGTCGGCGGAGGATGCTTCTGGTGCCTGGAGCCGCTCTTTGAAAACTTGAAGGGCGTCGAAGACGTCGAAGTCGCCTATGCCGGTGGGGCCAGAGCCGGGGTGACCTACCAAGAGGTTTGCACCGGCCAATCGGGCCATGCGGAGGTGTTAAAGGTGTCTTATGACCCGGGCCGGATCTCTGCAGAGGACCTGCTGCGGGTTTTCTTTACCATCCACGATCCGACCACGCTCAATCGGCAAGGACCGGATACTGGCCCCCAGTATCGCTCGGTGGTGTTCTATGCAACCCCGGAGGAGAAAGCCCTAGCGCAGAAGATCATCGACGAGTTGACGAGAAGCAAGGTGTGGGGACACCCGATCGTGACGAGCCTAGAGCCTCTCAAAAATTACACGCGGGCGGAGGAGTATCACCAGGACTACTACAAGACGTTCGAAAAGGCGCCTCCCGAGGTCAGAGCGTCGATGAACGTTGGGTACTGCGCCGTCGTCATCGCGCCGAAGGTGCTCAAGTTTCGCGAAAAGCTGAAGCATCTGATGAAAGATTAAGCCCCGCGCCCTGTTTCCCTGAAAGCCCTTCGGGGGCCGATGCCGCTATGAGGAGGCTTTCGAAAGGAGTTCGAGCTCTTTGTCTCGTGTGGGGCCGACGCGTAGCGGACGAGACGATTCGATGTCGCGCCACCATGCGATCGTATCGCGCACCGTCTCTTTCACGGGCGTTAGAGTAAGGCCTGCGGCATAAGCTCGCTCGCCGGAAATTTGCATCCAGCTATCGCGCGATTCGTCTTCGGGAAGCGCCATCGGCAATTCCAAGGAGGGTGTTTCCGGGGAGGGGGCCGCATCGATTTCGAGCGCCGAGAAGAACTCCCCCAAGGTTGTCGAAGGCTTCGGGCCGACCGTGTTATAGATTCCCGTCCGCGTTTGTTCGACCCCGTCGAGGGCGAACCGGGCGAGATCTCGGACGTCGATCCACTGAAGGGGCTGCTCCAACCGCGCAGGGGCAATCGCGCGTTGCCCTTGCCGAACGGCCCAGTAGGTCCATCGATCGGTGTAGTCTTCCGGCCCGACCACGATGCAGGGGCGAAGGACTAGCGTGTGTTCCGGCATCGTTTGCAGGAGGCACCTTTCGCACCCGACTTTAAGCCCTCCGTAGGTTCTACTGTCGATCTTTTCGCTGTCCGCGATCTCCGGGAGCAGGCTCGAATTTTCATCGAGAGGTGGGGAACCCATTTGGTAAACGGAAATCGTCGAGATCAGCGTGTAATGGCCCACCTGCGTTCGCAACGCCTCGACCGCGCGAGTCACTTGCGGCGGGCGGTAGGCGGAAAGATCGAGGACCGCATCCCAGGTAGGTCCCTTGAGAACGGAGAGATCTTCGTTTCGATCGCCCAGCAGGGTGTGGATACCCGGAAGGTCCGGTCCGGGGCGCGTTCCCCGGTGGAAGAGCGTGACCTCATGACCGCGGCGGTGGGCTTCGCGAGCACAGTGGAGACCGATGAATCGGGTTCCGCCTAAGAGGAGCAACTTCATGGGTTAAACGTTACCTGGAGGATGAAAAGTATCTGTCGTGGGTGCGGCTTGCGTGAAGGCGAGGGCACCTCGATCTTTCGGGCTAGGTGAAAGGGGTGCCCTAAGAATTCATTCCCCAACGTGGGCGGATCGCGATTTCGTCCATGGCGATCAGGGAGCGTGTTTGGAAGAAAACGATTCGTTTCTCTTTTTGCCGGCTTTCTCTTTAAACTAAGTCAGGGACTTTGGTTGAACGAACGAAGGCACTCCAGCAGTCCTGAGACATAACGAGAGCGATGGCGATTTTCAACCAGGATCGATCGAGTTGGCGCGAGGCCGCAGCGGATTTGTGGCGGGTGACGTTCTTCGGCGAGCCGCGCCGCGGCTGGGAGGCGGTGGGGTGGAGGCATCTGGCCATAGGCTTGAGCGCAACGTGGCTCGTTGGTCTAGGGCGGTGGTGGGACGATCCGCGCGATCTGCCCGTTTACCAACGTTTGGGAATGATGTCGGTGGGCTATGTCTTCATTCTTGCCCTCGTGTTGCTGGGACTCATCTCTTTGATGAAGCAAGGCTGTCCTCCCTATCGACACATGCTTATTTTTGTGACGATGACGGCGCTTCCCGCTGCGTTGTACGCGACTCCGATCGAGTTTTGGGTGGATGAGCTCACGGCCGTGCGCTTGAATCTCACGCTATTGAGCATCGTGGCCTTGTGGCGGGTCGTTTTGCTTATCTTGTTCATTCACCGTTACTTGAGAACGAGTGCCTTTTACGCTACCCTCGTCGTTTTAATCGAAATGTCGCTCATCGTCTTTTTCCTGACCTGTTTCGGTCTGTTGCATGTGGTGGACATTATGGGTGGGACGCGTGGCTCCCGCGAAGAGATCTTGGCGAATTACTTGGGCCACGTTCTGATGCTATGCATGATCGTTTGTCCGTTAAGCGGGCTCTTGCTCGGTGTGTACCATTGGATGCATCGAAGATGAAGCGGGTCGCTTTGGTGGCGATGAGTGGCGTCCGAATCGTTAACCCTCGCTTGAAGGAGGCCGGTCTGACGCTGCCGGGTTTTGTGGAGCGGGGAAAGGTGATCGCTTCGCTCCCCTCGCTGGGGATGCTCACCCTCGCCGGCGCTTTGCCGCCGGGTTGGAGTGTGGACTATCATGAAATCGACGCGCTGCCGGACTCGCTGAACTTTCTAGGGGCGCCCGATTTGGTGGCGATCTCTTCTTTGACCGCGCGTATCGATGACGCGTATCGTTTGGCCGCGGAAATAAGAGCTTTGGGTATTCCGGTTGTTTTGGGGGGACTGCACGTCTCCGCCAAGCCGGAGGAAGCTTCCCAATATGCCGATGCGATCGTATGTGGGGAAGGCGAAGCGGTCTGGCCGATGCTGTTGAGCGATTTTGAACGAGGCGCGATGCGGACTCGCTACGACAGTCGGGACCCGGAATTCGCGAATTTCGATTGGGAGAGGGTCCCGCTTCCGCGATACGATCTCCTGGATCCATCGCGGCATCATCGCGTCACTTTGCAAACGACTCGAGGCTGCCCTTTGGACTGCGCGTTTTGCGGGGCGTCTCGTTTAATCAGCCCTTATCGCAAGAAATCGATGGGGCGAATCGAGGCTGAGTTGAACTCGATCCGGGAGCATTGGAGCTCCCCCTTCCTGGAGTTGGCGGACGATAATACTTTCGTCGACAAACGCTGGGGGCTCGATCTGGCTCACTTGATCGGCAGGTTTGGCTTTCGTTGGTTTACCGAGACCGATATCTCGATCGCCGAGAGCCCCGACTTGTTAAAAGCTCTCGCAGATTCGGGTTGCGCGCAGCTGTTGATCGGTCTGGAATCGCCCACTCCTCCCGCACTGGCGGAGACCGATTCGAAGGGGTGGAAGCAACGACGTTGCGAGCAATTGAATGTGAAGATCGATCGAATCCAAGCGGCGGGGATCTCGGTGAACGGATGCTTTGTCGTCGGATTCGACGCTCATGGCCCGGAGATCTTCGAAGACCTGCGCGATTTCATTTTCCAAAGTCCGCTCACCGAGGTCCAACTGACGGTTCTCACCCCATTTCCAGGCACCGCTCTCGCCGCGAAACTTCAAAACGAGGGACGGTTACTTTTCGAGCGTTATTGGGATCGCTGCACGCTGTTCGATGTGGTCTATCGCCCCAAGAGGATGAAGGTGGAGCAGTTGGAGAAAGGGTTCGAACAGTTGATTCGCGAGGTTTATTCGGAAGAGGCGAGTCGCGATCGAAAAACGCGGCGGACTCGGTTATTACGGCAAACCCTCGCCTCGATCGAAGAGAAGATCGTGAAATGAGGGTGCGATTCGGGTGGTCTCTAAGGCGAAAGGCTGCCAAGGAGCAGCCTTTCGCGAATCGAAGCGCCTCGTTTCGCGGCGCTTAAGGAGCCTTTCGAAACACCAGTGTCCCCCCATCGGCATAGAGGTTCAGGTGGAGCAAGCCGTCTTTGATCCCATAAGAGCGGATCTGACGAAGGTGTTTCAGGAAGGCGTCGTGGTGCGAGCCGGGGGGAGGCATCGCTAGAGTAACTGCCATCTGGCCAAGGGTCAAAGAGACGCCGTTGGCGGTGTAGGTGCCTCGGATCCGATTCACATCGACTCGGCCAGAGACCGAATCGTCGTTCCCGAAGGTCAGCGTGTACTTTTCTGGGTGATCGATCTTGAGCGTGGTATCGTCCGAACCTTCGAATCGCACCCATTCCCAGGAGCCTTTTAGTGAGTTTGCACCCCAAGGAGCGAGGGGGCCATCCGATCGAACAAGGGGGCCGAGTTCTTCCCAGGAGGCTTTGACGATGTAGCGGCCTTCGGCGTACGCCCCCAGCGAATAGGCTTCAAAAACCCACGTCATTCCCGCGTTCGAAACGAACCAGTGAGTCATGAGCTCGCTCCCGAGTTCGGGCTCTTGGTTTTCGCCGTAGCGGTGCTTCTTTTCCATGATTTTGGGAATCAAGATGCGGCTAAGATCCCCTTTTAAATCCTCCGGTTGAAGCACGTCGGTAAGGGTAAGCAGACGCGGCTCTCCTTGAATCAGCCCCACGTTTAGGGTCGAGCAGAAGGGAAGGGGATGAGCGCCGCCCGTGTATTCGTGGCCGGTAATGAACAAAGAGACCAGTTCGTTTCTGTTGAGCGAAACGACCGTTTGAGAGTCAAATTCGTAAGGCGCGAGGGGAATTCCTCCGTTCTCTTTCCTTATCTGGAGAGCGGCGAAGTCGTTCAAGGAGCGTTTCGTACTCGTCACAAACTGTTGAAACTGTTTGTGAGCGTTCTGCCGGTTCGTCTGCGCCGCGAGCCGCTGGACGGGAGTCGGACTGGGGAAGTCGATATAGGTCGATTTGGCGTGAAAAATGCCTCGTTCGGAAGCGGTAAACGCGCGGAAGATTGGGTCTGCCTGCGCAAAGGTCGCTGCAGCGACGAGGCTTGCCATAAAGAGATGTTTGAATTGGATTAACGGTTGCATCATTCTCTCCCAAAGGTTGCTTGTGATGGAATCAAAGCAGAGTATCGCAAGGTGAGCAAGGTTGGCGGCCTTCTCACTGAATGCTGGAGACCTCTAGAGGTCAGTGAACTCATGTCGACTCGAGTAGGATCGGGCGCGAAGGGGCTCGATCCTGAAACGCCTTATATCTGTTGGGCGGCAAGCATCCAATGATGTTTTTCGAGGGTTAAGGCTAGTTGGTGAAGCATATCGGCGGTCGAGGTGTCTTTGTCCTCGATGTCCGTTGTGCGTGTGCGGATCAAGTCGATGGTTCTGCGGACAGAGTGTTCGGCGAAGCGCAATACATCCTTATCTCTTATAAATCCGCTCGGTACATCTTCGATTTCCGTATTCTCGACCACGTCACCCATTCTGCCGCTAGGGCTGTGACCCGTGGCCGTTAGCCGCTCGGCCACTTCATCGATGGCCCCTTCTACAAAGCTGTAGATCTCGTCTAGGTGTAAATGAATCGGTCTGAAGTTGGGACCGACCACGTTCCAGTGTAACTGCTTCAAAACGCGGCCGAGAGCGATCAAATCGTAGAGCACAGGTTGCAGAATCTGGTGATTTTTTTCACGCTGTTTCCCTTCAACCGTGGCAAAGGACGCATGAATCGATTCGTTTTTCTCAGTGATGGCCATTTCGATCTCTCCCCATTCGATATTTGCAATGATCGAAAGAAACCCTGAGATGTTCCATGTCGGATCCGATCATGGGTGTGTGGACCTGCCTCGATCCTAAACGGTTTTGCATCTCCTCGCCGAATGCTTAGGCGATCTTTGCCCTTGTTTCTTCGATTGAGATGGGACGGCTTGCTGAAAGTGGATCGGTGAAGCGAAGGCACTAGGTTCGACTCGGGGCCTTCTTGAGGGGAGCTTGTATCTAGAAGATTGCGGAGATCGGCTAGATACGATCGGGAGACGAATTCTTTGTTTGGGCAAGGGGGCGTTTGCCGCAATCTAACTTATGAGCTAAGAGCCCGGTATGAGCACTCTGCCCCGCGGCTTCGGATGAAGCCGCGGGGCAGAGTTTGATGGTTAGTTTCGAAGATCGAAACGGTCGAGTTGGGTCACCTTAGTCCAGGCGGCGACGAAATCGCGCACGAATTTTTCGGTCGCGTCTTCGCTCGCATAGACTTCGGCAAGCGCACGAAGGATGGAGTTTGAGCCGAAGACGAGATCCACGCGCGTTCCGGTCCATTTGAGCTCACCCGAGTTGCGATCGCGGCCTTCGAAAAGGTTTTTGGCGTCGGAAACGGGCGTCCACTTGGTGTGCATGTCGAGGAGGTTCACAAAGAAGTCGTTCGTGAGTGCCCCCGGGCGACGCGTGAACACGCCCTGGCTGGACCCGTCCGAGTTGACGTTGATCACGCGGAGGCCGCCGATCAGAGCCGTCATTTCGGGCGCGGTCAGGGTTAAGAGCTGTGCCTTATCGATCAGAAGGGTCTCCGCCGGGATGGCCGAGTTGGCCTTCTGATAGTTGCGAAACGCGTCCGCGATGGGCTCAAGGGCCTTAAAGGAGTCCACGTCGGTTTGTTCCTGGGAAGCGTCCATTCGTCCCGGGGTGAAGGGAACCGACACGGTTACGCCGGCGGCTTGACTCGCTTGCTCGATACCCACATTGCCCGCGAGTACGATCAGATCAGCGAGGGAGATTCTCATGCCTCCGGTTGCCGCGGCGTTGAAGGCCGTCTGGATGCCTTCGAGGACATTCAGCACCTTGGCAAGCTGTTCGGGGCGGTTCGCCTCCCAATCCTTTTGGGGTGCGAGGCGGATGCGGGCTCCATTGGCGCCCCCTCGCTTATCCGAACCTCGGAATGTCGAGCAGGCGGCCCATGCCGTGCCGACCAGTTCCGAAGTCGAAAGACCCGAAGCGAGAATCCGCGTCTTGAGTTCCTCAATTTGCGCCTCGCCTACGAGCGGGTGGTTCACCGCCGGAATGGGGTCTTGCCAGATCAGCTCTTCTTTGGGAACTTCGGGGCCTAGATAGAGGGAGCTGGGACCCAGATCTCGGTGCGTGAGCTTGAACCAGGCGCGAGCAAAGGCTTCGGCAAACGCCTGAGGGTTCTCCAGGAATCGGCGCGAGATCTTCTCATAGATTGGGTCGAATCGCAAGGAAAGATCCGTCGTCAACATTCTCGGCTTACGCTTTTGAGAGGGATCGTGGGCCTCCGGGATGATCGCTTCCGCGTCCTTGGCTTCCCATTGATGCGCCCCGGCCGGGCTCTTGGTGAGTTCCCACTCATATTTGAACAGGTTCTCGAAGAAGTTGTTGCTCCATTGGGCGGGGGTGGTCGTCCAAGTCACTTCGAGGCCGCTGGTGATTGCGTCTCCGGCCCAACCGGTCCCGAATGAACTGCTCCAGCCAAGCCCTTGGTCTTCAAGATCGCACCCTTCGGGGTCGGAGCCAACATGGTCGACCGTTCCCGCGCCGTGGGTTTTTCCGAAGGTATGCCCGCCGGCGATCAGGGCGACCGTTTCCTCGTCGTTCATCGCCATGCGCGCGAACGTCTCGCGGATGTCCTTGGCTGCCGCGAGGGGATCCGGGTTTCCGTCGGGGCCTTCGGGATTCACATAGATGAGCCCCATCTGGACTGCGGCCAGCGGGTTTTCGAGATCGCGCTCGCCAGAATAGCGGGTGCTGCCGAGCCAAGTCGTTTCTTGGCCCCAGTAGACGTCTTGATCCGGCTCCCAAGTGTCCTCGCGGCCTCCTGCAAATCCGAAGGTGCGAAAGCCCATCGTTTCGAGGGCGACGTTTCCGGTTAGGATGAGAAGGTCTGCCCAAGAGATCTTTTGACCATATTTCTGCTTGATCGGCCAAAGCAAACGACGAGACTTATCGATGTTCACGTTATCCGGCCAACTATTCAGGGGAGCGAATCGCTGTTGTCCGCGCCCTCCGCCTCCGCGTCCGTCGCCGATGCGGTATGTGCCCGCGCTATGCCAGGCCATCCGAATGAACTGGGGACCGTAATGCCCGAAGTCGGCCGGCCACCAGTCTTGGGAGTCCGTCATGAGTTTGCGAAGATCGCTCTTGAGCGCTTCGTAATCCAGCGTCTGGAACTCCTTTCGATAGTCGAACGCTTGTCCCAGCGGGTTCGAGCGAGACGAGTGCTGGTTCAAGAGGTCGACGCGTAGCTGATTAGGCCACCAATCGCGATTAGAAGCTCCACTCAGCGTGGGTTTCGAGGAGAGATGAGGGCATTGAGATTCATTCGACATAGGCTGATTCCTGAGAAGGCAATGGGTTCGATTGGCAAGCAGGGCAAAGCCCCCAATAGATCACCTCGGCCTCATCGATGAGGTACGCGTGATTGTGAGAGGGTTGCAGACAAGGTGAGGCGCCAACGGCGCAGTCGACGTCGACTGTGGCGAAGCATTGGCGGCAAATGAGGTGGTGATGATTGTCCCCCACCCGGGTTTCATAGAGAGCCGACCGCCCTGCCGGTTCGATCCGGCGTATCACGCCCGCCGCGACAAGGGTGTTTAGATTGTCGTACACCGCCTGGCGCGAAAGGCTGGGCAACCGCCGCCGCGCAGCGGCGACGATGAACTCGGCGTCCTGATGTTTCCCTTCGAGATCGATGGCTTCCAGAACCGCCACGCGTTGCGCGGTTACGCGCAACCTCGCCTGATGGAGGAGGTGGGTCAGTTCCGGACGCACGGAGAGAAGATACCTCTTTATCTGGATAAAGTCCAGATAAAGAGAGCCCCATGGATGATTCTTAAGGATGAGAGAAACAGAATGTCGGGATGCGTGGCAGATTTGTCTCAAAGTGCGAGCGCTGGGTCCTAAGGTGGTCTACGACTGTTGAGGATCGGTAGGAGATCACGCGACGAATTATCCATTGAAAGGTGCCGGTTGATTCAAACCTTTGGTGTGTCGAGTTCGTTATATTGAGGTAATGAGCCTGATGATGTCTGTCGTTCTTTCATACTGCATGCTGCATTCTCCCAGCCTATCTTGGAACGATGAAACCCTGTCTAGCCTTGGGAGCAAGCGATATCAATTTTTTAGATCGGTTCAATCTATCCCACAGAAACTTGTTGGTGAGAGTGGTTATTACACGACGGCAACGGAATCCATGCCAACCATCATATTGTTTCCAATTAATGAATCTAGAAAACTCTATTTTCTTGCGGAAGCTCCAAATCAACGATGGCTTCTAACCTGTTATAAAGAGGTTAATGGAAATCCAGCCAAAATATGGCAATACCGTTTAGAACGCAAGGATCCCCATCGATGCCCATCTTTCAAAGGGACCCTTGCAATGTTTATTGAAGAATTAGGATTCGAACTTAGAGAAGCAAACAATTATTCATGTTCTGACTTAACTGCCCAGCAGCCTCTATCGGCAACATTTTTCCTGATCCCGATTTCTGAAGCTGTAAGCTGGTTTGTAGCTAGTGACGGCGCTTTTTCTGTGAAGCAGTCTTATGACATGGATTTCCTAAAGCATTCTGGATTTCTAGTAAACTCTATCGAGCAAGATAGTATCCGACGTCTGAAAAACGCAAAATAAAGCTGAACATTATCTTCCGAATGACTTTTCGCAAGTATGGCGTTGCTGTTTCGTGAGATGAGCTTTAATCCATTCCAACTAGGCAACACCATATCTTGCAGCATGTTGCAAGATATGGTGTTCACACTATTCAATCATCCATTTTATTTGGTCGTGTATCCACCATTGACTAAGATCGTCTGTCCTGTCATCCACCACCCTTTTGTGATCAAGAAGGTAACAAACGGGACGATATCTTCTGCGTCTGTCAATCCCGTTTTAGAATAACGGCTTAGATCAGCTGCGGACTGATGATATTGAACTGCCTCCGGGCTTTCCTGCCCATAAAAAAACGGTGTGTCCATCGGTCCTGGAGCGATCGCCGTTACCGAGATGCCCCGTAATCCAAATTCTTTGGATGCTGCGCGAGTGAAATGTTCGACCGGCGCTTTGCTGCCTGCATAGATGGAATAATATCCAGTGAAAGCTCCAAGAAGGGACGTCAGAATCGTGCAAATTTTCCCGCCTTCTTCTAGCCTTTTTCCTGCTTCTTGCATAAAAAAGAAGGCTGCTTTTGAATTGATTTCAAAGATTTTATCGTAATCTGATTCATCTACCTCAATAAGGGGCTTTTTAATGACCATTCCTGTAGTGTTGATCGCTATGTGAACTTTGCCAAATGTCTCTTCAGCAATATCAAAGAGGCGTTTTACCTGCTCAATTTGAGTCAAATCCCCTTGAATGAGTACCGACTCACCACCGATCGCCGTAATTTCGGCAGCAGTTTGTTCGGCTGCGCCCTTTGTAGAGTCGCTGTTATAATGTATGACGACTTTTGCTCCCTCTTCTGCACATGCTTTACTAATCAAAGCGCCTAGATTCTTTGCGCCACCGGCTACGATAACCACTTTTTGATTTAATGAATGATCCATGTTGAATGTGTTCTCCTTTGTTGGATTTATGTATGCGATTTTGTTGTTGATGTTAGACGTTTTCGTTTATTTGAATGCGACAAGGGTATATAACCATTGTTCTCTGTAAACTAATTTTGTTCAGGGATATATTCCAGCATATCTTTTGGGATTCCACAAAACTGGATAGGTCAGTTTCGTGCGTCTGTCCAGAATTGTCTTGAGAGAATCTAAAACAAAACTCCTCATCCTTATTGGACTGTAACTTAGCCATCACAACTATTTCAATTGCGGCAGATCTTTTCCGTGTCTTGGCGCGGTTGTGTCTATACGGGCCCGAGGACTCTTTCGTACTTGCGGAAGCCTTGGGTGGATAAACGTTCGATTCTGAAATTGAAGTTGCAGCACGATGATTGCATTTTGTACTTATTGAAGAGTATTTTATACTCTTTTCTTGAAGGCATTGCGCAGAGAATGTTTCTTCAATTCGACTCTTAGAGCCCCCGTTCTTCTCTGAGCTGAAGCTCTTAGAAGCAGGGACTTCTTGGTTTCACAGATAGAAGCTTGATATCATTGAAAGACATGTTTTTTGATATGATATGTTATAATTGTAATTAAGTTCAAGTCTTCATTCTAAGGAGATCTCCGCGATGATAGTCACAACGGTTTTGGCAGTCGGCGCTTCGAGCGCGGCCGCCTCGTTTCAGCCTCCCTTCCAAGTGAAGGATGCCGAGATGCCCATCTCAGTGGACGTGTACCACGCAGCCCCCCTCTATGTAGATTACGACGGCGACGGCAAGAAGGAGCTGCTCGTCGGCCAGTTCGGCGAGGGCAAGTTCGCATCTACCGAAATGAGGGAACGAACAAGGCTCCCAAGTTCAAAGGCTTCGCCTGGTTCCAAGCCGGAGGCGCGGTCGCTTCCGTCCCTGCGGGTTGATGCGTCGGGTTCACGCCACAGTTTGTGGATTTGGACGGCGAC
>JBBCJD010000017.1:0-43339 GCA_037189405.1 bacterium
TACCTCTTACGCCTAGTATCCATCGTTTAGGGCGTGGACTACCAGGGTATCTAATCCTGTTTGCTACCCACGCTTTCGCGCCTCAGCGTCAGATAATGCCCAGTTTGCTGCCTTCGCCATGGGTGTTCCTCCTGATATCAATGCATTTCACCGCTACACCAGGAATTCCACAAACCTCTGCATTCCTCAAGCCTGCCAGTATGTAAAGCAGTTTCCGGGTTGAGCCCTGGAGATTTCACTTCACACTTAACAGGCCGCCTACGCGCCCTTTACGCCCAGTAAATCCGGACAACGCTTGCACCCTACGTCTTACCGCGGCTGCTGGCACGTAGTTAGCCGGTGCTTATTCACAGGGTACCGTCCTAAGTCTTTCCCTGTAAAAGGAGTTTACAGCCCTAGAGCCGTCATCCTCCACGCGGCGTCGCTGCATCAGGGTTTCCCCCATTGTGCAAGATTCCCAACTGCTGCCACCCGTAGGTGTGTGGGCCGTGTCTCAGTCCCACTCGGACGGATCATCCTCTCAGACCCGTTACCCGTCGTCGGCTTGGTAGGCTATTACCCCACCAACTACCTGATAGGCCATAAGCCGCTCTTAAAGCGAAAAACCATTTAGTGAAAAGAAGATGCCCTCTTTTCGCCACATCTGGTATTACCCAGGGTTTCCCCTGACTATCCCAGTCTTTAAGGCACGTTGCTTATGTATTACTCCGCCGTTCGCCACTGAGGCCGAAGCCTCCGTTCGACTTGCATGTTTTAGGCACGCCGCCAGCGTTCGTCCTGAGCCATGATCAAACTCTCCGGAGAAATTGTTTTTTAATCAATCTCGCCCGAAGGCGTTCTCTGGTTGATTTTCATCGCAGACTCGACTTCCTTAGAA
Organism: bacterium; assembly: GCA_037189405.1. Taxonomy (GTDB): domain Bacteria; phylum Armatimonadota; class Fimbriimonadia; order Fimbriimonadales; family Fimbriimonadaceae; genus JBBCJD01. Next base: position 878 of record JBBCJD010000017.1, read on the forward strand.
GCCTGACTGCGCTCTTGACAAGAGATGTGTCTTGAGCAGGCAGAGAAGCTAAACTCTCTGCCGAAAAGAACTACTTACTGAAACGATTCTCTATGGAGCTTTCAAAGTTCTGCTCCTGATTTCCCAGGCGCAAGGAATATTATAGGCAAGGCCTATTCGCCCTGTCAAGGGCTTCTTCGATTTTTCTCAAAAAAACCCGATTGAGGCCGGAGAACTCCTTTCCGATCTAACGTAGGCCGTCTCCAAAAAGTTCCCCGGTTTGTATTTAAGTTCGCGCGCGCGTAATAAGCACGCGCCGGTTTCCCGTTAAAATGTGAAAAAAATATGTAAGGCCCTTTGCCAGCTACGGCGTGATTCCAGCCGAGTCATATACGGTGATGCGCCGAGAGCCCAGCCGCCGCACGACGCCCACCAAGTATCCGAGCGCCACGCCGTCGCCGACTTCGTCCGCGTACGCCTCGTTCAGCGCGTGCAGCGTAAAGTGGCGGCCGTCGTGCAAAAGCTGCCGAATCGCCAGCCGCCCGTCGGCAAAGCGATAGAGCACGATGTGCCGTAACCGCGGAATCGTGTCTTGCTGGAACACGCACAGATCCCCGGGCCAGATCAGGTCATAGCACGCATCTCCGGTCGACCGGCAAGCGAACCGCCCGTCCACCTCCGCCATCTCCGGGGGAACGAACTCCGTGTCGTCCGCCCCGAGAGAAGTGGGAACGCCGCGACTTTCGTCCCCGATCGTGCCGATAAACGGCACGGCGTGCGGCGCGCGCGTCGGCAACGCTTCTCCCTCCCCGGGCACGAGCGCCTCCAAGGGGAGATTCGTGTAAAAATCTTGCCAGCGAATGCCCCACTCCGAAGCAAGATGGCGCGCGCGGGCCTCGGGCAGTTCGGCCCGGCCGTACTCGTAGGCGCGATACCGCGTATCCGGAATCCCCAACCCTCGCGCGACGTCCCGCTGCGAGATTTTCCGGCCGAGTTTCACTTCCTGAAGGGCCCTGAGCTCACGCAATCGCTCGCCTAAGCGTTTCAAACGCTCCTCCCTCCTCTCTCGACCGTCCACGCCTTTATTTTCCAAAAAAGATTTCTCAAACTCTTGCATAGTAAGAAATTAATGTGTATAAACTAGGAATTACATGGGGCTTTTCGTGCCTCCATGTTTCGTCTCGAAGAGCTTTTCTTCATCAGACGAAAGTATTAGCCCATGCGATCCCGGGATTCCTGACCCCGATTCAAAAAAGAACGCATAGGCTCTTCATTGGTGAGGGCGACAGCCGAGAGTCCGAGAGAGGGAAACTTGGAGGTACCCGATGAATGAACTTCTGATCGCGTCCGCCCGTTCACGGGGCGGTCAACATGGGAACCAGAACGCTCTGTTCTGGGATCGAAACGACATCGAAGAAGCCCGAAAGCTGCTTGATCTGTGGGCAGGGTGTAAAAAGCATGCGGTCTGCCACCCGGGCAGCTTCCCCGAGGCCACGGAAATCCTGGGGCCGACCGCGCCCCCGTTCCAAGCCGTTCGCGAAGGGCTGATGGCCCTGCGCGCCGGCCTCCCCGGAGGCCAGGATCTGAGCCTGTCCACGGTCGCCGGCGAATTCGTGGACCGCGTCCTGACGAGCTTGGACCTGCTCCGAGCCGGCAAACGCAGCATCTGGGAGGGGCTTTTGCTTCACCTATACCCGCGCGAGGGCCGTTACAAGAGCGAGCCGGGCAACTACCGCTCCTATCGTCCTTGGGCCCTTTTGCGAGGGATGTCCAACAAATATCTCGAGCGCTCGGCGGACGGCTTTCTTCGCCAAGTCGAACGAGAAATCCTGCTCACACTGGTCGAGGCGGGCCGCTCGCCCCGGGGGGTGCTCATCCCTTGGGGTGCAAAAGACCAAGCGCGACGCATCGCGTCGTTGTAGAGTGGTCTCAAACCTCTTCGGCGAGAGCGGCCCGGCTTCAGGGCGGCTCGAAGCGCGAAGCGGACTCGAACGCATCTCAGGGAATAGCGCTGTTCCCAGCGAGACTGCATTTGAGCCAAGGAAGCGCCTCCGCAAAGGCTCTTCCCTCCGCGACCGCGCTTCGAGCCGCTTTCGACAGACGAAACCGCTCTTTCCGAAAGACCCGTCCGTGACGAAGGGCCCGCTCCGGGATCGTTTTCGATCCTGGGGCCTCGTGAGAAAGCCGCCGAAAGGCGCTTCCCCACTCGCTTCGTACGGAAGGGGCGCGCCGAACTCGCTTCGGGTCGATCCGATCTGAGGCGAAAGCGGCGCGGCGGAGCGAAACAAGCGAGGCCCGGGGCCGCAAGCCCGGCCGAAGGCGTTTTCCGATCCGGAAAAACCCGCTTCTTCCGTTTCGCCGGAGCGGCGCCGATCGGTTCGGCATACCGACTCCCCTTGCTTTTAGGCGAGGCACGCGCCCGACGACGCGCGCCGCCCTCCCTCCCCCTTGCCGTTTCGCCCCTTCGCCTGTACGACCGATCGCCATTTTGCCGCCACGACCGACTTATGAAACTTAATCCCGCCATTCTCGAACATCGCGTTCGCCGCGCGCGCTCCGCGGCCGGACAAGCCATCCGCTATGCCCTCGGGCGCGGGGGATTCAACCCGCGCAGCGCCCTTCCGGACGACGGTCTGGGCGCGTGTGACTGCTCGGGGTTTGTGGCCTGGACGCTGCAGCTCAGCCGCAAACCGAAGGCTTCCCGCCCGTGGTGGATCGAAACCACCCAGATCGTCCGAGACGCCTCGGGCCGACAGAGCGTGTTCGTGCGTCTCGAACAGGCGGTGCCCGGCTGCCTGGTGGTGTTTCCCGATCGCCGTGTCGCGGGCGTGCTTCGGCACGGCCACGCCGCGGTGGTCACCGGGGTCGGCGCGACGCTCACCGGCGTCGACTGCTCCAGCTCAAGCTACAAAGAGTTTCGCGAGGCGATTCTCGAACGCCGGCTGAGCTTTATGGCCGACAACCCTCGCTCGGTGTTTTGCACCCTGCGCCAAGACCTGCTTCCGGAGGCGGAACTTGGGAGCTAGGGGGTTCGGAGACGACCTCGGCCGCGCGGTGCGGCTGGGGCGTTGGATCTGGGGCCTCGCGGCCCCGATCTTCCTCCTCGGCGCGTGGACGACCACAGTCCAGCTAAGTCTGAACGCCCTCGAAAAGCGCCAGGCTCTGCAAGAGACCGAACTGTCGGAGTGGCGGCAATGGCGCGAGAGCGTCAACGAAAAGATCACCGGAACAAGGAACGACACCCTATGGATTCGCCAAACCCTCGAAGAGCTGAAACGCCGGGACTCGCGGTGACACCGCGTTTCCCGATGGTCAAGATCGTGCTCGTGCCGCTGATCGCGGCCAGCACCTATCTCGTCACGAGCGGCGCGTTTCCGGCGCCGTGGGAAACGGCGTTCGGCGCGATCTCCGCCGGCGCGACCGCCCTCTACGCCTACCTCAACGAGACTCCGCGATTCGGAGGCTCCCCCACCCGTTCGCGGTCGACCCGGGCCCCTCGCCCCGCCACCGGCTCGCCTCGCTCCCGCCGCGCGACCAAACCCCGCGCCTCGCCTTAACCCTTTTGAGTTCACAACCTCGAGTTTTTCAGAGCCTAGTTTCCAATGCCCTGCTCTTTGACTTCAACACATCCTTTCCAGGGCCTGATTTTTTGGTGCTCTGCTCTCGATAGGGCCAGGCCGTCCACTTCATTTTCGTAAACTCACTCGACCCGCCGCGTGGACAACTCCCCGCGCGTTACCCTAGCCTTTTGATTCACGAAATCCCTTTCAAATCTGTTTTTCAGTGCCTGCTTTCGGTATCCGCCAAGCTATTCCCTCATTTTCCTATACTCGCTCGATCCCGTCGCACGGCAGTCCCATGCTTCGCCTTTAGCCCAGTTGAATGCACAACAATACTGTCCAAACCTAATTGTTCCGCGCTCAGTTCTCGGTGTCCGCCAAGTCAATCACTTCACTTTCTTAAACTCGCTCAATCCCGGAGCGCGGCCAACTCCCGCGCTACGTCCAAGCTCTTTGATTCCCACAACCTTGCTTTCCAGAACCTATTTTTTAGCCCCAACTCTCGGTATGCACCGGCCGTTGACCTCGTTTGAGGGGTCTCGGTTGTATCGACGTGTCCCAAGCGCTGCGCTATAGGCACTCTCCTTAATTGAAATCAATGCTGTCCCCGAGATGCACGTACCCGAATCTTGCTTTCTCAACGTGATCTCATGCCCCTACTCACCGGAACCCCGCTCGGCCCCATGCGCCCTCACGATCTCGGGCTCGTTTCATCCCGTTCCGCGGCCAGGCCCCGCGCTACACCCCGAGCCTTTAATTTCACGACCTACTTTTCGACCTGGATTTTCAAGTCCTTCCGGTACCCGCCTGACGGCTCGCCTCGCCTGCATCCGCCGAAGCCTGCGCTTTGAGTGGAGACTCCTTGCTTTCATGATCCGGTGCGTCGGTATCCCATCTCCGATAGGGCCACCCGCCGCCGCCCCGTCTCATTCCGCTGCACGACCGAAACCATGCGCGACCGACCTCACTTTCACGAAAAAGAACCCCGCCCCGCCGGGCATACAGTTCGCCCTCGCCCCTTTGATTTCCGACTAAATTGCAATCATGCTCACCGGAACCCGCTCAGCTCCATGTCCCGCAGTCCCAGCCTCGTCTCCATCCCCGTTCCGGGGCCAAGCCCCGCGCTTCGCCGAGCTCATTGACTCCACGACCTTACTTTCCAGACCCTATTTTTTAGCCCCCAACTCTCGGTATGCACCCAGCCGTTGATCTCATTTTTGAGGGGTCTCGGTTGTATCGACGGGCTCCAAACCCTGCGCTACACCTGAGCCCTTGATTTCAGACTTGCTTTCCGACCTGGATTTTCAAGGCCTTCCGATACCCGCCTGACGGCTCGCCTCGCCTGCATCCGCCGAAGCCCGCGGTTTTTACTGGAGGCTCCTTGCTTTTATCATGCTAGTGGCCGGTACCCCCATCTCCGATAGAGGCTACCTACCGCCCCCGTCACATCCCGTTCCGCGGCCAAACCGCGCTTCGGCATAAAACCCTTGCTTTCTCAATCCACTTGCCGGCACCCATCCGCCGGCCTCGTCCAATTCGCCGCACGGTTCCAAACGGGACTGCGGCGCACGCTTTCCCGAGCCGTCCCCCACCCCGGGTGATGGCTCTTCACTGCCCGGTGCGAACTGGGCGGACGGGCGGATTCGCCCTTCCTTGCCTACCATCCATCCCTTCTGAAGGAGAACTTTCTTATGTCGCTGTCCTTTACTCAGCTCGGACGCCAATTCGAGCTCACCGTCGCGCAGATGGCATCGCTCCAGCCCCTGCTCATCGATCTCGGCTCCGTCGCGGAGCGCGCCCGCACCGACGCCGACCGCGTTCGGTTGTTCCTCTTGGCCGAAAAGGAGTGGCTCGGCCTGCGCCTCCTCCGTCTGGCACTCTGTCTCACCCAAGGGGATCTCTCCACGGCCGAAAAATACGCCCAGGAGGTACGGCAATTTATGTTGGAATCGGCCGATCTGGCCGAGGCGTGGGCCAAAGCCGCCGCACAAGCGCCGAAAAAGCTGAGCCTTTCACATCTTTGGAAGCGCTTCGACCCGTTCCGCGACGTGCGAGAGCGCACGCGCGCGTTCGCCGTCCAATGGGAGCTCGCGATCGAGCTTCGGGAGGCCCTGGGCTAGCGCCCGGGACGCATCATGTTCTCCGAACTCGCTCTCGACCACGTACGCAATCCGCGCGGGCGCGGCCCGCTCGCGGAGGCCACCCACCTCGGCCAAGACGGTTCTCCCGGCGGCGGGCCCTATGTTCAACTTTGGCTGCGTGTCGAAAAGGAGGCGATCGTCGAAGCCAGCTACGAATGTAACGGCTGTCCGGCGGCGGTCGCGGCCTCCAGCTTGCTGGCACAAATGCTTCGCGGACGGACCTTCGAACAGGCCCGGCGCATCGAGCCGGGCGATCTGCTGACGATTCTCGGCGGGCTGCCGGAAGGCAAAGAGCCCTATGCCACCCGCGCGGTCAACGCGTTGCGCCATGCCCTGGATCCTTCCGGCAACGAAGAGACTTAAGAAGCCGCGCTCCCTTGTCTTGCACACCGCGTCTTGGGGGAGAGCCTCGACGCGGAAAGAGACTTATGAAGATGGATCCTACTGCCTCGAAGCGGGGTCGCGTTGCGCGCCGAATCTGCGACGCGCGGCGAAACCGCCTCCCGTGGAGAGCTTCGCCTTCTTAGAAAGTCCGCGATCGGGGACCGACGGTCCCTGCCAGGAACAAAGACTTGCGAAAATCGGGAGCTCGCGTGTTTGTGCATGGGAGATCGGGGCTCTTGGCCGAATCCGGCCGGGCCCTTGTTTTGACAAAGCCGCCGAACTCCCCATGCCACGCCTGGGTCGGGCCTTCCCTCATGGACTGATGTCTTCGGGGGTGTAAAGAAGACCGACTTCCCTTTTCACAATCTGCCAAAGCGTCATCCCGGGCCAATCCGACGCACGCCGACCTTCCCATGGCGAAGAGCCTCTTCATTCGGATTGCCAGAACCTTCGTTCGAGACAACGGGCTGCGCCTTATCGGGCATGGGAAAACCCTCAGCGGGCTGACTTCATAGGACCGCATCGAAGAAAAGGGCCGCTCTTTTCCAATCTCCAAAACCTAGCCGACTGGATTCAATGAGGGTACAAGCGGCTGACCCCAAGCGGTGTCGCATTCCTTTCACGGCTTGTAAAACTCCACGGGGGCCTACAAACCTTGCTTCATGGGACATCGGGAAACCCGGCGGCCAGGTTAAACCGATGCGCGGGCTGATCCGTCCCGGCGGTGCCCCGCGCTTTTACTCGGCTGCCGGAGCTCATGTGAAGAAACATGCCTCGTTCTAGGGACCGATGGCGAAGAAAGCTCGAACCGACCGAGGCTCGGGATCGCGCTCGCCATTTCGGCCATATCACTGGCTCACGAAATCCACGGCGGTGCGGTTCAAACATTCGTCCCGGAGCGTCGCAAGCGGGCGGAGATCCTTTTCACAGCCTAAACAAACTCCATGGGAGCCTATAGACCTTGCTTCCTTGCGCATCGGGAAGTCGGGCCCGGTTACAGCATGAGCGCGGGTTGATCTTCCAGAGGCGTCGCGAGCAGTGATTCGACCTCGGACAGGGGTAGACCGTCGCGCACCCGCGTAGCCCGGGTTTCGGGGTCGCGCTCCAGGAACAGGCACCGGTCGGCGACGTGCTGGATCTCCTCGACGTGGCTGATGACGAGAATCTGAGCGAAGCGCGGCTTGAGCGCGCTCAGCCGATCCAGCACGCTTTGGCGGCGCTCGGCGTCGAGGCTCCCGAAGATCTCATCCAGGATCAGGAGCGTCATCGGGCGGCCTTGCCGCTCTTGGATGAGTTCGCTCAGCGCGAGGCGCAGCGCGAGCGCCACCACGTCCTCCTCGCCCCCCGAGATCACCGGCTTGGGCACCCCGTCTTCGACCAGCACCGGCTGGAACTGCTCGCTGAGCTCCAGCACCGGATAACGGCCGTTCGTGAGCAGATTCAGATTCTCGGATGCCCGGGCCGCCAGATCGGGGCGCAGACGGTGGTTCAGCTTATCTCGAAGCTGCCTCAGTTCCTTGGCCGCGGCGTCGTGCAGCGCCTCCTCGGCTCGCGCTTCGGCGAGCTCGGCGCGACGAGTCTTCGCCTCCTCCAGCCGTGCCTGAGTCGCGTCCCGCTGCTTTTGCGCGAGCGCCGTCAACTCCCCCAACCGGTCCAGCTCCCCGGCCCCTGCCCGGCGCTCGGCCTCTTGGCGTCGGTGCGCCTCGATCGCGGCTTCGGCCTCGGCGAGGGAGGCGAACGCGGCGGCCTCGGGCGCCTGCCTCAACGCGCGGTACCGCTCGCTGGCCGCTTCCAATCGAAGCGTCGCCTCGCGCGCGGCGACCTCTTTTCGCGCGGCGTCGGCGGGGGCATCGGCCAAGGCCAGGAAACGCAGGTGCCGCGGCTCGAGCCGCGCGCGCTCCTCTTCCGCAATTCGATCCGCGCCGGCGTCATACCCCTCCGGCAACGCCGCCAAACGCGCTTCGAGCGCGGCAAGCCGTTCGCGTTTGCGGGCCCGCGCCGCCGCCTCGGCCGCGGCTTGGGCGGCCCGGTGCTCGGTGTTGAGCAGCCGCGCGGCCGCCGCTTCGGCCTCGGACCGTGCGTTTGCCAGGGTGCGTTCCAAAGCCTCGCGCTCGGTTGGGGGGGCGCTTGTCCGATCGGCCTCCTGTCGCGCGGCAACGCGACGCGCCTCCGCCTTTTGAAGCGCCTCGCGAAGCGTTTGCAGCCGCTGGCTCGTCTCCTCGTGAAAGGGTTGTCCGCACTCGGGGCACTTCCCCTCGCGAAACGTCGATTCGAACCGGTGGAGCGTCTGCTCCGCTTGAGATTTTAGAACTTCCGATTCCGACAATTCTTTCTGAACTTTCAGAAGATCTTGATTCCAGCCTTTTTCGAACTCGCGGAGCGCCGTTTCCGCCTCGGCGAGCGCCGCTTGCGCGGCTCGCGTCTCGGCCCGGATCTTCTCCACCTCCACGGGTTCCTCCGCCCCGACGACCTCCAATTCCGCCCGGATCTCTTGCGCCTGCGCCGTCAAAAGCCCGCGCTCCCGATCCGCCGCGCGCAGCGTTTCCCCCCGTTTCAACTGCTCGAGCAGCGACCCGTACCGCGCCGCGTCCGCCTGGAGCGCCTCGCGTTCGACACAGGCTTTTCGGGCCTCCTCCGCTTGGATCTCCGCCGCCCGTGCGGCCGTCTTGAGATGTTCGGCGTCGCGGGCGAGCAGCTCGCGCTCCTGCGCATTTTTGATCCACGCCTCCGCAAGTCGCCGCCCGGCCAAAACCTCGGCCTCCCGCTCGGCGAAACCGGCGAGCGCCGCGGCGCGGGCCTCGCGCTCCGCCTGCTTGGCCGCCAGCAGCGCGGACGCCTCTTCGACCTCTTTGACGAGCGATTCGGGGTCCGCGAGCCGCTGCCCCAAAAGCGCGACCCGCTCTTTGAGCACCGAGCGGCGCATCTTGGCGAGCCCCTCGGCCTGCTTGAGCCGATCGAACCCCAGCATGCGCGCGAGCTCGTCCTGCCGCGCGGCACTGGTGCGAAACTCCAGAAACGCGAGCCCTTTCTGCTCGGCGCAAAACGAGTTTTTGAACTGCTCGTAGGACAGCCCCAGTAACCGCTCGCACGCGCCCTCCACATCGCTGAGTCCCCGGGCAAGCTCCAGCGGCGCGCCGGGGACGGTGCAATCCTCGAGCAGGGCCTCCGCGCTCGTGCGGTGCACGCGGTAGCGACGCCCGTCCAGACCGAACTCCAGCGTCGCGGAGAATTTTTTGCGCTCGCTCCAATGGAAGCGCACCGTCTCTTTGGTGTCGCGCACGCGTCCGTAGAGCGCGAACAGCACCCCCTCCAGCAAGGTGCTTTTGCCGCTGCCGTTCGGCCCCACGATCGCGGTCATGCCGGATTGGAATTCGACCTCGGTCTGGACGTGCTGGCGGAAATTCTCGAGGCTAAGCCGGTGCAGCGTCAAGCTCGCGCGCCTCCTTCAGGAGCTCCAATCCGATCTCCTCCAGCCGGGCCTTGGAGACGCCCCCCGCGAGCGCGGCCTCGGCCAGATGCGTCCGCCAGCTGTCTTCGAGCGTCTGCGCCGAACCGGCTTGCCGCCACGCCTCCAGCGGGTCGGAGGCGGGCGCTTCCAACCGAAGCTGATAGTTCAGGCATCGCGCCTGAAGCCCGCGAAGCGCCTGGGGATCGAGCCATCCGCGCAGTTCGGCGCGCGCGTTCGCGACCCGCTGGCGCACGATCGGAGCCTCCCCTTCCGGCCAATTCGCCTGCGCGAGAAGCCGCTCGGTCAACGCCTCGGCCGAGAGCTCCGCCGCGTCGATGAGGGGCAGATCCAGCACCCGGCGCGTGGCGAGCGGCACGAATTCGAGCTCGCCGCGCTCGGAGTCGTACCACGCCCACCCTTTCGGCGTTGCGGCCTCCTCCCACACGTTCGAGGAGGTGAAGTCCGTCGAGCCCGGATAGCACGCATTCGGCGCAAACCGGCGGCGCACGTGATAGTCGCCCAGCGCGACGTAGGTCCACGCCTCGGGCAGCGCGCGCTCGATCGAGAACGCCCCGTGCTCGGGCAGCGCCTCGGCAGCCATCGCGTGCACGGTGAGCACCGCGTGCTTACGGCGCAGCGCGGGGCGCCACGCCTCGCCGCGATCCGCCCAGAACGCCTTGTTCGGCACGCAGAGCACTTCCACGCCGAGAGCGCGGAACTCGGGCTCCTCGCCCAACCGCCGCGGACCTTCGGTCTCGACGAACACGCCCGGAATCCCCTGGAAGATCCGCAGGATGTTGCCGCTGTCCGCCAGGCGCGGGGTGTCGTGGTTCCCCCCGATCAGCACGAAGGGCTTGCCGCCCCGGCGAGTCTGAAGCGCGTTGATCGCGCGGAACGTCTGCACGATCGTCGCGTTGCTGGGGCGGACCGCGTGAAACAGATCCCCGCTATGCACCACGAGATCCGGGTCGCGCTCGGCGATCGCCTCCAAACACGCGCGGAACGTGTCCATCACGTCCGCCTCGCGCAGGTTGAACCCCTCGTCGTTCGTTCGGCCGTAGGCTCGAAAGCCGAGGTGGGTGTCGCTTAAATGGGCCAACGTCATCTTGTCTTAAAACGATAGACGTCCGTCGAGGCGTTTTGGATGCCGGGCTCCCGGTTTTCCGCGGGGAATCCTTCCCTTGGATCGGAGACTTTCCAGCCGGCTCTGTTTTGGGCTGTCGGTTGAGAGGCGCTGTCGTTCGGGCAGCTCTTTCGCATCGATCGCTGGGCAACGTGACCCGTACTCCACCAAAAGCTGAGGTTTCCGGGCTAAAAGCGGGCGGTTCAGGGTGCCTTCCAGATCGACTTCCCCGTTCAACAGCGCCGCGCCGCTGCCTCGTTTGCCACCCGAGTAACGGGCTTGGAGCGCGTCGAGAGTCAAAGTGCCGGTCACGGGGGCGTTGAGAATTTGGACGAATTCCCGAAGAACGACGGGGTCTGGCAGCTCGCCCTCGATCGCGGCGGCTCCGAAGAGCACCGCACCTTCTAAGAATCCGGGGTGAGGGGGGCTTCGTCTATCGGGGGACACGAGCGGCCCGATCAAGCCGAGGAGGACGCGGCACGGAAAATACCCTTTGAATCGCGGAACGCAAAGCTGCGGGCTCGCCTCCGGGATCATAGGCCGAGGGCGCGTCCGCAAACGGGTTATAGGACATCGCTGGCGCACCGGGATCAGGGGAGAGTCACTATTAAGCGCGGCTCGTCTTCGCTAGGTTAGATCCAGAGCCATCGGGATGGAGAGCGTGGGACCTTCGGGTGCATCCCGGCGACATTTTCCGCACGGGAAACGGCTCGGCTTAATCGACCGACGCCGAACCCCTGAGATCGTCGAGACGACCGCAGTTCTCTTTAGGAGATCAACCTAAATACAAGCGGATTCCGTTCCGGAGCATCTGAGATCGTCATGAGACGGCTCGGTCCCCTTCGAGGGGGGTCTGGGGCACCGCCATCACGCGGCTCCTCCCCCGCTAGATTAGATCCAGAGTCATCGGGATAGAGAGCGTGGGACCTTCGGGTGCATCCCGACGATATTTTCCGCACGGGACGACTCGGCTCAATCGATCGGCGTCGAATCTCTAAGAGCGTCGAACGACCTCCAGCCCCCTTTGAGCCGAGTACGAGCGGATTCCTTTCCGGGCCATCTGAGATCGTCATAAGACGGCTCGGTCCCCTTCGAGGGAGGTCTGAGGCACCGCCATCACGTGGTGTTGAACGCGAAGAGATTGCCAGGCACCTCGGGGCACTTGCAAGAAGGCGAGCCCGTCACAAAGTGAGCCGCCTTTCGCATGCGGAAGGTCGCTTGGAAGAGAAGAAGCACCCGGACGAAGGGCGAGTCCCCGATTCCCAAACAGCGACGCGCTCCACTTCCCCAAGGGGAACTTGCACACCCGCCCCCGACTCGCTTGCTTGTACGCGCTTCTCGAATGCGTCATGGCGCGGTCGCGCGGCTCAGCGGAGGATCATAAAGGAAAGTCTTATACCAACCGAGCCCCCATTCCGTAAGGCGTGCCGAACCTGCGCCCGAGGCTGGGAGGTCCCGGTGATGCGAACAGGCTATCCTCCTTATGCGGAGAGGGTGACCAAACTTGTGCCAAGGCTCGGGAGTACTGGGGAATGCGAGGAGGCTATCCCGCCTTCCGCGCAAATGAGGTCAAACCTGCGCGCGAGAGGGGAGACCAAGGGCCGAAAGCCGAACCCTCAAGATTGCCGAGCAGCTACAATCAGGCCATGTTTCCCGAAGAGTTTTCGGAAGGATGGCGCGCGCGGTTCGGCGAAGCCTCACCCGAGACGATCCCCGCGTTGGCCGGTCTGCTCGCGCATCGCTCGGTACGCGACTATGCCGATCGCCCTGTGGAGGAATCGACCGTTCGCGCGCTGATCGGGGTCGCGCAGAGCGCCTCCACCAGCAGCAATTTGCAGCTTTGGTCCGCGATCAGCGTTCAGGAACCCGAGCGGCGCGAGCAAATGGCGCGGCTCTGCGCGGATCAGCGGCAAGTGCGCTCGTGCCCCTGGTTTCTGGCGTTCGTGGCCGATCACCGACGGCTGCGCTTGGCCGCGGAGGCCGTGGGCGAAGGCGCGGAGGGGCTGGACTACACCGAGTATTTCCTGATGGCGCTCATCGACGCGGCGCTGGCCGCCGAGCGCCTGGTGTGCGCTGCCGAAACGCTGGGACTCGGGGTGTGCTATATCGGGGCGTTGCGCAACGATCCCGAGGGCGTGCGCGCACTGTTGGGCCTGCCCGAGGGGGTCTTCGGCGCGTTCGGACTGTGCCTTGGCTGGCCCGCCGAGCCCCTGACCGCAGAGATCAAGCCGCGCCTGCCCCAGGAGGCGGTGTGGTTTCGGGAGCGCTACCCCGAACACATCGATCTCTCGGACTACGAGGCGCGCATGCGCGCGTTCTACGAATCGCAGGGGATGCGGGGCGATGCCACCTGGTCGAAACGGTCCGGGAAACGCGTGGACAACCACCACCTCACCGGCCGAGAGGTGCTCAAGGCGTGGCTGGAGGCGCAAGGCTTCAACCGGCGGTAGGCCTTTACAGGGCACGGACCGCAAGACGCGCCGGGGGATCGCTTCCTTGCCCCCGCAGAGGGACGGCAAGTCGGGCCGTTCCCTCGCCGAAGCCGCATCCGTCAGAGCGGATTTAAGGCGGGCAAGATTTCAAGAGGCGTTAGCCTCCCCGCAAAATGGGAGATCTGGGCGGCTCTTCGGCCCCTCTCTCGCGCTCCAGAACCTATGCTTGTAGGGTCCGGCGCGACGCCACGCGGTCGAGACGGGCCGGGGAAGCGCAGAGCAACACCACTTCACCCAGCCGAGAGCGCTCAATATATGGCTGGAGGCACAGGCTTCAACCGGCGCTAGGCTTTGCGAGCACTGGAAGCAAGACTCACCAGCGAATCGCCTCCTGTCCCAAGAGAGACCGCGAATCCGGCCTGCCCCTCGCGCAAGATGCTCGGAAGCACAAGGCTTCAGCGGGTGCCAGAGCTCCTTGTTGGGCTTCGAGAGGAAGGGGGCCAGGCGCGAATCGTTTAGGTGAAAGGCACCGTGAGGTCGGCCCGCCGAAAACGTGAGGTAGACGCCGATCCGGCCACTTTCCTCGTTTCACGCGCGTAAACAGCAGCCATGAACCGGGAGGACATGATTTCAACCCGCGCGAGGGCTTCGAAAATTGCTTACGATCCCTTTTTTCTCACAGACTTGGAAGAACCCTCATAAGCGTCCGAGTCTAGCGCAAAGAGGGCTTCGACCGGTGAATTCGGGAAGCTTCCAGGGTTAGACAATCGCTTACGACCCCTTCCTTGTCCCGCAGGTTGGAAGACTCCCATAAATGCCCAAGTCCAGCGAAAAGAGGGGCGCTCGGGTGGCATTCAGAGGAGGAAGCCAAAAACCAAGCCACTAATGCTTCAGCGCGGTCTCGGTCTTGACGACGAGGATGACGAAAGTCGAAGCTTTCAGGAAGCCAAAACCGAGCCGCTGGACACGCGGAAAGGCGCCCCGCAAACGACTCCTCTTTACTTTCCAGTAGAGCCAGGCGCGACGCGCACGAATGATACCGGAGGTTGTCCCCCCAAAGGCCCGTACGAACGGCCTTAGTCTTTCTCGAGAGCTCAAAAGCCCAGCGGGGTGAGGCGGGATACGCTATAGTCTAAGAGGGTTGAGCGAGCTAAACGAGATCGAATTCGTGAGTAGGCGAGAGGCCGAATGGCGGCGTCTCGTGCTGCTTTGCGACAAGGCGGACGTCTCACCCAGCTATCTGGAGCCCTCGGAGCTCCACGAGTTCGTTCGGCTGTACCGGCGGGTATCGACCGACCTCGCGCTGGCGCGGGGGCGCTCGGTCAACGCCGAACTGATCGAATTTTTGAACCGCCTGCTGGCGCGCGCCTACGGGCTACTGTACCGACGGCCCAAGCGCTCGCTTCGCGGCGCGTTGACGGCGATCCCCCAAGTGGCCGCCCAGACGTTCCGCGCGAACGCCTGGTTCCTGATCGCCAGCGCAGCGGTGTTCCTCGGCGGAGGAGCGCTGAGCTACCTGATCCTTTCTGTTCTCCCCGAAGCGCAGGCGCAGCTCATTACGGGGGAGTGGCAAACGGTTTTCGAGCACTGGAAGCACGGGGAATTCGATCCGACAGAGTTGGATCGAGGTATGGGGATGACGGGGTACTACCTCTCGAACAACCCCCTCGCCGCGATGAGCGCCGCGTCGGTCGGGGCGGCCTCTTTCGGGCTGCTTACCTTCTTCTCCCTCCTTATGAACGGCAGCCTGCTGGGCGCGCTGACGTACGAGATGGCGACCGTGGGGCGCGTCGGCTACCTCTACCTCTCGATCTTGCCGCACGGCATCCCCGAGCTGACGGGATTGGTCGTCGCCGGCGGCTCGGGCTTTCGGCTGGGCTGGGCGCTGATCCACCCCGGACGGTACACGCGCGGGCAATCGCTTCGCGAAGCCGGGCGCGACGCGCTGATCCTGCTGATGATCGCCTTCACCCTGATGCTGATCGCCGCGCCGATCGAAGGGTTTTTCAGCTTCAACGCGATCGTTCCGGCATCTGTCAAGGGTGGGTTCATCGTGATCACCGCCGTGCTCTGGACGCTGTTTTGGGGCTTCTACGGCCGCCCCAAGCCGGAGCCGGTCGCTAGCGCATCAAAAGCGCGAGCGTGAATACGCCGAAGTTGTACGTCGCGTGCAACGCGATCGCCGGCACCAGCGAACCCGTCTGATACGTCATCAGCGCCATCATCGCGCCGATCGCGCCGAGCGGCAGCCAGGTCGGAATGCCCGTCGAGTGCAGCGCGCCGAACACCAAGCTCGTCACGACAATCGCCACCCAAGGACGGCCGCTTATGCGGCGCAGCGCGGGGAGCATCGAACCTCGAAGAGAGATCTCTTCGGTGAGGGGCGCGTAGATCGCGACCATCGTGTACAGCACCAGCAGACGCAGCGGGTCCGCGTCCATCGCGCCGAGCACCTCGTGTTGGAACTGTGGGAGCCCCGCGAACAACTTTTGCGACAGCAAAAACGCACCCACGAAGATCGGCAGCGTCGCCAGCATGCCCAGGAACCCCAGCCCCAAGTGACGCCCCAAATGCCGCGTGCTCAATCCGAACTCCGCCAGGCTCACGCGCCGCCCCGCGAGCGGCATGCGAAGCACCCACGCGTACAGGCCGAACGTCACGATTCCGCTGGCTACCCCTCCCCACGTCGTGGGCCGCCCCCCGACCCCCAGCCCCGGCAACAGCCCAACCAGGGTCGGCACGCCGACAAGCACCAAGATCAGAAGCGTCGTGCGCAACGCGAGAGAGTCCGCCTCGGCCGGTGTGATCGAAGCGAGGGGCGGGCCCTCCGGGCGCATCCCGCCCGTCGCCCGAACGATCAGATAGACCAGCCAAACGATCAGGCCGCCCCCCAACCCGCACAGGATGATGAGGTACGCCGCCAGGAATCGGTTCGTATCGAGCAACGCCTCGTGATGCGAGGGGAGCCCCGCCCGCTCGCGGGCGTGGACAATCGCCAGCCGCTCGGCGAACGCGTGACGCGGCAGGCCCTTCTCGATTTCGGCGACTTCCCCCGGCGCGAGCGCTTCGCCCCGATATAACTTCGCGAGCAGCCGGTTCGAGCGCTGCTGGCTATTCGCCAGACGCCACAGCCGCTCAGGAGGCACCTCGCCCCCCAGCTCGTACGTCGCGGCGGCCCAAAGGAGCGTGGCCGCATCGCTCTCCTCCGTCAGAGGCACGAGCTTCTCCAGCGGTTCGCGCAAGGCGGCCGCGACGCCGATCTGGCGATCTGTCGGGAGCTTCGCCACCGGTCCCCATTGCACCACGAAACGGTCCCAGAGCGCTTCTTGCGACAGCGCGAGCTTGAGCTGCTGGTCCACCGTTTGCACCTGCCCTTCGACCTGGCGACGCTTCGCCTCGCCTCCCAAAAAGCTCGCCTGAATCTGGGTCGTGACCAAAAGGCTCAACAAAAGCACCAACAAGATCCAGTAACCGGGTTGACGGGACGAGGAGGGCGGAGGAGAAGGATACGAAGGGGTTTCGCTCATGCGTTCGAAACAAGTTTGCCACATCTCGGCGTGTAGACTAGAAGAGATGCGATTGACGCACCAAGTCGCCTGCCCTGGCTGAGCCTCCAAACTGGGTCCCACCCAGCTCGCGGAGGTCCTCCGCGCCCTGCCTCGCTCTTCCCATCCGGACGTGTTGGTGGGGTTCGATACGCGCGACGACGCGGGCGTGTTTCGCCTCACCGACGACCTCGCGCTCGTCCAGACCGTCGATTTCTTCACGCCCATCGTCGACGACCCATACGCCTACGGACAGATCGTCGCCGCAAACTCCCTCAGCGACGTCTACGCCATGGGAGGACGGCCTCTCACCGTACTCAACATCGCCTGTTTCAACCCGCTCGGAGCCCCAGCCGACACCTGGGCCAAGGTTCTGTTGGGCATGCACGACAAGACCGCCGAAGCCGGGGCTCTCATTCTGGGAGGCCACAGCATCGAAGACAAAGAGCCCAAGTTCGGCATGGCCGTCACCGGCGTCGTCGATCCCGCGCGCATGTTCGCCAACACAGGAGCCGAACCCGGAGACGCCATCTATCTCACCAAGCCCCTCGGAACCGGCATCTTGACCCTCGCCGCCCACCACGAAAAGTGCACCCCCGAAGAGCTCCAAGCAGGCATCGAGTCCATGACCACCCTCAACAAAGACGCCGCCGAACGCGCCATCGAAGCCGAAGTCCGATGCGCCACCGACGTCCCCGGATTCGGACTCACCGGGCACCTCTACAACGTCGCCCGAGCCTCTGAGGTCGCCATCCGAATCGACTCGGACGCCCTCCCGCTGCTTCCGGGACTCAAGCGCATGCTCGGAGAAGACATCAGCATGGGGGGAGCCGTCAAAAATCGACGCTACCTCGGAGAAGACCTCCGATTCGAAGACTCCGTCCCAGAATGGATCCGGCAAGTCGTTCTCGACCCCCAAACCAGCGGAGGACTCGCCCTCTTCTCCAAACAAAAACTCCCCTACCCACGCATCGGAGAGGTCAGCAAAGGAGAACCAACCCTTACGGTGCGGTAGCGGTCGCCAACACATGCCGCCCGAACGCGTCGAGATCGGTTTCCGGCAGATGCTCCACACGGTACTCGTCGTACAGCTCGGCAAGCTTGTCGCGCTGCGGGCGCAGGCTCTCGGGCGGATCGGGGAGCACCATAACGATCTTCGCCTCCCCGTGCCGTTGCAAGAGGTCCGCCTCCAGCAGCCGGTTCATCGCCGGACGGATCGTCTCGTCCTCGTCTCGACGGATCACGACGTGGCTGATCAGGTTGAGCGCGCCGTTTCGGTACGCGTAATCGGCTCGGAACGGCCGGCCGAGCGTCGGAATCCGTACGTCGGGTCGCGGGCGCACCAGGCGCTCGAACTCTTCGCGCTCGAACAGCGAGCGCAGCTTGCGCAGCGAGGAGTAGCTCTGCCCGCGCACCACGCGCTCGCCGAGCATCCGCCCTCCCACCAGTTCGCGAAACAGCGATTCGAGCGTGGCGGCGGGATCGTCCACGCGCACGGCCCGCGGCGCGGTGAGCAGCAGCTCGTTCGCGCGGGTCTCTTGAAATCGGGTGAGGGCGTCGAGGCTCAGGATGCGCCCCTGTTCGGCCCGTACCCGGCGCGCGAAAGACTCTTTCGCGAGTGCGATCCCCTCGAGCGCGTCGCCCGAGATCTGGAAAAAGCGCCGCACGAGGTCGTTGCCCGAAGCGAGTCGCGCGTCGAGGTACCCCTTCTCGGGGCAGAGCAGTACCACGCCGACGTTCGCGACCTCGGCGCGGGACGCATCCGGGCAGTATTGAACCAAGCTATACCAGCCTTTCATGCCTCTTCCTCGCGCATGCAGCGCGTTTGACATCCCGCCAGCAACGAGATCCGCGCGTACAAGCTCTCTAAGAGATAGTCCCGTCTTCGCATCAGAAACGTTCGAATGCGGCTTCGAATCGCGCCGTCCATCTCCCACGCGTCCGGCACCTCCTCCACCACACCCCCGATCTTTTCGTCGGTCAATCGGGCCAACCCCTTTAGCGCCGCGGCGACGTTCTCCGGAGTTAAGTATGGCGCGAACGCCTCGCAGAACCCATAGAGCGCCTCGTCGCGCACGCGCGCCGGGGCGTCGAGCCCCGGACCGAGATGCCGGTTTCGCACGAGGCAGTGCGAAAAATCCATCGCGAGCAGGGTCAGCTCCCCGGGCACGCGCGCCCGGCTGAGAAACACGTTGTCGAGGTTCGGCTCGCGCTGGGGACCGAGCCGGTCCCAATTCGCGAGAAGCGTGTCGGCCACGATCAGCCGGGACAGATCGTCCGGATTCGACAGCCGCGCGAGCGTCCTCGACGAACGATCCCAGGGCATCCCGAGTTCGCTGCGGGCCGCGAACGCCGGCCCGGGCCGCTCGCATCCCGTTTCGTCGAACGGCACGTCGTCGGGCGAGAGTTCGAGCAGCGCGACCTCGAACGTCGGCAGCCCGAGCAAACCCGCCACGCGCGTGCCGATCCATTCGCAGGCCAGGCAGTGCGCGCTCGCGCCGCTGCCCAGGCATTTCAGGTACGCCGGACCGGCGTCCGTCACGACCTGTGCCGGACTCATGCGGGATCGCAAACGCCGCTCCAGGCGTTCGAAACGGGTGGGGCGCCACATCGTCGGAAACTTATTGTATGCGGCCCGATCCGTGCTGACAAGTCCTCTCCTTTCCCCCTCGTGCGGCCTCCGGATCGGCTATCCTTTGAATATGGAAGCCCCCCTCTCGAAACCGCTCTCGCAATTCGTGCGATCGCACCAGGCGACCGGCATCCGCCGGTTCTTCGAGATGGCCGCTACCCTGCCCGACGTGCTCTCGCTCGGCGTCGGGGAACCGGAATTCAAGACTCCGGAGGCGATCCGCGAAGCGGGCATCCGCGCGCTCCGGGACGGCGACACTCCCTACAGCTCAAACTTCGGGCGGATCGAAACCCGCGAGGCGATCGCCGAGGAACTCCAAACCCGCTACGGCGCGCGCTACGACCCGGGCTCGGAGATCATCTTGACCGTGGGAGTCTCGGAGGCGGTCGACCTCGCCGTGCGCGCGCTGGTGAACCCGGGCGACGAGGTGATCGTGCCCGAGCCGAACTACGTGTCGTACGTGCCGTGCGTCCGCTACGCCGGCGGCGTGCCGGTGACGCTGCGCACCACCCAGGAGACCGATTTCTGCCCCACGCTGGAGCAGATCGAAGCCGCGATCACCCCGCGCACCAAAGCGATCATGCTCTCCTATCCCTGCAACCCCTCCGGGGCGATCGCCTCGCCCGAACTGCTGCAAGGCGTCGTGGCACTCGCCGAACGGCACGATTTCTACGTGATCTCGGACGAGATCTACAGCCGACTCAGCTTCGACCGGCCGCACGTCTGCGTCGCGGCGCTCCCCGGCGCGCGCGAACGCACGGTGCTGCTGAACGGATTTTCGAAATCGTACGCGATGACCGGCTGGCGGCTCGGCTACACCTGCGCGCCCCCCGAGATCACCGAGCTGATGATGAAGGTGCACCAGTTCACGATCCTGTGCGCCCCCGTACCGGCGCAGATCGCCGCAATCAGCGCCCTACGAGAGGCGGAACCGGAGGTCGCGGGAATGATCGAGGGGATGAACACGCATCGAAAGCGGTTCGTGGAGGCCGTTCGGGCGATGGGACTCGACTGCCCCATGCCCCCGGGTTCGTTCTTCGCCTTCCCTTCCGTTCAAGGCACGGGGCTGGACGAAACCGAGTTCGCCGAACGGCTCTTGATGGAAGAGCAGGTGCTCGTGATCCCCGGAACCGTGTTCGGCACGCCGCGCCCGGACGGCCCGACGCCCGGGGCCGGTCACCTGCGCTGCAATTTCGCGGTGCATCCCGACAAACTGGAGGAGGCGCTCGCGCGCATGAAGCGGTTTATGGAGCGCCTGGCTTCTTAAACCTGCTTTCGGGAACCTCGCGGCGCGCGGCGAAGCCTTTATAAGACGGCAGAATTTCGCTCCCTCGACCGGGTTGGACGCGAAATATTCGAAAAACCGCGCGAATCGGCCTCTGGCACGAACTTTGCGCCCGTAATGAAGGTTAATAACCGATGAGCCTCGACTCGGAGGTGGAACGCTATGATGAACGTGAATGCGAATCGACGAAGCCAAGGTGCGCGCGCTCTGCTCCTGATGCTTCTCTCACTGTGTGCGCTGTGCCTGTCTTTCGCTCAAGGCCAAAGCGAAGAGACCGGCGAAATCAAGGTCGGCAACGATTATGTCATCGGCGTCGAGGACAAGCTTGAAATCGTCACCCGCAACGTCGAAAAGGCCTCCGGCACCTTCTTGGTCCGCAGCGACGGCATCATCAGCATTCCGCTCATCGGCGACATCAAAGTCGCCGGGCTCAAGCTCTATGAGCTCAAGCAGGTGCTCGAAGAGAAGCTCGCCAAAGAGGTGCGCAACCCGGACGTCACGATCAACGTTGTGGCCATGCGCAAGCGCCCCGTCTACGTGATGGGCTCGGTGAACGGCCCCGGTACCTACGACTATAAACCCCAGTGGCGTCTGGCCGAGTTGATCGCCACCGCGGGCGGGCTCTCGCTCCCCGCCGAGCGCCTCAAAGCCGTGATTTTCCGCAACGGGGGCGAGACGCAGGTCATCCCTCTTCGCGACCTCTTCATCAGCGTCAAACCAGAAGCGAACGTTTATCTGGCTCCCGAGGACGTGGTGAATATCCAGGGCGACTCCACGATTCGCGTGCACATCAGCGGCGAAATCGCCAGTCCCGGCATGGTGACCCTCATCGAAGGCAGCACGACCGCCGAAGCGATCGCCGCGGCCGGCGGGCCCGGCGCCAACGCGGCGCTAGCCAAAGCCTACGTCAAGCGGCGCGGCGTCGAAATTCCGATCAACCTCTATCAAGCGCTCGCCATCGGCCGCGACGAGCTGAACATCTCGCTCGAAGACAACGACACGATCCACATCCCGCGCCTCGTCGAGCAGGTGTTCGTAACCGGCCAGGTGAAAAGCCCCGGCACCCAGCCGATCCCCGACGGACGCGAACTGACGCTGACCGAGGCGATCTCGCGAGCCGGCGGCCCGGCGTCCAAAGCCAAACTGGACGGCGTGACCCTGATTCGCCGCAATGCGGTCACCGGCGAGCGCGAAGTCATCAACATCGACTATAAGAAGATGGCCTCCACCCCCGAGGGCGCGATGATGATGATGCAAGACGGCGACGTGATCTTCGTGGCCGAAAGCGGCGCTCCGAGCGGTAGCACGATCGGCAGCACACTCGGCCTGCTCCTCTGGCCGCTCCGCCTGTTCGGACTCTAAAAATCCACCTCTCGCCTCCCGGGGATCGCACTCCGGGAGGCTTTGTGGTTTTTAAAAAGGTCTTCCGCTATGCTTGCGGGCAGAGACCGCTCCGGCTATAACGACAAACCCGGCGAAGATGGGTACTGCCGCGAAGCCAAGGTCTGCATCACTCAAGCGAGGGTTGAGAGGGCGATCAAAGATCTGGCTGAGGCGATTGAGCGCGAGAATCAATGATAACGACGAAGGTGTAGCCGGGCAGTGCGACTAACACTCCCGGCGAGGCGGAGAGGATAACACCCCCGCAACTAAAATGGATAACACAAAATGGCTGATACGACATCACCACAAATGCGGACACACGGCTGCGGTGCGAATCGACGGCCCCGGAAAGATCGCCTGGCATGAGTCCCGGATCTGCGATGATTGCGCCAAGGCTCAACGCCTCGAAAAGGTCCAGGCCCAAAATCAAGCCAAGGACCGCCCTGCTCTCACGGGCCGGGAGAGGCAGATCAGCTGGGCCGAGCAGATCCGGGCGAAGATGCTGGCCGAGGATGCCCTTTAAGGAGGCGGCTCTCATCGAGCCCGGGGCGATTCCTCTTATTTCGGAATCGACGTACCCAGTGGGCGCCTCAAGAGGCCGATTCGCGCGCCAGCGATTCCGCCCAGCGCCGGGCGCGGCGCAAGAACTTCGGGTTGCCGATGACGTAGCGTGCGAACATGCGGCGAGGTTCCCGGATCAGGCGGTACACCCACTCCATTCGAGCCTTGCGCATCCAGCCCGGGGCTCGCGGCACGCGGCCCGAGAGAAAATCGAACAGCGCCCCAACCCCGCACGCGAGGCGCACGTCGAGTTCGCCGCGATGCGTAGCCAAGAAGATCTCTTGACGCGGCTGGCCGAGCGCCACCAAGAGTAGGTCCGCGCCGGACGCGCGAATCTGCGGTAGCGCCTCTCGCTCAGGATCGACGAAGCCGTGCACGCACCCGACCACGCGGACACGCGGAAAACGCGCCTCAATCGCTTCGGCCGCGCCACGATTGGAAAGCTCATGGGCGCCGTAGAGGAACAACTTGAGTGGCGGGGCCGTCTCGGGCCACTCGGCGAACAGCTTCGGAAAAAGATCGGTACCGTTTAGGTTGAAGGGGATCTCCTGCCCCTGCATCGCGGCGGCCATCGCGATCCCCGCGCCGTCGTTCACCACACGGTCGAAGCCTTGAAGACAGCTGCGATAGGAGGGATCCTCGTACGCGACGTTCAATGTGTGCGCGTTCGCGATGCCGAGCAGGACCGGCCTCGGAGGATCGAAACGCAACGCCTCTTCGAACCACGCCCAAAATGCCTCGTAAGGCGGGTTCCAAATCGGCACCCCGAACAGGTTCAAGATCTCCGGGGAACGCTCCATCGGAGTGTAGCGTACCCAGGGGCGCTGTGGCTAAGGCAATGCGCGCGCGTTCGCGATGCCGGGTAGGACCGGCCTCGGAGGATCGAACCGCGACACTTCTTCGAACCACGCCCAAAATGCCTCGCAAAGCGGGCTCCAAATCGACACCCCGAACAGGCTCAACGTTTCCAGGGGAGCGCTCCATCGGGGTGTAGTGCACCCAGGGCCCCTGTGGCGAAAGGCTTCGATTTTATGATTTTAAATGCAGGGTGTCTCGTATCCGGGGGCCGCTATGACCAAGGGCTTTATCCTTCTCATAGGGCAGTCGTTACGCGGGCGAAAAGGGTTTTGAATGCCGAAACCGGGCGCAAAACATCCACGTCACAAATTCGGGCGCTCCGGTTCCGGAAACCTGAAAACCCGCCAGAACCCGGCCGTAGTCACACTGCCGCGGCTGCGGTCATGGAGCGAATCCCGCCCTGAGGCTCGGTAAACACGATCTCTTTGTCGCGGTGTAGGTGGACATTCGCGTTTCGAGTGATCTTGCCTTCGGTGACGGGGCAGCTCGCTCAAGACCTCCAGCTTCTCCCCTCATTCCGGCCCGCTCGCGGAGGCGAGACTCCCCAGAGACAGTCGAGCTCCTTCTGGGATAGGCCTCAAAACGAAGTATCTCTTGCACCCGTTAGGGCTTCGAGAATGAGGAAACCAAGGCAAGTATTGAGGCGGCTGGTAAGGAACGCTTTTGCACGCGTAATGGCGCGGTGCATCGCTCCCGCCCGAGGCACTCCCCCTATGGCTTTTAAGATTCACTCCTTTTGCTTTGCAGACAGACCTTTAACTCTCCCGGGACGGATGGAATGCTCCCTACCGCGGCAACTCTTGCACGCGTTGCGGCGGCACGGACGCACCGTATGTTGCGAGCACGCGCGCCGCGCTCTCCGCAAGCGACGGATCGGGGCCCGCCCAAACAGCCCAGACTTCGGTCAGGACACCGGTCTTTTCGAGGCCCGGACGGGCGGTCTTGGGAAGCATCAAAAGGTCGAGCGCCGCGCGGCGCACCGAGCGGTCGGGGTTGCGGAGCATCGCTCCGGCCACCCTGCCGAGATGCGCGATCGCCGAAGCCGATGACGCGCCTTCGAGCGCCGCGAGGAGCGCCTCCGGGTACCGCGTCGCCTCCACGAGCTCGTCGGTTTTGGTACGGGCCAGATGCCCCACCAGCCACTCGGCGGCCTCTTCGGGCGCGTCGAACCCTTCGATGAGATCCGCGCTCACACAAGGACTATAGAGGCCCTTCGCGAAATCGGTGCCGGTCAGGCGACTCACCTCCCAAAGCGCCTTGACATACGCGCCGGGGCTGGGAGGCGGAGTCAGCCTCTCGCGAAGTTCGGCGTAAGTCGCGCGGTCCGTGTAGATCCATGTGCGCGCCTGATCCCAAGGCCCTCGAAACATCGACCGTTCGGCGAGCGAGGCCAACACCTTGAGCCACGGATCGCGCCCCGGCCGAAGCGCGAAGCGCACGGATTCGTCCGGTTCCTTGAGCGCCATCTGGGCGCAGTGCGCCTCGAGCGTCAGCGAGCCGCAATCGTCGGGCTGCGCTTCCTCACAGACACACATCGCCTGATAGTTCGCGTTCTCCGGCTGCAGCATCAGCCCCGGGAGGTAGCGGAGCTTCGCGCGCGCCGAGCCCAGCGAAGGGACCTCCAGCCGGACCTGGTTCAGATCGACTCCCCAACCGGGGCCGAGTCGATCGAAGTCTTCGTTTTCGGTCAGCGCGTATCCCGAAATCTCGACGCCCGAGCGCAACAGCGGCGCGAGCGCGGGCGGGTAGCGAGGCGCCGCGCTAGCTGGCAGCATGCCGGTCAGCACGGTGCCTTCCCTCTCCAGCAGCGTGCCGAATCCCGTTCGAAAGGTCTGCTCACCCGAAAGGGGGACGGGCTGCGGGATAGCGAGGTACCCGATCGGCGTGTACGGCTCCCGTCCCCCGATCTTCACCCCGTCTCGGAACAGATCGTAGCGCGCCTCGATCCCGAAATAGTGGTACCCATAGGTACGGACGCTGGTGCTCAGCGTCGGGGTATGCCACGGCTCGATCAGCAGATCGAGCGTCGGCGGCTCGGCGCGAAACGCACGGAGAGGACCTTGCAAGAGGCTGACCACCGAATTCGTGTAGGCGGACCCGATCTGGGTTTCCAGCCCGGATCGAAGCACTTCGATCCGTTCGAGATCGGGCAGAGCCGCCCCCTCCAGCCGGAGCGACATCGAGCCTTCGTAGAGTCCGCCCGAGGGCACCGGGATCCCCCCGGGCAGCGCGGCTCCCCGCAGACGCGGCGGAGCGTCCAGCGGACGCGCTTGGTATTCCGACACGAGGCGGAGATTCTCCCACGCGACCGTATTTCGCCCCGGCAGCGTCTCCAACGCCTCCCGAGAGACCGCCGACACGGAAATCGGCGCGTCGAGAATTCGGATCGGCGCGGACGCCGCAAGACCGCCGAAAACGAGCGCGGTGAGCATAGCGACTCGATTATAGCTAGGGATCCTCCACGCGTAAAGGGGCAAACCTCCGCGACCCTTCAAAACGTCTACACTGATATCGCATGAACGGTTTGCTCGCTTCGCTGCTTCTCGTCGTCGCCCAGCAAGGGGGGCAGGGAGACCTGGTGCGGCGTCAGGGGCTCCAGCTTCACGCGCTCGACGGCGGCCCTTCGCTGGCCGTCGTGATCCCCGACACGCAAAAGCTCGATCCTACGAAGCGCTCGCCCAAAAATAACGGGCAATTCCTTTGGCAAACGAACGGCTTCGGGCGTTTCACCGAAGAGCACGGATACGTGCGCCGCGTGCAGGTGTACGCCGAAGACCGCGGGACCCACGACCGACTGGGCCTTCCTGTCGCCCAGATGGTGATGCGGCTGTGGGAGCATAACCTGCGCAAACTCAAGATCGACCAGTCGACCCGCTACAACTACGGCATCATCGACCTGTACCTGTGCTCGAAAGGCAAAGCCGGAGGCGAACAGCGCTTCGACACCGAGATCGTTAACGGAGAGCAGATCCGCGTCAACACGATTTACGTGTACGACGTAAAGAGCTTCGATAAGAACCGGATGGAGATGGCCCGCGAGATCGCGCACGAGTACGGCCACGCAACGCTCCCTCCCATCGGCGGCTTCGAAACGCCCGAAGATTGGGCCAACGGATACCTGGGCGAGAAGATGTTCCTGCGCTGGTGCCTGGAGTCGATGAAGGACAACAAGATGAACTCCAGCGACGTGATGGGCGCGACTCGCGCGGAGTTGGAGCGATGGGTCGCCCAAAATGTCGATCCCCTGCTAGTGCGCGGCGGCACCGAGCGCCCCACCCGCGCCGCACTCGGCAAGAAGGGGCGAGAAGGCATGAACGCCTATCTGGGGCTCGCGCTGTACGTCCAAGCGGTCTTTCCGGGCGAGTTTTTCTCGCGGGCCCACGTGCTGGGCGGCTCGCAAAGCGCGCCCGACTTCATCCGCGGGATCGCGATGGCGACCGCCGAACGCGAGAGCTTGAAGCTTTCGGTCCCCGCGCCGCTGCGGGGCAAAGCGATCTGGGTGCCCTACGGCGACAAAACGCTGATCGAGGGCGCCAAAGTGCTCCAACGCGCGGAAGGCTGGGCCAAGGTGCAGCCGAGCGGGGCGAGCTTCACACTTCACCCCTGACATGCCACACTAGGGCATGGCCTCCAAGCGCTTCGTCATCATCGACGGCTATAGTCTGCTGTATCGCGCGTTCTTCGCGACGCGGTACCTCAGCACCAGCGACGGACGCCCCACCAACGCCCTGTACGGCTTCGTCGGGATGATCTTCTACCTTCTGGAGAACGTCCGCCCCGACTGCCTGTGCGTCGCGCTGGACGCCCCCGGCAAAACGTTCCGCCACGCCGATTTCCCGGACTACAAGGGCACGCGCAAGGAGACGGCCGACGAGCTCAAGGTGCAGCTCGTCGCGGCGCGCGAGTTGATCGCCGCGCTGGGCATCGAATCGCTTGAGGTCACCGGCTACGAAGCCGACGACATCGTGGGCACCCTCAGCTGCCAAGCCGAGCGCAACGGCTACGAGACCACGATCGTCACGGGCGATCTCGACTCGCTTCAGCTCGTGGACGAGCATGTGAGCGTGCTCACCACCCGCCAAGGCGTGACCGACACCGTGACCTACGGCCCCGAGGCAGTGAAGGAGCGCTACGGCTTCGGTCCCGAATTCATCCCCGACTACAAAGCGATCGTCGGAGATTCCAGCGACAACATCCCCGGCGTCCCCGGGATCGGCGCGAAGGGCGCCGCCGAGCTCATCCAAACCTTCGGCACGATCGAAGAGATGCTGGCGCGCTTTGAGCAGCTCCCCCCCAAATTTCAAAAGAAGATCGCAGGCGTCGAGGACCAGATGCGCCTTTCGAAGAGCCTGGCGACCATCCAGTGCGACGCGCCCGTGACCTTCGCCTACCAACCCTTCCAACTCACCGCCGAACAGATGACCTCCGCGCAGGCGCTCCTCGAAAGCTACGAATTCAAAAACCATCTGCGGCGGCTCTCGCTGGTGATGGGGCCCTACTTGGAAGGCGGTTCTTTCGACGCTCCGATCGCCGAAGTCGTCGAAGAATCGCTGGAGGTCGCGCTCGAAAGGCTTCCCGAAGGCGCCGACGCGTTAGGACGACTCGCCGAAGGCCCCTACGCCCTATACTTCGCCGCGGCTTCGGCTCAGAGCGATCTTTTCGAAGAAGCTCAGACCGTCGCGTACCTCGCCCAAGGCACCCGGGTTTGGGAGATCCGCGAGCCCGACGCCCGGCGGCTGTTGGGCGCGCATCCGGGCCGGGCGATTCTTCACGACGCCAAGCCCCACTATCGCCACCTGCCCGAAGACACCGCCGCCCCCGCCTTCGACACGATGCTCGCGGGCTATGTGCTGCAATCAGACCGCTCGAACTACATGCTTCGCGACCTCGTGCAGGCGCATCTGGACTTCGCGCTGCCGACCCGGCCCGAGCAGATGGCCGCGGCGCTGTACTACTTGGAAGGCGCGATGCGCGAGCGCCTGATCAAAGAAGAGCAACTTTCCGTGCTGGCCGACATCGAACTGCCCCTGATCCCGATTCTTTCGCGCATGGAACGACTGGGGGTGCGTGCGGACAAAGCCGCGCTGCAAGAGTTCTCCAAGCAGCTGGAGGTCACGCTCGAAACCACCACGCGGACGATCTACGAGATGGCGGGCGAAGAGTTCAACATCGGCTCGCCGAAACAACTGGGGGTGATCCTGTTCGAAAAGATGCAGATCCCCGGCCAGCAGAAGACCAAAATCGGCTACGCGACCGGCGCCGAGATCCTCCAACTCCTCGCACCGAGCTACCCGATCTGCACGGAGATCTTGACCTGGCGGGAGCTGACCAAGCTGAAATCCACCTACGCCGAGGCATTGGGCAAGCTGATCCAACCCGACGGACGCATTCACACAACCTACAACCAAACCGTCGCCGCGACGGGACGGCTCTCCTCGAACGACCCCAACTTGCAGAACATCCCCATCCGCACCGAACTGGGGCGGGGCATCCGCAAGGCGTTCCTCGCCGCCGACGGGTATCGACTCGCATCCTTCGACTACTCCCAGATCGAGCTTCGCCTACTCGCACACCTCTGCGACGACGAAGCCCTGGTCGAGGCGTTCCAAGCGCATCAAGATGTCCACACCGTCACGGCGCAGCTGATGTTCAAGGCCGAGGAGGTCAGCAAAGAGCAGCGGCGCTACGCCAAGATGCTGAACTACGCGGTGCTCTACGGCGTGACCGACTTCGGGCTCGCGAACCAGCTCGGCGGCGGATTCTCGATCGCCGAGGCCAAAGCGCTGATCGATCAGTACAACGAGCGGTTTCCCAAAGTCAAAGCCTTCACGACGGGCGTGATCGCCGAGGCGCGCAGCAAAGGCTTCACGACCACGCTCACCGGGCGGCGACGCTACTTCCCCGACATCCACAACGCGAAGCTGAATATCCGGCGCGGGGCAGAACGCCAAGCCATGAATGCGCCGATCCAAGGCTCCGCCGCCGACATGCTCAAACTCGCGATGATCGGGGTCGACCGGCGCCTTTCAGGCGGGCCGACGCGCATGCTGCTCAACGTGCACGACGAACTGGTGTTCGAACTCGCCGACGGCGACGACGCCCGGATCGAGCCGATCCGCGCCGAGATGGAAAACGCACTCCCCATCTCGGTCCCGATCGAGGTCGACGCGAAGATCGGCCCGAACTGGAACGAAATGATCCCGGTACCCCGCCCCTAACGGCTTGAGTCAACGGCGAGCGCTTCTCGAACAATTCGCTTGAGCTTGGACGATGCCGCAAGCGGGTCGTAGAAACGCGACCAGCTGGGCCGTCACGGTTCAAAAGCAAGCTTGTGTCACCAACCTCAAAACCGAGTCGCACCCCAGAGGTACGAGCGGGCGGCGTAGTAGCTCATCCCGTCCTATTATTCAAGGCGTGGGCCTTCGTTTCATCGAGAAGGCATGGACGAAGCGAATTTCGGCGCCTCACCCCACACTGTAAAACAAAAAAAGGCCTCCGCCTTCGAAGGCGGAGGCCTAGCTGGGACGGGCTACTTTTGCAGCACGTAGTAGTAGTCCGACCCGCCCGTCAACGAGAACGGCTGATTCGGCGGGACCAGATTGCCGAGATGGAAGGTGTCGCGAAGCATCTCGACCGGAGGCGAAGTGCTTTCGAAATAACCAAGTTCACCCTGCTTGCGGTAGTACAGCGAATTTGAGGTCGCATGGCCGTCCGCCCAACCGTAGTTGATTCGGCCAAGGTGGCGCGCATGATTATCCGGTACGCCGCCGGACGGTTTGCCGAGCGTCGGACGAGTTTGCGTCCGGAACTCCGATCCAGAACGATACGCCATCATCGCATCGCCGATCAAGATCGTTTCCGCAGGGCGCGAAATGTCGGACTCGTTCGCCGAAGGGGGAGTCCCTCCATAGGATTTCATGTCTCGGTTGACGCCGTATGAGGTTTTTACTGCGACCTGAGACGTCGAGAAGATATCGACGGCCGAAGGACAATCTTGCAGTTGCCCTTTCATGTAAGGATAAAGCAAGCCTCCTTGAGGACGAACTTGGGGCGTGATCGGCGTGACCGAGTAGTCGTAATAGATAGAGGTGTACCAAAGATACTGCGTTCCGCTCGTATATCCCGGTGCATAGCTGGTAAACATGATCGGGCAATAGTTTCCGTTATAGTCGGTCGAATACATCACATCGGCGAGCACGATCTGTTTAACATTGCTCAAGCACATCGCCTTTTTCGCCGATTCCTTCGCTTGAGCGAATACGGGGAACAGAATCGCCGCCAGCACGGCGATGATCGAGATGACCACCAGCAGTTCGATCAGTGTAAAAGCACGGACCGAAGTTGGGATCGGAGGGCGAGATTTGTCATAATATGAGTGTCTAGTCATGATTTCCTCCTTTGGGGAATGAGTGATTCGCGCATCGCCGTCGCCATGCCTCGGCGGCGGCAAGATGCGCGGTGAGGCACCCGGCAGGGAGCCACCACAGCAGTTGAACCAGCGCCACGAAGATGCCGTCCGTTTGCGGAAGCATCGCGCTGCCAAGAAAAAATGTTCCGAGCGTCAGCAGCACTTGGGCACGAAACACCGCCTGAGCCGCATGGACGATCGCGAATTGGCCCGTCAGCCAGCCCGCCACGATCGGCGCGAAAATCAACACTCCGAAGAACACCCAAGTTTGCGAACCGGCGTCGGGGATCGGAATGGGGGGCGGAAGGTATGTCCGCACCTCGTCGATATTGATTTTATATTTCGCTGTAGAAGGAACGTAGATCCGCCAGATCAGAATCAAAAGCGCCAGGAACGTCGCCTGCGAAAAGAACATGCCGGCGTAAGCGTTCGACTTGCCGAGTTGACGGAAAAGCCCCGTCTGTTGGTGCTGCATCCACTCGGCCAAAAATCGATCGCTCAACTCCTTGGAATCGCCGTACTTCTCGATCGCTTCGCGGGCCGCGTCGAGGGGGGGCATCCCGTCCCGCAGGTACATGTCCATCCGCCCCTCGATATTGAACTTGGCTTCATCACGGAACCGGACGCGATCGAGATGGGGCACAAGCCCGATCAGCGGGCCGCAGAGATGATCGAGATAGTTTTCGATCATCGCGTCCGGATCGGCAAAGCGCTCTTCCTGCGCGGGGATGGGGCCGAGTTTAAGGGTTCGCATCGTCTTCCTTTTTCTAACGCCCGAAAATCCAAGCCTTGACGCGGCTCCAGTCCGACGTTCCCGACTCGCCCCGCAGCACGCTGTTCACCGCGTGCGTATATTCGTCCCAAACGCTCTTTTGTCGCTCGAGCTCCGCCATACCGTGATCTGTGACGGTGTAGACGCGGCGCTGCCGCTCTCCCTCGCCCCCTTCCCACGTACTGGCAATCAAACCGTCCGCTTCTAGCGAGCGGAGAATGGGATACAGCGTGCCATCTTTGAAATTGATGCGCTGGGCACTTCTCCTCTCAACCTCCCGGGCGATGTCGTATCCGTGCCGCGCACCATCGCCAAGCACCGCGAGAATCATCGCGACGGAGTGGTTTCGGTTTAATCCTTTGTCGTATCCCATATACATAGAGACTCGATACATAGAGCCTTTCCGTATTGGATTATACAGCAGGTTCGAAAAAAACCCAAATCCCACAATAATAAAGAGTGGCCGGAGGAAATCCGGCCACTCGGGGGAGAGGAGGAGAAATCGGGGTCGTCGTTGAGTCCCGGTTCCATATCTTCGGACGTACGAGCGGACGCGGCGCTACGCTCTCTCGCGTTTGGCCTTGCCGAGGGTCTCTTCAGACGTCGAGCGACCTAATAGATCACTTTGTTGAGGGGATACTCGACGAGCCCGGTCGCGCCCGCCTTTTTCAGAGCGGGGATGATCTCACGTACCTGCTTTTCGTTCAGGATGACCTCGGCGGCGATCCACTCGGCGTCGGCCAGCGGCGATAGCGTAGGATTCTGCAACGAAGGCAGCAGCCCGAGGATCTCGGACTGCCTCGCCTTGGGCAAGTTCATCTTGAGCCCCACCAGTTTGGCGGCATTCATCGCCCCTTCGAGCAGGATCTGAAGGTTCTCCAGCTTTTCGCGCTTGACCGGGTCGGCCCACGCTTCGACATTCGCGACGAACCGAGTCGTAGACGTCAAGAGCGTCTCGACGATCCGGAGGTTATGCGCCCGAAGCGAGTTGCCCGTTTCGGTGTTCACCACGATCGCGTCGACGAGGGTAGGCACCTTGACCTCGCAAGCACCCCAGCTGAATTCGACGTCCGCCGTCACTTGACGCTCGTGAAGGTACCGTTCGGTCAACCGCTTGTATTCGGTGGCGATACGCTTGCCCTCCAGGTCCTCGATCTTCTGGATCGGCGAGTCATGGTGGACCGCCAGCACCACGCGAATCGGATTGCTGGTGAGCTTGGAGTAACGCAATTCGCAGATCTCGTGCAACTTCGCGCCACAGTCGCATACCCAATCGTGCCCGGTAAGCCCGGCGTCGATCACGCCGTCTTCGAGATAAATCGGAATCTCTTGCGGGCGCAGGAGGATCGGCTCGATGTCGCCGTCGTCCACCACGGGCTGGTACGACCGACTCGACACCTTGATCGAATACCCCGCCCGCTCGAAAAGCGCGAAGGTCGCCTCTTGCAGGCTGCCCTTTGGAAGACCCAGCTTGATCGCCATAACTTGGGAGGAAGTTTACCGTAGGGGAATCCCACACGGGGCCTTCGGCGTCTTAGCATTGAACGGAAAAGAGGTGGATTCTTAAAGATGAGTATGACGGCCGGTATCCCTGATCGACCCAAGAAATCGCTGCCCTGGGCGATGTTCGCCATCGTGTTCCTGATCCTGACCCTCTGGCTCGCGATCCAGCTCGGGCTCTCGGGACGGCGACACCAAGCCGAGGTGAAGAAACTCAAAGAATCGTACGAGAGCCAACTGGCGAAAAACGAAGAACGATTGCTGCAAAATGCCGCTCAATCGTTCGCGATCGGATCGCAGCCGCTGTTCTTGTTCCAAGGACTCGTGCCGCAAATCGATAACGCCGTGATGCAGCAGCTCTGCGCGCGGCTCGTGCAAGAAAACGGCTGGGAGTATGCGACCCTGCTGAACGCCGAAGGCGTCGTGATCGCCTCCAGCGATCTGGCGCTGATCGGCAAGGTGCAATCCTCGATGGCGCGCGCGACGGCGGGATTCGAGAAGAAGGATAAAAGCGTCGAGATCGTCCAACCGATCGAAAGCCAAGGCGCGCGCCTCGGTACGGCGATTCTCAAGATCTCCAGCGCGAACTAACTTAAAACCGCGCCCCGATCGTCAAAAGCAGCAGGTTCTCCCCCGTATTCGGGGGGTTCGTGCCGCCGTTGCTCGTGTGCAATAGGCGCAACCCCACGAGCCAGTCCTGATCGAAGAGGTTCACGACGACCCCCATTCCGATAACCGGGGTGCTGTTGATGCGCGTGTCGAGATCGAGGCTTGTTTTATCGCGATATTGCAGCCCCCACCCCAGATCCACGTAGACCATTACCGTGCTGGGCGTCTTGAAGTAGTACCGCGCGTAGCTGAGAACTCCGAAACCGTAGGTCGTCTCCGGCGCGGAAGGGTGGTTGCCGATGTAGTCGGTCTGGAGCAGATATCCTTCCCACACCCACTGCGCGTGGAGATTGCGGAACCGAAATTGGCGCTCCGGCTCGCCATAGCCCAAGCTCACCCCCCCCACAAGGCGGTCTTCGGAGGACCCGAGGATGTGCTGGCTCGCACCGAAGAAGGTTCCGGCGTAGCGAGACGGCCGAAGCAAACGCTCGGTGTGTACGTTGAGTCCCTCGTTGGTTTGGGCGAGCGCCGAAATCCCCAGGCAACCCCAAGCGAGCAACAACAGCGATTTGAGACCGGGATGCGACATGCCGAGTTTATTTACCTGACCATTGCGCGCGGAAGTGCCGCCACACGTTGCGAAGCGGCGCCCAAACCCCCTTTCGATAAGGTTGGCGCAGAATCGTTTCGATCACGCGAGCCAGTTCCGTATCGCCGCGTTCGAGCGCATAGCGAAGATACTCCTGGTAATTGCTTTCCCCGCTGTAATACATCTTGAGAAAGCGCGCCCGGCGAAGATCGAGCGGCGCCTCGAACGCTTTGCACCCTTCCAGCTTCCCGATCGAACGCAGCGAGATCATCGTCCGCATACACTTTTCGCAGCGACCGCAATTCGTATCCCCTTCGCCGGCCCAGCAGACTTGGAGGTTATCGAGCAGCACCGGATGCTCGGCGAGGACCTGCAGCTTTGCTCCACGGAGCCGATCCAGCCCGAGATGACGAAGCGTCATCGCCTCGCTGGACCAAAGTGGGTCGAGCAAGGGGTGCGAGCCCCACTTCGTCACTTCCAGATAGTTCATACTCGCGCTGATCGTCATCTCGCGCAGATGCCCGCTCAGAAGATGGGCGAGGGCCGCCATGATCGATCCGTGTCCCATCTGCCAGCCCGCCGGGCCGAGCAGCACGCGTTTCAGGTCGGTCTCGATCTCGATCAAACGCTTGTCGAACACATCCGCTACCCGTTTGATCTTCTCCATTCGCGCCGCGCGCGCCTGAAGGTTCGGCAGTTTTGTATCGAACCCAGAAACGAAGACCAGGGTATCGACCTCCTGAGAATGGCGAGCCAAGCTGTAGGCGGCGTCGACCCCGCCCGAGAAAAATAGCCCCGCGCCCCGCTCTTCGGGCGTCGAGGGAACCGACGCTCCCAGATGCTTGAGCTCAGGACGACGCTCTTTCATCTCCCATAACTCGAAAATCTCGCAGATCTCCGGCCAGCGGGAAAGCACTTGCGGAGAGATGCCGGCCTCGATCTCGATCGGCTCCTCCATCGCGATCCCAAGGTAGGTGGAAAGGGCGAGAAGCGCCTCCCCCCGCGCGACGAGCACCGGTTCGGAGCAGCGAACATAGACCTCTCGCGTCTCCCCCCAAAGACTCGCCTCGATCCGTATCTCGCGCGGATCTTCCGATAGAAACCGCATCCGCGGCATGGCTTAACGCCCCCCCTGAAGCGGAGGAAGCGCTTTGGCGATCTCCATGCTTTTGGTCAGCCGAATCCCCTGCACCGCGGCTTGCACCTCGATCAGGCCGGGCCCCAGCGCGCGCAGCAGCCCCCCTTGATCGATCCAAGCCGGCCCCTTCACGCCCCAAAGCACCTCGGCGTTTGGCAGGCGACGCCCCTCCTCGTCCTGCACATAGAGTTGCAAGTTCTCCTTTTCCCCGAGCGCCTTGGGCCCAGAAATCGTGAGCAGCCTCGGATTCGCATCCGCCAGAGGCGGCGCGCCGTAGAACAGCACCCCGCTCGCCACGAGGCGCTCGGTCCCCTCGCTCGGGCGGTTCAGCGTGATCCCGAAGAGGTTCAACGTCGTACTCCCTCCCCCGTCGAGATTCATCGCCTCGACGCATCCGAGGCGCAGCATCAACCCCGCAAGCTCGGTGAGCGTCGCCCCGCGGCTGAGCGCCGATCGCCCGTCAACCGCCACAAACCACAGGTTCCCCTCTCGGGTCAAGCCCACCGCCGTTCGCGGGTGCCGGCGCCCGGCGAGGCTCTCTTGAAACTTCTCTTCTTTCCAGGTCACGTTGACCTTGCCTCCCCGCACGAGGAAAGGCCCTCCGCCCACCGTGTGGCGGATGTGCTCCCATCGGAATCCGCGCGTCTTGATCTCAAACGAGACGCGCTGGCCGTTTCGCAGGCTGCGAATCAACTCGCGCTTCGGTCCTTGGGCCGCGATCAGCACGTTGCCCGGCTGCACCGGCACGCTTTCGGCATCTTCGACGAGATAGAGGAAAGTACCCTCGCGACGGGTGTTCGGCCCCCAGGGCGCGGTGTCGTCGAGCCGCACCACCGCAACGAGATTGGGCGCTTTAGCGAGCGCAAGGCCGGCGACGGAAGTGTTGAGTACGATCTCGTTCAACCCACATTGCTCGTTAAAGCCGTTGAGCACCGTCTCTTGACCGTCGATTCGCATCGTGGCCTGAAACTCCGGCACGCAGAATTCGCAGATCCCTTCGCCCCAACCGAGCGTGGCGCGCGGCAGAAACGGACGGCTAATCAGTTCACCGTCGCGCACCGTCAGCCCGAGCGGCCGACCGGTCGAGGGGAAAAAGTCGGCGTTGATTCCCCCCAGCGCCTGAGTTCGTCGCACCATCGAAGAGATCGTCTCGCGCCCCTTGGACTGTCCTTCGGCGTACACCGTGCCCGAAGCGGTCTCCGAGACCGCACGGATATCTTGCGAGGCGGGGCTGTAACGGAGCGCGTGCACGATCAGGGGAGCGCCCGTATCGACCTCCATCCGGTAGGTCAGCCCCGGGGCGATCGGCTTTTCCCACACTTGCCCCCAAACCGCGGGGAACAGCCCGAGAAGGATCGATATCGGGATGAATCGTTTGACGCGCATCATCCCCTATTCTGGCTCATAACGGCCCGGCGCTAGAGGGGCTCGTAACGAAGCGTGCCTGCCGAGGCGTCGAGCCGCGCGGTAACCCCGAGCGGCAACGACAGCATATTCGCCATGTGCCCGAACGGAAAATTCCACACCGTCGGAACCCCAAGCGGCGCAAGCCGGTCGCGAACGATCACCCGCCACGATCGCGCTCCGATCGAGGGATCGCTCTTTTCGTCGGTCCCGGTCATCTCTCCCACGACGATCCCGCGGACCCCTTCCAGCGCTCCGCTCAGGCGTAAGTGGGTCAGGTTCGCATCCACGCGATGCGGGTTCTCGTCCACGTCCTCGATCAGCAAAATGCGGCCGCGGGCGTCCAGCGGATCGGGGGTGCCGAGACTGTCGGCGAGTAGAGAAAGGCACCCGCCCGTCACGAAGCCTTCGGCAACACCGGGGACCAAACATTCGCCGGCCGGCGCGGACGCGGGAATCGGCGACTCCCCCGCCAGCGCCGCGCGTAGGGACTCCGCGACCCACGGCGCACGCTCACGCACGAACGTCAACGCCATCGGCGCATAGACCGTGGGAAGCCCCCGCCGGTTCAAAGCGAGATGCAGCGTCGTAATGTCGCTGAACCCCACGAACAGCTTGCCGGAAGCTGCCATCCGGTCGAGGTCGAGCCAAGGCATGAGTCGCGCGCATCCGTAGCCGCCGCGAGAACAGTACACCGCCTGGACGTCCGGGTCGTCGAACGCTTCTTGAAGATCGGCCGCCCGTAGCGCGTCGGACCCCGCGAGATAATCCTCTTTCTCAAAGGCGTGCGGAGCGATCTGCACGCGGTACCCCCACGATTCCAGCATCGCGCGTGCGGGACTCACCTTTTCGGGAGTCAAAGGAGAAGCGGGCGAAGTGCAGTTCGTCCCAGTAGTGGGTGCTGCCTTTCTCCGCGCGCTCGTAGATGATGCCGATGGTGCCGTCTTGGAGAGTCGCGAGATCGGAGTAGGAGGCGGGGTGGGGCCAGAGGGTGCGGCCGGCCGACCAAGTGCGGCCCTCGTCCCGGCTGAGGCGAATGGTGAGGTTGTAGCGGCCGTAAGGGTGCTCTTTTTGGCGGACGGGGGTGGCAGGGCTGGAGAAGAGCAGGGTGCCCGCGTCGTAACGCTCAATGCTGCCGTGACAGCGCGGCGTGATGAGCTCCTCGGCGCGTCGCACTTCTCCCCAGGTTTCGCCGCCGTCGCGGCTGACGGCCACGAGGTGGCGCAGGTTGTCCGGCGCGTCCTCGGCGCTTTCGTTGCGGGAGATGACCATCAAGGCGCCGTCGCTCAGCTCCATGAGCTGGCACTCGCTGGTGTGAAGGCCGATGTTGCCGCCGAGCCGCCAGGAAGCGCCCCCGTCGTCGCTGAAAAAGCAATGCGCGAAGCTGCGCAGCCGGCCGCCGCCGATGTCCTCGCGATGCCGTGCGGGCACGACCAAGCGTCCCGATTTCAGTCTCACCATCGCGTGGCCCGGACCGCAGCCGTAGCGCTGCGCCCAGCTCGCCTCCCAGCGGGCCATGCGGCCTTTGGGATTGGCGGAGATTTTTTCGCGTCCTTTGAGCGTCTGCCACTCGGGCTTGATCACCTGCTCGTGGATGGAGACCGGTCCCTGCCACGTGTGGCCGTTGTCCGTGCTCGTGAAGTGGCAGAACTCCTTTTTGTCGCGCAGGAAAAACAGCCACAGCTTGCCGTTGCGGTCGTCAATGCCGAGGGTGAGATCCGTGCTGACGCGGTCCTCGTCATCAAAAATGACGGTCTCCTCGCCCCAGGTTTTCCCCAGGTCCGAACTGCGTTTCATGACGATGTCGTGATTGCCGATGTCGCCGGGCCCGTCGTTGCGCCGCTCACAGATGACCAGCAGATCGCCGTTCGGCGCCTGGATCAGGGCGGGGATGCGGTAGTTCGGCTTGTTGTTCGGCGTCAAGGGGAAGACGAGCGCGGTTTCAAACAGAGGTTCGGCGGCCACCAAACCGCCGAAGGGACAAGCCAACGCAAGGAGACGAATCAAGAAAAGACGCATGCCACATCAACCCGCGCTAGCCGGCCCCCCTAGCAGGTTAGCTGGGTTGACCAGGGCTTGGAACGGCAAAGATCATTCCGCAACAAAATCCTGTCCCTCCCGCCAGTCCCGCGCACTGTGGTGGTTATGTTTGATGTCCGGGAAAAACCGAATGTGGTCGAGCGCGCCTTTTTGATCGGCGCGTACTTTGACCGGCGCGAGGCGCAGGCGGCGACGGATTTGATCGAGGAATTGAAGGAGCTCGTGAGCACGCTGGGCATCGGCATCGTCGGCACCGAGCTGGCGTTCGTGCGCGAGACCACGCCACGCTACCTGCTGGGCAGCGGCAAGACCGCCGAGCTCATTGAGCAGGCCAAGCAGATTCAGGCGGACTGCATCATCTTCGACAACGAGCTGAGCCCCGCCCAGCAGCGGGCCTGGGAGGCGGACTCCGGCCTGTGCGTGATCGACCGTCACGAGGTCATCCTCGACATCTTCAACATGCGCGCTCGCACCAAGGAAGCGCGGCTTCAGGTCGAGCTGGCACGGCTGGAGTACTCCATCCCGCGCCTGACCCGCATGTGGGCGCACCTGGACCGCCAAGGCGGCGCGGCGGGCGGCGCCGGAGGCGGCGGCGCAGCCGCTGCGCGCGGCGAGGGCGAGACCCAGCTCGAGGTGGACCGCCGTCTCGCCTACAAACGGCTGGATCGCGTCAAAGCCGAGCTGGAGGAGGTCAAAAAACAACGCGACACCATGCGCAAGGAGCGCAGCCGCGTGCCGCTGCCGCACGCCGCCATCGTCGGTTACACCAACGCCGGCAAGTCCTCCCTGCTCAACCGCCTGACCCAGGCGGACGTGCTGGCCGAAGACAAGCTCTTCGCCACGCTCGACACCACCACCCGCCGTCTGGAGCTGCCGGACGGTCAGGCCCTGCTGCTCACCGACACCGTCGGCTTCATCCGCAACCTGCCGCATGATCTCGTACAATCCTTCCGCGCCACCCTGGAGGAGGCGGTGCTGGCGGATTTCCTGATCCACGTGATCGACGCTTCCTCCCCGCACGCTTACGACTTTTACCAGACCACCACGCAGGTGCTGGGCGAGCTCGGCGCGGTGGACAAACGCACGCTGCTGGTGCTGAACAAAGTCGATCTCATCGACGACGACCGCCTCGGCGAACTGCGCCGCCAGTTCCCCGACGCCGTGCCCATCTCGGTGCGCACCGGCCAGGGCATCGAGGATCTCCACCACCGCCTGCACACCCTGCTCATCGACCGCGTCGTGCGCCTGCACGTCGCCATCCCGCTCGACCGCATGGACCTCGTCTCGCTGGCGCACAACGAAGGCAAGGTGCTCTCGGAGAATTACGACAGCGGTTTGGCGGAGCTACAATGCGTGCTGCCGAAGCGCTTTGAATCCCGCTTCACGCCCTTTGTGGCGGCAAACTGAACAGCCGTTATCCAGTGGGCAGTGGGCCGTAAGCCTGGAAAGGAAAATGGAGAACCACGGATGGCACGGATTTTCAATGAATGGGTTCTTCTGGATCATTCACCCAAAAGGTGGGACGGGCGCATCGCCCAACTCATTGGTTTTCTGTGCATTCGCTGCATTCCGTGGTTTTCAATGCCGTTTTTGAATCACCGGTCCAGCAGCACGGTTTCGGTGAGCTTGCGGTCACTGGTGATGAAGAGGGCGAGGTCGTCGCTGGCGCCGAGGGCTTGAGCCAGGCCGCGTCCGCCTGCTCCGGTGGGGTCGGCGGCGGGTTTGAGGGCGAGACCGCGGATGAGGCCCTGCGGAGTGGCCTCGGTGCTGTAGGCGTTGCCTTTGCGCAGGGTGAGCCGGGGCAGGCGGAGGATTTGCTCGAAGGGCGTGTCGCCGCCGAGGGTGGGGTCGCCGGTCCAGAGGGCTTGGTTGCTGCTGGCGGGACTGCCGCTGAGGGTGCCGAGCACGGCGTAGCGCCCGCTGACCGGGTTGACCTCGACGGCGGAGATGGCTTTCAGTTTCGCCGGGCCGGTGCCGGGCATGGTCTGGCCGGTGCGCAGCAGGATCAAATAGGTGTTGTCGGCCTGGCGCAGCAGCAGGGCCTGGCTTTTGCCGCCGGTGCCGCCGAGTTGGGCCTGGAGGATGACCTGACCGGG
Organism: bacterium; assembly: GCA_037189405.1. Taxonomy (GTDB): domain Bacteria; phylum Armatimonadota; class Fimbriimonadia; order Fimbriimonadales; family Fimbriimonadaceae; genus JBBCJD01. The sequence goes on from JBBCJD010000017.1 coordinate 41,765, forward strand.
ACCGGCGGGCCAGTAGCGCAGGATGCGGGTGATGAGGGTACCGCCGCCGATGTCTTCCCCTTTGCGGATGAGCAGGGTATTGGCGGGGAAAAGGTAAAGACCTTCGTTTTGGCTGGCGGGGCTGCCTTTGAGGGTGGCTTTGACGAGGACTTGGCCGTCCAGGTGGCTGAGGGCGGGGAAGGTTTGGAAGGTGGCGCCGCCGGAGGTGGGAGCGATGACGCCACCTTCGGCGAGGCGGGAGGTGGTGAGGCCGTCGGCGGTGGTTCTGAAGACGGTGGGCACGGCCTTGCCGCCGGTGGGTTTGAAGAGGGCGGTGAAGTGGATGAAAGTGCTGGAGATGGCGGCGCGACCGGTGAAGGGGCCGAAACTGCCGCCACCATCGAAGGCGGGCTGGCCTTCGCGCGCGCCGATGCCGACCTGGATGACGCCGCCGTGGTTGAGGAAGAGCAGTCCCTCATCGTTGCCGGGGTTGACACCGCCACCGGACTTGAGTTTGTAGCTCACGGCGATGAGGTCCTGGTCGTGGCTGTGCAGCACCTCGCGCAGACTGCTGATGCTGGCATTGCCGAGACTGGGGACGGGCGTGCCGGTGCGGTGCAGGATCTGGACGGCAGCGCCGTTGTCGAGCAGCAGAAGGCGGTTGTTGCTGGCGGTGATGCCGCTGCCTTTGACAGTGGCCTGGAACAGGCCGCGGTTGATTTGCTGGAAACTTTGCCCGGTCAGGACGGTGGCGATGGCATTGGCGGGCAAACCGCCGCCGAGGAGGCTCAAACTTGTCCCGGATTGCAACACGAGATCGCCACCGCTGAGGGGGTGAAAGGCCAACAGGGCGCGGTTTTTGCCTTTGGCGGCACCGGAGCCGGTGAGGTTGAAGTCGGTCAAAGCCGCCCCGTCCGGGCTGACGGCGGCGAAACCGGGCTTGGCGTAGGCGATGTCAAAGGTTCCGGGCGCGTCGATGCTGGTTTTGCCCAGAGAGCGCAGGCGGTCGCCGCGGAAGATCGTGACGCGGTTGGCATTGCGCTCGCCGACGACCATCTGATTGCGGACCGGGTCGCCAGCGGAGCTTAGCGCAGGCCCTCCTCCCGCGACGGTGCCGCGCACGCTGTTGGCGCTGCTGACGGAGCCGGTGGTGCCGGTTTGGCCGTCGATGAGACTGACCGCGCCGACGTTATTGAGGGGGTCGTTGTTGTAGAAACCGCTGCGCATCAGGCAGTGGCCATTGGCCAGGATGAGCGTGTTGCCCATCCCCACAAAGTCGCCAGCGATGCTCCCGACGAGGGAGTTGCCCGGGCTGACTGGGCCGGTGACGCCGCCGCCGCCGTGGCCCCCGGTGATGGCACCGGCGGTCAAGGTCCAGTCGCCACTGAGGACCACGTAGTTGCCATTGGGCAGGGCCCGCACGCCATCAATGGAGACTTGGTCATGGGCAGTGGACCCGACGAGGGCATTGGCGGGGGTGACAGGACCGTTGAGACCTTTGCCGCCGTCTGCCCAGGCGGCGAAACCGGCATTGGGGATGCCGCCGTTGTCCCAGATGTGGCTGAACACGACGTAGTGGCCGTTGCTCAGGGCGGT
>JBBCJD010000018.1:0-164877 GCA_037189405.1 bacterium
ACCGTACGTGTCGGTCGCCGAAGCGCCGAAGGTCTGGCCGTTAATCGTGAACGAGCCCGCTTGAGCCACCGTCGTGGTCGAAGCAGTCGCCACATCCGCAACCGCGATGACTCGCGTCTGGAGCGAGCTGGCCTTCGCAGCAGCCGTTGTCACGTCGATGTCGATCGCCGAGTTCCCGACGACGGCGCCGCCCAGGCTGCCCGAGAAAGACATCCCGGCAACGCGCGTCCCGTTGGTAACCGCGGCGTTGACGCCGGAGCTACCGTCGAGGAGCTTCTTCGTTCCGAACTGTGTCTGCTGCGCGGTGCGGGTGACCGAAGCCACGATCGAGTCGAGCTGGCTCTGGTTCGCTTGAACCTGGGCCGTGCTCAACGTGCCGGTGTTTCCGGCGGCTATCGCGAGGTTTCGGGCATCGCGGAGCAGACGGCTGATCTCGTCCATCGCGCCTTCGGCGGTTTTGGCGTAGTTGACGGCGTCCTGGCTATTTTTGATCGCCTGGTTGATGCCGCCGATCTGGGATCGGAAGTTCTCCGAGATGATCAGGCCTGCGGGATCGTCCGCGGCAGAGTTGATGCGAAGACCGGTGCTGAGCCGGGTGATCGACTTGCTGAATTCGGTGTTCGTCACGCTCAGGTTCCTGAACGCGTTCATCGCAGAGACGTTAGTGTTAACGCGAAATGACATGTTTGATCTATCCTCCCTGAATAGTTCCCTTTCCGGTTTTACGACGCCTCCCCATCGCTGGGCGGGGTTCGCCTTCCAGCCCTCCTGCAATCCTTGCGTGGATGCCCCGCGGCGTCGCAGGTAAGCTGTTCCGCAATCGTGCGAGGCTTGTTCCTGGCAACATTGCTGGGTTTATCGAAGACGGTAATCTGAGAGGCTCGGCATGGACGCTTCCCCTCGCCCCTATCTCGTCCGTCCGATGCGCTCCGGAGACATTCCCAGCATCGTGGCGCTGCAACGCGCGTGCTTTCCCGCGCCGTTTCCCGAGGCGCTTTTATGGCGGGCCGAACACCTCGCGCGTCATCTGGAACTCGCCCCGGAAGCCCAGTTCGTCGCCCTCGCCGAAGGGAATGTGGTGGCAAGCGCCAGCAACGCCCGCCTCTCCGAGGAGAACTGGCAGCGACACGCTCCTTGGGATGAGACCGTCGGCGGACCGTTCCTCGATCGCCACGACCCAGAGGGCACCACTTTGTATGGCCTAGACGTCAGCGTCCACCCAGACCACCGCCGTCGCGGCCTCGCCCGCCAGCTTTATGAGGCCCGCTTCGACTTCGTGCGCAAGCGGAGGTTGCGCCGCTATGGGACGGGATGCCGCCTTCCAGGCTATGCCGCTTGGGCCGATTCGCAAAAGGCGCCCACCCCGGCCGCCTATGGGCAAGCGGTGGCATCGGGGGAGATAGAGGACCGGACGCTCACCCCGCTTTTGCGGCTAGGGCTGCGACTCCTCGAAATCAAAGAAAATTATATGGAGGACGCGGAATCGGGGAACGCCGCCGCGCTTTTGGAATGGACGCCGTAGACAAGGAGATGACCCTCGAACGCACCGCGCTCCGCGTGGCGACCGTGGCTTGGAAGATCCGCGAGATCCGAAGCGACGGCGATTTCTTCGCGCACCTGTACGACCTGATTAGCGACGCGCATCACCAGGGGGCCGAGGTCGTCGTGCTTCCGGAGATGTTCTGCCTGGAGCTGCTGCACCTCGCGCCGGACCTCGAAGAGCACAACGTGCCGAAATACCTCGTGCAATACGCAGAGGCGCTCGAAGACTGGCTGCTGCGAATCGCGAACTCCAGTGGGATGATCTTAATCGGAGGGTCGCACTTCAAGGTCGTCCAGGGAGGCATTCAAAACGTCTGCCCGATCGCGCACCCGGCACTCGGGGTCATGCTCGCGCCCAAAAACAAGCTCACCCGCTACGAACGAGGATTCTGGAAGATCCATCCGGGCTCGGGGCTCCGGCGCCTTCCGGAATCGGAGTTGGGGGTCACCGTATGCTACGACTCCGAATTTCCCGAATCCGGCCGCATCCTGGCCGAGAGCGGCGTGCTAGTACAGTGCGTCCCGGCATTCACCGAAGACCTCCAGGGCTTTCAGCGCGTCCGCTGGGGCTGCCATGCCCGGGCGACCGAGAACCAAAACTTCGTGGTTCACGCCTCTCTTGTGGGCTCGCTGGGACGAGAACCGGTTCCCTCGGCCACCGGTAGCAGCGCGATCCTCACCCCGAGCATCGCTCCGTTCCCTTCGAATGCCGTGCTCGGGGAGACGATCCCGAACGAAGAGGGGGTCGTCTCCGCGACGCTCGAATACGAGCAACTTGAACAAGCTCGCGCGGAAGGCCCCGTTCGCAACTGGCTCGACCGAAGCACCGAGACGTGGACCCTGCTGGAACAGTAGCCCCAACCTTTTGCGGAAGCGATCCGGCATACTCATCAGCATGATCGTTCCTTCCAAAGAACAGTTTCTGGCGCAAACGGAAGGCATACGGCGTATGCCCGTGTACCTCGACGTGCTGGCGGACATGGAAACGCCGCTCAGCGCTTATTGGAAGCTCGCGCACGATCAGACCTTCAGCTTCTTGCTGGAAAGCGTTACCGGAGGCGAACAGTTGGCGCGCTACAGCTTGCTCGGCGTCCGCCCGCGCAAAGTGCTTCGCGCTAAAGGACGCACGGTTCGGGTTTGGACCGAGGAAGGCGAAACGATCCGCGACCTGCCGGAAGGGATCGATCCGCTTGCGGCGCTCGAAGCCGAAATGGCCGCCGAACCCCCGATCCAAGTCCCCGGCATGCCCGCGTTCGTCGGAGGCGCAGTGGGCATGATGGGTTACGACCTGGTTCGATTCTTCGAAAAGCTCCCCGATACCTGTGAAGACGATCTGGGGACCGACGATCTGGCGATGATGCTCACCCGCTGCGTAGTGGTCTTCGACCACGCGCGCAACCTGATTCGTATCATCGCGATGGCAAACGGCACTGCAGCGGGCTACGAAGAGGCCTGCCGCGAGATCGAGTGGGTGCGCGAGCGACTCGCCCTCCCCCGCCCCCCGCTCCCTGAAGGAAAGGGCGAATATCACCCTCCGACCTGCAACATGACCCAAGCCGAGTACGAGGCTGCCGTCGAGACGATCCGGGATTACATCGTCGCCGGGGACGGCATCCAAATGGTGCCCTCGCTTCGTTTTTCGGCCCCGGTCTCCGCGCCTCCCATCGCGATCTACCGCGCGCTCCGCTCCCTCAACCCCTCGCCCTACATGTTCCTGCTTCGCTTCGGCGCGTTCGACCTCGTCGGCGCTTCGCCCGAGCTTCACGTCAGCCTGCACGGCCGCGAAGCTCGAGTCCGGCCGATCGCCGGCACCCGCCCGCGAGGGGAGAGCGAAACCGAAGACCGCGCGCTCGCCGAGGATCTGCTGGCCGACGCCAAGGAGCGCGCCGAGCATATCATGCTGGTAGATCTGGGGCGCAACGATCTCGGCCGCGTCTGCGAGTACGGCTCGGTGCGTGTCGAGGAACTGATGGTCATCGAGCGTTACAGCCACGTCATGCATATCGTGAGCGACGTTCGCGGCGCGCTCCCCCCCTCGCAAAGTGTGTTCGATCTGATCCGCGCGAGCTTTCCGGCGGGCACGGTCAGCGGAGCGCCGAAAGTTCGGGCCATGGAGATCATCGACGAAGTCGAGAAGACCCGGCGCGGAAGCTATGCCGGGGCGATCGGCTTTCTCAGCGACAGCGGCGATCTCGACACCTGCATCGCCATCCGTACGATCTATCTTCAAAACGGGCGCGCGCATGTCCAGGCGGGAGCGGGCGTGGTATCCGATTCGGTTCCCTCGAAAGAGTACGAGGAGTGCCGCAACAAAGCGAGAGCGTGCCTGGAAGCCCTTCGACTGGCCCACGAGGGCTTGGAAGGATGAACCGCCTTCGCGACCTTGTCGTCTGAAAAGAAAAGCGTGCCTCGCCCACTCTTCAAAAATGGAGCGCGGACGCGCATAATAAAGACAACCCAAAGGAGGGATGAACATGAGCCGATACAACGATTCCGATGAAGGCGGCGCTTTGATTTACATGCTCGCGGGCGTAGGCCTGGGAGCGATTATTGGGGCGGCGGCCGGGCTGCTTTTTGCTCCGAAGGCGGGCGAAGACACCCGAGACGATCTGGCCCATAAGTTCAACGAGCTGAAAGGCAAGACCGAGGAGTGGATTCAAGAGCAGCGCGTCAAGCGCGAGAAAGACCTCGAGAAGCTAGGCGTCTAAGCCTCGCGCTCTTCAACCCGGTTTGGCCCGGGCGAATTACGAACGCGAAACGAAACCATGATGGGTTGGAGAATGTTGCTGTGGGCGGTCCTTGTTGTGGCCGCCTTCGGCTTTTTATATTTGGTGCGGGGAGTTCTTTTACCCTTCGCGGTGGCGTTCATTATCAGCGCCGTCTTGGACCCCAGCATTCGAAAGCTGCAAAAAAGGGGCTTCTCACGTATCGTGGCCGTCGCCGCGGTTTTTCTCGCCTTCCTACTCGTGGTCGGGCTCGCGGGGTTTTTGATCGGCCCGAAAATCGTCCGCCAAGTCGGGGTTCTGCAAAAGAAAGTCACGCAGGTCACCGCCACCATCGCGGACGTGAACACGCGGAGCAACTTCTACGTGCGCTGGAATCCGGTCGTCCAGGCCAAGCAGGGCAGCAAGCTGGACACACTCGATAAGATCCTCGCAGAGCATCGCCCGACGCTGGAGCGTTTTGGGCTCCCCTCGACGCGGCGCGGACTTTATCAGAAATTCATCGAGCCCCGCCGCGAACAGATCGTAGACGGCATCCAATCCGGCTTCAACACGATGTTCGGGTTCCTGACCAACCTTCTGGGCCAGCTATTTTTTGTCGTTTTGGTTCCGCTGCTCGTCTTTCTTATGTTGATGGACTTCGACACGATCAAACGGACCGGACCGCGCTGGATTCCTCCCAGTATCCGCGCGCACACCTTAGCCGTGCTCAGCGACATCGGAAACGTCTTCATGAGCTACCTGCGCGGCGTCACCCTCATGGTGCTCTTGTACATGGTGGTCTCGGGGCTGCTGCTTTGGGTCTGCAACGTACCGTACGCGATCCTGCTCGGTATGTTGTTCGGGGTGCTTTATCTCATCCCCTACCTCGGCAACGCGGTCAGCATGCTGATCATGTTCCTGCTTCTGGGTTTTAGCAAAGTTCAAGGCCCGATTCTGCTAGGAGATGTCGTGGGCTCGTCGTGGACCTGGGCGGTCATCGCCACGCTGCTCTTCTTGGTGATGGGCACTGCGTTCGATAACCTGATCTACCCGCGGGTCGTGGGACGCTCGGTCGGGTTGAATCCCACCGTGAGTCTCTTTGTCATCCTCTGCGGCGGCGCGCTTTTCGGGTTCGTGGGAATGCTGATCGCCTTCCCGTTAGCCGGCTCGGTCAAGATCATTTTAGATCGACTGATCGCCGTGACGAACTCGAGTCGAACCGACGCGCTGTCTCTCCCGCCCGTGCCCCTTCGGCACCGAACCGGAAACTAGATCCCCAACAGAGGAAGAAGCTCGCGCAGATCGCCGATCGACGCGTCGGGCTCGGGTGCCCCTTCCGGTTTTTCCTCCGGACGAGCCGCTTCGCCCTGCACGCTCGGCGGAATGTCGCTCGCGCGACGCACCCAGACCGCGTGCCAACCGGCTTCGAGCGCCGGACGGACGTCGTGCGCGTAGCTGTTCCCGACGAAGAGAATCTGATCGGGAGGGCAACCGGCCGCCTCTTGCGCCCGCGCCATCACGCGCGGATGGGGTTTTCCCTCTCCCATCTCGCCTTCGATGAAAACCGACTCGAAATAGCGCTCGATCTCCAGCGTGGCGATCTCCTGCCGCTGGATGTCCGCGGGGCCGTTCGTGATTAATCCGAGCCGGTAACGAGGAGCCAAGGTCTCCAGCACCTCGCGCGCCTCGGGAAAAAGCCGGAGGGCCCGATCCCGCTCCTCAAAATAGCGCTGGCTCAACTCTTTCGCATGGGATTCGCTTTCGATCCCCAGACGCTCCAAGGTCAGCCGCATCTGCTCGGTCCGGGTGGGCTCTCCCGAGGCTAGGTACCCCTCGTACCAGCCCGAGGACTTGAGGGACGGGGCGAACTCGCGGAACGCCGCCGCCCAGTGGTGCATCATCTCTTCGGGGGATCGTCCGTCGACCCCAAGGGCCTCGAAGGTGCCGCGAAGCCCCACCTTGCACGCATCCCAATAGGAACACAGCGTGTCGTCCAAATCGAAATAAATCGCCCGTACCCCTCGAAGGGGCGCGGCGTGGCCATCCGGTTCGCTCATACCCATTTCATCGCGCGCCGCACCTCGTCCATCGTGACCGTGGCGACTTCGCGCGCTTCGTCGGCTCCTTGACGAAGAATCGCCAGGACCGACGCCTTATCTAACGATTGTCGGCGTTCTCGGATCGGTCTTAGAGCCTCGTTAATCGCTTCGATGCAAACTTTTTTGTTTTGGACGCAGCCGATCAGCCCCTGGCGATCCGCCTCCCACTGGCTTTCCCAGTCGGGAGAGTACACCTTGAGCAGCTGGCAGACGGCGCAATTCTCGGGCACGCCAGGGTCCGTCTTCTTGATCTTCGTGGGCGTCGTAAACGCCGCCATCACTTTCTTCGCGGTGGTGTCCTCGTCATCTTGGATATAGATCGCGTTATCGTAGCTTTTGCTCATTTTCCGGCCGTCGGTCCCGAGCATCACCGGCACCTCGCCGATGATGTTTTTGAACTCCGGAAAGACCTCGCCGTATAAGTGATTGAACCGGCGGGCGATTTCACGAGACAGCTCCAGATGCGGCGCTTGGTCCTTCCCAACGGGCACCCCGTAGGGCTTGTACAACAAGATGTCGGCGGCTTGAAGCACCGGGTAGCCCAACAGCCCATACGCCTCGCTATCCGTCTTGAGATTCTGTTTTTTCTCTTTGTAAGTCGGCACGCGCTCCAACCAACCGAGCGGAGTAATCATGCTAAAAAGCAGATGCAACTCCGCGTGCTCCTTGACGTCGGATTGGCGAAAAATCGGCGAACGCCCCGGGTCGATCCCGGCGGCCAGATAATCCATCGCGACCTGGAGCGAGTTCTCGGCGATGATGCTCGGATCCTCGCCCAGCGTGGTCAGCGCGTGCCAGTCCGCGACCATGCAAAACAGCTTGTACTCGTCCTGGAGCGCCACCCAATTGCGTAGCGCGCCTTCCAGATTGCCCAGATGCAGCTTCGACTGGGTGGGCTGCATCCCGCTCAAAAGTCGCTTCGTTGATTCCATAGATTAAACCGTCGTCAGGTCAGGATCGCGGAGCTCACGCGATTCACGATCGGATACAAGGTGTGCCGAAAGAGACTGAGTTCCGGGCTAAACTGGCCGATGAGCACGATCCCGATCAAAAGGATCACCCCGTATTGCCGATTCCACAGGTACCACTTCGCCCGAGTCCGCTCAGGCAGGAACGTACCGAGCAACCAGTGCCCGTCGAGCATCCCGAGAGGAAGAAGATTGAAGCACATCAGGCTGACGTTGATCAACACCCCGAAGAACGCCAGCTGAACGAGGAAAGCCTGCGTGAAATCCATGCTCTCCAGCGTCCCCCAAGACGAAAGGGGCAGGAGCCGGTAGACGAGCCCCCAAAGCACGGCCTGCAAAAGGTTCGAGATAGGCCCCGCGGCCACGGCCATAAAAAAGTCCCATCGGGGGTTGCGCATCTTGCGCGGGTCCATCGGAGCGGGCTTACCCCAACCGATACCGAACCCGGAAAGCGAGGTGAGCACGATCATGATCGTGCCGAACAGCTCGAAATGCTTCGTCAAATTCAGCGTGACGCGCCCGTAGTATCGCGGCGTGGGATCGCCCGCGAGATCCGCAAATTTGCAGTGCGCGTATTCGTGCAGTCCGATCGCCAGGAAGATCACGATCCCGATCGCCAGCACCTGCGAGGCATCCAGACCACCCATTAGATGGCCCCAAACCCTTCGGGCACCTGTTCGCGCGCGAACATCTCGTCCCATGTGTCGCGGCGCTGGATCAACGCGTGCTGGCCCGCCTCTCGCAAAAGCACCATCGCCGGGCGCGGATAGCGGTTATAGTTGCTGGCCATCGAGGCGTTGTAGGCCCCGGTGCAGAGCACCTGGATCAGATCTCCGATCGCCAGATCCGCCGGAAGCGAGATGTCGACGAACAGCTTATCCGTCTCGCAATGCCGCCCGCTGACCGTCACGGTCTGCATCGGCTCGGGCACCCCGCCCAACACCGTCGTGGGGGCGCTCGCCGCGAGACCGGGCTTTTCCGCTCCGATCGCGGCCGCTCCTGCCGGAAGCGGCTCGTGATGGGCTCCCCGCGCGACGCGCTCGACGGTATACCGGCTGCCGTAGAGCGCCGGGCGCGGATTATCGGACATCCCTCCGTCGACGCAGACATAGAGGCGACGGGCGGTCTCCCCGACCGGAACCGACTTCAAAACCCCGACTTCGTACAACGTGACGCCGCTTTCGGCGATCAGCGATCGCCCGGGCTCCTGGGTCAGCGCGGGCGATAGCCCGCTCCCTTCCAGCGCGCGCTGGACCGCCTGGCCGATCCGGCCGCAATACTCCTCGACTTCCATCGGCCGATCCTCGTCGGTGTAGCGGACGCCGAGCCCACCGCCGACGTTGAGGAACTTCGCCTCAAAGCCGTGCCGCTCCTTCATGAGAACCGCGAACTGGGCGATCAACTCGCCTCCCGAGATCTGCGCTTCGGGATCGAGCAGCTGCGAACCCACATGGCAGTGGAAGCCCACAAGCGGCAGCCCTAGTTCTAGGCAACGAAGCGTCGCTTTTTCGGCTGAGCCGTCGGTGATGTTAAACCCGAATTTGGTGTCGGCCTGACCGGTCGAAATCTTATGGTGCGTCACCGGGTCCACCCCGGGCGCGAGACGCAAGACGAGGCCAGGGCACCGTCCACGAGCCGCTTCGGCGAGCGATCCGACCAGTTCCTGAATCGTTTCGATCTCCCCGAAATGGTCGACGACAATCTGCGAGATACCCTGATCGATCGCGAAATGCAGCTCTTGGCGGGTTTTATTGTTGCCGTGCAGATGGCATCGCTGCGGCGGTACGCCGGCTCGAAGGGCGGCGCGAAGCTCCCCCTCGCTGGCCACGTCGATCAAACATCCTTCCTCATGCGCGATCGCAAGCAGCGCGAGCGCGCTGTTGGCTTTCGATGCGAAGGTCAACTCGGATTTGGGATACGCCGCTTGAAACGCTTGCAGATAGCGGCGAATGCGCGCGCGAAAATGCTCTTCGCCCACCACGTAGAGCGGCGTCCCGTACACTTGGGAGAGCAACTGAGCCTCTTCCGCACTTAACCGAAATCGATCGTCCCGGGCCATGCGCCTATCGAGCCTCGCCCCGAAACGGCGCCTTGGAGCCATAGGTGTCGGTCGGATCGATTCCTCCGTTGGCGTTGGCGATCCCGCCCGAGCCGTAAGACGGACCGATCGGCTTGGCCTCGTGCACCGAGACCTCGTTCACGGTCCTCAGGCTGTGCCAGGACTTAATCCAAGGGGCGCCGCATCCGAAAGTAAGCGGCGTAAGAGCGATCAAAAGGAGCTTCTTCGCGTGCATAGACGCCCCTAAGCATACTTAAAAAGAGGGCCTTACTTCTGCGCCAACTGGATCAGATCTCGCGGAGGCATGAACTTCACGTCCTCGCGCACCGTTTCGAGCACGCTGACCGGCACGTCCTCTCGGCCTTCCAGTAGCGCGCCGATAACCTCTTCGACCAGTTGTTCGGGGGTCGAAGCGCCCGAGGAGACACCGATCGTCCGGTAGCTCTCGCGCCATTCGGGACGGATCTGACTTTTGTCCAAGATCAGATGCGATTCCGCGCCGAGCGATTCGGCAACTTCGCGAAGCCGGTTGGAGTTCGAAGACGTCGTCGAGCCCACGATCAGCACGAGATCGCACTCCTTCGCCAGTTCGCGGATCGCGGCCTGCCGGTTGGTGGTCGCGTAGCAGATATCCTCTTTCTTGGGGGTCTCCATGTGCGGAAACCGGCGTCTCAGAACGGCCATCGTATCGCGGACCTCTTCGACACTGAGCGTGGTCTGCGTCAGCACCGCGAGCTTCTCGTAATGCGGGATCTCCAGCTTCTCGGCGTCTTCGGGCGTCTCGACCAACACCATCCGGTCCGGCGCCTCGCCCATCGTGCCTTCGGCCTCGACGTGGCCCACGTGGCCGATATAGATCATGAAATAGTCTTTCCGAGCGAAGTGCTTCGCCTCGTTATGCACTTTCGTGACAAGAGGGCAAGTGGCGTCGATCACCTTCAAACGGCGCACCTCGGCCTTCTTGCGGACCTCGGGCGACACGCCGTGCGCCGAAAAGACGACCGGCATACCCTCGGGGATTTCGTCCAGATCTTCGACGAACACGACTCCCCGCTTTTCAAAGCTGCGGACCACCCACTCGTTATGGACGATGGCGTGCCGCACGTACAGCGGCGCCCCATGAATCTTCAGAGCGAGATCCACGACTTCGATCGCATACGCCACCCCCGCGCAAAACCCACGCGGAGCAGCCAGTAGGATACGTTCCACCGACTTTATTGTGACACGGATTCAGACTGGAGCCCTACCAACTTCCGCCGCCGCCCCCGCCGAAACCGCCGCCGCTGAAGCCACCACCTCCTCCAAACCCGCCGCCGAAACCGGAATTCCCTCCGCTCGCGCCGCTGGATCGGGGCGGTGTCCAAGTCGCCGCCCCGATCGACTTCGTCACCGACATCAGGTCGTTCCCGAAATAGCGCGCGTGAAACCCGGTTCCATGAGGAGCGTCGTACCAGGTGGGCATCGCGGTGAGGATGCCCTCGAACGCCCGTGCCCATTCCGCGACCAAGCCGAAAGCCACCGCGTGCGGCAGATATTGCTCGAACAGCGACTGGTCCGGATGCTTCTGCGCCAGCCATTCGAGTTCCTGCCGTCGGGCGCGCTGCATGAACTCCTCGAACCCTTTGACCGCGCGAAGTGCCGCCACTCCCTCGCCGGTGCGGCGCGGCATGATCCGCGCAAAGAGCCAAAGAATTACGAGGGAGGCGACCCCGGACACGACCAGCACCGGCGTCGTGCTCGCGGGAACCAGACGCGCGATCAAATAAAGCGCGAGCGCGATCCCGATCCCGCCGATCAGACCAACCTGGGTTCGAACGCTGCTCGGCGTCGACCGATAGTACCCACGGCTCACCAACGAATTGAAAAGCGCTTGCTGCAATTCGGACTTATAAGGCGCCACGCACTCGCGAAGGTCCTCCTCGTCCAACATCGTCCCTCCGGCCCGAAGGCGGCGCAAAAGCTTCGATTCGAAAAGCGAGAGGTCGTCCCCATTCTGCTTCTCGGTCAACGCGACATCCGCGCCACGACGTTTGAACAGCATGCCCCGCTCCTGAGGCTGAATCGTCAGATACCCCTTGACCGCGAGGCTGATGAGCCCCGCCGAGAAGTCGCGAGGGTCGACCCGCTGGTCGATCAGCGCCCCCGCCTCGGGCCCGCTCAACCCTTCGGGAGGATCGTATCGCACGGCAATCGGCCCGAGCGCCTGATCGCGGCCGATCTTGAGCCAAACCAGCCAAAGCACGAACAACGTGCCCAGCGGAAGCATAAGGGCGACGTTTGCGCCGAGGAACGCCATCGCTTTCTCCCATCCCGTCGGTTCGGGGATCGCTGTCTCGGGCATCCCCAAAACGAATGTCAATCCCTCTCCGGGTTGCAACGGCGTAATTCGTTGCGCGACGAACAAGCCGTTCCTGACCTCCAACCGCACCGTGCGCTCCGGGTTCTCTTTCCACCCGAGGCCCTCTTGCAGCAACCCCTCGCGATCTCCATAGGGACCCATGAAGAGCTGCGCGCGCAACTGGTCTGGATGATCGACTTGGGGAAATTCGACTTTCACGCTCGTCGTGGCGATCACCGAGGGCCACTCGTGACCGGTCGAGTTCCAATACAGTTCGACCGAGGGCTCCCATTGCGCCTCCTGGTCGAACCAGTTCAGCATGCCTTTGGCGACATACTCGATCACATAGATCTTGCGGGTTCCGGCCGGCAAAAACACATCGGCGTCGCCGATGCGAATGTTGACCGCCCGCCCTTGCCGCTGAACTCGGGCGGTCTGCTTTCTTCCGGCTTCGTCGGTGACCCGAATTTGAGAGAGGGAAAGCTTGCGCAACGCTCCTTTGCCGTTGTCGAGATGAGTCGGGATGAGTCGATAGATCCCCCGGGCTTGGTCCTCGAAGGTCACGGCGATCTTCTCGCGAACGTGCATCGCGCGGCTCGGCCGAAGCGCGATCTCCACATCGAACCGCTCGATTCGGAAATTTTGAGCAGGAGCGAGAACCGCCAGCAACAGACCGGCGAAAACCAAAAGCGTGCGAAGAGGCATCCTCTTTATTGTAAGGAGTTTGCGGGCCATCCGCTAGAGCTTACACCTGCTGGGACAAACCCGGATTTCGAAAGCCCGCAACAAAAAAGGGGCTATGATCCGTAACTAGGTCTGATAGGAGACACTATGAAACGATTTTTCTTTGGCTGCAGCTGTTTCACCGATTTCGGGCTCTTAGTGCTTCGCATCGGCATGGGACTGTCGATGGCGCTCGCCCACGGCTGGGGCAAATTTCAAATGATGACTTCCGGGGAAGCTTCGGGCCTTGTGGCCGGCATCACCAAACTCGGATTCCCTGCCCCCATGCTCTTCGCTTGGCTTATCGCGTTGACCGAGCTCGTCGCGGCGCTTCTGATCGCGATCGGCCTGCTGACCCGCCCCGCTGCGCTTGCGCTCGCGATCGGTATGGGCGTCGCATTCTTCGGCGCGCACGGAGCCGATCCGTTCAGCACGAAAGAGCTCGCCTACGTCTATTTGATCTTCGCGATCGCGATCTTCTTCACCAGCGCCGGGCGCTACTCGCTCGATGCGATGTTTTCGAAAAAGAGTTCTGTTTAAGGCTCTTGAAGCGTCTCCTTGACGCTTTGGGCGAGCGTTCGGGTGAGGGTCGGCACCGCCGCGATCTCATCCACGCTCGCCCTTCGGATCCCTTCGAGGGACCCAAAGGTTCTCAACAGCAACCGTCGGCGCTTCGGCCCGATCCCTGGGACCTCGTCGAGCGCCGAGCCCGCGAACCGCTTGTCGCGGACCTTGCGATGGTAGCTGAGCGCGAAGCGGTGAGCCTCATCCCGTAACTTGCGAAGCAGCATCAGCCCCGGCGCGGTCATCGGCAGAGCGATCTCTTCGAAACGATACTGGACCGGCGCGGGGGCGTCGTAGCGTACGCTTTGAGGCAAGGCGAGATCCGCCTGCGGTTCCAGCATCTCAGCCACGCCCAGCGGATGCGGCACATAGATCAGTTCCAACTTCTTCGCCAGACCCACCATCGGAAGACTGAGCCCCAATTGGTCCCGCGCCTTGAGCGCGGCGCCGAGCTGGCCCATCCCGCCGTCGACCACGATCAGATCCGGGAGCCGGACGAATTTGGGGTCCTCGTCCAAGAACGCTCTCAGGCGGCGAAGCAGCACCTCGTGCATCATGGCGAAATCGTTCGGACTTTCGGGATGAAATCGAATCCTGAACCGGCGGTACTCAGCCTTGGCGGGCTCACCGTTCTCGGCAACCACCATCGAACCCACCGGAGCCGTCCCTTGAGTGTTCGAGATGTCGTACCCCTCGATGCGAAGCGGCGGCGCGGGTAGCCCCAACGTCTCCTGAAGCTGGCTCATCGCCTCGGCCGCCCAACGCTCTTTCTGCTGCAGTTCGGCGTGGAAGCCCTCCAGCGCTTGCTCGGCGTTGCTAGCCGCCATCTCGACGAGACGCAGCTTTTCACCCCGTTGCGGCACTTCGATGCTCACGGCTTGCCCACGCCGCGTCCGCAGCCAGCTCTGCACGACTTTGCGTTCTTCGATTTCGAGCGGCAGAAGGATCTCCCGGGGGATCTCGGGCGCTTCGGCGTAGTACTGCTTCACGAACTCGCCGACGGCCTCGCCCGGGGCCACGTCCCCAGAACCGTCCAACATGAACTGGCGCTGCCCGATCAGCTTGCCGCCTCGGATGTAGAGCATCTGGACCGCCGCCCCTCGCTCGTCTTTGACGACGGCGATGACGTCCTGATCCAGCGTTTCGTCTTGCAGCACCTTCTGGCGCTGCAAGAGCTGCTCGATCGCCCCGATCTGGTCGCGAAGTCGCGCGGCGCGCTCGAACTCGAGCGCCTCCGACGCATCGGCCATCTCCTGCCGAAGCTGCACGACGAGTCCCTCTTCCTTGCCCTGCAAAAACCGTTCGACCTTATCGATGACACCGGCGTATTCGGCCGGATCCGAAAGCCCGGCGCACGGGGCGAGACATTGGCCGAGATGATAGTACAGGCACGGCCTTTGTTCGGCGCGTCCGCTCCAGGATTTGCCGCACGGGATGAGCGGAAAGGTTTTGTGAAGCAGTTGAAGCGTGTCCCGCACGCCGAACGCCGAGGTATAGGGCCCGAACGCTTTGCCCCGAATTCGGCGGGGGTTGCGCGAAAAGACGACGCGAGGGAAACGCTCGTCCGTAATCACGATGTAGGGATAGCTTTTGTCGTCCCGCAAGCGCACGTTGAACGGAGGTCGGTGGCGCTTGATGAGGTTGCATTCCAAAACGAGCGCCTCGACCTCGGAATCCACCACGATCCATTCCAGATCGCGCACCTTGCTCACCATACGGGCGATCCGCAGACCGTGTCGCGCCGAAGCTTGAAAGTAACTCCTGACCCGGTTCTTCAGCGAAAGCGCCTTTCCCGCGTACAACACCTCGCCCGCGCCATCTTTGAACAGATAGCACCCGGGTTTGGCCGGAAGGCTTTTCAGCTTGTCGCGGACCGGATCGGGAAGGGGCTTTTCGCTTGCCATCAACTTTTCTGAACCCGGGGCCAAAGCCCCTTTTCTCTTACGCGCCGAGAGGCGCCCCCGTGCCTGGGCTACCCCCTCTGGGGGACGGCGCGCACCCAAAGATCGTCGCCCACGAGACGCGTTTCCCGAAACGCGAACCGGTACGCCTCCGCCAAGCTCCGCACCGCCTGCGATTCGAGCCAGGCGGGCCCTTGTCCCAAGGCGCGCGGCGAGAGAAACAGCTCCAGCCGGTCGACAAGCCCCGCTTCGAGAAACCGGGCGTGAGTCCAAGCCCCCCCTTCGACGAGCAGCCCCGTTTCTCCTCGCTCCCAAAGAAGCGCGAGCAGCGCCGGAAGATCGAACTTCCCATCCCGAAGCGCGACTTCCAACTGCCCCTCTCGCGTGGCCCGCGGCACAACGTGCAGCGCGCCGCCGCCTTCGAAGAGCCGTTCTCGACCGCTCAGACGCTCCTCAGGATCGAGCACGACTTTCAACGGCGGATTGACGACCCCCGGGATGCGCGCCGTCAATAACGGATCGTCGGCGAGCACCGTTCCCAGCCCGACCAGCACCACGCCGGATTCCGCGCGCAGGCGGTGGGCCTCCTCGCGCGCCTTCGGCCCGGTGATCCACTGGCTCTCGCCGGAGGGGAGCGCGATACGGCCGTCCAAGGTCATCGCCGCCTTGATCGAGACAAAGGGGCGACCGAGGCGCATCGCACCCAGGAAGATCGCGTTCACTTCCTCGGCCTCCGCTTCGCACACGCCCGAGGCCACCTGCACCCCGGCCTCGCGGAGGTGCTCGGCCCCACCCCAAGCTTTCGGGTTGGGATCCGGGCATGCGAAATACACTTTCGAAATCCCGGCGCGCAAGATCGCCTCGGTACAAGGAGGGGTGCGGCCGGAATGGTGACAAGGCTCAAGGGTCACATACAGCTCGCCGCCCCTGGCGCGGGCTCCCGCCTCCCCGAGCGCCACTACCTCAGCATGCGGCCCGCCGGCCGCTTCGTGAAACCCCTCGCCGACGATCTGTCCGCCTTGCGCCACCACGCAGCCCACATGGGGGTTCGGGGCCGGGAAACCGCGCTTCGAAAGCTCGATCGCGCGGCGCATCAACCGCTGAGCCGGCATCTACTCCTCCCGCTCCTGGCTTTCACCCTCGCGTTTTTTGTGATGGTCGTGCAGAGTCCCCTCGATCAGCTCCGTGAGGTTGGTCCGCGTGGTCTCGCGAAACTCCCCCCGCACCCGGCGCATCATCAGGCTCGCTCCGACCGCCGCTCCGGCGAAGCTCAGAAAGAGCAGAAGCACATACGTCGAAAAACGCACGAAATACACTTGATTCCGCCGTTCGAGCACCTGAGCCTGCTGGGCCTCGGTATAGCCCTCCGCGCGGATCTCCTGCATGGAAAGCCGGGGGCGAGAGCCCACGGCCCAAGGCCAGGCAAGCAGCAGCAAGAGGCCGAAAAGCAGCAGTGTGGTCGTGACGAACCTTAGACGCACAGCCCCTTCAGCTCCCGCATCGCCGAAGAAAGGTCCGGCGCCTTCGCGAGATGGTTCCCCACCACGAAGACGTCCGCGCCCGCTCGCTGCGCCCGAGGCAAACTCGACGGATCGATCCCCCCATCGACTTCGATGGCGAGCTCCGGTCGCCATCGCCGGAGCGTTTCGACTTTGGCCAACGTGCTCTCGATAAATTTCTGTCCACCCCAACCGGGGTTGACCGTCATCACGAGCGCAAGATCCAGAACGTCCAAAAGCGGCTCCAGCGCCTCGACCGAGGTGCCCGGATTGATCGCGACGCCGGCCTCGACTTCTCGGGCGCGCAAAGATTGCGCGAGCCGGTGCGGATGCGCGCTCGCCTCGACGTGGAAGATCACCCGCGTACATCCGGCAGCGATGAACGCCTCGAAATGCCGCTCGGGAGTCTCGGTCATCAAATGCACCTCGAACCGCGTCGGCACCTTGTCCCGGAGGTTCTTCACCAGCCCGTCGCCAAACGTGATCGGCGGCACGAACTGCCCATCCATCACGTCGAAATGGATCCAGTCCGCCCCGGCTTGCGCAAGAGAAGCGACCGCTTCGGCGAGACGAGAATGATCGAACGAAAGGATCGACGGGGCGATTTGAATCAAAGGGCTTCCTCCTCGGAGCGCTGCTCGACCTGTTTGACGATCTGACCGTCGTAGAAAATTCGGAAGATCGCTTCACGGCCGAACCCATTGGTCTCGACGGTCACGGCATCGTCGGGGAATTGGAGGGCGTCATGGACGGTACGCGTACCCCGACTGTCGGTGATATCCACTTTCAGATGAACCGAGCGCTCCAGCTTATCGAGCCGGATCGTCAAGGTGTATCGGTACTCCTTGGCGTCCTCGGGATCACCGCGCTCCGGAGCGCTTCGTCCCGAACTCACCTCGACTCGGACGCGGGTTTCCCGTTCGACCTTCGAACGGGCCGACGGGGTCTGCCCGACGATCATCCCGGCCTCGAAATCCTTGCTCCGCACCTGGACCGGGTCGTCGTCGAGATCGAGATCCAAGCTATCGAGAAGCGCGCGCGCCTCCTCCAGCGGGATCCCCCGCAGATCCGGGACCTCCACGAAGCGGCTGCCGGAACTGACGACCACGTTGACCCGCCCCCCCTCTCGGACGGTCTCTCCCGGAGGCGGATCGACCGAGACGATATGCTCGGGAGGCACTTTGTCGCTGCGCTGCCGCGCGCTGATCCGAAGGTCTAAATCGAGCGACGTGAGCATCTCGCGCGCCTCCTCGACCCCGAGATTGGCGATGTTGGGCACTTCGATCAACTTCGGTTTATTCAAGTTGAGGAACACCCACAAACCGATCATCCCCACCACGATCGCACTGAAAAACACGACCGTCACGAGCATCCAAAGCGGCACGTCCTTTTCGACGCGCTCCTCACGCCGCGCAGGCTCGCGCACCGCCGACATTTTAGGCGTGACGGACTGGGCTGCCGGCTCGGTCGATTCTGTCCCCGTCGCGATCGAATGCCCCCGAATCGGCCAGCTCAGGCTTCGCCCGAATCGAAGCGCGTCCAGAAGCACGCGTAGATCGGCGAGAAACGCCCCCGCGTCGGAGTAACGCTCCTCGGGGCTTTTGGCGAGCGCTTTCTTGACGATCTCGTTCAAGACATGCGGGACCGACGGATTGTACATCCGAACATTCGGAACCGGATCTTGCTGATGCCGAAGCACTGTCGCCGTCGGCGTCTCGCCCGCAAAGGGCATGCGACCCGTCAAAAGCTGATACAGCAGGACGCCGACGGAATAGACGTCGGACGCCTGAGAGGGCATCTGCCCCTGGCTCACCTCGGGCGCGAGCGAGGGGGCCATCTGAGGCAGCACGGCCGCGCCGGCCTCGGCGCTCGCCGAATACGCCTCCCAGATTCCGGTCATCTGCAACCGATACGCTCCGCTGGGCAACGAGACGATCTGCCGCGCACTCACGTCCCCATGCGCCAGCCCCGTTCGGTGCAACGCCTCGAGCCCTTCGCACACAGCGATCGCCACCTCCAAGCACACCGGCACCGAAAAGGGCGCCAACTTTTGAATGCGCTCGTGAAGCGGCACGCCACGAGACAGCTCTCCCACCAAATAGGCGAGCGATCCGTCCTCTTCGAGTCCCACGATCGGCTCAAGCGCGGGGTGGTACACCTCGCGGTACTTTCGCACGACCTCGGCGAGCCGGAGCCGGAACTCGGGCTCTTCCGAGTAAGGAGCGCGCAACACGCGCAAGCAAACCTCGCGCCCTTGGGCACGGTCGAAGGCCGCATAGGCCGTCAAAATCGGCCCCTCTTGCAGCAGCTCCTGCAATTCGTATCGGCCCCCAAGAAGCTTTCCGATCACTTCGAGCTCGACTCCTCAAAAGCCTCGCTCGTTTTTTCGGGGACGTCGCGAACGAACGCCAGCACGATCGCGCCAACCAGCAGCACGCCGGCCAAGATCGGAATCGGACCGTCGTCCAAACGGCGAAGGAACGGCTCGGTCTGTCCCGTCAGAGCCGCCATCTGACTGCCGACATAGCCCGCAGTCAACAAAAGGACCGCGACCAACGATAGCGCGAATCGAGCCGTGTTCATTCCCGTGTTAAGATCGCCCGAACGTCGGATTCGGGCACGTCGTCTATCAGTTTACATCCGCCGAGCTCCGTCAACAGGCTAAAAGCCAGACGCCCGCCTTTGGCCTTCTTGTCGCGGCGCATGGCCTCCAGCATCGCATCGGCCCCCGCGCACGCCTCGTGCCAAATCGGCAACCCCTGTCCTTGCAGGTCGTCTTCCACCTGTTCGGGAACTGAAACGGGGGTGATCCCCAATCTCGACCCCAGTCGCGCCTCCAGCGCCATCCCGACCGAGATCGCCTCTCCGTGCAGTACCGGACCATAACCCGTCACGGTCTCCAACGCATGCCCCATCGTGTGTCCGAAATTCAAAATCGCTCTCAAGCCGCTCGTCTCGCGCTCGTCCGCTTCAACCACCTGGGCTTTCAACTCGATGCACCGACGAACGACTCGCTCTAAAGCGGAATGATTGGGCGTCAACCGCTCCACGCGAAGCGTCTCAAGGAGCGCCGGATCCAAAATGAATCCATACTTCCAAACCTCGGCCATGCCGTTCGTGAAATGCCGAGGCTCAAGCGTCGTCAAGGTATCCAGCGAGACCCAAACCGCTTCGGGCGAATAGAACGCACCGACCAGATTCTTGCCTTGTGGGAGATCGATCCCCACTTTGCCACCCACGCTTGAGTCGACCTGGGCCAAAAGCGTCGTCGGAACCTGAATGAACCGAACTCCTCGCATGTAACTCGCGGCTGCGAACCCGGCGAGATCGCCGACGACCCCACCGCCAATGGCGACTACCGTCGTCTCGCGATCCGCTCCGATCTCCGCAAGCCACACTTGCAATGCCCCATAGACCGCCAAGGATTTGCTGTCCTCCCCGGGAGGCAGCACGTAACAGGGCAAACTCGAAGGAAACGCCCCCCCCCAATGCGTCATGACATTCCGGTCCGTCACGAGAGCGGCGTTTTGAGGCAGTGATTCCATCGCCTCGTCAAACGCTCCGAACCGGATCGGATAGGTTCCGGCCCCGCTTCGAATTGTCACCGGCCTGCCTCCCGCATCGCCGTTAGAACGCGTTCGGCAGCTTCGGAGATATCGGCGCCGTCCAGGCCCACGGTCACCTCGGCCTGGCGATACATCGGAATCCGGCTTTCCAGCAACGTCCGTACGGTCTCTTGCCAATCCTCTCGCATTAAAAGGGGCCTCTTTTTTTTGCTCTGATCCAATCGCGCGATCAACGTCTCGGGCGACGCTTCCAGATAGATCGTCGCCCCCAATCGGGCGAACTCCTGCCAATTTTCGGGACGCATCACGATGCCGCCTCCCGTCGCGAGAATCGTAAACCCGGGCTCCAAAGAGCGAAGCACGGCCGTTTCATGCGCCCGAAACGACTCCTCGCCGTAGATCTGAAAGAGCTGGGCGATCGGGCGGCCGAGGCGATGCTGTAAAAGCTGGTCGGTATCGAGGAAGACGCGGCCGGTCCGCTCGGCCAGCTCTCGGCCGACCGAAGACTTTCCCGCGCCCATCATCCCCACTAAGATCCAACACTGCTCCATAAAAATACGAAAGGTGGCAGGATTATTCTATCCTGCCACCTCCGCGAGGCGCGGCCTCAGCCCGCTTTAAGGACCGGCGTAGGTCTCATCGTCTTCGATGACCGTCGGGGTCACGAAGATAATGAGCTCGCTGGTATTGCGCTCTCGGGTCGTCGAGCGGAAGAACTGGCCGATGATCGGCAGATCGCCAAGCAGCGGGATCTTTCCACGCGAACCTTGATCCGATTTCCGGGTCAGCCCGCCGAGCGCGATGGTCTCACCGTTCTTGACTCGGGCAACCACGCTGATCGCCTGCGACAGCTGGTCGGGAATCTCCTGACCGTCCGGACCACGGCGCAATTGGCCGAAGTCCTGAATTTGCGGCTGAAGGTACATCGTGATCGTACCGTCGTCGTTGATGCGCGGCGTGACCGAAAGCCCAGTCGAAACCGACAGCGATTGCGGGTTCACGTTCGTGACGACCGCGCCGTTCGTGACCGAGGTGGTGCTGACGAAAATCGTCTGCGAGGTCGACTGCTGAACCGAAGCAGGCTGGTTGTTCAACGTGCGAAGCACGGGTGCGTTCACCGTCTTGCCGAAGCCCTCGTTGAGGAGCGCGCGCATTCGAGTCGTAATGTTGCCTTCGGCGAAGTTCAAAAACACCGGATCGCCGGATCGAGCGAAGGTGCCTGGCTGCGTGCCGAAATTGATCATACCGCGCTGATAGAGAAAGTCGAAGCCAAGCGCACGGCTGATACCCGAACTCGTGGTGATGAACTCGACCTTGATTTGGACCTGCTTAGGCGCCACATCGAACAGCGCGATATAGCCTTGAAGACGCGCGATGTCCTCCTCCGTCCCTCGAACGATCAAGCTGTTGTCGGTCGGGTCGTAGGAGATGTAATCGATGCTCTCGGGAACCAAACCTTGGCCACCGGCGAGCGTGGCGTTCCCGACGCCCGTGGTACCCGTCCCGATCCCGGGCTGGTTGGGCGTACCGACTCCGGTGTTACCCGGAAGCGTGCCGATTCCTCCACCCGGATTAAACTGCCTGCCTTGCTCGCTTCCCGGAAGCCGAATATCGTTCCCCGACTCCAGCCCCGTACGAGGACCGGAATAGTTACCACCGGCCGTCGGGAAAAAGTTGTTCGTAGGCGCGCTCTGCCCGATCATGCGAATATCGGGCGGGCTGAATCGCTGCGTCATGTCCGTCACCGCGCGGAAACGGTTGAGCTTTTCGAATCCATCGACAAAGTCGTAGGGAATCGCGTAGACGACCTGGTTATAGACCGCCTCGGCATCGGCCTTGATCAGCTTGATGCGTTTCACGACCATCTTCTCGGGAAGGGCCGGAGCCACTGGAGCGATCGTAGTCTCCTCGGGCTTATTGCGGCTGATAATATACACACCGTTCTCGTCGCGGCGATAATACGCGCCAGCCGATTTGCAGATGTAGCCGATCACAGCTTTCGCCGGCATACGATCGAGCTTCAGCGTGATCAAATGGAACGGCTCGGCGCTCGGCTCGATCACGAATTGAAGGCCCGTTCGCTCCGTCAAAATCTTGGTGGCCAAGATCATATCCGCATCTTTCAGCGAGATATCGACGAGTACATCCTCCGCTTGTTGTGACGCAAGCGCGGAGCTCACCGGCGCAAGGCTCGCGGTCGCGAGAACCGCCGCAAGCGAAAGACTAGCCCAGTTAAAACGCATCTGCAAAATCCTCCTACTCCCTCTCAAAAGCATCGGCGCTTAGAAGCCGAAGCCGCCTCCAAAACCGCCGCCGAAATTGCCGCCGCCGAAGCCGCCGCCGCGACCGAATCCGCCGCCGCCGAAGCCGCCGACCCCACCGCCGAAGTTACCGCCGCCAAAGCCGCGATTGCCGAAGCCGCCGCCGCCCATACCGCCAAAGCCGCCCATGCCGCCGCCGAAACCACCCATACCGCCGCCAAAGCCGCCCATGCCACCGCCGAAACCACCGCCCATGCCGCCGCCACCGCCGGACATGGCGCTAATCTCAGGGGGAATGCCCGTCGACTGCGTCCCCTGAAGCAGCATCATGAGCAGAGCCGGGTCGATGGAACGGATTTTAAGGCGCCGGACGACCTTGTTGCTGGTGGTCGAAAGGTTGTTCAGCTCGTTCGGATCGCGCGTCGGAGCGATCTCCTGCTGACGCTTGATGATCTGATACACCCCGCCTTCCACGCGATAGGTCGCGTCGACCTGGCGAAGCACATTCTGCAAGGCAGCCTCGAACGTCACGTTCTTGAGGCTCACCGTCACGAAACCTTGTACTTCAGGGGCGATCGAATAGGACACGCCCACGTTGCGAAAGAGCGCTCGCAAGGCGTCCCGGACGTCGGCCTGATCGAGTTCCAGCGAGGGGATCTGCTTGCTGCTCGGATCTTGGGCGAGCGCCTTCACAGGAAGCGCGCCGGCACCCAGAAGCCCCAGAGTCACGAATGCCGATACTTTTGCGATAGCTTTCATCGTTTTATTGACCTCTTTTCAAACGTTTGCGGCCCTTCTTTCACAGCCTATTCCGTATATCCGGGCGGAAATTCACCCGGAGGAAACATGCCGGGAGGAAACATTCCCGGGGGCATCCCAGGAGGTGTTCCCGGCGGGAAATTCGGATTGCCGGGGCGCGGTTGAGGAATCGGGTTGACCGGCTTACTCTCTAGACGCACGACGATCTCAGTGGGATACACGTTCCCAGAACGTCGCAGAACCGCTTTTTCTTTGTCGATCGAATACACGATCCAGTCTGTCCCCATGATCTGGTCGCCCGGCTTGATGAGCTGGGCTTGCCCACCCTGCGTCTCAAGCAACGCCACGACCGAATCGCCGACCAAAACCCCGGCGAGGCGGCGGTTCGGCTGCGGCTCGAACCGCTGCTCTTCGGGTTCAAACTGCTCCTCTCGCGGCGTGAACATCGCGGGAAAAGAACCGAGCATCGAAAACACGCGATACCCCGACTGCTCGTTTTCGAAAACACGCTCCTCGGGCATCAGAGCGAACGGATCCCGACGGGTGGCGAAGGTCCGACCACGAACCAACTGCTCGACCCGCGTAGCGTCCTCTTTGGGCTCGGCCACATCCACTCCCGCCATCACGAGGGGCATCGGAAGCAGATCGGGCTGCGATTTCCCGCCCCGGCTCGGAAGAGGCATCATTGAGGACTCATCTTCACCACCGCCGCAACCGGCCAACAAGAGCGCGCCGAACGCGAAGAGCGCCAGGGGAACTTGAAATCGAACGGGTTCGCGATTCACCATATGCTTCACCTAGGGGGCCTCCGCGCCGGGAACCGGGGCGCCACCGAACATCGCCGGATCCAACATCGGCAACATGCCGGGAGGAAGCTGACCGGGCGCATTTTGCGCCGGAGCGGCTCCGCCTTCCGGCACGGGCGGGAAGATCTCGTTGCCGCGAATCAAACCGATAATCGCCAGGTTATACGTTCCTCGAAGGTTGGGCGAGGTCCCGCTCAGCGAAAGACCGTCGGTTTGTGCCAAATAGTTCGGCATCGAACTGTATGCCTTGAGGTGATTCGAGATCTGCTCGTAGGTCCCTTCGACCGTAATCGGACCGAAGTAGTACATCACCGCCGGAAACTTCAGCGCCGGGTAATTGAAATAGTTCGCCAGGATGCTTGTGGCTTGGTTGCTCGGCTCGGGGATGAAGGGCGCCGTAACCACTTTCACGCCCCCCTTTCTGAGCTGCGCGTTAAGGGCTCGCTGCATGCTGTTGCGGAACTTCGGCGCATCGACCGTCAACTGCCAGGCGTTGACGCTGAGATCAATGCCGCCGGCCGCGAGGCTAGACGGAGGCGTACGGCGGTTGACGATGTCAACCCACTCGTTCGCCTTAGCGACCACCATGCGGTTGGCTTTCTCCACCCGCTCGACGGCCTTCGAACGCTTTCCGGCCTCCAGTTGAAGCTTCTCGCCATACTCTTTCCACAAAGCCGCCTCTTGACGGTTCGGAACGAAGTGATGGAAAAAGCCGTAGCTCAGCGCGATGATCGCAATCGCGATGCCGATAAAAATGATGGGAAAAGGACTGAGCTTCATCGTTAATCCCTATTGCGTCGACGGCGCCGCTCGCCACCGCCTTGGTTCGGATTTTCGTTGGCCGCCGTTCCGCGAAGCGTCGCGATCGGGTCGGGCGCTTGCAGATTGTGCTTCATTACCAGGTTGATCGTCACCTGCGAATAATCGGGCATCGGCCCTCGCGCCGCAGTCCCTTCGCTTCCGAAGTTGCTGACGCCCACATAGCCTTCTTGCGCGCTCTGCGCGATGTAGTAATCCAGACGAGCCAGCGGATCCTGAGGTACCTGCGATCGGTTCGGATCGATCGGAACGCCTTGCTGGTCCTGCTCGGTGATCTGAGGCACATAGGGCGCTCGCGCCTCAAAGCCGGAGCGCGTGATCGAAATCGCGTCGGGATGCCGCAAAAACGCGAGCATCACGTCGGCGTACTGCTGGTAGGTCTTGAGCACACCGACCATTGCGACGGTGCATCGCTCCTGATCCACGGGCCGCGCGTCGATACTGGTCAAGCGGAAGAAACTCGGCACCGAAGGCAGCATCTGATCGTAAAAGTCGGGATAGACGCGATTATGCGCGTTCATCGCTTTCACGAGTTCGACGTTCCTAAAGATCGAGGTGACTTGGGGCGTGACCTGCGCGTCGGCTTGAGAGGCGATCCGCGCGACTTCGTCGGCGGCGGCCTTATACTGCTCCGCGTCGGCCTTCGCCTTTTCGAGCGACTTTTGCGACGTGAAGATCAGCAAGAAGGCTGCACCGATCCCGACGAGAGAGATCAACCCCATCAGAACCCATGCCGATTTCGACCGGCCGGTTCTGGAGATATCTGCGGGCAGAAGGTTCAGTTTCATGAATCGCTCTTACTCGTAAAAGATGTGCAGGGCGTTGCCGACCGCAATCGCGAACTCCTGGGACCGCTCCTCGGCGAATCCGGGCGCGACCTTCTTCTCGTTGAAGGCCAGACCTCGAAAAGCATCGTACCCCTCCGTAGGGACGCCGAGCGTCCGCGAGACGTACTCCGCAAGCCCGCGAACGCGCGTCCCGCCGCCACAGAGCAGGATCTGGTCGATCTCGCCCCCGCGGCTACGGAAATAGTCGACCGAACGTCGCACTTCTGCGACGAAATCGTCCACGATCGGGCGGATCGCCTCGAAGAACCGAAGCGTCTCGGGATCTTCGACCGGAACCGGTGCAAACGCGCTCGTATCGTATCCGCTCCCCGCGTCGTAGCTTGCCTGCGACTCATCCTCCGATACGGGTTGATCGTAAGCATAAGGGGATTCGGCTGCGGGCTCGCCTGCGGGATCGTAGGCCGAAGGCGCGTCGTCCGCAAACGGGTTATAGGACGTCGCTTGCGTGCCGGAATCAGGAGAAGGAGCGTCGCCATAGGCCGGCGCGGCAGGATCGTAAGGCTGCGGATCGAATGGCTCGGGCGCGAACGCCGCACCGGCCGATCCTCCGACGGCGGACTCGGGGATGCGTACCTGCTCCTGCTTGAGGCGCTCCGCCTCTTCGAACGTCAAATTCAGTTGGTCGGCCAACGCCTTTGTGAACATCTCGCCGCCGAAGAGGATCTGACGAGGCATCAGCAACTTGCCGTCGCGATAGATGTTGATCGCGGTCGTTTTGTGGCCCACCTCGACGATGCACACCGTCTGCCCACCGAGAAGGTCGTCGTACCCGGTGCGAAGAGAACGCGCGACGCTGAGCGGCTCGACGTCGATCGCGGCGGGGATGCGTCCGGCCTTCTTGACGCAACTCACCAGCGTCTCGATCGCCGACTGGGGCGAGAGCGCCATGACGACTTCCATGTTCTGAGAGTTGGGATCGTCGTCCGCAAGCGGCTTGAAATCGCTCATGACGTTGCTCTCGCTGAAGGGGATATTGCGATTGATCTCCCACTCCATGTGCTCTTTGAGCTCCGTCGGGTTCATGCGAGGAACTTCTAAGGTGCGAACGAGCACCGAACCCTGGCCGGCGATCGAAACCACCGCTTCTTTGACCGTTACCCCGGCATCGGTGAGCGCCTGCTTTAGCGCCGCGCCGACGGCTTCGCCGTTATAAATTCCGGTATGGTCGACCGCGCCTTCCGGGGTCTCAACCCAACCGAGCGCATTCACGACCGGTTGACGCGCTTGCGTTTTGATCTCGGCGATCTTGATGGTTTGACTTCCAATGTCGATCCCGAGAACGCTGCTTAGCTTTTTCGCCATATAACGCTTGCCCTACTTCCTCAATTGGCGTTTGCCATGTTACTTCCGCCCAGTAGACCGTGTCAACCGGGCTTCGGCGCGCCAACGTTAAGATTGACGCGCCTCGCTTCCTAAACCGTTCAGACGCCTCCCCCTCATTTTGCGGAGGGAATTCGCCCGAAGCCCTCTAATTCCCGCTTGTGGCGGGGATCACCGGAGTTAGACGCGGCGCGATGGTCTGATAGTACAGATCCGTGCTTCCCGCTCGCGTACTCGTCCAAAGCAGCCACAAAAGCCCCGGCCGCGCTCCCGTCGTCAGCGTAAACGGATCGAGGAACATCGTGACGTTCGACTCGTTGACCGCCTGCTCGATGGGAATCGCCTCCTCGTCGCGCTCCCCGATCAACCCTACCCGGCGGGCTTCGTTTCGCGCCGGGAGCGGCGCGCCCGTCGCCTCGTCCGCACCGATGTACTGAATCGTCACCGAAGCGTCCTCGTCCTCCGCCGTAAAGTACACCCGCCCGTTGGCGGGATCGAGCTGATACCGCCCCGCCGCTCCGGTCAACGTAAACCCGGTCGGCGTTCCGTCCGGCGCCGTATGGATCGCCGAGGGCAGTTGCACCCCGAAACGCCAAGTGCGCATCATCGGCCGCGCCGCCTCTCCTCGCCCCGCCGCCGAACGGTTGTAGGCAAAGAGGAATCGATCGCGCCGAATCTCCGCCGCGGGCGAGACCGAAGCTCCCCCAGGCTCACGCCAGAACTCCTTCGAGCCTTCGAACCGGAAGTCGTACACTTGGGTCGGGCTCTGATAGCCCCCCGAAGCGCCTTGACTCATGCGAAGCACCTGCGGTTCGTACGTTAGCAGCAACCGAGCGCGTGGGCTGGGATTTGTCCCCGTAAACCGCACGATCCCGGTCGCTGGCTCGAGATACACCTTTCCGCCGAGCCTCGTGTTGTACACCATGCGCCCGGTCTCACGGTCGATCTCCGGCGTTCCCTCCAAAAGATTGACCGCCGCTCCGTTTCCGATGCGTTGATGAAGAGCAGGGGTCGTATTAGGATGCCAGAGCAGGCCGACCGAGCGGTACACGCCTCGACCTTCCGAGACCAGTTCTTCCTCGGTCCGCAGCCCCAACGAGCGAATCCCACCCGCCTGCGGCACGCCCTGCGCGTTCGCCCTGAGCTGCATATAGAACACCTCGTGGCGGCTGCGCCCGCGCAGTTTTCCACTAAAGGTCAGGTCGATGAGCGTTCCGGATACCGAAGGGTCTGCACCGAGATAGGGGCGGATCGAAGCACTCGGGGCACCGACCTCCTCAAAGCTGACGCCGAGCCGAATCGGTAACGGATCGGTAAAGGCGCCGTCTTCGAAGCGCGTGTAGAACAGCTGCTGATATCCCGCTCCGACACCCGCATAAAACATCAGCGCCCGGTTATCCGCGAGTTGAATGACGCTGGGACGCCCCTTTCGAATCTGCGGATCGTGACGCAACCCGTTCGCGGCCCCGACCGACACGTCGCCATTTACGCTGACTTGCACCGGAGCGATGAACAGACGCGACTCGGTCTGAATCCCCGTCGGGGTACTGCGCTGCGCAGTTCCGACAAAAGCCATGAGCACGCGGCTAAAGCTCCCCGAGGCGAGCGGATTCAAGAACCCAAGCGAGGGGAACGCCGGCGAACCGTAGCGCGCGTTCACGATGGGATTGCTCACGTTGCCGTCGAACAGGGCATTCGGCACTTCGACCGGGTATCCGGTCGCTACCGGTGCCGGTTTGAACCACTGATTGGCCGAGCCGGGGTTCCAAGCACTCAGATCGTTCATCGACCAAGCGCCGGTCGTCGGCTGTGCCCCCTGCAAAGAGCCCAGATAGATCTTCCAAGCCGGATTCATGACCGGATCGGTCGGCTGCGCCGCCGTCATCGACGATCGATCCGACACCCAAGCGACCACGAGATTACCGTTTGGATCGCGAAGCCCCGCCGGCTGCATGTTGGCATGCGCGAAGTTTCCACCCGGACCCAGCACGGTGGGATCGTCCAACATCGGCGCGGTTTTTTCGGTAAACCGATTCGTCAGCCGCCCTTCTCGGATTCGGAACGTCAGGTTGAATCCCGGATCGGTATAAACCTCCTGCGGAATAAAGCTGGAGCTGAATTCCAACAGCAGGTCGGGGTTTTGATCCTGGATCACGCGAAGCAGACTTTGATAGGTCCCGATGGGTTGGCCGATCGGCGGCGTGACCGCGACGCGAGGCGCGCGCACCGGATAGCGCAGTTCGCCCGAAGGCAGCAGATCCGGGTGCAGCACATCCAAATCGTCGCCCGTCGCCTGCGTGTTCGGGTTGGCCCGTCGACGCGGGTTCACCGCAAGCTCGGATGGCACACGGTCGCCGACGCGCGGTTTCTTCAACGCTACCGAATTCCCTCCCGGCACAAAGCCCGGGTCCAGATCGCTCCAGAGATACCGCCCGCCGTCGAGCCAAGAGTTCGTTTCGTTCCCCGAGGCCCGCAAGAGCCAAGGCCGCCCGACGCCTCCAGTCTGCGTGCCCTTCGCAAGGCGCATATTCAAGAGATTGACGTTCCCCTCGTTGCGCACCACGAACGACTTGAACATGTCGGCGTACGGCCCCTCCCAGGGGTTGAAAGCGCCCAGCAAATCGTCGATCGGAGGAAGGGGCGTAAACCCGCTGCCCGCCGCCATCGAACCGAGATCGACCGTCGGCGTTCCGACACTCATCCGCTGATCGGGCGGTACCGAAGCGCCGAGATGCATTTCGCGATACGCCTCACGCGTTCCGCTGGCCGAATCGAACTGACGGTTATTGTTGGTGTCCACGTACACGCGCACCCCACCGGAGTAGCCCGACGGCAAAGAGAGGCTGCGCGAGTCCATCCGGCCAAGCAAGTTCGTCGGTTGATAACGAGGGACCCGCACCGAGACATCGACCGGGGTCAAACGAAGCTCTCGATCCGCATAGACGTCATTCATGCCAAGCGGATTCCCCGAACCGTTTAGCGGAGTCAAAAGTCCCAGAGCGCGGTACACCGGGTCCGATACCCCGTTAAACCCATTCCCTCGGAACGTGACGTTCAAGCGAGAGATATCCGGGTAGTCCAAACTGTCGTTCGGATAGTTATCGGGGTAATCCTCGAAACGGTCGTAGTGCGCCGGAAGACGGTTGAAAATATTGACCACGCCATCGTTTTGCCAAGCAAGGTCCTGTCGGTCGATCTTGACGTTCGCGAGCCCGGAGCGTTGCGGCCCGCGAAGCAGCGTCATCAAGCTGCGGTCGGCGACCCAGAAACCGGTCGCGCCCGCCTGACCGTGGCTGACGACGCCCGCCGAAGAGCGAAGCTGGTTTTCGACGCTGGTCGTGCTTGTCAAATCCGGGGAGCCGTTCGCTAACGCGCCGGGGTCCGACGGATCGGTGACCATACCGATCTGACGAAGCGGATCGGCGTTCGCACCCGTGAGGCCGGTGACCAGTGCGAGCGGGTTCGCCACTTGGTAGTCTCGGCGCCAGTCGGCGGTTCCTTGGGCCACGACCTGGGGCGCGCCGCTGCTGCTGAGCGCATGGGTACGGATCCCCATCGAGAACGTGCCCGAACCGGGGGGCATCGAGTTCCGCCCACCGTCTTGGAACGCGAACGCGATGACCGCATAAGCCAGAGGAGGCGTCAACGGTGGCGTCAGCGGGGGCAACGCCCCTCCGTTGGCCAACAGCCGACTGGGAGACGGAACTCGCTGCGTGGTCTTTCCATCGGCCGAGATCTCGAAATCGACGATCGCCGGTTGGACCGGATCGCCCGTCACCGCGTTGACCGTATCGTACGGGAAGCCGTAAGCCACGACATAAGCCGTCTCTCCCCATTCGAACGCGGTGCGCGCCGCGTCGGGAAGGATGTGGAGGTCGTTATATTGAACCGTAGTCGGATTCTCCAACAGCCGGTCGTACATCGCCTTGTCGATGATCTTGAGGCGGGCATGCCGATACGGCGCGCCGCTCGGATCGTTCTCCACGATCACCTCGCTTCCCGGCGCGTCGGGACCGCTTCCGCCCCCCACGGTCGAGAAGGAGTACAGCACTCCCGAGCCGTCCGCGGCATACAGATGGCCGTGCCCCGTCGCCAGAGAGGCGATCAGTTCGCCGACCACGTTATATTGATAGGCGCGCCGGCCACCGGAGACGTTCACCACCTCGGGCCGAGCGAAGAACCCGGCGAGCTGACCGTCGCGGGTAGGCACAAGCACCACGGGCTCGGCCACCAACCCGCCCAGGTTGTTGAACACGGTCATCTGCGAATAGCCGAGCGAGGCCGTGACGATCGAATTCAGCTCACGCGTCTCCCAAAGCAGCGCGCCGGTGTCGGCGTCCAGAGCATAGACGTAGCGGTTCGAGTTCGCCACAAAGAGCGTATTGACCGGGGCCGCGCCTCCGATCGTCGCCGCATCGACCGTCGCGGGGCCGCTCACGAAATCATCGAGCATCGTCGATGCGCCCGTGAACGTCTGCGTTCCCGCGTCCGAACGCCACACCAGCGTGCCGGTGTCGGCGTCCAGGGCATAAAAAGCGCCGCGCTCGCTGGCGCTCTTCCCCGCCGTGCCAAAGTACACCCGGTTCGTCGGACCGCCGAAACTGTCCACGACCGGAGTCATTTGGATCGAGCCGAGCGTCGGTGAGGTGCGAGCGGGATAGGCCCACCGCACCGTGGTCGTCTTGTTGACGGGGTTCCCCACCGCATCGAGCGCATAGAGACGCCCCTCAGGCGCGGGCACAAAGATCGTCGGACCGTCCGTCGTATTCGCAAACGCGACCGAACCACGGAACGCCCCGAGGGTGGTCCCTCGCGCTACGGCAGGAAAATCGTCGGGGAACGACCAAACACGGCGGGTCGTGCCGGGCGTGCGGAGGGTCAGGTTCATATCGCCCCGCCCGGTCATTTCGATGCAGTACACCCGGCCGTTTCGAGACGCGATGTAGAGGTAATCCACACCGCCGATCCGCTCCACGAGCGCCGAGGAGAGATCGAAGCCGGTCGGCATCTGAGCCACGCTTCCATCCTCGCCGGCCACCGCGTTCGGATCGGTCCAAGAGGGATTGTCGGGGTTGGGCAGGCTAGGGTAGACCCAATAAACCTGGGTCGTGCCGTCGCCGTTCCCCACCGCATCCACACAGTAGATCCGGCCGTCTTCGGCGGGAATGATCGCCACGGGCGTCTCGACGGGGGTGCCCGACGGAGTCAGCCTCAAAAGGGCCGAGGTCTGCACCGGAGTGGAGACGATGCTCAGGCTCTGATTCCCCACAAAGCGAACCGTGTCGGCGTAGACCACGCGGCCGGCGTCCCCGGCATTCAAACTGTAGTTGGTCAGACGGACTTGTAGCGGCAACGCGGCCAGATGCTCGAAGCGATCGGCTCCCAAACGCACCCACCCTTGCGCCGCGGACTGATCCACGGTCACCGTTTGCACGACGCTGCCGTTCACCAGAATCTCGTACTGCACCTGGGTGCCGAACGTGCCGGTTCCCCCGTCGCCGGGGATCCAAGCATAGATCGCATAAGTGTCGTCGGACGGAAGATCGGGGCTATAGGTCGCGGTCTCGGTAGCCGCGGCGAGATCGACGGGCGCAGTGCGGTAGCCGACACCGCGATAGTTCGGAACGCTCGTCTCGGGAGTCCAGTTCGCCGTATAGGTGACGTTCGACGAGGCGTCGTCCACGAAGATACCGGGCGATTCGATCTGCGGCGAAAACCTCCACTGCTCCAACCCGTCGTTATAGTTGTAGCTGGTCACGGCTCCGACGCTAAAGCTGCGCTCCTCGGTCCCGATCCGCACGATAGCGGTACGGTTGAGCGAGGCGAGCGCGCGAATCTCTGGCCCGAACGCACGGACGGTCGGCGTCGAAGCGTAACTCCCCACCTCTTGAGAGGCGAACGCCGCGTCGGCGTAGACCAACTGGGGGGTGGGTGTGGGAAGCTCATCGGTCGCGAGCCGTGTGTTATACAGTGTAATTTGGATCGGATCCACACCGTTATAGCGATACAGCTGACTCGTAATCGCCCCGCCTCCGCCGAGTCGGACAAGGCCGGAACCCGCGAGGAACGTATCGACGACTTCGACGACCCGCGTCGCCCCGCCGTCGAGTGAAATCGAATAGATGAAGTAACGCTGCGGGTAATAGGTACCCGTGGCGATCTGGCTCGGCCCGGTGGGAAGCCACACGTAAAGGGCATATCCTCCGGCAACGCCGGTCCCCGGGTCGAGCGTCCAAGTGAACGTTTCAAGCGGGTCAGTCCCGCTAGCCGGAACGAGCGGGTTCGAGGGGCTCGCGAGCACGCTGGTCGTGGCGAGATAGGGCGGGTTCAACGAGGTCCCCACCAGCCCGCTGTCGTCCGTCTCGGCATAGAACAGCGACGCCTCTCCACCCGCGATGGGGGGCAGCCAGCCGCCGGTCCCGAACGCAGCGGTCGAGGTGTTATCTCGAATCACCGAGCGAAACGATGAAAACGGGTTTGGCTTATACCAAGAAAGCAGGCCGCGCCCCGGGCCCGTCGTATTCGGGTTTGCGCTTTTGCCCGTGCGCCCCGTATCCCCTTTGAGGGTGGGAAAGTCTTGGGCGAGGCCGAACACCGCCACGGTGCCCAGTGCGAGGAGACAAGCCGCCTTCTTCACCATCTCGTTCATACCCGTTCGATCCTTCGTTCTCACGTTTATTTCTTATCTCCGAACACGGGGTTGATTAAGCCCCGCGCGCCCTGAATCGGCGGAAGCACGTAGCGGATGCTCGCGCTTCCAAACCCGAGATTCACTTTGAGAGGGCCGTACCCCTCCACCGCGTTGTTGTCGGTCGGGTCCATGCTCCCGTTCACGACCATCACTTCGCCGAACGTCGTATCTCCGTTGCGCAAGCGTCCGCTGTAACCGTTGACGACGATCACTTCACCGCTGTCGAGCCGCCGCGCAAACGTCGCGCGGAGGTCTCGTAGGTTGAGCCCGAGCGAGGAAACGCTCGGCGTCGGAGGCGCCCCCACGAAAGGCGTCTGCACGCCGCGGATCGCCTGATATGCCTCGCGCGTCAACATCCAACTCACTTGCCAGTTTGTGGGATCTCCCGCCGGATTGGGTCGATAGATCTCGTACACGCCGGTGGGATCGGTAAACATGATCGCTAGGCGCGGGCCGACTCCCGGTATTTGGACGTAGCGCATCGTGACCGAGTTCACGCTTCCGATGAACTTCCTCCCCGCCGGGCGAGCAGGAAAATCGAACGCACCCGCCCCAGAATCGTAGTTCCAGTAGCGGTTCGCGGGCAGCGCGGGCAGCGAAATCTGATTGATGACCTGGACGTCCCGCTCGTTTTCCGGGTTGAACACCAAAAGGCCGCCGTTCCCAGTCGTCGATTCGCGCAAGCTATTGCCGACCGGCGAGTCTAGCCCCACGTCGACGTTGGACGGCAGGGTGCCTCCGAAGCCCGAAGCGTATACGTAGCGGTTGAGGCTGACGTCGTAGAGCCGCGCGATCCCGGTATAGCCATACTGCTTCTCTCGAAGCTGAGAGGGGGTGTGCCAGCGCAACACGCCGAGTTGGCGCGTGCCTTCCGCATCGATCACCACTTCCCCGAGCCGCCGGGTCGCCGGGTCGTAGGCGTACCGATCGATCAACTCGACCAGCCGGGCGTGCCCCGCGTCCGCGACGACATAATGCACCCAAAACTCCCAAGGCTGCGGATTGACCAGCCCGACGGGATTCTGGCGCACGCTCGAGAACACCAGCACGTCGCGCGGGCCGTTCAACTGAAGCATGTCGCCCGATCGAAAGCCGTCCGGCAGATAGCCGCCCGAATCGAGCTTGAACCGATCGATGGAACGCAGCTCTCGGCCCGAGGTATCGAAGCGCACGATGCGGCTGGCGTCCGAATCGACCGCCATATAATCGTTCGCGCCCAACGCATAAGCCCGTACGGGCCGCACGAGGTTGCGGAGCGTCGCGACGTTGCCCACGTCGGTCGAAAGCCCCGATCGGATCAACGCGTCCGTGGCCCAGATCGGGTTTCCGCTCGGATCGAACCGCGCGAGGCGTCCTTGGTCGGCGACCAAGAAGTCCACCTTCGAAAACGCGTGGAGGGCGCTCGCGCCCCAGGCGAGCAGTACTCCATCGCCTCCCGAAATACCGTAGGTAAAGGGGTTGCTCGTCCCCAGCGCCGTTTGCAACACCCGCAGACGAAACTCGTCGAAATTGCGCACCCCGGTTCCCTGAGGCCAAAGGACGTTCTCGTTCATCGAGAGGTTGCCGGCCGTACCTTGAACCAGATGCACCTGGGTCATCCAAGGCCGCTCGGGAGTCGCGACGCTCATCGGATCGGTCGGGCTGATATTCGCTCGCACCGCCGCCAGCATGCCCTGAAGCTGAGGGCCGACGCCTTGAAGGATGTCCGGCAGGAGGCTGCTACCTCCGACGAAGACACTGTCACCCGTGACGAGCGGGTCGCTCGGCGTGTGCATTCCGGGGAAAATCGTGTACCAAAGGAGCGGGCTCCAGCGGCCTCCGTTACGCTCGGGATGGATCAGCTGATCCGGCTGGCCGTTGATGCGTAGGACCACCGGCTGGCTCGTGCTCAGCGCCTCGCGCATCGTCCCGTTCTCCGAGACCATCATATTGTCCATGCTGACGATCCCGGCGTTCTGCTCATAGAGCAGTTGACTCTCCCGACGCGTCACAAACTGATCCGGGCTCGCCATATTCGCGCTTCGCGCGAAGTCCGGTTGAAGCAAAGAATATTCGCCTCCGATGTGGCCTAGCAGCAGGCGAGGAGGATCGGGACGCCCTTGGAAAGCAAGCAGAATCGTGGAGTCGACCGAAAGGATCCCCATCGGCCGCGTGCCGGTGGCGGTGACATAGACGGTGCCGTTATAAACGGCCGGCGCGCCACGCATCGTGAGGTTCGTGAACCCGGCGGCCATCGACATCGGCAACAGAGTGCGGAGGGGGTCGCTATCGAGAATCGCCTCCCGCTGCATCCCGAACGTGAGACCGTTCGCGTTTAGCGAGTGCGCCGGGTACAGCTCCCATCGGTAGTGGAGTTGAAAACGGCCCAGTCCGATCTCTTGCAAAGCGTAAAGCCCGCCGCCCTCCGTGCCATTTCCGGCCGTCAGGTAGATCATGCCCTCTCTCGAGAGCGCGACACTGCCCAAAACTTGGCGGCTACGCGACGCCTCTCGATCAGGCAAGTTCACCTTGCCTCGAAGCGTTCGATCGCCCGTCGTCACGGACCAGTCGATATTGTAATCGACGCGAACTTCGACTCCCGTGGGCAGCGCGGTGACGAGCGGAAAACGAAGCACGCCCGTGCTAACCTGATCGACCGTTCCGTCAATATAATCTTCGGGATCCAGCGGCTCGCCATTTTGATCGGTAAGCGACAAACGCACGCCGAGCTTGTCCGGACCGGCCGGATCGTAAATGCGCAACTGTTTCTGAGCGGCCCGAGTTCGAACTTCGATGAAAGCCGGATCGATCGTGGTTTCAAGAGGCCGCTCGCTTCGGGCGCCCAGCCAAAGGCTGGTCAAACCCGCGGAAGCCGACAAAGAGTGCTTGAACGGAACGTACAGCACCTTGTCCAAACTGTCGGGACTCTCGGGGATCGGGATGTACCCGACCGTGGGCGAAGCCGAGACCGCCCCGACCAGGGTAGGCGACACACTGGCGCCGACGCTCCATTGCCCTGCGACGATCGTGTCCGTGGACGCATCGATCACCCAGATGCGACCCGCGCCCGAAGGGAGCGTATCGGCAAGATAGACCAGCCCTTCGTGCACCGTCGGCGCGAAGGGACCGTAGGGAGCGCCCGTTCCGCCGAAACCAGCAGCCTCTCCACCCGGCGGCGCGATCGTCGTGTCGGGCGGGCGGTTGTCGTTGCCGACGATCTGATAGTTCCCGTCGTAGACCAACGTCGTGAACACATGAACGCTGCCCGCACTATCGACGACCATCAGCTTCTGCTGGCCCGAGTTCGCTCGAACGAACACCGGCGAGGACAGCGGGCCGGGAAGCGCCTGGCTGCACCAAACGAGGTCCACGTTCGCACCGAAAGTCGTATCGACAAGACCGTCGTCGGGGTTGTTGTTCCCATCCAAGTCCGAACTCGGATCGGCATCGTATACAAACAGCCGGTACGCTCCGCCGGTATCGCGCGCGCTCACCGCGACCAATCCGTTATGAACCACGGGCGCGGTCGCGGGGCTTCCGCCCGACGGATTGTCGAAGACCACACCGTTCGTCACGAAGCGCCGGAGCATCGGCGCGCCGAGGTCCATCGAAATCGCATTGACTTTGTGAGAGCCCGAACCGCCCTGCGGGTAGTCCGACGCCAGCGCCACGAGGTTCACGGCAAACCGAGCGGCCGTCTCGCCGAGGCGGTCCGTGAGCGGCTCCATCGCCGCAAAACCGACATTGTTCAAGACGGCGCCGAACGGCGTGCGAACCTGATTCAAGAGGCGCGCAGCGCCCCGCGCGGTCACCACCAGAAACCCGTCTCCGATCCGCCCGACCACGAGAGTGGGGCCTTTCCCGTCCGCAGCGACCTCTTCGAACCGCGCGAACTCGGTTTCGATCGTCGAGAGCGCCGCCTTATTCGAAAGCGCCAGCGCTGCCGGACTCAGCCCATAGACCGAGTCCAACTCCAGCGCGGGAAGCGCCGCGCCACTGATCGCGTTCGGGCGCCTCAAAATCGGATGCAAGGGGTTCGCGAAACGCTGCGCCGACCCGGCGGTGTTCACCCCGAGCGCCAACGGCAGCCCACGATTGGGGTCGACCCCTGTCGAACCGATAAGATCCACCCACAGGATGCCGCCGCCATCCACGTACTGGCGCAGCTTTTCCCGCTCCGACGCGTTTAGCGAAAGCCGGTCGTACGCGCTAAACGATAAAACGTCGTACCCCGCAAGCACTTCGGGGCTCGCGGACGTCAGAAAAACCTCCCAGTAGGGCGCGTGACGCTTGGTAAGGGCCGAGCCGCTGGCCGAGGAGCCTCCGAGCGCGGTCCAACGCGCCTCGATTTCGGGCGTCACGACTGTCGGCGCGAACGGATTGTCGAAAATCCATCCCGTCGGCTTGGCCGTGGGATTCATCTCGACGTTGAGCCACACGAAGGGGTTGAAGTTGCCCGGCTCGCCGCTCATCAAATTCGAATCGACCACGAGGACCCCGGCCGTAATATTGCGGGAACGCTGGGCATAGGGCACCTGGGCTACGCTCGCCCCGACGAGGAGCAGCGTCGCGCCGAGCGCCACGAGGCGCGTCGGGCCGAACGAAGATCGAAAACGCATCGGGTTCATCATGGGGTCACCTCGCCGAAGTACGCGAGTGTGGGGCTCACGGGAAGACGAGGTACCGGAAGCAGGGGCCTCCCTTGCGCGTCCACCCGCACATATTCGTTCTGGGGCGTCGGCTCCAGACGGCCTTCGATCCGCCCGGTCGCAAGCACCGGGTCGAAGGCGATGATTAGATTCGGGACGTAAAACTGGCTTGAGAGGTCGTACCCTGCGGGGACATGCTCGGACGGAATCAGCGTCGGCGTCCCCGCGCTGTATTGCGCTCCAAGCTGCCTGGGGATCCAGCCCCATTTACGAATCCATTCCGCCTGCTGGCTGATCGGGGGGGGCATGTTCTCGCTGATCGAACCGAGAATCGTGAGGCGAACGTCCAGAGGCTCTCCGTAAAACGGCGCCGCCGGGAACGTCCCAAAGTTCTCGCCTCGATCTCGAATCGACATGTTGATCGCATCGGCTTGGGCCAACCCCGAACCCACATAGTCGGCGACCCGGTTGTCGAACGCCTGGCGCGTATCGTTGGGGTTCGGATTAAAGGCCGGCCCCGGAATCACAAAGAACGCCCCCTCTTCGGCGAACATCGAAGCCTCGATCCGCACGTCGTGCGGAGCGACCGCGACCCGCCCCAGCAGATAGTCGTTGGCCGCGCTGCCCGTGAGGTTCATCTGGCGAAGCGTGAGCTCGTTCGTCTGCTCCAGCAAGAGGCTGTAGAGGCCCTGGCTCCCCGTCGACGCCAACCGCATCTCATTCTGGATATAGTTGAACACCGAAGCCGCGAACGGATAGGTCGTGCTCTCCAGCTTGGGATACCTCTGCCAAGGCTCTCCGCCCAGGCCATAGATCGGGAAGAACCCCGCCCCGAGGAACGGCGTCACCGAGTTCGCCGTGCCGACACCCGAGGCGAAGAGATAGGGCCACGTGTTCGGAGTCAGCAGCCCGTAGTTCACGTCGAGCCCCAGGAACGTCGCCGGCGCGGGACCGTCGTCCATCGCATGGCTCAAAATCAGCTGCGGCCCCAGAGGGCTGCTCGTCCCAAACTCGCGGTAGCGCTGGGCGTAAGGTCGCCACTCGTTCGGAGTCGTCCGGTAGTTGGCGCCATCCCCGGCATCCGGCGTCCGATCCAGCAAGAATTCGGTCTGCAAACGCAGCGACTCACCGGTCCGGACCCGAAGAGGGTTGTAGGCCACGAGGCTGCCCTGCTCGTTGACCTCCTCCAAAGGCTGGTTGATCGACGGACCGAAGAACTGGGTCGTGTTGATCGCGACGTATTCGCGCGCCATCAGCATCAACGCCGAATGGCTGGGGCGACCGAGAACGGTCCCGTCGCGCCGGACCCCCTTGACGAGGCTTCCTTCGACGTAGATCGTTCCCCCGGAAACCAGCGTCAACTGAACGTCCGTCGGAATCGTGCCGCGCACCCGGACGTTGCCTTCGAAGTACAGGACGCCTCCGAACGGCTGGCCAAGGCTGAAATCGAGGCTCGCGCTGTTGATGTCTACTGCAGGCCCCGAGGGAGAAGCAGGGTTCGCGGGCGTAAAGCTGTTGACAATGTACGGTTGGGCCCCCACAAAGCCGATGCGGTATCGGATCGCGGTGCTGTTCACGGGGTTGCCGATCGCATCGTGCGGCGTCTGTCCGTCGACGCCTTTCCAGTACAGTTGCGCTTGCGGCGCGCGGCCGTCGCGGACGACGATGAATCCGTCTTCTACGAACTGCACGTAAGCGCCGGGCGGTACGTAAAACGGTCCCTGCCAACCCGAGTTCGATTGGCCGTTATTGGGGTTGAGCCAATCGTACACTAGCG
The DNA here is from genome assembly GCA_037189405.1 of bacterium. Lineage (GTDB taxonomy): Bacteria > Armatimonadota > Fimbriimonadia > Fimbriimonadales > Fimbriimonadaceae > JBBCJD01. Next base: position 39,874 of record JBBCJD010000018.1, read on the forward strand.
ATTCCACCGAACTGAACGCGGTACGCTCTCGGTCGCCGCCGGCGATCTGGCGGTCGGCGATGTTGTTCACATACACGTTGCGACCGTGGCCATACCACCCGCTGTTCACCCCGCCTCGCATCATGCCGCTGTTGCGAGACATCTCGATAAACCGGTTGCGACCGGTGTCAGGATCGCTTAACAACATCGAAGGCGGCGCGAGATAGCCTACCGAGCGGGGAAACCCGTCCCGATCCATGCTGTTAATGCCGTCTCGGATCAAACCTTGAAGCGTGCGAAACTGCGCGTTGCGGCTATTTAAGCTCGGCTCGCTCGGGGAGGACGGATTGTTGACGAGATCGATCTGATCGTCGCCCCAGGTATGCGTCGTGCTGTCGTAGCGACTTTGCTGGACGATAAGCCGAGACGCCGCATCGGCTCCGCGCAAGATCCCGTTTACCAGGATCGAGTCGCCGAGCGAGGGGTTGAGCCGGGTCACCAACTCCCCATAGATCACGAGATCCGCGTTCGAACGGATCGAACCTCCGAGTCGCACATCGGTTCCGGTGCTGATCAAATTCGCGATCTGGTCGCCCATCAACGTCGGCACGCGAACGGCCTCGCTTCCAAAGTAGGCTCCTAGTTCGGGAGGACGCCCGATCTCCGCCGGCCGCGTCACGCGATCCTTGTTATGGATGAAGCGCGCGTGGTCGACGATTCCCGTGGTAGCGAACGCAATCAGCTTGAACTGCTCCGTTCGATCCACGCGCCGGACGGTGGTGGGGTCGTTCGAGTTGATCACCCCGGGCCGACCGACCGATTCGATCACAAGATAATTGCGCACCTTGCCCGGCTGGCGAAGCGGTCCACCGGGATCGGTCTGAAAAACGTTCGCGTCGCTCGGGGCATACCGCACCCGCACCAGCGCGCGGCCATTTTTGAAATCCACCCGGCTGAACGCGCCCTTGCCGTCCGGTCCTCCGGTCAGCATGTCGCCTTGAAGATAGTCGAAATCGGGATCTTGAGCCCCAAAAGCGGCCGTCACTCCACCCCGCCAATCGGCTCCGAGTTCGGTGTACATCAGTTGCGAGTGCGCGTAGCGCACCCCGGCCTCGGCCAGATCAGCCGCGGTCGAGCGGTTGGCCATCTGACTCGTTTGCGTCAGGTTCCGGCTGACGACCCCGAGGAAGACGAAGCTCATGAGGAGCAAAACGCCAAGCACGATCAGAGCGATGATCAGTGTTTGGCCGTCTCGCTCGCGCGGGCGGGGGGTGGGAAAAGTCTTCGCCTTCATCTGCTTCATATCACCGTAAGTAATTTCTCACCTTCGCGGACGCCTTGAGCGTCACCGTCTGCGGGTTCGGAGCGTTCGACTGAGGAAAATTGCGAATCGTCAAGAGCACGGACAGCATTTCGCGGGAATCGTAATCGACCGCCATGACGTCGCCCGGCTGCGTGAACTGAAACCGATAGAACACCCGGATTTCGCCGAGAGGCAGCGGCACGTTCGGATCGGAGTTGAGCTGCAGATACCCTTTCTTAAAACGGGGCTGAACCACCGCCGACACGAAGTTCGCCGGGTTATAGAGCCCCGGATTGAATTCTGAAAGGTCGGTCGGGTTCAAGCCCAACTCCGCGTAATCAATCGGCTCGGCCTGATCCACGTAGTTGATGCGATACTGGTTCGGTCCGGGCTGTCCGGTCGTGCGGATATAGCGCACCGCCATCCCATATCCCGGCCCGGGGCGCTGATCTGGGCCGATCACTTCTTCGCTGCCAGGCACGATGCGTACACGACTGAACTGCTCGGCCGGGTTCAACGGCCCCAGCGTCCCATCGAGGTTCGACGTCACACGGAGATCGATAAATCGCTCGTACAGCGCTCGGTACTCGGGGCGCTGCATCCACAGCCGATTGAAGCGCTGGTTGATACCCAGGTTCGGATCGAGCGGGCCTCCGCTCTCGGCCGTCGGATCGCTAATCGGACTATAGGGGTCCCCGGTCAAAACTCGAGGGACGTTGGGATCGCCGGAAGACGGGGGCGTCGTGCCTACCTCGTGAATTCCGAAGCTCGCCACCAACTGGCCGCTGGCTCCGTTCACGAAGTACGGCACGAAAAGCTCGCGCATCCGCGTGGTAAAGCTCGGCAGATAGGGCTGCAGCGCCGCCGTAAAGGCGAACTGGCCGGGGTCTCGCGAGGCTTGCTCGTAAAGCGAGATGTTGAACATCTCTACGCCGGCTCCCGGTATGGTCCCCACTTGCGTATCGTCTCTGGGCGTTTGCGGATCCACCCCAGGATCGTAGTAGTAGATCGAAAAGGAGCGATTGGGGTCCTGCATGGGTCGCAAACCGACCAGATAGTCACTGGTCGCAGGATTCGACGGGCTGTGATCCGCCCCGAAGGTCCGCACAATCGCCGAACTCCAGCCCCCCATGCCCGTCTTGTACACGTCGGGCGCAAGGTTCATCGCGAACTCGGATTCCTCGCCAAGGCGAACGGGCTTCAACCCTTCGGCCGCCTCGCTGCTGACCCGGGTCGGACGGAACTGCACGAGCGGCATCAGCCGCGGGCGAGCGCCCCCGTCGTAAACTACGGCGCGGGACTTTTTGTCGTAGATCGGTCGAATCATGTCGTACCGCGAGACTTCGGTGACGATCGTGGCCTCGCGCAGCCAGTGGCGAATTCGCGTCGCTTTCGCATCGTTTGTGATCGCCCCGTTGACCGTGTAATCGGTGCCCGGAATCATCGTAAAGAACGCCGGGTCGTCGAGAATCAGCGCGCCGGTCACGGAGTCGGTCTCGAAAAGCTCTTCATTCGCCCGAACGAGAAACTCGTTCGGGTCGGAGGGATCGGGGATCATCTCGTACGGCTGCACTTCGGCGCGGTAAAGCACGTACAGGTTGTCGCGCTGACCGTTCCGCGCCACAAGAAGCCCATCGTAGGGGTTGTTGTAGCCTTGGACGTCCAGCGGATCGCGCAACCCGATGAAGTAGCGCACCATCGTCAGACCCGGCGCGACCGGCAGCACGATCTGCCCCTTGGGCCCTTTTAACGTGGGATCCACCTTTCCGGTACGGGGGTTCACAAATCCGGCGGTGCCCTGCTGCACCGTACCCTCTTGCGCGGCTTTCAAAATATCGATCTTGGCGTTCAAAAGCGTGACGGGGATCGGGTTGGCTTGATCGCCCGGAGTCGATGGCCCCCTCGGGACCACGACGGTGATGGCGCCGCGGACCCCGGTGTTATCCCGCACCCCCGCGCTGTTTTCGATCTCTTTCGCGATCCGCTCGGCGAGCAAGCGCGCTTTCGACTGCGCGTCCGCAAAGCCGCGTCCCGTCTGGGTCAGGTTGATGCTTTGCATGACCGGAATCACGATCAAAGTCATCAGCACGGCGCTGATGGCCGTGACGATTAAGAGCTCGATGAGCGTAAAGCCTCGCGTTCTCATGTCTTAATGCTCCCCTCGGCGCAGATACGTCTCGGTCGAGACCTGCTTCCACTCGCGCCCCCAGCGATGCATCGTTTCCAGGTTCGTGGCTCCGTTCGATCCAAGCGTGAGCGGCTCGGTATTCCATAACACGCGAACCGAGACCGAGGCGCCCTTCACATCGCGGACCGCATAGCCATACTGCTCGAAATCGAAGGTGTCCACCCCGAGCGGCGCCAGATCGATGTACGGGTAGGGAAGGTCGACCAAGAACGGCGACTGAATCACGAAACTTTGCTCTCGCAAACTCCTTGGTGGCGCACCGGGCGAATCGCCCGTGGCCCGATACCAGATCTCGCCCACGGTCACCTTTTGCCCCACGTCCGCGTTCGGGAAATAGATTCGCCTCCCGTTTCCTCCGAGCGCCGAACTCGCGCCGATATAAAACTGAGCCAGCGTCGGCGCGGTAAAAGTCGCGGTATAGACCGACGGCGCCTTCAAGACCTGGACCGACCACTCGCCATGGGCCTCGTAGAGCACGCGAAGGCTGCGCCCCACGACGTTGACCTCCTCGACTCGCACACCCGACGTTTCGGGGATGATGAGGCGACCTTGAAACCCATCCCGCAACGGATTGACATCCACCATCCGGAGCAAGCCCAGCGACCGATCGAGATAGAAAGAGGTGTCCGGAATCGAGGAGGGGTTCCAACCGGGACTATCGAGCGACTCGGACGAATCGTAGCTGAAATAGCCTCCAGTCTCCAGATCGAGCAGGATCACATCCCATGCGACCGAATTGCCGGACGCGTCGCGGGGTCGGAAACTGATCGACGGATCGCCCAGACCGGGATACGATACTCCATCGACACCCGGGTTACCGAGCGCTTTCAAATTGCTGAGCGCGAGCTTGAATTGAGGCGGATCCCCATCGGGTACACGAAAATCTTCGCGGATGATGCGCCAGTCGTGCACGTCGTAGTTGACCCGGGCCACCAACGGCAGCCGCCGACCGTCAGGACGGGGCACTGTATAGTTGTACGCCACGGGGTTGAACAGCAGTGTGCCCATGATCGGGTCGAGCACTTTGAATTCATAGGGATCCGCGGAAAACGCCGTTCCGACGGGGATAGACACAAACTCCCGGGCCACACGAACCGAGTCAGGCTCGATCTGCACCAAGGTGTCGCTCCCGAAGACCCCCGAAGGGATCGCCTGAACCACAAAACCGTTGGGATTGGGCGATGCCGAAATAGGCGGTATCTCCAGATAATCCCGCTTTCGAATCCCCTCCGGCGTTTGAACGTAAGCAGAAAATGAGAGACGGTAGGAGCGTGTCTCCCCAGGCGCCACGGCCGCCGGGAAGTAAAAAAACGGAAGCGCCGGATTGACGTTGTTCAGGAAGTACTCGTAAGGCTGCAATCCTACAGTGCCGACATCCCCTTCGCGGCGAATCAAATCTTGACCGACGACCGAAAGGTTGATCGGCTTTTCCGTCGACGAATCGATGCGCGTCGACGTCGGGCCAAACTGAAGCACGAGCAGCCCGCCATGATGCGCGCCGAGCGTTCGGGGCGCGGGAATCTTGTGCGCCTCGCCGACCACTCGCCGCACCGTGTTCGCTCCCGTCAGGTAGGGCCAACTCCCAAGAGGATTTCCACTCCCGTCGTAAAAATGACCGTCTTGCCCAAGTGCAGCGACGGGCATCGGGGAAAGATCGTTCCCGAAACGCTCCGGGGCCGCCTCGATGATCACCGAGGAGCCGCTCCAACGATGCCGCACCGGCACAATCTGCTCCGGAAGCGCGGAAGGGGTGGCGGTGATCCGCTCCATCTCCGCCCGCGCCAGAGTGATCGCCACGTTTCGATCTCTGGACTGCTTCAAAATCCGCAGACCGCCCGGGAAGATCTGCATCATCGCCATGATCCCGATCAGGAACACCACGATGACGACCAGCACCTCCACCAGGGATGTGCCCGAGCGACGATGCGCCCCAGGCCGACTGAACCTTGAATTCATCCAGAGCATGTTGTGATAAACCTCTAGGGCAAGATTCGCCAAGATCGCGTGGCGACGTCGACGGAATCGTACGGGCGAGCGTTGCCGCCCAGGAACAGCACGATGTCGTTGCGGTTGCGCTGCAGACCGCCGGGAGCATAATCCCTATAGAAGCTATTCCATGTCACGACCGTCCCCTCGGGAGGATCGTCGTAGCCTAACTGACGGGGATCGTCGTAAATACTGCCCTGCCCGTTGAGGCTGAAACCCGTCCAAAAAAGCGTGTAGCGAAGTTCCCACCGCGTGCCTCCAGCCTCATCGGAAACCTCGGCGACGTCGTAACCGCTGACGCGATAGAAGTAGGCCGGCCACGAAGGATCCGACGAACCGGTCACATTCTCGGTCCGCCCGCCGAATGGATCGAGAACGGGGGCGGGGCGCATCACCGGAGCCAAACTGTATGCTTGGCGCGCATCGGCCAGATCGTCCGCGCTCGTAATCGCGCCGTCGTGATTCAAATCGAGGATCGGCGCATCTCCTACCGGTCGAGGATCGGCCGGTGGCCAAACCGCAGGGATAATCGCATCAAGAGGTTGACGATTCAGCGCAGGGCGCAGCGTTTCGATACTCTCGATCCGCCGAGGAAACAGCTTGCCGGAAACCTGGTTCGCCGGCACGACGTCGGGACCTGGCTGGTAAAGAGTCGCATAGCCGAGAATCGCGGGCGGATAGGCTCCCTGATCCGCGCGGTAGAGCTGAAGAGCCGTCCGAATCTCGTTCATGTGAGTCATGTCCGAGGCGCGGTAGGCCGTGTTTTTAGCGCGTGCGAAAACCGGGAAGATGATCGCTGCCAGGACGCCGATAATGGCGATAACGACCAGCAGCTCAATTAACGAAAAGCCCTTAGCTCGACTCATACGAAACCGATCTCCAAGCTCTCCCGCAGAAACAGACTGCTCAAACTCACGATCTGTTCCAAAAAAACTTGCGGTTCTCGCGGAAAAGCCCAATCCATGTACATCTGTACCCACGACTGCAGCTGACTTTGGAATACGACCGCCGCGATCGCGCCCAACGCCAGGTACGGACCGAACGGAATCATCGTCGCCCCAGGGGCGAAGTCCTCCTCTTCCTCGATCGCCAGATACGGGTTCTCTCCGAACCACCGTTCGTACAGCTTCGGGATAAACAGGCCGATCACATCGATCAGCAACACATAGCCGAGGCCGCAAAACACCAGCGAACCGATGGACTCCGGCTCGTAACCCTCTTCGACGTCCTCAGGCTCCCCGCCGGTTACCTCCTCTTGGCCGCGCCGCAAGAAAACCTGTGCAACTCCCAGGATCGCGCCGAATACGATCGCCAGACCGAAGCTCCCGAGCGCGAGCATCGGAAACAGCACCGCACCGATTCCACGCGCCAGCTTGATATCCCCATGGCCCATCGCATCGCGTCCGAAGATCACCCGCCCCAAAAACGCCATCAGCCAAATCACGCCGATCCCCAGCAAAGCACCCACGACGCTGCTGGGAACCCCAAGTGTCCAAGCCGACGGATCGCCTTGCGCGATCAGCCATCCGTTAAAACCCAAGCCGACAAACAGCAGGAACGCGTTGACTTGGTCCGGGATAATGAACAGCTCCCAGTCGATGAAAATCACCGCGACCAACGCCGCCGCGGCGAGCATATAGGCGATCGCCTGCGGAGGATCCCAGCGAGCCATGTCGGGGCCGAGATACTGCGCCCAGATGCCTGCCCAGATCGCGCCGTTCAAGAGCTCGACGAAGAAATAACGGAACGGGACGCGAACACCGCAATGCCGGCACTTTCCGCGAAGGAAAAGATAACTGAGAAGGGGAAAGAGGTCTGCTGGACCCAGCGAGGCCTTGCAGCGCGGGCAGAAGCTTTTTGGGGGGTTTGCCAGGGAGAGCCCGCGCGGAAGACGATAGATGACGACGTTCAGAAAAGAGCCGATCGTAGCGCCAAGAAACAGCCCTACGACCCAAGTCCAGGCCGGGAACATCGGCTTACTTTAGCTCGAATCGCTCCGAAAATGCCAGGGGAGCGGCCCCGAACGTTTCCCCTTAAACGGAATCGCCGCGCCGAGGCTCGGTGCCCGTAGGCCCCTCGTCTTCGGTCTCACGCATGCTCTGATGAATCTGCCGGCGCCCTTCGTCGAGGCCCTTTTGAAGCTCGCCCACGCCGCGTCCAACACCGCGCAAAAGCTCGGGGATTTTTTTGCCGCCGAACAGCACCAAGACGACCACGAGAACGATCATCAGTTCCTGGGTGCCGACGAGCGCCGGTTGCAGCAGGCTCATTCCGATTTGAAACATCACAAGACTCCCTGTCCCTCGGTTGATCCCCAAGGGACGTCCACAGTATACGTTACGCCGCGCACCGTATGCCTATTCCCCGAGGAACGAATCCGAGGGCATGGTGCTATCCCGCGTAATATAAAGCCACTTGCGTTTTTGCCCCAAGATGGTGGGGGCGGGCTGAGCAGGCGGCGTATAGGGCAGGCTTTGATTCATTTGGGGAGGTGGAGGGACCTCAAAAAACAGCACCTTGTCCCCGGGCAGCGTCTCGAAGGTTTGCTCCGCCACCTCGATGTTATAAACGATCCCGCTTTCGGGCTTGCCTTTCGCGTCGTAACAACCCCAAGGCTGGCCTTTGGGCATCGCTTGAAGGAGGGGCATCTCGCTGTACTCTTCACGCCGGGCTTCGTAGTACGGCTCCAACTCGCTCTGCCAGCGATCGGCCGGTGGGAGTTTGCCCTCGTGCTCCAGGGCGTACTGTTCGACGACCTCGTGAAGATCTTGAAACGCCGCGGAGCAGTGGATCAGCCCTTTCGTCTCACGCCAAGCGGTCATCCCGACGAATCCGCCGAAGAAGATCAAGCCTCCGCAACAGAGAAAAAGAACGACGAAGATGATCAGCACAATCAACAGGGTGTTGTTTTTCGGCTTTTTCTGGGGAAACCCTTCCTGCATGTCTCGATTGTACAGGATCGCTCCTACGCTGTCAAAGCGGACCAAGTAAGCTAAAAGAGCCTGTGCGAAAACGTCCCGAACTGACTGAGGAGCAGCGAATCGTCGTTGAAGCCCCCTTAAGCGGCTCCCTAGTCGTAACCGCCGCCGCCGGATCCGGCAAAACCTTCGTGTTGACGGAGCGGTACCTGCGCCACATCCGCGAGGACGGGCTCTCTCCCGATCAGATCTTGACGATCACTTTCACCAAGAAAGCCGCGTACGAGATGAAACGGCGGATTGTGAGCGCGCTCCGCGAAGCGGGGCGCGTCGAAGAGGCCCAAATTGCCGAGACCGGCCCGATTCAAACGATCCACAGTTTCTGCGAGCGCCTTCTGCGCGAAAACGCGCTCGAAGCGGGCCTCGATCCCGAATTCGAGATCGACGACGTTCGGACGGACGGACTCCTGACCGAGGCGGTGCGATACGCGATTTCGCGTCGCTACGAAGAAGATTCCCCGGTCGAAAAGCTGCTTCGACTCCTGGTCGGTCGCTCCGAAGGTTTTTCAGGGGGAGGGTCCCCTTATGCATTTCTCGAAAGCGCCGTTCGGCGGACCTTGGTCGAGCTTCGCAGCTCAGGGCAAAATACCGAAACACTCGAAGGGCTGTATGAGGACGCTTCCGCGACGTTGCGGCACTGGCAAAGCGTCCTACTCGACTCTCTCCCCGGAAAAATCCGCGAGCATCTGCCCGCCCCTTCCGGCCAAGGCTTTCCCGAGCGCGTGCAAGAAGCCTTTCGCGCGGCAGGCGTCCGCCGTCCGCCGTGGCTCAACGGCGTTTTGGATCCCGAACTGGACCAAACCGCCGCCGAACAGGCCGCAGGGCTCGTGCGGCTCGCGATCGACAGCTGGCATCGATACGAACGCCTGATGCTCAAAAGCCAGACCCTGGACTTCGTCGAACTCGAAGCGCGGGCCGTACGGCTTCTCCACTCTTCCGAGGCCACTTTGGAGCGTGTCCGAACGCAATACAAAGTTCGGATGGTGGACGAATCGCAAGACCTCAACCCTCTTCAGCACCGCCTGTTGGAGGGCCTAGCTCTCGAAGGCGAAATGATGGTGGGCGACGAGCAGCAATCAATCTATGGCTTTCGCCAAGCGGACGTCGCCCTTTTTCGAGCCAAAACCTCCACGGAAGCGGCCAGACGGCTTTCGGTCAACCGGCGCTCCGCGCCTGGCATCCTCCGCTTCATCGACACACTCTTCGCCTCTCTTTGGAACGAGTATCGCCCCATGGCGCATTCCGAACACTTCGATTTCGAACTCGCTCCCTCGGAGGGCTACGCAGGAGTGGAGATCTGGCTTTGCCAAGACCGAGATTCGGCTTTCGTCGCCCGGCATGTGCGCGATCTGATCGAGGAGGGCGAGCGGCCAAATGAGATCGCGCTCCTGGTGAGAACCTCCGGCTACGCCATGCAACTTCAGACCGCGCTTGAAAAGGTCGGCGTTCGGGCCCGGATCGCGGGTGGCGCCGAGCAGTTCTATGCGCGCCTAGAGATCCGCGACCTTGCCAACGCTCTTCGCGCCTGCGCCGACCCTTACGACGATTTTTCGCTGCTCGCGACGCTCCGCAGCCCGTTCGCCGGACTCAGTCTGGACGCTATCGGTCTGCTCGCAAAAGAAGCGCCCCTTTTTGAGGCGCTTCCCCATTTCGAGGCTCCGACCGAAAGCGATCGCTACAAGCTCGCAGTGTTCAACGCGTGGTTCCTGCCTCTCACCCGAGGCGCAGACCGGGTTCCGGCCTGGGAGACGATCTCGGCCCTCTTTGCGAAATCGCCGTTCCTCGAAGAGCTCGCCGGGCGGCCGAACGGCGAGCAGTTGCTGGCCAACGTGCGGAAGCTGCTCGCGCTCGCCGCGGGGGCGCCTCATCTAGGACCACTCGAATACGCAGAACAGATCCGCGAGATACAAAGCCTGCGGCACAAAGAAGGGGATGCTCCCATCCACGAAGAAGAGGACGAAGCCGTGACGTTGATGACCGTCCACAAAGCGAAAGGGCTGGAATTCGAAACGGTGATCCTCCCCGAGCAGTATCGCCCCCTTTCGATGGGATCGCGCCCTCTGGAAATCGAGCCGCGCGAAGCGCTTTTGAGCGTCCATTTCGAAGATCAGCCCAGCCTCTATCATCGCTGGATGGCCGAGTCGCGGAAAGAGCGTGAACGGGAAGAAGAGCTTCGGGTCGCCTACGTCGCCCTGACCCGGGCCAAGAAACGGCTCTGCGTCCTAGCTCACCCCGGGGCACGAGACGCATCCCTCGCCAAGTTGATCGCCCGTACGTTCGGGCTGGAGCGCGGCGCGCCTCCGGGTGTCTTCGTTCGAGAGGGGTTTCCTAGCGCGCGAGAAGATAGCGGGTTATAAAGGAAGAAAGTGCCGGGAAGAATGCGTCGCACGAATCATCGATTTACCGTTGCTGCCTTCCGGCCCTAGCGGAGTTCACCGAGTCACCGCCGCGCAGTTCCCGACACGCGTCAGTATACCGCCGGAAGCTAGCCGATCCGCTCGACGCCCAGATACGGCCGGAGCGGCTCCGGCACCCAGACCGAGCCGTCCGCCTGCTGATACGCTTCCAAAAGTGCCGCGAAGAGCCGAGGGGTCGCAAGGCCACTGCCGTTCAGGGTGTGCACGAATTCGGGCTTCGCCCCCTTCTCGGGCCGAAATCGAATATTCGCGCGCCGTGCCTGGAAATCGCCGTAGTTGCTGCAGCTCGACACTTCGAGATACCGCTCCAAGCCCGCGGACCACACCTCGAGGTCGTAGCACTTCTGATTGGAAAAGCTCATATCGCCGGTGCAAAGCAGCATGACCCGATACGCAAGGCCCAACTCCTGCAAGATCGCCTCGGCGTCCGAGACCAGCGCCTCATGCTCTGCGTCGCTGTCTTCGGGGCGCGTAAACTTGACGAGCTCCACCTTGTCGAACTGATGCATGCGCTGGATGCCGCGCGTGTCTTTTCCGGCCGCCCCAGCTTCGCTTCGAAAACAGGCGCTATAGGCGGCAAGCCGAATCGGAAGGTGCTCGCCCTCTAAAATCTCTTCGCGATACAGGTTCGTGACCGGAACCTCGGCCGTCGGAATCAAATACTGCCCTTCGCCGACCTTGTACAGGTCCTCTTCGAACTTGGGCAATTGCCCCGTCCCGATCAGCGTGTCGCGCTGCACGAGATAGGGAGGATACACCTCGGTATAACCTCGCGCCAGTTGGCGATCGAGCATATAGCTGATGAGCGCGCGCTGCAAACGCGCTCCGATACCGGTATAGAGCGCGTAACCGCTGCCGGAGATTTTTGCCGCACGGGCAAAATCGAGAAGTCCATGGGTTTCTGCGATCTCCCAATGCGGCTTGGGATCGAAATCGAATTGCGGCTTTTCGCCCCACTCCCGCACCACCACGTTCTCTTCGGCGCTTGCGCCGACGGGAACGCTGGAGTCGGGCAGATTGGGCACCTGAAGCTCGGCATGCCAGAGCGCCTCCTCGACCTCTTTGATGCGTGCTTCGCCCCCGGCCATCGCCTCTTTCAAGCGACGGACGTCAGCTTTGGCGGCCTCGACTTCGTCGACTTTGCCCTGCCCCATGAGTTGCCCGATCGATTTGCTCGCATGATTGAGCTCGGCGCGTTGAGCTTCCAAGCGAGTAAGGATCTCGCGGCGCTCACGATCCAGCTCCAAAATCTCTTCGACGGGGGCCTGAACGCCTTTCGCGCGCGCACCGGCGAGAACGCGTTCGGTTTCATTGCGAAGCAGAGTCCGATCAAGCATCAGGGACTCATTTAACCCGCTTCGGCGGGAAAATATCCGGAAGGTTAGACCTGGATCCCGCCGCGACCCAGATATTGCTGCACCGGGGGCTCCTCTCGCTTCTCTTTTTGCTCAGCGGGAGGCGTATCTTTTTCCTTCTCAATCGGGGGCAGCTTGATTTCGTCGATCCGAATGTCGGATTCGATCGGATCTTCGATCGTACTGGTCTCCTCGGTAGCGGGGCGCGCGACCTCGGGCTTCTTCGCTTTGGGCGTTTTCACTTCCGATCGTGCGGAAGAAGCGGCCGGAGCGGATTCGCGGCGCGAGTCAGACTCACGATCCCGATCGCTTCGCGAAGAGGCGCTGGGGGTACGAGTGACCTCGACCTGCGGCTCGGGAAGCGGAGATTCGGTCGCGGGAGCTTCCGCAGCGGCAGGTATCGACGAAGGCTGGGATTTGGGCGACGGGAGCGAAATGTCGCTCGCCGAAACACGCGGCGCAAGCACGAAGTAACCGAGAGCGATCATCCCTCCTGGAATGACGACCCACTTCGCAATCAGCCCAAAGGGCGTCAGCTTGCGTCCGACCATAGCTGCATTATAGCTCATTTCGCCTCAAATCGGGAACAAACGGTAGACGGGCTTGACAACCGGAATGACAGCCCGTATTTTTACCTAAAAAGTTTCGGGCCGGAAATGGCAGATGCACAGTGGCGGCGACAAGGAGGGATCTGTCCATCGACCGCGCGAGGGCATCATCATGAGAATTATCGATTACGAAACCAACCGTCCCATCAACGATTTGGGGCTTTATCTGACCGAGGCTGAGGTCGAAGAGTTGATGATCTACCTTCAAAAGCTCATCCAAAAGCCGATGCTGCAAAAGGTGCATCTGAGCGATCTGGTCGGAAACAGCTTCGAGAGAGAGGTGACGGTCGTGCTCGAAGGCCGCGAAGCGATGTTGACCGTCGCGGCGTAGCCCTTTCGCCCTTGCTACAATAAGGGCGATGGAAGATGCGGCGGGACCTCTCGACACCCGCATCCAGGAGTTCTTGGACAGCCTGCGTGTTCGGCGCTCGATGCAGACCGTCCGCGCGTACGGCTCTGATTTGGCCCAACTCTCCGCCCATCTCGGCGGACGCATGGAGCTTACGCCCGACGCCCTCCGCGCCTATCTCCGCAAGTACGGCTCAAGCCCCGTCACCCGCGCTCGGAAGCTCTCGACCTTGCGCTCGTTTACGAAGTTTCTCAAGCTCGCCGGGCACTTGCAAGTCGATCCGACCGAATCTCTCGAAGCACCTCTACGCCGCAAACGCCTCCCCAAAGCGTTGAGCACGGCCCAGGCCGCCGAACTTTTGGACCAGCCTTTAAGAGGGCGCACCCCCTTGCGAGACCGAGCCCTTCTCGAATTAATGTATGCGGCGGGACTGCGCGCTTCCGAGGTGGTGGGAGTCGACCTCCAAGACCTCGATTGGAGCGCCTCACAACTTCGGGTTCACGGCAAAGGAAGCAAGGAGAGGCTCAGTCTTTTCGGCGAGACCTGCCGCGTGGCGCTTCTTCAATACCTTGAAAAGGAACGGATTGCTCCGCCCCGTTCTGGCGAGTTTGCCCTGTTCACCAACCCTAAAGGTGTCCGTTTGAGCACGCGTACGGTGCAAAACGTCGTTCATCGCTGGAGCCGGAGTGTCGGCCTTCCTCCGGACGTCACTCCACACACGCTTCGGCACAGCTTTGCCACGCACCTGCTCGACGGGGGCGCCGACCTCAAATCAGTTCAGCAGTTACTGGGCCACGAATCGCTTGCCACGACCCAAGTCTATACGCACATCAGCATCCAACGGCTGAAAGAGGCGGTCCGTCAGGCCCATCCCCGCGCACGCGGCTCAAACCCAGGTCGACGCGCGCCGGAAGAGCTTTGATCCAACCGGCCGCCGCAAATGGCCGAAAACGAAATCAGGCCAACCGGACATAAAATCGAGTTCGTAGCCCTCCTCGGGCGCGATCAAAACGAGCGGCACGCTCTGCGCAACCGGATGGCTCATCTTCGCCGCGGCGAACTCTTCGTATCCCGCGATCTTGTGAGGTTCGTTCAAGGTCGCGATCAAGTCAACGAAGATCATGTCCACCCCCTCGCAACGATCTAAGGCTTCGCGCCAATCCGTGTAAAGATCGAGTTCATCCGAAGGATGAAACCCCTCGCGCGCCGCCGCGATCAGCGCGTCGTCCCTGGTGAGCAATAAAAATTTCATGGTGTCGGTCTTGTTCGGTCAATAAATGTCAATAGACTGCAAAATCAGGCCAAGGTTTCACACTTTCGTCCCTATCGTGTGTTTTTTGATGCTACGCGGTTTGCCACGCCCTCAACACGATTTTTCTTAAAAATTTTCGTTTTATCTTTGAATCCCTTCATCCTATATATGCTTGATTAAAGCATATGAATAAGAACCGTCCCATTCCCACCGAACTTCTCAAAGGCCACGCCCGCACATTGATCCTCGCTGTCCTCACCAAGGCTCCCGCTCACGGCTATGCGATCACGCATGAGATCACGCGCAGAACCAATCAAGCGATCGCCTTCAAGCAAAGCAGCCTCTATCCAATGCTTCACGAACTGGAGAAAGACGGCCTGATCACCGGCTCTTGGCAGGTCGTCGGAGAAGATCGACCCAAAAAGGTGTATACGATCACCGAAAAGGGGCGAGGCGAACTCGCCAAAAAGCTGGAGGATTGGGAGCGTCTGGTGAATGCGGTCCAGTCCATCACCAGAACGATCGAAAAACGCTCCAGCTTTTCCCGTCTCGCGAGGTAGAAAGATCATGCGATTTCGCCTTCGCCTGGCACATCCTGAAACGGCCGAAAGCTTTCACGCCACAGACGATCCACACGCTTGCGGCTCGTTCAGGAGAAACCCGATTATCTAGAATTCGTCGTCGCCCGATGGTGGGGCTCGTTCCTTGCGACAAGCGAAGCTCCTTCAAAGCCCAGCTTCGAGGGCACCTCGAAAAATCGATCTTGACCTTGCAGAAAACGGGGGTTGGCCTCGAAGAAGCCAACCGTACGGCGTTGATCGAATACGATCCGGCGAGCAAAGTTTCAAAAGCATTTTGCAGGCGTGGTTAGAAAAGTCGACCCCAGGACAAATCGCTCGTCTCCCCTCGCCGTTCCGCAGGACGCGGCGCCCCCTCCGTCACGGATTGGGATGGGAGACGGCAAGCTCGATCTCCTCGCCAGGGAGAAAGTGATCGCCAAGCAGTATCCTTCGCAAGAAGCGCAGCTAGAAGGAACCGCGGAAGAGCTTCGCAAGAGAACCCTGGAAGAAGAACTCGAGTGAATTAAAGCATCTGTCGAAGCAGAGGTTCGAACGCACTCGGCTTCACCGATCAAGATTTTGGGGATGCCGCGAAAGTCGCCGCGCATCACGAGCTCACGGGAGAGCTCCTCGCAAAACATCCCATGAAGCGTATGAGCAAGAGTCCGCACGCTGCTGCGGAGTCCACCTCGCTACCGTTACCGCAAGTTTGGCTTTATTTGGGTTTTCGCCTTCAAAAATAACCCTGTCTCAATCGGCTTTTCTTCCTAGGACAGAGAGGCCGATCGGTCTCCTAAAATACTCCATCCCCAGGCAATAATACGAGCGATCGCCTAAAAGACCAAGCCTCTCGCAAAAACTTGGGTATAACGTCCCTTGCAGCCAGGCAAGAGGAGGTCCAAATGCGCAACTGCACATTATTTTGTGCGCTTCTCTTCCTCGCGACTTTAAGCACCCTTGCGGTGTCTGAGAGCGTGGAAGAGCCAAAACCGAATAGGACAGAGATTCGCATCGATCGGGAAACCATCCCCTTCGGGGCGAAATACGAATTCAGCCGAAACGTCGGCCGCGGCCGTCTGGTAAAGGCCCAACACGGCGTGGACGGCGAAGTCGCAAGAACTTATAAAGTTTTTTTTGAGAACGGAAAACCCGTTCGCAAAGAGTTGATCGAAGAAACGCGGAAAGAGTCGGTCGACGCCTTAATTCTGATGGGCAAGGCGGGCTTCACCCCCAGTCGACACGCGTTTACCCGGCATCGGGTGCTCCGCATGGAGGCTACCGCCTACGATCCGAGCCCCCGTACCATCGGCCGAGGAGCGACCGGACGCACCGCGACCGGGCGAAAGGCCACCTACGGCGTCGTTGCGGTCGATCCGAAAGTCATTCCGCTCGGCACCCTGGTCTACGTCGAGGAGTACGGCTTCGCCATCGCGGCCGATACCGGAGGCGCGATCAAGGGTCATAAGATCGATCTCTGCTACGATGATAGGCAGACATGCCTGAAATTCGGCCGGAAGACGGTAACGGTGCACATCATGCGAGAAGTGCACGGCAAGCCCTCTCGCTAGATCTCACCGATCGTAAAACGCTCCAAGATTTTCTTCAGCGCTACGGACTGTGGGCGAAGAAAGGCTTGGGGCAGCATTTCCTTTGTTCCGCAAGCGTGGTCGAGGCGATGGGGCAAGCCGTCTCTGAGATGCGGGGCATCCTGGAAATCGGCCCAGGCCCCGGCGTACTTACAGGACCGCTGAGCCGACGTTGCGAACGGCTGATCGCCCTTGAAATCGACCCCGCGCTGCCTCGGGCGCTTGCCGAATCCTCGCCCGCCGCCGAGATCCGTCCCCTCGATGCGCTCCAAGCCGACCTCAAGGCGATCCTGCGCGAGCTCCCCATGCCGCGCGCCGTGGTCTCCAACTTGCCCTACTACATCACCGCCCCGCTCCTCACGCGCATCGCCGAGGCAGGGGAAGCATTCGATCTCGCCGTCTTGATGATGCAAAAGGAGGTCGCGGAGCGCATCCGAGCCCCCGCCGGCGCGCGGGAAAGGGGGTCCCTCTCGGTGTACCTACAAGCCCATTTCGAGATCGACCGCCTGGCGGAGGTTCCTCCGGGCGCGTTTCTCCCCCCACCGAAAGTGCAAAGCACCGTGCTGCGGCTGAGTCCGCGCGACCGACTTCCGGGCGATTTCCCAAAAGTAGCGTTTTTCAAGTTCGTCCGCGGATCGTTCGCACAACCGCGAAAGACGCTCCGCAACAATCTGCTCGCTCTCGGCGTCTCCGGAGAGCAAGCGACTTTTCGCATCGAACGCGCGGGGCTGAGCCCCACCGCCCGGCCCAGCGAAGCGACCCTCGATCAATGGCTTCGCCTCTACGAGGACCCATCCCATGCTGCTCCGCTATGACGTTGTCGCCTCCCCTCTCGGCCCCATTCGGCTCGTCGTAAACGCCGAGGGGCATTTGCGCGAACTCCAGTTTCGCGAGGAGCCGCTTGCAGAGGGGGAACGCGTTCCCGGATGCGCCGAAACCGTCGCCACCCAGCTTCGCGACTATTTCGAAGGGAGCCGGCGAACGTTCGAACTTCCGCTCTCCCCCGAGGGCACCGAGTTCGAACGCCGAGTCTGGACACTCCTTGAGGCCATCCCCTACGGCACGACGCGTAGCTACGGAGCTTTAGCGAAAGAGCTTGGCGATCCGAACCTTTCTCGAGCCGTGGGACGCGCGAACGGCGCCAATCCGATCGCGATCGTCGTTCCATGCCATCGCGTGGTCGGCGCGCGCGGGGATCTGACCGGCTTTGCGGGGGGGCTCCAGCGAAAAGAGTGGCTGCTGCGCCTTGAAGGCGCTTTGCCCCAGGAGGCCTTTCCATTCTAAGCGCGGACGTGAAAGCCTTCGCCCGCGCTCAAGGATTCGATCTGGTCGGCATCTGCCGCGCGGATCCGCCCGACAGCCTCGCGCATTATGACGCGTGGCTCGCCAAAGGCTACCACGGCACGATGGAATACCTCGCCCGCCACCGCTTAATTCGAAGCGATCCCAAGCACCTCCTCCCCGGCGCTCAGTCGGTGATCGCCCTCGGGCTCAACTACGCTCAAGACCCTCCTCTCGAAGCGGCGGATCGCCCGAAGATCGCCCGCTACGCGCTCGGCCGCGACTATCACCGCGTCCTGCGGCAAAAGCTCCGCCCCCTGGCCAAACGGCTGGAGGAAACCGGGGCGAAAACCCGGATCTGCGTCGATTCCGCTCCGATTCCGGAGCGCGAATACGCGCACCGCGCCGGGCTCGGCTGGTTCGGCAAAAACACTTGCCTTATCGACTCGCATCGCGGCAGCTGGTTCTTCCTCGGGCTCGTACTCACAACGCTCGAGCTCGAACCCGACGCCCCCGCCGAAGGCGGGTGCGGCACGTGCAAACGTTGCGTCGAAGCCTGCCCCACCGGCGCCATCGTCCACGAAGCAGGGCGCTGGCAGATCGACGCGCGCCGGTGCATCAGCTACCTCACGATCGAGCATCGCGGCGAGATCGCCCCCGAGCTCTCCGATCGCTTGGAGGGATGGACCTACGGATGCGACATCTGCCAAGAGGTGTGTCCGTTCAACGCTCCTCGCGCATCTCAACCACTCCGAGCGGCCCCGACTCAAGAACGAGACTTCCTCACCTGGCGCGACTGGCCCAACCTGGAACAGCTGGCTCAGATCTCCGAAGAGGATTGGGATCGCCTGACCCAAGGCTCCTCAACTCGGCGAGCGGGCCATGCCGGATGGCGGCGCAACGCACGCCTCAACCTTCGGAAAAGCCACTGAACTCGACCGATAGCGTAAACGTCATGGCGGCTAGGAGACAAGAAAACATGACCTTGAAACGAAAATTTCTCACCCTTGGCGCTCTGGCCCTCGTCATCGGCACCGTCCCCTTCGCCTATGCGCAGTTCAACGACCCCGGCCAACGCGGTCCTCAACCGGGCGGACAACCCGGCATGGGAATGCGAGGCGGAGGAGGTGGAGGCGGTTCGATCGCCGTCAGCGGCAACGCGGTCTACGTCCTGTTGGGAGGACGCGTCATGAAGCTGAACGCCAATACGCTGGAAGTCGAAAAAGAGGTTCGCCTCCCGGTTCCCGGGCCACGCGAGGGAGGAGAGCGCGCACCGCGCCCCCGTCCGATGGGATCGATCGAGTAACGCGTCGTCCGTGGGCTCCCGTGCGGAGCCCACGCTCCAAAACGACATTAATCGCTACAGGCGGGGCAGGCTCCCGGCGTACCGGTACAGCTTGCGGCGACGCTTTCCGAGGTTCCCCCGGCAGCCGTCGGTTGAGAGTCGTTCACATAAAAGCCCGAGCCTTTGAACATAATGCCCGTCGGTTGGATAATCCTCTTGACGGTCCCCGTCGCTCCGCACAGGCACCGATCGAGCGGCGCGTCGGACATGCGCTGCTCCGCTTCAAACGTTTTTTGACATTGAGAACATTCGTATACGTAAGTCGGCATAACGGATGGCTCTAATTATGGCAGAATAAAACCCTGTCGCCCTACAGGCGCCAGGAACTATGTGGGGACAAACATTTCATTACGCCGACATTTGGGTCGTCGGCGTTCTCATCCTCTTGGAAGGCCTTCTCTCGGCCGATAACGCCCTGGTCCTTGCGATCATGGTGCGGCACCTACCCAAGCCGCTCCAGAAGAAGGCACTCCTTTACGGTCTCGGTGGCGCATTTGTCTTCCGCCTCATCGCGATCCTCTTGGTCTCGTCGATCATCAAGCTGTGGTTCTTGCAAGCGCTCGGCGCGGTCTATCTGCTTTGGCTGCCGATCAAACACTTCTTCAAACGCAGCCATTCCGGAGAGGGCCACGCAAAGCCCAAAGGCGCCGGCTTCTGGCAGACCGTCATCGCGGTCGAGCTGGCCGACATCGCCTTTGCGATCGACAGTGTGCTCGTCGCCGTAACCTTCGTCAAAGGAGACCACAGCAAAGTCTGGGTCGTCTATCTCGCGGCGATCATCGGCGTCATTCTGCTCCGCTTCGCGGCTTCGTACTTCATCCGGCTTTTGGAGCGGTACCCGATGCTGGACCACGTAGCGTATCTGCTCGTCGGCTGGGTCGGCGTGAAGCTGGCGATGATGGCCTCGCACAACTATGGAATCGCTCGAAATCTTCCCATGGTCATGATGGAGATGCCCAAGGCGATCTTCTGGGGTGTGCTGGCGGTCATCGGAATCGGCGGTACCTACTATGCGATGCGTAAGGGCACCGGCGGCGAGGAGACGCAAGCTCGACTCGATCCGTTTGCCAAAGAAGAGGACGAACCGCCCTCCGCTCCGACACCATGACGCCACTCCGCGTCGGGCTTCTCGGCTGCGGCGGAATCGCGAAAACGAATCACCTGCCTGCCCTCCGCGCGCTCAGCGCGGAGGCGCAGTTGGGGGCCCTATGTGATCTCGATCGCTCCAAAGCCGAAGAAGCGGCTCAAAGTTTCGAATTCCGACCTCGCATTTTCACCTCCCTCGAATCGATGCTCGCCGAGGAACCCCTCGACGCCGTTTTGGTCGCCTCTCCGAATGAGACACACCTTCCCGCCGGACGAGCGATCCTCGCATCGGGACGACACCTCTTCTGTGAAAAGCCGTTGGGGCGAACCGCGGAGGAGGCCTCTCAACTCGTTCGGCTCGCCGAAGAGCGCGGTCTGCGTCTTCAAGTAGGGCTTCAGCTCCGCTGGCATCCTCTCGTTCTGGCAGCTCAGGAGGCTGTAGAGGCGGGCACGATCGGCCCCATCTACTATGGAAGAGCCCAAATGCTTCGGAAGCGAGGCGTGCCCCCTTGGGGCCGCTTTATCGATCGCGAAGCTCAGGGTGGAGGACCTTTACTCGATACCGGGGTGCATCTGCTGGATCTGGCTCTGCATCTTATGGGACATCCCCGACCTGCAAGCGTCAGCGGAATGACCTGGGATCGCCTCGGGAGGAACCCGGACCTCGACAATCCCTGGGGAGAATACGATCGCACGCGGTTTACGATCGAAGATTTTGGGACCGGGCTCATTCGTTTTGAAAGCGGCGCCGGGCTGCTCCTCGAAAGCGCCTATATGGCAAACCTGCCTCAAAACGTCGCGCAGATCCAACTTTTCGGCGAGAGCGCCGGGCTCTTGCTCGATTTCAATCAAACCGAGACTCCCCTTTCGATCTTTTCTCCTGAAAAGGGCGATACCTTTCCCAGCCTACCCCTCGTAGAAGAGCCTGCGATCGCTCAACTTCGCGCTTTCTTCCACTCAATCACCGAGAAGGTCGAGCCGCTCGTCTCAGGCCGCCAAGCGCAAACGCTCAACGCGATTCTCGACGCGCTTTATCGCAGTCAAGAAAGTGGGCGTGAAGAGCCCATCGCTAACCTCTAAAACGGCGAAGGCCCCGCTTTAAAAGCGAGGCCCGGACAACTTTTGAAAGCACCCCAGCCCTTAAAGGCGAAGGTCGACGATCCCGCTGACCCCTACCCCTTCCACACGTTTGATATTCTCAATCACGTTTTGGCTGGATACGGGGATCATCGCGCGGATTCGAATCTCGTTTCCGAAGAGCTCCGCCTCCGGTTGCGCAACCGCCACAACCTGATCCACTCTGGAAGGCGGCCCCATGACCTGCGCGGCACCGACCGCGCTGCTCGTGCCCACGCCCACCGTTAAAATCGGGACCACTTTGGTTTTGATGGCTCCGGTATCTTTCCAGCCCTGCAGGTTATTGATCTGCTTGTTGATCTCCGGCCCGAACTGACTAACGACCGCCCCTACACCCAGCACCTTCAAGACTTGCTTGATCTGTGTCGCGCCGATGGCGATTAAAGACAGGGTCGCGGCAGCGACAAAAAACAGCTTTCGACGGTTTAATTTGTTCATCACGTCTCCCTCGTACATTAGATGGACGAATGGAAACCTCGCTCCGTTTCCTTCGCTTGGATTCTCTTTTACCGAGACTTCCAAAATCCTTGCTTCGATCACCTATTTGGGCTTCACTGAATCCCTTTACAAAAAGCAAGATGGCCCCGACCCGAAGGTCGAGGCCATCTTTGGCTTTCGCTCTCAGCGATTGCTTAGTAGCGGAAGCTGAGCTGGGTGGTGATCAGACCGCCCTTGGCCGTGTCAAAGCCGCGCCACGAGAAGTCGGGTCGCCCCGCCGCATCGTAGTCGCTGATCTGCCACAGGATGCTGAACGAGCTGTTCTCGCTCAGGCCAAGGCCGAAGCCGATGTTGTACCACTGCTCCAGCGGATCTCCGCCGGCGCCAGCAAGATCCCAATCCACTCGCTCGTAACCGAGGAGAAGATTGTAGTTCCCGCCCCACTTGTACTCCAGACCAGCCGTGAGGTGCATCACCTCGCCGCCGTCCCAAACAGAACCGGTGTTGACGTTGTTCTCATAGAACTGACCCGACACCTTAAGGCGGAGCTGATCGTTGAGATCAAAGTGGACGTCGCCCATGAAGCCTTCGATGTTGGTGGGGTTCCACCACAGGCCCATGCGACCCCAGTCACCCGGAGCAGCGAACAGAGGCTCGATCTCTCGATAGCCGACGTTCAGACCCCATCGGTTGCCGCCGAAGCCGAGCTTCGCGTACCAAGCGGTGTTGTTGTCGTCGACGATGTTCGAGTCGTTGTAGCCGGTGTTCGACTGCGAGTAACCAGCCGACAGCATCAGGTTGCCGAACTTGAAGTCCGCATCGCCGCCGAAGACGGTCACGCGGTTCGCGCCACCCGAAACGGTATCCGAATCCAGCCAGAGGTAAGCAAGATTGATCTTGCCGTTCTCGCCGAGAGGAATCCCGAGGTTCGCACCGAGGCTGCGATCGACAGCGATGGTGTTGCGGCTGTAGGTACCACCCGAAGCCAGACCGTCGGAGGTCAAGCCGACCGGGCGACCGAACGCAAACGGATCGCTCGTGGTACCGGCGATCATCGGGTTGATGGCTCGACCGTTGCTGCTCACGACGCTGCTGTTGCGGCCCCCGAAGACATCAAGCTTAGCGGCGCCGAAGTTGAATCCGAGGATTCCACCGTCGAACGTCCACTTGCCGTTGTCCCATCGCTCGTTGGCGTAGTAGGGGGTGTTGTCGGGTCGCTGGAAGATGTACGGGCTGATCTTGTAGCCCACACGTCCCACGTCGGCGCTAAAGCCGAGACCCGCGAGGCTCGTGTCGAACTGAATCGCGAACTCCTGCGCGTACCAGTCGGACGTCCCCTCTTGGAAGGGCGCGCCGGCCAGCGTAGAGCTCTGATCGCCGAACACCGAAGGATCGGAAGGACCGGGGTCCTCGCCGAACATGTTGCCGTAAACGAGGGTGGTTCGGAACTTCGGACCGGTCTCGTTGGTGCTGGTGAGCTTGATCGCCGCTTCGTGCAGGATCGTGAGGTCCTTATCGGCGCCCACGAAGTTGCCCGACATCGAACCTCGACCGTAACCGGTCGGGCGGCCATCCACGGTCACGCCGTAGTTGGTGTCGCTGTAGCCCGCCATGAGAACCAGGTTCACGTCGCCGTTGATGTCCACGGGAAGCTTTCGCTTCTCAAGGGCCGTCACGCGGGCCTCGAGGTCGGAAAGGCTCTTCTTCATGGTCTCGATATCGACGCCCATGTTCGCGAGCTCCTTCTGGAACTCCTCGGTCAGGCGGCGAAGATCGGCGATGTCGCGGCTGCGGAGCGCGTTGACGTCGTTCTTGAGCGCCTCAAGCTGCTGCTTGAGAGCGTCGAGATCGGCTTTCGACACGCCGCTGCCGGTGTTCCCGCCAGCGTTCTTCAGAGCTTCGATCTGTCGCTCCAGGCCGTCGGTAATGTTCTTCAGTCGCTGGTAGGTCGCGTGAATCGCAACCGCCATTTCGTAGCGGCTCGCAGGGCGGCCGCCGCGGAAGAACCCGTCGGGATAACCGACCAAAAGGCCCTCGTTCTTCATGCGAAGAAGAGCTTCATAAGCCCAGTGGTTGTCATCGACGTCGGGGAAGTTCTCTTGCGCTCGAGCGGCCGTCGGAACGACGATCGCGGCGGCGATAACCGCGCTGAGAGCGTACTTAAATGTTCGCTTCATCCTTGTCAGTACTCCTTTAGTTTTTTAATAGAGAGGAGATTCTGACCGCACTCTCAACCCTTTCCGGGTCGGAACCCATAACTTCCTTGAGTTCCCATGAGTCTCCGAGATCCTTCTGAATCGAGTTCTCGGCCAGCATCCTGCTCGTATTTTCGGCACAAAGACACTTTGCACCACGGTCAGTATGCACGGATCATCGTTATTTTTCAAGAGTTTTTCGCAAAAACCCCTGGTTTCCCCTTTTAAAGCCACCGGACGACTTACGAGGTGGCGAGAACCGCCAAGTCGCTCCGCTCCTCGCGGAGACGCTCCGCGACGCGTTTCATCGAAGGCGCGGCAAGGTGCGGATCTTTCGCCACCACCTCCATCGCGGCTTGACGGGCGACTTCCAACATTTTGCCGTCGATCACCAGATCCGCGATCTTGAAATCGAGATTTCCGCTTTGACGCGTGCCGATCAGCTCTCCCGGCCCACGCAATCGAAGATCCTCTTCTGCGATTTTGAATCCGTCCGTGGTCTCCTGCAAGATCGCCATGCGCGACCGAGCGTCTTCGGTCCTCGCATCCGCCACAAGCACGCAAAAACTTTGATCGGCCCCGCGACCGACCCGCCCGCGAAGCTGATGCAACTGCGAGAGACCGAACCGGTTCGCATCCTCGATGACCATCGCCGTGGCGTTGGGCACATCGACGCCGACCTCGATCACCGTGGTCGATACGAGGACGTCGAGTTCGTGGGCGCGGAACCGCTCCATCACCTCTTCTTTGTCTTTCGGCTTCATCTGGCCGTGGAGCAGCCCGACCCGAAGATCGCGAAACGTGCCGGCGACGAGATCGCGATACAGCTCTTCAGCCGCCTGAGCTTGCATCTTTTCGCTCTCGCTCACCATCGGGCAGACGATATACGCCTGCTTGCCCCCCTCGACCAGTTTGCGCACCCCCTCCATCACCTCGGCGCGCTGCCCGGAAGGTTTCCAATACGTTCGGATCGGCTTGCGTCCCGGGGGGAGTTCCTCGATTACCGACACATCCAGATCCCCGAAGAGCGCCATTGTGAGGGTCCGCGGAATCGGCGTCGCGGTCATCACCAAGACATCGGGATTCCCGGCCCCCTTTTCGCGAAGCGCCGCGCGTTGAAGCACGCCGAAGCGATGCTGTTCATCGATCACGACCAAGCCCAGCCGCGCAAATTCGACGTCGCTTTGGATGATCGCGTGCGTGCCCACCGCGATCGCGGCCTGGCCGGTCCGCGTTTTTTCGAGCGCCTTGCGTCGCTGCGTCGCCGTCTGCTTCCCCACCAGCAACACAACCTCAATCCCCACGAGATCGAAGAGCCGCGCAAGGCCCGCGGCATGCTGCTCGGCCAAAATCTCGGTGGGAGCCATCAACGCGGCTTGATAGCCTCCGCGGACGGCGGCGAGCATCGCGCAAGCGGCGACCGCGGTCTTCCCCGCACCAACGTCCCCTTGCACGAGGCGGTTCATCGGGTGCGGGCGCTCCATATCGCGCCAAACCTCCTCGATCACCCTCTTTTGCGCGCCGGTCAACTCGAACGGAAGCATGCGTCGCACCTGATCCCACAAAGGCAACGATGCGAGTTCGGAGACACGTCCTTCTTCGAGAAAGAGGTTGGAAGCCGGCTCCCCAGGTGGAACCGAGACGGGCCGTCCTTCCAGGAGCGCGGTCACCGGAAACGTGATCCCCGCCTCGATCTGGGATTCGGCTCGACGCATCGCGAGCGTCAGCTGCAAATAGAAAAACTCTTCGAAGACGAGTCGTCGCCGGGCGGCGAGCCGATGCTCCTCCGAGCTCGGCTGGTGGATCTCCCGCAAGCTCCAATCCAGAGGCTGAAGGTCGTATTTGCGCAAAAGACTCGAAGGAAGCGGGTCCTCCACCCCTTGCAGATACCCTTGGACCGCCGAGAGCACCGCGCGGCGCACGGTCTTTTGCGAAACCCCTTCGGTCAGCGGATACACCGGGATGATCCGGGCGAAGTCCTCGTTTTCTTCGTCCCCGATCAGTTCGTATTCGGGAGAATGGATCTCGTAGCCATAGTCTCCCTCCTTGACTTGGCCGTAGGCGAAAATCTCGCCGTCATACCCTTCCAGCTGGCGGCGAATCCACGGTTGGTTGAACCAAGTAAGCGTGACGCTCCCCGTCCGATCGCGGAGCGTGGCGCGGAGGACCACCATCCCGCGGCGCGTCGGCCGGCCTTCGAAGCGATCGACGACGCCCCGTACGGTTGCCCACTGTCCCGGTCGAAGCTCGCGAATCGGGGGAATGTTTCGCCGGTCCTCGTAACGTCGGGGCAGGTGGTGTAAGACGTCGCGGACGGTGAAGAGCCCGAGCTTTTCGAGGGGTTTGACCCAACGCGGGCCGACCCCTTTCAAATATTGGACCGGAGTATCGAGCCCCGAGCCGGTCCTGGGAGAGGCCTCTTCCAAAGGCTTAACGCCCGGCGGCCGCTCGCTCGCGCTCTCGGGCGGCACCGGGAGCGCCGGGTTCGGGCCGGTTCACTTCCTGTTTGCCGCGCTCAATGGTGGTCATGACTTTCCCCACCACGCCTTCGAGCTGGCTCAGCACGTCGTAAGCGTACTTTTCGGCCCCGCGACGCATCTGAAGCGCATCGCGATCCGCCGAATTGCGAATCTCCTCGCTTTGTGCTTTCGATAGCTTGAGAATTTCGCTTTCGGCGACCATCCGCTCTTGCTGAAGCTTGGCCTGCTCCAAAATCCGCTCGGCCTCTTTCTTGGCCTCTTCGATGAACCGCGCTCCCTCTTTCTGGGCCTTTTCGAGCGTCATGCTGGCATCGGTGCGCGCGGTATCCACGATCCGCTCGGATTCGCGCACGGTGGCGACGGCCGCTTTCATCTCGCTCGGAAGCGAGGCGCGCACCTTAGCGATCTGCATACTGACCTCATCTTTGTTCAGGCCGTATGTAAGGCCACCGAAGATCGTCTTCGGTCGATCGACCGAAAGTTCATGCAGCTCGTCCAAAATTCGCAAAATATCCATGGTCAACCCGGCTCCTCCCACACCTCGTCGCTCCCCTCTATTGTGACACGGTTTCGGCGAGAGTCGTTTTGTGGACTCGATACCCATTCAAGACGAAGTCGGCGCCTCTTTTGGCTACCGGTTTTTTCGCCGCTCCAGTGCCCGATGCACGATCGGGGCGACCGGCCCAGGGACCATCGGCTCGAACGCGCCCCCAAGCAGCGCCACTTCCCGCACCATGCTGCTGCTTAAGAAACTATGCTCCCACATCGTCATGAAGAAAACAGTCTCAATCTCGATGCTGAGGCGACGGTTCACCATCGCCATCTGAAACTCGTAGTCGAAATCCGAGGTCGCCCGAAGCCCGCGAACGATCGCCTTCGCACCTTGGGCGGAGACGTAATCCACAAGCAGCCCTTCGAACCGGTCTACCGCGACGTTCGAGAGGTGCGACACGCTCTGCCGAAGCGCCTCCACCCGCTCGTCCGGCGACAGCATCGGCGTCTTGGACGAGTTCACGCCGACCGCGACCACGATCTCGTCGAAGAGGCTCGCCGCGCGCTCGATCACGTCGAGGTGCCCCAAGGTGGGAGGATCGAACGAACCCGGGTAAATCGCAAGTCGGCGCATCGAGATTAGGCGCCCTCCCCCGCTTCGAGGGCGTCCACCCGCACCACGACGACCGTGCAGTTGTCGCTCCCGCCGTCGAGCATCGCCGCGGCGACCAGCTTCCATGCCGCGGGAGCGGGGCTTTCCGACAAAAGGACCTTTTCGATCTCGGCGTCGGACACGTGATTCAACAGCCCGTCCGAACAAAGGAGAAACAGATCGCCTTCGCGCAAATCGTGCTTTTCGATATCGGCAAGCACGGCATTCTCAGTCCCGATGGCGCGAGTCAGCACATGCTTATAGGGGTGGTTAACCGCGTCCTCGGGCTGGATCATCCCGCTGCGCAAGGCCTCGTCGACCCAAGCGTGATCCAAAGTCAGCGCCCGCATCGCGCCCTCGCGCAATCGATACACGCGCGAATCGCCGACCTGGACAGTATAAGCGGCGTCTTGCAAAAGGATCAGCGCGCTCAACGTCGTCCCCATGCCCCGACGCGAGGGCACCGCTTTTCCGATGTCGTAAACAAATCGGTTCGCCGCCGTCACCGCGGCCTGCATCGCGGCCCGGGGGTCCTCGGCCGGGTGGCCCAGATACACCTCGATAAACGTCTTGGCGGTCAGTTCGCTCGCGATCTGGCCGGCCGCGTGCCCCCCCATCCCGTCACAGACGCAAAAGATCTGCCCTCGGCTCGCAAGCTGCCCCTCGTTTTCGGGCAGATAGTATTCGAATTTGTCTTCGTTGTTCTCGCGTACCCGGCCCAAGTCGGTTTTGCAGGCCACGGTGACACGGGGTCGCACCCGAAGCGGCACGGGCGCGACGAGCGATTCTGCGGCGTATTCGGCGGTGGTTTCTTCCATGGACTCTCTCTATTCGGTGGCCGTCTCGGGGTCCAGGCGAACGACCCTGAGCTCCAGCTTGCCGAGGCGGATGACGTCGTCCGGACCGATCGACAGCTTCTGGTTCGGGCTCAGCCTCGCTTCGTTCACCCATGTACCGTTCGTGCTGCCGAGATCGGTCAGCCAAACCTCCGTCTCACCGACTTCGATCTCGCCGTGTCGGCCGGACACGTACGGATCGGCGATCTGCACCGCGTTCTCGGCCTTCCGTCCGAACAAGTTCGCGCCTTTCTTGAGAGGCCATTCGCGCCCTTCTGCGACGAGCTTCGCCTCCGGGACTTCCACGCGGGGCGGCACGGCGAGCGCCTCCGTCTTGCGGCTCGGAATGCTCGCGGTGCGGTGCGCCTCTCCGGGAAAGCTGAGCTTGAATTCGACCCCGCCAAAGCGTAGGGTGTCGCCCTCGGCCAACGCTCGAGGTTCGTTCGGCCCGAGCGCCTCGCCGTTCAATTTCGTCCCGTTCGTGCTGCCAAGATCCTCGAGCGTCAGACGTCCGCCCTCGGAGAGGACGCGGGCATGGCGGCGGCTCACTTGGGCGTCGGCCAATTGAAGATCCCCTTCGCGCCCGATGCGGGTCTCGCCGGGCCGAAGCGGATGCTCGCGCCCGGTCGCGATTTCGACGAGTACGGGAAATTCGACTTTCGGCGCCCCGAACGCATCGGCAGGAAGCGCACTTTCGAAAATGAGCCCGCAGTCCACACAGTACATCACTCCCGCCGGGTTGTAGGTTTTGCAGATCGGACACTGCACGGGTTTAATCGTCTGCGTGGCGTTCAGCGACGGCGCGTCGCCCATAACGGTCCGATTCGGGTCGGCTGCCGGAGGACTCCCCATCTGGGTGCGGTTCGGATCGGAACCGAATGCCTGCGTCTTGTACGGATCGTTCATGCTGGCCTCACCTAAAGTGGACGGGCACGCGCCCCCACATCGTTACTTTACATGAAGAGCGCCTCGAAAGGCGTCGCTCGAAAGAACCTCGGCGGGTAAGATGAGCGTTATGCTCACCGGCTATATGGGCATCCTGCTTCTGATCGGCGTCGCCGGGCTTATCTGCACCGCGATGGTCACGCTCAGCTGGGTGCTGGGTCCGAAAAAGAATACGCCCTACAAGGCCGCTCCTTACGAGTGCGGCGTCGAGCCCGCGGGCGATACGCACGAGCGATTTCCGATCAAGTTTTATCTCGTCGCGATCGTGTTTATCCTGTTCGACATCGAGGTCGTTTTCTTGTGGAGCTGGATGACCGTGTTTCGAAGCGCGGGAACCGAGTTCATGCTGTTCAGCTTCTGGGCGTTTTTGATCTACATGGCCTTCTGGATTCTCGGCGACGCCTATGCGATCCGCGTCGGCGCGATCGATTGGGACGAGGCCACCAGCCTGGATCCCTCCAAGCTCGGCCCCGTCGCCAATCATACGACCCCGACTGACGAACCGCTCCTCGCCTCCGGAGGGATGCGATAATGCCGATGCCCCTCTCCGGCGAAGTTCGCCTCGACGTCGCGAAACTCCGCGACCGCTTCGGCGACGCTATCCTCCACGTCAAAGAGGATCGCGGCGACACGTTCGTCTGTGTGCAGCGCGACCGCCTTCCCGACGTCGTGCAGTACCTCAAAGAAGACGAAGAGCTGGCTTACGACTACTTCAGCGAGTGCCTCGGCGCGGACTACAGCCGCTGGGAGCACGCCCGCGACCTTCCCGAGCGATTCGAGGTGATCTACAACCTCATGTCTCTCAAACACTCCGCCCGGCTGTTTCTGAAGATCGGCGTAAACGACGGTCAAACGGTACCCACGCTCAAGCACCTTTTCCTGGGTGCCGAATACCCCGAGCGCGAAGTGAACGACCTGTTCGGCATCGTGTTCGAAGGGAACGAACAGACGCAACGCTTCCTGCTCCCCGACGATTGGGTGGGATACCCCTTGCGCAAGGAGTATCCCTTGGGCGGTGACGACGTGCTTTTCGACCGAAACGACCGAGGCCCGGCCGTCGAGGACATCAGCATGCCTCACGCCGGCGAGAGCTTCGAAGGCAAAACCGGCTCGGAAGACGTCAGCGGAAGATAAGCTCATGGCGCGCTTCACCGGCCACGCCCCCATTCTTCTGGTTCGCGATGTAGAGCGGGCCGCCCAAGCTTACGAGGAGCAAATCGGCTTCGAAGTCGGCTCGTTTCACGGCGAACCGACGCACTTTGCGATCCTCCGCCGCGACGGATTGCACCTGATGTTAGCCCTCGCCCCCGAAGAGGCCGTCGTCCCCCATTGGAAACACGTCGAATCGATGTGGAACGTGTACTTCTGGGTGGACGATGTCGACGCGCTGTACGACGAACTCAAAGGGCGAGGCGCGAAAATCGACTACGAGCTTTGCGATCAACCTTACGGGGTTCGCGAATTCGGCATCCAAGACCTCGACGGCTACGACATCGCCTTCGGACAAGTCATGTCCTCTTCATCATAACCTGGCCCGCGGCTCGCGGGAATTCTATCCGCCGTTCCGGGCAACTTTCTGCACTAGGATGAAGGAATCGAGCGAGCACACCCTGCGCTTTTCTAGGGGCTCCGGACCAAAGCTTCGCCCTCAACCCGCTCGACGGTCCGATAGGGGATTATCGCCATCCCTCGGCTTGGAAGGAGAAGCTTAAAAAGCTCCAACCCGATTGACGATCCGGTTAGGAGCTTATCGCACTTCGGACGGACCCCAAAATAACGAAGGACTTCTCGGAGTTCCGAGAAGCCCTTGCCGAATCGGCGAGCGCGTTTTTACGCTTCGTCCGTCGATTCGGCGTCCTCATCCTCCTCGATATCGAGTTCGCCCTCGTCGACCTCTTGCACGAGGCGCGCGATCGATCGCACCGCGTCGTTCGCGCCGAGGTTGATGAGCTTCACGCCCTGGGCCACGCGGCCGACCTCGCGGATGTCCTTCACCTTCATGCGGATGCCCTTGCCGTTGACGGTCATTACCAGCAGCTTATCGTTTTCGTCCACGACTTCGGCGCCGATAATCAGACCGGTCTTCGACGTGCAGCGCATCGTGAGGATGCCCATCCCGCCGCGCCCCTGAGGTCGGTACTCACGCAAAGGCGTTCGTTTGCCGAAACCATGCTCGCTCGCCACCAGCAAATCGCATTCGTCGCTTGCGATCGCGGCCGCGATCACCAGATCCTCTTCTCGCAGCTTGATACCGCGCACACCGCCCGCCGCCCGCGACCGGGAGGTCGCCAGCTTCTCGCTGAAGCGGATCGAGGAGCCCTCTCGCGTGATCAAAATCACGTCGTCGTTGCCTCGCGTCTTCAGCGCCCAGCCCAGTTCGTCGCCCTCTTCGATATCGAACGCGATCAGACCGTTGTTGCGGATGTTGGCGAACGCCCGCATCGGGGTGCGCTTGATCTCGCCCATGCGAGTGATCATCGCCAGATACCCTTCTTCGCTCATATCCTTCACGCTGACCGTCGCAGTGACCCGCTCGTCGCCCAAGATCTGAATATAGTTGATGACGGGCATGCCCCGTGCGTAGCGACCGCTCTCGGGGATCTCGTACCCCTTGAGTTTGTACACTCGACCGCGGTCCGTGAAGAACAGAATCGTGTGATGCGTGCTGACCTGGAAGAGGTGCGCTGGCTCGTCGTCCTCTTTCATCTTGTTGTTGACGCCCTTCCCGCCCCGCTTTTGCTGGCGATAGGCGTCGATCGAGACACGCTTGATGTAGCCATCGCGAGAGATCGACACGATAGCCTCTTCCTCGGGGATCAGATCCTCGTCGCTGAATTCGCCCGCCTCGCGCGCCACGATCTTGGTGCGTCGCTCGTCGCCGTACTTATCGCGCAAGAACACGATCTCGTCGCGAACCACCCGCGTCAGACGCTCCGCGTCGTTCAGGATATCGAGCAGGTTCTGCACGCGGTAGAGCGCGGCCTTATAGGCGTTTTCAAGCTCCTGCTGCTCGAGCTGGGTCAGCCTTCGAAGCGGCATCGCGAGGATCGCGTTCGCTTGGAAGGGGGACATCTCGAACTCGCGCACCAACGAGGCGCGGGCCGAACCGACGTCGGCGCTGGACCGAATGACGCGGATCACCTCGTCCAAGAAGCGCCGGGCGATCTGATAGCCTTCGTTGAGGTGCACCTCTTCCAGCGCGCGATACAGTTCGTATCGGGTGCGGCGCTCGATGACGGTGCGGCGGTGCGCCAGATACTCGTCGAGAAGGACCAGCAGGGCGCAGGTGCGGGGGACCATGTTCGAAAGGCCGAGCATGATCGCGCCGAAGGTCGTGCGAAGCTGCGTATGCTTGAGCAGATAGTTCAGGGCCTTATTCGGATTGACGTCTCGACGCACCTCGACTTCGATGCGCATCCCCCGCTTGTCGCTGTAGTCCTGAACGTTCAGAATGCCGTCGAACTTTCGATCTTTGGCGATCACCGCGATCGCTTTGACCAGGTTCTCTTTGTTCACCTGGTAAGGAATCTCGGTAATCACGATGACCGACTTGCCGCTGTCCCCGGGCTCGATCATGGTCTTGGCCTGCAAAACGATGGAGCCGCGACCCGTCTCGTAGGCGCTTCGGATCCCCTTGGTGCCCATGATCGTCGCGTAGGTCGGGAAGTCGGGGCCGGGGAGCACCTCCATCACGTCATCCAAAGTCGACTGCGGATTGTCGACGCGCATCAAAAGCGCGTTGCACACCTCGGTCAGGTTATGCGGAGGCAGGTTGGTCGCCATACCGACCGCGATGCCCTGGCTACCGTTACAAAGAAGGTTCGGAAACTTACCCGGAAGCACCATCGGCTCGTTGAGCGTCTGGCTGTAGTTCGGGGACCAATCGACCGTCTCGCGGTCGAGGTCCTCCATCATCTCCATCGCAAGCGGCGTCAGACGACACTCGGTGTATCGCATCGCAGCGGGCGAGTCCCCGTCCACACTGCCGAAGTTCCCTTGACCATGGATCAGAGGATAGCGAAGCGACCAGGGCTGCGCCATACGGACAAGGGTCGGGTAGATGACCGCCTCGCCGTGAGGGTGAAAGTCGCCGCTCGTCGAGCCGCATACCTTTGCGCATTTGGCGAAGCCGCCGTCGGCCGTCAAATTGAGCTGGCGCATCGTGTACAGAATGCGACGCTGCACCGGCTTGAGCCCATCGCGCACATCGGGAAGCGCCCGGGCGATGATGACGGACATCGCGTAGTTAACGTAAGAGCGGCCTAACTCCTCGTCGACATTGATGTTGACTATCGAAGGGTTGATTTCTTCCACGGGCTAAAGTCCAGACGGCCTTCCCGCACCAAAAGGCGCAGGAGGTTCAAGCTTCGAGTGTACCCGGTTAGGTTCGTTTCGAACTGGCGGACTCCAAGACCGCCGAGCCGTCGATCAACAGCTTCGAGCTCGGATTCGCCATAAAAAAGCTCTGCACGTCGGTCTGCCCCTCGCCGAACGCGTATTCGCCGTCCGGCCCCAAACTCCAAGCTCGCAGATCCTCCCGCAGATACGCCGCCAGGATCACGTCGCGCAGGTGTTCGATCAGATGGGGCTGCTCAACCGGCACGAGCACTTCGATCCGGCGGTCCAAGTTTCGCCGCATCAAATCCGCACTGCCGATCAACGCCTCGGGCCGATCTCCGTTACCGAAAAAGTAGATCCGGCTATGTTCGAGGAACCGGCCGAGCACCGACCGCACCCGGATGCGAGAGCTCATCCCCGGCACGCCAGGCCTCAAACAGCAGACGCCGCGAATCAACAGGTCGATCTCGACGCCCGCCTCGCTGGCCTCGTAGAGCGCCTCGATCACTTCCGGATCGACCAACGCGTTGAGCTTGAAGACGATCCTTCCGCCCCCCTGGGCGCGATGCGATCGCACCTCCCGCTCGATCCGCTCCAGGATCCCTTCGCGCAAATTGATTGGCGCGACCAGCAACTTCCGATATTCGGACTGACGATTGAAGCCGGTCAGGTAGTTGAACAGCTCCGAAATGTCTTGCGTGATCTCGGGATCGTCGGTGAACAGGCCGAGGTCGGTATACATGCGGGCGGTCGCCGGATTGTAGTTACCGGTGCCGATGTGCGCGTAGATCCGCAGCCCTTTCGTCTCCTGCCGCACGATCATGCAAAGCTTGCAATGCGTTTTTCGCTCGGGAAACCCGTAGGTCACGTGGACCCCGGCACGCTCCAGCGCCCGTGCCCAAACGAGATTGTTGCTCTCGTCGAAACGAGCTTTCAGCTCGACCATCACCGCGACCTGCTTCTGCTCCCGCGCGGCCTCGAGAAGCGATTCGACGATCCGCGACTCGCTGCCCACCCGGTAGAGCGTCTGCTTGATCCCGATGACCTTGGGATCGAGCACCGCGGCCTCGACGAACGTCTCGACGGGCCGGAAACTGTCGTAAGGATGATGGACCAGTACGTCCCCGCTTCGAATCGTTTCGAACAGCGACTCGGTATGCCCCAGGCTCTCGGGTAGGTGAGGCAAGTGCGGCTTGTAACGTAGCGAAGGTTTGTCGAGCTTTGCAAGTTCGAAGAGCGCCTCCATCCCCAGGAGTCCTTCCACCACGAAAAGATCGTCCTCGTCGAGTCGCAAACTTTTGAGCAGGTGCTTTCGGATCCGAAGCGGCATCTCGTCGGCCACTTCCAACAGCACCGGATCGCCGAAACGCCGCAGCCGTAGCGTCTCTTCGATATTTGCGATCAGATCCGCCGCCTCCAGTTCCCGAATCTCCACGTCCGCGTCTCGAATCACGCGGAACAGAGACGCTCCCAGCACCTCGACCCCCGGGAAGAACGACTGGAGATTCTCGATCAACACCTCTTCGAGCAGCACGAACTCGTTTTTCAGCCCCGCGATCGGCAAAAACCTCGGGATGACCGTCGGCACCTTGATCCGCGCCAGCCGCAGATCGACCGAGTCGTCTTTTAGCTCGACCACGAGGTTCAAACTACGGTTTGAGATAAATGGAAACGACGGAGTCGGATGCAACAGCAACGGCGTGCACAGCGGAAACAGCTCGCGGTGAAACGTGCGCTGCAACTCGGATTTTTGGCGAGGCGTCAGCTCCGATACCTTCCGAAGCGCCACGCCTTCCTGTTCGAGCGCGGGCAACAACGTCCCGTGCAGCAAGCGGCCGGCCTCACGGCGCATCGGTCCCGCGTTCGCGGCGATCAGCGTCAATTGCTCGCTGGGAGTCAGCCCGTCTGGCGTGATCTCCATCAGGCCGCTCTCATACTGCTCGATAAGCCCCGAAACGCGCACCATGTAGAACTCATCGAGATTCGATTCGAAGATCGCTAAGAACTTGAGGCGTTCCAAAAGCGGCATCCTTTCGGAAGCCGCCATCTCGTACACGCGCCGGTTGAAGTTCAGCCAACTTAACTCGCGGTTAATATAGCGCCCCGCGCCCCCTTCGGCGCGTTCGGCGAGCGGGCTTAATTCAGACACGCCTGAAGCCTCCCTTGCGCCATTTCGAGGATCGCCCCCTCCCGCACGCCGAATTGGCTCACCTGCATGCGGTCCGCGTTAAAATGCCGAAGCAGTGCCCGGTAGATGAGCGCTCCGGGCAAAAGCGTCGCCGCGCGCTTCCCCTCGACCCTGAACCGCTCGACGATCCGATCGAGGCTCAATCGCGAACAGGCCCAAACCGCGTAGTCCAACTCTTCCAGATAAAGCATCCGGTCCCCGTCGGGGTGCAGCGCCTTGCGAAGACCTCGCGCGACGCCCCCGTTCGCGAGCACGGACGGAGAGCCGACCCGAATATCGCACCGTGCCAGCTCCCTCTCAAGGTAGCGTTCGGCTCGCACGAGCGCGGCCGCATCGCATGGGTACTCGATCGCCGCCTCGGCGATCACCCGCCCCGAGCCGAGCGGAAGGGAGACCTTGTCGCCGAGGTCCTCGCCGGCGAGCGTCGCGACCTGCGCGCTCCCACCTCCGACCTCCAGAAGCAGGTTCGCCTCGGTCTTTTGCGAGTCGAGAAGCACTCCGCGCAGACCGAGTTCCGCTTCACGCGAAGGTTTGATCAGATCGACGCTCACGCCCGCTTCGTCGCGGATCCTGCCGAGCACGTGATCGGTGTTTTTCGCCTTTCGAAGCGCCTCGGTCGCGAAAATATAAAACCCCTTCGCATCGCGGGACTCGGCCATCCGGCGAAACTCTTTCAGAGCCAAAACGAGCTGGTCGACCAATTCCGTAGGGATCTTGCCTTTTCGCGCGACGACCTCGCCGAGCGAGACCCACTCGTTGTAGTTCTCCAGACGCATCACAAGCTCGCCGTCCGAGGCGGCGATCAGCAGATGCGCGGTGTTGCTGCCGATATCGCCGGCGGCGTAGACTTCAGCCATCGGCTCCTAGTCTATCTCGCCCCCCGACCTTCCGTATCCAAAATGAGGAGTTGATACGACCCCGCCTCCGAATCCTTAACCGAAATTTTCCAATAGCGCAGCTTCGCGAGGTAACGCGCGCCCGGTTCGCGGTACTGCACCTCACGGGCGACTTCTTGGACGTCCGGCGGCGCGGGGACCGTCTCGTGCTGGGTGAGCCCCGCCCGGCGCGCGCCTTGCGCGATGTGGTCGAACACGGCATCGGGATCGCCCGTATAGGAGAACAATACGCTCCACTGGGTGGTCTTGGAGCGGCTACTCCGCGGAACGCCCTTTTGAGGCAGGCGCCGCACGCGTTCGCTCCAAGGTCCCGGAACGAATTCGTAGCCGGTAGCCCCGGGCGGAAGCGAAATTTCTCGCAACGGCCAGTTCGACGGGCTTTCGATACCGTCCACCCGAGAGTTCTCCG
This sequence comes from bacterium, assembly GCA_037189405.1. Lineage (GTDB taxonomy): Bacteria > Armatimonadota > Fimbriimonadia > Fimbriimonadales > Fimbriimonadaceae > JBBCJD01. Next base: position 77,153 of record JBBCJD010000018.1, read on the forward strand.
GGACCGGGGACGAGGAAGAAGACAACCTCATCCACAGACTCCAGCCGAGAATGAGCGCCCCCGCGATCGCCAAGAATTTCCAAAGCCGATGCATCAATGGCACCTCCTCAGGTACTGGATGGTTTCGGCCATCACGCGGCAATCGACTTCGTTGTACCCTTCGATCTCACGCATCAAGGCGCGGCCGTCGGATGCCGTGCGCACCTCGCGGACCGACACCCCGAGACGGGCGGCCTCGCGGTAGCACCACCAAGCCCCGGTCATCGCTCCAAGGCCGTCGGTCGGGCCGTCTTCCCACGCCGTCTCAATCGCCCCGCGCGCCCGCAACGCTTTCCCCACAGCTTTCAGCCCAAACCCCATCGCTCCGTGGAACGCGACGCACGCGTCGGATTGAGAGGGCTTCACCACCCGGTTTAAGAAATCGAACCAATTCGGCTCCCACAGCGGGTCCCCATGCCGCGAACGGGCGCTGTTATACGCGGTCCCGAGACTGCTGTCCTCGGCGGGAGACCAATGAAACACTTTCGGGGAAGCAAGATCGGGCGCCAAACGCGCGCGCACCTCTTCGCAATGGCGTCTCCAAGCCTCCAAGATCTCGCCCTCCGCCTGCGGAGTCATCGCCTCGGCAACAAAGCAGTGAAAGACCCATTCGCCCGCTTCGTAATGCCCACACCCGATCATAAAGATCAGAGCCTGCCCGCCCTTTTCCGGCAGCTTCGTCCAATCGTCGTCCAGATCGCTGCAAGTCTCAAAGTCGACGAAAAATTCAAGCGCCTCCGGCGTATGCCACTCCTCGCGCCGCGTTTCGATCCGCTCGGGAATCGCGGTCACCGAGGCTTCTTGCGCCCGGAACAGATGACGAAGCCGAGTGGCGTACGCGGTCCCTTTCCTACGCTCGAGCACCGTTAAAACGGCCTCCCGCCCCTCGGGGGTTCGCCAATCGAGAGGCATCCCTTGCTCCTCCATCTCGCGGCGCGCCCCGAAGCCGACCTGCCAGAGCGCCGTCGGCTCGCCGATCTCCGCTGCAAGGCGTTTGATCGGCCCTCTCCAAACCCCTTGTCGCTCGGCGTTGGCCAGATTCGGACGCAACTCCCGCACCGAAGGCTCCGGGAGCACTCGCCAGAGCGCCCCTTCTTTCTGGACGCGCCGCACCCACGCGCAAGCCTCTTCCGCACGGGCGAGCCAATCGATTCTTCCACCTCCATGCTGCGGCTGATCGATCCTGAATCGTCCGATCCTCTCCAAGCAGGACACGCCGCGCTCTTTCGATTTCCTCCATCCGCGCCCCAGCAAAAAAGCGGACGGAGGCGTGTAGCCCTGCATCTCTCCCAACGCCGCGTTGTACAGCGCCAGCTGCGCTTTATAGATCGGGCTCGAACGGTCGTTCGAAATCTCGCTCCGGGCATCGAGGCACAGCGTCGTATATTTGACGTCCACCGCGACGTAATGCCACGCACCGACCCCGAGATGCGGCGCGGGGCGCGAAGCCTCTTCGAGCGTCAGCGCGTCGCAGAACACCGCGTTCAAGCGATCGCTACGGATCAGAAGGTCCGGGATTCCGTACACTTGGCACACCGGGTCCCACAGCACGCCTTGATCGATGGCGGCCACTCCCTCGCGCATCCACCGCAGCGTCTCTTCTCGCTTTTCCGGATTCAGGGCGTCCGCGCCACTTTCAGCGACCCGTACGAGCCGTTCGCCTCCCTGGCGCAGCTTCCCCTCGATCAGCGCCATGACGCCACGCTCGAACCCGATTCCTTTCTCCGCGAGGAAACGGGCGAAGTCGGTTTCGGAAGACGGCTCCGGATCCGGGACCCACCCTTGAGAGACACCCCAGCGCTCAAGCCAGTCGAGAAGCGGATCGTCGCGAAGCTTGTTGCGGATTGCGCTCACGGGCACCCAATCGCCCGCCGCACAAGGCTGCGCTGGATCGTGCAAGGAAGAAACGGAGGCCATCAGCCTCTAGCTTAAACGATTTCTCCCCGCTCGGCCAAGCCAGAAGAGATCTTCGCCTCCGCTCATTTTTGAAGATACACCCACACGAACCCGTAACGTGGAATCAAATCTTGATAGTCTTGCAGCTTCTCCCAAAGTAGCTCCAACTCCGCGTTGAGCTCTTGATATCTCGGATGCTCGCGCTGGACTTTATGGCGGAGTTCAAAGAACTCGTCGAGCCGCTCTCGCGGGACGCCCACCTCGGGATCGAGCCCCAGACGTCGCTTCGTCTCGCGTTGGATCTCGGCGGAAAGCGCGTTCTGCAGATCCATCAAAACATTCTGCTGGGCTTGCAGCACCTTCTTTTCGGCTTGCTGCGTTTCGGTCAACGTTCGGGTGAGCGTCTCGCACTGAAGCAGATCGCCCACCAAAAGATCGAGCTTTCCATCCCCGTTCCAATCCACCACGGCAGGCTTCGCGCGCATGCCGGAGCGGGGGTTCACCAACCGCATCGGATCGGTTCCGACGAACGCAAAGCGGTGCAGCGCGGCGGGTTTCGTGGACAGGGGCTCCACAAGCGTCACAGGGGCCTGAAACTGGGGCGTCCCCGCTTCGATCCGATCGAAAAGCATCAACGCGACCGACCCGTTCCCGGCTCCGAGAATCAAATCCATCTGCCCGTCGCCGTTCCAATCGACCGCATGCACCCCCCCGTCGTCGATTTTCAGAGGCTCTCCCTCGACCACGATCGACCGCGGATCTCCGAACGCGAAAGGCCCTTTTCCCGGCAAAAACCGAATCTCTCCGCCTCCCTGGACGATGAGATCGATTTTGCCGTCTCCGTTCCAATCGGCCGCGGCGGCGGTCGAAGTGCCTCCGCATTGAAGCTTCTCCCCCGCAAGGTCCGTCAGCAAGCGTTTCGGCGCGTACTGGCCGTGGCCGAGATTTCGAAAGCAGTAAAACTCCCCACGCAGGCTTCCGCTGATAAGATCCTTGTGCCCGTCTCCGTCGAGATCCACAAACTGTGGCGTGAAACCGACGCATCAACCGGAGGGAACCGAAGCGATCTCGTCTCCGGCCTTCAGCCACTCGAACCCTTCGAAACGGGGGTTTTCTTCGGAACCTCGATTCTTGTAGATTCGAACCCGCCCCTCGCCAAACTGTCCCACTAAAAGCTCCCGGCGACCGTCTTCATCGTAATCGACATAGAGCGGCGCGGCGTGGCAGGTATCGACGTGGATCGGGGTCCCGCCGTCCAACACGCGAAAGGGAGCTTTGAACTGAGGCAGGGGCTTCAAAGGCGCGCTGCACGAGACAACAGAAAAAACGAGCGGAAACCACATGATCGGCCTCCAGTATCGAAACGGAGCGTTAATCCCGCGTTAAAGGAGTGCCCTGGACCTCGGGGCGAACGCGGGTGCAGTAAGCTCGACCGGAGAAAAAGCCGAATCGGAAAGAGCGCGATGCCGAAAGTTTCGATCCTCCTCACGACGTACAACCATCTGGCCCACCTTCCGGCCTGCCTGGCGAGCGTGCGCGCGCAAACGTTTCGAGATTACGAAATCCTCGCGCTCGACGACGGCTCGACCGACGGTACCCGCGAGTGGCTCCAAGCGAACGCCCCCGAGGCAAAACTGCTGTTCCACGCCGAAAACCTCGGGACGTACGCCAGTTTGAACCGAGGACTCGATCACGCCCAGGGAGCCTACGTCGCGATTCTCAACGACGACGACCTTTGGGCGCCCCAGAAACTGGAAAGCCAACTCGCCCAACTCGAATCGCACCCCGAGTTCACCTTTTCGCACACCGGGGGCGGTTTCATCGGCCCCGAAGGGGAACCCGTCCAAAACAATCCTTTGGGATTTCCTTTTCCGAACGATCCGAGCGGCGATCTGCTCCCGGGCCTGATCGAGCGCAACCGGGTCATTGCCAGTTCGGCTTTGATCCCCCGAGCCCGACTGCAGCCGTTCGATCCGAGTTTTTACGGGTGCGGGGATTGGCATCAATGGCTTCGGCTCGCCCGCCAAGGCCCCATCGGATTCGTTTCAGAGCCGCTCACCTTCTACCGCGTGCATCCCGGCAACGCCGCGCTGAACCATCAGAAAATGTTCGAAGACTCCCGGCGCATTCGCGAATGGATCGCGGGTTGGGAATCCGAATATGCCGCCGATCCCCGCCCTGCGCTTCGCCGGGCTTTCGCGCTCAACTGGGCGGCGCTCGGCGTCGAGCGCGCATGGCTCGGTGACCGCCGCGGCGCCCGAACCGCCTACACCCAGTCGGTCCGCCGAGCGCCTTGGCGCCTCAAAACTTGGGCTCGTCTGATTCGCAGCGGACTTCCAATTTAGGGACGAAACACCCTTTGCACGCGGCGCAGTTGCGCGCGGGCCCTGAGCACGCCGTCTCGCACCGCACTCTTCGGGATCAACGGTCCCGGAAGGCTCAAAGCGGTCGGCGTTCCAGGCGCCACGGCCGCAAAGCGCGCGGCGAAAGCCTCGAAGGCAGCTCGCGTTAGCGGAGCTTGAACCTCCGGCGCATACCGCTCGTGGACCACCGCCCGCGCGGCTTCGCCCACCCCTCGACGGAACTCAGCGTCCTCGATCAGCCGTGAAAGCCCGCGCACCCATGCCTCCTCGTCGCCCGCGAGCACTCCGGTTCGATCCGGTTCGATCGCGGCGAGATAGCCCCCCGTCCGGCTGGCGATCGTGGGCACTCCCACCGCCGCCGCCTCCATCCACTTGATCTCGCTTTTGGCGTGATTCATCCTCTGATCGGGGTCCAGCGGGGCGAGATTGATCTCAAAATGGACTTGCAACGCCGGCAGATCTCGCCACGGAACCTTGGGCAGCGCGCGAACGCGTCCCCCGTAAGGACGCAGGGACACGGGCACCTGGACGTCTCCTATCAGGTAGAGCACGAGATCGGGATAACGATCCATCACCCTCCGCAAGGCCCCTTTGACGCTGTCTAAATCGTGGCTGTGGGTCTTCGTTCCAGACATAAATCCCATCGAAACGGGCGTGCCCGGCTCGCGAGGGCTTCTCGCCGCCTCCGAGAGCGCCACGAGCTCGCGGGACATCGAATTGGGCAGAACCTCGACGCATTCGGACACCTCTCGCGCGTAGCGAGCCAGCGGCTCGGTGCTCACCAGACATCCATCACAGGCCTGAATCGCTTCGCGACGCGTTTTCCACTGCTCTTGCAGCGCGGCCCAGACGCGTTGAAGAAACGCCGCGTCCGGCGGAACGTCGCCCGCGTCCACGGGAATGTGGTTGAGAATCTCTTTCAGCGCGAAGTCGGGATGGAAAATCAGATCGTCCGCCGCGTAGATCACCGCTTTGCCTTGCGCTTTTGCCTCCTCGATCAGGCGCCGCCACCCTTCCGTGAGCGGCACGCGGAGGAGCACCAACACATTTTCAGCGATCTCGTAACGCTTGCGAGGGATGATCTGAGTAAATTCGGCAGCGATCCCTTCGGAGCGAAGATGCTCGATCAAGTGGAGGCAGCGGTAGCGCACGCAAGCGTCCTCGGGGGGCGTTTCCGCTAAAAATCGAACTGAAAAAGCGTTCGTCATGCCTTCCAAGAACCTCGCAAGCCCCTGTCTTTCGTTCCAACGCCCGCCGAGCCCTCCGCGTTCGAGCCCGCTCCTAGAACCATTGAGGCCGATACCCTGTGGCGAAACGTCGAAGATCCAACGGAACGACTTCCTCCGGCGAAAGATCTTCGGAAATCAACACACTGAGATCGTCGGTGAACGGCAGTCTCCAGCGAAGCCGTGAGAGCAACCGAAACAGCGGCATCGGCGAACTGCCGAGCTGCATCATCGCGTATCCGAGTCGAAGCGCGGCGTCGTAAGCGCGCCCGGCCTCCATCTGCGTCGCGCGATGCATCCATTTCACCGCCTCTCGCTTGCGTCCGGAATCCCAATAGCGAAGCGCCTGCGCGACACAGCGCACGGATTGAAAGCGCCGCCAGTTCAGATCCAAGCGCCCCCATTCGGTATCCCAGATCGGAAGCTTCGCGTGGTGCGCCTCGGCGAACTCCGCGCTCCATCGATACGCGCCGTTCAAAATGTTGGCGAAGTTGTTGGTCGTCTCCGAGCGCTCGTGGCGTCGCCAATAAGCGAGCGGCCGCGCGGAATGAGCCCATCGCCCCTCCAGCGCCATCCGCATAAACGTCGCGTAATCCACATACGTCATGTAAGGGCGCGATTGGAACCCCCCGATCGCCTCCAATGCCGAACGGCGCATCACGACCGTTACCGCGACGGTAAACGTCAGCCAATCGGTGCCCATCATCGCATGCGCCGCGCGACCGGCCGGCACGTTATAAAGCGCCGCCTCTTCCGGCCACTTCGCGGGTCCGAGGGCCACGGGGCGCCCTTCGGGGTCCGTGAGAAAACAGCGGCAAAACGAAAACACCACGTCCGGTTCCTCGAAGTGAGGCACCTGCTCGCTTAACTTCTCGGGGTGCCACCAATCATCCCCCTCCAGGATCGCGACCAGCTCTCCCCTCGCCTGCGCGAGGGCCCGGTTGTACACCTCGCCCAAACGGCCGATACCCAAATTCTCCTGTCGAATCAACCGAATCCTGGGCTCCTCGGCCGCGTACCGCGCGACAATCTCCGCGGTTTCGTCGGTCGAGCCGTCGTCGATGACGAGGTGCTCCCAGTGCGTGTACGTTTGCGCCTGGACGCTTTCGAGGCACTGCGCGATGTAGGCGGCAGCGTTGTAGGTCGGGGTGATGATCGAGACGAGCGGCTGGTTTTCAGGCATGGCGGGACTTTCCCTCACTCGCGGACGCCTTCATTCTAACATCCCCACCTCTTCGATCGCTCCCAAGCAGCCTTTCTTAAAGGTGAACGAGCGAACCCGGTCTTGCGACAAACCACCTTAAAGAGGCGAAAGAAGCGGGTGCAACTTTTCAAAAAAACGCGTATGTGTATTCAGTTGGGTGCCTTTGCGTCCGATGGTTGGGGTAGCTTAGAAACTCAGCGCAAAACGGGATCGCTTCTTTTCCAGAAGTCGATCGACACCAAAGATGCGACGAAACAAGAGACAAGGCTCGATTCGAAAGGCGATCTCCGCCTGGATCGCACAGGGGCTTTTAGCCTGTGCGATGAGCCTGTTTTTGGTCATCCCTCAGGTCCACCTTTGTAAAGACCCTTGGGTCCAGAAAGACCATTGCCTGGTTTCGCACCACCATTCAAAATCGGTGCATCACCCGCATACCCATACGGGGTTACAGGCTATCAAGGATCACGCTTGCTGCATCCAAGAGTGCAAGCATCCCCGGCCGTTTCAATCCACTTTTCCTGTCTCGTCTCAGGTCCCACTTATCGCCTTAGTCGTGCAACCTGCGCCGATGCCCTCGCCTGAGCGGCCATGGACGTTCGTTCGTCTCTCGCACCACTTCGTGGATTGGTCGAACGCGCCGCCGCCTTCGCTTGCGGGCCGATCTCCCCCTTCTCTCGGCGGGCTTTCGTAGCCTTCGCCGATCCTTGAGCGTACTCTCAGCCCTCTCATCCAGGTTCGGCGGACTCGTCTTCGCATCCAAAGAACCTTATGAAAACGTTTTTAATCGTCCCGTCCGTCTGCCTGGTCACAAGCGGATGGGGGCAAACCTCTTCCTCCGCCTCGGCGGCGGTCGCGGAAGCTTGGCGTCATCGCCCCGTCATCCAGGCGGCGGCGACCCGCATCGAAGAAGCCCGTGCCGCGCGGCGCGCCGCCCAAGCCTTCCCCACGACCCAGCTCCGCCTCGGCCGAGGCACCGATCGCGTGCCCGGCGCGACCGACGACGACTTGGCGCTGATCCAACCTCTCGATCTCTTTGGGCAAAGCCGCGCCGCAGGTCGAACGGCCGAAACCCAGATCTTGCTCGCCGAGGCTGAGTTACGGCAAGTTAAACTCGCGGTTCAAACCGAAGTGCTGACCGCGTATCACCGAACCGTCGCCTCCGAGCAGCGTCTGAGCGTCGCGCTCGCACTCCGCAACCTCGCTGCCCGGCTAAGAGACGCGGCCCAACGAAAATTCGAACTGGGCGACGGCCCCGAGGTCCAGGTCCTTCGCGCCACACTGGAATTCAAACGCGCCGAGCAAACCGTGACCCTGCGCGAGGGCGAACGTAAAGCCGCCTGGCAAAAGCTGCAAGGCACGCTGGGCACGCCGGCGACGTTCGACCCGACGGACATGGCGTTCCTTCGGGCGCCAGACCTCTCTCAGACTGAGTTGCGCCGTTCACGGCCGGACCTCCTGGTCCTAGAAAGCCACGTTCGGATCGCGGAGGCCTTGGCCCGAGAACAGTCTCTCGCCGGACGCCCTTCGACCAGCCTGGAGATTCGTCGCTCGCCTTGGATGGACGACGCCGAGGCCGGGCTCCGCTTTCAGGTGGAATTTCCGATTTTCGATTCGGGCCGCAACCGCAACCTGGTTCGCGCGGCCGACCTTCGTCGCCAAGCGGCCGAGTCGGCGCTGAAAGACGCGAGCCAAGTCGCGACGGCAGAGTGGCAAACCGCCCAAACCGAATTCGAAACTACATCCGAGCACGTCAAGCAACTCGAGCGGTTGCTTGAGGAAGCTCGATCCCTCACCGATATCGCGCAAAGAGGCTTCGACCGCGGGGCGTTCACCCTGATCGAAACGCTCGAAGCGAATCGCGCCCTGAGCGACATCGAAGAGTCCCTCGTCGAGGCCCGACTCCTCCAAGCTCAGGCCGCGGCGCATCTGCTCCACGTCACCGGATTTCTCCTCGAGGTTCAACCGTGAAACGATCTCTCCTTCTTCTCACCGTTCTTTTGAGCAGCTCTCTTGCGATGGCGCACGAAGGGCACGACCACGGCAACGAGACACCCGCCGCAGGCCCCACCTCGCTCGAAGTCGAGCTGACCTTGAAAGTGCTCGATCCGAGCGGCAAACCGGCCTCCGGCCTCAACGATCAGGTTCGATTGAACCTTACGCACGAAGGCAAGGTGATCCTCGACAAACCCTCCCACGGCGAAGAGGAGCCGGGCGTGTATCATGTCGACGCCTCCTTGGAGGCCGAGGGCGAATATGAAGCCGCCTGGTCGCTGCCCGGCGCCGATCGCGCGCTCACTGCGAGCTTTCCCGTCGTCGTGGGACACGCCGAATCGAAAGAGGCGTCGAGTTCCCCGCTCTGGCTTTATGGGATCGGAGGCGTGGGATTGCTAGTAGCGTTCTTCTTCGGCCGGTCCACTGCGCGCGGACGCTCCGTCGGCGCGGCGATGCTGGCCTTGCTGCTGATCCCCGGGATGCCCCCCATCGCGCAGGCCGGCGAAGGACACGACCATAGCCACGACGCCGGCCCCGCTTCTGCCGAGCCGCTCGGAATCGGTATCGGCAAAGTCGGTGTCATGAGCCAAACCCGCGAGATCGAAGGCTACACCCTCGTTTTCACGCTGGTCGTGCTTCCCCCCGACCCGAGCCTCGTCAAACTCACCGAGGCGCAACGCGAACTGCTCGGGCTCGAAGTCGAGACCCTCGGCCGCGCCGCCTTCGGCAAAGGCATCTCGGCCACCGGCGAAGTTCAGGCGGACCCTTCTCGCGTCGCTGCGCTGAGCGCGCCTGCGGCGGGTCGGGTCGAGGCCGTGCACGCCAATCTCGGTCAGCCGGTTCGCAAGGGTCAGGTTCTTGCCGTGATCCACGCACCCGAAGCCGCCGGGGCCCAAGCCGAGGTCGCCCTCGCCCAGGCCGCACTGCTTCAAGCGCAAGCGAACCGTCAGCGCGCTTCCAAGTCGGTCGAACTCGCCAAACAGCAATTGCAGCGCCAGCAAGAGTTCGCTCAGACCGGCGCCTTCTCCCAGCCGACTCTTCTAGCCGCCCGAAACGAGTTGGCCTCGGCCGAAGGAGAGCTTGCCGAAGCGCAAAGCGGGCTCCGGCAAGCCAAAGCCGAACAGGCCACGCACGCACGCGAACTGGCCCGAGTGCAAAGTCTCTACGCCGATAAGCTCGCCAGCCGCCGGGAAGTCGAGGCGGCCGAACTCGAGGCCCGACTCGACCAAGAGCGCGTCTCGCAATCGGAGACGCGCGTTCGACAAACCGAGGTTCGCGTCAAGACCGCTCGGGAGGTCGTACAACGGGAAGAGCGCATCCAAAGAGAGGGTTTGTACAATCGCCGGGAGATCGAAAATGCGAAGGCCGAAGTCAGCCGGGCCGAAGGAGAGCTCCGAGCCAGCGAAACCGAAGTTCGGGGCGCGCAATCGACGTTGAGCGCCGCGCGTGCACGCATCGGAGCCTACGGCGCGAGCGGCGGGCGCATCTCGATCGTCTCGCCGATCGACGGCACCATCGTCAGCCGCACGGTGAACACGGGCGAAGCCGCCGAAGCCGGCCGCATGCTCTTCGAAGTGCTCGACACGCGCACGATGTGGGTGCAAGTCGAACTGTTCGAACCGGACGTCGAGCGTGTCGCCGTAGGGATGCCCGTCGAAATCCGAACCGAAACCGATTCCAGCCGGGTGCTTCAGGGCACGATCGGCTCGATCGGGAAGGTCGTCAACCCTCAGACCCGCACGGCCCCGGTCCGCATCGAGGTCTCAAACCCCGACGGCACCCTTCGCAAGAACGAGTTCGCGCAGGCGCTGATTCTCACGGATCTGGAGGGCGAAAGCCTCAGCGTGCCGGCGTCCGCGATTCAAGAGATCGGAGGTCTGAAAGTCGTATTCGTTCAAACGCCGCAAGGCTTTCGTCGCACCCACGTGCGGCTCGGCCCGAGCGCAAGCAACCGCGTCGAGATCCTGGAAGGCTTGAAGCCGGGAGACCGCGTCGTCACCCAAGGCGCATATCAGCTGCGCATGATGGCGGTGGCTCAATGAGCCCCCGCCCTCTCTCGATAGGCCTTGCGCTGACGGCTTTGTGCCTCGCGACGCTTACGCTAAACGGATGCCAACGCGCCTCCAAGCCTTCGGCTGAACATGCACACGACCACGGCAGCCATAGCCACGACGGGCACGATCATGGGCACGACCACGATCACGGCTCCGGTGAGCCGGATCACGAGCACCCTCCCTTTCAACTCGAAGTCGTCAACGCCAGCTTCGGCTTCGAAAGCGGCAAACCGTTCGACCTCCGGCTGGTGGTCCGCAACGAGGCTACGGGCGAGGTGCAGAAAACGTTCGAGCGGCTCCACGGCGAAAAGCTGCATTTGATCGTGGTCGATGAAGGTCTGACCCACTTTCAGCACCTACATCCGGCGATCGACGCCGACGGCCTCTGGACCCAGCGCCTCAGCCTGCCCTTCGGCGGCAAATTCTGGCTGTTCGTTGATGGGGCGGCGGATGCCGCGACCTTCTTCGCGGGTACCCAGTTGATCGCCCGAGGGGATCCCGGCCCCAAGCCGGAGTTTCGCCTCGACGCCACTTCCAGTGAAGCCGGGGTTCAGGCCGAAATTCTCGAAGGCGCAAAGATCGCCGGTGGCGATCCGGTGCGCCTAAGCATTAAGCTCTCTCCAACAGACGGCTGGGAACCCTACCTCGATGAGCCCGGGCACCTCGTGATGGTCCGCGCCGACGGCAAGGAGTACACCCACGCCCATCCGCAAGGCCCGATCAAGGAGGGAGTCGCACGATTCGAAGCCCATCTGCATGAATCCGGCCTCTACCGCGCTTGGGCTCAGTTTCAGCGAAACGGCAAGCCCGTGACGCTTTCGTTCACGATCGAGGTGAGCCATGCTCAATAAGATCATCGCCTGGTCGCTTAAAAACCGGCTGATCGTCGTCGCCCTGACGCTCTTCCTGATCGTCTACGGGGTCTTTACCGTCACGCGCCTCCCGGTCGACGTCCTTCCGGACCTCAACCGTCCGACCGTCACCATCTTCACCGAATCGAGCGGCATGGCCCCCGAAGAGGTCGAGACTCTCGTCTCCTTCCCCATCGAAACCGCGATGAACGGCGCACCGGGCGTCACCCGCGTCCGAAGCGCGAGCGGGGTGGGGCTCAGCCTCGTGTTCGTGGAATTCGACTGGTCGCAGGACATCTACCGCGCGCGTCAGATCGTGAACGAGCGGCTACAAGTCGTGAAAGAGCGGATGCCCGACGGCATCAACCCCACGATGGGCCCGATCAGCGGCATCATGGGCGAGGTCGTTCAGATCGGCATGTGGAGCGAGGATCGTCCGAGCTACGAAGTACGATCACTCGCCGATTGGGTCGTACGCCCCCGACTTCTCAGCATCCCGGGCGTTGCCCAGGTCAGCGTCATCGGCGGAGGCGCGATGCAGTATCAAGTGCTCGCCGATCCCGCGAAGCTACGCCAATACAACGTCAGCGTCATCGAGTTGAACGAGGCAGTGAGCCAAGCGAACATCAACTCGGGCGGCGGCTATCTGATGAGGCCGTATCAGGAGATCATCATCCGCAACATCGGGCGAGTGGCGAACCTGAGCGACATCGAAAACTCGGTCATCAAGGTCGTCGAAGGCACCCCGATCACAGTCAAGCAAGTGGCGAGCGTGCAGTTCGGCCGCCCCGTATTGCGCGGCGACGCCAGCATCCAGGGCACGCCGGGAGTCGTGCTCAGCGTGCAAAAAGCGCCGGGCGTCGATACGATCGGCCTTACCGAACAGGTCCTGAAAGCCGTGAAGGAGGTGCGGCCCAGCCTGCCCTCGGACGTCCAAATCAACGATAACCTGTTTCGTGCGACGCACTTCATCGACACCTCGATCTCGACGGTCGAGCACGCGATGCGGGACGCGTTCATCTTGGTTTCGATCGTGCTGTTCCTGTTCCTTCTCAACTTTCGCACGACCTTCATCTCGTTGACGGCGATTCCGGTCTCCCTCGTGATCGCCGCGATCACCTTCCATTTCTTCGGGCTCGGGGTCAACACCATGACTCTCGGCGGGCTCGCGGTCGCCATCGGAGTCTTGGTCGACGACGCCATCATCGACGTCGAAAACGTGTTCCGGCGGCTTCGCGAAAATCGCCATGCCGCGCATCCGCGTCCGGTGCTGCAAGTGATCTACCACGCCAGCAAGGAGGTACGAAACAGCATCGTCTTCGCGACGCTCATCATCGCGCTCGTCTTCCTTCCGCTCTTCGCTTTGAGCGGCATCGAAGGCAAAATCTTCACCCCTCTGGCCATCGCGTTCATCGTGGCGCTCTTCGCCTCGCTGCTCGTCTCGCTGACGCTGACTCCGGTGCTCTGCTCTTACCTCCTCCCCAAGATGAAGCAGATCGCGCACGGAGAGGATTCGCGCCTCGTGCGCTGGCTCAAGCGCTGGAACGCGCCCATCGTCCGGTGGTCGATGCATCACCACGGACTCGTCATCGGGCTTGGAATTCTGCTCGTGGCCGGAGCGGTCGGCCTCGGCTCGCGGATCGGCACCACGTTCTTGCCGCCCTTCAACGAAGGGAGCTACAACCTGATGCTGACCCTGCCACCCGGAACGTCGCTCCAAGAGACGAATCGCGTGGGAGGCATCGCTGAAAAGCTGCTGATGAAGCTGCCGGAAGTCGAGAGCATCAGCCGTCGAACCGGCCGAGCCGAGCTCGACGACCATGCGGAAGGGGTCAACACGACCGAAATCGAGCTGCGGCCCAAGAAGGGGGTCGACCAGCCCGCCTTCGAGCAGAAAATGCGAGGGGAGCTGGCCAAGCTGCCGGGCGTGAACTCCAGTATCGGCCAGCCGATCGGACACCGCATCGATCACATGCTCAGCGGCGTACGCGCCCAGATCGCGATCAAGGTCTTCGGCGAAGACCTCGACACCTTGCGCCGCCTCGCTAAAGAGATCGAGGCGCAGATGCGCCAGGTTCCGGGCGTCGTGGATTTGAACGTCGAACGCCAAGTCGAGATCCCCCAGATCAAGATCGCGATCGACCGCGAGGCCGCTGCACGCTACGGCCTGACGGTGATGGAGGTCGCCGAAACTCTCGAAACGGCCTTTAACGGCCACCCAGTCAGCCAAGTGATTCAAGGTCAGCGCACCTTTGATCTGGTCGTCTGGTTTGACGAGCGAAGCCGAAACGATCTGAACGCGATCCGCTCAGCGCTGGTGAAAGCCCCCAACGGCACGATGATCCCGGTCAGCCAAGTGGCTTCGGTCACCGAGAGCACGGGGCCGAATACCATCTATCGGGAAAACGTCCAGCGCCGCATCACCGTGAGCGCGAATGTCGGCGACCGGGACCTCGGCACCGTCATTCAAGAAATCCAGAGCCGGATCGACGCGAACGTCAAGCTCGGCGAAGGGTATTTCGTGACCTACGGAGGTCAATTCGAGAGTCAGCAAGGCGCCTCGCGGGTAATTCTGATGCTCGGGCTCGTCGTGATCGCCGCCATCTTCTTGCTGCTCTACGTCGCACTCAAATCGTGGCGCATGGCGCTTCAGGTAATGGTGAATCTTCCGCTGGCGTTCGTCGGCGGCGTCGTCGCACTCAAAATGACGGGGCTAGATCTCAGTATCGCGGCGATGGTCGGGTTCATCACGCTCTTCGGCATCGCGACCCGTAACGGCATCATGATGCTGACGCATTATGTGCACCTTATGAAAGAGGAGGGCGAGCAGTTCAGCAAAGCGATGATCCTTCGCGGCACGCAAGAGCGCCTGTCTCCCGTGCTCATGACCGCGATCTCCGCGGCGCTCGGCATGGTACCGTTCGCGCTCGCGGGCAACACGCCGGGCAAAGAGATCATGCATCCGGTGGCGGTCGTACTCCTGGGAGGGCTCGTCACCTCGACGCTGCTCGATCAAGTCGTCACTCCGGCGCTCTTTTGGCGCTTCGGCAAAAAAGAGTGGGAACATTACGAGCCTGGACAGATCCGAGAAGAGGATCACGACTTCGAGCTCACGCCGTCCGCGCACCCGGCGTAACGCCTCCTCTGGCCGGCCGCTTTGTCCAGGCGGCCGGCCTTTCTTTCTCTCTCAGCACATTCCATCAGGCCTCGATGGCATCCCGGATAGATCGCGCATCGCTCAGGGGGATGGGAGGCTGTGGCTTCCTGTCGAGCCGGCTTATCCACACCTCTCTTAGCGACTGCTTCTACCAAATGGAATGTTGCGGTCGCCGAACCCGTTTCTCCGTTTTGAACTCGGCTGCCTTTGCCTTCGCTGAGGTGACGGAAAGCACGTCCGGGTGTTCGGGAGCGATTTTGAAGCGAGACGGATCGGGCCTGTGCGACCCACGAGGGGCGCTGAGTTTGTGCAGCCACCCTCATAGTGGCTGCCGGACTAGGATTCGAACCTAGACTGACGGCACCAAAAACCGCTGTCCTGCCATTAGACGATCCGGCAACCCAGCAGCATTATATCCTCGCGATGCCGTAAGATACGTGCATGACGCCCCCAAGTTCGGAAAAACGTTTAAAACGGCTCGCGGCGGTTCTGCTTGAAGCCGGAGTCGACGTCTTCGTCGCGAACCGGCCCGTAACGATGGGGTATCTCCACGGCCTTTTCGAAGAAAGCCACGAACGGTTTCTGGCGCTGCTCGTGCGCCCCGGCCAAGATCCTTGCCTGATCTGCCCGGCGCTCACCGAGACCGCCGCCAAAGAAGCGGGACTCACTCACCTTTTGCCCTGGAAAGACGGCGAAGACCCCTACGCGCTGCTGCAGACCCAAGTCGAAGCCTGGGGGCTGCGAAGCGGCATTTTCGCCGTCGACGACGACCTCCCTTCCCACATGCTCCTGGCGATGCAGGACGCTTTGCCCGCCGCGCTCTTTCGAGCGGGGGGCGCTTTGCTCAGCCAAATCCAGCAGATTAAGGAGGAGCCGGAGATCGTCCGGCTCAAAGCCGCCGCCCGGATCGCGGACGAAGCGTTCGAGGCCACGCTGCCCCAACTGCGCGCAGGGATGCGCGAAGCGGAAGTTCAATCGATCGTGCAGCAAGAGATGCGCGCCCGAGGCGGCAAACCCACCTTCTGCATCGTCGCGAGCGGGCCGCACGCCGCCATGCCGCACCACCTCACCGAAGAGCGGGCCGTTCAGCCCGGCGAGATCCTCTTAATGGATTTCGGGTGCGAAGTGGAGGGGTATCAAAGCGATATCACACGCACCGTCTGCTGCGGCGCTCCGTCCAAGCAGATGCGGGAAGTCTACAGCTTGGTGTTTCAAGCGCACCACGCCGCGCGCGGGGCCATTCGGCCCGAGGCAACCTTCGATGTGATCGACCGCGCGGCCCGCGAGACGATCGAGCGAGGCGGCTACGGCGCGGCGTTCGTCCACCGCACCGGCCACGGGGTGGGGATGAGCCTGCATGAGCGGCCCGAGGTCCGCCAAGGCAATCTCGATCCGTGCTGCCCCGGCCAATGCTTCAGCATCGAGCCCGGCATCTATCTCGCCGGAACCTTCGGGGTTCGGATCGAAAATATCGTGCTCGCGACCGAGACCGGTCACGAAAGCCTCAATGCCGAACCGGCGTCCGAACTTCTCAGTTTCGGTTAGGGCTGCTTGCGCGCGTAACGCTGATTCACGTCGGCGGTGCCTTGGAGCAGCCTCGGCCTTTCCGGGGGAAGGGATTGCCGAAGAAGCGCCTCGACCGCCGCGTGCATCGCTTCGGTCGAACGCGCCTCGACCGGCGATCCGAATGTGATATGCGCCGATGGGCGCTCATGAATCCCCATCCGGGTCGCGATCGCCACGGGAATCACCGGCCGCTCCGGCAGAAATGCGGCCAAACGCTCGGCGGATCGCTCGAAGGGCAAAAGTCCCGGTCCCTCGTGGAGCCGCCCCTCGGGAAAGATCAGAAGGCTCCGTTCCCCGGAACGCAAGGCGCGAATCGAGCGCCGCATGGTTTGCACGCGAATCTCAGAGTTCTTTTTCGGAAACGGCAACGCCCCGACGGCGCGGAAAGGCGGAAACGCCTCGAATTCCTCCATCCAGAGGTGCGCTCGAACCCCGAGCCGTTCGAACGCGAGGTGCATCAGGTATCCGTCGTGCCAACTGTGATGATTCGCGAGGTAAATCGCGCAGGAAGGAGTGAGCGCCGGAGGCGTCCAAGTCACCTCGTAGAATCGGGCTCGAACCGAGCGGCGAATGAGAAAATCGACCGATTTGCGCGCCCATGCCCCCATTAAAGAACCGTTTGGGGGAGACTGACCCGTCTTTCGCATTGCCCTCTCGCAAAAATTGTACACTGAAAGGGAGAGTATTCCTCACGAGGAGAACCTGAGCGATGGACCACGCACAAGCGAGATCGATGCTAAAGAAAGGATTATTCGGTTATAAGGTTTCGGAGGTCGACGCCCTGATTCAAAAGTCGGTCATCGAGATCGGGACCCTTTCGAAAGAGCATAAAGCGCTTCAGGAGGAGTTAGAACGCGAAAAGAGGGCGAACGAGGCCTTTCGCCAAGAAGAGGATCTCCTCAAGCGCGTCTTGATGCAGGCGCAACGCACGGCGGACGAAACCGTCGGAACCGCTCGACGCGAAGCAGACGAAGTTCGGATGCGAACCAAATCCGAGGCCGAGCAAGCGCTTTCCCAGGTGCGAGCCGAATCCGAAGCGATGCTGACCAAAGCCCAGGGCGAAGCCGAAGAGATGCGTTCCGCCGCTCGCAAGGAAGCGGATCGCCTTCTCGCCGAAGCCCGCCAAAAGATCGAAGAGCTCCAAGAAAAGACGAAATCGCAGATCGGCGATCTCCGCTGGGACCTCGAGAAGCTTCGCTCGGAAAAGCAGAAGTTCGTCAAAGACTTCCGCTCCATGCTCGAATCGCGCCTGCGAGACGTCGTGCATACCGAAAGCAGCCCCTTTTCGGTCATCGAAGGCGCCAAAGAGCGCCTTACGGGCGGCGACGCCGATGCCGTCGAAGCCTGAGCCGGCTCCTCACTGCGAGTTGATCCTGCGCGTTCACCCACGTAGCAGTCGCAATCACGTCGCGCCTCTCGAAGAGGGGCGCGCCAAGGTCTGGATCACTGCTCCCCCCGTCGACGGACAGGCCAACGAGGCCGTTTTAAAGCTCCTCGCTAAAAAGCTCGCCTTAGCGCCCTCACGCCTCACACTTTTGAGCGGGGAAAATGCCCGCGACAAACGAATTCGCGTCGATTCGTTGACCCTCTCCGAAGCTTTTTCTCGACTCCGGCAATAATTTCAGCCCCCTGTCGACAGATCCAAAAGTACCGTCGACAATCTTCTTTATTTGTCGACATTCATTTTGATTTTGTTCTACAAATTCCCGTTATCATACGTGAAGCACTGTGTCTATAGAATTAACATTCTATTCTAACAACTATCGAATTACATCTATATCTTAACTCCTTGAATATATCTCTTATATACAAACCAAGCTACTAACACGCTAAACCCGTTACATTATCAAATTTGATATTCAAACTTGAATAAAGTTTCCAAAATCTCCGCCGAGAATATATGGCGTTACCATCACTTAAAGGAGAGCATCAAGCGTGAACCAATTCATAAAAGCAACCCCTGCTTGGGGAGCCTTAATCGCTTTGTTGTGGATCATCGGTTGCGGCGGAAGCGGAACACGTTCTGCGACGGGGACCACCGCGACGGGCACCACTTCCGGAGTTACTTCGGGAAGCACCAGTTCGACATCCGGAAGTACGAGCAGTACTTCGGGAAGCACCAGTAGCACCTCGGGCAGTACGAGTAGCACCAGCGGCTCCACGAGCAGCACCTCGGGCAGCAGCAGCAGCACCAGCGGCTCTACGAGCAGCACTTCGGGTAGTACCAGCAGCACCAGCGGCTCCACGAGCAGCACTTCGGGCAGCACCTCTTCGACCTCCGGCAGCACGAGCTCGACTTCGGGCTGGACCAGCGGGTCCACCAGCAGCACCTCGGGCAGCACGAGTTCGACCTCGGGTTGGACCAGTGGTTCGACTAGCAGCACGAGCGGTTCGACCTCCGGCAGCACCAGCGGCTCCACGAGCAGCACTTCGGGTAGCACCAGCGGTTCCACTTCGGGAAGCACCAGTGGCTCCACGAGCAGCACCTCAGGCAGCACCTCGGGCAGCACCAGTGGGTCGACTTCGGGTAGTACGAGCGGCACGACGGGAAGCACCAGCGGTTCGACCGGCGGTATCGGCGGCGTTCTGGATACGGTGACCCGACTTCTCGACATCGGCGATATCTGGGAGTGGGACCTCTCGGGCAATACGCTGCTTCGAGGCAACTTCACGGGCGATCGAACGACGGTCGTCGGTTCCACCACTTTTGCGGGTGAGCCGGCCAAGTCCTTGCTGACCACGACTACGTTGAACTACGGCATCGGTCTTCCGGACGTCTCGGTCGTCGAGCAAGTGATTCGACAAGACGAAGACGGCAATATCGAGCTTTTGGGCGAGAAGATCGGATCGGGCCCCATGCTCTCGGTTACGAGCCTGGGCTTTGAACTTCCGGGTGTGCTGAACGCGCTGACTGCCAAGGTCGGAACGAACATCTTCAGCAACCTCAAGACTCGAGCCCATGTCTTCACAACTCTCAACCTCAATAACGTGAACATCCCGCTTCTCGGAAACGTGGAAGCCTGGATGGTCTCCGAGACGATTACGGACGTCCCCGGCGCGGTGAACACCGCCACCCGATGGTACATCCCGAGCCTCGGCAACATGGTGAAGTTCAACGACAGCATCTTGAACGGGCTGTCCCTGACCACACTGAACGGCGTCCTATCGGGCACAAACGTCCTGTCGGACCTCCTACCTTAACCTAGCCAAAAGCGGAGGGGAATCTCCCTCCGCACACTTTGTATCGATTTTGTGAGGGGAATATGAGACACAAAATAACCAAAGCCATCGGATGGATGGCACTCGCGGCCTTGATGGGCTGCGGTGGGGGTGGCGGCCCCGCAGGATCGCGAATCAGCTACGGCGATCTGGCCGTCGCAGTGCACTGGCCGGGCGAAGGCGACAGCCGCCTCGTGCCTGCCGCCGCCCAAAGTATTAAGATCACTTTGATGCAGGGGCTCGACGTAGTCGACACCCTGGTCATCTCGCGACCGGACTCCGTCGCGGAGTTCGACGAGCTGTTTCCGGGGCTGTATACGGTCACCGCGGAAGCCTTTCCGACCAATGACGGTACGGGGATCGCCCAGGCGATCGGCACCGTTCCAGTCACCATTCAGCCCGACCAGTTAACTAATGCCGCAATCACGATGCTTTCGACCATCGTGGGCCTCGGCCTGACACCGTCGAGTTTGACTATCAACTTCGGTGACATTCAGGGGCTTCTAGCAGGCGCGCTCGATACGCTCGGGAATCTCGTCTTAACACCGCTCGAGGGCATCCTGTTCACATCGAACAACCCCTTGATCGCGACGGTCAACCCGATCACGGGTTCCGTCACCGGCATCCTTGCGGGAAGCACCACGATCACGGCGACCGAGTTGGAATCGGGCATCTCGCAAAACGTACCGGTCACTGTCCGTCCGTTGCTGTCGGTTCTGCCGAGTTCGGCGACAGTTTCCCCGCTGGGAACTCTGCTCATCACTCCGACCGTGCTCGGCGCTTTGGACCTGACCTGTTCGTTCCAAGTGCTTCAAGGCGGTGGGGGCACTGTGATCAGCGTCCTCGGCCTGACGGCGACCTATACCGCGCCGCTGACACCGGGCAACTACACCGTTCGCGTCCGAAGCAACGCCGATCCGACCGTCTATGTGGACGTTCCGATCAGAGTCGCGACCGGAAGCTTGTTCCTGAACATCAACTAGGCTCCTTCAAGGGGAGAAAGGAAGCCACCGCCCCCGTCTCGCTTTCGCGGGAGGGGGCTTCATCTTTTTCGGGCCGCCCGAAGAAGCGATTCCCGCGGGATCGGAACCTCGAGCCAACTCTCCAGGGTCAACGCGGCCTGCTCGGCGAGCACGCTTCGCGCGTCGACGGTCGGAAGCCCCCGGGTCCGCGCCTCGCGAAGGAAATCGGTCGGAAGCTCCCGCAACACCAGATCGCAGATCAGCGTTTTCATCCGCAGGTAGCGCCACTCTAGAGGCGGCTGCTCCCCGATGCGCTTGCCAAGCAGGGTGGCGTTCACAACCAGCGCGCATCCGGTCGGGTCCGGCTGCGGAATCATTTCGATCTCGCCGTAGCGCTGGAAAGTCGTCTGCAAAAGACGCGTCCGATTGGCGCCGCGATTCCACACCCGCACGCTCCACCCCGCGGAGAGCAAAGCCACCAACGCGGCACGCGCACGCTGGCTAAAACCGAGAATCAGCGCCTGCTGGGGCGGGATTCCGGTCAGGATTGATCCGAACGCCGGGATTTCGGTGTTGCGCCCGTAAATGCCGCCCGGGACGAAATTCAGTTGCGTCGCCAGCCCCGCGGAATCTCGGGCCACAAAGAAATCTTTCGCCACCCGCGCGGCATGGGTTTTATAGGGGTTGGCGATCGTCGCACCCCGAAACCCCAGATCGCGAAGATGCTGCACACACGGCTCGAACTCGTCCTTTTGAACGGGAATCAAGAAGGAACGCCCCGAAGTTCCCGTCAAACGAAGCGCCTCGGTGTGTAGCCGTTGAAGCAGTTCGGCCTCTTCGTGCGGCTCTTCGCAGAGCACAGCGAGATGGACGCCCTCCCCTTTTCGTACCGCCTGCCACGCGCTCATCTCACGCTCCCTAAAGCCCGAAGAGAATCTGAATAAGCAAGGCTGCGCTCGTAACTTGCCCGATCGAGCCGAGCGTCAGCCCTTGAGGCTGACCGAACAGCAGAATGTCTCCGGGCTGCAGAACCGGGTTGCTCTCCAGCTTGCCGTCCTTCAAAAACTCATCCAGATGAAACTCCCGCGCCACATACTTTCCGTCCTCCGCGGGCCGAACCAGCGACACCCGGCGGAGCGTCCCGCTGTTTCGAAGCCCTTTCGCCAGCGCGAGGAGATCCGAGGCCCGAAACTCCTGACGGTCCGGAACCACGTAGCGGCCCGGTTCGGCCACGTGCCCTAGGATGTAAACATAACGGGTGTTCTCTTGGACATAGACGAAATCGCCCGATTGCAGCGTAAAACCCTGGAGCCGTCCCGACGCGAGCTGTTTGGCGTAATCGATCGAGAACGCCTCACTCCCACGAAGGATGAGGACGTTCGCAAGGCTTCCCCGAGTCGTCATCCCCTGCGCCATCGAGAGCAACACGCCGATATCGGAATCCTGCTTCAGCACGTACTCGCCGGGGGTACGAACCTCTCCACCGATCGTCACGCGCATGCGGCCCGGCGTCTCGACGCTCACCATGTCCCCGGCTTCGAGTTGGAACGGAGGCTGGTCGGGCTGAGGCTGGGACGGAAGTTCCCAGCGCTGCGCGCCGCGGTGCACCACGATACGCATTTCGTCGAACAGCACACGTTGTCCGTCGACCGTCTCCCGAGGGAGCGCGAGACCTCCCGCTGCGGCGATTCCCTGATAAAGTGAAGCGCCCTCCGGGATCGTCAGGCGTCCCGGTCGCACCACCTGCCCGGTGAACCACACCCGCATCATCGGCGCGGGCAGCAACAGCACGAGATCCCCGGCCTCAAGCGCCAAATCCTCTTCGTCCGAGATCCGTAGCAGGCGCTCCAGAGGCAGCTTGGCGACCGTCGTTCCCCGACGTGAGAGCCGAACCTCGATCTCGTCGACGTCCGGCGACAGACGGATGGACGCCACAAGCTGCTTGAGCGTCAGCCCGGGAATATAGGGAATCGGGCCGGCATCGTTTTCAGCCCCCGCCAGATATACAAAATTCTGTCGCTGTTCGAGCAGCACCAAGCTCACCGCAGGCGACTTGAGAATCTTGGAGAGCTCTTGGCGCACCATCCGCTCCGCTTCGAGAATCGTCTTTCCTTCGACCACCAAGCGTGAAAATCCGTATCCCGAGATCGAGCCGTCGTCGAGGACCACGTACTCGCCCGAGTAATCCTCCATCCCCACGACGATCAGACGAAGCTTGTCGCCCGGCTTAAGGAGGCTCGCGCCGCGCTGCGCGAAACCGCACAAAGCGGCCAAGAGGACGATCAGGACGAGCGAACGCTTCGCGAACGTTTGACGGGAACCTTCGAACAACTGCATGGCGAAAATGACGGACACTCTCTAGACGGGCGTGGGCGTCGATTGGGAGAAGATCTCTTTCAAAAATCGCCCCGTGTGCGAAATCGGGTTCTCGGCGATCCGCTCGGGAGGCCCCATTCCGACCACGCTTCCCCCGCCCGATCCACCTTCCGGTCCCATGTCGATCAGCCAATCCGCCGTCTTGATCACGTCGAGGTTATGCTCGATCACGAGCACCGTGTTGCCCTGTTCGACCAGGCGATGCAGCACCACGAGCAGCTTCTTGACGTCTTCGAAATGCAAGCCGGTCGTGGGCTCGTCGAGAATATAGATCGTCGAACCGGTCGCGCGTTTGGAAAGCTCGCTGGCGAGTTTGATGCGTTGCGCCTCTCCGCCCGAGAGAGTGGTCGCGGCCTGCCCCATCCGAATATAGCCGAGCCCCACGTCCTGGAGCGTCACCAGCTTGCGATGGATCTTCGGGATCGCCGCGAAGAACTCGACGGCCTCCTCGATAGTCATCTCCAAGACGTCCGCGATACTTTTGCCTTTGTATTTGACTTCGAGCGTCTCGCGGTTATAGCGGCGCCCCTTGCAAATCTCACAGGGCACATAGACGTCCGGAAGGAACACCATCTCGATCTTGAGCATGCCGTCGCCTTTACACGACTCGCACCGTCCGCCTTTGACGTTGAAACTGAAGCGGCCGTTTTTATAGCCGCGAATCCTTGCGTCCGGGGTCTTGGCGAACAGATCCCGAATCATATCGAAGGTCCCGGTATAGGTAGCCGGGTTCGAGCGAGGCGTTCGACCGATCGGGGATTGGTCGATATCGACGACCTTATCGAGCTGGTCGGTCCCCTCGAGCGCGTCGTGCGGTTCCCAGGTCGTCCGTGTACCATACAGTTCGTACATCAAACGAGGGAACAAAGTCTCTTGGATCAGCGTGGATTTTCCACTGCCGCTCACCCCGGTCACACATACGAACAGACCGAGCGGAACCGCGACGTCCACCCCTCTCAGGTTGTGACCGCGCGCATTGCGTAGAACGAGCCAACCATCCGACATGTGGACATAAGAATACCGTTTCTCGGGCCTGTTTACAACGCCCGCAAAACGAAGCGGCTCCAACGAAAACCACTCCGTTTCGATACTAAAGGCCGATCATGTGGTTTCCGCTCGTTTTTTCTGTTGTCTCGTGCGGCGCGCCTTTGAAGCCCCTGCCTCAGTTCGAAGCTCCCTTTCGCGTGTTGGATGGCGGGACCCCGATCCACGTCGATACCTGCCATGCCGCGCCGATCTATGTCGATTACGATGAAGATGGTCGCCGGGAGCTTTTAGTGGGACAGTTTGGCGAGGGGCGGGTTCGAATCTATAAGAATCGAGGTTCCGAAGAAAACCCCCGTTTCGAAGGGTTAGACCGGCTTACGCCTCGTCGTCTTCGTCCGCAGTCAAGACGTTCGGCCCGCCGTGGAACAATTCGTTCGCTTCGTAGGGGTTCAGCAACACCTCGCGCGGCCGAGGACCGTCACGCGGGCCGACGATCCCACGCTCCTCCATCATATCGAGCAGACGCGAGGCGCGCTGGAAGCCGATCGAAAACTTCCTCTGCAGCATCGAGGTCGAGGCTTGGCCGCGATCACACACCCAGCGCACCGCGTCCTCCCAGAACGGATCGACGCCCTCGCTGCCGAAATCGCCCGATTCGCGCTTGCCGTCGTGCGCCTCCTCGGCCACTGGCTCCAAGGTATAGGCGGGCGATTCTTGATTGCGCCAGAACGAGCAGACCGCGTCGATCTCCTTTTCCGAGACGTAACAGCCCTGCACTCGCAGCGGCTTGCTCGCGTCGATCGGCAGGAATAGCATGTCGCCTCGCCCGATCAACGCCTCGGCCCCCTTCTGATCGAGAATCGTGCGCGAGTCGATCTGAGACGAAACGGTAAAGGCGACGCGCGAGGCGATGTTCGCCTTGATCGTGCCGGTAATGACGTCGACGCTGGGGCGCTGCGTCGCGATCACCAGATGAATTCCGGTCGCCCGAGCGAGCTGCGCGAGGCGGCAGATCGAGGTTTCGACCTCGGCGGCGGCTTGGATCATCAGGTCCGCGAGCTCGTCGATGATCACGACGATATAGGGCATCTTGTCCTGGAAGCTCGCTTTGGCGTTCCAGCCGTCGATGTTACGCACCCCGTGCTCGCTGAAAAGATCGTAGCGCCGGTCCATCTCGCGCCACACGGCCCTCAGGACTCCGGGCGCCTCTTTGACGTCCTTGATGACGGGGCACATCAGGTGCGGAATGCGGTCGAACAGCGTCAGCTCCACCCGTTTAGGGTCGATCATCACCAGTCGAACGTCTTTGGGGGTGTTCCGCATCAGCAGCGAGGTGATGATCGAAGCCAACCCGATCGATTTCCCCGAGTTCGTCGCGCCTCCGATCAGAAGGTGGGGCATCTTCGTGAGATCTGCATACTTGTGCACGCCGCTCACGTCTTTACCCAGGCACGTAATGAGCCGGGAGGGGTTCTCCATGAACTCCTTGGTATCGCACACCTCCCGCAACGTGACGGGCGTGGGCTGCGCGTTCGGCACCTCGACACCGATCGCCGCTTTACCCGGAATCGGCGCCTCGACGCGAACGTGCGAGGCCGAGAGATTCATGGCGATATTGTCCGCGAGCGCGGTGATGCGCGAGACGCGGATCCCCGGACCGAGCTGGATTTCGTAGCGCGTGACCGTCGGGCCCGCGGCGACCTCCACCACGTTCGCGTCGATGCCGAACTCCTCCAGCGTCGATTCGAGGGTCTGGATGTTGCGCTGCATCTCCTGCGCACTTCGCTTGGGAGGCGCGGAACCCTCTTCCAAAAGACTCAACGGAGGGAGGTGATACCCCTCTTTCGAGCTTCCGCCGGTATCGAGCGAAAATTCGCGTTTGGGCGCGGGAGACTCTTCGCGAATGATGGGAACGCGTCGCTTGGGCGCTTCGGGCGCCTCCGCGGCCTCCTCCGGCACCGAAACGGGCATTCGCACCACGGCCTCCGTAGGAAGCGCGCGCGCGGGACGGGTCTTCGCGCTGGAGGCACGCTCCTCTTTGAGGTCCACGGCGCGGTCCTTGAGGCTTTGGAGCAGCGAGCGGAGGGGAGCGTCCAGGCAAAGAATCAGGCCGACCATCGCGATCGCCCCCAGTCCGACGAACTTCGCCGAACCGAGAAGGGTCGCGCTCAGCCAACCCACCACCGCGCCGAGGTAGCCGCCCGTCGAGGAGACCGCGTCGGGATCGAAATAGTCGCCGGCGAGCGGCGCGGCCACCGCACCGAGGAGTGAGACGAACATCAGCGTCAACCCCCAGGTGAGGTGGGTGATCCCGACCGAGCGGCGACCGCTGAGCAGGGCATACCCCAACCCACCAATCACCGGCGGGACGGCCCAAGCGCCTTTGCCGAAGAAGGTTCGGAGTAATCCGCCGAGCGCCTGACCCAGCACGCCGGTGTTCTGGAGAATAAGAGCGAGCAGCGCCAAGATCGAGACGGCAAGAAGGAGCACGCCCGTGATATCGAGCGCGCGGTGCGTCGCACCGTCCTGCGTGCGCCGCTTGGCCGGCACGCTTGTCCGTGGATTAACCTTCATCGTCCCTGCCTCTCCTCGACCGATCCGTGGCCTTATCTCATTATATCCGGCGCGGCGATCTCTCGATCTTAACGTCGCCTTCATCGAATCTTAATCCCCGCCTAACCTGCCCGCATTAGCCTTGAAAAGAGATCGGGGTTTCGCCCGGCTCAAGGAACTTTTATGAAAAGAGCTGCCTTTACTCTGATCGAGCTGCTGGTGGTGATCGCGATCATCGCGATTCTCGCAGCGATCCTCTTCCCCGTCTTCGCACAAGCGAAATCCGCCGCCAAACAGTCGGCGAACGTCTCCAATATGAAGCAGATCGCTCTTGCCGGTCTGCTGTACTCATCCGATTACGACGACGGCATGCCCGCCAGTGGCGACAACGGTTGGGGCAAGTATTACTGGCTGTTCCTTTGGGAACCCTATATCAAGGGCAAACCAAACCAGATCGATAAGCCCCGCAACAATATCTTCTTCTCGCCCCTCGCGCCGGACGGCGTGAATTTCCAGGAGCTTGCGGACGATCGAGCGACCCAAGTGTGGCCGCAACCCGCGATGAGTTGGGGTTTCAACCAACTCTATACCAACGAGGACGGCGAGCCCGCCCTGCGCTACTGGGCGACTTACGGCATCAACGAGCACATTCCGGACGACTGGCCCTTCCTCAGCGCCTGGGAAGTTCCCGCCGAATCGTTCCTGATTCTCGAATCCACCGATAGCGAAATCGAAGGCGACGAGCTGGACGAGCTGTTCGGACGAGACATCGACTGCACCGCGACCTACCCCGATCTCGTCAACGCCGACCCCACTCGGGGCGGACATAACGGCGGTACCACGATCGCCTACCTCGACGGTCATGTGAAGTGGCGCAAGATCGAATGGGGCCCCCAGGGACCATGCGGCGTCATCACGAACTCGGACGGCGATCCGATCCCGAGCTTCAACTTCCCCCCGAGTCACCCAGAAGGCGGCCGAAACGCGCGGCTCCGAGGGTGGACCGGCCCGCTTCAGTAATCCCATCTGAACTTACAGGGAACCTGGTTCTATCCAGGTTCCCTGTTTTTCTAAATTTTCAAAAAGGATTTTATAAAATGAAAATTAGTGCTTTACTCGTTCTTGGAGCGGTCCTCGGAGGAGCCGCAGGAACGATCGCTCGTGAGGGAGGTCTGTTCGGCCTCCGCGTTCAACCTGTCGTCACGACGGAGCCCGTCGGGAAAGACGCGGACGATCCCGCGGTCTGGGTGCACCCCACCGATGCCTCCCAAAGCATCGTCATCGGCACCGACAAAGGCGACGCGCTCTACGTGTTCGACCTTAACGGAAAAACGATTCAAGTGATCGACGCGATCGACCATCCGAACAACGTCGACGTCGAATACGGATTTTCTCTGGGCGGAGAAAAGGTCGATCTCGCGGTCGTCACCGAACGAGGGCAGCAAGGCTTGCGGATCTACCGCATCGATCCCTCGACGCGTAAACTCATCGACGTGACCGGCCATACGAAAGCGTTTGACTGGATGCCCCAAGGCGAAGCGAGAGCGACCATGGGGATCGCCCTTTACAAACGCCCACGCGACGGCGCGATTTTCGCCTGTATCGCTCCGAAGGAGGGGGGGACGAGCGACTATCTAGCCCAATACCGCCTCGTCGTAGGAAAGAGCGGCAAGATAGATACGAAGTTCGTGCGCAAGTTCGGTAACTGCCACGAAGGTGGCGAAATCGAGGCGCTGGTCGTCGACGACGCGCTGGGATACCTCTACGCCGCCGAAGAGAAGTACGGCATTCGCAAGTTCCACGCCGATCCCGACCAGCCCGACGCGAACCGGCAGCTCGCGGTCTTCGGCCTGGAGGGCTATCCCGAAGATCGCGAGGGCATGGGCATCTGGTGCGGCCCAGATGGCAAAGGTTATCTCGTCTCCTCCAACCAGATGGAGGCAGACAGCGAGTTCATCTTCTATCCCCGGGAAGGTTCGAACGGCGACCCGCATCACCACCCAGCGATCAAAAGCGTGTTCGGCGGCGCCGATGACACCGACGGGGTCGAAGTGATCTCCACGCCCCTCGGCCCGCGATTCCCGCAAGGGGCGATGATCGTAATGAACAGCAAAGGCCGCAACTTCTTCGTCTTCGACTGGCGCGATCTCGCCGCAGCCCGTCCTTAACTCTGCTGTGGGGGCTTCTCCTCCTCTTCCGGAGGCGGCCCCTGCTTTCTCGCCCGCATCCGCTGCAGCACCCGCGCCTCATGCCCCTCTCCCTTGGGCTCATAGTAGGGTCGGGTAGGAAGGCCCTCGGGCAGATAGCGCTGCTCCACATAAGCTCCGGGATACCGATGCGGGTACTTGTAGCCCGCACCATGCCCCATCTTCTTTGCGCCTTGATAGCTCGTGTCGCGAAGATGCTTGGGAACTTCGCCATGCGCCTGAGTCTGCAAGTCGGCCCGCACCCGAGCAATCGCTTCGACGACCGCATTGCTCTTGGGGGCGGTCGCGATGTAGAGTGCGGCCTCGGTCATCGGGATCAGCGCTTCGGGAAGGCCGACGAGCTCCAGGGCGTGCGCGGCCGCGCTCGCGAGAACCAGAGCCTGTGGATCGGCCAGTCCCACGTCTTCGGCGGCGTGCACCACCATGCGCCGCATCAAGAACCGTGGATCCTCGCCCGCCTCCACCATCCGCACGAGCCAGTAGACCGCGGCGTCCGGGTCCGAACCGCGCAGGCTCTTGATGAACGCCGAGATCGTATCGTAGTGCTGATCGCCCCCCTTGTCGTAGGCAAGCACACGCCGTTGCACCGCTTCCTCGGCGGCCTCCAAGCTCACGTGGCGACGCCCCTCGGCATCCTCTTCGGCCACCAGCGCCGCCCATTCGAGCGCGGTCAGCGCGAACCGGGCGTCCCCCGCCGCCGCCAGTGCCAGGTGCGCGAGCGCTTCGGGTTCCACCTCCAACCGCATACGTCCGAGACCTCGCGCGGGGTCCTCGATCGCGCGGTTGAGGAGACCTTCGAGCGCTTGCTGTGATAACGACTCGAACTTAAAGAGTCGTGAGCGAGACAACAAAGGGCCGATCACATCGAAGTAAGGGTTTTGGGTCGTGGCGCCGATGAGCACGATCGTGCCATCCTCGACATACGGCAAAAAGGCGTCCTGCTGCGCTTTGTTGAAGCGGTGAATTTCGTCGACGAACAGAATCGTGCGCTCGCCGTGATACTGCAAACGCTGTCGAGCGGCATCCATCGCTTTGCGCACGTCGGCGATCCCCGACGTCACCGCGCTGAACACGTCGAAATGCGCCTTGGTGCTCCGGGCGATGAGCATCGCCAGCGTACTCTTGCCGCATCCGGGTGGGCCGAAAAAGATCGCCGAGCGGATCTCGTCGCGTTCGATGAGCGAGCGGAGCATCTTGCCAGGACCCAGGACCTGATCTTGCCCTACGAATTCATCGAGCGTGCGCGGCCGCATCCGGGCGGCAAGCGGCTCGGACGATCGATCGCCTAACTCTTCGAATAGGTTGCCGCTTTGCCCTTCGTCCATGCCTGTATTGTAGGCCGCGCCGCCACCCGTGCGTCTAGCTCCTCTCCGAGCGCCCGAATCGATCGCTCCATCGCCACCCGAACGAGCCTCTCGGCCAGAGGCCGCCCCATCAGCCGCAACAATTTCGCGCGGGGGCTAAGCGCTCGCACGAAAAGCTCCCACTGCACCTCGGTGCCCCATGGCGTCTGATCCAACCGGCACTCCGCGTATCCGGCCATGTCTCCGCTCGCTTCGACCGTGATCCTTTCTCGATCCGCTCCGCGGCGTACAAGCAGGGTCATCGCGATGGGTCCGACGAGAGCCCCAGGGCGAAGCGCCAGCTCGAGCACCTTGCCCCGACCGGGCAACACCCCCACGACATGAACCGATTCGCACCGCGGAGAAAGCCAACGGCGCATCGCCGCCGGATCCAGCAGCGCGTCGGCCACGTCCTCCAGCGCATGCGGAAGGGTCCAAGTCGATTGATAGAAGGCGTCGCGGTACGCCATACCGCCTTGGACGACGGGTCCGGCGAAAAGGATCGCCCAGAGCGCCTCTAGGTAGACTGGGGAGACTCGGGGCAGAGCGCTGCTGCTTTGACCCGGGCCAAGAGCAACCCCAATCAAGGAGCTTCGAAGAAGAAGAGACCATGAGTATTAAAGTCGGCATCAACGGATTCGGGCGCATCGGGCGCCTCGTGTTACGCACCCTTTTGGAGCGTTACCCCAACGAAATCGACGTCGTCGGGATCAACGATCTCACCGATACCGCGACGAACGCGCACCTGTTCAAATACGACAGTACGTATGGCCCCTACAAAGGCGAGGTTAGCCACACGGAGGACACCATCTCGGTCGACCAAGAGCAGTTTCGCGTCTTCGCGGAGAAAGATCCCGCACAGATCCCTTGGGACAGCGTCGGCGCGGAGATCGTCCTGGAGTGCACCGGCTTTTTCACCGACGCCACCAAAGCGAAGGCGCACCTGGAGCGCGGCGTCAAAAAGGTCATCATCTCGGCCCCGGCCAAGAACGAGGATATCACCGTCGTTCTCGGCGTCAACGAAGGAAGCTACGATCCGGCCAAGCATCACGTGATCTCCAACGCCAGTTGCACGACCAACGGCCTCGCCCCGGTCGCGAAAGTGCTGCACGAGCGATTCGGGATCGATCGGGGTCTTTTAACCACCGTTCACGCTTATACGAACTCGCAGGCCCTCCTGGACACCGCGCATAAGGGGCTGCGCGACTCGCGCGCCGCTGCCGAGAACATCGTGCCTTCCGGCACGGGGGCGGCCAAGGCCGTCGGGCTCGTCATCCCTGAGCTCAAAGGCAAGTTCACCGGGATGGCGTTCCGCGTGCCGGTGCAGACCGTCAGCGTCGTGGACTTCACCGCGATCCTGAACCGGGAGGCCAGCGTCGAAGAGATCAACGCCGCCATGAAAGAGTACGCCGAGGGGCCGATGAAGGGGTACCTCCTCTACAGCGACGAAGAGCTCGTTTCTTCGGACCTGCGCGGAAACCCGCATTCCTCGATCTTCAGCGCGGTCGATACCGTCGGGATGGGCAACTTCGTGAAGGTAGTCGCTTGGTACGACAACGAGTGGGGTTACAGCTGCCGTCTGGCCGACATCTGCAAGTACGTCGGCGACGCCGGGCTCTAAGCCCAGCGTCCCTTTGCCGACCCCGGAGTTAGATTTCTGGTTCCGGGGTCGGTTCGGGTTCCAACCCCAACGTCATCTGCCGATAGGCGCGAAAGGGCCCGAACCCCTGCTTTTCGAAAAACTCCGGCGATTCCACCCAGTCCACCAGGCATCGCTCCATTCCCGCCTCGCGCAAGTTCCACAGCACCGACCGCACCAGCCTCGAGCCGTGGCCCAGGCCCCGGTGGGCCTCCGCGATCGCGATCGGCCCCAAGGCCGCGGTCTTCTCGCCGAGCGCTCCCGACCAAACAAGTCCGCCCATCGCGTGCTTGCACACACCGGGCCGCTGGACCAGCGCAAAACCTTGAAGCACTCCTTTCAAAAACAGTCCGACCACGCACGAGGCGTTTCCTTCCTGCCGCACCTTCTCCAAAAGGTCGTACTCCCAGCGGCTCTTCGGAAACTCGCGCCTAAAAAAGTCCTCCAGGGCGGGCAGGTCTTCCAGACCCAGCGAGCGAACTTCGACCCCCTCGGAGAGTTCCGGTTCGGCCGCTTCCGCCACCGAGCGGGTCAGGTCTACGACTTGCTTGTCACCAAGGAACCCTTCGACCATCAGAAACGCGCTGAGCTTTTTATGCTCGGCCGGGCAGCCCGGAAAGAGGTGCGCGGCGTCTTGGCCAAAGATCAGATGCGTCGCGCCTCGGCTTCGCAACACCGTTTTAGCCTCGGCCAAAAGGTCCACGGCGACGTCGGGCTCCTTGAACGCCAAGGCGCATACGTGATACACGTCTTGATCGGCGGGCGTATAGAGCCCGTTCGCCGAGCGCTTCACCGCGAGCATCGCGTGAGGATGCCCGTCGATCTCCTGAATAAAGGACGCGCCCCAGTCGAACAGAGGTTGTTCGACGGTGTTTTGACGCAACGTCGGTGCGTCGAGATGAAAATCGGCGGGATAGAACTCGTTCCAGAGGGTCGCAAGCGCCTCGAAATCCGCTCCGTGGAAGGTGCAGCGCATCCTCTTAGTTTAGTCGATCCGCGAACCTGCGGCAAGCTGACGCAGATGATCGGCGTAAAGAGTCAGGGCCTGGCGCGTGCGATGGATCCGCGAAATCATCATCCCATCGTCGCGAAGAAGGAACTGCCCGAGATCCGGCGCGGCATAAAGCGCCTCGAACGCGTCGGAAGCTTTCGCTTCGTGCGCGAAGCTCTGCTCGGCATCCTCGGTCTCAAACTGAAGATACGCCACCACGAACGGCCGGACGTGCGGGTAATTCGACTGCATCCAGCCCCGTAAAGCGAGATAGTCGGCATCCAGCTTCGGGCCCGGGCCATACTGCGCCGCATCGCAAAGCAGTTCGACGAGCCGTTCGTAGTTCAAATAAAAGTCGGCCAAAGCCTCTTGCCGCTCTCGAATGCTGGGGCCGAGAGCCTGGGCGCGCGCGGTTTCGCGGGCCTCGGCATGGTCCTTGAGCGCGATGCGCCAACGGTTCGGCAGTGAGCGCAACCGTCCGAGCCATCCGGGCAGTGTGTGGGAGGTAGGGTTCCAGATCTTCACGCGGGGCTCTCCTCTTTCCTCTTTTCGACGTAGTTCAGACGCAAATCGCGAACGAGGTTATGCATCCGGCGTCGGTCTTCGTCGTCGAGGCGCGGTTCTACGAAGCTCGCCAGATGCGTCGTCAAGTCGATCGCGACTTTCGCTTCGTCGAGGTCCTTATGGATCTTGCCGGTCAGAAGGTCGGGCTGAAGCCCCATCTTCTGCCAAGCAACCGTCGCAAGCTGGTCGACCATCATGGTCACCATCGCGTAGACGCTCAGCGGTTCGGTCACGTCGGGAAAAGAGTCCTGCTCGGTCATCGTCCATCTTTTCAGACGAACGAAATCGGAGAAGCGCCGCAGCGGGAACTCTATTTTTGAGCGCCGGCGAGCGAAAGCGCAAGCTCGGCGGTTTGCGTCACCGCCCGCTCGCCGCCCAACAGCCGGCGAATCTCTTCAAACGCGGCCAGCTGCCCCTCGCGCGCCGGGCCATCCTCCAGCAGAGGGCAGAGTTCCGCGCGCATCCGCTCGGGCGTCGCCGCGGATTGAACGAGCTCGGGCACGGCGTCCCGCTCCAGCAAGATGTTCGGCAACGCGATCCAGCGCGCCTTGAACCCGACGAGCTTCGCTTCCATCTCGACGAGTTTGCCGACCTTGTAAAATACGACCATCGGGCAACGACAGAGGGCGGCTTCGAGCGTGGCCGTGCCCGAGCAGACGAGCGCGCCCCGCGATCGCGCGAGCACTTCGCCGGCGGCCCCTTGGGTCAGGAGATCCCATTCGCGCTGCGGTGCGAGGCGCGACCATTCCCGCTCCAACCAGGCCAGGTTTACGCTAGGGGCGACGGCGAATTCGACCGGCCCGGGGTGTCCGCTCAATGTCTCGGCGAGAAGCGGAAGATTCAGCGCTAACTCGTGCCGACGGCTTCCGGGCAAAACCGCCAAACGCTGCCCTTGAGCGGACGGTTTGCCTTGAGCGCGCATCTGAAGCAGCGGATGCCCGAACCAAAACGCGTTCACCCCTGCTTCTTTCAGATGCGCTTCGGACCATTCGAACGGAGTCGCTACCGCATCGGTCACCTCGGCGAGATCCCGCCCTTGCGGCCCTCGCTTCCAAGATCCCGGGGGCATCCAGTACAACACCTTCCACCCCTGACGCTTCGCCTCTCGAGCCAGGCGAACGTTGAAAAATCCGAAATCGATCGGGACGAACAGCCCGCGCTCTCCTTCCCGCAACGCTTGCTTCGCGGCGTGGAGCCCTCGGAGCGCTTGGGGGACGATCTTCAGCGCTTCGACCGCGCTGATCGAGCCCCAGCCTGAGGAGTCCGCGATCAAAGCGGCGCCCTCCGCCGCGATTTTGGCTCCGCCGACGGCTTGGCACACGACGAGATCGGAGCTCAAACGGCGAATCTCTCGCAAAAGCGCGGCCCCGTACGCGTCGCCCGAAGCCTCACCCGCCGAAAGCAGCAGTCTCACGGCTGATCGCCGCGTCCATGCTTGCCGCGGAAACGCCTCTCTTCAAATTTAAGCAGGTACTCCAGATGCGGGTTCGAAGGCACCTCGCGCCGGACCGTCTCGAGCGCGCTCGTCAAGCCGATGCGGGATTTGAACAGCAGTTTGCACGCCTTGTGCAGCGCGAGCCGCTCGGGCTGCGTCACGCCGATCCGCCGCAAACCGACCGCGTTGATGTCGTGTACCTCTTCGTCCGCGCCGTCCACCAGCATGAACGGAGGCACGTCGCGCGTCACCTTGGTGTAGCCTCCGACCATGGAGACCTTTCCGATTCGCACGAATTGGTGAATCCCGACCATGCCGCCGATCGTGGTGCGCTCTTCGAGCGTCACGTGCCCGCCGACCTCGGTCGCGTTCGCCATCGTCACGTAGTCTTCCATCGCGACGTTGTGGCCGAGATGGCAATAGGCCATTAAATAGCAATGGTTGCCGACGCGGGTGTATTCGCCTTCGCCGGTGGCGCGATGGATCGTCACATATTCACGGAAAACGTTATGGCTGCCGATCTCAAGGAACGTCTGCTCCCCGCCGAACTTACGGTCTTGCGGGTCGCCGCCGATCACCGTGCCTTGGCCGAAGAAGTTCTCCTCGCCGATAAAGCAGCCGCTTTTGATGGTCACATGCGAATCGAGCTTGCACCGATCTCCGATACGAACGCCGGCCTCGACGTTGCAAAAGGGACCGATCACGACGTCTGCGCCGATCTCGGCATCGGGGTGTACGCTGGAAAGGGGATGGATCTGGGCCAACGTTATTCCTTATCGATGAGCTTAAACGTCATCTCCATGCTCGCGACCAGCTCCCCGTCGACCGTCGCCGTTCCTTTGAACCGGCCGATCGTACCACGAATCCAGAGCAACTCCAGTTCGGAGATCAGTTGATCGCCCGGCACCACAGGCCGCTTGAAGCGCACGTCGTCGATGGCGCCGATCAAGGGCACCTTGCCCGCAAGATCCGGGCGGTTCAAAATCAACACGGCCCCAGCTTGTGCCATCGCCTCGACGATCAACACCCCGGGCATGATGGGACGCTCAGGGTAATGCCCTTGAAAGAACGCCTCATTCATCGTCACGTTCTTTAACCCTTTGCAAAACTTGCCCTCGCGCATCTCCAGCACTCGGTCCACGAGCAGCATCGGATAGCGATGCGGAAGGCAATCCATGATCTTTTCGACGTTTAACAAATCTCCCGACCCCCTCTCGATTCGCCGATATGGCGCATCGGCGCATGAAGGGTATACCCCGCCATCTGCCCTTCGATCTCTGTGCAATACTAAAAGACGTATGCCGAAAAGCTTGAAAGATTTCGTGGAAGAGGCCCTGAAAGAGGTGCGCGAAGTCTCGCCGGAGGAGCTTCCCAAGCTGATGGAAACGGGGGAATACCTCCTAGTGGACGTGCGCGAACTGGACGAGTGGAACCTCGGCCGTTTGCCGGACGCGATCCATATCCCGCGCGGCTTTTTGGAAGTGAAGGCCGACCACGAGCATCCCAAGCGTGACCCTCGGCTTCAAGACCGCGATCAAAAATTGATTCTCTACTGCGGCAGCGGCAACCGCAGCGCGCTCGGCGCCCAGACCTTGCATCAGATGGGCTTTCAAGACGTCTTGAGCCTTTGCGAGGGTTGGACCGGCTGGACCGCGCGAGACTATCCGGTCGTTACCGAATGAACGCCTTTCGCCTCATGGGGTCGAGCCCTTTGCCTTTGGGAGATCGCCCGAGTCGATGAGCGCCTCTCCTTTGCGCGTCGCCGTCGTCGGCGCGACGGGCTACACCGGCGCCGAACTGGTCCGAATCCTTGCGACTCATCCGCGCGCTCAGGTGGTCGCGGCCACCTCCGAGCGAAGCGCCGGAAAACCGCTTTCTGCCGAGTGCCCCTGGCTCGCGAGCGATCTGATCCTGCAAAGTCTCGACGAAGGTTTGCCGGACTGCGATTTCGTGTTCCTCTGCCAAGAGGCCGGCTTCGCCATGAACCGCGCGCCCGAACTCCTCGAACGCGCCAGAGTGATCGATCTTTCGGCCGACTTCCGTCTGGAAGACCTTTCGATCTATGAAGAGTATTATCGCCGTGCGCACGCATGCCCGGCATGGAACGAAGCCGCGGTCTATGGGCTGCCCGAACTCGTATCGCGCGACTCGATCCGCGCCGCGCGTCTCGTTGCGAACCCGGGCTGCTATCCTACGGCCTCGCTGCTCGGGCTGATGCCGATCGTCCACAAAGGGTGGTTGAACGGAACGCCGGTCGTCGACGCGAAATCCGGCGTCTCAGGTGCGGGGCGCTCGCGCCAGGAGACCGAATATCTCTTTACCGAAGTGACCGGAAGCTTCCGCGGCTATAAACCGATCGGACATCGGCACACGCCCGAAATCGAACAGAGGGTGGGGCGGCCGATTCGTTTTACGCCGCAACTTCTCCCCATCGCGCGGGGGCTTCAAGCGACGATTCACGCCCCTCTGGCGGAGGGGGTAGACGAAACAGCCCTCCGAGCGGCGTATGAAGAGAGGTACGCGGACGAGCCGTTTGTGCGACTTTGCGAGCATCCGCCGTCGGTGAAGGCGACCCAAGGATCGAACGCGTGTCTGATCTCAGTTCATTTCGATCCGCGCACGCGCTACGCCGTAGTTTGCAGCGCAATCGATAATTTGATGAAAGGCGCGAGCGGACAGGCGGTCCAAAATATGAATTTGATGGCGGGGCTCCCCGAAACCGAAGGGCTCCCCGCGCACGGAGTTTGGCCATGATTCCCAAAGGATTCCAACTTGCCGGCGTGCGCTGCGGCCTGAAGAACAAGCGCAACGACCTCGGGCTGATCGTGTGCGACCGGCCCGCGAAATTCGCAGGGGTCTTCACCCAGAACCTGATCTCGGCTTCCTCGGTCGAGCACACGCGCCGCGTGGCCGCGACGGGTCAGGCGCGCGCGCTCGTCGTGAACAGCGGCAACGCGAACTGCTGCACCGGCGCGCAGGGCGACAAAGACACCGCCGAAATGGCCCGCCTCACGGCTCAAACGCTCGGGATCACCCCCGAGGCGGTCGCCGTCGCGTCGACGGGGGTCATCGGCCGGCCGCTGGATATGGGCAAAGTCACGCAAGGCATCTATCAGGCCGCCGAGGCCTTGGGCGATGAGACGAAGCCTTTTATGGACGCGATCCTCACCACCGATCTGGTGGAGAAATCCGCCTCGGTGCGGGTCGAAGGCGGATCGATTTTCGGTATCGCCAAAGGTTCCGGCATGATCGCGCCGAATATGGCGACGATGCTCGCGTTCCTCTTGACCGATCTCGATCTCTCGGAGATCGATCTCCCCCGGGCGTTCAAAACCGCCTGCGACGGCACCTTCAACTGCCTGACGGTCGATAGCGATACTTCGACGAACGACATGGCGCTACTCTTCGCCAGCGGGGCTTCCAAGATCAAGCCCGACTCGCTCAAGTTTCAGCGCGCGCTCGAGGAGATCTGCGATTCGCTCGCCCGCCAGATCGCGCGCGACGGAGAGGGCGCGACCAAGCTGATCGAGGTTCGCGTGACCGGCACCGAAGACCCGAAGCGCGTCGCCCGCACCATCGCCGACTCTCCGCTCGTCAAAACCGCGATGTTCGGCTGCGACCCGAACTGGGGGCGCATTTTAGCGGCGGCGGGACGCTCCGGCGTACCCTTCGATCCGCAAACGGCGACCCTCAAAGTCACCACGCTACGAGGCGAGTTCCTACTGTTCGAAAACGGCCGCCCCACCCCGTTCGACGAAAAGCGCGTTTCGGCCGCGCTCAAGTCCGACCACATCGCGCTAGACCTGGATCTCGGCGAAGGCGAGACCGCTCGCATGTACACCTGCGACCTGGGCTATGGCTACGTTCGCATCAACGCGGAATACCATACATAAGCCCGCGCATGTCATAATGAGGTCCGAAACGGCGGTTCGGACCGCACCCTTTCAACGACGAAACGAGGTGAATTTTTCTATGTCTGCGATCTCTGCCCACAAGGCGTACACCAAGCTCGATTTTCTAAAACTCATGCTCCGCTCCCGAGAGGGCGACCGCCGCGAAGGCATCCTGCTCCGACAGAGCAAAGGCTGGTTCCAAGTCAGCGGCATGGGCCATGAGGCGCTCGCCTCGCTCGCCTATCTCTTGAACGAGGACGACTACCTCTTCCCCTATTATCGCGACCGAGCGCTGATGCTCGCCCGCGGGCTGTCCAACTATGATCTCGCCCTGGCCTACTTCGCCAAAGAAGAGTCCAGTTCCGGCGGACGCCAGATGCCCGGCCACTATTCGGACCGCAAGCATAACGTGTTCAGCGTCGCGACGCCGACCGGCGGCACGCTGATCCCCGCCTGCGGCGTGGCCTGGGGAATGCGCCTCTCGGGTAAGAACAACGTCTGCGTCGCGAGCATCGGGGATGCGGCGTCCCGCCAAGGCGAATTCTACGAGGCCATGGCCTTCGCCCTGCAAGAGAAGCTGCCCGTGATCTTTGTGGTCGAAGACAACAAGTACGGCATCTCGACCCCGACCGACAAGTTTCTGCCTTTCAACCTCGAGCTCTTGAGTGAGCGGCACCTGGTGCGCGTCGACGCGCGACACCCCGACCGCGTCCAAGCCGCCGGCCAAGCCGCCATCGAGAAGGCCCGCCAAGGCGAAGGCCCCACGATTCTTTGGTGCGAGCTCGACCGCCTCAGCAGTCACACCTCCTCGGACGACCACCGCGTGTACCGCGACCTCGCCGATATCGAGGAGATGATGAAGCGCGACCCGATCGTGATCCTCTCGCAGGAGCTGATCGCGAGCGGCGAACTGACCCAAGAAGCGTTCGACGCGATGCAGGACGAGATCTCCAAGGAGATCGACGAGGACTATCGGCGCGCCGAAAAGGGCGCGGATCCCAAACCCGAGAACCTGATGCTGCACGCTTGGGGTGAGCCGGACAAAGCCGAAAAGCCGCCGATCCAGCCGGGCCGCATGACGATGGTCCAAGCGATCAACCAAACGTTCCAGAAAGCGCTGCAAGACGATCCCAATATCGTTTTCTTCGGCGAGGATATCGAGGACCCCAAGGGCGGCGTCTTCGGCCTGACCAAGGGTCTTTCGGAAGCGTTCCCCAAGCAGGTGTACAACTCGCCGCTCGCGGAAGCCACGATTGTGGGTACGGGCGTAGGCATGGCCGCCTACGGCATGAAACCGGTGTTCGAGATGCAGTTTATCGACTTCCTCTCGCCCGCGTGGAACCAGCTCGTGACCAACGTTTCGACGCTCCGATGGCGTTCCTATGGCGATTGGAAATGCCCCATGGTGCTCTACGCTCCCTACGGCGCCTACCTGCCCGGCGGATCGCTCTGGCACTCGATGTCGAACGAAGGGGGGCTGGCGCACGTTCCCGGCCTCAAGATCGCGGTCCCCTCGACGCCCGAGTGTGCGGCCGGAATCTTCTGGACCGCAATCCACTCCGATGATCCCTGCTTCATTCTGATCCCCAAGCACATCTTCCGCATGCAGCGCGACGTGCAGTCGGTCGAGCCGATTCCCTTCGGCAAAGCGCGCATCGTGCAAGAAGGCACCGACGTCACACTGGTGACCTGGGGGAACTGCATCGAAGTCGCCGAGGAAGCCGCGCGTCAATCCAGCGCCAGCGTCGAGATCATCGACCTTCGCTCGATCGTACCGTGCGACTATGAGACGATCACCCGCTCCGTCGAGAAGACCGGTCGCCTGGTGGTCGTTCACGAAGACACCGAAACCTGCGGCTTCGGCCAGGCGATTCTCGCCGAGATGACCCGCAAGCCCGAGCGATGGAATCTGTTCCTCTCGCCGCCACAGCTCGTCTCGCGCGGCGACGTGCATATCGGCTACAACCCGATCTGGGAATACGCCGCCCTGCCGGACGTCGCCCGCGTGCTTGAAGCGATCGACGTCACGATGGAATAGACCCTTTCGCCCGATAGCATAGAAAACGCCCTTCGGCAAATGCCGAAGGGCGTTTCGGTTTGAGCGGTTGAGTTGCGAAGGGCGCCACTCGAAGGCCTAGTGCAGCGACAAGATCATTCGGCGGCGCTGCCGCTCGATAATCCGCGCGACTCGATCCGCGTCGGGCAGGTTGCTGAAGACGGGCACGCCCCATGTATCGTTCATCGACAACGGAGGCGAACAGATGAACTGCAGCCCCGGCGAGCCGTTCATCTTCGTGATCCGCAGGTTTTCGTCGATCGCGCCGGTATAAAGGATCGACGGCGACATCCCAGGCACGATGGTCGCCACAAGCAAGCGGCAATTGGTCACGGCGTAAAGGGTATGACGACGGAGATACTCCTCGACCCACAATCGCCCGAGCCCGAAGTAGACGGCAATGACGACCACCGGGAGCAAAAACAGCCCCAATCCGAGTCGAAGGCTGGCATCCTGCACCAGCGAAAACACTGCGGTCCCGGTCAATATCCCGAGAGCCAGCAACCCAAAACCAAGTACCAGAGACTTCCAAAGCACCGCGCGGCTGCGCTCGCGTTGAGGTTGCCCAGTCCAAGCGAGCGATTCCAGCGGGTGGAGCAGGCACGCGAGGACCTCGGAGGGACTGAGACGACTCTCCAATCGCAGGGGCGGAAGCGCTTTCTTACGCCGAAAACGATGCGCTTCGACCAGATGCTCCAACCGCTCTTCGAGTTCGGACTTCTCTCGGTATCGCCCGACCTCGCTGAGCCATGTAAAAGGGAGGTAATGGGAGATATCCGGCGTAAACACGAGTGTCCGTTTCGGAAACGCCGCTAAGCAGAGGATCGCCCCACGCGAACCGATCGTACGGCGGTCGATCCGCTGCAGCTCCTCAATCGCACCCCGAAACACCTCTCGACCAAAGCGATTGCGCCAGATCAAGGTCTCTCCGTCGATGCGGATCTCCTCGTTCAAGCAGCGAAGCAACTGCCCCGCCGCAAGCACCGTCATGCCCAAAAACCCGAGCGCTGCGACGATCAGGCAGATCACCGGCCAAGTGATCGCCGGAACCGAC
This sequence comes from bacterium, assembly GCA_037189405.1. Taxonomy (GTDB): domain Bacteria; phylum Armatimonadota; class Fimbriimonadia; order Fimbriimonadales; family Fimbriimonadaceae; genus JBBCJD01. The sequence goes on from JBBCJD010000018.1 coordinate 118,780, forward strand.
CACGGCTCCAACGACCAGAGAGCGGCTCCCACGGCGCTGAAGCCGGCGGCCGCGACGCTAAAAACGACCAGCGTCACGAGAAGGAGGCTCCAGCGCTTATAGGTGTACCGCTCGATCGTCATCCGAAAACCCCTTTAGCTCGCGACACGCAACGGAACGCGCGGCATCGGGCTGCGCGAAAGCTGCATCAGCCGGCCTGCTAGGCGCACGATATCCTGGGCCGCGTCGCTTCGCGGCGCGCTGAGCAGCAAGGGGCGTCGCTCCCGAGCCGCGCGCACGGCGTGCGGATCCTCGCGCACCGAGCCGAGATACTCCAAATCCTTGTCGAGAAACCGGTGGCACACGGCCTGCAGCTTCTCGAACAGAGCTCGCCCCTGCGCTTCATCTTGAACGCAGTTGAACGTCAAGCCGAGACGCACCTCCGGCTGGCGGCGGGTCAGCACCTTCACGAACGCATACGCGTCGGTGAGGCTGGCCGGGTCCGGCGTAGCCACCACCATCACCTCGTCCGCGGCCCGCGCGAAGGCCATCACCCTCGTGTCGAGTCCGGCGCCGGTATCGAAAATGAGCGTGTCGGTCTCGGCGCTGAGCGCCTCAAGCCCCTCGAAGAATTTCGCCAGACGCTTCGGGCCGGACTGCATCAGCATGCCTACGCCCGATCCCCCCGCGATCAAACCAACGCCCTCAGGCCCCGGTTGCACGATTTCAGCGAGGGTCTTTTCCTCGGCGAGCACGTGCTGGAGGTTGAACTCCGGCCGCACGCCAAGCAGCAGATCGAGGTTCGCCAAAGCCAGATCCGCGTCGAAAAGCACACAAGGACGCCCATAGCGGGCCAACGCGAGGCCGAGATTGGCGGCAAGACTGGTCTTGCCCACACCCCCCTTTCCGCTCGCAATCGCAAGAGTTCTCATGCCGACCTCCTTTCTCGGGGGAACAGCCGAGAGATCGTCATCGACGGCGGCTCCGGCTCATGCAGCGCGGCGAGAAGCGCGGCGCGGTCCTCTTGCGCGTCGATCTTCATGCGGCGACGCGCTTTGGTTTCGGATCGTCCGAACCCGTAGGCCGTACGAATCGCGGCGTTCAACTGATCGGGCGCGGCCAAAAAGACACGCACCGGCATGTTCGCCCGCTGGGCGAGCGCATCGGTCATCGGCAAATCGAGCGGGTCGGCGAGCGCACACTCGAGCTCCGAAGATCTCAAGCGAAGCGGCAGCACCCCGTGGCGTAAGGCCTCGGCGCCATCCAGCATCGCGAGGGCCTCCGGTTCTGGGGTTTGGACCTCAAGGTCCGCCACCGCATAACCGTACTGCGCGGCCAAAATCTCGGTCAGCGTCTGCTGCGTCAGAAATCGCTTCGACACCAGGATCTCGCCCAACCGCCCGCCGGAGCTCTGCTGCTGCCGAAGCGCCGCGTTCAACCGACGGCGCGTCAGCAAGCCTCGCTCTAAAAGCATCTCCCCCAATCTGAGATAGGCGTTCGTCATCCCCTCCCCTATGCCGCACTTAGAGGCCCAAATTCCAGGTAATTTTTCGGGGAGCGTGGATTAAACGCGAAGCCAGCTCGCGATCTCGAAATAGATGATAAGCCCGGTGGCGTCGACCAAGGTCGTGATAAACGGCGCGCTCATGACCGCAGGGTCGATCCGCAATCGCTTCGCACCGAGCGGCAGCAGACTCCCGACGGTCGCGGCCCACAAGACGATCGCGGGAAGCGCGATCCCCACGACCAAGCTGAGCTCCATCGAGGTGCCCCAAAGCAGCGCGCGCAGGTACCCTGCCATGCCGAGCATGGCGCCGACTAAAAGCGCCGTCACAAACTCCTTCCGGATGATCGTCAGCCAGTCGCGATGCGTCACCTCACCGAGGGCCAGGGCGCGAGTGATCGTCGTCGTCACCTGGGCGCCGGAGTTCCCCCCGGCTCCGATCAAAAGCGGGATAAAGAAGGTGATCGGGTCGAGCTTAAGGCCGCCCGAGCCTTGGCCGTAGTGACGGAGCACCATTCCGGTGAACGTCTCGGCGACGAACAGCGCCAGCAGCCACGGCACGCGGCGTTTAGCAAGCTGGGCGACCCCGAGCGAGAGGTAGTTCTCCGCATCGCCCACGACCGCGCCGACCGACAACACGTCCTCGGTGTCGGCCTCTTCCAGAATCTCCTGGGCGTCGTCGGCGGTCATGATGCCGACGACGCGGCCGCGCTCGTCCAGCACCGGGATCGAGTAGAAGCCGTACCGCGCGAGCAGGCGGGCGGCCTCCTCCTCGTGCATGTGGGTGGGGACCGAGACCACGTCCTCGCTCATCACCGCTCGCACCGGAAGCTCGGGGTCCGACCGCACCAGGCGCTTGATATTCAAAACGCCCAAAAGGTGCTTTCGCCGGTCGAGCACGTAGATCGTGTTGATCATCTCGTACCGGTCCTCGGGCGCCTCGCGGATGCGGCGCAAAATCTGACCGACCGTCTCCTCCGGCAACGCCGAGACGAACTTTTCGGTCATCCGCTGTCCGGCGGAGTCCTCCGGATAGGAGAGCAGGCGGCGGATCTCGTCCGCGTCCTCGCGCGGAATGATCTGCAGCAGCGCTTCGAACCGGTCCGGCGGCAAGTCGTCGCGCAGTTCCAGCGCGTCGTCCATCGGAAGGATGTCGAGGTAATGGGCGAGCGTCGCGTCGGGCAGCGCCGCCACGTAGCGACGGGCGGTCTCGGTGGGAACCTCAACCAGGATTTCGGCGGCCTTCTGAGCCTCTAAGCGCTGGAGGAGCCGTACGCTCTCTTCGAGTTCGAGACGCGGCAGATCTTCGGCGATGTCCTCGACCCGCACGTCCGCGAGGCTGTCGCGCACGACTTCGACCGAGTCGATTTTGGCCAGCGAACGCAGTTTATCGACAAAATTATCATCCGTGCGCATCGCGGTCCTCCTCCCCTTCCTCAGTGTCCCCGGGGCACGCGGTTCAAGTCAACCGAAAATCGATTAGCGTTTCAAAAAGAGTTGAATCGCGACGACCACCAAGAGCCCCGCGAAAATCTTGCGGAGCAGCCCTTCGTCGAACCCCAAGGCGACTTTAGACCCCAGAAACGCCCCCACGAAGAACCCGCAAGCCACCATCGCTCCGACTTTGACGTCGACGTTTCCGGCCCGGTAATAGTTCAACACCCCCAGGATGCCGACCGGAAACATGAAGGTCATCAGCGAGGTGCCCTGAGCCTTATGCTGACTGAGCCCGAGCCCCAAAATCAGCGCCGGGACCATAATGATGCCGCCTCCGATTCCGAACAGTCCCCCCGTGATCCCCGCGACGACCCCGATCAAGACGCAAAGCGCGATCTCCATGCCGTGATTGTAGCCGTTGCGGCACAAAGCGCGGCCCGCGCGTCCATAATAGTAGGATCCCATGGCTGTGACGACCCTCGATCTTTCCACCCTCAACCCGCCCCAGCGCGAAGCCGTCCTTCATCCCGGGGGACCGATGCTGATCTTCGCGGGTGCCGGGTCGGGAAAGACCCGAGTAATCACCTACCGCATCGCCCGGCTCCTCGAAAGCGGCGTTCCGCCCAGCCGAATCCTCGCGGTGACCTTCACGAACAAAGCCGCCAAAGAGATGCGAGACCGCGTCGAAGCCTTGGTCGGCGAAGCCGCCAAAGCGATGTGGATCGGCACGTTCCACTCACTCTGCGCGAAGCTGCTGCGCATCGAAGGACGCGCGATCGGGCTCGATCCGAACTTCGTCATCTACGACGACAGCGACCAAATGGGGTTGATCCGCGAGATCTTCAAGCGCAAGAACATCGACGACAAAAGCCTACAGCCCCGCGCAATTCTCGCCGAGATCAGCTCGGCCAAGGAAAAGCTCCAAACACCCGAACAGTACGCCAAGACCGCGACCGGCTTCTTCGAGCGCATGGCCGCCGAGATCTACAGCGCCTACAACACCCTCCTCGGGAAGGCCAACGCGCTCGATTTCGACGATATCTTGGTCTATGCCGTCCGGCTGTTGGAGCAACGCGAAGAGGTGCGCGACAAGTATCAAGAGCGATTCTTGCACCTCCTGGTCGACGAATATCAAGACGTCAACTACGCGCAGTACCGCCTGGTCATGCTGCTCGGTGGCAAGCATGAAAACATCGTGGTCGTCGGCGACGACGATCAATCGATCTATGCCTGGCGCGGGGCAGACGTCTCGCTAATTCTGCGATTCGGCTCAGACTTCCCCAACGCGCGTATCGTGAAGCTGGAACAGAACTATCGCTCCACCAAGAACATCCTTCGCGCGGCCAACTCGGTGATTCAGCATAACCGCTCCCGCGCGAACAAGCAGCTTTGGACCGAAAACGAAGACGGCCCCCGCATCACCTTGATGCAAGCGGGCACGGAGCACGACGAGGCGATGCAGATCGCCGACGCGATCGTTCGCGACACCCGCACCGGGCGACGCGCCTACGGGGACTTCGCGATCCTCTACCGCACCAACGCTCAAAGCCGCGTCTTGGAAGAAGCCTGTCTCACCCTACGAATCCCGCATAAGCTGATCGGCGGGCAGCGATTCTATGAACGCAAAGAGATCAAAGACATGTTGGCGTATCTGCGGCTCGCGTGGAACCCGCGCGACGACGTCTCCGCCCGGCGTGTTCTGAACGTGCCGACTCGAGGGATCGGTGGCACTTCGCTCGAGTTGATCGAACGGCGCGCGGCCGAACGGGGCATTCCCCTCTACGAGGCGCTGATCGATCAGGAACTCCAAGCCGCCCTTCCCAAGAAAGCGGCCAGCGGAGTACGCGCCTTCGTCTCGGCGCTTCAAGAGGCTCAAGGCATGGCCGAGGCCAACGAGTTCGTCACCGCGATCTTGAAAGCGCTGCTCAACGCCTCCGGTTACCTGCACGCGCTGAAGACCGAGCACACCGAGGAAGCGTTCGGACGCCTGGAGAACCTCCAAGAGCTGCTGAACGTCACCGCGGAGTACGACGGCAGCACGGAGGACCCGTCGCTCGGAGGATTTTTGGAAAGCGTCTCGCTCGTGGCGGACGTCGACGCGCTGGACGAGTCCGCCGATTCCTCGGTGACGCTCATGACGCTCCACTCGGCCAAAGGGCTCGAATTTCCCATCGTGTTTCTCGCGGGGATGGAAGAAGGAGTCTTCCCCCACTCGCGCTCCCTAGGCTCCGACACCGAAATCGAAGAAGAGCGGCGGCTCTGCTACGTGGGGATGACCCGAGCCCGCGAGGAGCTCCACCTCCTCCACGCGCACCGACGCGCACTCTTCGGCCAGCCGAGCTTCAACCGGCGCTCGCGCTTTCTCGACGACATCCCCGAGGAGCTGCTCGACACCGACCATGGCGGGTATCGCGCGCCGAACCTCTACGACGAGCGGCGGGGAACTCGTTGGACTCCAGGCACCGTGAGCCGTCCCACGCCTCCCGGCTACGAAGCCCCCGAGAAAAAGAAATTGGCTTCTCCGAGCTGGAAGCCCCCCTTCGACGTCGGCGAACGCGTCCGTCATACCAAGTTCGGGATCGGCGTCGTCGTCGCGTGCACCCCGATTCGGGACGATACCGAGATCACGGTCGCCTTCCCGGGAGTCATCGGCGTCAAGAAGCTGGTGCAAAAGCTCGCCAAGCTCGAAAAGATCTCCGAATAAGGAAATTGCTTCTGAATCCGTGTTCTTAAACAGCATCGGGGGATCTCAAAAGGTCCCCCGAATGTTTTGTGCCTGACGTCAATCTTAGCCGACGAGCTGGCGCAAGTCCTCTTCGTCCACTTCGCGCTTGGTGTCCGCGACCTGGAGGAACCGCTCGTATACGTCTTCGAAGCGCTCGTCGGTGAATTGGAACCCCAGTTCGGCCAAGCGGTGCTTGAGCCCGTGTCGTCCGGAACGCGCGGTCAGAATGATCTCGCTTTTCTCCGCGCCGACCAGCTTCGGATCGATGATTTCGTATGTGCTCCGCTCCTTCAACACCCCGTCTTGATGGATGCCGCTGGAGTGCGCATAGGCGTTGGCGCCGACCACGGCTTTGTTGCGCTGCACCACCATCCCGGTTAGCTTGGAGACGAGGCGCGAAGTCGGCATAAGCTGCGTGGTATCCACACCCGTTTGCAGCCCGAAATGATCTTTGCGGATATAGAGCGCCATCACGATCTCTTCGAGCGAAGTGTTGCCGGCCCGCTCGCCGATTCCGTTCACAGTGACCTCCGCCTGCCGCGCTCCGGCATGGAGACCAGCCAGGGTATTTGCGGTCGCCATGCCGAGATCGTTGTGGCAATGGCAGCTAAAGACGGCCTTGTCGCTATTGGGCACGTTCTCGATGATGGAGGCGATCAGACTCGCGTACTCCTCGGGCGCAGTGTAACCGGTGGTATCGGGCACGTTGACTGTGGTCGCCCCGGCCTTGATGACCTCTTCGACAACTTTGTACACATAATCGCGGTCCGCCCGGCCCGAGTCTTCCATAAAGTACTCGATGTCGTCGGTGAACTGACGCGCGTGCTGGACAGCCTTGACCCCCACCTCTAGCGCCTGCTCCGGGGTCATCCGCAGCTTATGACGCAGGTGACTCTCGGACACCCCGAGGCCGGTATGAATACGCCCACGCTCGGCCGCCTTCAACGCGTCTGCGGCGACCTCGATATCCTTCTCGCGAGCCCGGGTCAGCCCGCAGATCGTCACCCCTTTGAGCTCCTTGGCGAGCATGCTGACGGACTCGAAGTCGCCCGGCGAGCTGATGGGGAAACCGCCTTCGATAATGTCGACGCCGAGGGAAACAAGCTGATGGCCGATCTCCAGCTTCTCGCTCAGGTTCAGATGCACACCCGGGCTTTGCTCTCCGTCGCGGAGCGTAGTGTCGAATATCAAAACGCGATTCTTCAAATCTCAACCTCAAGGGGAATAGTCTTCTGACTATTATATACGGCCCCCACCCCGCTCACGAGCGCGGATCAGGAGCCGTCGGCCAAAGATTCGGCCAATTCTTGGAGTTGTGCCTCGGTCAGGTCGCCGATCAACGCGAAGTGCTCTTCGCCCCGCCGCCATACATAAACCTTGAGATCCCGACCGGACATCCGGCGCAGTCGCTGGCTGTCGATGCGGAACCGCGTTTGGTACAACGTGAGGCGATGCCCCCGCCCTCCGTAAACCTGCATCAGCACTGGTTGCCCGCCAATATCGATAGGCCGAGCCTCTTCCAGTTCGTAACCCGACCCGGAGCGCAGCATGACGAAAGAAAAACCGTTCTCCCGAGCGAGCGTCCGCAACGTATCGGAGGGGTAGATCAGCCGAGCGCCGCGCACCTGGAGAACAAAATCGCGTGCGTCGATCCGCGGCTTGAAATTCACAGCGGTGAACTCGAAGTAGCCCATCGGCGAGCCGCTCCGGTCGAACATCTCCCGCTTGAGCACCAGCCCGGTTCGCGGCTCGATAAACAGATTCTGCGCCACGTTTCCTTTCCCGTCCACGACCTGCAAATGCGTGGCTTTAAGGCCGGCTACGCGCGCCTCACCGGCATCTCGAAACTCGAACCACGGGCTATGCGCGAGCATCTTCAAGCGCTCGATCATCTCCTCGCCACGAACGGGCATCACGTAGATCGCGTTTTCGTCGGGCTTGTAATGCCGCCGTTCGCGACCGTCTTCGACGATCACCTCACCGCTGAGCGCCGATCCCGTGGGAAATTCCAGACGCAACTTTTGGCGGTCTCGGATGACATTTTCGATGTGGCGACCGCGATTCGGACCCATTTTGTATTCGATCACCCGCGTCCCGGTATACCGCTGCTCTCCGGCGCGCTTGATCGCGAGATCGAGCAGCGGGGGCAACGGCCGGGGGGGAGGCGGCGGAGGGCCACCGCGCCAACGCGGAGGAGGACCGGGCTGAGCCGCCCCGATCGCCGAGAGCGCGAAGACTCCCAGGATCAAAGCGGTCGAAAAGGAGATTCTCATAGGGGAGACAGATCGATTTCGAAGCTCGGGTCGACCCCTTGAGCTCGATATTCGGAGGAAGCCTCTTGGACGCTAAGCCCGTAACCGGCGACGTCGCGCAACGAACTGTCGCGGCGATGGGCGCTCAACAGCGCAGCCTCCAAATCGGCCGGCGCGGCCTGACGAACGAGCACAGTTTGCGATTCTTTCGGCTGCCACAGAACCAGGGCGCCAAGCACCAGAGCCGCTGCGAGCCCAAAAGCCGGACGGAGCAGACCGCGCATCCTGGAAGGACGTCTCGCGGGCTTCGCCGCTTCAGCCAACAGCTTTTCGTTGAGCTGGCTGCGCCAAGCGAGGCTGACGGACTCTTCGGGCAGTTCGCGCACCAACTGGCGCATCGCGTCTTGCGATTCGAGCCGCCGCTCAAGCTCTTCGGTCTGGAAAAATCGATCGGTATTCATGATCAGTTCGCCCCTCCCGTCTCGAAATAGCTTCGGAGGGTGTTTTGGAGATGCGCGCGGGCTAAAAACAGGCGGCTTTTCACCGTCCCGACCGGTACCTCCAAGATCCGAGCAATCTCTTCGTAGGGGACGTCCTCTTTGTCGTGCAGCAGCAATACGCTGCGCAGCTTTTCGCTCATCGTTCGAATCCCGTCTTCGACCACGGCGGCCATCTCTTCGTTCAACACGATCTGCTCGGGTTGCCAACGCGAGTCGGCGATCTCCAAGGGGGTCTCATCTTCGAAGCCTTCGCTGAGAGGGCCCGGTTGAGGACCTCGCGCAAGGCGCCGCGATCGGTCGATACACAGATTATGCGCGATGCGAAAAAGCCAGGTGCGCACCGAAGAACGCCCGTCGAACCGTGCGATATTCTGAAAAGCCCGGATAAAGACGTCTTGTGTGATGTCCGCGGCGTCCTCACCGTCCGATACCATTCGACGCACAAACCCGAACACCCGGGCCTGATAGGCGTCGACCAGCTTGCCGAACGCCTCGAAATCCTGCTTTCGACACTTCTCGAGAAGCGCCCTTTCCTCCGCGAGGTCCGGCATCAGATCGGCGCTCAATCGTACGGCTCCATGAAACGCATTCATTTTCTTTCTCAAGTACCGACGCCGGTTCGCCTCCAAAGTTCAGTCCTTGAGCGGCCCTTTCGGGCTTCTTGGTCTTTCTACGAGTCAAGACGAGGAATCGTGCCTCCAGGGGGCTTGGGAACCAGGTATCGTCCGTAGCGATGGACGCTCCCCGCACTCCCGTCGGCCGCATCGTCGGCGCGCACGGCCTCAAAGGCCTCCTTAAAGTCGAGTTTCTGACGGATTTCCCCGACCGGCTGATCGAGGCGTCCCGCGTGCGGCTGAAAGGCGAGTGGCGCGACGTGCTGTCCGTCACCCCTCATAAAGGGCGCTTGCTGATGAAGCTCGAAGGGGTCGATAAAATCGAGGCCGCCGAGGCGTTGCAGTGGCAGACCCTGGAAGTGGAGGGCGAGCCGGAACTCGAAGAAGACGAATTCCTGACCGATGACCTAATCGGACTGGAGGCGTGGAATGTGAACGGAGAACGGCTAGGCGTCGTGGACGACGTGCTGCGCTATCCGGCCCACGATGTACTCCAGATCGGCGAACTCCTCGTACCAGCGATCAAGCAGTTCGTGGTTTCGGTCGATCTGGATGCCGAGCGGATCGAGCTGAGGCTCCTTCCAGGGATGCTTGAAGAAGCCGAATAACCCCCTGTGGCAAAATCAAGCTAGAATTCCGAGCTTAAAACCAATTATCCGCTCGAAACAAACTTCGAGCGGATAACATACTATGGGCTATGGCGGGCCTGGTATTAATTACCAGTCTTGTCTGCGAGATAATAGTAAAAGTCAATATCTTCTTTTCGGATACCACCTTCTCCTAATTCACTGGCTTGGCTACCAGCCAAAGTTTGTAGAGGATATTTAGTAACAAGTCCAATTCTGTTCTCTTTAAGTTGAGCGGCACTTGCAGTATAGTATCCATCTCCAGCCCCCCATGGCTTATAGGTCATACGCAATGCTTTTGCGTGACCATCAAACCATCCGAGGCTCGCCATATTATTATGACGCCCATGAACAGCACCCCGCTGCATCTGCCCATAATCACCAGCAATATACAAGGTGTCTATTCGGTAGGTATAAAAAACACCGTCATATTCGGGTGACATTAAGTAAGCAGCATCCCCTACATAGATCGTCTCTGCAGGGAATTCAACATCGGACATATTCCCACTCCAAGCTGCGCGTGATTTACTATAAGCAGGATTTGAATCATCCCCCCACATAGGTCGATAACTCAGAACATCTTGGGCAGAACCACAATCAGAAATCTGCACGTTCTTCATGTACGGATACAAGTTACCTTCCGTTAAATTAACCACAAGAGGAAAACCGTGTGCAGAATTATAGCTACACCACCAAGTTGAACTTTTAGTTCCCCAGCTACCTTGATCGGTTTCAAGCTCCCCGTCATAGTCATCCGCATACATGATAAAAGCCAAAGAAATCTGCTTAAGATTCGAGATACAGTTCGCCTTCTTGGCAGCTTCTTTGGCTTGAGCGAAGACTGGGAAAAGGATCGCTGCAAGAATCGCGATGATCGTAATGACCACCAGCAGTTCGATCAGCGTAAAGGCCTGGAGGGAGCGCTTCGACTTACGAATCGGCTTGATCGTTTCAGTCCGATCAAACTCATCGGGTTGAGATATAAGTAACTTTTTCATTATTTCCTCTAAATTGCTTCAAAATTGTTCGGCAACGCTCTTTCGCCATTGCCAAACCTCATCTCAAGATCAAGCTCACCACACCCTGTGGAGCTCAGCGCCTTGAAAGACCCATTGATCACCTTGACGATAATATCTTAGATAAAAATATATTATAATATAACCTAAAGTTCGCCAAACTCCAAACCAATTTTTGATTTTCTTCTCCTGCGAGACCAGCCACAATCAAGCAACTGGGACCAAGATCCTCAATACAGGATCTTGGTCCCAGGCGAGCAAGGGTCGATGTTGATGCTTTTCTAAGAAGCCTGATGTGCCCCCTCCATTCTCAATCGTAGAGTGAGGCCTTAGACTCAAAGCGCCAGGGGCGTCCTGGCTTCGGGCTGACTAAATAACAATAAAAACCGTCTGATGCCTGTTATAGCCGATGCTATGATTGAAACTAGTTCGGTTGTCCAGGCTTGGTAATTACAGAATAATAATAAAAATCCGTTTGCTGCTTAGTCGCCCCGTTACCAGCGGATTCACCTGTCTGACTATATGAAAGACTTTGTAATGGGTATTTGGTCACTAAACCCACCTTAGCTTCTTTGAGTTGAGTCCCCGTTCCAAGCCATGAGAAAGTCCCATCCCAGGGTCGGTAGGTAACGCGATGCGCCTTGGCGTGGCCGTCTAGCCAAGCAATCACCGCCATTCCTCCATGACGCGCGTGAACTGCGCCGAAATTCAAATAAACAAGTTCCATCCGAAGTTGTGCCCCCGTGCGATAAGCAAAGATATTGTTATCAAAATTGGGTGAAGAAGCTTGTGCACTATCGGCCATCAATATTGTTTCCGCAGGTAGTTCCACGATCGATATATTTCCCCCATACTGTATGCCTTCACTTTTAGAATAGGCAGGGTTGACCATATCAACCCAATCCCAAGAATAAGTCACAAGATCAGATGCAGAAGAGCAGTCAGCAATTTGCCAGTTTTTCATATAAGGCTGAAGATTTCCTTCATTAAGCCTAACATTTGTCCGCGGCCAATCCATCTCATAACTACACCACCACAGATATCCTCGCGAACCATCCGCCCATCCCGAAGCTGGTCGCTCTGCTTCCATCTGTCCATCATAGTCATCTGCATACATGATAAAAGCCAAAGAAATCTGCTTAAGATTCGAGATACAGTTCGCTTTCTTGGCGGCCTCTTTCGCTTGGGCGAAGACCGGAAAGAGGATCGCCGCGAGAATTGCGATGATCGTAATGACCACCAGCAGTTCGATCAGAGTAAAGGCCCGGAAGGAGCACTTTGATTTACGAATCGGCTTGATCGTTTCAGTCCGATCAAACTCATCGGGTTGAGACATAAGTAATTGTTTCATTATTTCCTCTGAATTGCTTCAAAATTGTTCGACAACACACTTTCGATCCTTGCCCAAGCCATCTCTCAAACAAGCTGATCACAGCTTGCGAAGTTCAGCGCTTGACTCCCCCTTCGCATTGGGAATAATATATTAGATAAAAATATATTATAAGATAATCCAGAATTTTCCAAACACCAAACGGATTTTTGATTTTCTTCTCCTACGAGACCAGCCACAATCAAGCAATTGAGACCAAGACCCTCATAAAAGGATCTTGGTCCCAGGAGAGCACAGATCGCTGACCATGCTTTCCCAAGAAGCCTATTACAGACCTCTCCATTCTCAAAAAATGGGAGTGAGGCCTCAGGCGGAAAGCGTCAGGGGTGCCCCGGCTTCGGGCTGGCTAGATAATAATAAAAGTCCGTCTCCTGCTTGTTATAGCCATTGCCAGCAGGCTGCCCCTCATCATACTCGGAAAACGACTGCAGAGGATATTTGGCTAGGATACCCACCTTGGCTTCCTTGAGTTGATCCCCACTCGGTGCCCAAGAATAGCTATCCCAGGGGCGATAGTTCAACCGATGCGCTTTGACATGGCCGTCCATCCATGCAATCATCGCCATGCCGTTATGACGCGCGTGGATCCCACCAAAGTGAATCATCGTATGATCCCTACGCAAATAAGATCCTGAGCGGTAGGTATAATAGTTATTATCATAATTAGGTGACCACACTTCTGCACTATCGGCCATTAAAATCGTTTCTGCAGGAATTTCAACGTTCGATATCTCTCCACCAAATTGAATGCCTTCCGCTTTAGAATAAGCGGGGTTGATGGCATCCACCCAGTGCGCAATAAAAGGAGTCAACTCCTTTGCAGAAGCACAATCTGAAATTTGAGTACTCTTCATGTATGGATACAAATGACCTTCATTTTGCTTAACATCTGTATAGGTCCATCCATAGACATAACTGCACCACCAACTCCATGTTTTTTGGCCTAGGTCCAGGTTATGTCCTTCAGACTGCATCATCCCATCATAGTCGTCCGCATACATTAAAAAGGCCAATGAAATCTGCTTTAGATTAGAAATACAGTTCGCTTTTTTGGCCGATTCTTTTGCCTGAGCAAAGACCGGAAAGAGGATCGCCGCGAGAATTGCGATAATCGTGATGACCACGAGCAGTTCGATCAGCGTAAACGCCCGAAGAGAACGTCCTGATCTACGAAACCACTTGATCGTTTCAGCTTGATCAATCCTATAGTTAAAGAGACATAAGGTTTTTTTCATCGTTTCCTCTCGATTGCCACTCATTGGTTCGGCGACGTTGTTCCGATCCTTGCCTCAGTCGCATTTAAGATCAAGCTCAACCGCACCTTGCCGAGCCCCCAGAACTTTGCAAGTTCAACCTATGATTCTTAAAAATAACACCTTAGATCAAAATATATTATAAGATAATCCAATGCTTGCAAACCGTCAAGAAAAATTTATGAAATTTTCTGATATTGGGTTCCTCCGAAGAAAATCTGAACGTACCGACAGCTTGCGGAAGCTTATCAAGCACGGTCTCGGAGAGGCTGCCACAAAGATCGTCGCATCGATTCTCGTTCTTCAACGGCGCTAAGTCATCTTTCCTCGCTCACCATCGGATCAAAACACCCCTTTAAAATAAAAAAACCCGCTCAAGTATCTTGAGCGGGAAGGATGGTTCTACGGATTTAATTAGGGATATCGAGGTTTAGTTTTATGATAATAATAAAAATCCACCTGTTCTCTTCTGGCACCGCTAGGCAGCATTTGGTTTCCTGTACCACGAACGGTCGTCTGAAGCGGGTGCTTTAAGAGAATACCGATCCCGGTCGCTTGAAAATCCTCCATTCCCTCATCCCATTGTGTTCTAGGCCAAGGATGATACGTCAACCGTTCGGCTTTTGCATGCCCGTCGAGCCATGCGACCGTCGCGTGAGTTTTCCCATGGCGAGCATGGAGAGCGCCATTGATAAAAGAACTGTAGTTACTAACCAGTGCTCCCGACGCACGATAGACATTAAAGTTCCCAGCACCTGATCCCCATATGACTCCCGCATCTCCCATCAAAATGGTTTCGGCGGGCAATTCAATGCTAGAATACTCACCTCCAAAGGAGACAGAAGTTCGGGCAAACGCGAAACGAGCGCCAGACCCGCCCCAATCGTTTCCTCTCCACCCTACATCTGCCGATGAAGGACAGTCGATAATCGCCGAATTTTTCATATAGGGATTCAAGTGACCCTCGTCATACCGAATATCGCTAACCGGGATTGTAGGCATCCAGCTTCCCCACCAATCATAAGCTCTCTCTAAGGGTAACACACCCGTTCGCCCACCATTTCTGGCCTGCATTTCACCTTCATAGTCTTCGGTGTACATAAAAAACGCAAGGCTGATCTGCCGTAAATTCGAGATGCAACTCGCTTTCTTGGCAGCCTCCTTGGCTTGTGCAAAGACCGGAAACAAAATGCCCGCGAGAATTGCGATAATCGTGATGACCACGAGCAGCTCGATCAACGTAAAAGCCGATCGCATCCTCCATGAGCCATAATCAGTTTGCTTTGTCATAAGTTCCTCCGAATAGGGATCGAGTGATAAGCACATCGCCGTCGCCAGGTCACGGCGGCGGCAACATGCGCAGTGAGGCAGCCTACCGGCAGCCACCAAAGCGTCTCGGCGAGCGCCACGAAGAGCCCCTCTCTTGAGGGGAGCAGCGCGACACCGAGGAAAAACGTTCCGATAATGATCGGCAGCATCATGTGATACACAGCCCGCGCGGCATGCAAGACAGCCATGCGCCCTGTTAGCCATCCAGCCACGAACGGGGCCAAGAACACGATGCCTAGAAAGAGGTAAGTCCAGATCGACCCGTCCGGCAAGGGCATCCCGATGGCATCGAACCGATGCACCGATTCCCCGAACCGCAGGCTCGAACTCGGGGGAAAGACCAACCGCAAATTCAAGAATAGGTAACTCAGCGCCGCCATCTGCCCAAAAAAGAACAACGCGTAGGCATTGTTGAGCCCCAGCTTTTGGACTATCTTGCCTTGCGACTGATAGTTGAGCCACGTCTCCAGAAACTCTTCACTGAGGCGAGCGGATTTCCCAAACCGTTCGATCGATCTCCGCATCGCTTCCTGCGGTGCGAATCCATCGATCCCATAGGCGTGCGCGCGGCCTTCGAGATGGCTCCTGGCTTCTTCGCGAAGACGCTCGCGCTCCCGGTACGGCACCCATCCCACGAGCGGCGCGCAAAGATGCTCGAGATAGTCGTCGACAAGCTCCTCGGGAGTCAGGTCCGCATCCTGCTGGTCCTTGGGCCGCAGGTCGGGAAAACGAATGATCTTGGCCGCGCTCATGGTGATCTAAGCGTGAAAACGCTCCCCTAACAATAAAGCCCTGACGAGCCAGTCGGTTTTACGGGTGATGACCCGGTCCATCGCCCCGGCAAAGCTGCGCCACGCTTCCACGTGCTGCGCGAGTTCCGCCTCGCCCGACCGGGTCAGTGAATAGACTCGTTTGCGGCGGCTGCCCTCTTCGCCAATCCACGTGCTCTGAATCAGTTCTTCCCCCTCTAGCTGGCGCAGAATCGGATAGAACGAGCCGTCGGGCAGATTGAGCTGCCCCTGACTCCTGCGCTCGACTTCCCGAGCGATGTCGTAGCCATGACGCGTGCCGTCTCCCAGCACCGCGAGGATCAGCGTGATCGCATGTTTTTTATTCAGTCCATCGTCTTTCGGCATCGATTCTAATATCCCTCGCATTCAAACAACTCAAAATGCGATATATTGCATCTTATCTTAAATTCTCTAAGATGCCAAACAAAAAATAAAACCGCCCTTTTCAGGGCGGTTTTGATTCTTGCCAAGATCGACAGCGGTCTTTAAGGAGAGGGGAAAAACTCCTTCAGCCCTCCCTCGATACAGGCTTTGACTCCTTCGGGCCCGACGATCCGCACCACGATCTCATCCTTGCGTCCGGTGATCGTCAGGCTCGTCCGCAAAAACGGGCAGCAGCGGGACTCGTATTCGGCGAGTTCGGCCAGTAAAGGCCAACTCTCAACTCGCTTCGGAAAAGTGAACGCATAACCCTGGCGCAATTCCACCGCGGTAGGCTTTTTCGCCCCGAGCTTTTTCAAAATCTCTTCGCGCCGATCGCGCTCGTTTTGACTGAGAGCGAAGAGGTCGCAAATGATCGGCCCCTCGTCTTCGAACGTCTCTTCCCCGACTCGGTGCGTCGAGGCGGTCAGCAGGAGGCAGGAACCGAGGCCCAACAGAAGGGGTATTGCTTTGCGTCGCGTCATACGCCCAGTATAAAAAGCTCAAGTGCGCTTGAGGTCAAGAGGTTTTTCGAAAATGCGGGAGGAATTCGGGATCGGGGAGCTTGCGAAAAGGACCGGCCTCCCCCCTTCGGCCATCCGGTACTACGAAGCGCTCGGGCTGCTCCACCCGAGACGACGCGACGGAGGACGCCGCACCTACGGGCCGGAAGCAGTGGCACGGGCTCGTGGCATCCAGCTTGCCAAAGCCGCGGGCTTTACTCTGAAAGAAACGAGCGAGCTCTACCCGAGCGACACGGAAGAGACCACGCTTTCCGAACGCTGGCGGACCCTCGCCACACGCAAACTCAGAGAGCTCGAAGCGGGGCTTGCGGCGATGGAAGCCATGCGACTCAAGCTCAAAGAAGGGATCGACTGCCCCTGCACGAGTCTCGACGACTGCCCTTTGATCCAAGGTCCGAGGGAGCAGACCTAAGCCGAGAGTCCGCCCACGCTCGGTGCCAACCTTTGCTCAGCGGTTTCGATTTCGAAAAACGGCTGCGTTCGAAGCCCCATCGCCCCCGCCACCAAGTTGCTCGGAAAGCTCTCCACGGCGGTGTTGAAATCTCGAATGCACCCGTTGTAGTACTGCCTCGCAGAGGCGATCAGCCGTTCGGTTTCGGCAAGCTCGCGTTGAAGCTGGATAAAGTTCGCGCTGCTTTTGAGTTCGGGATAACTCTCGGCGAGCGCGACGATCTTGGCGAGCCCTTCGCCGACGCGACTTTCCGCATTGGCTTTGTCGCCAGACGGCCCCTTGGCCTGCATCGCAAGACTTCTTGCTTCGGCAATCCCTTGAAGGACGGCGCTTTCGTACCCCATGTATCCCTTGACCGACTCCACAAGTTGCGGGATCAGGTCGGCGCGCCGGCGAAGCTGGACCTCGATATCCGACCAGGCGTTGCGGATGAACTGCCGAAGCGCCACCAGCCGGTTGTAGAGCCAGATTGCGCCGACCAAAAGGAGTCCCAGCACGCCCACGATCGCATAGAGCATACGTCTATTCTAACGCCCGCCGGGCGCAAGCTCCATAAAGGCGGCATGCAAGCGAGGATCGTCCGTCAACTCCGGGTGAAACGACGTGCCAAGCAGAGAGCCCTGGCGCACCGCGACGATCTGACCGGCATGCCGACCGATCGCTTGCACGCCCTCGCCGAGGCGCGTCACGATCGGAGCACGGATAAACACGCCAAGCACCACACGATCGAGCCCTTCCAGCGTCACCTCGTCTTCAAAACTATGGACCTGCGCGCCGAACGCGTTCCGCCGAACCGCGACGTCCAACACGCCCAGTGTGTACTGCTCCGGGCGATCCTCGATCTCTCGAGCCATCAGGATCATGCCCATGCACGTCCCCCAAAGCGGCATCCCTTCACGCGCTCGAGCCTGGAGGGCTTCGCCCAAACCGTACCGTTGCATGAGCAGACCGACCGTCGTGCTCTCGCCCCCAGGGATGATCGCGCGCTCGACACCCGCGAGTTCCTCAGGCGTCCGTACCGCGACGATGCGGTGCGACGCGACCCCGGCTCGCTCAAGGGCCCGGATATGCTTTTCGACGTCCCCTTGGATGCTGACGACCCCTACTTTTCCGGGCAAGCTAACGGCTCCTCACGGTTTGCGGGCTGAAGACCGGCTTGGAGAAATTCCCGAGTTCGCCGGTCAAATTCTTTTCGCTGCTGCCATCCGATTCGATGGTCCAGATCGCGCGCTTCCCTTCGGCCGTTCTTCTTACGAACGCAATCGTATGACCGTTCGGATGCCAAGAGGGGTCCACGACCTCACCCTCGAGAATCGTGCGCGCGCCGCGATGCCCTTCGGGCACGATCGGCATCGTCACAAGCGCATTCGCCCGAATCGCGCCGTACCCGTCGTACGGTCCGACCGTCACGAGAAAAAGGGTTCCGTCCGGGGAGATCGCGGGGACTCCGAACGCGGTTTCGTCGTCGAGGGTCCGAGCGATTTGGAACTGTTCCGCAGGCTTTTGCGGGTCGATCGCTCCGACCACATGGCGGAACGGGATCGTCACCACACCGTCTTTGACGAACTCTTCCGGCGCCCCTCGCGGGTCGACCAGCCGAAAGTTCATGACGGAATAGACCAAGATGCCACCGAACGTATCGATCTCAATGCGGTCCCCGCTCACGACTGGAATCGGCGCGGCGTCCTGCTCTTTGGTCGGCTGCATGTTTTGAAGGATCAAGACCTCACCGACGTCCCGTTTCATCACCGCCGCGATCCACTGGGTCCCATGGACCCACTGAGCCGTTCGAAAACTCTGCCCCAGTGTCTGGTAGAGCGCGTCGAACTGCCCCACGACACCGCCCCCTTCATGCCCCTGGTTGACTTCGCGTCCGACGGGAGGCAGCATCTGAGGAGTATCCGCCTCGCGGGCGGAAAAACCGAACACCTTGCCGCCCGAAACGGTAAGCCCCGAACGAAGCGCATTCGGAACGTTCGAGGGAGGAAAGAAAGGCGCGCTGTAGCCCCGCGTCCCGAGCGTGCGACGTGAGATCGCACCCGATTCGGGATTCCAGCGGTACAGGTGGAACGTGCGATCTTCTCGGTCGCTACTGACGAACAGCCGGTTGCCGTCGGGCTGCCAGCTCACTTCGCGATCGACCACCTCGCCCTCGGAATCCGGACAAGGCTCCAAACGCCCGTCCGCGCGGATCACGATGGCGCGGGCGCCCCCTTCGGTGGACTGGATAGCGGCAAGCATCCCCGCGGTATTCGCCGGACCGAGATCCCCGATGTCCGATCCGAGGCTCTTGAACCAAGTAAAGCCGAAGAAAAGGGCGGCGATGACGGCGAGACCGAGCGCCAGTCGAAGAAGCGCACGCTGGTTGATAAGAGGCTGTTTCATATGGTGCTCCGCCTTGAATAACCGGGTTTCGCGGCCGAGGATTCCCCCCACTCCCGAAACCTCAATTTACATTATTTCTTGAGGCTTCGTCCCTCGAAACCTCGTTTCGTTCAAAGTTCGCTCCCCGCAAGATCGCAAAGCGGATCGCCCAAGCGCAGCCGCGCGCCGTTGACGAAGTCTCGCCCCGCCACCGCGGGACGCCCTTCGGGCTGCACCACGCGTAACTCCAGCGAGCCTCCCTGGAAGGCGAGCACCGGCTCCGGCGCAATCGCGAGCAGCGTCCCGGGCACGCCTTGAAGAGCGCTGGATCGAGCATCCTTGACCTTGAGCCGACCGTAACGCGTGCTCAGCCATACTCCGGGAGCCGGGGTCAACGCGCGAAAGCGACGGTATTCCTCAAGCGCTGAGCGCGCCGGGTCCAACCGGGTCTCCGCACGTTCGATCTTAGGGGCAAGCGTCGCAAGGGCGTCGTTTTGAGGCTCGGGGTTCCCCTCGCCCCGAACGAGGCTCGACACTCGCGCTTCGGCCAGATCCGCCGCGAGAATCGCAAGCCGATCTTGCAACTCGCCGTAAGTCTCGTCGGGACCGATCGGCGTGCGCACGATCGCGTGCATCGCCCCCGTATCCATCCCGCGATCCATCTGCATCAAGGTCACTCCGGTCTCGGCTTGTCCGTCCAAGATCGCGCGCTGAATGGGAGCGGCGCCGCGGTAGGCGGGAAGGATCGAGCCATGGAGATTCAGCCCGCCGCATCGGGCGGCTTCGAGAAGCGAAACCGAGAGGATCTGCCCATAGCTCGCCACCAGCAAGGCGTCCAGAGCGAGATCCTTCACCCTTTGGACGAATTCGGGATGCCTCGATTTCTCCGGAGTTTCCACCGGAAGGCCGAGTTCCAAAGCGCGCGCCTTCACCGGGGAGGAATGCAACTTCAATCCCCGGCCCGACGGACGATCGGGCTGACTCACGACGAGCACGATCCAAGGAGCCATCCGCTCCAGGGCGGGCACCGCGAAACTTCCCGTGCCGAAATACGCCAGCCGCATCAGATCTCGTCTTCCGGCCCGTCCGGATGCATCCAATGCAGCGTGGAAGGATCGACTTTATCGGTGAACAGCACCGCGTCGAGATGATCGATTTCATGCTGGACGACGCGCGCGGGCATCCCCTCCAGCTCGTACTGCACGCGCCGCCCCTTCCGGTCCAGCGCTTCGATCTCGATTTTGCGCGCGCGCTCGACGTCCCCATAGAGGCCCGGGATGCTGAGGCACCCCTCTTGACCCACCATCGTGCCCTCTCGCGAAAGAATGATGGGGTTCACGAGAGGAAGAGGACGGAACCCTTCCGGTGCGATCACGATGATCCGCTCGGAAACCCCGACTTGGGGACCGGCGAGCCCCACGCCGTTCGCCGCGCGCATGATTCGAACCATCGAATCCATCACCTCTTGCGTGCGCTTGGTGACCTTCGCCACGGGCTCCGCCTTTTGGCGCAGCACCGGATGCGGCACCTTCAGGATCGGGCCGTCGCTCTCATAGAGCGCTTGATATTCGGGGGGCACCACGATTTCCATCGCCTCCTATTATGACGCCGCCCCCTCGCCCCGCATCTTCACGGGGTGAAGAGCTCTCCACAACCCACCGATGATTTGGACTGGAGCAAGACTCAAATGGCGACCTGTTGGAAGAAGAAGATCCTGGCCCCGTGCATCGCCCTTCTGGCGTGCACTGCGCAAAGTAATCCCAAACTTCCCTTGGAAAGGATTCTGCCCGATATGCTGCAGCACCTTCAGCATGCTCGGGAAAGCTTGGAAAGCCAGCGCTGGAACCAGACGCTAGCGCACGCCGAGTTGATCCTGCTCGAGCGCCCGATCCAGTTGCATGTCGACTTTTCCGGCGTCGCGCCCTCGCACCTCACGCAGTGTGAAAACGCGCTTCTGCGCGCCACCCAGATGTGGAGCGACGCGCTGGGCAACGAAGTGCGATTCGAATGGTGCGACCGTCCCGAGGAAGCGGACGTCGAGATCGAATACACGACTCCCGTCCTTTGGAATGGGGCCCCCGTCGGAGGCACCATCGAGTGGAAGCGACGGGTCGTCATCCGAGGCGAGGTGGCCGAGGCCTCCACACATGCGAAGATCCGTGTCGGGATCAAAGACCCCCGCGGCGGCGACATGCCCGAGGCGCATCTGACGCACATCTGCGCCCACGAGCTGGGTCACGTCCTGGGTCTGCAAGACAGCCCCGAAGAGGAGGGCGTGATGTCCCGGCTGAACCTTTCTCGGCCTGCTCGAGAGATCTCGCCCGCCGAGCGTCAAGCGCTTTTACGATTTCGAACCCAAGCCAAAGAGCTGCGGATTCAAGCTCTCGGCGCGAAAATCTTTAGCCAGCGCTTCTTCTAATCAGGCCTTCCGGGCATAATAAAAAGATGTCTCAGGATATCCGGCGGATCGTCGCGACGGACTGCGGTTCAACCACCACCAAAGCCATTCTGATCGAGCGCAACGCTCAAGGCGAGTATCGCCTCGTGGCGCGCGGCGAAGCCCCGACCACGGTCGAAAAGCCGTTCGAGGACGTGACTGTCGGAGTTCTGAACGCTCTCACCGAACTCGAAGAGATCACCGAGTCCTCCGTGCCGGAAGGCTTTCCCCTCGGGCGACGCCAACTCCTGAAGGACGGCAAAGTATGGAAGCTCCTGAAAGAGGGCCAATCCGTCGACACCCGCCCGGGAGATCAGGAAGCCTCGGACCTCTACGTTTCGACCAGTTCGGCGGGCGGCGGGCTCCAGATGATGGTCGCAGGCGTCGTCCGTTCGATGTCCGCCGAATCGGCCGAGCGCGCCGCACTCGGCGCCGGCGCCATCCTGATGGACACCCTCGCGATCGACGACGGCCGCAAGGAGTACCAGCGTGTGGAACGGCTGCGCCAGCTTCGACCGGACATCATTCTGATGTCCGGAGGGACCGACGGCGGCACGAAGAGCCATCTGATCGAGATGTCCGAAGTAGTGCGCCGCGCCGACCCGCGTCCCCGGTTCGGCGATATGAAACTGCCGATCATCTACGCGGGCAATAAAGAAGCGCGCGAAGAGGTGCGCGAGGTGCTGGGCGAAGGAATCGCCCTCAAAATCGTGGACAATCTGCGACCCACCTTGGACCGTGAGAACCTCGGCCCTGCGCGCGACGAAATCCACGAAATGTTCCTCGAACACGTCATGCAGCAAGCCCCTGGTTACGGCAAACTGCTCGAGTGGACCAGCGAAGAGATCATGGCCACCCCGAACGCCGTCGGCAAGCTGATGCACGCCTACGCGACCCAAGAAAAAATCAACGTGCTGGGCGTCGATATCGGCGGCGCGACGACCGACGTGTTCTCGGTCTTCGGCGAAGTCTATAACCGCACGGTCTCCGCGAACCTCGGCATGAGCTACTCGATCTGCAACGTCCTCAAAGAGGCAGGGATCGAAAACATCGCTCGTTGGCTCCCCTTCGAGATTGATCCGATCGAAGTCAGAAACCGGCTCCGCAACAAGATGATCCGCCCGACCACGATTCCTCAAACGTATGAGGATCTCTTGATCGAGCACGCGGTCTCGCGCGAGGCGCTGCGACTGGCCTTCGAGCATCACAAAACGCTCGCGCGCGGATTGACCGGCTCGGCCCAGCAGCGCGACGTGGGACAGATCTTCGATCAGACCGCCTCCGGCGAGACGCTCGTCAAGATGATGGAGCTCGATATGGTGATCGGGTCCGGCGGCGTGCTCAGCCACGCGCCGCTCCGCGCCCAATCCGCGCTCATGATGATGGACGCCTATCAGCCCGAGGGGATTACGATGCTCACGGTCGACTCGATCTTCATGATGCCGCATCTCGGCGTCCTGAGCGAGCACTTCTACGAAGCCGCGCGACAGGTCTTCGAGTACGACTGCATCGTGAAGTGCGGCCATTGCATCGCCCCGATCGGCCAAGCAAAGAAAGAAGGGGACCCTTGCGTAACCCTTCGAACCGGCGGCGAAACGATCGAAGTGCCCTTCGGCTCGGTTCGAGTCGTGCCCTGCGAACGAGGCGAATTCCGAGAGGTGACGATCGAACCGGCCAAAGGCTTCGATGTCGGCGCCGGCAAAGGCAAGTCGATGACGCAAAAGCTCGAAGGCGGGACCGTCGGCATCATCGTCGACGCTCGCGGTCGCCCGTTCCAGTTGGAGTTGCACACGCCGAACCGCATCGCAAAGCTGCGCGCGGCCCTCACCGCCCTGGGTTTACCGCTCCCCGGCGAAGTGCAAGCCGAGGAACGAATCCCCGCAGGCGTCTAAAGCTCTTTGTAGTTTTGCTGCCCAGACCGCAGGGCAGCAAAACTGCGCGCTACGCGCCTTCGCGAAGGGGGCATGGCCCCGTCTCGGCGATCACCACCGAATCGATTCCGCCCCGAACGTTGAAGCGCCCCGTGACCCGCATCCAGCGAGGCGCGCAAGAGGCCGCGAGCTCGTCCAGGAGACGGTTCACGACGGCTTCGTAAAAGATCCCTTCGTTACGGAACGAATAGTAATAAAGCTTCAACGCCTTCAGCTCGATGCAGAGATCGCCCGGAATGTATTCGAGCTCGATCGTGGCGAAATCGGGCTGTCCCGTCTTGGGGCAGACGCTTGTAAACTCCGGGCAGTTGTGCCGGATCCGGTAGTCGCGTTGCGGCGCAGGGTTGGGAAACGTTTCAATCATGATGTTCGTAGGCTAACGCCTGAAAACGGGCCTGCTCAACGCATCACCCGATGTCGGCCAGAAAAGAAGGTTCGTCCGAGGGATCTCCGACGAACGAACCTCCCCTTTTACATCTTGTGGATCGCGTGGCCGGCGGCGTCCTCGAACGCCTCCAAGACCGCCTCGCTCATCGTCGGATGGGCGTGGATCGTCTCCACCATATAATCGAGCGTCGCTTCGAGCTTGAGCGCGACGACCCCCTCGTGGATCATGTCGGTCACGTGCGCGCCGATCATGTGCACTCCGAGGATCTCGCCGTACTTCTTATCCGCGACGACCTTCACGAATCCGTCCTGGTGATCGGCCGCCATCGCCTTGCCGAGCGGGCGGAACATGAACTTGCCGATGGTGACCTCGTAGCCTTGCGATTCAGCCTCGCTTTGACTCAGACCTACGGAAGACACTTCCGGCACCGTATAGACGCAGTTGGGCACGGCCTTGTAGTCGAACAGCTTCTTCGCGCCCTTCAAGATGTTGTGCACCGCGTGGATCCCTTCGGCCGAGGCCACGTGGGCGAGTTGAATTCGGCTGGTCACGTCGCCGATGGCGTAAATGTTCGGCACATGGGTTTGTAGCGTATCGTCCACGATCTCGACGCCTCGGTTCACTTTGACGCCGACCTTTTCGAGGTCCATCCCCTCCACGTTCGCCTTGCGACCTACGCCGAGCAGGACCACGTCGACTTCGATCACTTCGGTCTCGGTCCCCTTTTTCACGTGGCACTTCCAACCCGAACCCGCTCGCTCGCACTTTTCGAGCGACGCGCCCGTGCGAACGTCGACACCCTGCTTTTTCAGAGAGCGCTGGAGCTCTTTGCCAAGGTCTTCGTCCATCATCGGAATCAGCTCGGGCATCATCTCGACGAGCGTCACCTTCGAACCCAGCCCGTTGAATACATACGAGAATTCGACGCCCACGGCTCCGCCACCCAGAACCAGCATCCGCTTGGGCACGAACGGAGCGGTCACCGCGTCGTCCGAAGTCCACACGTTCTCTTCTCGGCCGCCTTCGAGGCCGGGGATCTTGAGTCGGATCGCCGATGCACCCATCGCCAGGATAAAGTTTTTAGCGCGGAACGTTTTCTTCTCTTTCTCCTTGGTGACCTCGATCGTGTTCGCGTCGACGAACCGTGCGAACCCTTCGACGTGCTGCACGCCGTTCTTCTTGAACAGCATGCCGATCCCGCCGCGCTGCGTGGTGACGATCTTCTCTTTGCGCTTCATCATCGCCTCGAAGTCCATCTCCGCCTCTCCCGAGACCTTGACGCCCAAACGGTCGGCGTGGCGCACGTTCTCCAGACGCTCGACGCTCGCGATCAGCGCTTTCGAAGGGATGCAGCCCCAGTTCAAACAGGTGCCCCCCAAATACTCCTTCTCGACGCAGATCGTCTTGGCTCCGAGTTGAGCGGCGCGGATCGCGGCGACGTAGCCGCCAGGGCCGGCGCCGATCACGATAATGTCCGCATCGAAATTCTCTTGTGGCATGGGTTCCAATAGCTCCTTGGGTTCGGCGATCTCGGAGATCTCCTGAATGATCGTCTGCATCGCCCCGGGAGCGGACGTAGTCAGCCCCCCGTTCGGATGATGGATGCGAGATCGCGTGTCGCTCATGACGGCGGCTTCCAGGATACCTTGACGCACCTCAAAAACCCTAGCGATGGATCAGCACGGTGCCCGGCTGCCCTTCACGTCCGTGCACGGTCAACCGAATCGGCAAAAACTGCTTGATGACCCAGACCATCGTCAAAAACCGTTGGGTCAGCTCGGAGACCTGAAATTCGGAGTCCCCCTCGGCGATCGCCAACGCCACCAGAAGCTGATCCGCCAAGAACGGATCGAGCGTCGCTTCGCTCCCTAACCAGCGTCGCAGCTCCGCGAGCCCCGTCTGCGCCAGCGATTCGACACGCAATCCCTTCATTCCCATCGCGGTCGCCCCGCCGAGCCCCCGTTCGAATTCGGCCCAAAGCGTGAGAAAGCACCCCGGGCCTTCCGTCTCCAGCTCCTGCACCTCGATCTCCAAAGGGAGCTTCATCTGCGTAGCCAAGGCCTCTAAATGCGACACGCCTCGCGCGCCCACCCCGCGCCCCAGCCTCGCCGTGGTCAGCACCGCGCGGCAGCCGCAAAGCTTGCCGCGCTGCCCCCAGCGCAGTCCCGTCAGCACACTCGGCTCGATCTCAAGCCGCGCCTCCCCTTTGCTTTCGCGACCGAAGCCGGGCCTGAGCTGCTCGGGGAACGCGTGAAGCCCCATCGCCCGGTAGGCTTGAAGCGTCACGCACGCGAAATAGTCGTAGCTCAACGCACGCTTGCCGTACGTCTCCCCCTTGAGCTTCAAGTCGGAATAAGCCCCGGTCCGCGCAAGAATCGGAAGCAGCGCATTCAGCACCGTCGGCACGGACAACCCTCGCACCGAAGGAGGGAGCTCCAACGCGGCGGTTTCGCCATTCCAAGCCGAAGGCTTCGTTCGTGGAGCGAAGCGCAGTTCGAGGCTCCCCAGCGCCCCACCCTCGACCTCGGCATCGCAGCTCTTTCGAAGCACACGTAAAATCGCGAGATCCTCCAAATCGAGCCCGGGAAACGCCGTCCCACCTCGAATCTGGCGAAGAAGTAGAGGCTGCTGGGTGTGCGCCGCCATCGTCAAAGCGGTGCGTAGCAGGGCTCCGCCGCCCTCTCCGTAGGAACCGTCGACTTCGATGAGCGCGCTGAGCCTGGCCATCAAACCTTGAGCTTGAAGATCAGGTACTCGACCATCTTCAGCGAGTACGCGAGCGCGACGACGACGAAACACAAAAGCATGAGCTCATGGAACGGCAGCGCGGCTCCTTTCAGCATCGAATCGTAGGTTCCTTCGCTTTGGTAAGTGGCAAAAGAGAGCACTTGGTCGAGCTTCGCCATGAGGACGCCCATCGCGTCCAGCAGCGGCCTGCGGCACATCGCGTAGAACACCCCGTAGCTCACCAAGACCGCGCCCAAGGCGGCTTTGTACTTATGCTTTTGATGCTCGTTGTAGATGACGCAGTGGCGGCAACGCTCCTTCTTCGCCCCAAGCGTCAAGCGATTGTTCTGAGGGATGTAGCGCGCCGCGGCCAAAGCGTCTTTGGGAATGGCTTTGTTCTCCATCGCCCCGCGAATCACGTCCTCTTCGCACATGCAGCCGACCTTTTCGCGCCAACAAGTCCGCCCGGAGTGGTAGATCGGACAACTCTCTCGCACGAACTTGCGGCAATACGGTAGTTGCCAGCACTTGCCTAAGAAAACGTTGCGCTTCTCGCGCTCCTCTTTTAGCCCCTTGCCGTACTTGAGCTGATCGACCCGGATCCCCTGCTGAACCCGCAACCGCACCCGGTTCGCCAGGTCGGCGACCAGCACTCCGATCGCCAAAAGCCCGAACACCGTTCCGCCGCTCTGCACCGCCTGAAGCGCCCGGCCGGAGACTTCGCTCACCGAATCGGCGCCGACGAGGCTCGGCACGAGGGCGGGCGAAAAATAGCAAAGGCCCGCCACGATCAATTGCAGCGCGGCAAGAATCTCCTCGCCCCAGAAGAGGTAGGTGCTGCCCACCATCGTGGCCAACAGGCCGACGGACAGTATCTTGCGGAACGTCTCGATATTCTGAGTTGCCGCAACGACGTTTTGGGCCGAGCCGTCCATGAATGTGACGGCGGTATAGACGAGCAAACCGACAGCGGCGAGGGCAAGCAGGCTCCCACCCCAAAAGAGGAAGCGCGCCACCCCCATCAGAAAGAGCTGAAACGTCTCGCTCAGCTCTCGATGCGAGCCCGAATGCATCCCGCCGCTCATCCCATCTACTCTCGTTTGACGCGCTCGAGATAGGCATCCGTGCGCGTATCCACCTTCACGACGTCGCCCGGATTGATGTGGAACGGCACCTGAATCGTCGCACCGGTTTCTAGAGTCGCCGGTTTGGTGCTGCTGCCACTGACGGTATCGCCCTTATACCCCGGGTCGGTCTCGGCCACGGCAAGCTCCACGAAGTTCGGCAACTCATAGCCGAGCACGTCTTCGTTCGCCACCAGGCACGCGACCTCCATCTCTTCTTTCAGATACTTCGCCTGTCCTCCGAGGTGTTCCTGGGGGACCGGGATCTGCTCGTACGTGTCCATATCCATCAGAACGAGCTCATCCTCGCCTTGACGATAAAGAAACTGCATTGTTTTCTTCTCGACATAAACGGGATCGACTTTTTCGCCGGAGCGGAAGGTCTTTTCGAGATTCGCCCCGGTCTTCATATTACGAAGCCGGGTCCGCACGAAAGCCCCACCCTTTCCGGGCTTTACGTGCTGAAACTCCACGATCGTATAGACCTCCCCGTTCATGTTGAGGTGCATGCCGTTTCTAAAACTGCTGGTATCAACCGCCAATGTCTAGACTCTCCTTGAGATAGGTTCTCAGGTGTCTAGTATAGTCGATGCACCCCGGGGCCGCCTAGAGTCGAAGCGTTAAGGAATCGCGCCTAGCGAACGCCCGCGCCTTCAGGCGCTTCTTTGTCTGGCTGCAAAAGAATCGCGCCCCCTTCCGCATCGGTCGCCGCCAGAAGCATTCCCTGGCTCTCGACGCCGCGCAACTTGGCGGGCTTTAAGTTCATCACCACGACCACCTGCCGTCCGACGAGATCAAGCGGCTGATACTGCGCCCGAATCCCCGCCACGATCTGGCGCCGCTCCTCTCCGACGACCACTTGCAGTTTCAAAAGCTTGTCGCTTCCTTCGACCGCCTCGGCCTCCAACACGCGGCCGACACACAGTTTTACTTTGGTGAAATCGTCGATCGAGATGGTGGGGCTCGCGGCGGGCGAAGCTTCTATTTCTTGAGAAGGGGTTTGCATGGGGGAAGATCCTCCTTGAGAGGGGGGCTCGGAAGAGCCGGTCGGCGCTTCGGGCGCGAACGCACCCTGCGCGAAATCGATCCGCGGAAAAATCGGAGTCGGCGGGGCGAGCTCGGTGCCTACGGGAAGCGAGGACTCCGCCCCGATCATCTCCCACGAGGTCGTCGGAGCGACGCCCAACTGCGCCGCGAAGGCGTCCGCGGCCGAAGGGGCGATCGGACGCATCAACCCTTCGAGAGCCCGCAGACACAGCAGCATCGAGCGGAGCACGCCTCCCAAGGCGGGGTCCCCGGCTTTGGCGAGCGCCCACGGCGCGCGCGCGTCGATGTATTTGTTCAAGAACCGCGCCGGCGCCCAAGCCGCCTCGGTCGCCTCGTCCAAGCGAAATCGCGCCATCGCGTCCTCGAAGTCCGCCTTGGCCTTGCGAATCGCCTCGACGGCTTCGGGCTCGATCGCGCCTTCGGGCACACGCCCCTCGGCAAACTTATGCGTCATCGCAAGACTGCGATTCAACGCGTTGCCGAGGTCGTTCGCAAGGTCGGCGTTGTATCGCCCCGCGAACGCTTCGTAGGTAAAGACCGCATCCTGCTCGTACGGCATCGTCGAGGCCATATACGCGCGAACCGCGTCGACGGCGATCTGCGGCTCGCACCCCACGCGCCGAACGAGATCGGAGGCGAGGTCCAGCGGCGCGACGACGTTGCCCTTGGACTTGGAGATCTTCTCGCCGCCCATCAGCATCCAGCCGTGCCCCACCAGCGTTTCGGGCAACGGCAGGCCGAGCCCCATCAGCATCGCGGGCCATAGGGTCGCGTGGAAGCGGGTGAGAATATCCTTGCCCATCCACTCCACCTCGGCCGGCCAGCGGCTCTGCCAGTCGCCGTTCGGCCAGTCGATCGCGCTGATGTAGTTGATCAGCGCCTCGAACCACACGTAGATCACCTTCGACTCGTCGCCCGGAACAGGGACGCCCCACCCCTGGTTCGTTCGGCTGACACACACGTCTCGGAGGCCCTGCTTGATAAACCCGATCACCTCGTTGCGCCGGCTATGCGGCACGATGAAATCGGGGTGCTTCTCCAAGTGCTCCAGCAACGGCTTTTCGAACTGGCTCAGCCGAAAGAAGTAGTTGTCTTCCTCGATCCAGCGTACTTCGTTCCCGTCGGGACTCTTTCCGTCCACCAGTTCGGACTCCCGATAGAACGTCTCGGTCGAGACGTCGTACCATCCCTCGTATTTTCCGGCCGTGATGTGCCAGGCGGCTTGCAGCCGACGAAAAACTTCTTGCGCGGCCTCGAAATGACGCGGTTCGGTGGTGCGGATGAACGTGTCGTATCGAATGTCCAACCCCTGCCAGATCCGCCGAAACTCCTGGCTGATCTCGTCGACGAACGCCTGGGGGGTTTTGCCCGCTTGCTCGGCGGCCTCGAGGATCTTGAGGCCGTTCTCGTCGGTTCCGGTCAGAAACGTCACCTCGCGCCCCCGCAACCTCTGGTAGCGCGCCGTGACGTCGCTGGCGAGCGTCGTCAACGCGGTCCCGATGTGCGGCACCGAGTTCACATAGTAGATCGGCGTCGTGATGTAATAGGCCTTGGGCATGCGATCTTGATTGTACCGAGGCCCACCCTCAAGAGGTATCGTCTAAGAGCCGATGAGCCTTCCGTTAGAGGACTTGACCCCCAAGCAGATCGTCGCCGAGCTCGACCGCTATATCGTCGGGCAATCCGCCGCCAAACGCGCGGTCGCCGTGGCCCTTCGAAACCGGCACCGCCGCCAGCGGCTTCCGGCCGAAGAGCGCGACGACGTGCTGCCTAAAAACATTTTGATGATCGGGCCAACCGGCGTGGGCAAAACCGAGATCGCCCGCCGCCTCGCCCAACTCGCCAAAGCGCCCTTCATCAAGGTCGAGGCCACCAAATTCACCGAAGTCGGCTATGTCGGTCGCGATGTCGAATCGATGATTCGGGACCTCGCCGGAGTCGCCGTGCGGCTCGTCGAACGCGAAAAGGTCGATGCCGTCCGCCCCGAAGCCGAAAAGCGGGCCTACGATCGCCTTCTCGACCTTTTGGAGGAACCTTCCACGCCTCGACGACGAAAAGGCCCTGCCAAGAGCCCCTTCATGGAAAGCCCGGTGCTGCGGCAAGCGTTCGAAATCTTTGGCCAATCCTTCGACGACGAGTATCCCGACGAGGCGACCTCGGGGCACGCCGCCCCCACCGAGCCCGAAACCCCCGAAGACGCCGTCAAACGGCGGCGCAAGCTGCTGCGCGACCTCAAAGCGGGCAAACTGGATACGCGCGTCGTGCCGATCGAGATCGAAGAACCGAACAACCCCTTCGTTCAGGTCTTCACGCCGCAAGGGATGGAAGAGATGGGCATGGACTCCAACCCAATGGGCGGCATGTTCCCCTCCAAGCGAACCACCCGAGAGATGAGTGTGGGAGAAGCCCGCGAAGTGCTGATCGAAGAGGAGGCCCGCAAGATGATCGACGCGGTCGGCGTCCGGCGAGAGGCCGTGCAGCGCGCGGAACAGACCGGAATCGTGTTCCTCGATGAGCTCGACAAGGTCGCCGGAAAGCAGTCTGGCGCCGGCCCCGACGTCTCCCGCGAAGGGGTGCAACGCGACCTCTTACCGATCATCGAAGGCTCGACCGTCCAAAGCAAGTTCGGCCCGATCCGCACCGACCACATCCTCTTTATCGCCGCCGGCGCGTTCCACTTCTCCAAGCCGAGCGACCTGATCCCCGAACTCCAGGGCCGCCTACCGATCCGCGTCGAGCTCGAAAACCTGACAGAACAGGACTTCCGGCGCATCTTGAAAGAGCCCAAAAACGCCTTGACCAAGCAATATGAAAAGCTGCTTGCGACCGACGGCCTCGCCGTGAGCTTTACGCCCGAAGCGCTCGACGAGATCGCGCGGTTCGCTTCGGAGGTCAATGCCCGAACCGAAAACATCGGCGCCAGGCGGTTGCATACTCTCATGGAAAAGCTGCTCGAGGACCTTCTTTTCGAAGCCCCCGACACCGACCTCAAGACGTTCGTTTTCGACGCGCCTCAAGTTCGCGAGCGACTGGCCGGCCTCGTCGAAGACGTCGACCTCAGCCGATACATTTTGTAGCGTCCTCTAGCCGGCGATGAAAATTAGTCTTGACGCGGGCGATTTTCTGGTATGATGCTTCAGCGGAGATCGGACTGTCTCGTTTGCCGTTGTACGGAGCCTCTCAGCGCCCGAGGGGAGTCTGCGTAGAGCGGCCGACGGATCCCGATCCCTAGAAAATCAAACACGAAACATTAAATCGGAGCATTACGAACGAAGCATGCCGCTGGACAAGAATCTTAAGCAAGAGAGGATCGCGGAATACGCGACCCGAGAGGGAGACACCGGTTCGACCGAGGTGCAAATTGCGATTATGCAAGCCCGGATCCTTCAGATCACGGACCACCTTCGCACGCACAAAAAGGACTTCCACTCGCGGCGCGGTCTGATGATTCTCGTCGGAAAGCGTCGCCGTCTGGAAGCGTATCTGCGCAACACAGACATCGCACGCTACCGCACTTTGATTCAAAGACTCGGTATCCGCGAAGTTAAGCCCCGATAGACGGAGGCCTTATGATTTACTCCCACGAATTCGAGGTGGAGGGCAAGACCCTCAGCCTCGAATCTGGCCGTGTGGCTCGCCAAGCAGGCGGAGCCGTACTACTCGGTATGAACGAGACCGTGGTGCTCTGCACCGCGACCATGTCCCAGACCGCGCGAGAAGGAATCGACTTTCTGCCGCTCGTCTGCGACTACGAAGAGCGCAAATACTCCGTCGGGAGAATCCCCGGCGGGTTCATTAAGCGCGGAGGACGCCCCTCCGAGCGCGCGATTCTGACGAGCCGCATGATCGATCGCCCGATTCGGCCGCTGTTCCCCAAAGGACTTCGCAACGAGGTCCAGGTGATCGCGATGCCGTTCGCGGTGGATCAAACCGCCCCTTCCGACGTACTTGCGATCACGGCGGCTGGCGCGGCGCTTCAGATTTCCGACATTCCCTTTACGGGTCCGATCGCCGGCGTGCGCGTCGGGCTGATCGACGGCGAATTCATCCTCTTCCCCAGCAACGAAGAGATCGGACTTTCACAACTCGATCTCGTGGTCGCCGGCCATAAGGGCGCGATCTCGATGGTCGAAGCCGGAGCCAGCGAGGTCACCGAAGAGGTGATGCTCGAGGCGATGAAGTTTGCGCACGATGCCATCAAAGTCATCTGCAAAGAGATCGAAGTCTTTGCGAAAAAGGCCGGGAAAGAGAAGCGCGTTGTCCCGCTGCTGGAGATTGATCCCAAGCTGGCTGCGAACATCGAAAAGAAATCCGGCAAGGAGATCGCCGCGGCGATCACCAATGCCGATAAAGCCAGCCGCGAGTCGGCCTTGGACAATCTGACCAAGGAGATGATCGCCAAGTACACCGCCGAATACGCCGGTCAAGACGAATTGATCGCGCAGCTGCCCGAAGCGGTCGACAAGGTCGTCAAGGGTACGGTTCGCAAACTCATTATCGAAAAAGATATTCGCCCCGACGGCCGCAAGCTCGATGAGATTCGCCCGCTTGAGGCTTGCGCCGGGCTGCTCCCCAAAGTGCACGGCTCCGGGCTCTTTACGCGAGGCCAAACCCAGGTGATGACCGTTGTGACCCTCGGCTTGCCGAAGGAAGCGCAGATCATGGACGGGCTCGAAGAGGAAGGGGACAAGCGCTACATGCACTTTTACAACTTCCCGCCTTACAGCGTGGGAGAAGCGCGACCCATGCGCGGCCCCGGCCGCCGCGAGATCGGACACGGCGCGCTCGCCGAGCGAGCGCTGAAGTCTGTGATTCCGTTTGAGGATCCGAACTTCGTCTATACGCTGCTTCTCATCAGTGAAGTGCTGGAGAGCAACGGCTCGAGTTCGATGGCCTCGGTCTGCGGCTCGACGCTTGCGCTCATGGACGCCGGAGTTCCGATCAAGGCCCCCGTCGCGGGAATTGCGATGGGTCTGATGTCCGACGGCAAAACCTTCAAGGTGCTGACCGACATCCAGGGCATGGAGGACTTCTGCGGCGACATGGACTTCAAGGTCGCGGGAACCCGCGACGGCATCACCGCGCTGCAGCTCGACACGAAGCTCGACGGCATTCCGGATAAAGTTCTGGCCGACGCGTTGGCTCAGGCTCAAAAAGCCCGCTTCCAAATCCTCGACGTAATCGAAGAGG
Organism: bacterium; assembly: GCA_037189405.1. Taxonomy (GTDB): domain Bacteria; phylum Armatimonadota; class Fimbriimonadia; order Fimbriimonadales; family Fimbriimonadaceae; genus JBBCJD01. The sequence goes on from JBBCJD010000018.1 coordinate 152,799, forward strand.
AGATCCCGCAAACCCGATCCGAGATCGCTCCGACGGCGCCGCAAGTGACCGTCATCACGATCAACCCGGAGAAGATCGGCGCGATCATTGGCCCGGGCGGCGCGACCATCAAGAAGATGACCGCCGAGACCGAGACGCAGATCGACGTCCAACAGGACGGCCGCGTGATGATCGGCGCGCCGAACGCCGAGAAGGCTCAGATGGCCATCAAGATGATCCGCGCGCTCACCGACGAAATCGAGCTCGGAACCGAGTTTTCGGGGCCGGTAACGCGACTCATGGGCCGCGGCGCGATGGTAGAGTACATGCCCGGCCGCGAGGGGTTGGTTCCGGTGGAGCAGCTCAGCGCGCAACAGATTCGCCGCCCGGACGATGCCGTCAAAGCCGGCGACGTGCTGCACGTCAAAGTGTTCGAGATCGACTCGATGGGCCGCGTGAATCTGACCGCGCTCGGAATCAAGCAGGATCTTCCCTCGCTTGAGGGCAACGAAGAGATCGATCCTTCGACCCGAGGCGGCGCCGGAGGAGGAGGAGGTCGCGACCGCGGACGCGGGGGCGATCGAGGCCGTGGTGGACGAGACCGAGATCGAGGCGACCGCGGAGATCGCGGAGACCGAGGTGGACGCCCTCGTAGCAACGGCGCGGATTCGAGCGGAAGCTTCGCCCGCCGCGAAGAGAACGACAACGTGAACGCGCGGTTCCGGCCGCGACGCTAGCTAAACGTTGCCGGCCTTTGCTCGGCCGGCAACGTTCTCAAAAGAAAGGCCCGAAGGAAATCCCTCGGGCCTTTCTTTATCTCCTCACAACTTCGAGCGAAGACTGCGCGGATCGACAGTCGGTTAAAACCAGGGCTTCTGACCGACGATGTACGTTTGAACGAAATCCTCGTCGCTCTTGGTCAGGTAAATGATGCCTTCGACCAGGCCGATCAAGCCTCCTAAACCAAACGTACAAAACGTGATAACGATCTGAATAATTCCGGCGTTGGTGTAGCCGAGGTAGAACTTGTGAATTCCAAGCCCACCTAACAGAATCCCCAAAATACCTGCAACAACTTTCTTTTCTGCTCCTTCCATGACGACAAACCTCCACTCAGCGAGACGATTGAAATCACCCCTTCGATTCTATTGAAACCGGGTCGAATCGAATTTTTCTCTCCTTATTTTCGCTCGGTATACTAGCCTCGACAATCAGTTCCCTTGGTCAGGGAGGGTTTTCTATGGCAACCGCATACGAATCGTCTTATCTGTATCGCCTTCGGCACTCCGCCGCACACCTGATGGCGCAAGCGCTCACCGAGCTCTACCCCGGCGTCAAACTGGCGATCGGCCCCCCTATCGAGAACGGCTTTTACTACGACATCGATTTTCCCGAGCCAATCAAAGAGGAAGAGTTTCCCAAGATCGAAAAGCGCATGAAAGAGTTGGCGAAGCTCGACCAACGGATCGTGCGCGAAGTCGCGAGCTCGCGCGAGGAAGCCCGGCGCAAAATCTTAGAGGAGTGCACCTTAGATCAAGGCCAAGAAACGGCGCTCTACAAATTGCAGCTTCTGGAGACGGTTCCCGAAGGCGAAGAGATCAGCTTCTACGATCAACAGCGCACCGACCGCGAAGGAACGCGTCACCGCTTTATCGACTTATGCCGAGGACCGCACGTCGATTCGACGAAAGAGATCAAACATTTCAAGTTGATGTCGATCGCGGGCGCCTACTGGCGAGGGGACGTCAAAAACAAACAGCTCACCCGTATCTATGGCACGGCGTTCGAAACCGAGGAAGAGCTTCAGCAGTACCTGCATAACCTCGAAGAGGCGCGTAAACGCGACCACCGCCTCTTAGGCAAGGAGCTCGGGCTGTTCATGTTCTCGTCCAAGGTCGGCCAAGGGCTTCCGTTGTGGCTTCCCAAAGGCGCAACGCTCCGCGAAACAATGACCGACTTTCTTCGCGAAGAGCAGCTTCGACGCGGCTATCAGCCCGTCGTTACCCCTCATATCGCCTCCCAACGGCTCTATGAGAAAAGCGGGCACATTCTCACCTACCGGGACAAGATGTTCCCGTTCATGCAGGACGAGGAGAAGGAAACCTATATCCTCAAACCGATGAACTGCCCGTTCCATATCGAAATCTACGCCTCGACGATTCGCAGCTACCGCGATCTACCGATCCGTTACGCGGAGTTCGGAACGGTCCATCGCTACGAGCAAAGTGGCGAAGTCGCCGGCATCCTTCGCGCCCGGGGCTTCACCCAGGACGACGCGCACCTGTTCGTCCGGCCCGATCAGCTCCTCGACGAATTCATCGGCGTCGTGGACCTGATGCAGGTCGTTTTGCGAAAGCTGGGGCTTAAAGACTATCGCGTGCGGCTCGGCACCAAAGACCCCGCGGATTCGAAGTACGTCGGGCACGACGACAACTGGACCGCCGCCACCGAGGCGATCGAAACTGCCTGCAAGAAGCTGGGATTGGAGTACGAGATCTCCCCGGGCGACGCCGCGTTCTACGGCCCGAAGCTGGACCTCATCATCAAGGACGCGCTCGGTCGCGAGTGGCAGATGGGGACTGTCCAAGTGGACTACAACCTCCCCGAACGATTCGAACTCGAATACGTGGGCGAAGATGGGAAGCCGCACCGCCCGATCATGATTCACCGAGCGCCATTCGGTTCGCTCGAACGGATGATCGGCCTCTTGACCGAACAGTACGCCGGCGCCTTCCCGCTTTGGCTCGCGCCGGTTCAAGTCGCGGTCCTGCCGATCGCCGACCGGCACAACGAAAAGGCCCTGGAGCTTGCCGAGGCGCTACGGGATACCAAGGTGCGCGTGCATGTCGACGACCGGCGCGAAACGCTAGGCAAGAAGATTCGCGAGAACCAGATGCAAAAAGTACCCTACATGCTGATTCTCGGCGACCGCGATCTGGAAGAAGGCACGGTCGGAGTGCGCTCGCGCGAAGCGGGAGATCTGGGCGCGATGCCCCTGGCGAGCTTCCTCGAAAAGATCCACGCCGAACGGAACGCCTGATGCGCCGAGGTCCCATCATGTCTCAAGTTCTTTCCGAAGCCGAAGTCCTAAACCAAGCACTCCCGTATATCCAGCGTTTCCGCGGACAGACGTTCGTTATCAAGTATGGGGGCAGCGTCATGCGCGACCCCGATCTGCGCACCGGTGTGATTCGCAACGTGCTTCTGCTCCAATTGGTCGGCATCCGTCCGATCCTGGTTCACGGCGGGGGACCGGAAATCGATCGGTGGTTTCAACGCCTAGGGCTGGAAAAGCAGGTCGTCGGCGGCTTGCGGCGCACTGACGACGAGGCCATGGAGATCGTGGAGATGGCGCTTTCGGGTCGCGCGAACAAAGCGCTTGTAAGCGAGATGCAGCGTTGCGGCGGCAAAGCGATCGGCCTTTCCGGGCGAGACGGGGGCATGTTGCTCGCCGAGCCCATCTCCGAAGAGCTGGGACGCGTGGGACGCGTCACACACGTTGAACCCGAGATCCTTCGCTTGGCCACAGAGGCGGGCTTCATTCCCGTTGTCGGTTCAGTCGCCTCGGACAGCGAAGGCGAGCCCCTCAACGTCAATGCCGATAGCGCCGCTGCGGCGATCGCCGCAGCGGTAAAAGCCTCGAAGCTGATTCTTTTGACCGATGCCAACGGCGTTCTGAGCGACCCCTCCGACCCGCGATCCACCCTCTCCCAGCTCGGCCCGAGCGAAGCCCAAGGGTTGATCCGATCCGGAAAAGCCAGCGCAGGCATGATCCCCAAGCTGGAAGCGGCGATCGAAGCGCTTGAGCAAGGAGTCGAACGCGTGCATCTGATCCACGGAGGACTCGCAAACGCCTTGCTGATCGAGATCTTCACCGATCAAGGCATTGGCACGATGCTTTTGCCTAGGTAATCCGATTAGTCACCGGATTATCCCAGTATTTATACGGTTCGATTCAAAGACACCTCGTATCTTTTACAGGCTCTCAAAACGTTTTAGCTCGCGATATTACTAGATTTAGTCCTCCATTTGCTCGAATGGCCTTCTTTTTGATAAGGATTGATTCTCGAAGATCGTATCATGGACGTGATATCTTGGAGGAGATGAAATGACTTTTAAGACTCGTACTTGGGTGCTGGCGCTTTCGCTGGCGATCCCTTTCGCCGCTCACGCGGCTTACATCGATCCGGCCCTGCTGCACACTAGCCCGGACGGCGCGAATAAGAACGTGCAACAACAGATCTACGATGCGGGTTACACCAGCAACGTCGGCACGAGCACCTCGGACTACGGCGACCAGGTCGACGCGGACTGGTTCCAGCAATGCTGTGGCCCGATGACTTGGTCGATCTTGTTCCAAGCCGCGGATTATGCTCCGTACCACCGTGTCGGCTATTTCACCGTGAGCAATCCGACGACCAGCGACATCACCTGGGTCATCGGCGGAAGCTACTGGAGCGGCCTGACGGGCAGCAACTACCTCGCCTCCAGCAATACCTTTAGCGTGAACGGCCTTTTCGGTATCGCGCTTGGCTCGGGCGACAACAAGAACAACCCGTTCGCCAGCACGATCTACTACAGCGTGCCCGGCCTGAACGCGGACGGCAAAGATCACTTCGCGACCTTTAACACCCGCGATGGAAACGGCAACCTGATCGGCTGCGACCTGATCGGCGCGTGGGAAGACCTTCCCAACCTTGGCGACATGGACTATAACGACTTCGGCTTCCGCATGCAGAACACCGAAGCCGTCCCCGAGCCTGCTTCGCTCGCGGCCCTCGGCCTCGGCGCGCTGGGCCTGTGGCGACGCAAGCGAAAGTCCGCTTAAGACCGGTCCACCCTCCCTTGGACCCCAAAAAAACGGTGCTCCTCTCAATGATGAGAAGAGCACCGTTTCTTTATGGATCGAATTCTATTTCCAGTTAGGTTTTTTCGTAGGTGCCGGCACCGGAATCGTGCGATCCATCCAATACCGAGCGCCTTTCATCGCGCCGATCCCAAGACAAAGCGCGGCAAAACCCCAAAGGAAGTATTTCCAAAGCGAGGAACCGCTTTGCTGCTTCGGCGCGTTCACGATGTTCTCGGCCGCCACCGGGTTATTTAGTTGAGCAGCCGCCGCTTGAAGGGCTCCGCTCGACTCTCCTTTAACCTCCTCACGTTGATACGGGACATCGCGCTTAATCGTGGGAACCTCGCCCACCACCCCGATCTGCCGCTGAAGTGCCTGCTGTTGCGCCACCTCTTCTTGCGAGAGCTCGGGCTGGTATCCCACGCTCGGATCGTCGTCTCGGATGGGCGCAGGGCACCATCGAACGAGGCAGGTCAGCATAAGACAAAAAGCCCAATATTTTTTCATCTGCAATCGTTTCCTTTACGATCCCATCGAGAAACCGCGGTCTTTCCAAGAGCTTCGCAGCATCACCGGACTTCGAGGCAAGTTCAAATCGATGAGTGGACGGCGGTCGAGCGAACGCTCGCGGATGCGCGAGTCGTAGTTCATCGTCATCGGAAGGCTGTGGATCACCATCGCCTCGTCTTTACTAATGATCGAGCCGTTGAAGGTCACCCCTCCGCTCGACGTTCCAAGGTTTCCTCCCCCCACGAAGTTAGTGTAGAGGACCGCATCAAGCACGTTGACGGATTCGCTGATGCCATCTAGATAGTTATCGCCCATCGTGCTCTGATAACGCTTCATCCCGCTTTCGTCGATCTGATTGGCGTCAAACGGAGGAATCCAGTTGCCGTTATCGTCATAGCGCCCTTTGGTAAAAGGTGGGGTCATATATTTCAGTGGGCGGGCGGTCGTGAACCCTTTGGGGTTCCCCATGATGACCGAGCCACGCGCCGCGAGCGCGAGAATATCGCGCTTGTGGTTATTTGAGTCCATCGCTTCGAAACTGTTGTTGTTAAAGCTCGGTGGGTTGCTGTACCGGATCGAACCGACGATATGGACGTTGCGCCCCGTATAGATCGTTCCTTGCCCACTGACATACCCCTTAATCACGGCGTCTTGGGTGAACGTGACCGGACCATGAATCTTGATGGGCCGCGTCGAAGTTCCGATCAGCGCCGCGGAACCGGTGACGACTCCGTTGGTCGAGATACGCTTGTAGGCGCCTCGATTGCCGTTGAGCGTCGGATCCCATACCTCCACATACGCGCCCTGGCCAAAATTAGGGTTCGTCGTCCCGTCGAGGAACGTCTGCGTGCTGTTCACGTAGTTTTGACTGATCGTGATGTACTGGTTCAAATTGCTGAGGTCCGGCATGACGACCTCTTCGGTGGCAGAAGAGTCCAGCATCGAGATCGCCGGCGTGCTTCCCGAACTCGTTCGAACCCACGATTTGTATCCATCGGAATCCGCAAGGGCCGCTCCGACCACTTCGCCGTTATGGAGCGTCGCGACCGAATCGAACAGAAATCCTTTCCATTTCTCGAACTCCGCCGAGCCCGGGTTGCCATGGATCGAAGGGTCATACGCGCGACGGGCTCTCGTGTTCGCCGAAGTCGAAGAGTTATAGTTACTGTTCGTCCATTTCACCGGGGGCGCGTTGATGAAGCCCTGCGCACGAGGCGAAAGCTTCTCGTTGAGTGCCGCATAGATCGAACCGTTGATGGTGGGAGAACCTCCCGTAAAGTCAAAATTTCCGTTCGCACGCATATCGCCGTTCACGATCAGGTCGTTCGGGTTAAAACCGTTCATCCAACCGTAGTTGTTCACAAAGTAGGTGTAGTCGAAGACCTGGCTTCGCGCCAATTTATAAATGGCGTTCACGTCGACGACCTTGCGCGGCTCGGTCGCATCCAAGCGGCCGTTATTGTTGTAATCGAGCCAGCCGACACATCGGACAACGAGGTTTCGCGTGTAAGTATCGCCCGAGGGCTCTTCCCAATCGATGACCCCGGCGGAATAACGACCGATACCGGAGATTTCGCCCGCGAGCGCCGCACCGGGCGCACCTTCGTTCGCGTTCTGGCAGTGCAGATCGATATTTTCGAAGTCCTGCTCGATCTTGAACGGACGCCAGAGCGCCAAAAGTAGCTCCTGCACACCCGCGTCGCAAAGCTGAGTGACTTGGACGTTGATTCGCTGACGCTGCGCACTTCGATACATGAAGCTCGAACTGCCCATGTAGGTCGCCGCGGCGACCGACAACAGCAAGAAAAGGATCAAGGAAGTGAGCAAGGCGGAGCCTCGTCGGGCTCTTGGGCGGCAAGATACAGAAACGTTCATGGCTGGTTCGGTTACCTCACGAGTTCGGGAATATTGCGCATGTAAACGAGTTCCCGGGCACGACCCACCGCGACCTTTCCGCGATAGCCCGTGCTGCGCGTCGCGATCATGACGGTGACCGAGCGTGGCTGAGCGCCGGCGGATGGCGTGAAGAGTCGGTAGTCTTGCGCGGGGCTCGAAAGCGGATCGGTGGTGATGACGTCGTCGCAGATCGCTCGCTCGCTTGATCCGGCTCGAAAGAGCAGCCTTCCCGAAGAGAGCTCGATGCTCCGACTTACTCCGTCCCAAGTGACCGGCATCGCGTATTGGCCGTTCGAGCCGAGCAAGGGTTTGCGATAGTCGATCCGGCGGCCGTTCGCGGCAACGCTCGTCCACATCGCCTCGCGCAGTTCGGCGGTCACGAGCCGCATCGCTCCTTCGGCTTTACTATCGCGATCGATCTGTCCCTGCCCCAACAGCCAGCCGGACACGCTGTAAAGGTACACGCTCAGCGAGCCCGTTAAAACGATCACCGTGAGGCTCGAGGCAAGCATCACCTCGACGAGCGAAAAGCCCCGATTCCGCGAATGATTCCTAGAACGTCGCTTCATAAGGTTAAAGGTTTGCAATTAATGTGCCGACACGCACCGTTTTGGTTTGTCCTCGCTCGCGATAGCCCACCTGGACCGTGATGCGCTTTAACTCCAAACTCACCTGCTGGATCGTGACCTGACCCGTCCCGCTTGCCAGCACCCGCGCCGGGTTGTCGCGCACGCTCGAATCCACGTTGGTGAAACTGTAGGTGTCGGTCGAAATGGGCGAGATGTTGTCGATCAACCCTGCGGCGAACAACTTCTCCGCGGTCGTGTTCGCGTACCCAAGCAATCGGATCGATTCGATCTGCTTGTTCGCAAGGCTCGTCGCTTTATTCACGGTGCCCCCCTTGACCCGAAGCGTCGTCGCCATTGGAATCGAGGCGGCGGCGATCGTCGCGCTGAGCGCGACAATAAAAATGCCGAACAACGTCTCGATCAAGGTGTGTCCTCGTTGATGATGCATATCGATCCCTGGAACTCAAGAAGAAGCGTTCCATAGGAGATTGTCGGTGGCGAACTGCAAAATTGCAGGTTTATGGAAAAGCACGCGACAACTCGATCGCTTGGAGAGGACCGCAAAACAGAACGATCCCGGGAAGCTGAGCCCCCGGGATCGTCGTTTGCCTAAAGAAGCGGGTTAAACCGCGTTCTTCTTGCGGCGGCGAAGCAGAAGGCCGCCGAGACCGGCCGCCAGCGCGCCCATCGTCATGGGTTCCGGAACGGCGGGAACGGGCTGCTCGCAATAAGTGGCCTTGTACCAGAGGCTCGAAGCCACGGGCACGAGGTCGAGAGTCGTCGTGACGTCCCAGGTGTTCATCTGATTGTTGAACACATAGGTAGTGTCGCCCAACGTGTCGAACCAAGCGCTCTGGAAAAAGGTCGCGGTCTCGGAGACCGAACCGTTCTCGTGGTTCGCATTCAACGTGAGCGAGCCTTGGCCCGCGACCACGCCACCTGGGTTCAGGATCAGCGAGTGCAGATAGTTACCCGCCGAAGCGTCCACCGTGTAGTTCAGCGTGAGGGTCTTGGGACCGAACACCGCCGTACCACCGGGAAGACCGAAGGCGATGGTGTTGCCATAGACCTCATACACCGCCGGCAAAAAGATTCCGTTGGCATTCGCGGAGATCGTCACATTGCTGAAGACGACCGCTTGCGACATAGACGCGGCCAAAATGCCGGGCAGGATGAGTAGCTTAGGATTCAAATACATAGAACAATCTCCTCTCTCTTGGGTTGAGCCATAGAACCCAAACCTCAAGTAGGTTATCCGATTCTCGAACTCAATCGCCCATCTGTTTTACCAGGTTTTTGTCTCCTTGATCGTTCATTAACATTCCCCGACTTCCTCGTCGGATTACTAGGGGCATTTTCGAGCCCCCGTTGAGCTTGCACCCCTTGTATCGCGCTTCGTTTCCATGCAAAGGCCCCACCGTGGAGACACCTCGGTAGGGCCTGTGGCAAGATGCGAAGCGTGCTTTACGGCGATTCGGCGAGGAGTGCCTCGACGGCTCGGGGCACTTCGGAGTTCGCGAGATCGGCAAAGCGCAGTTGCCCCTTTCGGTCGATTACATAGTAATCAGGGTAAGAATCGCACGCGTAGGCCGTGCCGATCTTCTTCATCGGGTCGTAGGCGATCGGCCAATCGATCTCAAGCGCTTCGACCGTCTTCTTCATCGACTCCTCGTCGGGGCCCACATGCACGCCGATCAGCACGAACCCTTGGTCTTGATGCTTCTTGAGAAGCTCCTTCAACTTGGGCATGCTGGCTCTGCACGGACCGCACCAGTGCGCCCAAAAGTCGATCACCACGACCTTCCCCTTGAGCGAAGCAAGGTCGATCTCCTCGCTGTTGAGCCACATCTCTGCCTCTAAGGGAGGGGGCGCCTTTCCTTCGAGCGCGTCTTTAGCGCCGTCATTGGCTCGGCCGCGCTCCCGTTGAAAATCGTCTTTCTGAAAAATAAAGGCTCCGGCGAAAACCGCGGAAATCAGACTCAGTCCCAAAATTAAATACAATCGTCCCATGCTCTGACTACGAGCTTGCCCCTGCCTCAGGTTCCATCGCAAAGGTTTCCGGCGGATACAATGGGGAGCGTGGAACGTCATGCCGAAGCCCTGCTGAGCGAGCTTTGTGAAAAGTATCCGCTCGGCTACCGACCGCAACTCCTCTGGAAAGGCTTTCGCGTCACCGCCGGAATGGCCTATTACACTCGAGGGGAAATCGCCCTGAGCCGCATCGTGCTCGACACGCCCGAGAAGATGTATACGACGCTGATTCACGAATACGCCCACCTGCTCGCATTCGCCCGCGAGGGTCGAGCCGGAGCAGGCCACGGCCCCGCCTGGAAAGCCGCAATGCGCCAACTCGGCGCCGAACCGGTGGTGCGTCATAGCTACACTGTCCGGCGGAACGCGAAACGGCAGACCCTCTTATACCGCTGCGTTCGATGCGGCGATACCTTTTCCCGCCACCGTCGCCTCCCGAAAACTCGAAAATACGTTCACGCAGACTGCGGCGGCGGACTGCGGCTTGTCTCTCGGCTCGCCGCCGAGGAGTAAACAATGTGGATCGCGAGCGCTGCCCGAAGCCAAACGATCGACCGACTCGCCTCTGAGCGATTCGGGCTTGCTCCCGAAATGCTGATGGAGCGGGCAGCCGAGGCCCTGCTCCAGTTCGTCGAAACCCGGTTTTCGCCTCCGGCGCGGCTCGCCATCGTGTGCGGCAAGGGCCACAACGGCGGCGACGGCATCGCACTCGGGCGACTCGCGGCCCAAAAGGGGTACCGGCCGAGTTTGATCCTCGTCGAACCATCGGCCGAGTTCGCCGCCGAAACGCAGCGTCAGCTTCGGCGAGCTCAAAGCGAGCAAGGACTGATCTTTCTCGAACGGTACTCCGACTTTGCGGACTACGATCTGATCGTCGACGCTCTCCTGGGAACCGGAGCCAAGGGAGCCCCCCGAGACGCGGTTCGCACGGCGATCGAAACGATCCAGGCAAGCAGGCGCCCGGTTCTCAGCGTCGATCTTCCCAGCGGCATCGACTGTGATACCGGAGCCGCTCCCGGGCTCGCCGTCCGAGCCGATTGGACCGTCACATTCGGACTACCCAAGCCTTTCTCGCTCCAAGGAGCGGGGCTCACGCATGCAGGAGAGGTCCACGTCGCGTCGCTTGGATTCCCTGCCGAACTGCTTGACGAACCGACCGAAGGGTGGAGCCTTGGGGAAGAAGTATGGAATTTTTTGCCGGAGCGAAACCGAAACGCCCACAAGGGCACTTCCGGCTCTCTTTTGATCGTAGCCGGGAGCGACCCGATGCGCGGGGCCGCCGTCCTCGCCGCCAAAGGCGCGCTGATGAGTGGGGCCGGATTGGTACGGGTCGCGGCTCTCCCGACGGTCTGCGCCGCTCTCGCCGCCCAGCTTCCCGAAGCGATGCTGATCCCGTTGGAGACGCCTGCCGATCTCAAACACTCCTTGGGGGATCTTCAAGTCGACGCCGCCGTGTTCGGCCCCGGGCTCGGACGTACCTTCGATCCCTTTTTGACCGAACTCTGGCGGACGTGGGAGCGCCCCTGCGTGATCGACGCCGACGCCTTGTCCCTGCTCGCGGTGGGCACGCCGCTCCCCACCGCGCCCTGCGTTTTGACTCCGCATCCAGGCGAAATGGCGCGCCTTCTCGGTCGAGACGTCGCCTCTGTCCAGCAAGATCGAATTCGCGCGGTCCGAGATGCGGCACGGCGCTATGCCGCATGCACATTGCTCAAAGGCCCCTCCACGCTGATCGCCGAAGCGGAAGGGCCGTACTACGCCAATTCGACCGGCAATCCGGGGATGGCGACGGGCGGGATGGGGGACGTTTTGAGCGGAGTGATCGGAACCTTACTGGCACAAGGGCTTCCGCCACTTCGCGCCGCGACGCTCGGGGCGTTTTGGCACGGTCGGGCGGGCGACCGCGCGGCCGACCGTTACGGCCCCCGCGGATTCACCGCCGGCGAACTCGCCGACTGCTTGCGCCCCGCCCCGCGATAGAACTCAAAAAGCAACATCCCCCGACCGAAGCCGAGGGATGTTTGTTCGGAAGGAAACTTCCTATTGGAGCAGCGACAGAACCGCTTGGGGCGCGGCGTTGGCCTGAGCGAGCACGGCCATCCCCGCCTGCTGAAGGATCTGGAGCTTCGTATAGTTGCTCATCTCCTCCGCCACGTCCGTATCGCGGATCGCCGATTCCGACGCACTGAGGTTCTCTTTCGCAACACCCAAAGAACGGATGTTCGACTCCAGAACGTTCCGCTGG
>JBBCJD010000019.1:0-10292 GCA_037189405.1 bacterium
GCCGTCGGCTTTCAGCCATTCGAAATCTTCGAATCGAGGAGCCGTATTGGTCCCGTGGTTCTTATACACCCGGATCTTGCCGTCTCGGAATTGGCCCACAAGAAGCTCTTTCAGACCGTCGCCGTCGATGTCGTCGTACACAGGAGCCGCGTGGCAATAGTCCACGTCGATAAAGCTCTCGCCAGCCTTCACTCGAAAGGGGGTCTCAAAAAGACCCGAGGAGGAGGACAAAGAGAGAACCATTGACAACGGCGCAATCCACATAATCCGAGCTTCCTTTTATCGAGCGGCGAGCCGCTCTCCTTCATCGTTACGAAACCGGCTCCCACAACGCAAAGGGGGTCGCCATGTTCCTTTCAAATTTGGACCAAAACGGACTGATTTGGTCCAAATTCGAGGTCAATCTTGAAGTGTGGCGCCTCGTGGAGCGCTCCCTCGACGGGCCGGCCGCCAAACGAAGGGCAGCCTCTTTAGGGGTGGGGGCACGACCTGAGAGCCTACTTCTGAAGGTACACCCAAACGAAGCCCGCGCGGAACGTACGCACCTCGAACGGAGCCAATGCATCGCCCACCTGGGCCACCTCTTGGCTTCGACGACGCATCATGGGGGTTTGCAAAAATGCGTTCATATCGGCGGAATATCGCTGGGCCTCTTCTGAGGTGAGCTCCGAGAGTTCCTGTTTTCCCAATTCGGCGAGAAGCTGTTTCCCTTTTTCGGCTTGAAGCTTTCTGGTCTCTTCGATCAGTGCGCGGTACCGCCCCTCGAGCTCGCTCTTCTGCTTCTGTTGCTCCTGCGTAAACGCGCGATCTTCTCGGGCGAAAAAGTTATCCCCCACGAGCAGATCGAGCTTGCCGTCTCCGTTCCAATCCGTTACCGAGACCGTTGGGCGACGCCCGGAGCGCGGATTGCTCAATTCGAGCCCCTCGAAGTTCGTCACCCGAGTCGCCAAAGGATCGTCCTCGCTGACCGAGAATGGCGCGATCAACATCTGAGGCGCGCCAAGGGAGAGTTCGCCTGCGGCGTTCCGCGTCCCGGGATGAAAGGTCACCGCGCCGAGCCCGTTGCCGAGAAGAAGATCGGGCACCCCGTCGCGGTTCCAATCCGAAAAGCATAGCCGGGCGTCGTGAATCTCCGGAAACCCTTTGCTGCCGTAAGTGAGTTTCTGGTCGTCGATCGGCAAAGGGCCTTCCAGGCGGTATCGCAGGCCTTCCACGCCGATCAAAAGTTGCAGCGGGCCATTCCGGTTGCCGCTGACATAGCAGGCAAGGTCCCAAGCATCATCGCCGTTCCAATCGACGACCGCCACGTTCGCATAGTTGCCCAGACGAAGCGCGACGCCCTTCTCGTCTAATAGCGTCTGCCCTTCGGCAAACCGGCCCTGGCCTTCGCCCTTGAAGAAATAGAAATTTCCCCTCGCCGAGCCGCTCAGGATGTCTTTGATGCCGTCCTTATCGAGATCCACAACCTGTGGAGTACTGCCGATGCATCACCCACAAGAGATTTCGATCTCTTTTCCGCCCGCCTGCAGCAGCATGTGCTCTTTGAACACGGGGCGTTCGTTCGTGCCGTGATTGCGATAGAGACGGATCCGGCCCTCGCCGAACTGGCCCACGAGCAACTCTTTCACTCCGTCGCCGTCGATATCCTCGTAAACCGGCGCCGCATGGCATTGGGCCACGTTGATGTATCCCTCTTCCGCCTGGACGCGAAAGGGAGGGGCGAAAACCGAAGCGTTTGCCCCGGCCAGAGTCATGGATGCGAGAATTAAAAGCGTCATCGTGGTTTTAACCTTTCGTACGGATCGGAAGGGGAGCCTCTCTCCATGCTCCCTTTCTTCGATTGCAAAATTGATACACAAGCGGCCATAAGGGATTAATCGAACGAGAGAACTTTGCCCTTGCGCTCCGCACCCGCCCAGAGAAGCTGTGGCGCGGGTCCTTCGTCTGGGATCGGAGCCGCGGGCTCAAGCGTAAGAATTTGGTTTGTCGGAAAGCCGATAAAAGAGTTCGGCCCAAGCACTTCGGGCTTGGCTTCTCCGATTCCAACCGAAACCTCACCACGAATCACGTGGAAGAGGGCATACCGATAGAATTTGATGTTAAAGGTGCTTTCCCACCGGCCGTGGAGCTCCATCAGCACACATCCCGGACCGTTGGGCATAAAGAATCGTGGAGCCGCCATAAAGAGTTTCGCGAACCCAAAACGCCCCAGGCGAAGGCGTTCGCGCTCGTCTTGGATGATCTCCTGGTTATCGGCGGGAACCAGACGCCGTTGGTCGTCGGACGCGTACCAGTGAATCCTCTCACCCGAGTCGACGACATAGGGAAAGGGGGCGTCTTCGTCCAAAAGAGGGCGCTCCGCGATCTGAAAGCGGTTTGGATTGATTCGCAGCACCGCGATAATCTTATCGAGGTTGCGCTGATGCACGGGCAAGCCCTGCTCGGCATGAAGCAAGGTGGTTTTGGAAACCTTGGCCTCACGAGCAAGATCGCGAAGGGAGTAGCCGATCAGCGCTCGATGAACCCGAAGACTTCTCCCTAATTCTTCATAGGACACACCGTATTTGGAGAGTTCTAGCGGAACATCCATGATTGCTATTTATCTATCGAAAAGAGGCCGTCGTGAGCGCGTCGGAAAGCGAACCCGCAGAAGGTGGTCCTAGGCGGTCATTTTGGGGCAGGTTCTCGCTCCGATCTTTCAAGCGAGCCGCTCCGCCCCCTTTTCGGATCCAGTCGATTGGAAAGCTTAAAGAGAGAGAAGGCTGGAAGATCAAAGAGCGGGGATGCGCTCGAAAGTCGAGCGTCTCGGTCCCGGCGTGTGGGTTGTTGGAGAGTCGGCGGGTTTGCGAAGATACACCCAGACGTAGCCGAACGTGGTCGATTTTCTATGAAATTTCGCGGTCTCTGCGAACAGGCGATCGACCTGTTGTTGAAGCTCCAAAACCTGGGGACGCTTTTTCAAACGATCGTAGTGCTCCTGGAAGACGCTGTATTCCTCGAACGATAGGTTTTGGGGGCGAAAGTCGCTGGGTTTTCCTAGGGCGACCATCGTCTCTCGAATCAGGTCGATGAGCAGCGCCTCCAAGCGGTTGTTCGCTTCGCGGTGTTGCGCGTAGACCTCCCCCTCGCGACTTCGGATCTCGGGGGAAAGCTCGTCCACCATCCGCGTCGTGAGCATATCCCCCACAAGCAGGTCGAGCAGGCCGTCTCCATTCCAATCGACCGCGATCGCGGTGGGGCGCCTGCCGCAACGCGGCTGCGTGAGCTCGAGCGTTCGAGGATCGAACTCGATTTCGGACTCGCTCTTGGGAAAAGGCTCGATCAGCATTTCACCCGCGGCGAGTTCCAGAGCGCCGCATTCATTCCGCCGACCTTGGTGCACCGTGACACTGCCATCGCCCCGGCTGAGGATCAGATCCGGCGTTCCGTCGTTGTCCCAGTCCACGAAGTACACTCGCCCGTCGTGTACGCCCTGAGGACGCTGATCCGATTTCAGGAAAGGCTGACCGTCCGCGATCAGTGGGATCGGCTCATCATAGACAAGGTCCCCTTGGCCGATCAAGACGCGTAACGCCTCCTTTTGCGAGCCGCCGGAGGCATACGCGACGAGATCCAGGATCCCATCGCCGTTCCAATCCACGGTGGTTACGTTCGCGAACGCGCCCAGTTTGATCTCCTTGCCGTCTGGATGGGTGAGCAACCGCGAAGCCGCGAACTTGCCGCCGCCTTCGCCTCGGAAGAAGTGGCACACCCCCTTCGGACTGCCGGTGATCACGTCCTTGAGACCGTCTCCGTCTAGATCCACGACCTGTGGCGTACTACCGATGCATCAAGTTCCACCGACCGCGACCACCTGGCCCCCGGCTTCGAGCCACGAGAAGTCGCGAAATTCTGGCGCGGAGTTCGTTCCGTGGTTCCGATACACTCGGATCTTGCCTTCAAGATATTGGCCCACAAGAAGCTCTTTCAGCCCGTCGCCGTCGATGTCCTCATAGCAAGGCGCGGCGTGATAAGCATCGACGTTGATGAACTCTTCTCCGGCTCGAATTCGAAACGGAGTCTCGAAAAGCGGCGACGAAGAAACGACTCCCAAACCGATCCCATACAGCGCGATGCCCAGCATAGACGTTCCTCCGCAATTTCTTAAGGGAATCCCCCTTAAGGGGTATTAAGGGCCAAAAAAAGACGCGAAGGAAGACGCACTCTTGAGATCGATCCTTGAATCTAGACTGAAACCAGCCCTTCGGGTCATCTCTCGGGGCTGGTTTGAGGCCGGAACTGCAGAGCTCTTGCGAAGATATACCCACACATAGCCAAAGTTCACATAGCTTCGATCGTATTGCTTGACTACTTTGGCCAGCTTCTCATAGGCATTGACAAGGGCCTGATGGTTCTTGTCTTCGGCGGCGAGTTCGGCGTAAATTCGTTGAAATCGCTGCAGCTCCTCCCGAGTAAGTTCGTTGAAGCGGGTGTTTTCCGGTTTTCCGATCGCCTCCATTCCTCGCTTGTTGAGGCTCGCCAACGACGCGGTGGTTTCCGCGTTCAGCTCGCGAAGCTGCTGTCGGACCTCCGGCTCCCGACTTCGAACTTCGGGCGTGAGCGTGTCTTCTTCGGCCACGCGGAACCAATCGCCGATGAGCAGGTCCAGTTGACCGTCGCCGTTCCAATCCGTGACCGAGACCGTCGGGCGATGCCCACAGCGAGGCCGCTTGAGCTCCATCGTTTTATAATTCGTTACCAGGTGATAAAAATCGTCTTCTGAGAAGGGCTCGATCAGAGATTCGCCGGCAGTGAGTTCCAAAGCGCCGCTCGCGTCGCGGCGGCCTTTGTAGAACGTGACGCTCCCGTCTCCCCGCCCGAGAATCAGATCCTGGGTCCCGTCTCCGTCCCAATCCGCGAAACATACCCGGCCGTCAAAGACGCTTTGGGGCTTTTGATCGCTGCGAGGGAAGGGTTTGCCCCCTGCGAGCAACGGTTGAGGCGCATCATAGACAAGATCGCCTTTGCCGAGCATCAGCTTGAGCGCGATCTCTCCGTTCGAAGAGTAGGCGACGAGGTCCAAAATGCCGTCGCCGTTCCAATCCACAGGAGCCACGTTCGAGAACGTTCCGAGCTGGATAGTTTTGTCGCCCGGATGGGTAAGAAGATGGGAGGCCGCAAACTTGCCGCCGCCCTCTCCCCGAAAGAAGTGGCACACGCCGTTCGGAGCCCCCGTGAGGATGTCCTTGATGCCGTCGCCGTCGAGATCCACAACCTGTGGAGTGCTGCCGATGCATCACGTGCCACCCACTGCGATCACTTCACCGCCCGCTTCGAGCAGCGTGAAATCCTTGAACACGGGAGCCGTGTTCGTACCGTAGTTCTTGTACACCCGGATCTTCCCGTGTGCAAACTGGCCGACGATCAATTCTTTCAGCCCGTCGCCGTCGAGATCCTCATACACCGGGGCCGCGTGGCAATGTTCGACGTCGATATATCCTGCTGCGGCTCGAACCCGAAAGGGAGTCTCGAACCATGAAGCCACGGGGTCCGTTCCAAGCAAGGCGATCCAAAACATCTCTCGTTTCCTATCCTTGCGAGTTCAATGAAGCGCGTTGCGAGAAGGTGTGGAAAGAATCCAAAGTGCGAAGCGAGTGATGAGAGGCCTCAAGGCTCGCGCCCTTTCGAAGATAAACCCAAACGTAGCCGAATTTCAGATAATCCGGATCGAACTTCGTCACTTCCGCATTCATCTTCTGGATCTCCTCCAAGAGCGTTTTGGGCTCGGTCTCTTCTTGCGTGATTCGGAGGTACTCGCTTCGAAACCGGCGTGCCTCATCGGCGGTTAAGGTGTTTGCATTCGTGTTCGCCGGCTTGCCGATCGCGACCATCGCTTTTTGTAGTAGCGCGATCGATAGGTTTTGGTAGCGTTCGGACTTTGCTTCGAGGCTCTCTCGAAACGCCTTTTCTTGACTTCTGATCTCGGGGGGGAGTTTGTCCGGGCCAACCACGATGAACATATCCCCGATAAGCAGATCGAGCTGCCCGTCGTCGTTCCAATCCGCCACGGACATGGTCGGTCGCCGTCCGCAACGGGGAGCTTTGAGCTCCATCGTTTGAAAGTTCAAGACCTGAGAAGAGGGGTAGTTTCTATCCTCTTCCGTTCCCGAGGGCGGCACCAAAGTCTCGCCGGCGGAAAGCGTCAACCACCCGTTTTCATCTCTTCGGCCAGGGAAGAACGTGACGCTCCCCTCCCCTCGCCCTAAAAGGAGATCGGGAACCCCGTCTCCATTCCAGTCGGCCATGAAGACTCGGCCGTCTTCCAGCCGGTAAGGGCCGTCGCCGCGATACACGAACATCTCCCCTTCGACACGGACCGGTTGAGCTTCTTCGTAAACCAAATCTCCTTTTCCGATGAGCAGCTTGATAGCTCCGGGCGTATTGTCGTACGCTGAGCACATCACCAGATCCAAGATCCCGTCTTGATTCCAATCGGTCGCGGTGACACTCAGGTACGAGCCGAGCACTATTTTCTTTCCATTTTCATAACTCGGGTGCTTCACCGCGGCAAACTTGCCATGTCCCTCCCCGCGATAGAAATGGCAGAGCCCGCTCGCGGCGCCCGTAATGATGTCCTTAATGCCGTCGCCATCGAGGTCCACAACCTGTGGAACACTGCCCATGCATCAAGTGCTGCCGACGGCGATCTCTTTACCGTCGGCTTCGAGCCAAGTGAACTCTTTGAAAACCGGCGCGGCGTTCGTTCCGCGATTCCGATACAGACGAATCTTGCCATCTTTGTGCTGGCCGACCAAAAGCTCTTTGATCCCATCGCCGTCGATATCCTCGTAGACTGGCGCCGCGTGGCAGTTATCGACGTTGATATATTCTCCCGCCGCCTGCACCCGGAAGGGGGTTTCAAAACAGTCTGTAACGGGGGTAAGAAGACTGGCTCCGAGCGATACGATCCAAAGCATATGACGTTCCTGCGGGGGTTTAGTCCCATGGTTTTGGGACGATGAGGGCAAACCCCCTTATATAAGCGTTACGGATCCGGTAGGACGGATAAAAGGGAAGGATCGCGAATCCAATCTCCAGAATGATCCGATAGGATCATTTCGGTCCATTTTCAAGACCTTATTTTCCGGTCGAACCCCACAGGAGATCTCCCCCGCACACCTCGTTAGGAATAAGGATCCGTACGTGGGCGAGGAAAGATGCTCTTCGAATACCGAGGGATGAAACACCCTCAGCTTCGACCAGGCTCGCTCGGTCATCGCCAGGGCCGATCGCTTTGGATTTTCGCAGAACGGACCTGAATGGGGGTTTTAAAGAATGGATCATGCCCAAACATTCTCATTTTTAAAATGGTTGACCCGAAACCAAGATATCGTATCAATCCTCTCGAAATTTCTCTACTCCGGTGGGCGAGAGGCCTGGGAAACGGCTCGTACAATGCCTCGTAACCTTAAGTTCCGAGGAGAAAAACATGATCACTGCCTTACTCGCCTCGGGCCTCATGGCCCCCGGCGCATTATTCGAAACCCCGTTTCCCCTGCGATTCGACGACAACACCCCTATCAACGCCGCAAATCCGGTCGCGATCACGTTCGAAGACTACGACGGCGACAAGATCAAAGACCTGATTATTAGCTACCGCTACCTTGGCATCTTCTGCCTCCCGAACAAGAAAGCGAACGGATTCGAGTCGAATCTGGAGGCCATGAAGGTCGTGCGCGGAGAAGAGATCAGCCCGATTATCAGCGGAGGCTCCGCTCAAATGGTGGATTTCGACGGGGACGGAATCCCCGATATCGTCTCGGGAAGCGTGACCGACATGCTGCCCCTCTCAGACGACGGACTCCTTTGGGACTATCTCGGTGAACTACAATTTCTGAAAGGAAAGGGCGACGGCAAATATGAAACGGCGCGCGCCTTGCTAGATTCCTCCCGAGAGCCGCTCAAAATCGACGCGTTCGCGACGGTCACACCCGTCGATTGGAATAACGACGGTATCTGGGACCTCCTGGTCTCTACGCGCGAAAATGGCGACCCCTTGCGCGTGTACCTTGGAAAGGGCAACCTGCAGTTCGAAACGCCCCAGCCGGTTCAAACGGCGGGCATCCCCTTCACCCGAGGACTGGGAAGCCCCACCAAGCTTCAATGGGCCAGCATCCAAGTCGTGGACTGGAACGCCGATGGAACCCCGGATCTGCTCGTGGGCAACGCAGACGGATCCGTCTATTTTTATCCCGGAACCCGCGATGCTCAAGGCGTTTTGAACCTCGGAGCCGGCCAAACGCTCGTCGAGCCTCTGGCCCCTGAAACCGACCTCAAACTCACCGGAACGCCCTACGCCATGCCCGAAACTCCGCGATCGGGCTTTCAGGCCGCCGTGTACGCTACGGACTGGAACGGGGACGGAAAACTCGATCTGATCGTGGGAGACGTGTTGCCCCTTTCGCCCAAAGCCAATTCGTTGAAGATCGAAGATGAGGCGGAGAGTTGGAGCGAAAGACTTGTGAATCTAGTCGATAGCTGCATGCCCGCGGATTACTTCCTGAAGAAGTACAAGCACCTGGAGGGGCAGTACGCCGACAACGCAGTGCTCCGAGAGATGGGTGTGACCAATATGCTTCTCATCGATTGGATCGCGAATTGGGAAGATAAGGAGATGCAAGCCATGAATCGATATATTGTTATGCTGCAGCGAAACGCTTTGAAGCCCATGTTCGTCGAGCATCCGCTCAAACTCACTCAGGACGTCCCTCGAATCGGACGAGTCTGGGTTTACCTGCGCAAATAGCCACTCGATATCCCGGGGGAAAACCTCATTTCCCCTCGGGATTAAAGATCCGAAGGATCGGCCCGTTCTTTCGAGAACAGGCCGATCCTTTCTTTTAAGATCTCCTCCTCTAGAGGGTATCGATTTTCCAATAATAAAGATTCTTCATTGGAAACGACTTACGAGAAAGACTTTGTGAGAGCGGCTTTGCTTCTCCATAGCCCTTTAAAGAGTCTTTCCTCGTCTCAACCCCGAAAATACCTTGGCGTTCGGAAACAGGCGACTCGACCCCACATCAGGTCTTTACTGACGCTGCCCAAGGCCGGGGATTCCAAGGACCCTTTCCAAAGGATTTCGAAAGAAAGCGGCGGGGCGCTTTTGCAAGTAAACCCAGACATATCCCGCGCTTTCTTGGCCGCGTGCAAACTTGGAAAGCTCTGCACGCAGGGCTTCATTTTTGGCCGAGAGGTCTTGATACTCTTGGGACCCCGCGGTCATTTTTCGATAAACCTCGGCGTATCGCTTCCGCTCTTCGGCCTGCAATTCACTCAATTTCGTTCCCGGTGGCTTTCCGAGCTCGGCAAGGGCCTGCTCTTGGAAATTTCGCCCGATCTCCGAGAGGGCTTTATCCTGTTCTCGCAGGCGCTCCGTCATCGCTTCTTCTTGCTGTCTCACTTCGGGGGGAAGCTTGTCTTCGCTCTGCACGGTAAATACATCGCCGATCAGCAGATCGAGAAGGCCGTCACCGTTCCAATCGGTCATCGTAATCGTCGGACGGATTCCACAACGGGGATTCTTGACAGTCATCGTCGCATAGTCGATCACCTCGCTGGAAGGCAAGATTCCTGAATGGGGCTCGATCAACCGCTCTCCCGGTCCCAAGACAAGAGTCTTCGTTTCGTCCCGGCGCCCCAGATGCACCGTCACACTGCCCTCGCCACGACCGAGAAGCAGATCCGGCGCGCCGTCCCCATTCCAATCACCGAAGCACACCCGGCCGTCGTGAATGCCGCTATCCTTTTGGGTCCCCGAAGGCAGGAACGATCCATCGACCGGCAAAGGCACCGGAAGCTCATAAAGAAGATCGCCTTTCCCGATCAGCAGCTTGAGAGCGCTTCCTTGCAACGAATTGGCCGAGTACGCCACCAAATCGAGAATGCCGTCGCCATTCCAGTCCACCGTCGTTACATTGGAGAAACTGCCGAGCGAGATCTTTTTGTCCGAAGCGTGAGCCAGGACATGCGAAGCGGCGAATTCACCCCCGCCCAGCCCCCGAAAGAAATGACAGAGTCCACTCGGCGAGCCCGTCAGGAGATCTTTGATCCCGTCACCGTCTAAATCCACGACCTGTGGAGTGCTGCCGATGCATCAAGTGCCCCCCACAGCGACGACGCGGCCGTCGGCTTTCAGCCATTCGAAATCTTCGAATCGAGGAGCCGTATTGGTCCCGTGGTTCTTATACACCCGGATCTTGCCGTCTCGGAATTGGCCCACAAGAAGCTCTTTCAGACCGTCGCCGTCGATGTCG
>JBBCJD010000020.1:0-4499 GCA_037189405.1 bacterium
CCAACGCCCTCGCCGCCCTCTGGCAATCGGTGAGCGTCGACGCCCTCGATCCCGGCGCCGGGCCGGGCGGGGCCGACCTGCCCGCGCACCGCTTCGGCCACCGCTTCGTCCCGCCGGCCCTGGAGGCGCCCGCATACGACTTGGACGGCAACCTCGTCTCCGATGCGAGATGGGCCTACGCCTGGGACGCGGAGAACCGCCTCGTCGAGGTCCGGACCGGGCCCGCCGCCCTCGCCGCGGGCGTGCCAGGGGAGCGCTACCGGTATGTCTACGACTCGCGCAGCCGCCGCATCGGACGCACGGTCGAACGCTGGAATCCCGACACGCAGGCTTGGGTACCGAAGACCAGCGAGCGCTTCGTCCACGACGATTGGAACGTGGTCGCGGTGGTCGATGCCGCCGGGGACGTGGTGCAGCGCTACGCCTGGGGCAACGATTTGAGCGGCACGCCCCAGGGGGCCGGTGGCGTGGGCGGGCTGCTCGCCGCCTGGGATGCGGGCACGGAACGCGCGTGGTGCCATGCCTACGACGGGAACGGGAATGTCTCCGCCATCGTCGATCTGGCGGACGGCACGAAGGTCGGGCGCTACGACTACGACGCCTTCGGCAGGACCATCGCGCAATGGGGGGACGAGGAGCTGTGCGAGGCGAACGTCTACCGGTTCTCGACCAAGCCACTGGACGGGACGGGTCTGTACCACTACGGCTTCAGATACTATAACCCGGAAACGGGAAGGTGGCTGTCCCGCGACCCCATCGGGGAATGGGGCGGGATGAACTTGTACGGGTTCGTGGGGAATCGGCCTACGAAGGGATGGGATTTTATGGGGTTGGTCGATTTTGAGGACTATAAACCTGGCTTTGTGGGCATAATTTCTAAATCAGGTTCACTTAATGGAGGTGGAGAAGATTTCTACCCTGTAAATTACGCAGAGGGAATGGTTGGATTTATGTATCTCTATTTTCATCGCGGTGGCATCGGTGGAGGGCCAAAACCAAATCCAGCGCTACGACCGAACACAAACGATAGAATGCACTTAGACGACTCCGGCTTGATCGACCCGCTCATGCGAGTTACAAGGGATCGATATTGGGAAAGCGAAATATTCGCAGACATTAAAGGTGATGCGCTTCGCTATATTAGAAGTAAGAGCATTCCCGGAAAGTTCCATGGTGGTCGTGAACACTTTCACGCTACTGCCCCGTGGACTGAAGGAGCCCTTCGGGCTACACTCCAAAATTATAGCATGAGTTGGGAGTACGATTGTTCTGTGGGGTGTTCAACTACATCAAGCAGGCCAAGTGATTCCACCTTGAGTTGCGAGATAAAATTTGAGATTGTAGATATCTATGATTTTGGGATGAATCCAGGGGATCCTCCTTTCAAGCTACCCGCAGCAGCACTGGGCCTTTTCGGGACGCCTTACTGGGTTCTTGGGAAGTGGAACGGAACCGGAAATGGAACGGTAAATAAAATTTCTTCCGAGAAATTTGTTCAGTATAAATAAATTAGATTGAACAACTCCGATGAAAAAGTTAAAAATCACGGTCTGGGCAGTAATATATCTTTTCTTCACTATCGTATTTTTCGGCATCGCGATTACGTTGGCTTCACCTGAATTGGATATTCTTCAGGAAGAAGGAAAAGCGGGGTTTTTGAATTTTTCCGTTCCAGCACTCATTGTGGCAGTTGTGTTTCTACTCACATATCGAAAGGCAAAAAGTATGAATTGACTTCAATAGTGGCAACCAATAGCGCTGAACGTGCCAACCTATTTGAAAATGAAACCCGGAGTCAGCTTTTGACTCGGCTTCACCTCGCCCTCCGGGCTACCTTCGGCAGTCTATCTGCACTTCGTTCCGATTCGCTATTCGCGGCCCAGAGAGCCCAAACATTTACGGGATCCGGCTGGCTTTCACTTATCGTCAGAACGCTTCAACACATGGGCCACCCACATCCAGTGCTGTCCTCGCCAACTCTAGGGGCCATTCCCGGGATTTTTCGCCCAGACCCCGACAAACAAGCGGTTAGAAACGCGACCGATCCGGCTCTGTCGCCATGTCCATAGACCGACGACGCACCCCTGTCAAACGACTACACGCCTACACCCTCGACGCCGCCGGCCGCAGGATCAAGGCCACGCGCGAGGATGGCGCCGACTGGCACTACGGCTACAACGAGCGCGACGAAAAACGCCGAGGGATCGGAGGCGTTTTGGACGGAGCGCCAGCGAAGCCCGATGGGCAAGGGCCGCAGGCGGGCGGACCGAGTCAATTCACCTCCGCCGTCAAGCGCCTCCCCAACGACGACCCGCTCGCCGGATGGCAGCAGGAGTTCGCCTACGACTCTCTCGGCAACCGCACATGGGCCCGCGAGGGCGGCGACGAAAACGGCGCCAACCTCCGCCAGACCGACTACACCGCCAACGCCTTGAACCAGTACACGCAGATCACCCGTCCCGGTGCCTTCGACGTGCTTGGCAAGGCCCCCACGGAGGTCGCGGTCACCGTGAACGACCTGCCCGTCGTGCGGCAGGGCGAGTTCTGGCGCGCGGAGCTCGACGGACTGCCCAACGCCCTGGCCGCCCTCTGGCAATCGGTGAGCGTCGACGCCCTCGATCCCGGCGCCGGGCCGGGCGGGGCCGACCTGCCCGCGCACCGCTTCGGCCACCGCTTCGTCCCGCCGGCCTTGGAAACGCCTCTCTACGACTCCGACGGCAACCTCGTCTCCGATGCGAGATGGACCTACGCCTGGGACGCCGAGAACCGCCTCGTCGAGGTCCAGACCGGGCCCGCCGCCCTCGCCGCGGGCGTGCCAGGGGAGCGCTACCGCTACGCCTACGACTCAAGAACCCGGCGCATCGGACGCACGGTCGAACGCTGGAATCCCGACACGCAGGCTTGGGTACCTGTGAAAAGCGAGCGCTTCGTCCACGACGATTGGAACGTGGTCGCGGTGGTCGATGCCGCCGGGGATCTCGTGCAGCGCTACGCCTGGGGCAACGATCTGAGCGGCACACCCCAAACGGCGGGTGGCGTGGGCGGGCTGCTCGCGGCCTGGGACGCAGTCGGCAACCGAGCTTGGTGCTACGCCTACGACGGGAACGGAAATGTCAGCGCCGTCGTCGATCTGGCGGACGGCACGAAGGTCGGGCGCTACGACTACGACGCCTTCGGACGGACCATCGCGCAGTGGGGGGATGAGGAGCTGTGCGAGGCGAACGTCTACCGGTTCTCGACCAAGCCTCTGGACGGGACGGGGCTGTACTACTACGGCTTCAGATACTATAACCCCGAAACAGGAAGGTGGCCAAGCAGGGATCCCATCGAAGAGCAAGGAGGAGTGAACTTGTACGGGTTCGTCGGGAACGACGGGGTTAACGGATGGGACCGCCTTGGCATGTATCCGGGGTCTCCGGGGCATGGGCAAATAGAAAGCCCCCCCAATGCGGTTCAGCTACTGAAGCGCATCGTAATCGACGCGGACAGGAAGCTCGAGGCTCGACTTAGACCCAGATGGCATACTTTCAACGAATCTTCGGCGATAAACGCGTGGAGATCCCCCTACAGGCTTGTGGAATTGTCCCAGCAGATAGGCCACGCAAGCAATAACAAATTTATATACACTTGCAAATACGGGTGGATTGACATGGGACATTACATAAACAATGCGCTGATCGCGTATTGGTACAACGTCAAGTTCGCGGAGGTATTATCATACTTGAACGAGGTCGCCCAAGGTGTAAGGGGAACCGATAGTGCATGGACTCCCGAAGACCTGACAAGCAACCATCTCGGAAGGCAGTTTGCCAAGCGAATCGAAGACTATGAAGGGTATAATCCTTGGTCCAAGCCCGATGTCCCGTATAATTTCGGCGGGGATTGGGAACGCTTCTTGAAGGATGCGGGCGCCGTAAAGTGGGGGACCACCGTTCATGGAAAGCGCGTCGAGGAGTGGCTTAAATCGCATTACGAGGAGTTCCAACGCAAGCCCGTCCAGACCCGAACCATGGAGGAAGGCCAAAAGTATCAGAAGACGCGATACGCTCATGGCTGCCTTTGCAATGGAGACAGGCCTAAATTTGAATCGATAGCCTTCTAATGCGATTGATTAAAATTACGCTGATCATATTTATCGGCCTGCTATTGTTTTTGGCTGTGTCCTTCGCGGGGTTGCTGGCGGGGAATTGGTATGGGGAAACGGTCAATAAGAATGCGGAGCCGCTTATTGAAACTCTCTTTGGAGGCGTGTTGGGGATTGCGATGGGAATTGCCTTAGCCGTTTTGGGAGCAGCCTTCGCTATCCGACGTGTTAAGTGATGCTCCTATCTTGATATAACCTCGTACAAGCCAACCATAAAATAGTGGCAACCAATAGCGCTGAACGTGCCAACCTATTTGAAAAATGAAACCCGGAGTCAGCTTCTCGCTATTCACGGCCCTGAGTGCCCAAACGTTTATGGGATCCGGCTGGCTTTCACTTATCGTCAGAACGCTTC
>JBBCJD010000021.1:0-174837 GCA_037189405.1 bacterium
GCCCACCTGGATCTGGGTCAAACGGCCGAGCCCCTGGGGATCTCCGTAGCTCCAGGTATAGCTCGTCGTGATCCCCCGAACGTCCGTATGAGACGTCACGTTCGCCTTCGCATCGTAGGTGAAACTCTCCGTCAAACCGTCTGGATACGTGATGCTCGACTTCTTCCAAGGATGATTCGTATCGTAAACGATCGTGCTCCGAGCGTTACTCCCAATCTTGACTCCCGTCGAACGATTCGCCGAGTTGTAGTACTGAGTCCACTCTTCGATTAAAACGTTCGAAACGTTGTACGACCGCACCAACGTGCGATCCCCGTAGTAAATGTAGGTCGTGTAGTTGCCGTTCCCATCCGTGCGACGGCTGATTTTCCCTTCCAAATCGTAAGTCAACGTCGCGGTCGAATGACCGGCGCCGGTCGGGCTGGGAACGTGGATCTGGTGAAGGTTGTGATACAGGATGTCCTCGGACATCGTATCGATATGCCCGTAGATCCAGCGAATGGGAGGACTCGACTCGCCGGAAGAGACGACTTGGGAAACGACCGTCAAGAAGCTTGATTCCCCAGCGGCCACTTGAGTGTAGGCGACTTTCCTGCCGTAGGCGTCGGTCACGGCCGAAAGCGTGCCTTGCGGTCCCGCATAACTCAAAGTAAGCAAGGCGCCGCCGCCATCCGCGCGAATAAACTGGAGCTTCTTCTGGATGATCTCGTATTCGAAGGTAATCCCCTGACCCGTCCGATTCTCGATCCGCACGAGGTGGTATTGCTTTCCGAACGGGGCGCTGCCGACATAGCCGGGTCCCGGCACTTTCGCAAAGAACCACTTCGCACCGCTCTCCCGCCAAGTCACGGTGATCTCCCACTCGGTTCCGGTAAACGTTCCTGTGACGACGTAAGGCTTGTTGGTCGGAGCGTTCAAAGTCGCGGCAGGACCGTCGAGAATGCGCTCGCGCGCTCCCGTGGGAAAGACCAAATCCAGATAACTGTTATTCGAGGTGGGGCCTGTCCCAGGAAGACCTGGAATGGCGGCGAGTTCCAGATACCCTTCGATTTTGATATCGTAGTTATGGACCCAGCCCAGAGCCAGTCCCGGAGAGCTCGACCAAGCGTGGCTGATATTGCGCTTCCACTGACGCCTCCAATCCACCGACGGCCCGGCCGGGTTGTAGACGAAAATGTCGGAAGACGGCTCGTACGTTTCCGCTCCGGTCGCAAGGTTCACGGGATCCCCGGCCGTCGGCCCCGCTCCCGGAGTTCCGCCTCCCATTCCCCCCAGTTCGGGGCAGAGAATGGGGCAAGATCTCGGAGGATCCAAAGGGCAGTTATCTTCGAAAGGGGACAAAGGCTCCTTGCGGACGTCTTCCAGAACCCTTGCGGTCAAAACAGAATGATGGACGAACACATATTCGCGGGCTGGATTGCCTCCCGCCGGAGCGCGGTACCGTTCGATCTCTCCCACGGCGCTGCCTTTAAAACTCCACCGAAGCTGGGCTTTTCCGTTCCGAACAGGGATCGTTTTAATGAGGCGACCGGTGGTCACCATGCCTTCCGAGTTGTCCGTGGTCGACTCGGAGTATTCGGAATACTGGCTGAGGCTGCATTCGACGGCCACCTCTTCGACCGTGCCTGCGACGGTGTTGACCCCAGCTATCGTCAGCGTGCGAACCTCGATGGTGACCGACTCGGGCGCGGGCGTCCAAAGGTCTTTCCATTCCAAAAGAAGAAACAGGTCCCCTTCCGAGCGAGCTCCGATCGTGCGGTACCCCGCCCGAGGATTGGAGTTCATCGGTGAGATGTCGTAAATGATAAAAGGATCGTACAGAGGGTAAGCGTAGTTGGGTTGTGGTAAGGGATACCAGGGAGTCGTTTCCCAATCGTAAGGCACCAAATTGCCGTTGACGACCCGGGCTCCTTTGGCTTGCATGGCTCCCGACCAAGCGACGTCCACCTGCCATTTATCCTGATCCCACATCAACTGGGCAGAAGCCCGAGCGACCATCCCAAAGCAAAGGGCCGTCGCCACAAAACACAAAAGAAAACATCTCTGAAAAAGCATCATCGTTCTCGGTAATCCTCTATGAGGGCGATTCTAAACAGTTCACAACCTCTTGTCAAGACCAGAACTTGCTTTTTGAAACGCAAACCAGATTTCTTGCGACTTGAGATCTTCTAAGACGAGGAAATGTTAAGCATTTTAAGTTTTCGCGTATTCGAACCCGAGTTCCCGGTGCCCAAAGTGGGACTCAAACCCCAACAATTCAATTTTTCGCTGTGGGGCAACGGAAGGGGCATCAGGGAGGCTTGTTTGCCGCCTCTCGCTTTTAGATCCTCTCGGGTTGTGAGGATTCTTGCAAAAGCATCTTAGGCTCATGCCTCATCAGATCTGCGCCCTGAATCTCTCTTTCGTAGGCGATGACCTGCAACAAAAGAGGAAGGACTCACTCCGCTACACTACAAGAAGTACTCTTCCGGGCAACTAACCCAAGAGCCAGCAATGCGGGCAGAAAGTTCCTTGTTATTACCCCGGTTATCTAATTAAACGAAGCAACAAGCGATTTAGCGAACCTTCATTCGCTCGAAGTAGTTTTCCGCTTTAGGATCGTTCAGCACGTGGGGAAACGGCAAGTTGGGGCCTGTACACGCCACCAATCTCGGCGGCACCAAGAATCAGAAATTCCATCGCTTATAGTACTCCCGCGTGTAGCCCGGACGACTCACAGCCGACGGCGCGTCATAATCCACGGCCATGAGCTTGTGACCTTTGACATGTTCATCCAGCCAGCTCACATGGGCTATGAATTATCGTACGCCCATTGCTAACGGGGTCCGTGTGCATAAAGTAGTATCCGACAGCCCTTAGACCCTGCAGGGCAACGCTCACAGGAAGAAACTTGGGTTCCTACAGTGCATCTGAACTTAGACCAAAGTCCGCTAGAATAATAAACTTGGCGGGAATGTGGGAACCGCCTTACTAAACCCCTTGTCGCCGCATGAGGTCTTCGAGCGCCTCGTTCTGCGCGCCCCAGTCCTCCATCAAACGCTGCAATCCTTCGGTTCGACTCTGATGCTCTTGGCTGAGCGCCACAAGATCCGCTCCAGTCGGAGGTGAAGCAAGCTGAGCCTCGAGGCCCCCAAGCTCGGTTTCGGCCGCGCCGATCCGCTCTTCGAGCGATTCGATCTCCTTTCGAAGCGTCCCGATCCGCTTGCTGATCTCGCGAGGGCTTAATGTCGACTCATCCGATGCTCGGCCAACGAAGGGCGCCTTGGCCTTCGCTGCGGACGCCGACGAAGAGGCCGCTTGTGCTCGCTCCCGGGCGCGATACTCCTCGTACGAGCCGGGATAGCTGCGCACGCCCCCTTTCCTCACGTCGAGGGTCGCCGTGGCGATCTGGCTCAACAACCAGCGATCGTGCGAGATCACGATCAGGGTCCCGTCGTACTCTCTGAGCACTTCGGCGAGCGCCTCTCGCGAGTCCATGTCGAGATGGTTCGTGGGTTCGTCGAGCACCAAAAGGTTCGGCTGGGCGACCGTTAACCGCGCCAACGCGAGCTTGTTCTTCTCGCCCCCGCTAAGAGATCCGATGGCACGAAACGCGTCATCCCCCTCGAACAAAAATCTCCCCAGCACATTGCGCGCATCAGCAGGCAGCAGGTCGCACTCGTATACCATGACGTCGAGCGGGGAACGCTGAGGATCGAGATCCGAAACGTCTTGCGCGAAGTACCCCGGAAGCACGTTCGAACCGAGCCGTACCCGCCCTTCCAGCGGCGCGAGCCCTCCCAGCGCCACCTTGATCAGCGTGGACTTCCCCGCCCCGTTCTCCCCAACCACGCCCCACCGCTCCCCGGCTCGCACGGTCCAATCGAACGCCTCGATCAAGGTCGTTCCGGGAAAGCCAGCGCTCACCTTTTCCATCTCCAGCACGCGGTCACCGCTGCGCTGCGCCGATTTCAGAGTAGCCTTCATGCCCCGCTGCTCTTTGGGCGCCTCGGCCTGCGTTTCGAGGAGCCGGTTCATGAGCTTTTGCCGCCCCCGAGCTTGGGCGGTGCGTTGCGAGTTCATGAATCGGCGCACGTATTCGTCGAGTTTGGCGATCTGGTCGGCCTGCCGCTCCGCCACGATCGCTTGTCGGGCGAACTCTTCGGCCCGCAGCTCGCGATACTTCTCGAACGGCCCCGGATAGGCGTACGCTTTGCCCCGACGCAG
The DNA here is from genome assembly GCA_037189405.1 of bacterium. GTDB lineage: Bacteria > Armatimonadota > Fimbriimonadia > Fimbriimonadales > Fimbriimonadaceae > JBBCJD01. Next base: position 4,207 of record JBBCJD010000021.1, read on the forward strand.
TTCGACCACCCGACCCGCCGTCGCGTCGAGGAACGCGCGGTCGTGCGAGACCAGCAGGACCGCGCCATGATAACCCCGCACCCAGTTTTCGAGCCATTCGGTGGCTTGGAGATCCAGATGGTTCGTGGGCTCGTCGAGAATCAACAGGTCGGGCTCTTCCAGCAGAATGCGCGCGAGCGCCAGCCGCGTCTTCTCGCCCCCGCTCAGCCGGTCCGTCGGCCGGTCGAACTCGTGCTCTTCGAACCCCATCTTCAGCAGCACGCTTCGCACATCCCGCTCGGCGCTGTAGCCTTCGGCTTCGAGAAAGTGCTCCTGAACGAGCGCGTACTCTTCCAGATCCGCTTCGCTCGGCGAATCCTCCAGCCGACGCTCCAGCTCTTCGAGCCGCGCGGCCAGCTCCAGGCGATGTCCGAGCACACTCTCAGCCTCTTGAAGCACCGTGCGGCCGAGCCCCACGGGAGCCTCTTGGCGCAAATAGCCGACGCTCGCGCCCCGCGCGAGTTGGACCGTGCCCTCGTCGGGCTCGATGCGCCCGGTCAAAATCTTCAGGAGCGTGGTCTTTCCACATCCGTTCCGCCCAACGAGCGCGACCTTTTCCTTGGCCTGCATACGGAAGCTGACTCCGTCCATAATCAGATCGAGCCCAAAAGCCTTGCGAACGCCGGATACCGAGAGAAGCACGAGGTTCATTTTACTAATCTTCGAATCAAGCAAGCGATAGAACGAAAACCGCCGTAGGAAAAGACAATCGATCCAACTCAAGGAGGCCTTTCTCAACATGATGGAAATCGATCTTCTGCGCAGGTCCGACTTGCACACGCTGCTCTCCGGCTCGACGCCGCCTCTCGTGTCGATCTATCTGCCCACCGGGCGAACCGGAAATGACCGGCAGCAAGCCCCCATTCGCTTGAAAAACCTGCTCTCTCGCGTCGAAAAGGAGCTGCCCGCCACCGGTCTCAAAGAGGGCGAGATCCGGGCGATGCTTCGACCCGCGCGCGAATTATTAGACAATCTCGACTTTTGGCAGCACCAAGCCGAAGGACTCGCGGTCTTCCTTTCCTCTTCGGAAATGTGGCACTACCGCCTGCCCCTTCGCTTCGAAGAACGCGCCGTAGTCAACGAACGCTACCATCTCAAGCCGCTCTTGCCCCTCTTTGCCGGAAGCGGCCGGTTCTACGTGCTCGCGCTCAGCGAAAACCGCGTTCAATTCCTCAAGGGTAACCGCTTTCAGCTGCATCCAATCCCCGTCCCCGGTCTTCCTCCCAACATGGCCGAAGCGCTTTGGGGAACCGGCCCGCACCCTCCCCAGGCCGGCAACGGACCGGGGCCGCACGCGCACATCGGGCAGACCGGCGAAGCGCATAAAAGGGAGTACCTCGAGTTCTTCCACAAAGTCGACCACGCGTTGCGCGAATTCCTACACGGCGATCCTTCCCCGATCGTGCTCGCGTGCGTCGATTACCTGATGCCGATCTACCGCGAGGCCAGCCACGGGCTGAACGTGTTCGAGGAGGGCATCTCCGGCAATCCGGAACACACCCCCTTCGAAACGCTCCACGAACGCGCCTGGGCGCTCGTCGAGCCCACGTTCCGGCGATCCGAACGTGAGGCACGCGAGCGCATCGCCGCGCAAAGCGGCTCGAACGCCGCCTCGAACGAACTCGACGAGATCGTGCCCGCCGCGCATTACGGACGGGTTCAAGCACTGTTCGTCTCGCTGAGCGACGAAGTCTGGGGCCGATTCTGCCCGCAAAGCAGCCGAATCGAGCTGACGCCGACGCCGAACCACGAGTCCGAGGACCTCCTGAACGCCGCGGCGCTGGCGACCCTCGCCAACGGCGGAGACGTTTATGCGGTTCCCCCTAGCGACGTCCCGGGCGCAGGACGCATGGCCGCGCTCTTTCGATATTGAGAACAACTCAAGAGGCGGGGAACCCTTCCCCGCCTCAACGCATGGAAGGTCTAACGGAAGAAGAAGCCCAAAAGAAAGATCGGGTCCCGACAAAGCTATCGAAAGCCTGGGGACAGCGCCTTCGGTAACAAGGCTCCATAAACAAATCGCTGAGAGGGCTCCTCTACACACGAACGATCGCAGATAGAGCCTTTTTGACTTGGACAAAAGGGCTTCTTCCAAAAGTTCGCAAAAAAGTGGCGCTCGTGGGTGCATCGAGGGCAGCCTCTTGCGTATAAGTGATAGGTCGTTATATCATTGACCAAGAGCCGCGCATTATGATCCTGACAACGTTGTCCGCCATGACGATGCTTTCACCGCTGGAAGCTCCCCGCTTCGACACGCCTTTTCGCGTGAAAGCGGGCGAAGAGCTGATCAGCGTCGAAATCGGCCACGCCGCTCCGGTATACGACGATCTGGACGGCGACGGACTCAAAGAGTTGATCGTGGGCCAGTTCCGCGACGGAAAAATCCGCATCTATAAGAACCACGGAACGAATACCGCGCCGGTGTTCAAAGATTTCGAATGGTTCGAAGCGGGCGGCGAAGTCGTTGCCGTCGGCGGCAGTTGATGCGTCGGTAGCACTCCACAGGTTGTGGACCTTGACCAAGACGGCATCAAAGACATTCTGACCGGTGCCGCTTGCGGTAACTTTTTCTTCTTCAAAGGTCTCGGAGAAGGAAAATTCGCCAAAGCCGAACTTCTTCAGGACGAAAACGGAAAAGAGATCCGTCCTGGCGCCTTCACCAACGTCACCACGATTGATTGGAACGGCGACGGCATCTTGGACCTCGCGTTCTACGCTTCCCAGCAAGGCATTCAACTCATGCTTGGGAAAGGCGATCGGAAGTACGGCCCTGCTTCTCCTCTCAAAGTCGGCGATCAAAAGCTCAACGACATGATGAAGATCCACGACGGGCGCGTGTATTTCGCGGACTGGGATCGCGACGGCGTCGAGGACATGTTCATCTGCAACGGCGAAGGCAGTATCACTTACTTCAAAGGGTCGCGTAACGCCGCGAACGAGTTGGTGCTCTCGGAGATGACCGTCTGGCTCGAAGCCCCTCCGACCGAGGAGCGCAACACGCGGAAAGTTTTGAACTACGACACCATGGAGCTCAGCCTGATGCGCCCGGGCGTTCGGCCGACGATCTCCGTCACGGACTGGAACGGCGACGGCAAACCCGATCTGCTCGTCGGCGATTACCTGATGCTCCCCCCGCGATCGGACCTGACACCGGAACAGGAAACGCGACGAGACGCGCTTAAAGCAGAAAGCGAAGAGCTTACAAAGCGGTCTCAGGAGCTCAATCGAGAATTCACGCAGCAAGCCATGGCCGAGATTGGGGTCAAGGACCGCAAAGCCAACGAACTCTCGCAGGAGCAATATCGCCAGTACCTCGCCACTCTCGGGCGTCTTCGCTCGGAAAGCAAGGTCCTAGGCCAGATCAACGAAAGACTCAACCTGATCTATACAGAATCCTTGCAGTATCAGGTACGCAACGAGTCGCACGGTTTTGTGTGGGTGTATCTGGGCAAATAGCGTTTTTTATCCCCGAGGATTGGCCGGCTCCCATGTCCCAGGGGGCTCGGCCGTCTTCGCAAGATACGGAAAGCTTTTAACGAAACCATGGTCCTTTCCCTCGTCACCACCTCACTTCTCGAGAACCCTTCCCTGTTCCAAGCGCCGTTCCGGGTCCAAGCGGACGGAGGCTACATCCAGGCCGAGATGTGCCACGCGGCCCCAATCTATGAAGATATCGACGGCGACGGCGTGAAGGAGCTGCTCGGCGGAGACCTGTTCTATTTCCAATTCGATCGACGCACCGAAGCTCAAAAAACGAAACTGGCGTCCTTAGAGGAAGAGCTCGCGATCCTGCAAAGGCGCATCGGGGAGATGGAGACAGAATTCGCATTGAAAGCCTTGGCCAATTCGGGGCTCACCCCCGAAACCCGCCGAGGGGCCAGCCGCGAACAATTGATAAAGTACGGAGAAAGCTTGGACCGGTCTCAAAAGCAATCGGCCGAATATCAAGCGGCGTACCCCCGGCAAAACGAACTGTTCGGGGCGATTCGACAACTCCAGCCCGATGCCTGGCGCTACGGCTATGTCTGGGTCTATCTCCGTCACTAAGCATCTTCAAAACCGGGAGAAAACGTATGGTCATCACACTCACAACCTCACTGCTCCTCGGAGCCCCTCCTTCCTTCGAGACTCCGTTCCGCGTCCAAGCGGACGGGCGGTTTATTCAGGCCGATATGTGCCATGCCGCCCCGATCTATGAAGATATCGACGGCGACGGCGTGAAGGAGCTGCTCGTCGGACAATTCAAAGACGGCAAGATCAGGCTCTACAAGAACCACGGCACCAACACCCAGCCAGTCTTCAAAGACTTCACTTGGCTTCAAGCCGGCGGCAAAGAGATCAGCGTCGGCGGAGGCTGATGCATCGGCAGCACACCACAGTTTGTGGACCTCGATCAGGACGGCGTCAAAGACCTCATCACCGGCTCACCCAGCGGACAACTGCATTTCTTTAAGGGAGACGGCAAAGGCAACTTCGACGCAGGCGTCCATTTAATGAACGAATCCGGCGAAGCGCTCAAGGTCGGAAGCTACGCCAACTTTTCCGTCGTCGATTGGAATGGGGACGGCATTCTCGATGTCGCCCACTACTCTTCTGGAAAAGGGATCCAGCTTCGTCTCGGGCAAGGCGATTTGAAGTATGGCGAGGCTGCTCCGCTCCAAATCGGAGAACGCAAACTCGAGGACCTCGTGAAGATCCACGACGGACGAGTCTTGTTCTACGATTGGGACGAAGACGGTACGCCCGATCTGATCTTCAGCAACGGCGACGGAAGCGTCACCTTCTTCAGAGGCACTCGAGGCGCTTCGAAAGAGCTGGTGCTCTCGGATGGCATCCCCTGGATGACCGCGTTCGACCACACCAAGGTGCGCGTCAAAGACTATGAGACGATGGAGTTTAACGAGCCCCGCGCGGGGCGCCGCCCCACCATCACGGTCACCGATTGGAACGGCGACGGAAAGCCCGATCTCTTGATCGGCGACCTCTTTGTCTGCTTTGGTAAGCACGACTACACCGAAGCGCAGCTTGAGGAAAAAACCAGGTTGGACGAAGAGCTGCAAGCGGCCTACGAAACGACGGGGACACTCTTGGCCGAAGCCAACCGCCACGCGCTCAGAAGCCTCGGGCTCGCCGAAGACACTCCGCATATCCGGTTGACCCAGGAGCAGCGCGCCCAATACAAAGTGATCTACGACGAAGTGGTTCAACGAGAGCCGCTGCGTTCGTTGATCGCCCGCCGAAACGTGCTGATGGAGGAGGTCCGTAAGTACAACATTCCTCTGGAGCGCTTCGGGTACGTCTGGGTCTATCTTTCCAAATAACCTTGCGTCGGGAGGGGCAAACCCTCCTGGCGCCTCTCAGCGGGCACTTTCCCGAAGGTTGCTCGTGTATACTATACCTAGACCTATTCACTTTGTCTGCCGCGCCCCCTCCGGTCTCCTTGGAGAATCCTGGGAGAAGCCGGCGATTAAGGAGATCGCAATTCAATGATTTCAATGCTGTTGCTTAGTCCGCCCACTTCCCCCTTCGCTCCTGCCGTGCGAATCGAAGCAGGGGGCGAATTCATCGACGTGGACATGGCTCACGCGGCCCCGCTCTATGAAGATATCGACGGGGACGGCCTGAAGGAGCTCCTGGTCGGGCAGTTCAAAGACGGCAAGATCAGGCTTTACAAGAACCACGGCACCAACACCCAGCCAGTCTTCAAAGATTTCACCTGGCTCCAGGCGGGCGGCCAAGACATCAGCGTTTCTTGCGGGTGATGCATCGGATCTACGCCACAGTTTGTGGACCTCGATCAGGACGGCTTGAAAGACATTATCACCGGCTCGGCCTATGGCGGCAAGCTCCACTTTTTTAAAGGGGACGGCAAAGGCGGCTTCGAAGCCGAACGGCTTCTCACGGACGAATCAGGTGAGCCTCTCAACGGCGGAAGCTTCGTCAACATGACCCCCATCGACTGGGACGGCGACGGCACGCTCGACATCGTATTTTATTCTTCCGGAAAAGGCGTCCAGATCATGCTGGGCAAAGGGGATCTGCGCTACGGCACGCCCGAGCCGCTTCCGGCGGGCGGCGAGACGCTCAACAAACTGCACCAGATCCAAGACGCCCGCCTGGTGTTCTACGATTGGGATGCCGACGGGGTCCCGGATCTGATCTTCAGCAACGGCAACGGCTCCATCTGGCTCTATCGAGGTTCTCGCGACGCGCAGGGTCGCATGGCTTTGGACAAAGGCACCCAGTGGTTCGACAACTTCGACAACGGCACCTTGGAGACCCTCGATTATGAGAAAGCACTCTTCGGCAATCCACGCCCGGGAGCGCGTCCGACGATCTCGGTCACCGATTGGAACGGCGACGGCAAGCCGGACCTTCTGATCGGCGATCTCTTCTCCAAGCCGGCGCCCCCCGAAATCGACGAAAAGGCTCGTCAGGTCCGCAAAGAGCTCGAAGTCGCATACGCTCAGCAACCCAAGGTTCGGGCAGAAATTCTCGGGAAGATCTTCCAGATCAAAGACATGCCGCCCAAACCCGAAGGAGATTTCACGGGCGAAGAACGGAAAGTCGTCTATCCGCTCCTCATGCAGATGCTCTCGGCACATCCGGTGCAGATGAAGACGCAGCGACTCCAGGCGGAATTCGACATCCTGCGTCCGCATCTCGGCAAACGGGCCGGTTATGTGTGGCTGCTGCTTCAGAAGTAAGGGAAACGTTCTGCTACCTGATCCTACAAGGTTAAAAACATGCTTTTACTGAACGCTGTGAACTCACCCGACCTCTCCTGGCTTTCGGGTTTTGAGGCTCCGTTCCGCGTCAAGGCGAACGGTGAGTACATCAACGCCGACATGTGCCATGCCGCTCCTGTCTACGAGGATATCGACGGCGACGGGGTGAAGGAGCTGCTCGTCGGGCAGTTCGACAAAGGCGCGATCCGCCTCTACAAAAACTACGGGACCGATACTCGACCGGAGTTCAAAGAGTTCACGATGCTTCAGGCGGGAGACGTCGACCTCTCCGTCCCGTGCGGGTGATGCGTCGGCAGCACTCCACAGGTTGTGGATCTCGATCGAGATGGCATCAAAGACATTCTCACCGGTTCGGCGAAAGGGCACTTTTACTTTTTTAAAGGCTTGGGCCAAGGTAAATTCGCCGCGGGCCAGATCTTGAAGTTCTCGGATGGCCGCGAGATCGCGATCGGCAGCTACTCGAACGCGGCGACGGTCGACTGGAATGGCGACGGCATTCTCGACCTCGTCGTATACGCAGCCGGCAACACTCCCGTTCAGCGAATGATCGGCAAAGAAGACCTCACTTTTGGCGAGCCGCTCCCCATCCTCGTCGGCGGGCGGCGTCTGGAAGGGGGCCGAGAGCCCGGCCAAATCCATGACGGCCGTGTCGTGTTCCACGATTGGAACGGCGACGGCGTGCCGGATCTGATTTTGGGCAACGGGGTCGGCAGCATCACTTACTATCAAGGCTCGCGCGACATTTTCAACGACCTCGTTTTGGACACGGGCATCGTCTGGGTTCAGCCGATCCCACAAGAACGCCAATTCGCGCTTCGCGTGAACTGGGAGACGAAGGAGCTGATCGATCGACGGTCGGGCACTCGCCCCACGATTTCGGTTACCGATTGGAACGGCGACGGGAAGCTCGATCTGCTGGTGGGCGACCTGTATGTTTGGGAGCCGGAGTTCAAGCCGAGCGAAGCGCAACTCGAACGCAGCAAAGTGCTCTACGCCGAACAGACCGAGCTGTTCCACCAGATTCAAGCGATCCAAAACGCCCTCCGCGAAGAGGTGCTGACCAAACGTTTCAAAGTCCAGAAATTCGCAGATCTCACGAAAGAACAGCGCGACCAATTCCTGGCGACGCTTCGTGAGACGACCGCACGCTCGAAAAAGCTCAAAGCGCTCGAGGAGAGGCAGCAGCAAGTCACTGACGAAGTGCGCCGCTACCGACCGTCCCCCGGACCGCGATACGGCTACGTTTGGGTCTATCTCGGCAAATAGCTTTTCAACCTCCGGCCTGCCCCTTTGTCCCAAGGGGCGGCCGATTTTTTCTTCCTCTTCCCGACTGGGCTCCGTTTCCTCCTTTCGAATTCCGGCCCGGCTTCTTCTTCGATGGAGGTAGTCTGACAAGAAACTTCAGGGTTGGCAGGGAACTTGGCCTCACCCTTGAGCCGTATTTTTCACCAACGCTTAACGAATCCCGTATCGAACCATGAGAACCGGTCTTAAACTCCTCGTCTTGATGCTCTTGAGCACCTTCGCCTTCGCGCTCGCAACGGCACAATCTCTCCCGCAAGGAAAGCAGGTCGAAGCGAACCAATCGCGATGGATAGGGTCGCTCTCACGCGCCGACGTTCGCGCCGGCGAAACGGTCGACTTTGTCGCCCGGATCCAGATCGACGGCACCTTCCACATCTTTTCGGTCACCCAGCCCGAGGGAGGTCCGTTCGTCACACAGTTCGTCCTGCCGGAAGGCTCGAAGTATAAACTTGTGGGTCAACCTAAGCAAAAAGAGTTCGTTACGAAGCACGACGAAGGCTTCGAGATGGACGTGCAGTACTTCGAAAAAGAGACTGAGTTCGTCATTCCGATCCAGATTCCCGCCGATGCCAAAGGGGAACAGACCCTCACGGTTCAAGCGCAATACCAGCTTTGCAACGAAACCGGCTGTCTCAACCCGCAATACATCGACATCCCGGTGACGGTCGCCCTCCAAGAGGGGAGCGCCCGTCCGGAGTTCGTTTCAGCGGCATCCTCTAGTAACAACGGCGGTACGCTTGTCGAAGCGAATAGCTCGCGCTGGAAAGGTTCGCTCTCTCGAACCGATATCCGCGCCGGCGAGGTCGTCGATTTCGTCGCCCATGTCCAGATCGACGGGACCTACCACATCTTTTCTCTGACTCAGCCGGAAGGGGGACCTTTCGTCACTCAGATCGTCTTGCCTGAAGGGTCTCCCTTCGAGATCGCGGGCAGGCCTCAACAGAAGGCGTTCCTGACGAAGCATGACGAAGGCTTCGAGATGGACGTGCAGTACTTCGAGAAAGAGACCGATTTCGTGATCCCGATTCGTGTTCCCAAGGACGCCTCGGGACAACAGACCCTCTTGGTCAGCGTCACCTACCAGCTTTGTAACGAAACGGGGTGCCTCAACCCGCAAACGGTCGAAATTCCGGTCACGTTTACGGTCGCCGATGGGGATGCCCGGTCGGAATTCACCGGCGGAGCCGCCGCGGGCAGTTCGGACAGTGGCGATGGAGTTAAAAAGCAGAGCATCCTCGGCTTCTTGATCGCCGCGGCGGTCGCGGGTGTGATTTCGATTTTCACCCCTTGCGTCTTTCCGATGATTCCGATCACGGTGAGCTTCTTCTCGAAGCAAAAAACCAACGAAGACCCTCGCCATGGCGTCAAAATGGCCACGGCCTACTGCCTCGGCATCGTGGGCACCTTCACCGCCCTTGGGCTGCTGATGACCATGATCTTCGGTGCGACCGGAATCAGCCGGCTCGCGACGAACATGTGGGTCAATCTGGCCCTGGCGATTCTGTTCGTGGTGCTGGCCTTTAGCCTCTTTGGATTCTTTGAGATTCAAGTGCCTTCCGGTCTGGCGAACAAATTCCGCAGCACCGGAACGAAGAAAGGCGGGTACGTCGGCCCGATTCTGATGGGCCTGGCGTTCAGCCTGACGTCCTTCACATGCACGGTCCCGTTCGTCGGAACGGTCCTTGCGGGTGCGGTCTCGACCGGTAACTACTTGATGCCGACGATCGGCATGCTGGTGTTCAGCGGCGTCTTCGCGCTCCCGTTCTTCTTCCTCGCGCTCTTCCCCGGCTACCTGGCGCGCCTTCCCAAATCCGGCTCCTGGCTTGAGAGCATCAAAGCTTACATGGGCTTTCTCGAGCTTGCGATGGCCGTCAAGTTCTTCTCCAACGTCGAGCTTTCGTTTGGGCGAGGCTATCTGACCTATAACGTCGCGCTGGCGCTCTGGGGCATGATCTTCGCGATCGCGGGCATCTACATGCTGGGAACGCTTCGTTTCCCCCACAACGACAGCAGCGCCAAGATCGGCCCGGCGCGTAAAGCCGTGGGGCTTGGGACCGTCCTGTTTGCCAGCTACTTGTTCTTCACGATGTCGGGCAAGTTCAACCTTTCCCCAGCCATCATGTCGCTTCTGCCGCCGCAGGAATATCCCTACATGCCCGGCTACGGCCCCAAAGTCGCAGAAGGCGAAGGAAAATCCGAGCATGCCGACGGGCTTCACTGGTACAAAGATTATAAGGAAGCTGTGGAGGTCGCAAAACGGGAGAACAAACCGATCTTCATCGACTTTACCGGTGTCTTCTGCACCAACTGTCGGCTGATGGAAAAGCAGATGTTCCCCAAGGCCGAGGTCAAAGCCGAACTCGAGAAGTTCGTTCGAGTTCAGCTCTACACGGATCGTCCGACCCCGGCGGATAAATTCAACTTCGACCTCTGTCAGAAGCTGTCTGAGAGCATCGCCCTACCGGTGTACGTAACCTTGAATCCCGACGAGACTAAGATCGCGGATTTCCAAGGTCTCACGTACAGTGTCGAAACGTACGTCAACTTCCTCAAGAAGCGCACCTCGGAACTCGCGTCCAACTGATCCGCGATTCCTCAGAGCCCTCCCCGCTAGATTACGGGGAGGGCTTTTTCGTGCCCTAAAAACCCGGAGAAATTGCGAGAGCTCACCTCGCTCGGATTTATGGAATTTTTTAATTGGGAACGCATCTCGGAGGGGTGCTCGCACAGTATTACTTAGAGCGAGAATCGATTCGGGGAGATGACCCGTCGGAACTGATCGAGAGAGTTCATTATCATTGAATTTCGTCCTGATAGTGCTATTTGTTTATTGAAACTTAAGGCCTGACCGATTACTGAAGCAATAATGCCTGTTACACTACGAGATCTTGCAAAAGCACTGAATTTGTCACACGCCACCATCTCTTTGGTGCTCAACAACCGGTTTGACGTGGCGATCCCGGAGGAAACCCGCCAACGCGTCTGGAAGATGGCGAAGGAGATGGGCTACCGTCCCAACTACGCCGCCCGAGCGCTAGTCAAAGGCTCGACTCAAATGGTCGCGCTGACCGCGCCGCGACTGGACACCGCGTTCTATCACGAGGTCATCCACCGCCTCTACACGCTCGCCAGCCGAGAGGGCTACGAAGTGCTCGTTCGGCAGATGCGCCCCTCGGAGGGCAACGAGTCGACGCGGCCCGCCTTCTGGCCGGTCGATGGAATCGTATCTGTCGACGGTCTGCTCGATCCCGACCCCGACATGCCGATGCCGATGGGCATCCCGACGGTTTCGGTGGGCACATGTTGCCGCGAAGGCGGCGACCGGTTCGAGATCGATATCCGGCCCGCGATGAGCGCGCTGCTTCACCACCTGCGTCCGAACGAACGGGTGCTGTTCCTCGGTTGGAAAGCGCTTCAGCACACTCACGAGAACTTGTGGAACACCTACGCCGAGGCGATGCAGTCGTTAGGCTTCAACCCGTCGGCACACTTCGTCTCGCACGAAGACCTCGGATTGGCGCGGGCGGACTTGGCCGAACTGCTGGGTCGAGACTTCCATGAGTCGATCATCTGCTATGAGGATGAACTCGCGCTTTTGGCGGTCCGCGCGTGCCGCGACGTCGGCCGAAGCTGCCCGAGGGACGTTCGCGTCGCGGGGATCGGCGGCGCCCGGCATATCGACCTGGTCGAGCCGCCGTTGACCAGTATCCAGTTCCCGATCGGAGAGCTTTGCGAAGCGGCCTGGCATTGTCTGCTGGATCGGATGCGTGGCAGCAAAGAGCCGCTTGGGCGGCGGACTTACCCCGCGAGGCTGATTCAACGCGAATCGACTCGTGTCTCGTCTCAGACCAAAGATGGACTCGAGCTCCTCTAGCCGGGCAAAGGGCGCTTCGACCGTTCCATAATAGACGTAAGGATAGACGGAGATGCGTCGCGGGCTCTGCCCGGAGGGCATCTGCCGACAGTGCCCTATGACGCAAGATTCCATCGAAAAAACCGAGAAGTCCTCGGACGACGCCTTACTCGAACAGTTCGCCAACCGTGAGTACCAGCACGGCTGGAGCGTCGATCTCGAAACCGAGACGCTCCCTCCGGGGCTGAGCGAAGAGGTCGTCCGTTTCATCAGCGCAAAGAAAGAGGAGCCCGAGTGGCTGCTGGACTGGCGCTTGAAGGCGTATCGCCACCTTCAGACGCTGAAAGAGCCGACCTGGCCGAACGTGAAATACGCTCCGGTCGACCTTCAAGACATCATCTACTACTCCGCGCCCAAGAACAAGCCGCAGCTCAACTCTTTGGAAGACGCGGACCCCGAGATTCTCAAAACCTTCGAAAAGCTGGGGATCCCCATCAGCGAGCAAAAGGTGCTTTTGAACGTCAAGGACGCGGCCGCCTCCCCCGCCGATGCGCGCGCGGTACCCCTGTCGGGCGTCGCGGTCGACGCGGTATTCGACTCAGTTTCGGTCGTTACGACGTTCAAAGAAAAGCTCGCCGAACTGGGCATCATCTTCTGCTCGATCCAGGAGGCCGTACGCGAACACCCCGAACTCGTGAAGGAGTATCTGGGCTCGGTCGTTCCCTACTCGGACAACTACTACGCGACGCTGAACTCTGCGGTGTTCTCCGACGGCTCCTTCGTTTATGTTCCCAAAGGCACGCGCTGCCCGATGGAGCTTTCGACCTATTTCCGCATCAACGCCGAAAAGACCGGCCAGTTCGAGCGCACGCTCATCATCGCGGACGAGGGCGCCTACGTTTCGTATCTTGAGGGCTGCACCGCCCCAATGCGCGACGAGAACCAGCTTCATGCCGCCGTGGTCGAGCTCATCGCGATGGACGACGCGACGATTAAATACTCGACCGTCCAAAACTGGTACCCGGGCGATCCCGAGACCGGTGTCGGCGGGATCTTCAACTTCGTCACGAAGCGCGCTCGGTGCCGCGGCAAGCGTTCCAAGGTCACCTGGACCCAAGTCGAGACCGGCTCGGCGATCACCTGGAAATACCCTTCGGTGATCCTGCAGGGCGACGATTCGATCGGAGAGTTTTACTCGGTGGCGTTAACGGCCGGCAAGCAGCAAGCGGACACCGGCACCAAAATGATCCATCTCGGCAAAAACACTCGCTCGACGATCGTCGCGAAGGGCATCTCGGCCGGGAACGGCCAGAACACCTACCGGGGGCTGGTCAAAATCAATCCGGGCGCCGAAAACGCGCGCAACTATTCGCAATGCGACTCGATGCTCATGGGGGATCGATGCGGCGCGCACACCTTCCCCTATATCGAGGTCAAGAACCCGACCGCCACGGTCGAGCACGAAGCCTCCACCTCCAAGATCGGAGAGGACCAGATCTTCTACTGCAACCAGCGCGGCATCCCCACCGAAGACGCGGTCAACATGATCGTCTCGGGCTTCTGCAAGGATGTGTTCCGCGAACTGCCGATGGAGTTCGCGGTCGAGGCGCAAAAGCTCCTCGGGGTCAGCCTCGAAGGCTCGGTCGGCTAAAACGAAAGATCGAACGCCTGCTCCAGGGCCTCCTGGGGCAGGTACACCTTCGTCAGCTTCCACACTTTCGTCGGCACGATACCCCACCGCGTTCCGGACTCTTTCTGGAACACGAAGGTCACCTCGGGCACGGTCACGTCGATCTCGCGGTTGATGATCGGCACGGTGCCGAGAATCCGCACGGGCGAGACCAGCGAAGCCTCGTCGCCGTTCACCAAAGGCTCCACCTTCTGCACTTCGATGTTCGGTTTCTGTTTCTTAATGAAGTCGATCATCTCTTTGCGATTGCCGACACGGATATCGTTGACTTCGAGATTCCGGCTAAAGAGCTCCAGTACGCCGTCGGGCTCGCCTTGGCGCGAGGCGTCCACGGACCGCATCAACGCTTCGTGGATCAGCGTTTTGTCGTCGGGTGTCCTCACGAAATGAAGGGCGACGCGCCCCACGATCAGAAGCGCCAAGACGCCGCTAAGAACGATCCAAACTTTGCCACCCATCCGTTTCACACTCCTTAGGGGCAAGCCGGCCCGGCGCAGGGGATCCGGAGGCTATCCGGCGGCGACGTGCCGGACGTCCTCGGCGATCTGCGCCCGGAGATCCTCGACGGAGTCGAACCGGCGCTGCTCACGAAGTAGACGGTGAAACCGCAACGTCACGTTCTTGCCGTAGAGCGATTCGCCGGGATAATCGAGCAGGTACGCCTCCACCGCGTGCTCCTTCCCCTCCAGCGTGGGACGATCGCCAAGGCTGATCGCGGCTCGAAACTCGCCGAACGGGGTGATCGCGGTCCCGGCGTACACGCCGTCTTTGGGCGTCGCCTGACGAATCGAACGCGCGAGGTTCGCCGTCGGGTAGCCGAACGTTCGGCCCAGCCGCTCTCCGCTCACCACGATGCCGCTCATCTCCCAAGGTCGCCCGAGCCAGCGCGATACTCGCTCGAACTCTCCCGAGGCGATCGCTTCCCGGACACGGCTGCTGCTCACGCGCTCCCCGTCGAGTTCGAAGGGCGGAACGACATGGGTCTCGATCCGCTCCGCGAGCCATCCCGGCGTGCCGCGCCGGGCCCAGCCGAACGCAAAATCGTGCCCCACCACCAGGCATGAGGCGTGGAGCGAGCCAAGCAGTGTCTCCTCGAAAAACGTTTCGGCGGTGGTATCGGCGAGCGCTTGATCGAAGCGCAAAACGACTGCGATCTCGACGCCAGCGCGCTCGAACTCGGCGAGGTTCGCTCCGAGCCCCGCGATCGCGGGCGGGCAGCGATCGGGATCCAGCACTGCCGCCGGGTGACGGTCGAAGGTGACCAGAAGACACGGAAGCCCCTCGCTCGAGGCGCGGCGCACCGCTTCGGCGATGACGGCGCGATGCCCCAGATGCACCCCGTCGAACGTCCCGATGCACACCACGGCCCGCGGCCACTCCGCCGACAGCAGATCCAGCCCGAAATGAACTTGCATATTTCATGCGAAGTGTACCGGCCAAGGGAGCATTTCGAGACGGGGCGGCGTCGATAGGAAGTGGGATGAAGATCGGAAGCGCATCGATGTTGGGAGTGCTGATCGGCTTCTTGGGGGTCGCGGGATGCACCTCACGAACGTCGAGCGCCCCCGTCGGCCGCTCCGTCCCCTTGCCTTCTTCTTTAAGCGCACAGGAGTTGAATCAAATGCACCCCTCCCAAACCGAGAAAATCGTCAAATCGGACCTCGAATGGCGTCGAACCCTGACTCCCGAGCAGTACGAGGTGCTCCGCGAGAAAGGCACCGAGCGCGCCTTCACCGGTGAGCTCTGGGACCATAAATCCGAAGGAGAGTACGCCTGCGCGGCCTGCGGACAGATCCTTTTCCGCTCTGGCGTCAAATACGATTCGGGCTGCGGTTGGCCCAGCTTCTACGACGCCGAGCCCGGCACCGTAGAGTTTCACGACGACCGCAGCCACGGCATGCATCGCATCGAAGTCACCTGCAAACGATGCGACGGCCACTTGGGGCACATCTTTCCGGACGGCCCCCAACCCACCGGCCAACGCTACTGCATCAACTCGGTGAGTCTAAAATTCATCCCGAATAAGGATTAGACGGCAACCTTCGAAAAGTCGCCGAGCGCCAGCAAGCGTGAGGCGACCCGCTCGACCAATCCAAGCCGCGCGGCGCGCACCTCCGGATTCTCGGCCATCACCATCGTGCGCTCGAAAAACGTGTGGATCGGTCCTTCGAGGCTTTTGGCCGCTTGCGCCGCGTCCTCGACGCATCCGGTCCGCACCGCCTCCCCCAGCACCGCGCTCACCCCTTCCAAGGCCTCGCTCAACGCGACGCCCTCCGGCGAATCGAGCGGCCCCGTCGCCTCGATCCGCTCCCCGGCCTTGCGTGCGGCCGTAAGGATATTGAGCGGACGGTTGGCCGTCTGCACGAACGCGGCATCCCCGGAAAGCCGCTCCAAACAGGCCAAGCGAAACCGAACGGCGCGCGGCGCGGTGCGATCGCCAGCGGCGAGCGCGCCTTCGAGCAAATCGTGCCGTGCCTCGGGCAAGAGCGCTTCGTAGCGCGAGGAGAACATCTCCTCCAGCGCCTCGCAAACAGAGGCGGTCAACACGATCCCCTGCTCCGCGTAGGCCGCCTCGGCGAGCGGCAGCATTTCGACATAGGGTCGGTCGATCCCTTCCCAAAGCCACGCCGCCTCGATGAGGATCGTCGCCGCGCGGCGCAAACCGTACGGATCGCTTGATCCGCTCGGCACGAGCCCGACTCCGAGGAATCCCGCGAGTTTGTCGATCTGGTCCGCAAGCAACAGCCGCACCGCGGTTCGCGCCTCCGGCGTGCGCGGGGGCTCTCCCGGCAGACCGTACTGCTGCCGAAGCGCCTGCACCACGGCGGGGGCATTCCCCTCGCGCGCGGCATATTCCGCGCCGATCAGCCCCTGCAAGCTTGGCAGTTCGCTGACGAGCCCAGTGCTCAGATCCGCTTTCGCAAGGCGTCCGGCCTGTTCGGCCAGCGCGCGCTCGTCAGCGTCCGCTCCGGTCCAATTCGCGATTTCGCCGGCCAACCGGGCGAGACGATCCGCGCGCTGCCGGACGGTCCCCAGCTTCTCGGAGAACACAATGCCCCCCGTCTTTTCGAGGAACGCCTCCAGCGTCAGCCGCGCGTCTTCGTCGAAGAAGAACTTTGCGTCGTTGAATCGCGCGTTCAAGACCCAAGCGTTCCCACGGGACACCGTCTCGGGCTCGCCCGCGTTGCGAATCGCCAAAAATCGATTCGTGAGTTTTCCGGCGGCGTCGCGGACGGGAAACATCCGCTCGTGCTTAGCCATCGCGGTGACTAGCACCGCTTCGGGCAGCCCCAAAAACGGCTCGTGGAAGCTCCCCTCGACGGCCTCGGGCCACTCCGTGAGGTACACGTTCTCGTCGACCAGCTTGGGGTCGAAATCCGGCGTCCCCGCGGTCGCGGCGCGGGAAGTCTCCAGAATGCGCGCTCGGCGCGCTTCGGGATCGGGCTCCACGCAATGCGCGCGCAGGTTCTGCAGATGGCTTTCGAACGTACGAGATTCGAATTCGGCGGGCGCGTAGAAGCGATGTCCTCGGCTCTTGAGTCCCGAAGCGACCCCTTCGATTTCGAAGGGCACCGCCTGCCCGTCGTATGCGGCGAGCAGCCATCGCACGGGGCGCGCGAAGCGCATGCGCGAGGCGCCCCAGCGCATCGATTTCTCAAAGCTCAATTTGCGGATCGCGGCGGGCAGGGTCTCGGAGAGCAGTTCGCCGGTCGGGCGGCCGGGCAGCTCCTTGCGAACCCACACGTACCCCTCACGGCGCTCCAGCGCTTCGGGCTCAATGCCTTGACCTCGGCAAAATCCCAGCAAAGCTTTGCTGGGTGCGCCATCCTCGCCAAACGCGGCCTGCAGGCTCGGTCCTCGGCGTTCCTCGCTGCGGTCGGGCTGGCGTGCGGGCACGTCGGCAAAGCCGACGATCAAGCGGCGAGGCGTGCCCATCGCGCAACCTTCGCCGAGCCCCTCGTAACCGGCCTCCTCAAGCGCGGCGCGCACCCACCCTTTCAAATCCTGGGCCGCCTTCTCGACGAAGCTCGCGGGGAGCTCTTCGCATCCAACCTCTAACAGCAGTTCCGGCATGAGGCTCCATTCTACCGAAGCACCCCACACCGTCCGCACCGGCTTCGAGCCGGGCTTAGCGCTCGGGCGAAGAGGCAGGCACCGATGCGTCTTCGGAAGCCTCGGGCTGCGGAGTCGGTTCCGGTTCGGCGGAAGGCTCGGAGCTCTCGGGGCGACCCGAGGAGGCCGAAGGCGGCGCGGGCTTCTTGCCACTTCGCATCCCTTCGGTCATCCAGGTGAGAATCAGCAGGCTCGCGGCCACCGTGATGCACGCGTCCGCGATGTTGAACACCGGAAAATCGATGATGCGGATCCAAAACATGTCGGTCACCTGGCCGAATCGAACCCGGTCCACCAGATTGCCGATCGCGCCGCTGGCGAGCAACCCCATCGCAATGTGCACCGGCCACGGCTCCCTCGCGTGACGCAGGCAATAAAACCCGGCCATCAAAGAGATGAAGAGCGCGATGGGCGTCATGAACTGCCCCGCTCCCTGCATCATGCCGAAGGCGATCCCCTTGTTATAGGTAAGGGTCAGTTCGAACACGCCGGGCCACGGTTTGCCCGAGAACGAACCGTGCACGGGCAGCGACGCTTGAATCCAAGCCTTGACGCCCTGGTCCAAGGCGAAGAACCCGAGAAACACCGTCCAGAAAAGATCGCGGCGATCGAACCTCATGCGCCCCGCTCTTCCAACACTTTCCGGTCTCGAGCCGTCAACATCGCCCCGAACGCCTCGGCCACATCCGGGCGGCGGATCCGCGAGCGGTCACATTTTGGATAGGGGCTCGGCTCGAAAGCGATCGCCGCGGGACCGTCTTCCAAATGCACCCAGCTCATCTTGAAGTACAGCGCGAGCGCTTCGGAACCGAAAGCGCGAAGCGCCTCCGGCGCGCCCGAGAGCCGAAGCACGACGTCTTGCGTGTCCTTGAGGCCGCTCTCCTCTTTCCACTTTTCGAATGCGGCGAACACCTCGGCCCGAACCTCCAGCAGCGCGCTGAAGCGCGCCTGGAAATCGCTGCCCCGAATCGCGGCGAGCTCCGCTTCGTCGGGTGCGTCGAACGGCTCCAGGTGCACGCTGCCCCAATCGGGCCCTTCGGCCCACGCGCTGGAGACGCCGGGGATCCGCGCCCACACCTCTTCCGCGGTGTGCGCGAGCACCGGGGCAAGCAGCTTGGTCAGCCGCACCAGCACGTAGTGACACGCGAGCTGGCCCGACCGACGTGAATCCCAATCCTTGCCGTCGCAGTACATGCGATCCTTGATCACGTCCAGATAAAACGCGGACAGCTCGGCTCCGCAGAAGTTGTGAATCGCCTGGATCACCCACCCGAAATCGTATTCGCGGTATTTGCGCACGCAGTCGGCGGCGAGCAGATCGACCTGCTCCATGATCCAGCGGTCGATCTCCAGCCGTTCCGGCCGGGCCAGCCCGTCGTAATCGGAGAGGTTGCCAAGAAGAAAGCGCAAGGTGTTCCGCACACGGCGATACCCGTCGCCGAACTGCTTCAACAAGCTTTCCGAGCAGGGGACGTCGTTCGCGTAGTCCACGCTGGCCACCCAATAGCGCAGCACGTCCGCTCCGGCGTTTTGCGCGGCGGCGACCGGGTCCACCACGTTGCCGAGCCGTTTGGACATCTTGTGCCCTTTCTCGTCGGTCACAAACCCGTGGGTCAACACCTGTCGATACGGAGCATGGCCGTGAAGCGCCGCGCCGATCACCAGCGAGGAGTTGAACCATCCTCGATGCTGGTCGGAACCCTCCAAATACAAATCGGCGGGCCAAGCGTCTTTCCACATCGGTTCAACGCCCCCCTCGAGCACCGCCAACGAGGTCGAACCGCTGTCGAACCACACGTCGAGCACGTCGGTCTCTTTCGAGAACTCGGCCTCACCCGTTTCGGGATGCCGGTAGCCCTCGGGCAAGATCTCCTGGGGCGAGCGTTTGAACCACGCGTCCGAGCCCTCTCGCTCGACAAGGCGAGCCACAGCCTCCATCGCTTCGGGATCGAAGACGGGCTGGCCGCTGTCCTTGCCGTAAAACACCGGGATACCCACGCCCCAGGGGCGCTGGCGGGAGATGCACCAATCCGGGCGTCCGCGCACCATCGATTCGATCCGGCGCTCGCCGCTTGCAGGCACCCAGCTCACGGCCTCGATCTCCGAGAGCATCCGCTTGCGCAGCCCGTCGTGATCGATCGAGATGAACCATTGCTCGGTCGCGCGGTAGATCACGGGCTGGCCGTCCCGTTCGGCGTGCGGGTAAGCGTGGACGAGCGGGGCGGAAAAGAGCAGGTTCCCCGACTCGCGCAGACGCGTCTCGACCGCCGCCGAGGCCTTCGCATAATACAGCCCCGCGAATTCGCCCGCCTCCTCAGTCATCACCCCGCGCTCGTCGACCGGGCACAAAGCCGGAAGACCGTACTTCTGCCCCGTGTAGAAGTCGTCTCGTCCATGGCCCGGCGCGGTATGCACGACGCCTGTGCCGTCGTCGGTGGTGACGTACTCGGCCATGACCGCGATCGACTCGCGATCCAGCAGCGGATGCTTGAACGCAGAGCCCTCGAAGCTGATCCCCAACTCGCGCAGAACGACCTCGTACTCTCCCCAACCGAGCGTCGCCGCAAGCTTCTCGACAAGCGAAGCCAACACGAGATAATGCTCCTCGCCCACCCGCACCACGGCGTATTCGAGCATCGGGTGAAAAGCCACGCCGAGGTTCGCCGGGATCGTCCACGGAGTCGTGGTCCAGATGATGGTCGAGAAGTTCGGCAGCCCTTTGCTAAAGCCGTTGTGGTCGCGCAAGAGCGGAAACCGCACGTACATCTGCGTGCTGGTGTGGTCTTTATAGACGATCTCGGTGTCCGCGAGCGCGGTGCGGCTGGTCGGACTCCAGAGCGTGGGGCGCAGACCGCGGTAGATGTACCCTTTCTCCGCGAGACGCTTGAACACCCGAACGATCTCGGCCTCGAATCGGAAGTTCATCGTCGTGTAGGGCTTCTCCCAAAGCCCGAGCACGCCGAGGCGCTGGAACTGCTCGGTCTGCACCTCGATGAACTGCGCCGCGTGTTCGCGGCAAGCTTGGCGCAGCATCGCGAGATCGGGCGTAACCTTCTCCTCTTCGAAACGCTTAGCCACGGTCTGCTCGATGGGAAGGCCGTGGTTGTCGAAGCCCGGGACGTACGGAGTCCGGTATCCCATCATCGCGCGGGACTTCAGCACGAAGTCCTTCAAAATCTTGTTCAGGGCCGTTCCGATGTGGATGGGCGAGTTTGTATAAGGAGGCCCGTCGTGCAAGACGAACGCTGGCGCATCCTTGCGCGATTCTTGCAGCAGATGATAGAGGCCTCGGTGCTTCCAGATCGCCTGAATCTTCGGCTCCAGGTCGCCAAGACCGGCGCGCATCGGGATCGTAAACTCGGGATCGGGCAGATTGAGCGTTTCTCGAAGGTCCATCGCAGTCGCCGGAGTGTACCGCGCCCGGCCCGCGCGGAATTCGAGGGGCCCAGCGGCACGAAATTTGTTTCATTTTTGCATCGCGACCCCGCAAAGAGATAGGTACACTCCACGCTTATCTATCCTCTCGGTGAAGGTGGAAAGGACCCGTTCGGAACCCTTTACCGGTCGAAGAAAGAACGTTTTACGCCTGAGCCCCGTCTCTCTTACGGGATGAGGGGAAAGCGCGCCCTTTCCTTCGAGCGAAGGGCCGCGCACGGAAAGCGACTGGAGAAAGATCGTTAGCTATGGCCTTGCAACGCGTATCGATGGTGCAATATCTCCTCGACAAGGGATATCTGAAGAAGAGTCAGCTCGAGGAAGCCCACAAAGTCCAAGAACAGACGAAGAACCCCGACCTCGGGCGTGTGCTCGTCGAACTCGGCATGATCGGCGAGCGCGAGATGCTGCAAGCCAAGGCGCAAGAGATGAATATCGGCTTCGCCGACCTCGACCGCGTCCAGATCGATCCCGGCGCCCTGAACATCCTCCCCGAGCGCATCGCCAAGAACCACAACGTCATCCCCGTCAAAAAGCAGGACATGACGCTCTATCTGGCGATGAGCAACGTCAACAACCTGCAAGCGATCGACGACGTCCAAATGGCGAGCGGCTGCCGCGTCGTGCCGGTGCTCGCGGTGCCGGGAGCGATCGACGACGCGATTCGTCGCCACTACGAAGGCTCGAGCACGAACGGAGCCGGCAGCGCCGTATCGACCGCGTTGAAAGAGGCGAGCGGCGGTGGGGGCGGTAAAAATCTGAATTCGGACATCCGCGGCGCGATCGCCGCAGCGGGCGTCGAGCGTAGCCGCGAGGACGCGGATCTTCCCGACGGCGATGCCGAAGAACTCGCCGATCAGGCGCCGATCATCCGTCTGGCGAACGCGCTGATCCAGCAGGCGATCTCCGACCGCGCCTCAGACATCCACGTCGAGCCGCAACAACGCGCCGTGCGCGTGCGCTACCGTGTGGACGGCGTCCTGCTTGAGGCCATGACCGTGCCGCGCAACCTGATGGCGCCGCTTATCAGCCGCCTGAAGATCATGGCGGACATGAACATCGCCGAGCGCCGCATCCCGCAGGACGGCCGCATCGAAGTTCGGCACCAAAACAAAGATTTCGACATGCGCGTGAGCTCGATCCCGACGCCCTTCGGCGAGAAGATCGTCATGCGCGTCCTCGACAAGTCCTCGGTCATGATCGGCCTGAACAAGCTGGGCTTTTCCGAGGAGCACCAGCTCAAGCTCGAAGAGTTGGTCATTCAGCCGAACGGCCTCTTCCTTTGCACCGGGCCGACCGGTTCCGGAAAGACCACCACACAGTATTCGATCCTGAACCAGCTCAACACCGTCGAAAAGAACATCATCACGGTCGAAGACCCGATCGAGTATCAGCTCACCGGCATCGCCCAGGTGCAGGTCAACAAGAAAGCGGGCCTGACCTTCGCCACCGGCCTGCGCGCCTTCCTCCGCCAAGACCCGGACATCATCATGGTCGGAGAGATGCGCGACCTGGAGACCGCCGAAATCGCGGTGGAATCGTCGCTCACCGGGCACCTCGTGCTTTCGACCCTGCACACCAACGACGCGCCTTCGGCTACGCTCCGTATGATCGACATGGGTGTCGAGCCGTACCTGATCGCCGCGACGGTCATCGGCGTCCTCGCGCAACGCCTCGCCCGGCGCATCGACCCGAACAACAAAGAGCCCTACGAGGTGCCGGCGTCCGACCTGCGGCGCTTCGGTTTTCTCGCGGACAACCCGGATGAGATGATCACGCTCTATCGCGGTATCCCGAGCGAGGAAAATCGCCAAACCGGCTACAGAGGCCGAATGGGTGTCCACGAAATGATGGTCACCAACGACGAGATCGCCGAACTCATCGTACGACGCGCCCCCTTGGCCGATCTTCGCGCCGCGGCGAAAGCCAACGGCATGAAAGAGCTCCGCGAAGACGGACTCTATAAGGTCTTGGCGGGCGTCACGGACCCACAAGAGGTCATGCGCGTCGTCTTTACTGCGGGCCACTAAGGATTTTTGCCGATAAGCTTTTCAAAGCATCAGCCATTACTATGAATATGAATCAGCCCTCCAATCCCGGCGGTCTCCCGCCTCAGCCGCCCGGCGCGATGCGCCCTCCGATGGCCCCTCCGGCCCAATTCGGCGAACCGCCCGCAGTAGAGGAGCCGCCCAAGCCGCCGCAATCCGTGGAGGACCTTCATATCGACGAGCTGCTCCGCATCATCGTGGAGCGCAACGCCTCGGATATGCACATCAGCGCGAACTCCGAGCCGATCATCCGCGAAGACGGCGGGCTCAAGCGCATGAACTTCGAGAAGCTCACCCCGCAGGACACCCAGCGGATGCTCTACGACATCATCTCGGACGAAAACATCCAGAAGTTCGAGACCACCTTGGAGCTCGACTTTTCGTATCAACTTCCTCGGAGCGGCCGCTTCCGTGTAAATATGTATCGCGACCGGGGTGCGGTGGCCGCGGCCTTCCGCTTGATTCCTCAAAAAATCCCCACCATCCGCGAGCTCGGCCTGCCGCCCATGCTCGAAAAGCTGACCGAAAAGCCCCGCGGGCTCATCTTGGTCACCGGTCCCACCGGCTCGGGTAAATCGACCAGCTTGGCCGCGATGATCAACTTCATCAACACGAACCACGCGGTCCATATTATCACGATCGAAGACCCGATCGAGTACCTCCACGCGCACAAAAACTCGCTCATCAACCAGCGCGAGATCGGAAGTGACACTCGAAGCTTTGCGAACGCGCTTCGCGCCTCCCTCCGCGAAGACCCGGACGTGCTGCTCGTGGGTGAAATGCGCGACATCGAGACCATTCAGCTCGCGATCACCGCGGCGGAAACCGGACACCTCGTGTTCGCGACCCTGCACACCAACACCGCGGCGGAATCGATCGACCGTATGATCGACGTATTCCCCCCCGGCCAGCAGGAGCAGATCCGCGTGCAGCTCGCGAACAACCTTCAAGCGGTCATCGCGCAGCAGCTGCTGCCGCGTGCTTCGGGTTCGGGCCGCGTCCCGGCGAACGAGATCATGCTCGCCTCCTCGGCCGTACGAAACCTGATCCGCGAGAACAAAACGCACCAGATTCAGTCCATCATCCAGACGAGCGGCAACGTCGGCATGGTCACGATGGACCAATGCCTGCGCGAGCTGTTCCTCAAGGGGATCGTCACCCTTGAAGAAGCCATGAGCCGCGCGGTCAACGTGGAAGAACTCAAGAAGATGATCAACACGCCCACCTCGTCGAGCTCGGCTCAACAAGGGGCGGCGCGACGATAAGCATGCCTCAAGGCGAAAACGTAACCCTGAAGCGGCCTGAGCGCCTCTAAAGGGTGGGGATAGCAGGAACGAAAGAACATGCCGGTCTATAGCTACATGTATCGAGATGCCGACGGGGCGATCCAGAAAGGGACCGCCGACGTCGAAAGCGAAGACGTTCTGAGGGCGCGCTTCGAAGAGCAGGGCTTCGTAATCACCGAGATCGAAATGATCCGGTCGCGAAGCGTCAAGCCGAAGTCGTACGGCAAGGTCAAGCTGACCCAGCTCGCTGTCTTTTGCCGCCAGTTCTCGACCATGATCGATGCCGGCGTGTCGCTGGTTCGATGCTTGGACGTTCTGAGCATGCAGTCCGAGACTCCCCGCATGAAGAAAATCCTGGGGGACATCGGCGAGCGCGTCGAAGGAGGCGAGAGCCTCTCCCGCGCCATGCAGCGCCACCCGCGAACCTTTAGCAACCTGTTTATCGGCCTCGTCCGCGCGGGCGAAGTCGGTGGTGTGCTGGAGGAGTCGCTCCAGCGCCTTTCACAGTTCCTTGAGAAAGACGTGGAGCTTCGCCGCAAGGTCAAAGCGGCGATGACCTACCCCGTCCTCGTTTTAATTCTTTCGGTCGGAATCACCGGCTTCTTGGTGGCCTGGTTCGTCCCGAAATGGCTGGATATCTTGGTCGACCTCGGGATCAAACCGGAGACGCTTCCCGGGCCGACCAAGCTTCTGGTCGGGCTCTCGCATTTGATCACCAAGCAGTGGTGGATCATGGCGGCGATCGTCGTCTCGGTAGTCGTGGCGTACCGAATGTTCGTCAGCACCCGCTTCGGGCGCCGCGTGGCCGACCGCGTGAAGCTGCGCATCCCCGTTTTCGGCAAGCTGCACCACAAGATCTGCATGGCGCGGTTCAGCCGCACGATGGGCACGCTGCTCACCTCGGGTGTGCCGATCCTTCAGGCCATGGAGACCGTCGCCGGAACCGTGGGCAATACGATCATGGCCGACGCGCTGCTTGAGGCCCGCGCCCGCATCCGAGAAGGAGAGCGCATCGGCGAGCCGCTCGAAGATTCGAAGCTGTTCCCCCCGATGGTCGTCCATATGATCGGGGTCGGCGAGGAGTCCGGTTCGCTAGACTTCATGCTTCAAAAGATCGCCGACTTTTACGAGTCCGAGGTCGAGGCGACACTCGCCTCCCTGACCGCCGCGATCGAACCGATCATGATCGTCGGGCTGGGCTTTATCGTCGGCTTTATCGTCATTTCGTTGTTCCTCCCGCTCGTGAACGTCATCTCACAGCTGTCTTCGGGCGAGGAATAAGGCTTGACGCCGTGCGGCGCGCGGGTCGCAGAGAGCCCCGCGCCGCACCTTAACGAATGAATTGCTGTAGAATGGGGATGCCCGTCGCGGCGCATGTTCTTGAGGGAATCGCAGGAATGAAGATCAAACAGATGTTGACCGGGGCCTCGATGATGGTCGCGCTCGTCGCCACCGGGGGGACGCAAACGGCGTCTCAGGCTCGAATTCTCATCGATCGCGCGCTCAACAGCCCCACGCTCAGTATCCGCTACGCCGGGGCCTCGGCCGTCCGAGCCGAACTTCGCGTGAACGGAAAGATTCAGGCCACCCGCTCGCTCAGCACGGGAGCTCGCTCCGGCGAGACCACGTTTACACTCGACCCCGCGAACCTGAAAAACGGCGAAAACGACATCGAGATTCTGCTGTTCGCCGCGAGCGGCAGCCTCGTCGGCCGCGAGAAGACCCGTCTGATGATGGAGGCCGGACGAGAGACGATGGTCGCTCTCACCCATCCCAAGATGGGCGCCAGCGCCCAGGGGCTCGTTCCCATTGAGGTCGGCCTCGGTCCCACCGTCCAGAACGCCTACGTCAGCTTCTTCATCAACAACGAATTTCGCTCAATGTCGAACTTCCCTCCGTTCCGCTTCCAGTGGGATACGAGCGCCGAATTGAACGGATGGCATGAAGTCGAGGCATGGGTGGTGGACGGCGAACGCACCTACAAGACCGCGAAGACTCGGGTGTACGTCAACAATCCCGGCGGCCGCACCGACCGCCGCACGGCGCTCGATCTGCTCGCGAGCGAGAATCCCGACCGCTACACGCTCTCCGGCACCGAGGCCGGCCTCCGCCCTCTCGGCAGCCAAAGCACCGCGGTCCAAGGCGATCTCACCGCCCGTGCGCCTCAGGCCCCGGGAATCGTGCTACCGAACGGAATTCACGCTCAGATCATCGACCGCTCGATGGGGCTGAAGGCGATGCCCAAGCAGTCCGGCGTCGCAACAGGCCCGCAACACCTCACGCCTACGGGGGAGCGCAACGCCCCTTCGAAGCCAACCGTTCAAGAGAAGCCCACCGCTCCCGAAAAGCCACCGGTGCAAGTCGCGCAAAAGACTCCGCCCGCCGCGCCGATCCAAGCCGTCAAACAAGCGGCGAGCGTCGTGGCCGTACAACACGGCTTTAAGCTGGAACAAGACAAGACTTTTTCCATCGTGTACAAAGGCGTCGAACTCGACGTCGAGCTTCCCCCCCAAACGATGGACGGCATCCCGATGGCCCCCTTCCGCCACATTATCGAAAAAGCGGGTGGCAAGCTCAAGTGGGAGCATCTCAGCAAACAGCTTTCCGCGACCGCCGAAGGGCGACGCATCCTCGTGCAGATCGGTCAATTGAAGGCGCGCGTCAACGATCGCGAAGTCGATCTGGACTACGCTCCGACCTTGGTCCAAGGGCGCACTTTCGTGCCGGTCAGCTTCCTGCAGGAAGCGCTGGACGTCAAAGTCGAGTTTGATACCAAGACCAAGCACGTGCTCATCACCGCCAAGAAATAAACCCTCGCCCGAAGGCGTAAACAGGAGGGTGACACAGATGAAATCGGTAATCGACGTTCGGGAAGTGGGCTCCCGCCATTGGGTCGGCGACGGGTTCGAGGTACGCAACCTCTTCCCCACCAACGGCCTGAAGGGTGAGGTGAACCCTTTCCTTCTTTTCGACTACGCGGGGCCGACGAGCTTCGCGCCCAGCGACAAGCCACGAGGCGTCGACGAGCATCCGCACCGCGGTTTCGAAACCGTCACCATCGTGTACCAAGGCGGCTTGGAACACCGCGATTCCAGCGGCAACGCGGGCAAGATCGGACCGGGCGACGTTCAATGGATGACCGCCGCCTCCGGGGTCGTGCACGAAGAAAAGCATGCCCAGGATTTCACCAAGCAGGGGGGCACCTTCGAGGTCGTTCAACTTTGGGTCAATCTACCGGCGGCGTATAAGATGTCTCCGCCCCGCTATCAAGGCCTCACCAAAGACGAAATTCCGATTGTGCGGTTCGGAAACGGCGCGGTGCGTGTCATCGCGGGTGAGATTGCCGGGACGAGCGGCCCTGCCAAGACCTTCACCCCGATCACGCTTCTCGACGTCCAACTCGGCGCCGGGGACGTGGCCGAGTTCGACCTGCCCGAAGGACAGCGAACGAGTGTGGCGCTGCTGCGGGGGAACGTGCTGCTGGGCGACACCGAGCTTCAAGGCGAGGCGAAGATCGCCCTACTGAGCGACGACACCTCCCGAGTTCGTATCGAAGCCCGCGCAGATTCGATTCTGCTCGTCTTGGCCGGCGAGCCGATCGATGAACCGGTGAAAAGCTACGGTCCCTTCGTCATGAACACGCACGAAGAGCTCGTACAGGCGGTCGAAGACTATCAGGCCGGCAAGATGGGCAGCTTGCGGTAACGCGGGGAATTCAACGAAAACGCGGCCTCCGGATTTCCGGAGGCCGCGTTTTCGTTCGTTCATCTCTAGAAGTTATTTTCCGAGGTACACCCACACATAGCCCGCGCGGGGCATCTCGCTGAAACCACGCAGGCGTTTTTGGATCTCGGCCAACTCCAGGGTCACCGTCCAGAGCGTCTCATCGGTTAACCCGTTGAGGCTAGAGCGGACATAGCGGCGTCGCCAATCGCCCGGCTCTCGCGATTGGGGCGAAATTCCGAGCTCCTTGGCCGCCTCCGCGTCCAATTCGTTTGTCCGCTTCATCCATGCCTGTTGCTTGGACATCAACTCATCGTTGAGCTGCTTTTTCTCCGCCGGATCTTGCTCGCTGGCAGGCCGGGGGACGAAGAGCATAAAATCGCCAACCAAAAGATCGAGCTTGCCGTCGCCGTTCCAATCGGTGACGGTCGCTTTGACGCGCATCGCGGAACGCTCGCGCGCGAGCTCCATCGTCTGCCAGTTTTTCACCTCGAACTGATTGTTCTCAAACTGCTGATGCTTACTTTCGCTCGCGCCCAAAGACTCAACCAGCCACCGGTCCGCTGTCAGACTCAAGTGGCCGTTCTCACCCCGCGAACCGAGATAGAGCTTCACGCCCCCCTCGTCGCTTCCCATGAGCAGATCAGGCACGCCGTCTCGATTCCAGTCCGCGAAATGCACGCCCGCATCGTTGACCGCAAGCAATTGGCCGTCGATCTCGATCGGCTGCTGATCGCCGAAGGTCAGGTCCCCCAACCCTTTCATCCAATAGGTGCCGAGATAACTGCCCACCACCAGATCCGGGATGCCGTCACCGTCCCAATCGACTACCGACGACGTCGAATTCAGAGTCGTCGAACCGTCCTTGGGATCGTAGATGGTCGCCAGCGAACCGTCCGGCCGCTTGAGAACCACGCCGGGAGCGAATCTGCCTTGGCCGAGATTCTTGAAGAAGTGGGTCGTTCCTACCCGAGATCCGCTGACGAGGTCTTTCTTCCCGTCACCGTCGAGGTCCACGAACTGTGGAGTGAATCCGACGCATCAACCGCTGGGAACGGCGGCATACGTCTCGCCGGTTCGGAGGTACTCGTAACCCTTGAAGATCGGGGCGGTGTTCGTTCCGTGGTTCTTATAGACACGAAGGGCTCCGTTACAAAACTGTCCGACGAGTAGTTCTTTGACCCCATCCTCATCGATATCTTCATAAAGGGGTGCAGCATGATCTTGTAAAACGTCGATAAAGCCTTCGGCCGCACGCACTCGAAAGGGTGTTTCAAACGGCTCCGCCGGGCTGCCCAAGGCGAGCGCGGCGAGCATGGTCGATCCTATCATGCTCATTTCTACTCCTTCGCGACCCCTATCTCCATCCGCTGGGGTCAAGTTCAGAGCACTGCTCCACCCCGACCTCTGGATAAAGACCCGATTCCGAAACAGATTTAGTGAATCAGTCTAGGCATAGACTACCCGAATTTTAAAATTTTGGCCTTTTCCCAGGAGATGAGGGCTACCGCTCCTTAAGCGGCAGCCCCAAGGCCTTTCGAATCGCAGGCTCGAGCTTCGGACCGTTGGTCCCGTTTTCCATCGTGACGGCGCGACCGTCTCGGCCCAGGAGCACCTTGATCGAACCACCGCCGCTCCATCCCCACAACTTGCCGAGCGCGAGATCGACCGCGCTGGGGCCGGTTAATCCGAGCTTTTCGTTGAGCGCGCGCATCCCCGCCTCCCCTTCGGCCGGAGCCCCGAGGACCCGTTCCGGAATCTCCCGTCGGCCCAGCAGATTGATCGGCACGAAACCGTCCGCACCGTACATTTCATAAAGCTTCTGAAAATGCGGTAACTCCGCAACGCACCCGCTTCAGCCGGCCGTGAAGAGATGAATCAACACCACTTTGCCCCGATAATCCCGCAGATCGAGAGATCGCCCTTCCAAGTCCGTCGTACGCCATTCAAATGGAGTTTGATACAGGTCGATCAAGCGTCCGCGGCCCTGTGCGAGCTCTTGCAGGCGCGGCTCCCCGGAAGCTCGAAAAACCGCGAAGATCCGCTCGAAATCTCTGGGAGGAACCGCTTGATAGAAGAACAACCAACCAAAGCTCCCTTCCGTTCGATAAAGCCGAACGTAGTTGAGGTATTGCCGGGTGAGCGTCTCCGTGGGAACCACCTCTCCTCTCGCCCGAGCATGCTCGGCGTCCCGAATCATCTCTTCAAGCTCTTTCTCGAACAGCCGCTGGCGATCGCGGCTGGGGACCGTGTACGCTCGTAAAAAGGCCGCACGAATCGCCTCATACTGCGCGCGGTAAATCCGCATGGCGCCGGTATCGAGCAAGACCGCGCTTCCATACACTTGCCCATCCAAGTCGCGCCCCCAAGCTTCGAGGTCAAGGCAATAATGGGGTTTCCGGCTCCTCAAAAACTCCGGTCCCCATGCCGAAACGTCCTGCGGAACGTCTTGATACAGTTCCCAAAGAGCCTCCCAAGCCTTTCGTTGCTGCCGCTCTTGCTCGATCGCTTGACGCGCGCGCTCCTGAGACCGCGGGTCGAGTACGGCAGGTTCGGCAGCCTGGACAAGAGTGACCGAAAAAATGAGGCATGCTAAGATGCCTTTCTTCCAAAAGGGATCATTCATTTTTCGTCCGAGTAAATCAAATGGCGCGATGCCTTCCCTCCAAGGGTGAAAACATCGCGCCTTGCCTCTTAGGGGGCGGCAGGCTTCTGCCGGAGGTAGTAGTAAAAGTCCGCGCAACTGGCCGTATTGATACTTCGTGTCCCTTCTCCGTTGGGGCACTGGATATAAGAGGCCGGAGCGTGCGTTTGGCGGGGATATTTGTGGATGAACCCCAATTGATATTGCTCACTCTGGGCCTGCGTAATCATCGATCCATCAAAAGAAAGAGGGGAGATCTTTTGTGCCTTGGCATGCCCATCGAGCCACCCCACGACAGCACTCGACGAAGGGTGCCGTCCATGCAACCAGATCGGCAAGTCGTAACCAACCTGAAGAGTCGGATAGCGGCGTAACGCGTACCGCTCCCCCGTGCTCGCATAGTCCGACGTATAGCTCGCCACATCCCCGATGAGAATCGTTTCCGCTGGAGCTTCGCTAAGCGAAAAACTCCCCGAAGCCGCCGATAGATTTCTGCTATAGGCGACCGGGGGCGTCTCCGCATGGAAATAAAACGGAGCGGGAATATCCACGGCGGCCATACAATCGTTAATCTGATAATTTTTCATATAGGGATAAACTAATCCCTGAGTCATATCATATTTATACAATTGAAAGAACACCGGATCCGGGTACCGAGTCGCATTTCCAAACCAATCGACGTGGTGCCATAAACCCGTCGATAAATCGCGATAGTCGTAGGAATGGGGAAAGACATCTTCATAATCGCTCGTATACATCAAGAAAGCCAGCGAGATCTGCTTCAAGTTCGAAATGCAGCTCGCCTTCTTTGCCGCCTCCTTGGCTTGAGCGAAAACTGGGAACAGAATCGCCGCAAGCGTCGCGATAATTGCGATCACGATCAGCAGTTCGAGCAGTGTAAATGCACGTTGCCGTCCCCCTTTTTGAGATCGTGTATAGTGTTGAATACAAGACATAAGGCTACTCCTCTATGTTTTGTCGGGATGGGTGGCTGCAACCGCCCTCCCGAACTGTCGCCGACATGCGCGCCGAACGAACCACGACGAAAGGTGAGCTGTGAGGCAGCCCACCGGAAGCCACCAAACCAACTGGACGAGTGCGTATAGCAACCCTTCCGTGTTCGGCAACAACAGACAGCCGAGCGCGAACGCGCTCAACAAAACCGGAATCATCCCTCGATACACCGCGCGAGCCGCGTGGGCGGGGATCACGCGCCCACAGATCCACCCCAACCCAAAGGGCACCAGGAGCGGATAGCCAACAGTCAAGAGAAACTGCCACGACAGCTCGGGAAACGGCAGCGGCTCCGGGAAGACGCTACGCACGACGGCCGGGCTGAATGGCAGGCGAGTCGGGGACGCGGAAGGAAGATAGATACGTACCTGCAACAGAATCAAGTACAGCAGGTTCGCAAAAGCGAAGATCGCGCCGGCCATGCCGTTCGCCCGACCCACGAAGTTCAGCATGGGGGTATCGACCCCGTTCTCGTACGCCTCTTCGATCAGCTCCTCGGCAACCATCGCCGCGTCCCCGTGCTTTTGAACCGCCTCGCGTGCGGCGATTTCGGGCGAGTCCCCGGCCAACAGTCGGTCGCGCATTCCCCGCTCGACCCAAAACGCGGTTTCGTTGACCAAATGGTCGCGCTGCTCGCTCGATATAAGGCCATATAATCGACAATCCACCTCTCGGAGGTAGCGCACCAGCACCTCCGAGGGCTCCCAAAACGCAAGAGGCTCGCTCGCGGAGGCCGCCGTTTCGAGAGTCCGTTTCATGGCCCCGTCCGCTCCAAAACGCGTTGCACCGCGTGCGTATATTTCGTCCAATCCTCGATCTGCCGCTCGACATCCGCTTTCCCGCGTTCGGTAAGCACGTAGAGCCGGCGCGAGCGCTCCCCCTCGATATGCTCCCACACGCCTTTGACCAGGCCCTTCTTTTCCAGCTTGTGCAGGATCGGATAGAGCGTGCCGTATTGGAAGCTCAGATGCCGATCGCTCAACTCCTCGAGCTCACGGGCGATGTCGTAGCCGTAGCGACCGCGCTCGCGCAGCATCGCCAATACCATCAAGGAAGGTCCCGCGTTAATCTGAAATCCGGTTTTCGCCATAGTGAACGACTCTATATATAAAGCACAGTTTACGACAAATCGTCGAGAATGCCAAATTTTTCGCGTTCGGGAGGCAAACTAGGAGAAACTAAGGACATGGCTCGCGAACTTCCCGAGATTCGAAAAGAGATCGACGCGGTCGATGCGCAACTGATCGATCTCCTCAACCTTCGAACGCGTTTGGCGCAAGAGATCGGTCTGCTGAAAGGCCGTGACGGCAAGCCATTTTTTACGCCCGAGCGAGAGCGCGAGATCTACGAGACGTTGAAAACGCGTAACCCCGGGCCGCTTCACCACCGCCAACTCGCGGGCATCTTTCGCGAGATCGTCTCAGCCGCTCGCGCCGCGGAAAAGCCGCTTCGCGCGGCGTACTGGGGTCCCCCGGGCACATTCACGCACATCGCCGCGCTTCAAACTTTCGGTTCCAGCACCGAGCTCCTTCCCCAAGAGAGCATCGAAGAGGTGTTCCGATCCGTAGAGCGAGGCGAAGCGGACTACGGCGTGGCCCCGGTCGAGAATTCGGTGGCGGGCGTCGTACCCGAGACGCTCGATATGTTCCCCCAAACGAACGTGAAGATCTGCGCCGAGACCTACGTGCCGATCCACCATCACCTCGTCAGCCTCGCCAGTTCGCTCGAGGAGGTGCGGATCGTCTACGCCGGGCCGCAACCCTCCCAGCAATGCCGCCGCTGGCTTCGCGAGCACCTCCCGAAGGCCGAGATCGTCGAGGTCGTGCCCACCGCACGCGCCGCCCAAAAGGCGCTGGAAGACCCGACCACCGCCGCGATCGCCAACCGGCTCGGCTCCGAAACCGTCGGCATCCCGATCCTCGCGGAGCGAATCGAGGACCATCCGCGTAACCGCACCCGCTTCCTGGTCGTGGGTTTCAACGAGCCCGCCGAGACCGGTCGCGACAAGACCAGCTTCATCTTCAACCTGCGCAACAGGCCGGGTGAGCTCTATCGCGCGCTGGGAATCTTCGAAGAGGAGGGCATCAACCTGATGATGATCGAGTCTCGTCCCGCGCCGCGGAGCGAGTTCGAATACCTTTTCTATTGCGACTGCCTCGGTCACCACGCGAGCGAAACGATGCGGCGCGCGTCGAAACGGCTTCGAGAGTTCACCCTCGAGTTCACGCTCCTCGGCAGCTATCCCAACGCCGAATCCCTGCCCTAACCGTCCAAGAGTTCTGTGAGCGAGCGCAATGTGCGCTGGCCGGGCGGAGGCTCGTTCGTTACGCCGGTGAGCACCAACGCGGTCGCGCAACCCGCTCGGCGTCCGCATTCGAGATCGGTGTCGACGCGGTCCCCGACCACGATCGCCTCGGACGGTTCGAAACCCGTCTCTTCGAGTAAGAGCCGAACGAGATGCGGGTTCGGCTTCCCTGCTACGAACGCGCTCGCCCCCGAGCAGCGTTCCAATGCGGCGACCCACGCTCCGGTCCCTGGGATCAAGCGCCCCTCCGCCTCGGGATAGCTGGGATCGGCGTTCGTGGCGATCAGGCGCGCGCCCCGCAAAACCCGCTGCATCGCTTCGTTCAACCGGTCGTAGGTGAAGCCTCGGCAGTACCCGAGCACCACCGCATCCGGCGCCAGATCTTCGGTCAACTCCAAACCGGCCCGGCGGAGGACCTCAAAAAGCCCTTCCTCCCCGATCGCGTACACCCGGCGTAGCCCTTCGTCACGGCAATACTGGGCGGCCCCTATCGCGGAGGTCACAACCTCAGACGGATCCGCTTCGATGCCGAGCCGTGTCAGTTTTGCGGCGGCGGCCTCGGGGGTACGCGTAGAGTTGTTGGTAAAAAATCGAACGAGCGCGCCTCGGTCCCGCAGTCCCCGTACAGTTTCCGCAGCGCCCGGTACCGGCTCTTCGCCTCGATAGAGTGTGCCGTCCAGATCGAAAATCACGAGTCGGCGCATCGCGTTAAGCCTGACGGGCCAGCACGAACTCGGCGGTCGAGAGCATCATGCGCTTCGCTTCGGAATCGGGAAAAATCTCCAGCGCCTCGATCCCCGCACGCACCTGCGCTTCGGCCTCCTCTTCGGCTACGCGATAGGCACCGTGAGATCGCATCCATCGATCGAGCGCATCCAGATCGGCCTCATTCGGGCTTTGCCCGAACCGCTGTTCGAGAAAAGCGCGCTCTTCAGGGCTCACTTGCGCAAGCAACGCGATCAACGGCAGCGTCGCGCAGCCCTCAACGAAATCGGTCGCACGCGGCTTGCCCGTCTTCGCGTGATCGCCGCGGTAATCCAAAAGATCGTCTACGATCTGAAACGCCATGCCGAGGCGATATCCATACGCTCCGAGCGCCTCTCGCTGGGCCTCCGTCCCTCCGGCGATGCGCGCACCGACCTCGCAGCAGCATTGAATGAACGAGGCGGTCTTGAGGTGCAGCACCTCGAAATGCGCTTCGCGAGGCAGATCGATGCGGCCCCGAATCTCTAACTCGCGCACCTCGCCCTCGGCGAGGTCGACGACGGCCTCCGAAACCGCGCGAATCGTCGCCAAATCGCCGTCCAGAGCCAAAAGACGCATCGCCTTGGCCAGGAGCGCGTCGCCGGAGAGGATGCTGGCGGTATTGCCGTACACGGCGCTGGCCGTCTCCTGCCCGCGCCGCGTCGCGGCGCGATCGATCACATCGTCGTGGATCAGAGTCGCCATATGGATCATCTCCATACACGCCCCGAGCTTTCGAACGCGCTCGGCGTCATACGAAAGTCCGCACGCCTCGGCGGCCAACGCCACCAGTGCCGGGCGCATCCGCTTCCCACCGGCCTGCAGCGTATGCCGGCCGATCGCCTCGGCGAGCATCACCCGGGAACCACACTGCGTCGCGAGCTCGGCCTCGGCTGCGCGCACGGCCTCGCTCAACCGCTCCAGAAACGCCTCCGACACCGCGCCCTGGGTCTTTTCGAAAAACAGCGCCGCGTTCATGGCCGTTTGCCTCCGTGAATACAGATCGTCCCGAAAAACAGGTCCTTCCAAACGACCTCGACGAATCCCGCTCGCCGCATCGAATCGGCCAACTGCTCTCGAGTGGAAAACGTGTCGATGCTCTTGGGCAGGTAGGTATACGCCTCTTTACTGCCGAACAGCGCCCCGAGGCGGGGCAAAAGGGCGTGCTGAACCGCGCGAGCGACTCCGCGGACGAGCCCGCTTCGCGCATGCGCCATATCGATCGACGCGAACCGCCCTCCCGGACGCAGCACCCGGAAAATCTCGCGATGCGCCGCGTCGAGATCGGGCACATTGCGCAGCCCCCAGCCGACACTCACCGCGTCGACCTTTTCCGAGCCGACCGGCAATCGGCACGCGTCGCCCATGGCCAGCGAGGCGGGCACGCCTTTGCGACGCGCCTCTCCCAGCATCGGACCGCAGAAATCGACTCCCACGACACGCCCCTCGTCGCCCACCGCGCGGCGAAGCGGAGGAAGAAAATCGCCCGTGCCGCTGCATACGTCCAACGCGACTTGGCCCGGTCGCAGATTCAGCATCCGCACGGCGGTCGCACGCCACCGCCCGTGGAGTCGAAGCGAAACGATGCCGTTAAAGCGATCGTAGTTCCCCGCGATCTCACCGAACATTCGGCGCACCGCAGCGCGCTTGGCCGTGCCTTCGGTCTGCCAAATCGGCGGGGCCGCGTGCGGATCGGAATTCGAGGGAACACTCATGATTTTCATTTTCAGTATATTCTGAAAATTCCTAAAATATCTTAAAACTCGCCCTCTTCAGGGAGCGACGGATCGCGTCGTATTGTACTCCGCTTCCCTTCGCGAATCCAATCGCCGTCCTCTTCCCTGCCCGGCATACCGAAAGGTTTGCGTTTCGCCGAAGCCGAGCCGTAGACTAGGGGCCGTGGCGTACCGGGATTTCCAGCATTTTATTGAAGTTCTCGAAAGCAAAGGGGAGCTTCGGCGAATCGCCGAGCCGCTCAGCCCCTACCTCGAAGTGACCGAAGTCGCGGATCGCGTCATGAAATCCGGCGGCCCAGCGCTTCTGATCGAACGGCCCGTGGGGCGACCCCACCGTCTGGGCACGTCCGATCCGATGAGCGCGGTGATGGGGCACGACTCGATTCATCCTCCCGCGCCCGAGCCCGATCGCGTCTACGAGATGCCCATCGCGATCAACACGATGGGCAGTCGCAAGCGGATGTCGATGGCGCTCAGCTGCGAAGATTTCGAAGAGCACGCCGAACGGATCGCCGGACTCCTCAAGCCCGAGCTGCCCAATGGGCCGATCGAGGCGCTCAAGAAGCTCCCGCAACTTTTCGGCGAACTGAAGAACGTGCCCCCCAAACGCGTCGCGAGCGGCCCCTGTCAGGAGGTCGTGATGCAAGGGGACGAGGTGGACCTGACCCGGCTCCCAATCCTGACATGCTGGCCTGAAGACGGAGGCCCCTTCGTGACGTTGCCTTTGGTTTTCACCCACGATCCCGAGACGGGGAAGCGCAACGTCGGCATGTACCGCGTCCAGCTCTACGACCGCAACACCTGCGGCATGCACTGGCAGATGCATAAGACCGGCCAGGAACACATGAAAGCCGCGGGCGAGCAGGGGAAACGCATCGAGGTCTGTGTGGTGCTGGGGGCCGACCCGGCCTGCACCTTCAGCGCGATCGCCCCGCTCCCGCCGGGAATCGACGAGATGCTGTTCGCCGGATTCCTCCGCCGCGAAAATGTTCGTCTCGTCAAAGCCAAAACCGTCGACATGCACGTCCCTGCCGACGCCGAGATCGTTCTGGAAGGGTATGTCGACCCTTCGGAGATGCGACTCGAGGGGCCCTTCGGCGACCACACGGGCTACTATTCGCTCGCGCACCCGTTTCCGGTGCTTCATGTGACGTGCGTGACTCAGCGCGCGAAACCGGTCTACCCCGCGACCATCGTCGGCATTCCGCCGATGGAAGACGGCTGGATGGGCAAAGCCGTCGAGCGCATCTTCCTTCCGATGATCCGCCTCACCGTGCCGGAAATCGTCGATATGAACCTTCCGGTCGAAGCGTGCTTCCACAACGTGGCGTTCGTCTCGATCAAGAAGAAGTATCCGGGGCATGCCTATAAGGTGATGAACGCGATCTGGGGTCTCGGGGGACTGGCGTTCACCAAGTTCGTCTTCATCTTCGACGAGGACTGCGACGTGCAGAACGTCGACGAGGTTCTGTTCCGGCTCGGCGCGAACTGCGATCCCGGTCGCGACACCCTTGCGAGCAAAGGCCCCGTAGACCAGCTGGACCACGCTGCGCAAGAGATGGGATTCGGCGGAAAGATCGGCTTCGACTGCACCCACAAGTGGCCCGGAGAAAACGGGTTCAACCGCGATTATCCGAAGCTTATCCGCATGAGCGAGGACGTCGTCCGCAAGATCGACGCGCTCTGGCCGAAACTCGGGCTGTAAGAGCCGACTGGTAGACTCTCCGAAAAGCCATGTACCCCAAGATCCACATCGGTTCGTTCGAGCTGCCCACCTTCGGACTCACGCTCGCCGTCGGATTTCTGCTCGGGCTCTGGATCGTGCGACGCCGCGCCGAGGCGCGCGGGATCGATGCGCTCCGAGTCACCGATGGACTGTTCTGGGGGATTCTGGTGGGCGTCTTGGGCGCGCGGATCACCTTTATCGTCCAGGAGCTTCCCTATTACCTGAAGCATACGGACCAGCTGTTGGACTGGCGCTTCCAGGGCCTCACCAGCTTCGGAGGCATCCTGTTCGGCTTCGTGTTCATGGTGTTCTGGTGCCGCGCGAAAAAACTCCCGCTCCTTCCCGTCCTCGACGTCGTCGGACCGGCCTTTCTGATCGCGCACGCCATCGGGCGCGTGGGGTGCCTGCTCAACGGCTGCTGCTTCGGCAACGTTTGCGACCCCTCGGCGCCATTCGCGGTTTCCAACCTTGACACCGGCCGCACTCACGTCCCCGCGCAGCTGTTCGATTCGGGCATGTGCCTGATCGGAGCCTGGCTGCTGACGCGCATCGAACGGGTCGGCCTTTCTCCCGGTCAAAGCACCGGCCTCGCGATCTCTTTTTACGGCATTTCGCGCTTTATCTACGAGTTCTGGCGCGCGGGCACGGCCGATCAGGTCGCGCGCGGACTGGCCTCCTCGGTCCGGCTGGGCGATCTGCCCATCACCCGCGCTCAAAGCGTCGCCCTCCTGTTCGCACTCCTCGGCTTGGCGATGTTTTTCGCTCTCAAACGGACCGGCGGGATGAGCCAGGAGGCGCGCGTCGCTTCATGACGTTTTCCGAGCTTTTGGATGGATTTCGAGGCGTGCACGCTCTCGTCGTCGGCGATCTGATGCTCGACGAGTACCTTTTCGGCCGAGCCGCGCGGATCAGCCCTGAAGCGCCCGTCATGGTCGTGCGACAAGAGTCCACGGCGCATCTGCCGGGCGGTGCGGCGAATGTCGCCCGCAACCTCGCCGCACTCGGCGCGACGACTGCGATGCTGGGCGTCACGGGCGACGACCTCGCCGCCGACGCGCTCGCCGGTGCGCTGGAATCCGAGGGACTCGGCGGAGCGACCCTGCTCCGCGATCCGAACCGGCCGACCACCCGTAAAACGCGGGTTCTGGCCGACCACGCCCACCAAGTGCTGCGCATCGACCACGAAACGAGCGAGATGCTCTCGCCCGAAATCGAAAAAAAGCTGATCGAAGCGCTGGAAGAGCGTGTGGCTGCAAGCGACGTGGTCGTGCTTAGCGACTACCTGAAAGGAGTCCTAACGCCCGGCATTGCGGCGCGCGCCATCCTCGCCGCGCGCGAACGGGGCATCCCCGTCGTCGCGAACCCTAAGCCCCGCAGCCTGCCCCAATACCGCGGCGCGAGCCTCATCAGCTTGAACCGCGTCGAAGCCGCGGAAGCCCTCGGCTCTTGGGACGGCTTGAACCCCGATTTCGCGCTGGAAGCGGCCGAAACGCTTCGAAGCCGCACCGAAGCGGATGCGATGCTGGTCACCCTGGGTGAACAGGGGATGGCGGTCGCCGGCTCGACGCCCTGCCGAATCGGCGTGCCGAAAGTCGAGGTCTACGACACCGCCGGCGCAGGCGATACCGTGATCGCGACGGTCGCGCTCGGCTATCGAGTCGCGGGCTGCCGCCCCGAGGTGTTCGAGCTAGCCGCCCAGACCGCCGCATGCGTGATCCGCCACGTCGGCGTCGCAACCCCCTCCGCCGACGACCTGGCCCAAATTCGCACGCGGGAGCGATAAACCCGCTTCGATCGCGGGCTTCGGTCCGGCAGCAGGCGGCCACACCAGGATATAATAAGGCCCGTTCCGGAAAGAGCTGATTATGAGAGTTCGAAACAAAGAGATCCGACGACAGCGGCACCGCAAAGACAAGCGCATCAAAGAAGCGCTCCGCGAAATCCGCAGCAAGAAGGGCGAGAGCGCCGTCAAGCCCGCGGCCGAAAAGGCCGCTAAGCCCGCCGCGAAGCCGGCGGCCAAGAAGGCGCCCGCGAAGAAGCCCGCCGCCAAGAAAGAGGCCAAGCCCAAGGCTGCCGAACCGGCCGCCGAATAACCTGGATCGGGGCGGGGACACTCCGCCCGATCTGCTAAAATTTTAGATCTGATGAGCTTCACGGCGCACCTGTCGCCCGACCTCCTGCCCGTTGAGGCGGGGGCAACGGCTCCCCTGAACTTCGAGGTCGCGAACCGCTCGGAGGTCCCGACGCGTTTCGAGATCGAGATCGAAGGGCTCGATCCCGAATGGACCGCCATCCCCGTCCCCGCGTTTACGGTCGGACCGGGAGAAGTTCAAAAAGAGAAGATCTTCTTCAAGCCTCCCCGTGCCAGCGAAAGCCTCGCGGGGGATTACCCCTTCGTGCTAAAAGTCCGCTCGCTGGAGAGCGGCGAGGCGCGCACGGTCCAAGGAATCTTGCAGATCCGGCCGTATCACCACCTCAGCATGGAGATCAACCCCAAGAAGATCACCACGCGCAAAGAGGGGTATTTCGAGGTCACCTTGATGAACCTCGGGAATACGGAACACACCGTGCAGCTCTTCGGCAACGATCCCGAGGACGCCTGCGCCTTCGAATTCGAGCACGAGCAGGTGACGCTCGGCCCCGGACAGCAAAAGGCCGTCGAGACCGAAGTCGCCCCTACCAGCCGCTCGCTCGTTTCGAGCAGTCGCCTGTACGGCATCACGGTCAGCGGGCGAAGCATCGGCACCCCCTCGGTGATGGCGACGGCTCAAGCCCAGCTTGAGCAGCGCCCGATGTTGAATCCCGGCGCGCTGATCTTTTTCGCGCTCGTCGCGTTGTCC
Organism: bacterium; assembly: GCA_037189405.1. Lineage (GTDB taxonomy): Bacteria > Armatimonadota > Fimbriimonadia > Fimbriimonadales > Fimbriimonadaceae > JBBCJD01. Next base: position 45,457 of record JBBCJD010000021.1, read on the forward strand.
TTCGGTCTTTGGCTTTACTTTCTGCCCAAGCCTCCCAGCATCCGCCTAGAGGTGGACCGTCAAGAGGTGATGCTCGGCGAACCGATCCGCATCGCGTGGCAGGCCCTGGAATCGACCTCCGCCAAGATCACGGTGAACGACAAGGCGCTTGCCGGAGGCGATCGCACCTCGGGCGAACTCGAATACGTACCGACGAGCGCCGGCACCTTGCAAATCGAGGCCGTGGCTTATCGCGACAGCGTCGAAAGCAGCCCCAAGAGCTACCGCATCCATGTGATCGCCCCGACTCCCGCCCCCGATCCCGTGATCGAGCAGTTCTCCGCGACCCCCACCCAACTCGCGCGAGGCGAGACGCTGACGCTCAAATACAAGCTGTCGAACTCGGTCGAACGCGCGTACCTCGAACCCTCCGGCCAAGAGCTCAACAAGAGCGTGCGCCAAATCGAGATCGAAGCCGACTTTACCGGCACCAAAGAGTTCGCGCTCGTCGCGCTAAACAAAGACGGGAAATCCGTCCGCAAGTCCGTCACCATCAAGTCCGTCGAAAAGAGCGAGGCCAGTATCGTGGTCTTCGACGTCGCCCCCCGCGAAACGCCTCCGGGCGGCGGGGTCGTCACCGTCAGCTGGCAGCTCGCGAACGCCGTCCGCGCGGAGCTTCGCACCGGCGCCAGTTCGCGGGTGCTCCCCGACGTTCGCGGCTCGATCGACCTTTCGGTCGACAAAGACACCGTGTTCCGATTGGTGGGCTACGACGAAAAGGGCCTCATCGTCGAGCGCGAGATCAAAATCGTCGTGCCCCCGTTCCCCGAAACGATCGACGATCCGGTGACGATCACCGACGAAGACATTCGCAAGACCGAAGGAGGTCGTTAAACAACCCGCCATGCCTCGAGCCCTTCTCTCCGTCACCGATAAAACCGGCCTTGCCGGCTTCGCCGCCGGCCTCCACGAACTCGGCTTCGAACTCGTCAGCACCGGAGGGACCGCCGCGCTGCTGCGCGAGAGCAGGCTTCCCGTGGTCGAAGTCAGCGAGATCACCCAGTTTCCCGAAATGCTCGACGGGCGCGTCAAAACCCTCCATCCGAACGTACATGGCGGGCTACTCGCGGACCTCCGCAAAGAGTCCCACGCCGTCGCGCTCCAAGAGAGCGGCATCGAGCCGATCTCCGTCGTCTGCGTCAACCTTTACGCTTTCGAAAAGACCGTCTCGGGCGAGCACACCCTCGACCAAGCAATCGAATCGGTCGACATCGGCGGGCCGGCGATGATCCGGGCCTCGGCGAAAAATCACGCGAACGTCGCCGTGGTGGTCGATCCGGGGGATTACCCGGACGTGCTGTCCGCGCTTCGCGAAGACCGTCTCGCGGAGATGCGTCTGCGCCTCTCCGCTAAAGCGTTTCGGCATACCGCGTTTTACGACTCCATGATCTCACGCTATCTGACGCGCGCGGCGGGCGAACCCGTTTTCAGCGAGACGCTGACCCTCGGGTTTCGACGTGCTCAATCCTTGCGCTACGGCGAAAATCCGCACCAAATGGCGGCGCTCTATCTCGACCCCTTCGGCGAACCCGGCCTGGCCCACGCGAAGCAGCTTTGGGGCAAAGAGCTCAGCTACAACAACCTCGCGGACGCCGACGCCGCCTGGGAGCTCGTGACCGACCTGCCCGAGGGCTCTTGCGCGATCATCAAGCACGCCAACCCCTGCGGAGCGGCTTTCGGGCAAGATCTCGCCGAGAGCTACCGGCTCGCGCGAGAGAGCGATCCGATCTCGGCTTTTGGCGGCATCGCCGCGCTCCACGGGCCGGTCGACGAAGCCGCCGCGCTCGCGATGACCGATAAGGGCAACTTCCTCGAAGTCGTGATCGCTCCGAGTTTCTCGCCCGAGGCGGTACGCGTCTTCCAAGAGCGTTCGGGCTGGGGTCAGAACGTGCGGCTTCTCGAAGCGCCGATCCCCTCCTCCGCCCCCAGCCTGTTCGTCCGATCGATTCGAGGCGGCGCGCTGATCCAGGATTGGGACGAGGACCCACAAAATACCTGGCGCGTGGTAACCAAGCGCCAACCGACCGATGAGGAGTGGCAGGCGCTTCGATTTCAATGGGCCTGCATCCCTCATGTGCGTTCAAACGCGATCGTCGTGGGCGGCCCCCGTCGCTTGCTGGGTGTCGGGGCGGGCCAGATGAACCGCGTCCAATCCGTGCGGCTCGCGCTGGAACAGGCGGGCGAAGCCACGCGGGGCGCCGCTTTGGCGAGCGATGCGTTCTTCCCGTTTCCGGACAGCGTCGAAACCGCCGCTCAAGCAGGCATCGCCGCGATCGTGCAGCCCGGGGGCAGCAAGAAAGACGACGACGTGATCGCCGCGGCCGATCGGCTGGGCATCGCGATGTGCTTTACCGGAACTCGCCACTTCCGACATTAAAAGCGCGCCTTCGCTCCCGCATCGGGCCGATCGTTTTGAACGATCGGCCCGATGCGCGTTTCGAGCTCTTTTCGGCGTCTGAAAAATCTGTTGGCATCGACGCATAGACCGTGTTACAATGATGTACCTAGATTTTAGATGCATAGGTTTTAGAAGCATTTATGTCACGAGAAAAAGCACTCAATCGCAGCCACGCGCTCGCCCTCATTCTCTCGGTCCTCCGCGATGCGCCCCGCCATGGCTATGAGATCGCTCGCGAAGTCGAGCGACGCAGCGGCAAGCGGCTGACCTTCCGGGAAGGCACCCTCTACCCTTTGCTGCACGGCCTTGAAAAGGATGAGATGATCGCGGGAGAGTGGCAAGAGCGCGAAGGGGAAAAACCGCGGCGTATCTATGTGATCTGCGAGGCGGGTCTCGCCGAATTGGATCGGCAGATCGGCCTCTGGCGAGATTTTTCGAGCGCCGTCGAAAGCGTGATCGAAGGGGAGAGCGCGTGGAACGCGTTTCGACGCAAGCTCGCCCCCAAACTCCTTCTCCGCGGAAGATAACCATGGACCCCGCACGCATCTACCACCTCCCGACGGACGATGGGGCCACGCCGCCGCAAGGCCCCGATGAGGCCGTGCGCCTGATCGAGGACTATCTCGATCACCTTTGCGCGCCGCTCGTCGGAGTCGTTCCGTATGAGGATCGGATGTGCTTGCGCATGGAAGCCGACGAGCATCTATCCGCGAAGATGCAGCTTTACATAAACGACGGAATCGAACCCGTCGATGCGGCCCTGAAGGCGATCCACCAATACGGGACGAGCCAAGAGATGGCCGAGGCCTATCTGGAAGAGTGGATGCGCCATTTGCCGAAAGGCACGCTGGCGAACAAGATCGGGCTCCCGAACGCCTTCGCCTTGCTGTTTTTCGGCCAGGCGACGATGATTGGCGAGATTTTGGTTCAAATCCGCTTGTACCACCCCAACCCGGACCCGGTGCTTTTCGGGTTGAGTCTGCCTGAACTTCGTCAGATCATCCCGGAACCGTTCCCCCTCCCCGACCGCAATCCCACGTGGATTCTCTTTTGGGCGTACGCGTTCCTCGCTCCGATCCTCGCGGGTTGGTTCACGGGGCGAACCGCGTTGGTGGGGGCCGCTAAAGCCGTTTTACAGGTGCAAATCTGCCTGACGTTGTTGACCTTCATTCTCGGCACCGCCATGCTCCCGACGCAAGAGGGGCTCTGGCTCGCCTTGGTGATGGTCTTCTGGTGGGTTCCGATCGGAGCCCTTCTCGCTCATGTCGCCAGCGCCCTGCAACGGCGCCGACGACTTCGATTCCGACCTACACGGAGGAAGAAATCATGAACTATCATACTCGACCTGCCTCAAAGAAGACCTCGAGCGGCTTCACGCTCATCGAGCTTCTCGTCGTCATCACGATCATCGCGATCCTCGCCGCGACGCTCTTTCCGGTCTTCGCCCAGGCTAAAGAGGCCGCAAAGAAGGCGACTTGCCTGTCCAATCTCAAGAACATTTCGCTGGCCGTCTTGCTCTACGCCGAAGACTACGAAGGAACGATTCCGCCCTTTTCGATCTACGACTACGACTATACCGATTGGTACTACAAGGGAATTTCCACCTGGTTTACCGGCGTGACGTTTGCAAGTTTGAACGACTACTATAACAGAACTGGAATCAGCGTCCCTGCGATTTTAGACCCTTACATGAAAAATGAACCGATTAAAGAGTGCTTGAGTACGAAGGATTTTGCCTATGCTTCATCCAGCTTCTATCTCAGCCAGATCACCAACCGGACCGGCTACTCCCCCAATTCGGGAATGCAGGGATGGAGCCCCGATCCCGTCACCCTGAGCGATCTCGACGCATCGGCTGAAACGATCATGCTGTCTGACACGGCCCAAGTAGATTGGAACTTCTACACTAGCTCGCAGGCTCCCGTCGTACTCTGTGGAGACCAAGCCACGATTGGGATGTCTGTGAGCGGATGTATGATCCACGCACGGCACAATAAGCTCGCGTCGGTCGCCTGGTACGACGGCCATGTGAAAGCGCACAGCGTCGTGAGCCCGCAAGGCACCTCCCCTTCCCGCGCAAGCGCGCGATATAACCACTTAGGCGCGGTCTTGAAGTTTCCGCCCGTCGACCCTACCTATTTGGATACCCCTAGCGATAGTTACTATTACAAGGGCAAGAAACCGGCTCTGTAAGACTCCGATCGACTCTCGATCGCAATGGACGCTCCCTCGAAATCTTTTCGAGGGAGCGTTTAAGGAGAAAACGCAACGATGATTTCACTCATAACCCTAGGGCTTCTGCTCACGAACCCTACGCAGCCTTTTGAAGAACCTTTCCGCGTGAAGGCCGACGGCCAATACATCACGGTCGACCTAGGACACGCCGCCCCGAACGTGATGGATTGGGACGGCGACGGTGTGCGCGATTTGATCGTCGGCCAGTTTGACGGAGGAAAGCTGCGCATCTATAAAAACTACGGAACGGACCGAAAACCGGTCTTTCGCGATTTTAAATGGTTCGAAATCAACGGCGCGCCCGCATGCGTCGACGCGGGTTGATGCATCGGATTTACTCCGCAGGTTGCGGATTTAGATGGCGACGGACTCCTCGACATCCTCTCGGGCGGCTATGCCGGCAGGATCTATTTCTTCAAGCGCAAAAAAGACGGCAGCTTTGAGGATCGTCAACAGATCATGGATTCCAAAGGAAGGCCCCTGGTTGCGGGTGGCTTGGCGATGGCGAGCGTCGCCGATTGGGACCGAGACGGCAAGCTCGATCTTCTGATCGTCAATAAAAATGTCCATTTCATCAAAGGCAACGGGGATATGACGTTCGACTTGCAGGACACCCTGAAGGCGGAAGGCGAAGAGATCACCCTTCACGACGGCAGCGCCTACGTGACGGACTGGGATGGAGACGGCGTCAACGATCTTCTGGTCAGCTCCGGCCGAGGCGAGGTGCGGCTCTATCGAGGCAAGGACGAGGGCTCCGGCCCGGTCGCTTTGCGTGCCCCCGAGATGCTGATCGGTCCGGGTCCCGAAGGCCGCCGGACGCTCAAAGATAACGACACGCTCGAGCTCGACGTCGAGTGCCCAGGCTACCGACCTCGCATGTTCATGGTGGATTGGAATATGGACGGCAAACTCGATATCGTTCTCGGGGATCGCCTCTCTGCGGAAACGATCGTCAAGCTCACGCCAGAACAGACAAAGCGACGTGAGGAGCTAATCGCGCGCAATCAGAAGCTGATAGCGGAAATCAGCAAGATGGACGAGGATCTCTCAAAGTCCCTCAAGTTCGTATTGCGAGCGGACACCACCCGCGCCGAGATCGAAGCGTATCACCAGGCCGTGCGGGTCCTCCATGCGAGCGAAGAGTATGCCGCTCGATCGAAGGAGGTCTTAAGGAACAACGAAGAGCTTCAGCCCATGAGCGGCAAATTTAGAACGTTTGGCTTCGTGTGGGTGTATCTCCGCAAATAATCCGACCTTGCCGGGCGGCCTCTCCTTGACCGCCCGGCTTTCTTTTTATCCGAGCGGCACTTTTCGAATCTCGGCCCATCGGCGCGGATAGCGCTTCGGAGTAGCTTGCTCCTTTCGATACACGGGGAGCGCGCGCACGATCTCGGACCCCGGCAGCGGCACCTCGCGCACCTCGATTAACCGAATCCCCACGCGCGCGTAGTCGGGCTTCCAGAAAAGCTCGGCCTCGGAAGGGGTGCGCATCGGGAGCAGCGTGCCGCCTTCGCGCACCGCGGGCGCGGCAAGTTCCAGTAAGATCGGAAGCGGCGCCACCGCGCGGCCCGTCACGACATCGAACCGGTCGCGCACTTGCCAGTCCTCCGCACGGTTGGTCACGATCTCCAGGTTCGGCAAAGGCTGCGAGCGCAGGAAATCGGTCATCTTATGCGCCGAGTCCAGCGCGGTGATCCGCAGATCTGGGCGCGCACAAGCGAGCGGCCAAGCGGGAAACCCCGGCCCCGTGCCCAAATCGAGCACCGAGGCTCCTTCGGGAAGCAGCGCTTGGACGAGCAGACTGTCCACGAAGTGCCGAAGCCAAGCCTCCTCACGCGACACCCGAGTGAGGTTGGTCCTCGCGTTGGCCGTGTAAAGCGCTTCCTCGAACCTAGCGAACGCCTCAAGCTGCGCGCCGGAAAGCGTCAGGCCGAGCGATTCGCAAGCGGCGGAAAAGCGGGCGACATCCACGCTAATCGATGTAAATCAAAGGATCGCCCGGTTGGACGAGGTCCCCGCTCCCGGCGACCACCTTCGTCACAGTGCCGGATTTCGGCGCGGTGATCTCGTTGAACACCTTCATCGCCTCGATCAGCCCCACGACGTCGCCCTCGCTCACCGAAGCACCCTCTTGCACGAACGGAGGCGACTGCGGATTTGCCGCGGTGTAGAAGATGCCGTTCATCGGGCTCTCGACCGGAGTTCCGGCCGGACCGGTGGGCACGCTCTCCTCGATCGTGTCCTCTTCTTCTTCCTCAAAGCCTTCGGGGGCCACCCCCACTGCGAGGGGCGCGGCGACGCCGACCGGGCCGGAAGGGCGACGGCGAAACGCCACGCGCCAATCCTCGCCGGAAAGCTCTGCTTCAGCCAAGCGAAACTCTTGCATCAGCTCGGAAAGCTGGGTGATTTTGTCCTTCAAATCCTCCACTTGGGCTGTATTATGACGCCTTCGGCGGAAAGCTCGAAAGCCCCTGGTACAATCCGGCTTGCGAAATGAAGATCTACACCTCCGAAAGTGTGAGCGAAGGGCATCCCGATAAGCTCGCCGATCAGATTTCCGACGCCCTGCTCGACGCGTGTCTCTCGCAGGACCGCAACGCCCGAGCGGCGATCGAATGTCTCTTGACGCGCGGCACCGTCGTCGTGGCGGGCGAAGTCACGGTCGACGGTTACATCGAGGTGGCCGACCTCGTTCGGAGCACGATCAACAACGTAGGCTACACCGACACCGACCTCGGTCTCGACGGCAGCACCTGCGGCGTCCTGGTCGCGATCCAGGAGCAATCTCCGGACATCGCCCAGGGCGTCGATACGGGCGGTGCGGGAGATCAAGGCATGATGTTCGGCATGGCGACTCGCGAAACGCCGGAGCTGATGCCCCTGCCGATCTCGATCGCGCACGCGCTCACCGCTCGCGTCGCCGAAATTCGCCGCAAGCACCCTTCGTTGGGCCTGCGTCCCGACGCGAAGTCCCAGGTCTCGATCCAATACGAAGGCGACTCGCCGAAGCGCATCGACACGATCGTGGTCTCGGCGCAGCATGCGCCCAGTCTGGAGCATTCCGCGGTCGTTCAGCTCGTGCAGGAGCAGGTGATCCAGCCCGTTCTGACGAACTATCAAAACTATATCGACGGCGAGATCCGGTACCACATCAACCCCACCGGCAAATTCGTGATCGGCGGCCCTCAAGCGGACGCGGGTCTCACCGGACGCAAGATCATCGTCGACACCTACGGCGGCATGTGCCCGCACGGCGGCGGCGCGTTCAGCGGCAAGGATCCGACCAAGGTCGACCGTAGCGCGGCCTATATCTGCCGGCACCTCGCCAAATGCATCGTCGCAGCGGACCTCGCGGACAAAATCGTGATCTCGCTCGCCTATGCGATCGGCGTGGACCAGCCCGTGGCGATCAACCTCGAGACGTTCGGCACCGAAAAGATCCCGCTGGAAGAGATCCAAAAGCGCCTCCGCGCGAGCTTCGACCTCTCGCCCAAAGGCATTATCGAGCATCTGGGCCTGCGCGACATGCGCTACCTGCCGACCGCCAAAAACGGCCACTTCGGCAACCCGGCGTTCCCGTGGGAAAGCGTTCAAAGCGCCGAGCGCCTTCGCGCCTAACTCCCAGTTTCGTGCCACCGCTTCGCGGCCGCTTAGCCGAGCGGTAGACTAGCGGTGGCATGATCCCGATCCGCGACAGCTATCCGCGTGTCCGTCCGCCGGTTCTCACCTGGACGCTCATCGTGTTGAACGTCGTCGTGTTCCTTTGGGATCGCCAAGGCCGGATCTCGCTCGAAGGGGGCAGCGTGATCTTCGCCGACCTCGCCATGCGCCCGCGCGAGGTGCTCTACGCCCTCCAAGGCCAAGGCGCGAGCTTCCCGCTCGTCACCGTTTTCACGGCGACCTTTCTGCACGCCAACCTCCTGCACCTGCTCGGAAACATGATCTTCCTCTACGTGTTCGGAGCGGGGATCGAAAAGGCGCTGGGGCCGTACCGATTCATCTTGTACTACTTCTTTTGGGGGATCGCGGCGACCGCGACGCACATCTATGCCGACCCGAATTCGATGGTGCCCGCGCTCGGCGCCTCGGGCGCGATCGGCGGCGTACTGGGTGCCTATTTTCTGCTCTTTCCCAGTAATAAGATCGAGCTTTGGGTTTTGGGCTTTCTCCCGATCGTCGTCAGCGCGTGGATGATGCTCGGCGTGTGGTTTTTATGGCAAATCGTGATCCCGCAGCAAGGGATCGCGAACTGGGCGCACGCGGGTGGATTCCTTGCGGGCATGTTGACCGTCCTGATCATGGGCGGTCGTTCTACGATTCTCAAAGGCCGCGAACATGAGTTTGACTACGATGCCGTTTAACACCGAATTTTCGTCGAGGGCGCGATGACCCCGCTCCCCAAGTGGCTCTTCCCCGCCGTGCTACTCAGCGCGGCCTTGGCGCTCATCTCGATCTCGTATCGGCACCGGGTGGAAACGCGCAACAAGCGAGTCGCGATCGTGACCGAGATCGAAGCGATCGAAGCGCTCGCGACCGCCCAGGGCATCCCGCTAGACGCCGCGCTAGTTCAACTTCGAGAAAAAGGGCTGACCGGCGTGGTGTTAAGCGAGGAGACGGTCGCCTCGTTGCTGAGCGAGGGGGACCTCACGCTCGCCAACGGGCAGATCTTCTTTCGCAATCGCTCCGTCGAGGACCGCTGCTGGCGGGGGCTGGGGATTCGATTCCCGGGCGAGACCGTGCCCAGCATCGCGCTACTTCGGACCGTGGCGGTCGGGCTCAAGCCCGAGGCCGCATTCGCGATTCAAACCGCGGAGCTTCAAATCGTCGCGCGACACGCCAATCCGATCGGGCTGAGCGCCGAGGGGGTCCGCCAGACCCTCGCTTGGTCGAAAGAGCTCGGCGCCGGGGCCTACCTGCCACTGGGCGACCAGGTGCTGGGACGGCGCGGCGCGGTTCCCCAATTGATCGAGAGCCTTGAAACGCTGGATCTTCTCTACGCCTCGGTGGAATTCGGCAAGATGAGCGGCGAGGCCGAGGTGAAAGCCAAGGCCGCCGATCGCGTGGTGTTGATGCATTCGGCGCAAAGCGCCGAGCTCGACCGGCTCTCGCCGGGAGCCGCGGTCGAACGCTATGCCAAAGCCGCCCGGGAGCGCAACATGCGCATCCTGCTCGTGCGCCCTCTCTCGAACGCTTCGGCCGAACCGCTGACCGATTTCGGCGATTTCATGCATCGCATCGGGGATCGCATTCGGCAAGAAGGGGGCGAGATCGGCCCTGCGCGCCCCTTCGAGAACCCCCAGGTCCCTCTTCCCCTTCGCGTCGCGCTCGCCTGGTCCGTAGTCCCAATCGCCGCGTTTGTGGCGGTTCGACTTCTGCGCTGCCGCGCTTTGCTACTGATCGCAGGCCTCAAAATCGGGCTCATCGCGATCGCGTCGGTCACCGAGCCGGGACTCAAGCTAATGGCGCTCACCGCCGCAGTGGTATTTCCCGTCGCCGGATTCTTGGCGTTAGACGCTCGCCGGGGAAAACGTTGGCCGGTCGAATTCTTGATTCTCAGCGGGTGCAGCTTGGTTGGCGGACTGTGCGTCGCGGGGCTGCTCAACGATCTCCCGTATCTGATTCGCGCCTCGCTCTTTCCGGGCGTGAAGCTCGCGCATCTCGCGCCCCTCGCGCTGGTGGGGATCTATTTCTTCGTGCGCCTTTTCCGAGCGAAAGAGGCGCTTCGGAGCCCCATCACCTGGGGTGCGGCCGCGCTTTCGCTGCTGCTTCTAATCCTATTTCTCTACATGCTGACCCGGACCGGAAACGACAGCCCTGCCTCGGTCAGCGGGCTCGAGCTACGCTTCCGCGCAATCCTCGACGCGCTTTTGCCGATTCGACCACGCACCAAAGAGTTTTTGATCGGGCATCCGCTCTTGATTCTCGGGATCGGGCTCCTGATTCGCGCGCGGCAAAAAGGCGAGGCGCCTTCGGGATGGATCGCGCTGCTGCTGACGGCAGGCGCGATCGGACAGGTGAGCCTCGTCAACACGCTGGAGCACCTCCATACTCCGATCGCCCTGGGCCTCTTGCGAATCGCAATCGGCCTCGGATGCGGCATGGCGCTGGGCGCGCTGCTCTGGCTGGTGATTCAAGCCCCGCCCCTTCGACGTCTCTGGGCCTCTCGCTTGGAGGCGCCTCTTGCCTAAGCTGCTGCTGGCAGGCTATTTCGGGTGCGGCAACCTGGGCGACGACGCGATCTTGCTCGGGTTCACCCGCGCCGCCGAAGCCCGCGGCTACCGCGTGAGCGCGCTCAGCGGCGCGCCGGAGGAAACGTATCGGATTCACGGCGTCCCCGCGGTCCCGCGCAAAGACCTCGCCCGCGTGCGGCAAGCCATCGGGGAGTGCGACGCGCTGGTCTTCCCTGGCGGCAGTATCTTCCAGGACGTCACCAGCGGACGGAGCGTGCTCTACTATAGCCAGCTCGTCGGGGCCGCGAAAAAGCAGGGCAAAAAAGTCATTCTGCTCGGCCAAGGCGTCGGCCCGCTCGGGCGCATGCTGAGTACCGGATGGGCGCGCAAAGCGTTTCGCGCGGCCGACGCGATCGCCGTCCGCGACCCCGATTCGATCCAGACGCTTCGCAAATTGGGGGTCGAGACCTCCGTCACGCTCACGGCGGACGCGGCGTTTCTGTTGCCACCCCCGAACACAGGCGAGACGTTTCAAGTCGGCGAGATGAAAACGGTCGGGCTCTGCCCTCGCCCCTCTTCCAGCCACCCCGCACAGGTCGTGGCGCTGTTCGCCGACCTCGCGCGGCGTCTGTTCGAAGCGGGCCAAATGCCGACGTTTCTCGAACTGGACCGGGAGCACGACGGCCCGCTCATCGCCGAGATCGTGAAAAAACAGGGCGGGACGATTCCGCAGATCCGCAAACTTCAGACCCCGGTTCAAGTTCAAGAGCGGCTGGCGCGCATGGACGCGGTGATCTCCATGCGCTTGCACGGCGGCATCCTCGCCGCGACGGCGGGCGTTCCTCCGTTCATGCTCAGCTACGACCCAAAAGTCACGGCCTTCGCACGCGTGCTCGGGCTCGGCGCCGCGCCGAACTTCGCCGAGGTCCCTCCCGCGCGGCTATTCACGATGTTTCAAGAGTTCCAAAAAGAGCGGGAGCGGCACGTCGATATGCTCACGCGCAAGCGAGCCGAACTGCACGAGGCGGCCCTTAAGAACCTCGAAGTGCTCGATCGAGCGCTGGGAAGAGCGGCGCCCGCCCCCTCTCTCGCTTAATAAGAACTCAATCGCGCAATCGATCCGGCAGCGAGCCCGGACCCTTCGGCTTTACAGCCGAAGGTATCCCTCGGAAGATTTCTTTTTACGCTTCGATCTCGGCGAGCACGGGCTCCAACTCCTCGTTGCTGCCCACGACCTCTCGGATCTGCTTGCCGATGCGGCGCGCCTCTTCTTCGTGCCCGGCCCGCTTGGCGGCCAGCGCGAGGTTCACGTGCATCGGGAGCGAGCGCGGCATCGTCGAGACGGCCCACTGCATAAAGCGGTATGCCTCCTCTTCGCGGCCCTGGCGGGTGAGCGCCTCCACCAACTCGGTATAAGCGGGCTCGCAACCCGGGAAGATCTCCAGCAAACGGCGGGTGGCGAACTCCGCCTCGTCGTACTCGCCGAGGCGGTTGTGCGCCGAGGAGAGGATCGCCCAGAGCTTCCAATAGTCCCCGAGCCAGTTGCGAAGCGGCCGTAGATCTTTGACGACCTCTTCGAACGCCCCCTGCTCCATCTTCTGGCGAGCATTGTCCACGCTCTCGACGCGCTTCGGTTGCTCGAGCTCGATCAGCCACGCCATCGTTTGCGCTCGAATGTTCGGATCCGGGTTCGCCGCCAGCACGTTGCGCAACACCTGCGGAATCTCGAACTCCCGGCCCGCGCTCTGCAACACCTGGGCGTACTCCAGAAGAAGTGGAACCTCACTGGGGGTCTGATCCAGGCAGTCCTCGTAAAAATCCATCGCGCGGTCCAAATCGCCCTCTTCGGCGAGCACCGGCGCGAAGTACCGCTTGAGAATCGCGGTGTCCTCCGCCTGCTCCAGACCCACCTCGAACCCACGCATCCCGGCCTCTTTCTGCCCGGACTGGAGCAGCGAAAGCGCGTACTTCGCGTGAAAGTGCGCCTGATGCGGCTTGACCTCGATGCGCTCTTTCCATAGCGCAGGAATCTCGTGCGCCCGATTCGTCTGCTGAAGCACCATCGCGAGATAATCGAGCGAGGGCTTATCCTCGTCTTCGAGTTCGAGCGCCTTGCGGAAGTTCCGCTCGGCGTTCATCGGCATCCCCGCGGCAACCTGCGCCAGACCGAGCCGCGCGTAGATCGCAGGCTCCTCCGCCTCGAGGGCCAAGGCCTTCTCGTACGCGTCGGCGGCTTTGGCGGGGTCGTTCGCGGCCTGATAGAGCTCACCCAAAGCGAACAGCGCGCGATAGTCGCTCGGCCCGGTCTCGATCAATTGGTTCAGCGCGGCTTCGAGCATCGAGGCGGTCCCGATGCGGTAGTGCGCACAGGCGCGACAAAGCTGGACCAGCGTTTCGAACGGAGCGAGAAAATCGGGGTCGAGCTCGACGGCCCGTTGCAGCCGCTCCAGCGCGGGTTGGGGAGAAAACTCCTGGGCGACGCGGCCTTGCGCCTGCTGGATATAGTGCAGCGCGTCGTAGCCTTCCAGAAACGCCAGGAACGCCTCGGGGTTATCGGTTCCGACGGTCAGCGCCTCGCCCGCGTACTCCTCGGGCAACTCGGAACCCGCTTCGACGGCCAGGCGCTTCACGAGAGTTTGAAGCGTCGTGAAAATCTCCCCGTCCGAAAAAGAGAACGTCTCCTGATACGTCGGAGTCGCATTGTCCTTTTCGAAGAGCCGAACGGTCAGCTCGAACCGGCCCTCCTCCGCTTTGAGGAGTCCGTCGCAGACCTTTTCGAGACCGGCCTGCTCGAAGAAGTTTTGGATGACTTCATACTCCAGCAGTTCGTTCGAAAGGTTTGCGAATGCGAGCCGGTCGTCTTGATGTTCGATCTGGACGAGATAGTTCACCGCGCGCACGTCTGCGTTCGTCGCGGTTCGGACGGTTTCCCCGAGGAAGTTCGCCATCTGGCGCGCCAAGGGGGCCGAAGTGCCTTCAGCCGCGTTAAAGGGTAGAACCGCGAGTCTCATGCCGAGCAGTTTACACCGCTAGCGGCGCTTCTTCCCGCCAAAAAGCCGCCGTTCCAATGCGTAGCCGCCCGACCCCAAGGCTAGAACCGCTGCCGCAGCCCCCGCCATCGCGAGCGCCAGAAAGATCGTGTGCACCGCGGACATCCGCCCCTCGAGAAACGGCTGGAGCCAACCCGCTTGCTGCAGATTCACGTACGCGATCCCCAGCATCGCGGCGGCCACTCCCAGAGCCGCGAGCGGTGTCCCGATCCCCAGCACGAGCCCAAGCCCTCCGAAGAATTGGGCGAACATCGCGAGAGTCGCCAGAAGGGGCGGCACCCCATAGCGCGCTTCGAAATGCGCCGTAGCGGCCGAGAACCCCATGCCGCCGAACCAGCCGAAAAGCGATTGACAGCCGTAATACATCGCGGGCAGGCCCACCACCGCTCGCAGGATCAACCGCCCCCAGTCCTCGGATCGTCCCCCCAAACTCCCTTCCTTCGTGGCGCGTTTTCGTCTCATGGCCGTAAAATCGTGCCGTCCACCGCAATCGCCAAAGCTTGCGCGCTCAAAGCGTCCGACACCGGGTCTCCGGCGGCGTTCCGCCCCGTCTCTCGGGATTCGAAGAGGAGCGGCGTCCTGGAGGGGTCCTTCACATCTTCGAGGTACATCCCCGCCATCGCGACGTTCATCGCGTAACCGTATCGATCCGGCTGCCCGCGCAGGTCCGGCCGAATCAACTTCTTGGCCGCCTCGTCCTCACTCATGTCGGAGGTTTTGACGCGCTTTCCGATGGCGTCCATCCAGCTCTCCGCCTCGGGAAACGCCCCTTCCGAATCGTGGTACAGCTTCATCCCGAGATACAGCGCGCGCAGATTGTCCTCGGAGTCTCCGAGGTAAGCCCGCTCCTGCGGCTTGGAGAGCAACCCTTGCAGAATCCCCTCGCGAGAGAGATCGGCGATCACCGGGCCATAAAACAGCGCTGCTCCGCCGAAAAGGGCGGCCAGCGCCCCCAGGATCCAGCGCCTTTTTCGAAATTTTCCGCCCTTTGCGCGCTCGTCCATGCGTTCATTATGGCGAGAAGCGCTCGCAAAAACTGTAAACTGCATGACCGTGAGTCTCCAGGTGCGCGATCTTCCCAAGGTTTCTTTGATTCAGTCCCCCACGCCGCTCCATCCGCTGCCCCACCTTTCCGCCGAGCTCGGGATCGACCTCTGGATCAAGCGCGACGACCTGACCGGTTTCGCCTTCGGGGGTAACAAAGGGCGCAAGCTGGAATATATGGTCGCCGACGCGCTCGCTCAAGGCGCCGACGCGGTGGTGACCTGTGGCTCGATGCAGTCGAACTTTATTCGCCAGCTCGCCGCGGCCTGCTCGATGCACGGCCTGCGTTGCGCCGCCGCGGTGATGATCCTTCCCTTTTCCGCGCAGGTCCCGCCCCCCGCCGCCCCGCCGATGAGCAAGCACGGAGGGAACGTGCTCCTCGACGAGTTGCTCGGGGTGGACTTACGCGCCTTCGAGAACGATGTTTGGGAGGAGCTCTATCAGCGCGGCGAGGAGCTCGCCCGGGAATATGAAGCGCGCGGGCTCAAGGTGTATCGCATCCCCATCGGCGGCTCGTGCGCTCTGGGCGCGTACGCCTTCTACCAAGCGGGGCAAGAGCTGGAACGCCAGACGGAGACCGATTTCGATTGGATCGTCTTCGCCAGCAGCAGCGGCAGCACGCAAACGGGGCTCGGCTACGCGTTTAACGGCCGGGAAACGAAGGTCTTGGGCATCGCGTGCGATCCCGAACCGGACCTCGTGGACGACTTCGAGCGTCTCGCCGGAGGATTGGACGAACTGCTCGGCGAATCGAAAGCCATGCGAGCCGCAGATTTCCGGTTCAACCTCGACTATGTCGGGCCAGGGTATGGCGTGCCCAGCGAGGCAGGCAACGCCGCCCTACGCGAACTCGCCCGCAAAGAAGGCGTCTTCCTCGACCCGGTCTATTCTTCGAAAGCGTTCTCCGGGCTTTTGGATCTAGCGCGTAAAGGAGAGTTGAAAGGCCGCGTGCTGTTTTGGCATACCGGCGGCCTTCCGAACCTCTTCGCGATGCCGGAAGGATAACCTCCCAGCTCCTCTCTCTCGGCGGGAGTTAGACCGCCGTCGTCGTCGGCATCGAACGTCCTACGGCCTCCGCCACCGTGGCCAACTGCGGGCACAGCGCCTGGAACGCCTCGATCGTCATGCTTTGCGCGCCGTCCTTGATCGCATGATCGGGGCTCGGATGCACTTCGACGATCAGCCCATCTGCGCCGCAAGCGATCGCAGCTTTGCTCATCGGCGGCACCAACTCGCGCCGCCCGGTTCCCTGCGAAGGATCGACGATCACCGGCAGGTGCGTCAGGCTTCGAAGCGCGGCGACGGCCGCCAGGTCGAGCGTGTTGCGGGTATAGCCCTCAAAAGTGCGCACGCCCCGCTCGCACAGAATCACGTTCTCGTTACCGCTGGAGACGATATATTCCGCCGCCAAAAGCCACTCCTCCAATCGCGCGGACATCCCCCGCTTGAGCATGACCGGCACGCGGGACAAGCCCACCTCTCGTAAGAGGTCGTAGTTTTGCATGTTCCGAGTCCCGATCTGCAAGAGGTCTGCGTACTGCGCGACGAGTTCGACTTTGCGCGGGTCCATCACCTCGGTCACCACACGAAGATCGAACCGCCGGCCCGCCTCCCGCAGCAGCTCCAGCCCCGGCACGCCCATCCCCTGATAGGAGTAGGGTGAGGTCGACGGCTTATAGGCTCCGCCCCGCAAGATCTTGGCGCCCGAGGCCGCGACCGCCGCCGCGGTGGTCATCAACTGCTCCTCGGACTCGACCGTACACGGCCCCGCCATCATTACGACCTCTTCGCCGCCCACCGGGACGCCTCGCACGTCGACCACGCTCCGCGTGCGAACCTCCTTCGCGACCAGCTTATAGGGGCGCGAGACGAACATCACCTCCTCGACCTGCTCGTACGAACGGATCTGATCCGCCGCTTCGACCTTATCGAGCTCCGGAGCGCCGACCGCGGCCACGATCGTCCGCTCGACTCCGAAAATCGGGTTCGTCACATAACCCAACTCTTCCAGCCGCGCCTGGACGGCTTGAGCCTCCTCGCGGGAAGCTCCCCCTTTCAAAACTACGATCATCGGACCCTCCGTCGGGGCATTCGCCCATTCCCATTCGCTTGACGGTTTAACATCGAAAATACTCCTATCCGGCGAGAAAATCCCGCGGTCGCCGGGACCGCGCGTCGAAAAATAGCACGAAAAGAGTCGTGTTGGAGAAACTCCGCCGGAGCGGAGACGCTTCGCCGGCCGGCGACTACGAGCGCGCTTCGGAAGGCGCCGCGGTCTCACGCATCGCTGCGTCGAACGCTTCGATGAACCGGTCGGTCTCGGCTTCGGTCCCGATCGAAACCCGCAGGCACGTCGGTCGGCCGAACACTTCGCCGGAGCGTGCGATCACGCCTCGATTCAAAAGCGCTCGAAAGACCGGTTGCGCGGGTCGTCCGAGGTCCGCAAACACGAAATTCGCAAAGCTTTCATAGGGCTTTGCGCCGTGCGCTTCAAAGGCCCCGGCGAGGCGTGATTGGCCTCGCCGGTTATTTTCCACCGTTTTGCGAACGTGCTCCCCGTCCTCAAGCGCGGCCACACCGGCCACGAGAGCGAGAGAATTGACGTTGAACGGCTCGCGGATGCGATGAATCGCGTCCGTGAGCGCCGCAGGAGCAAAACCGTATCCGAGGCGAACCCCCGCAAGGCCATACGCCTTGCTGAAGGTGCGAAGCCCGATCACGTTCTTCCCCGCACGGAGGTAATCCACACTGTTCGGGAATTCGGGCAGATGCTCGGCGAATTCGAAATACGCCTCATCGAGCACGAGGGTCACCTGCGGCGGAAGTGTGGACACCAGCGCGTCCAACTCGGCTTTGCGCACCACCGTCCCGGTGGGATTGTTCGGGTTGGCGATAAACAGCATCTTCGTGCGCGGGGTGACCGCCGCCGCCATCGCCGCGAGATCGAACCGAAGGTCCTCGCCGAGCGGCACCGACACCAGCTTACAGGGGGCCAGATGCGCGGCCGCGTCGTAGCGCACGAACGAAGGGTGCCCCACGATCACCTCGTCTTCGGGATCGCCGAGCAGCGCGAGTCCGAGCAGGTGAATGAGCTCGTCGCTGCCGTTGCCCACCACAATCTGCTCAAACGGTACGCCGAACCGCTCCGAGAGCCGGGTGCGCAATTCGTAGGCGGCGGCGTCGGGATACAAGTGCAGATCGCTCGCGGCCGCTCGAACGGCTTCCACCGCGCGTGGCGAAGGGCCGAACGGATTTTCGTTGCTGGCGAGCTTGACCACCTCTTGAAGCCCCAACTCGCGCTTCACCTCGGAAATCGGCTTCCCGGGCGAATACGGCTGCATCTTCAAAATGTGGGGACGAATCGGGATCATCGCAAGATCGCTCCTTGGGGGTGCGAACGTCTATTTTAGCATAGTGACTTCAAAAATCCCGCAGAGCGGCACAACGCCCCGGAAAGATCGTAAGAAAAGAGTGGTTTTCGCCAGAAGGTGTACGATGCGACGAACGGGATGGAGTGGATTCGTCTTTGCGCTAAGCGTGGCGTTGCTCGCAGGCTGCGGGTCGTTGGCCCGCAAAACGTCGAGCAAAGAAACCGGTCACACGAACGTCCATTACAACTCTTCCCTGTTGGAGCGGATCCGAAGCGCGGAGGCGTCGACAGAGGATCTCGAAGCGTTTACTCTGGACGACCGCCTCGGCCGATCTTTGACCCTCGCGCCGCCCATCACCGAAGAGGGGCTGGCTACGATCCCTTGGGACGGGGCCGAATCTCGAACGATCCGCCTTCTTCTCGAACAGCTGACCGGCTCCCCGAATCTGCGCCCCGCAGACAGCGCCGATTTCTTCACCTTCGCGCAATCGCAACAAAAAGAGGGCTCGATTTACGCTCATTATCTGGCTGGCGTCCTGTCGAAGCGCCTCGGCGAACCCCAAGAAGGGGACCTCGCGCTTGAGGAGGCCCTTGAAAAGACCCCGGTGGTCCTTGCCGGACGGATCTTGGATGCCGAGGGGCGGCCCCTCTCCAACGCCACCGGCTTGACCGCGATCCTCCAATATAGAATTCCCCCGAACGAATGGCGATTAGGCAACACCCTGATGACCATTCCTTACCCCGGGGTCTCGACGGACGCGAACGGCTGCTATTATCTCCCCGTCCAACCCGGCGCGCTCATGGACTTCAGCTTCTTGGCAAACCAATCGGCGACCGAGGTGCTCCGTCCGGAACGTCCCAAGGAGATGCTGTATCTCGAACGGGGCATCGTCACCGTTCCGGCCAGCCGTTGGACTCCCGCTAAAGGCTTCGGGGAGCGCTCCTCGGAGGGCGATCCCGCCCCTTTTCGAGGCGCCTCGGTCCGATTGCCTTGGAAGCATGAACCGAACCTTTCGTCCTTCACTCTGTCCGCGCTCCGAGAAGGGATTCCGATCCCGTTGCCCAAAGCACTCCAAAACCGAGCTCTCCGCGCGGAAAACGGCGAACTCATTCTCTCACTCGACGAACGCATTTTCCGCTCGGGGCTGACTTACCGTCTTCGAGCGATCGCGCTGGATGCGGAGAGCAGGGAGAAAGAGGCGGCCTCCCTCTTTTTCATCACCCCGGACAAGGGCGCGGAGTTCGTGATGACCGAGACCAACATTCGGGAGGCGCTCCCTGACTCGCTCCGCTCGTCTCTGCAGAGTCTTCCTAAAGGGGGCTGGTCACTGGAAGGGCAAGCCCCCGAAGAGACTCTGAACCAACTGCGCGGCTTGCTGACCTACCTCTATCCGGGCCAGTGCCAGATCGAAGTCGATCGCTCGCGAAGGGAGACCGAGCCGACATTCCAGATCGCCTTCGGCGTTACGGTCGAAAATCCTCCGCCCCGCCCGCGGCGACAGCGAGTCGGCGGATTCAACGGTTTTCGCAACCCCGCGCCCTCCTTCCCCGAAGGCCGCAGGCGCGGCGCCGGACCTTAAGGCGGCAACCCCATGAGCGTTAGGTGAAGCGGTACGACTTCTCCGCAACCGCAGGATCTTAGGGGACGGCAGAGGTGGTTCACCGCGAGTGCTAAAGGCAGCGGCATGACTTCTCTACAGACGTGGCGGCAAACCTTAGGGCCGGCTGAGAGGCGAGTTCGCCACGAGGAAAAGGAGCGGCGCGACGTTCTTCCATAGGCACTGCGGCGGACCTTAAGGTCGGCTGAGAGCAAGCACCCTCGACTTGCCCGCGTAATCAAAAATCCGCCGATCCACGCGCCAGCCTTCCCGCTCGAACAGCCCCGCGATCGCATCCTCTTGGCCGTCTCCATGCTCCAAAAGCAGCGCGCCGCCAGGTGCCAGGACGTCGGGCGTCTCGCGCGCGATCCGAAGGTAGAGGTCGAGTCCCGTCTCACCCCCGTAGAGGGCGAGGCCCGGCTCGTAGTCGGCGACCTCCGGGCGGAGCGCCTCCTCCACCGGCACATAGGGCGGGTTCGAGACAAGCACCTCGAAAGGCGGCTCACCTCGCACCGCGGCCACGAGATCCGAAAGCTGAAACCGCACCTCGGCGCCAAGCTCCGCGGCGTTGGCGCGCGCGATCTCCAGCGCCTCCTCGGACAGATCCACTGCTTCGACCTGCCATGCCGGGCGCATCAATTTCAACGTGATCGCGATACATCCCGACCCGGTGCCGATGTCGAGACATCGCACCGCGCCGTCCTTCGCGGCGTCGAGGGCGGCGTCCACGAGATGCTCGGTCTCCTGACGCGGGATCAAGACCCCCGGCGCCACGAGAAAACGCCGACCGTAGAACTCGCGGTATCCGAGAATATAGGCCAGAGGCTCGTGGGCCAGCCGTCGCGCCAGCAACGGATCGAGCGCTTCGGCGGGAGCCTCCCGCTCCAACCGCGTCAAAAGCTCGGGCCGCGTCCATCCCAGTCCAAACCCCGCCAGCAGCGCGGCTTCGAGGCGGGCGCTCTCCACGCCTACCTCCCGCAACCGCGCCTCCGCGCTCTGAAGCCACTCTCCGATCGTCCCCATCGCCTATGGACATGGTAGCATCCGCTTGCGATGGCGTCGGCTTTTTTGCACAATCTCGGTCGGGCGATTTTCCGGCACGTGATCTTCCCCCCTCTGGGCGGCATCGCCCGAGTCCATCCCGAACGCGAGCCGAAAGAGGGCGCTCTGATCGTCGCCCCCCTTCACGTAAGCCATCTCGACCCCCCTGCGGTCGGATCGGCGCTGCGCCGCCCCCTATGCTATATGGCGAAAGAGGAGCTGTTCAAAGGGCCTTTCGGACGGGTGCTTCGCGGGGTGCGGGCCTATCCCGTCCGCCGAGGCGAAGGCGATACGGGCGCCATCCGGCTGTTTCTCGAACTTTTGGCGCAGGGCGAGGCGGTGCTGCTGTTTCCCGAGGGCACTCGGGGCGACGGACGCACGATCCAACCTCTGACCCACGGCGTCGCGATGCTCGCGAAAAAATCGGGCGCGAAAGTGCTGCCGATCGGCGTGGTGGGCTCCCATCGCACTTGGCCCCGGGGAGTGTCTCGACCCAAACGCCATCGGATCGAGGTGGTCTTCGGGGAGCCGTTTACCTATGCGGAGGTCGCGGGCGAGGGCACCGAGCGCGAAAAGCGCGAACGGTTCACTCAGACCCTTTCAGACCGGATCGTCGCGCTTTGCAACGAACGCGGGATGGGGCTTAAAAGCGCAGCATATAACCCAGACTCGTCAGAACCGAACGATCGCTAAAGATCACCCGGCCGCGCAACCCGGGAAGCGGGCGCAACTCGACCCCCGCTCGAAGCTCCAAGCCGTCATGCTCCATCAGCAGCCGCATCGGCTCGGCGAACGGCATCGAGACGCCGATAAACGGCGTACTGCGATCCCTGCCGTAAAAGAACCCGAGCGTCAAGTCCAGCGGCAGTTCTCCCCCGATGGCCTGAGCCGGGTCGCGGTAGGTGAGCGCCGCGAAATACCGCCGGCCGCGCTCGCTGCGAGAGAGGGCGTCTTGAACGCCGAAGCTGATGCCCGGGGTCAAGCCCATAAACGGCGTCACGTAGTTATAAGCGAAGTCGAACGTCCCGATCTGTCGTCCGCCGCCTCGGTCCACAAGCCTCAACTCCGTGTCGAACGAGAGCCCGATCCCGAGTCCGAGAAGCGACTCGCCTTCGCGCCCGCCGCCGAGCGGCTGCACGCGCTCGAAGCGCACCGCGCCGAACGGAATTTTGGTTCCAGTCGGGATCTCGATCAGCCGCTCCGCGCGTGCCCATCCCGCGAGCGAAACCAACCCGAGCATGAAAAATCCCCGCATCGCTCCCAGTATGCACGCATCGCCACGAGCGCCGGAGAGATTTCAGTACAATAAAAAATAGATTTCAGCAAGGCAGGTATCTACTATGCGCTATGTCAGACTCGGAGAGCTCCCCGACCGCCGGCACATTCAGTTTCGCAAGCCGGACGGCGGATTGTACGCGGAGCAGCTGTTCAGCACCATCGGCTTCGACGGCCCGATGTCGCTGCTCTACCATATTCATCGCCCTACCGAAGTGCGAGCGTGGGAAGACAAAGGCCCGCGCAAAATCGAATATGCGATCGACGAACCCCTGCGCCACCGCCACCTGAAGACCGCGCAGATGAAGCCGTTCGGCGACGCGATCACCGGCCGCATCCCGATTCTCGGTAACCAGGACGTGATCTGGTCCAACGCGGTCGTGGCCGAACAGATGCCGACCTACTTCAAGAATGCGGAGTGCGACGAAGTGCTGTTCATGCACGACGGCGAAGGCACGTTGGAGTCGATGTTCGGCGACCTGCATTTCGTGCCAGGCGACTATGTGGTGATCCCCCGCGGCACGATCTACCGCCTTCATTTCAAGACGCTGCCCGTGCGTATGCTTATCATCGAGAGCCATGGGCCCGTCCGCCCACCGCGCCGCTACCGCAACGAGTACGGCCAGCTGCTGGAGCACGCCCCCTACCACGAGCGGGACATTCGCCCGCCCTCGGAGTTGCACCCCAAGAGCGAGGAAGGCCCTCACCAGGTCCTGATCCAGGCGCGCAACCGCCTCACGCTCTACACCTACCCCTTCAATCCCTGCGACGTGGTGGGTTGGGACGGCTACGTGTACCCGTACGCATTCAATATCAACGATTTCCGGCCGATCGTCGGCAAACTGCACATGCCCCCGCCAATTCATCAGACCTTCCAAGGACAGGGCTTCGTGATCTGCTCGTTCTGCCCCCGCATGCTGGACTTCGACCCCGAGGCGGTGCCGATCCCGTATAACCACAGCAACGTGGATTCGGACGAAGTGCTGTACTACGTCAACGACAAGTTCGGCTCGCGCAAAGGCATCGAAGAGGGCTCGATCACGCTGCACCCGCTGGGCATTCCCCACGGCCCCCAGCCGGGCGCGGTCGAAGCCTCGCTCGGCGCGACCAAGACGGAAGAGCTCGCGGTGATGGTCGATACGTTCCACCCCCTTCATCTCACCAAAAACGCGCTCGAACTCGAAGACCCGGACTATTGGAAGAGCTGGCACTCCAGTTAATTGGGCGGCCCCGCCGTCCCGGCGCCTCGGTTCGCCCCCTTCGGGGCGAGCCGTCGGCTGTGCTAAAATCTCAAGCTCATGGCCGATAATTTGGCGCTGCTGTCCCTCATCAGTGTCCTGCTTCTACTCGCAAGCGTGTTCTTCGTCGCCGCCGAATACTCGGTCGTCACCTCGCGGCGAAGCAAGATCGAGGCGATGCGCCGGAAAGGCAGCCGCAACGCGCGCAAACTGCTTCAGGCCCTCGACGATAGTTCGAACTACGTCGCCGGATGCCAAATGGCGATCTCCATGATCGGCATCGCCACCGGCTCGGTGACCGAGCCGTTCGTGACCGGCCTTCTGCAGAGCGTCTTCGGCGAAACGTTTCCCCGCCAGGTCAGCTTCGGGCTCTCGCTGCTGCTCGTCACCTATATCATGGTGGTGCTGGGCGAACTCACCCCGAAATACCTCGTGCTGCGGCACCCCGAGCGAGTCGCGCTGCTGGTCATTCAGCCGTTCAGCTTTTTCATCTGGTTTTTACGCCCCCTGAGCTGGCTGGCTCAAACCACCACCGAACTGATTCTCAAGCTTTTTCGCATCAAGCCCAAGCAAGAGGGCGGCGAAGGCGTTCCCAAAGAGGAGCTGCTGCTGCTGGTCCGCACGGGCGAATCCGAAGGGCTGCTCGATGCGATGCACGCCGACATGGTCGCGCGCGCCCTCAGCATCGATAAGCTGACCGCGCACGACATCATGATCCACCGCTTGGACATCAAGTGGCTGGAGCTGGAACAG
Source organism: bacterium (assembly GCA_037189405.1). GTDB lineage: Bacteria > Armatimonadota > Fimbriimonadia > Fimbriimonadales > Fimbriimonadaceae > JBBCJD01. The sequence goes on from JBBCJD010000021.1 coordinate 69,668, forward strand.
GGCCGCGACGAAGTACTGCGAAAGATTCGGAGCATTCCCCATTCGCGTATTCCGGTCTGCCGTGGCGACATCGACGAAGTCGTCGGGATCGCCTACCTCCACGACATCGTCAAGAACTGGCACAACCCCGAATTCTCGCTGGAACGGATCCTGCGCCCGCACATCGCGGTGCCGGAAAATCTTCCCCTGGAAAAGATCGTCTCGACGATGCGAGAATCCAAGACGCAGATCCTGATCGTGCTCGACGAATACGGAGGAACGAGTGGTCTCATCACGCTCGAGGACGTCGTCGAAGAGGTGTTCGGTGAACTCGAGGACCGGCTGGAAAGCGACCGTCCGCCCATCGAGGTCCTCCCGGGGCGCATCTCGGCCAAAGCCGACGTGCGCCTGGACGAGCTCCTCGCGAAACTCAAGCTCGATCTCGAGTTCGACGATCCGACCGATACCCTCGCCACAGTTATCATGGACAAGCTTGGCCGGGTCCCCAAGCCCGGGGACAGCATCGAGACCGCCCTCGGGACCTTACGCGTCGAAAACATGGCGCGCCAGCGCGTGACGCGCGTTTCGGTTCAGCTCAACTCGGAGCTGTCGAAAGAGTAGGTATCCGGTTCGTAAACCATCTGCATGCGCCGCGCGATCGCGACGGCGTGGTCCGCTACGTGCTCAAGCGCGTGGAAGACCTCGATCGTCCTGGAAAGATGCTTCACCTCTTCCGGGTTCGTCTGGATCAGGTCGAATACCCGGGCACGCGCCTTCTTGTAGTTCTTGTCGATCTCCTTGTCGCCTTGAATCACCGCTTGAGCCATCTCCGGCGAATAGTCCGTATAGAGCTTGAGCGCCTTGCCGAACGACAGACGCGAAAGCTCGCCGAGCTCGGAGAGGGCCACCTTCATCTCGGCCGGGAACTGTCCACCCAGCTTATGGGCGCGCCGTGCGAGCTTCACCGCGTCGTCGGCGACCATCTCGATCTCGCTCACGATCCCAAGAGTCGATACCAGGAATCGCAGGTCGGTCGCCACCGGCGCCTCTTGCATCACCGCGAGCAAGGTCTGGTGCATTGCCGCCCGTTCGATCTGGTCTACGCTGTCGTCGCGGCTGATCACATCGATCGCCAGCATCGCGTCACCATGAATCACCGACTCCACAGCGCGGCGCACCATCTCGCTAGCGATACCGCCCATCTGCACGACCTTCGAGCGGATCTCGTCGAGCGTCTCTTGAAAATGTTTTCTCACAATCGGTTCCACGTTCGCAAACAAGCCCCCGGGATGGGAATCCCATCCCCACTATAACCGACGGTTCCGGGTCAGAAGAGAGGGCGCGTTTGGATTTCTCGATATCTTAACATAAACGAAAGCCGGACCCTTCGAACGAAGGGCCCGGCCCGGGACTTCCTCAAGCGGGACTAGTTCCCGCGAAGTGCGGGGACCTGAATGATCTCCTCGGTCGTGGACTGCGTTCCGATCTCGACGTAGTTCCCCGTTTTGACGATCGGCGTGCGGCCGCTGCCTTCCACCCAATCCCCTCGGCGCAGGATTTGATCCTTGCTCAAGTCGAAGCTGGTGTAGATCACCCGCTGACTTTCACGCACGTCGGTGCGGAGGAAGTTCTGATCCGTCATCCCCTCGCCGTCGTAGCCGAACCGGTCCTGGATGTGAGGCGGCGCGCTCCGCGGGTTGTAATAGAACTCCAACACGTAGTGATCCGCCGTGAAGGGGTACATCGTCGGATCGCGGCTCATGTCGATTTTACGCACGAAACGGCGGTTTCGCACATAGAGCTGATCCTGCATGTAAGTGCGCTCCGCGGGTGGGTCGAGCCGCACCTCGTCCGCGCCGTCCCAATCCAAAGACGCGTACGTCGCCCCGGGATAGTCCTTGTCTCGAAGCACGATGCGGATTCGGGTCCCGACCGGCAGCACGCCCCAGGTTCCGTCGATCTGGAGGACTCGAGGTTCGACCACCGCCACCTTGACGCTGAAATTGACGTCGAACGGCGGACGAGTGTCGTAGTCGCCCTGCTCGAATGTTCCGTTCTGCCCGGCGATCCAACCGCGCTGGACCATACGCACCAAGGTGTTGTCGAGGTTGCTCGCCACGGTATTCCGCTGGTTGCGCGTTCCCCACTCCGGGTTCTCTGCGTAAGCCTTTTCGGCTATCTCGTGGAGCTCGTAATAGTAGTTGACCGAATCGTAGATCCGACCAGCCCGCTCATAGGCTTTATTCAGCAGGTTGCGTCGCGCAGGCATGATATCGGGGCGTTTGACCGCCTCTTCGAACCACTTCACCGCCTGCTCGTAGTCGTCGTCCACCTTGTGGTACCACATCCAACCCGTTTCGAAGAACAGCTCGAACGTCTCGGGATTCTTGCGCGCGCCCTCTTTGCCGAGCGCCAGCGCGTAAGGAATGTAGCGCCGGTCGGAGCGCTGATCCTCGTCCGTGAAGTTGTAGCCGATATGCCACATGCCCGTCGCAAATACGTCGAGCTGATGCGGATCGAGCAAAGTCACGAGACGAATGATCGGCAGCACGCCGTCGTAGTTTCCGCTGTCGAAGAACGAGTCGGCGCGCACCCATAGGATGCCCGCAACCATCTCCCGGAAGCCGGCCAACGCGAACAAAAGCTGGTCGGGCGCGAGACCCTGGGCCGCACCCATGCTTTCCGGCGCGTAGTTCTTGGCCCACTTGTCGTAGACCACGCCCCGCTGCAGCACCGCCTGCCCGATGAACAGGGCGACTCCGAGTCCGATCCAAAGCGATTTGCCCTGTCTCATCTCGCTATACCTCTCGCTTGTCGAACACCAAGATGCCCGCAACGAGCAGCACGCCGATGTAGAACAGGCCGTAGACCGCGCTCTGCACGTAGTAGACCTGCTCGTTCTGGATCTGCACCGTCGGGTTGATGATCGGGTTCTGCACGTTATAGTTCGCGAAGTTCGGGATCACGAGGCTCACGATCTGAGCCATCGCCTTCGTGAGCGGCGGGGTGTTCGCGTTGTTCGAAATGTCGTTGAAGAACGGATTGAACAACGTCCCCAGCAGATACACGCCTCCGGAAAGGAAGAAGTTTACGAGCGGCGAAACGAAGGTCGAGAAGAAGATCGCGACCGCCGCCAGCAAGCTCATCTGCACGAAGAACAGAATCGGCGCACGCACCAACTCGGTCGCGCCTGAAATCCCGGCCTGCCCTTGCTGAATCGCGTAGATCACGACCATCACCATGGTCATGAGCGCCATCATCAGCCCGAGCGAAAGCACCGCGCCCAGATACTTCCCGATCAGGAACTGCCAGCGCTGCACCGGCTTACTGAGAATCGTGTAGATCGTGCGGCGCTCGATCTCGTTCGGCAGCATATACACCGTCAAGACGATCGCGATCACCGCACTGGTGAGCTGGATGATGCCCAGCATCATGCCGCGAAGCACGGTCGTCTCTTGGCGCGCGGAGAGCACGCCGAGACCCGGCGCGATCGTCAAAAATAGCACGCCGACCAGCAAAATGATCAAGAGAACGCGACGACGCACGGCCTCGCCGACCGTGGTCGAGGCAATAGAAAGAATTGCGTTCACTTCGTCTCCTCTCCGGCCGCCACCGTGACGTCTTCGTCGGCCTTCTCGACGGGCGCCGGGCTCGTCGCAGGCTTGCTACGCACCGCTTCGACGAATAGGTCTTCCAGCCGGCGGCGGCGTGGAATGACCGACACCACGTTGCCTTTGGCACCGCGCACCGCGTCGATCAGGTGATTCGGATCGCGGTCTTCGGGCATGTCGACGATCAAGCGGCCATCGGCGAACGACACCAGCGTGTCCTTCTCGCCATGCAACTTGTCGGAAAGCTCCTTGGAAACCCCTTCGGCGATAATCTCGATACGCCCTCCGCGCAGCAGATCCGTGAGCTTGCCTTGGCGCTCGATCTTGCCCTTATTGATGATCGCCACCCGGTCGCAGATGCGCTCGACTTCGCTGAGCTCGTGCGAGCTAATGAACACCGTGCGCCCTTCATCGCGGAACTGCAAAATCAGATCGCGAATCTCGGTATGGGCGATCGGGTCGAGGCCGCCGGTCGGCTCGTCCAAGAACAGCAACTTCGGATCGTTCAGGAGGCTCTGTGCGAGCCCAACGCGCTGCTGCATGCCTTTGGAGTACTGAGAAATCGTTTTGTGCATGTCTCCGGCGAGGTTCACTTTCTCAAGAAGAGCCTGGCACTTCTCCTGATCCTTGATGCCGAACAGCGAGGCATAGAACTTGAGCAGCTCCATCCCGGTCATATGCTCGTAGTAGTACGGACGCTCGGGGAGGTAGCTGATGACCCGGTGGACGTCCATATCGCCGATCTCGCGATCGAGGACGTACCCTTCTCCCGAGGTGGGATAGATGATCCCGAGGAGCATCTTGATCGTCGTCGTCTTCCCTGCTCCGTTCGGACCCAGGAAGCCGAAAATTTCGCCTTCTTCTACGTTCAGATTTAGGTTATCGACGACATTGACCTTTCCGTTGCGCGACTTATAGGTCTTTGTCAGATTGACGGTTTTAATGGCGGCGCCCAGTTTGCGCACCTCCTCCTAGGGGTTGGTCGGATTATACCGATGAAGCACCCTCGGCGCTTTTCGGCCTCCCCGACGTGCTGAGACTACACCGCATGATAACAGCACTTTTGCGAATTGTGTTCCTCGGCGCTTAAATTTTCACAATTTTTAAGCGGATCGGGCCAACCGTTTCCAAGCCCGCTATACTGTCCGCAATGATCGGCGCGGGCGTGAGTTTGCTGTTCGTTCTGGGGGCGGTCGGAAGCGGCCGGGCGATTCTGAGTCGCTGGATCGCGGGCGAGCGATGGACCGCGGCACTCGATCCCGCGGCCCGGCTCGGCGTATCGGGTCTGCTCGGCCTCGGCGCTTTCGGCTGGGTCACGTTCTGGATCGGACTGCTGCCGGGCGGGTTTCGCTGGGGCCTCTTTCCGATGCTTCTCGGCGGTCTCGCCGGGCTAGCGCTTTTCGTTCGGCAATGCGGCCGCGAGCCGATTCGTCTCGCCCGACCCGCCGGATTGCTTCTGCTTTTCCCCGTCCTGCTGATCCTCCTGCTAAGCATCGCGTTCGTGGGCGCGCTCACGCCCAGCACCCCGGCAGACTGGGACTCGCTGGCCTATCACCTCGCCGTCCCCAAATGGTGGATCGAAGCTGGCCGCATCACTTATATCCCTTTTATTCATCACAGCAACTTCCCGTTCGTGGTGGACAATCTGTTCGTCTGGGGAGAGCGCTGGGGCGGAGAGTCGGGGGCCAAAACGTTCGTCGCCGCAATCTACGGGCTGGGGATGCTCGCGGTCTTCGGCCTTGGCCGCGCCCGTTACGGAGTCGTCGCGGGTTTTTGGGCGGCGCTCGCGTTCGCCGGAGTGCCCGCGGTCCTTTGGGAGAGCGGCACCGCCTATATCGATGTGGCGAACGGGCTCTACGGTGGATTGGGGCTTTGGTTCGTAGCGCGCTACCTGGAAACCTCGAATCGGGGCGAACTGGTGCTCGCGAGCGTGCTGCTCGGCCTCGCGGTTGCCAGTAAATATACGGGCCTTCAGACGCTTTTCGTCGCCGCGTTGGGACTCGGCGTCTTTCTTCTGACCCTTCGAGACTCGCGCCGCGCGCTGCGCGCCAGCGGTTTTCTGACGCTCGTCGCGCTCGCGATCGCCTCACCCTGGTACGGACGCAACGTCCTCAACACCGGCAATCCTGTGTACCCGTTCTTCTACGAGAAGCTGGGAGGGCGGGGCTGGAGCCAGTTCCAGGCCGACGTGTACCGCGAGGAGCAGCACACCTTCGGGGTGGGCCGCAAGGACGGCAAGCTCAACCCGTCGCAATTCGCGCACGCCGCCTTGGGGCTCGCGTATCAGCCCGGCCGCTACGCGAATCCCCAACCCAAGGCGGGACGCGGGCTTCCGACCGAGGCGATCGGCCCCGTCGCGATCCTCGCGCTTTTACTTTGGGCCTTCTCGGGACGCGCCCGGCGCGCGGAAAACTACATCCTCACCAGCGTTTTCGCGCTCTTGCTGATGTGGTTCGTCCTCAGCCAGCAAAGCCGCTACGTCCTGGGCTTTCTCCCTCCGCTCGCGCTCCTCGCCGGAGGGGCGGCGGTCTCTTTGCGCGCAGGGCCGCTCCTGATGGGCGTTATCGCGCTTCAGGCCCTCTATTCGGGGTGGCTGCTCAACTTTGCGATGCTGCGCGACCGGCTTCCGGTGCTGCTGGGCCGGATCTCGCCCGAGGAGTATCGCGACCGCCGCATCCCCTTCGCCGCACCCGCGCGCGCCATCGACCGTTTCGGGCCGGGCACGAAGGTCGCACTCTACGACGAGGTCTTCGGCTACTGTTTGAACGTCCCGTATTTCTGGGCGAATCCCGGCCATTCCTCCCTCATCCCTTACGCCGACCTTTCGAGCGGCGACGCCTGGTCCAAAGCAATGCTCAAGCTCGGCTTCACGCACGTCTATGTGAACTTGACCTATAGCGACGAGCGCTTTCGGGAAGCGATCGGGCTCCTCGGGCCCCTTCGCCCCTATACCGAAACGGAGAAAACCGCGTTGAACGCCGACCTTCGCACCGCGTGGCGCGTGCTGCTCGCCGAGTCGGTCGAAACGGGAGACCTCCAGCTTGTGGAGCGGTTCCGAGAAGGCGCGCCGAGCGAATCCACGCTCTGGATGTTCGTCCGGCCGTTCTTCGAAGATCCACCCGCGCCGTAAAAGCTTCGTGAAGCCGCCTGAGGTTCGTCGCGCAATCGACCGACATAGATAGCAGACAACCCAGGAGACTTTTTGTTGAGCAAGATTCCCGGAATGGGCAACCGCCGCTACTTACGCTACGAGATCCTCGATTACGCGCTCGTACAACCCACCGACGCGCCTCAGCCCATCAACGCCGTCATCGTAAACATCGGACTCGGCGGAGCGCAGCTCCGCTCGAAGCAGCCTCTCCCGCTCGGGCAGATCTGTAAACTCAAGGTCGGACGCAACGGCGACCGCCTTCTGGAGCTGCGAGGCGAAGTGCGGCACTGCTCCGCGCTCGAAGACTCCGACCTTTACGCCAGCGGATTCCAGTTCGTCCCGGACAACCACCGCGAGCGCATGGACATCGCGGAGTACGTGCACGAGGTGTTTCAACGCCAGTGCGACCGGCTGATCATCTAAAGACTCGCCCGAAAACGCCAAAAGCCCGGCCGAGGATCTTCCTCGACCGGGCTTGATTTTGATGAAACGGATCGAAACGCGTTAGTTCGCGTTCGCGCAGCCGCCGCAGCCGCCACCGGACGACGCGCCGGCCGAATCCGCGGTCTTGAACGAAGAGCCGCATCCGCACGAAGACACCGCGTTCGGGTTCTCGATCTTGAATCCCCCGCCCATCGCGTCGTCGACGTAGTCGACGTGGCTACCGCTCATATAGTTCAGGCTGAGGCCATCGACGTACAGCTTGACGCCCTCCTGCTCGAACACCTGATCGCCCTCTTCGGGCTCGGCATCGTCGAGAGCCATACCGTAGGAAAGCCCGGAGCATCCGCCGCCCGCGACCCACACGCGTAGGCCAGCGCTCTCCTTGCCTTGGTCCTTCATCAATTCTTTAAGCTCCGTGAGAGCTCGCTCCGTTAAGCTGATCATGTTTCAATAACCTCTGCCGTTTCTTACGCCCGCGCGCCCCGCGAGATTCCCACCCGCCGTGCCTCGGCCGCGATTCGAAAAGGCGACTCCTTTTATTTTGACAGAAATTTTCGCTCCGCGCCCGAATCGAAGCTTAACGGACTCTTAACCCGCAGACGATGCGATTCGCACCGCCGGGCGGCTACCCTAATGTTAAGAAGCGCGAGTACACTGGACGAAGGGCGAAACGCTCGCCCGGAACACAAGCCATGGGAAGTGCCTATACACCCGGACTCACCGTTAGCGAAAGCATCGTCGTCCGACGAACTCGCCGCCTGCCGATTAAAGGAGAGGTTTTGGTCCAGGTCGGCCAAGCCGTCACGCCCGAAGACGTCGTGGCGCGCGCCATGCTCCCGGGCATTCTCCAGACGCTCAAGCTCGCCGAAAAGCTGGGCGTCGAACCCAAAGAGGTCCCTGAGCTTTTCCGGCTGAACGCCGGCGACCCCATCGAAAAAGGGCAAGCGGTCGCCGAGACCAAAGGGCTTTTCGGACTGTTTAAGAACGCCGTCACCTCCGACTACCAGGGGACCGTCGAATCGGTCTCGCCCATTTCCGGCAACGTTCTGATCCGCGAGGCGCCGATCCCGGTCGACGTCAGCGCGTACGTTCGGGGCACGATCGCCGACGTCTTGCCCCAAGAGGGAGCGATCGTCGAGACGCACGGCGCGATGGTGCAGGGCATCTTCGGCGTCGGAAGCGAGCGCACCGGAACGATCCGTGTGGCCGTCGCCTCCCCCGAGGAGCCGCTGGAACCCTCCGCCATCCACGAAGACGACGCGGGCAAGATCCTCGTCGGCGGCTCGGGCCTCTCGCTCGCCGCGATTCGCCGAGCGGCCGAAGTGGGCGTGATCGGCCTGGTGGCCGGCGGCGTGCGCGACGGCGACCTGATCGAATTCCTCGGCTACGATATCGGGGTCGCCATCACGGGTCAGGAGAACATTCCGTTGACTCTTATGGTCACCGAAGGCTTCGGGTACCTCCCGATGGCGGCGCGCACCTTCGCGCTCTTCCAAAAGCTGGAAGGCGAGAGCGCCAGCATGAACGGAGCCACCCAGATCCGCGCGGGCGTCATTCGTCCGGAGATCATCGTGCCGCGCGCCGCCGCGACGCAGGTCGAGGCCGTGCCCGAGAAAGCCTTGGAACTCGCGATCGGCACCCCGATCCGCGTGATTCGAGAACCGTATTTCGGAGCGCTCGGCAAAGTGACCGAGCTCCCCTCCCAGCTCATGACGTTGGAGTCCGGCACCGAGGTGCGCGTGCTCCGCGCTCGGCTCGAGATCGGCGGCGACGAAGTGCTCGTCCCCCGCGCGAACGTCGAGATCCTGGCGACTTAAGACTCAAACGAGGAATCCATGCCGTGAAGCCCCAAACGATCTCGATTTCGACCCCCTTTTGGGGCTTTTCTCTCTCTCCGGAGGCTCGCCCATGTTGAAGCTGCTTATCGTGGACGACGAGCCGACGATCCTCGAAACCGTCGAGGGCAAGTTCCGCAAAGAGGGCTTCAGCACTTTCACCGCGGAATCCGCCGAAGACGGCATGCGCCTTTATAAGCGCGTCAAGCCGGACCTGATCATTCTGGACATCATGCTCCCCCAACGCTCCGGGCTGGACCTTTGCCGCGCGGTGCGAAAGGACGGCGCGACTCCGATCATCTTCGTCTCGGCCAAGGCCGAGGAGAGCGATCGCATCCAGGGGCTCGAGATGGGCGCGGACGACTACGTCGTCAAACCGTTCAACCTCGCCGAGCTCACGGCGCGCGTCAAGGCCGTGCTTCGCCGGGCCACGGGCGACACGCCGAACGAGGCGGTCGAGCGAGGCGACCTGAAGATGGACCCCAAAAGCCACGAGGCCTCGCTCGGGGGACAGCCTCTCAGCCTTTCGCCGAAAGAGTTCGCGCTGCTTTATTTCTTAGCTCGCCACGCCGGTCAGGTGTTCTCGCGCGAGACCCTGCTCGACCGCGTGTGGGGTCGGGACGCATTCGTCTCGGCGCGCACCGTCGATGTGCATATCCGCTGGCTGCGCACCCATATCGAGACCGATCCGACCCATCCCTCGCGGCTCGTCACCGTGCGGGGCATCGGCTATAAGTTCACAGGCTAAGCGGCTTTCCCCAGGATGCCGCTCGTCTTAAAGAAGGCATGAGCTCCGAACGCGCGGTCTTTTACGTCAACAGCAACTCCCGCCGCGGGCAAGAAGGGTTCGCGCGGGCTCAGTCGCTGCTCGCTGAGCAAGGCGTCGGCTTGGAGGAATGTCGATCCTTCGACAAGCCGGAGCCGTTCGAAACCGCGATTCGGCAGGCGCGCGAGCAAAGCGTCGGAAGGATCCTCGTCGGGGGCGGCGACGGCTCCCTGAACCTTGCCGCAGGTCTGCTGGCCGGCAGCGACAGCGCGCTCGGCGTCGTTCCGCTCGGCACCGGAAACTCTTTCGCGCGCGATCTTGAGCTCGACGGCCTCGAAGCGGCCGTCGAAGCCATCGCCGCCGATCGGCGGCGAATAGTCGATTTGGGCTATGCCGGAGATCGCTGCTTTCTCAACGTCGCGACGCTCGGGCTTTCCACCCTCATCGCGCGCTCCCTCGACAAAGAGTCCAAGCGCCGGTTCGGCCGCCTGGTATACGCGGTCGCGATCGCGCGCGCTCTGGCCCGGGTCAAACCCTTCGAGGCAACTCTCGAAACCGAGCAAGGCCGCGAAACGTTCCGCACGCTTCAGATCGTCGCCGGAAACGGGCGCTATCACGCCGGGCCTTTTCCTCTCGAACCGGACGCCAGCATCACCGAAGGCAAGTTGTCGATCTACGCGTTACGGAGCACCCGCCGCAGCGCGGTGCTTCGGCTCGCGATGCACCTCCGAGGCGGTCATCATGTCGAACTGGACGAGGTGCTTTCTTGGTCGACACCCGAGGCGCGCGTCGAAACCCGACCTTCCCGCACGCTAACCCTCGATGGTGAGCCATGCGGCTCGACGCCCGTGGTCCTAAAAGTCCGCCCCAAGGCCCTGCACGTGTTTGTCGGACCCGATTTCGAATCGATTTGATAAGGCCATCGGTACGGCATTTTTGTGATCTAAATACTTGAATTTCGAGTATGATTGGACTTGCATGCCGATCGAGGATTCTTTCAAAACCGTTTTTGCCGCTTTATATTTGGAAGGTGCCCCGGGGAGAGCGCGTCTTCCCGCCAGCCGCTGGCCTGAAGTCGCTTGGGCGCTCGCCGAGAAGAAGCCGTCCGCCGACCCGGCCCGAACGCTGAGAAACGCCGGGCTCTCGGAGGAAGCCTTTGCGATCGGCCACGCCGAGCTGCGCCATTGGGCCGAAGGGGTCGTGGAGCGAAAGCTTTGCCTCACGGTCGCGGACGAGGGCTACCCATGGCACTGGGTGCTTCGGCTCGGTGAGGCGGCTCCTCCGGCGCTTTGGCGTTCGGGGGCCATGCCCTTCGGCACCCCGCTCACCCTCGTCGGAAGCCGCGACGCACCCGAGTCGTCTCTCACGGCGGCCTTTCAACTCGGACATAAGATCGCTTCGCTGCGAGGGATCACGGTCAGCGGAGGGGCGCGAGGCTGCGACCGCGAAGCCGCGCAGGGCGCGATCGCGGGAGGAGGCTCCGTCGTCGAGATCTGGCCTCGCGGACTGGCGATGATGGCCTGTCCGGGCGAGGACGCACCTCCGACGACAGTGCTCAGTCTCTGCGCGCCCGAAGAGCCTTTCAGCATCCGCCGGGCCAAGCAGCGGAACGCACTTCTCTACGCCTTTTCGCCCTACTCGGTCGTCGTTCACGCGCAATTCGGCGAAGGGGGCACATGGCAAGGCGCGCGGCACGCGATGCGACGGAATCTGACGCAGGTCTTGGCCTACACCGGCGGCGAGCCCGACACCGACCCCGGGCTGCGCGCGCTCATTCAGGATGGTGCTTGGCCCCTTCGAAACTTGGAAGAACTGGCCCCCCTGCTCCCCCCGGAGCGGCCTTTAGCGCCCCTCTTTCGGGACCGGCTTCGAGACGCCTTCCTCGCTCGATCCGGAGGCCAAGCCGCGCTCTTCGAGTTCTCGCTGTAACCGTTCCCTCCATGCAGGCGGTGACGAAGCGGGTTCCTCGGGCGCGCCACCCGGCAGTTTCTCCCAAGGCACCAGCGGCGCCCATTCGGGCGCAAGCAGCAAAGCGGTTTTGAGAAGTCCGAGCAACAGCATCGTACTCACCCACCGCGCCGCCCGCGAGCGAAGCACGCTCCAGCACCAGGCCATCAGCAGCGCGCTGGGAATCCACACCCACCACGGCACGGGATCTTCGGCGAGGAACCCAAGCACCAGCCAACTCATCCCGAGGGCGATCGCGAACGAGAAGAGAAAAAAACCGAAACGTACGATCTTCCGCGCGATCATCCAAAGCACCCAAAAGAGCAGGATCGCCATCCCCAGCACGATCCCCCACATCTCCTGGCCCCACCGCGGCATCTCCAGCGAAATCTCAGGACGCCAGTAGGTTCGTAGCAGCTCCCACGCCTCGTTCATAGCGGCACGATCTCCACCCCCCGCTCACTCCAAGTACGCGTCCCGATCCCGAAGTCGACGAGCCGGACCTTTCTTCCCGCCTTCAGAGCGAGCTGCATCAACCGCTCGACGTTCCCGCCGGGGCTGACGAGCACCGCGTCGAGCCGCGCAGAAAGGCTCGCGACCAGCCGGTCTCTCAGACGGTTCCCCGCTGGTGCATACGGTGTTTCGGGCCGAAAAGGGGAAACGACGAGATCCGATTTCGGATCGAAAGCGTCGCGCCACAGCCGCGCCGCTTCGAACGCCTCTTCGCGCAGTTCCTCACCAAGCGCCGCGAACAGCCCTTGATCGAGCACCAAAATGCGGGGCGAGCCCCACCGGAGCGGCACCACCGCCGCACGGCGATACTCCGGCGTACTATGCCCCACGACCAGCGTCTCGGCGTTGAGCACCCCCTCTTCGGCGCAACGCTCGATCAGGTCGAGACCCGCCGGGGGCGTGCGCCGCGAACTGAGCACACAAAACGTCCGCGCCTCTAAAAGCCGCGCGTTGCCATAGAGAAACAACACCCCCGGAGGGTCGGGATCCATCTGCTCCACCAAGCCGGGATAGGTGGCATCGGCCGCCGTCACGAGGTGGACCCCGAGTCCTCGAAGCCGGTCGTGCAATGCCGCGGTCTGGGTCAAAAGCGCAGGCCCCGCCTGAAACGCCGCGGCGGCTTTCGCGGTGAGGCGATACTCCTCGCGCATCGCTTCGGAGGAAAGCCGCAAGAACTCTTCGGGCGAACGCCCGAGAAGGCGGTTTCGGGCCAGCGTGCGTGTGACGCTCCGCCCCCCCATCCCCGGAGTCATGGCGAGTAAAAGCGAAAAAACTTGCGGATTCATTCCCCGGCGAGGCGCCTCGCCGCCCGGCGCAAGACCTGCACCGCGACCGTTCCGCTCGCCTTCATGACCTCCACGACCTCCTCGTGTCCGATCGCGCTCTGCATTCCCGAGGCATGGTTGGTGACGACCGCCAAACACGCATAGCCGACCCCGGCCTCGCGCATCAGCGCGGCCTCGCTGGAGGCCGTCATTCCGACGACATCCCCACCCATGCGCCGGATCGCCTCGATCTCAGCGGGCGTCTCGTAGCGCGGTCCCGGGGACCCCACGTACACCGCGTGTTCCCGGGACGGAACGTCCGCTTCGCGAAGCGACTCCGCCAGCGCCTCGCGCGCCGCCGGATCGAAGGGGTGCGTAAAGTCCTGATGCCGAACCGCCTCGTCGAACAGCGTGAGATTTCGGCCGGTGAGGTCGATGAAATCCGAGCAGACCGCGAGGGTACCGGGCTCCCAATCCGCGTGCACGCACCCCACCGCCGCCGAAGCCAGGCAAAAGCGCACCCCGAGCGTTTTCAAACCCAGGGCCATCGCGGCGTAGTTCACGCGGTGCGGAGGCAGGCGATGCCCGGCGGCGTGTCGCCCCACGAGCAGCGCGGCGACGCCCCCCAAATCGACCACCCGACCTCGCAAGAGTCCCGCGGGCGTCGGCACATGTAACGGGCTGGAGGGCAGAGCGAGTAACCGCTCCCCGACCCCGGTTCCCCCGACGATTGCGACCTTCACAGGTTCATTATAGCGGGCACAGAGCCCAACCCGGACGGTTCGCACCCTCCGCTGGGGTCGTTTCCAAAAAGCATCCTCCGCCCTCCGGTATTTCCCCGAAGAAAGCCACGACGCCCCTATGGCAAAGGAAGTGTTTCGCAAGCGAGCAGGCGTCGATCACGATATTGTGCCGCTGACCGCCCTAGATCTCGACGATCTCCATCTCGCTCGATCTTCCAGACATTCGGACGAAAGGCGATGGCTACTCCAGTGCCCAGGCGTTGACCTTCCACCACGCGCCCTGATCGTGCGGGACGAACGCCGGGTGCGTGAGATGCTCGAACGCGGGCAGGTAGCCCAAACTTCCATCGCCGTACTGCTTGACCCGCAGAATCGCCTGCTCGACCCGCTCCCGGGCGAGACGGCAGCGGCCCACGTCCGCGAGAGAGCCGCCGAAACGCAGCGCGTTGCCCTGCGCGACCTTCTCCAAATTTTGAAACACTTCGCGCGCCGGGCACAGACTGGCCGCGGCAACCCCGGGCAATCCTGCGGCATAAGCCTTTTTCGCCTCTTCCGCGTAGCGAACGAATTCGATCGCGCCCTGAACGCACTGAGCCACACCGCGCGTGGCCGCATCGGGCGCAAACGCCAGCGCCCGAGAAACGAGAGCGTGCGCCTCCTGGCCGAGCGGTCCCGCAAGCTCTTCGCCGTGATGCAGCCAAGCCAAAAATGGATTCCCCATCAAAAGCAGCCGCACCCGGAGCGGATGGCGCCAATTCTCCCCGCCGAAACAACCGCCCAGGGCGGGCAGCGCCACGCCCATGAGCTCGGCCCACTCTCCATACGCCTCTCCTTGCGTGTGGTAGGCGCCCAAAAGATCCGTCTCGCCCCGACCGACCGCTTCGATCGCGGGGAGCATCGTTTCGTACGAACCGAATAGCCCCGCCTCCCACGTGGTGAGGCAAAAATGCTCGGGCTCCAGCGCCTCGTGCGCACGCACGTTCTCCTCGGAGAGCCGAAGATGCATCCAAGGCGCGTCGTATGCGTGGAGCGTGGGACATAGCGCGAGCGGGAATCCCGCTTCGCGCAGCCGAAGCGCCTCGAGAGCGGGGTCACCCCAATACTTCCAGTGAAAGATCAAGGTCTCGCGCGGCACGGCCTCCATCGCCTCCGGATGCGCGAGCAACATATCGCCCCAAAGCGCGGGGCGCTTGCCCGCCTGACTCGCCGCCTCCAAAAGCGGCGCGTAGAACTCGCCGTACAGGCTCGCCGGGGGCGCTCCCTCGCAGCGGGGACACCGGCCCAACTGCTGCGTCTCGTCGCCGCCCAGATGGATCCATTCCGAATCGAACGCCTCGGCGACCTCGCGCACCATCGCAAGGCTCAAAGCGCGCCAGTCTTCGTGCCGCGGGCACGCCTGAAGCCCCTTGAAACGCTCTTCGGAAAAACGGGAGCCCTCTTGGACGCGCAGGAATCCCTCGACGTGTCCCAGCAGGTTCATCATCGGGATCAGCGTCAAAGCCGGAAATTCGCGCTGCAACGCGCGGACCGTCGCGGCGTCGAGCGCTCCCCGGCCCGCCGCCCAAGGCGCGCACTCGAACGCGAAACGGTGCTCGAAATATAAGCCGAGCGCGTTATAGCCCGCGTTGAGCGTCCGTCGGCACAGCTCGCGAAGCGTCTCCAGCGAGGCGGACTGCTCCCGAGCCAAATCGTAAGACCACATGCGAAGGCGCATCGGCCTAGTTTACAAGAGCGCGAGCGTCACTTCGGAACAGAACGGCCGGCCCGCTTCGGTCAGGCGGATCCTCCCCTCGCCCTCTTCCAGCCAACCCCGCGCGAACAACCTCTCCACCGCGTCCGCCTCGATCGCAAGCCCTTCCGTCTCGACCCCCTCCGCCAGGCGCAGGCCCAGCATCAGCCGCTCGGTCCGAAGCACTTCCTCCGAAAGCGGCTCACGCTCCTGCCACGGGCTTTCGCCCGCCGCCAGCGCCTCGGCATGCACCCGAGGATGGCGGTGGGTCGTGGTGCGAAGCGCTATGGATTCCACCGAACCTGCGGGCCAGGTGGCGACGGCGCCAGGACCGTATCCCGCGTACGATTCCCCGCGCCAATAGCAGAGGTTGTGCTCGCAGGCGCGCCCAGGCCGCGCGAAGTTGCTGATCTCGTAATGCTCGAACCCCTTTTCTCGCGCCCGTTCGGCGCACCGCGCGTACATCTCGGCCTGATCGTCCTCTTCGGGCAGCGGCAACCGGCCTTGACGCCGATAGGTAAAAAACGCCGTGCCCGGCTCGATAGTCAAGCAGTACAGGCTCAGGTGCTCGGGCGACAGCGCGAGTGCGCGATCCAGATTTGCCTCCCAGGCCCGAAGACTCTGCTCGGGGAGCGCGAACATAAGATCCAGATTCAAATTCTCAAACCCCGCTTCGCGAGCGGCCTCAACGGCGCGCTCGATCTCGCCGGCCCGATGCACCCGGCCCAAACGGTGCAAGTCCGAATCCAAAAAGCTCTGCGCCCCGAGAGAGATGCGGTTGAATCCCGCAGCGCGCATCGCCCGAAACTTCGCGCGGTCCACCGTACCCGGATTCGCCTCACTCGTGATCTCGGCCCCCGGAACCGGGGGATGCGCGCGAAGAACGGCCTCGAAGACTCGCAAAAGCAGCGACTCCGGGAGGAAAGTGGGCGTGCCGCCGCCGAAGAAAAGCGTCTTGGCGGGACGTCCATAGAGTGGACTGCGCTCGATCTCGGCGATCGTGGCGCGCACGGTCTCCTCCATCGCGTCCTCGCCGAGCACGTACGAATTAAAGTCGCAGTACCCGCATTTGCTGGGGCAAAACGGGATGTGCACGTACACCGCGATCGGCTCGGGCGAAACCACTCGTTCCAGTGTACTTTGCCTCCAAGCCTCCGAGGTATGCTCGCATCCGCCATGCGTGTCGCGCGCGAGGATCGAGGGACCTGGGGAGCCGCCCTATTGCTGGCGGTTTTGACGCTGAGCGTGTTCTGGGTGCTGCAAGACGTCGGTCCCGAAAGCGCTATCCGGCGATTTCATCAAGCGCTGGCCCGAAGAGACGCGGGCGAACTCCAATCGGTCACGCTCCAACCCTTGCAGGCTCCGGCGCCGCAAGCGCTCGTCTCCCGCACACAAACGCTTTTGACGCAAGGCGCGCGCTTTCGCGTGCTTCGTATGGACCGCACGCCGAATCAGGTGATCGCCGAAGTCGCCTACGTGCTGCCGAACAAGACCGGTACGGTGATGCTCTGGGTGATTCGAAACAGCGACCGAACCGCCGCTTGGCGGGTCGACGCCACCGCAACGCTGATGGCCACGCGCGAAGCCGTCGGCCTCCCGCAACGCGGCGCCCCTTTCCACTAGTTAAGGAAGCGCGCGCTTTTTACCGCGCGATGGACTCGACGCCGAAACCGGCGCGGGGTCTTCGGGCAGGCTGCGTCCCGCAAGGACCCGTCCATACACCTCGAGCACTTGGTCGCACATTCGTTCGGGACCCTGAAGCGATTGCAAGCGAAGCGCCTCCTCGGAAAACGCTTCGAAAAGCTCGTCGTCGGCCAAAAGCTCGAGGATGCGATCCGCAAACGTTTCGGGATCGTTCTTCACAACGTAGCCGTTGCGCCCCGGCTCGATCCCCTCGGACGCGCCCCCTCCCGTGACCGCGACCGCCGGCAAGCCGTAGCTCATCGCCTCCTGCACGACCAGCCCTTGGGTTTCGGTGATCGAAGGAAACACGAATAGGTCCGCCGCCGCGTAGTAGGCGTCCACCTCCTCGCGCGGGACAAACCCCACAAAGCGCACGCGGTCTCCGATCTGCAGCTCGCGCACGATCCGGTGACACTCGGCTCGATACGGACCGTCCCCCACCAGCCAGAGCCGCGCCGCGGACTCCCGCTCGAACACACGCGCCGCCGCTTCGAACAGGGTGCGAAGATTCTTCTCTTTGGCCAGACGCCCGACGTAGAGCAGCACGCGCTGATCGAGCGGAATCCCCAGCCGCTGTCGAACCTCTTCGCCGTCCAAAGGCCGCCTGTAGGCCACCCCCGTCGGAATCACCGTCGCCGGAGTCGTTACCGAGTGTCGGCGAAGCCATCGAAGCGCCGCCTCGCTCGGCGCAATCACGTGGTTCACGCGGTTGAAAAAGTAGTTGGTGTGCTTGGCGATCTTGAAGCGCACATAGCGGCGCGGAAACAGCGGGATGTAATGCGCGTAGCGATCGTAGAGCGTGTGATACGTCGCGAGGATCGGCAGGTTGTGCGATTCGGCCCAGCGAAGCCCCACGAACCCGATCGTGAACGGCGTGTGCGCGTGCACCAAGTCGAACTCCATTCCCCGAAACTTCCGCAGCATCCGGTAAAAGGGCGGATAAGCGAGCGGATACCCCTTCGTCCAAGGCGTTTCGATCGCTCGGAAGCGGTAGGTGTTCGAATCGGGATCGGTCGGCCCGCGCTGCTGCGCGGTAAAGAGCGTCACCGAATGCCCCCGGTTCCGCAATTCCCGGATCAACGCATCGACGCTGATGCTGACCCCGTTCAAAATCGGAAGGGCGCTATCGGAAAAAATCGCGATCCGCAATCGGTCGGGGGAGGTCTTCGGAAACAGCTCGATCGCCATGGAGGCCCTTTCGGGAGACGCGAGGTGCCTCTCCCTTCTCTAAGGATAGCCGAAACGGCGCTCCATCACGGCCTTTTCGCGAAGAACGCTACTCTTGAGGAAACCGGCCGTGCTCCTGGACAAAGCTCGCGACGTCGCTCAGACGGAAGCGCCGCTGTCCGCCGCCGGTGCGGTGGTGTTTGAGCCAGCCCCGGTTCGTATAGCGACGCACCGTCGCCGGACACACGCCGAGAAGACGGCTGGTCTCCTCCAGGGTGAGCTGGGGATCGAGCAAACGCTGGATCAACTCCTGGCGCGACTCTTTGAACTCGCCGCCATAGTAGTTCGCAGTGACCTTGTCGTCGAAAAACGAACACAGGAATTCGATGTTGCGCGGCAGAGACTCCCACACCTCTTGCAGGTGCGGATCGATCCCCGAGGCGGATTGGGCCGAGCGGGCGCGGCGGGGCCGCGGCGCGCTCATCTTGGTCTTGCGGAAGCGCGCGGATTGAGTGGGTACCTCGGTCGGTCGCAGCGCGACCGGCACCTCGGCAAGCGCCTTGTCGCCTGTGGCGGGGCCTTGCAGATAATCTCGAATCGAGGGGATGGCGACGTCCAGCTCGGACGCGTCTTTCCGATCCTCCTTGGCCCGCTCCTCCTTGGAAGAGTCCAGAAATGCGTTTTCAATATAGGCGAGAGGATCGAATTCGTTAGTTTTCAAGACGCGTTCTTCCCTAATCGAGTCAGTCGTACGAGCAATGGGGCCTTCCGGCAAAGGCGCCCGGGCAGTTCAAAGGATATTCGATGTCATAAGAGAAGCATCGAATCGCCGAAACTCAGAAAACGATACTCGTTTTCGACGGCTTCAGTGTAGCTTTTTTGAACATAATCTTGCGAAGAAAATGCGGCGAGCATCACGAGCATCGTCGTGCGGGGAAGATGGAAGTTCGTGAACATCCCGTCCGCGATCCGAAAGGCGTGTCCGGGTCGGATAAACAGCTTTGAAACCTCCGTCCCCGCCCGTAAACGCCGAGGTCCCACCGCGAAGGTTTCCAAAGTCCGCATGGTGGTCGTCCCGACCGCGAAGATCCTCCCCGAACACTTCGCCACGGCCTCGGCGGTCTCCTCCGAGACGCGGCAGGTCTCCCCGTGCATCCGGTGCGCATCGAGGTCCTCCGTTTTGACCGGACGAAACGTGTCGAGGCTCACGTCCAAGCTCACCCGGGCGATCTTCACACCGCGCGTGTTCAGTTCGGCCAAGAGCTCGGGCGTAAAGTGCAGCCCCGCCGTCGGAGCCGCCGCGCTCCCCCCCTCCGAGGCGTACACCGTTTGATATCGCTCCGGATCCGCGAGCCGGGCATGAATATAGGGCGGGAGCGGGGTTTCCCCGGCCGCAGCGAGCCCCTCGCGAAGCGCCTGACCCACAAGGTCGAACTGCAACCGGGCGAGTCCCGTCGGCCCCGGAGCGAGCATCCGCGCGACCAGCCCCCCCTCGAACGTCACCGGCGTTTCGGGGCGCAGCCGCCGCGCGGGCTTGACGAGCGCCTCGAAGAGGCCGGGCGCCTCTTCACGCAACAACAGCGCCTCGACCGTACCTCCCGTCTCCTTGCGACCGAAAATCCGAAGCGCGCTGACCCGGGTGTCGTTGACGACCAAAAGGTCCCCCTCCCGCAAAATCTGGGGCACCTCCGAAAAACGACGATGGCGGATCGCGCCGGTTTGCCGGTCCAGGTGCAGCAATCGCGCATCCGAGCGCCTTTCCAGCGGAGTCTGCGCGATCAGCCGCTCGGGCAACGTGTAATCGTAGTCGCTGAGCCGGTTCAATCCAGCTCCTCCACAAGCTCTTCGAGGCTCAATATCCGCCCCGGAGCGGGAGAACCGCTCCGCACGAGGTGCAACGCCCGCATCCCGGCGCGCTCAGCTCCCACGACGTCCGATTCCAAACTGTCCCCCACATGCAGCGCCTCCTGGGGGTCCACCCCGAGCGCCCGAAGCGCCGCCTCAAAGGGCCGCGGGTCCGGCTTGGCGAAACCGAGTTCATGCGCGGCGATCGCGACCTCGACATAGGGTTCGAGCCCGAGGGCTTCAAGGACCCTTGGAAGGGTTTTGCCCCAATTCGAAACCACGCCCACGGCCAGCCCCTTCCGCCGAAGCGCTTGCAAGCAAGGGAGCGCGTCGGGATAGAGCACCATTCGGTTAGACGAAACCCGAAGCTCGGCTAGCGTATCCGAAAGATCGAACGTCACCGCGCGCAGGCTCATCGGCGAAGCATCCCCACCAGCCAGAGCGCCAAGCTCAGAGCCGCGCTCAACAGCAGCATCGTGGTGATCGGAATGAAGAGACTGAAGCCCTCTCGCTGGATCGCGATGTCGCCCGGCAGACGCCCGAACCGAAACCACCGCCCCCCTAGGGTGAGTACGCCCCCCACCAAGATGAGCACCAAGCCCGTCGCCAGCATCCATCGGCCGAGATTTTCCATCGATCGATCCTAGTGTGGCGCATTCGGGGGTGAAAAACCGAGCCGTTCCAGCGAGTGCCGGAGCGATGGAGATGCCAACTTGAACCGCCCTTCATGCAAAACAAAGCCGCCCCCGCATGCGCGTCGCAGCGGAGACGGCTCAGCCAACGCTCAACCGCCACTCAGCGAAGTGCCCAACGAATCGTGACGGAACTTCGGATGCGCACGTTGCCGGGCATGACCTCCATCCCGCCGCCTTGCGCGTCGAACATCGCGGCCTTCGCCATGAAGGGCATCATCGTCGGTGCTCCCATGCTCACGATCGCTTCGACAGAGCCGAGTTGCATCCCGGCGGCGGAGGCGAGTACCTCGGCCTCGGCACGCGCGGCCGCCACAGCACGACGTGAAGCTTCAGCACGCGCCTGGGCATCGTTCTCAAGTAGGAACTGGATCGACTGCACGTTATTCGCACCCGCGGTGATCGCGGCATCGATGGCGGGGCCGATCCGGTTGAAATCGGTCATCCGAATCGTCAGGACGTGACTCGCCTGATAACCCACGATTTTGCGCTCCCCGCGCATGTCCGGACGCTCATTCGAATAGACCGGGTTCAACGAAAGCTGGGTCGTTTGAATATCCTTCCGGTCTCGCACGAAGCTGCCGAGGCTTTGCATCACCTTCGTCATCATCTCGTTGACCTTGGTCTGCGCCTCGCGCGCCGTCGGAGCCTCAGCGGTCACCCCGAGCGCGATCCGAGCCGCATCCGGCTCCACGCTGATCTCGCTCTCGCTCGTGACGGTCAATCCTTTCGTTTCCACTTGTGCCGCTCCCATGCAAACGCCGCAAAGTAGCAGCGTCGCAACCATCCAATAACGTCTCATTTCAAACTCCTTTTCGATACGAGGAGGGCCCGCTACCGGGCTGTTCTCCCATAGAAGTAAGTGTCAAGAGAGATCGATTTTGTTCAATTCGAGTTCGAAAACGAGGTTTTGAAAACGAGGTTTTGAAAACGAGGAGGGCTCAGGCGATTCGCCTGAGCCCTCCTCGAAAGAGCATTGCGCCTCAGTTAGTCGCGTCGTCGCTTCAGATACTTCACACCGAACAGACCAGCCGCCATGGTGAGCATCGTCATCGGCTCGGGAACCGCGGGAGGCGGGGGAGGCGGGATGTTGCGTCCACCGCCACCGTCGAACGAGAACAACAAACCCAGTCCAAGCAGGGGCCCCAGGAGGTTATCGAAAGCGATCGGACTACCCCCACCGGTCTCGATGACCACGGGAGGCTCTTCGCGAACGGTCTCCTCGGGGATCGGCGGCACGTCGGGCTCGATCGGGGGCACTTCCGCGAACAGCTCGTAGGCCACCAACGCTTGCGAAATCTCGCGCAGATCGTTGTTCTGCACCATCGCCACGACTGGGTCCACGCGGTTGTTCGCCTCGGGGTTGAGGGGACCTGCGGTCATCGGATTTCCGCACTCTTCCATCAGGATATAACGACCCTCGGAGTCCACAAAGACCGGCTCGCCCTTCTTGAGTTTGCGCATGCGGGAGCGGATCGTGCCGTCATCCGGTACGAGGTACACGCGGTAGTATCCCGTCTCCTTCAAAGTCGAAACGCGAAGCGTCTTGAAGTACGCGATGACCTGGGTATCCGTCATTCCAAAGTGGCGGCGATAGCGATCCATCACTTCCGGGTCGGACTGCGCGTGGGAGATTAACTGCTGCACCGAAGCAACGCGCTTATTAATAAACGAGTTGCGAACGGGCCGCGCCTCCGCGCTCACGAAACTCATGAGCGCCAAGCCAGTTACGATTAAAACGAGTGCAGTTTTCATGCCAATCTATCCGATCCTATTGTACATCCCTTTGATTGCAAAGATCGGGCCAGATGTTCGCTTTGTCGCGCGAATTGAGAAAACGAACCGGGAAATCCCGCATTTGTACTTAGCGGTCGTACGGATCTTCGGCAAGTTCCCGCGCACGGCGGGCGCGCTCGATGAGCGCGAGGGCATCCTGAGCAGCAAGCTGCTCGGCTTCTTTCTTGGACCGGCCTGCCCCCTCCCCCATCACCTCGTTGTCGAAAAGCACCTGCACGGTGAACCGGCGATCGTGCGCGTGCCCCGATTCGCGAGCGATCCGGTAGGTCGGCATCTTGCGCCAAATCGACTGCGCCACCTCTTGCAGCTTCGACTTATAGTCGTTGGGATTCACGTCCCCGCCGCTCACCTGCTGGAGGTAAGACTGAAGCTGCTCCAAAATAAACCACCGCGCCACCTCGATCCCCGATTCGAGGTAGATCGCTCCGATGATCGCTTCGAAGGCATCCGCGAGAATCGACGGGCGATCGCGACCCCCGGTCGCCGCCTCGCTGCGGCTCAACTGCAGATGCGAGCTAAAACCCAGGCGCGCGGCGGTCTCGGCCAGAGGCCCTTCTTGGACCACGCTCGATTTGGCCTTGCTCAGCATCCCTTGATCCCAATCGGGATGATGCTCGTAAAGGTATTGCGCGATCACGAATCCGAGCACCGAGTCCCCGAAAAACTCCAGCCGTTCGTAGCTTTTCTGAACGGGCTGATCGGTGGCCGAACGGTGCCGCATCGCGAGTTCGAAGAGCTCTCGGTTACGCAAAGGCACATGCTTGAGAATCACTTCCCCGCCCTGGACCTCCGGCACGCCTCGCGCCGGCTCTTGCCTTCGACCGATCCGCTTCAAGGTCACCCTTTGATCTCCGCGAGCACCCGTGCCAGCCGCGCGACCCCTTCTTCGATCTGATCGCGCCCGGCGGCATAGCTGAGCCGAATGTGGCCCGGCCCTTCGAACACCGAACCAGGGATGACCGCGAGGTGAGCGTGTTCCAGCAGGTGCTCCGCCAGATCGAAATCCGTTCGGAATGTGCCTCCCAAATAGGGGCTCACATCCGCGAAAGCGTAGAACGCGCCCTGAGGAGGCACGATGCTCACCTGGGGGATCGCGCGCAGCCGATCCAATACCAAATTCCGGCGCGCTTCGAACTCGGCGCGCATCGCCTCGATCCCGGACGGCTCCATGCGAAACGCCTCGATGGCTCCGAGCTGCGCGAAAGAGGTGGGGTTGCTGGTCACCTGATCTTGCAAACAGCCCATCGCTTTCACCACGGCGAGCGGCGCTGCGGCGAAGCCGATGCGCCAGCCGGTCATCGCATAGCTCTTGCTACAGCCTCCGATCGTCACCGTTCGTTCGGCGATCTCGCGCCCCAACCCCGCCATGCTCTCGGCGCGCGCGCCGTCGTACACGAGCTGATCGTAGATCTCGTCGGAGACCACCCAAAAACCGTGACGCAGCGCCAGCGCCGCGATCTCTTTGAGCACGCGACGCGGCAGGATCGCCCCTGTGGGGTTGCACGGACTGTTCACCACGATCATCTTTGTGCGGGGGGTGATGGCGGCTTTCAGCGTGTCGAGGTCCGGCGCGAACCCATCCTCAGCGAGAGTCGGCACCACCACCGGCGTGCCCCCCGCCAGCAGCACCTGATCGGCATAGGTCATCCAATACGGCGCGAGCAGCAGCACCTCGTCGCCCGGATCGAGCAGCACCATCATCGTGTTGTAGAGCGCCTGCTTCGCGCCACAGGTCGCCACGATCTGTTCGGGTGTATAGCTGAGGCCGTTGTCCCGGCGCAGCTTTTCGACGATGGCCTCTTTGAGCGGCTTGATCCCGGTGCTCGGGGTGTACTTGGTGAATCCGTCGCGCAGACCCTGGATCGCGGCTTCGCAGATCGGCTCGGGGGTGTTGAAATCCGGTTCGCCGGCAGCCAGCGAAAGCACATCGATTCCCGCCCCGCGCATCGCCTGAGCCCGAGCGGTGATCCCGAGGGTCGGAGAGGGCTTCAAGAACCCCGTGCGCGCGGAAAGGCTGCAAGTATCCACCAAGGCTCAGTATACCGACCGCGCTATAATGGGGCGTGACGCGCGGGCCGGGCCGAAAAGGGATGCGGGCGCTCGTCGCCCTCCTGATTCTCACTCTCGGCGCGTTTCTCCTGCACTTTTGCCTCGGCAGCTCGGGCTTACTCGGCCTTCCCGACGTGGTGCGCGAGCTTTTGCGCGGACCCCGAGGCGACACCAGCGCCAACGATATCGTCTGGAGGCTGCGCTTGCCCCGCGCGCTGGGCGGCCTCTGCGTCGGCGGCATCTTGGGCTGCGTCGGCTCGGCGTTCCAGGCGCTGTTTCGAAACCCTTTGGCCGAACCCTACGTCGTCGGCGTGTCTTCGGGAGCCGCCGTCGGCGGAGCGTTTGCGTTATTGATCGGCGCGGCGCCGCTCCTTGGCGGGATGGGCCTTTTGGCCTTCGCTTTCCCAGGTGGGCTTCTCTCGCTTGCACTGGTCTTCGCGCTCGCGCGGCGGCGCGGGACCGTGGACGTGACCCACCTGCTGCTGGCGGGCGTGGTGGTGGGCGCGCTGCTCAACGCCCTCCTTACATTGGTGCTGCTCGCCTCCGGCCGAGACGCGGGTCAGGTCCTGCGCTGGCTGATGGGCAACACGGGCAGCCTCACCTATCGCGATTGCGCCGTGCTGGGCGGCGCGCTTCTTGTCGGCGGAAGCCTGCTCATGCTCCAAACACGTCGGCTCAGCGCGTTCGCGCTGGGCGAGGAGACCGCGCGGCGCCTGGGGGTAGACGTGAGGCGGCTCAAACGCGCGACCCTCGGCATCGGTACCGCGATGATCGCCGCAAGCGTGGGGCCGGTCGGGGTCGTGGGCTTCGTCGGATTGGCTGCGCCGCATCTCGCTCGAAGACTGGTCGGCGTCGACTGGCGCGTTTCGCTGCCGGGGGCGACCCTTCTGGGGGCGGTGGGACTGCTGCTCGCGGACGTCTTGGCCCAACGCGCCGTGCCGGACCACCCCCTACCGGTCGGGGTCGTGACGGCGCTGCTCGGCGCGCCGTTCCTCCTGGCGGTGCTTCGCCGCGCGCCCTAAGGCACCCGAAGCGATTCGCCCAACGCGCGGCACCGCTCGTAAGCCGGACAGCCGACCAGATGGTCGTTGACCACGCCCACCGCTTGCAGAAACGCGTAGACGATGGTCGTTCCGACGAAGTTGAAGCCCCGCTTTTTCAAGTCTTTGCTCATCGCATCCGAAAGCGGCGTTGAGGCCGGCACCTCGCGCATGTCGCGCCAGCCGTTCGTCACCGGACGACCGTCGACGAACCCCCAGAGGTACCGCGCGAACGAGCCTTCAGCCTCTTGCACCCGTAGAAAGGCTTGAGCGTTTTGGACGGCGGATCGGACCTTCAAACGATTGCGTACGATCCCGGGATTTTGCATCAAACGCTCAAGGTCGGCCTCGTCGAACCGGGCGACCTTCTCGGGATCGAACTCCGCGAACGCCTCGCGATAGTTCTCGCGCTTTTTGAGGATGGTCGACCAGCTCAGCCCGGCCTGCGCGCCGTCCAAGACGAGATCCTCGAACAGGCGCACCTCGCCGGTCTTGGGCACTCCCCATTCCTCGTCGTGGTAAAAGCTCATCGCGCCGGATTCGGCCCAAGGGCAACGTGCGATCGCCTCAGGCTTCATCGGGCAGCTTCTCCATGATGCCGAGCAGATTGCCTTCGGTGTCTTGAATGTACGCGATGTGTCCGACGCCCGGGATCGTCATCGGCCCTCCGACGATCTCGCCGCCTCCGGCGATCACCTTGGCGAGCGTCACTTCGATCTTTTCGATCTCCACCGTCATCAGAATCGGCTGCCCGGGAAGCTGACGCTTCAAGAACCCGCCACCGATCCCTTCGCCTTCGCCAGTGTCGGCCAGCCAATACTCGCTGGGGCCGTCCCACCGCGAGAAGCTCCACTCGAACACGTCGCGGTAGAACGTCTTCGCGCGTTCGATCTCATCCGAGGGGACCTCGAAGTGCACCACTTTCGCCATCGCCTCATTGTACAACCGGCTTTTACACGGCGGGTTCGCGATATTGAACGGCCTCGGCGAGATGCGCTTTCGATACCGCGTCCTCCCCTTCGAGATCCGCGATCGTACGAGCGACCTTGAGAAGTCGGTCGAAGACGCGCGCGGAAAGGTTCATTCGCGTGGTGACAAGCCTCATGAAAGCCTCGGCCTCCTCTCCTAGCGGCACCCACTCCCGAATCTCTTTGGGCGTCATCTTCGCGTTCACCCGGCGACTCCCTAACCGGAGGTGCTGACGTTCTCTCGCGCGAACCACGCGCTCCCGGATCGCCGCGCTGGATTCCCCCGCCGGACGCCGAAGCAGATCGTCGGGCTTGAGGCGGGGCACCTCCAGATGCAGATCAATGCGGTCGAGCAGCGGCCCGGACAGGCGCTGCGCGTACCGGGCGCACGCCGCCGCGCTGCACACGCAGCGCGCCTCCGTCAAACCTTTATAGCCGCACGGGCAGGGATTCATCGCGCCGATCAAGATGCATTCCGCGGGAAAGGCGAGCGTGGCCTGAACGCGTGAAACCGTGACGATCCCGTCTTCGAGCGGTTGACGCAGCGATTCGAGCACGGGCCGGTCGAACTCGGGCATCTCGTCCAAAAACAGCACCCCCTTATGCGCGAGCGATACTTCGCCCGGACGCGGCTGCCGGCCCCCGCCCACGATCGCCGGATGACTGGCCGAGTGGTGCGGGGAGCGAAACGGGCGCTCCCACAGCAGCCCCGGCCGATCCCCCTTCAGCCCGTTCGCCGAATAGATCCGCGTCACTTCGATCGCCTCTTCGATTCCCAGCGGAGGCAAGATCGTAGGAAGCCGCCGCGCGAGCATCGTCTTCCCCGACCCCGGCGGACCGACCATCAACATGTTATGCCCGCCGGCGGCCGCGATCTCGAGCGCGCGGAGCGCGTGCGCCTGCCCTTTGACGTCCGAGAAATCGAGCGCATAGTGAGGCGTCGCACACGGGGCCTCCCGCACTAACGCGCGAGGACGAATCTCGGTGGAGCCGTTCATCAACTCGACGAACTGCGTCAGCCGCGCCAGACCGTACACTTCCACCTCCGGCGCGAACGCGGCCTCCTCGGCGTTCGCCTCGGGCAAGATCAGGCGCTTGATGCCCCGCTCCGCGGCCATGAGCGCGACGCTGAGCGCGCCGTCGATGGGACGGAGCGCCCCGTCCAACCCAAGCTCGCCCAAGATCAGCGTGCCCTCCAATTCTCCGACCGGAAATTCGCCGCTCATTCCTAAAATCGCCGCGGCGATCGGCAGATCGAGCGAAGGCCCCTCTTTGCGAATATCGCCCGGGGCTAAGTTGCAGATGATCTTGCGCAACGGGAAATCGAAGCCGGAATTCCGCATTGCGGTCCGCACTCGCTCCTTACTCTCCTCGACTGCCTTATCGGGAAGCCCCACCATCACGAATTGCGGCGTGCCGCCTTGCAGATCGACCTCGATCACGATGGGCTGGGCGT
This sequence comes from bacterium, assembly GCA_037189405.1. Lineage (GTDB taxonomy): Bacteria > Armatimonadota > Fimbriimonadia > Fimbriimonadales > Fimbriimonadaceae > JBBCJD01. Next base: position 97,847 of record JBBCJD010000021.1, read on the forward strand.
CGATGCCGAGGAGCGTCGCCGAATGGGCCTGGGCTATCATCCCACCCAGGTTACTTGAGTAAGGGCCGATTCGCAAAGCCCCTCAAAAAACGCCGCGACAGCCCGCGCCCCGAATTCGAATACCGGACTAGCGCAAAGCCCGCTCCCGAAAGGTATAATTCTGCGCTGCTAGGACGTTTCCTCTCGACGCTTCCCTCTCGGTGGACGTGCCTCAGCCTATCCAGAAGAGGATCGCTATGGCTAAAAAGATTACATCGACCATCAAGTTGAACATTCCCGCCGGGAAAGGTACGCCCGCTCCCCCCGTGGGTCCGGCGCTCGGTCAGGCCGGCATCAACATGATGGAGTTCCTGAAGAAGTTCAACGAGATGACCGCTCCCCAGATGGGCTTCGTGCTCCCGGTGGAGATCGCGGTCTACGAGGACCGCTCCTACAGCTTCATCGTAAAACAGCCGCTCACCACGGATCTCATTAAGCGCGCGGCCGGGATCGAAAAGGGCGCGGGCAACCCCAAAACGGAGACCGTCGCCACGCTCAGCCGCGAGAAGCTGCTGGAAGTCGCCAAACTGAAGATGGCCGACCTCAACACCGACGACGACGAGATGGCGATGCGCATCGTGGCCGGCGCGGCCCGCTCCATGGGCGTCCGCACCGAGCTCTAAGCTCGCCGCGCTCCTCATCGGAGTTTTAAGACGAGGCGACTTCGGACGACCCGAAGCCGCCTCTTTTATTAGCGATCCCCGGATGCTAAAAGGCCCGGGCGGGGCGACGCACCCGCCAGCGTGAGCAGGCCGACCCGTTCGGCCCCAGCCGCTTTAAGCGCTTTAGCGCACTCGATCCCCGTATGCCCGGTGGTCGCCACATCGTCGATCAAGAGCACCGCCTCGCCTTCCAGCCGCCGCTTCGCGCGAAAAGCGCCTTCCAGATGCGTTCGGCGCTCTTCCGGCGTCAACGAGGCCTGCGGCGCGCCCCCTCGAATTCGCGCGAGCGTGCCGAGATCGGGGCGCAGCGGTTCGGCGAGCAGCTCCGCCTGATTGAATCCACGCTCGAAGCGGCGAGTCCAATGGATCGGAACCGGCACCACCCGCACCTCCCCTAACAATCCTAAACGCGCGGCGGTCTCCCGCACGACCTCGGCCAAAGGAGCCGCCAGCGACGTCGCGCGGGCATATTTGAGTCTCTTGACGGCTTGCGCGCAACGGCCCGTATAAGGAAGCGCGCAGACCCTGAAATCCAAAGGATTGCCGGGCTCGAGCGTTTCGATCTCGACGAGGCGAGGAGCGAACGCTTGGCCGCAGATCTCGCAGATCGCGGACGAGCCCGACAGCCCGCAAAGCGCACATCGCGAAGGATAGGCGAGGGTCAGCGCGCGCTCAAAGAAGCTGATCCAGCAGGGCTTGGGACTTGCGATCGAGCGCCTCCAGATCCGCGATCCCATAGCGTTGGCCGTCCACGCTGGTGATCTGCCACTGTCTCGGGGCGACCTCGAAAGCCGAGTCTCGCCAGTTCTGAACGTAAAATTCGGCGGAACCGCGCTGCGTCCGCACAACGAAAAACCACATCCCCCCTTCTTGACGCAGCTTTTCGATCCCCTGAATGGTCGGCGTGAAATAGCGCCGGTCGAGCTCTTCGGTGAGCAAGGCGCGAGACGCGGCGTCCATGCCCTCGACGGAGCGCAGCAAAACGATCTCATGGTTTCCGGCGTCCTGAATCGAAAGGTACCGATCCGGCTCGGACCGCGGAAAAGCGCGCTTCACCCGCGTCGAGAGCACGCAACGGTCGCCTTCGATCTCCGTCCGAAGATGAGCGCTGCCCTCCGGTCGGGAGAAACGCAATTGGGGGCCTTGGACCAAACGGATCTCGCCAGCGTTCATCGCGTTCATTATGACGTCAAAACCGCAGATTCATCCCCACGCTGAAATCGTAGATCGCCCCTTCACGGTACCGAACCACGGGCTCCACACGCAGGCCTTGAGTTACGAAGATGCTCGCTTCGATGCGTAAGAAGTCGAGCGACTCTTCCAGCACGCGGCTGTAACCCACGGTAAAGCGGCGGTAGCGCGAGGGCTCCAGTGTCAGGCTTAAGTCCCACACCGTCTGTGTCTCGTCGAGCGGGGTGTCGCCGTCCATCAGCCGCACCACTTCTCCCACGAAAAAGAACGGGCCGAGCTTTTGCGAATAGTCCGCTCCGAGCGCGGTGCGATAGCCGCGGCCTTTGCCGGGCGTCTCCTCGGGTAGGCGAACTACAGTCAGCGACGGTCCGCCGATCCCCAAATGATGGCCGAAGGCGACGCTCAGCCCGAATTCCGAGCCCCCGACCTTGCCGCCCAGGCGCGCCATGCCGCCACGCGGCTTGCCCACCCCGCCGTCGAACACCGCCAGCGAGACCGGCACGGCCTCAAGGAACAGGTCCGTATCCGAACGGGCCGCGACCACGCTCTCGCGCAGAAGCTGCCGGCCGAAAGGAAGATACTGCTTGCCGATCCGCCAGCTCCCCCGGTCCTCCACGTAATACTCGTCGAGCTGACTGTCGTCCCCGTCGTTCGGAATCCGCTGGAGCTTCTGCGCGATGCGCATCGTCAGCCCCGGCTCCAAAATGAACTGGAGCGCGACCGTGCTGTGCCGTCCCCGCACGTCGTACCACCGGAAGGTCGTTGGGCCGTGCACCTCGGTGCGGTAGTTCGGACGCAGATCCAGCTGGAACGACAGGTCCGGTACTTGGGAGGCGCCGAACGAAGCCCATCCCGCCACCCCGATCAGCGACGCCAAACGAAGCGCTCCGAGCCGGCTCATGCCTTCGCCTTCCCGATCGATTCGAAGAGTGCGTCCAAAGGCCACCGCTCCTGCTCGCCGCTACGCAGATCGCGTCGCGTCACCTCGCCTGCGGCTCGCTCCTCCTCACCGAAGATCAGCGCATAACGCGCGCCGCTCTTATCCGCCTGCCGCAACAGCGCCCGCAAGCTGCGCACCTCCAATTCGTATAGGCAGGTCCGCCCCTGGGCGCGGAGCCGCCGCGCCAAAGCGAGCGTCTCGCCCAAAAACCGCTCTTCCGTAGCAATCAAGAAAAAGTCCGCCGCCGGAGCCTCGGACGCTTGGCCCTGCGCTTCGAGCACCAGCAGCGCCCGCTCGATGCCGATGCCGACTCCGACCGCCGGCGTCGGAGGGCCGCCGAGCTCCTGCACCAAGCCGTCGTAGCGTCCGCCTCCGCAGAGCGAGTTCTGTGCGCCGAGATCGCCCGACTGCACCTCGAACACGATTTCTGTGTAATAGTCCAACCCGCGAACGATGGTCGGGGCGAGTTGGAACGGCACCCCTGCCGCGGACAACGCCTCTTGAACGCCGTCCAGTCTGGCTTTGGAGGCATCCTCCAAGAAATCGGTGATCGGCCGCAACCCTTCGAGCGCTTCGCGGGCTTCGGGGTCTTTGCTGTCGAGCAGACGGAGCGGGTTCTTTTCGGCCTTTTGACGCGCCTCCTCGCTTTGCCCGGCGAGATACGTCTTCGCCGCCGAGAGAATCTCCTCGCGAAACGCCGCCCGGCACGCCTCGCGCCCGATCGAGTTGAGCAGAACGTTCGTGCCTTGAAGACCGATCGACTCATAGAACCGGTGCGTCACCTCGATAATCTCGGCGTCCGCCAGAAACGAGTCCGAACCTAGCAGTTCGAGCCCGAACTGATGCGCCTCGCGTAGACGCCCCTTTTGCGGCCGTTCGTAGCGGTAGATCGGCGTCACATAGCTGAGTCGGGCGACTGCCCCGGGCGGACAGAGGCGATGCTCGATCGCGGCGCGAATCGCCGGGGCCGTTCCCTCCGGTTTGAGCGTCAGGCTGCGATCCCCCTTGTCGAGGAACGTGTACATCTGCTTCGTCACGATGTCGCTGGTCTCACCCGAACTGCGCACGAACAGCTCCGTGTCTTCGAAGACAGGAGTGCGGATCTCGCGATAGCCGTACCGCGCGGTCAGTTCCCGCCAGATCCCCTCCAACTCGATCCATCGGTGCGCGTCTTGCGGCAAAACGTCGGCGGTGCCGCGAGGGGCTTGGTAACGCATAGGCCCCTTATTTTACGGCTTTCGCGCGTCCGATTGCCTTACGCGCCCTCGCCCGCCGCGCGGCGAAGCCGGTCCCAGACCGCTTCCCACTCCGGGCGCTCGGGAGGCATTTGAAGGTAGAGCGACTCGGCCCCGGCAGCATCCAATCGAAAAAGCGTCTCGTATAATGCCCGCGCGTACCCCTCCGGATCGGGCGGCGCCTGAATCTGGTGCGGCCCTTGCGGAGGCTCGAACGTCAACCCGGGCTGATCGCGTCGCAACCGCTTCACGAGGCGCACCGGCGTCCGCGGCGCGTAGTGCCGCGCATATTGGCCCGGCGAGGCGTGGCGAGGCGCATCGCTCTGCGTTTCGGCGCTCAGCTCGACCCATGAGCCCAAAGCCTCGGAGCCCAAGACCCCTGGTCGAAGAATCCGAGCCGGAAGCCGCGTGAGGTCGAGCACGGTCGATTCGATCCCCACCGCACACGGACCGCCATCCAAAGCGCACGCGACGGCGGCGAGAATCTCAGGGGAGAGATGCTCGACGCGCGTCGGGGACAATCCTTGAAACAGGTTCGCGCTGGGGGCGGTGAGCGGCCGGCCGGTCGCTCGGATCAACGCTTGAGCCACCGGATGGGCTGGACACCGCACCGCAACGCTCGCCAGCCCCCCGCTCACGAGGGGCGAGAGCAACGGATGCCTCGGCAGCACCAAAGTGAGGGGCCCGGGCCAAAACGCCTCGGCGAGCCGAAGGGCCTCCGGCGAAAACTCGGCCACCACCTCGTCGAAATCCGCGAGCGCCGCTCCATGCACGATCAGCGGATTTTCGGCGGGGCGCCCTTTGACCTCGAACGTCCGCCGCACCGCCGCTTCGTTCGTGGCGTCCGCGGCCAGACCGTAGACCGTTTCGGTGGGCATTGCGACCAGCTCACCCTCTCGCAGCGCCGCGGCGGCCCGCTCGATGGCCTCGGCGGTCGGGGCGTAAACCTTCACGCCAGCGCCTCTCGCATTGCTTCGCGAGGCGGCTCGACGTCCAGCCAGTATCGAAACGAGAGCGCGCCTTGCGCGACGAGGAGCGCGCGGCCGCCGAGCGTGCGCAATCCGGCCTCAGACGCTTGGCTCAAAAAAGGCGTCCCTTGGGGACCGTCCATCAGATCGTAGGCCAGCGCGTCCGGCTCCGCCCGTTCCCAAACGATCGGCACCGACTCGCCCTGAAGCGAAGCGGAGGTCGCGTTCACGATCACCTGAACTCCCTGAGGGTCCGGGCTCGAAAGGGCCTGGGCGCCGAGCTCCTCCGCCAACGCTTCAGCTTTGGCGAACGTGCGATTCCAGATACGAAGCGCATAGCCGGCCTCGGCCATCGCGTGCCCCACCGCCCGAGCCGAGCCGCCCGCCCCAAGCAGCAGCGCCGGACAGGGGGAGGCTCCCGCCTCGCCAAGCGAATCCACCAGCCCGGGACCGTCGGTGTTCGTCCCACTGCGATCCGAAAAACGAATCGTATTGACCGCCCGCACGCGCGAAGCGAACGGATCGACGCATTCCAGCCACGGGATCACGGCCTCCTTCAGCGGCACCGTGACGTTCACGCCGTGGTAACCAAGGTCCGCCAACGCGTCGAGCGCGGCCGGGACTTCGTGCGGCGGCACCCGCACGCGGACGTACGTGTACGCGAGCCCAAGCGCGCGGTAGGCCGCGTGGTGCATCTCAGGAGAGCGCGAGTGCCCGATCGGATCGCCGATCACGGCGAACTCCGCCGGAGGAGCCTCGCGCCATTCGAACCAGCTCCCTGGGGCCATCAAGACCTCGCGCGGAAGGCGTACATCCGCTGGCCCGTAAAATTCCAGACCGCGACCACCGCCGCGGCGATCATCGTCGCGATCATCGTTTTGACGTCCTCCCCGCCCCCAGGGAGCAGATACACGCACCAGGTGGTGATCTTCACGTTCAAAAACCACCCCACCCACGCGACGATCATAAACCGCCGAAGCTGCTCGGTCCGCTGGGCTTTGCCCTGAATGCGAAACGTCCAGCTTCGGTTCCACACGAAGCTGTTCAGCATCGCGACGAGCGCGGAAAATCCGGCCACGAACGGCAGTGCGGCCTCCCAAGCCTCGCCGTGCGCGAAGATCCTCGGCCATTCGCCCTGGAGCCAGGTCCCGAAGTTCTGTACCCAGCCGTTGGGAGTGCGGTCGAAACCGAAGAGAAGCAGCATGCGAAGCCCCGCGTCGATCAGGAACGAGCTGCCCCCGACGATCAAGAACTTCACGATCTGATGCACGATGACCCGGTCCTCGAGCGGCTTGTGCTGCTCGACCGCCGGCGGCGAAGGCATCTCGTCGATCGGCGCGCTCAGCGCTTTGTAGAGCAAGCCCCGAAGGCGCCGTTCGAAAAATCGGCTGACTTTCGTGCCGTGAAACTCGCGATGCGAGAGCTGCCGAACCCAGATAGCCTCGACGCCGCTGCGATTCGCCCCGAGGACGTCGGTGAAAATCTGATCCCCGATCATGACGGCCTCGGAGGCTTGCACGCCGAACCGGCGCAACGCGGCGAGGTACATCGCGCGGCTCGGTTTGAAACGCCCCCGCTCGGTGGGAATACCCAGCTTCTCGGAAAGTCGCGCGAGGCGTTCCGGGTGCCGAGTGTTGCTGAGGATACAAAGCTCGAACCCCACCTCGCGCGCCTGGCGCACCCATTCGAACACTTCCAGCTGCACGTCCTCGCTTCGCCAAGCGACCAGTGTGTTGTCGACATCTAACAGAATGAGCTTTTTGCCCCGCGCCCGGAGCCCTTCCAGCGGGACCGCCCACAGGTCCTCCAGCGCGGAGATCGGGCAAAAGGGGCGCAGGAGGCGCGGCACTTGGGCGTGGTCGAAATCCCCCACGCGAAAACCATTCACGAAGCCTTTCTCCGCATCGCCTCGCGCCGCAATCGCACGTTCTGCAGATGCTGGTCGTACGTCGTGGCGAAGAGATGCTTCCCTTCCGGCATCGCCACGTAGTACAGGTACGGATGCATCTCCGGGTTCATCGCGGCCTGGATGCTGCGAACGGTCGGGGAGCAGATCGGACCGGGAGGCAGCTCCTTGTTTCGATACGTGCTATACGGCGAATCGATCGTGCGATAGTCCTCGTACGTCAACGGCCGCCATTCCTGGATCGCGTAGTTCAAAGTGGCGTCGATCTGGAGGGGCATCCCCGCCTTGAGCCGGTTCTCGATCACCCCGGCCACCACCGGTCGCTCCTCGTTTCGGGCCACTTCGAGCTCGATCATCGAACCGACGACCACCGCACGCCGCAGCGTCTCGGCGTCGGGCTTCCCCATCGGCTCCCAGACCTTCCTTTCGAACGCGCGAAGCTGACGCAAGATCGTCTGGCGCGCTCCGAGCATCGGCGGCAAGTCGTACGTGTCGGGGTACAGATAGCCCTCCAGCGACCCTTCGGGCAGCGGAAAATCGACGGTCCCCTCGAACGCCTCGGGCTGCCCGATCAGCGCCAGATACTCCTCGGCGCTCGCGACCCCCTCCCGCTCGAGAATCTTCGCGTTGCGCGCGGCCCAATTCGTCTCGGGCAACCGCACCATCTGGCGCATCGGCTTTTCGAGCGCCTCGAACACTTGGTTTGCGTCCCACCCGGGCACGAGTTCAAACGTGCCGTCCCGCACGAGGCCGGGACGTTTCGTCAGCCGCGCGTACAGGTGCATCGCGCGCGCGTTTCGCACGATCCCCTTGGCTTCCAGCTCCTTGAGCGCCTCGCGCATCGGAAGCCGGTTTTCGAACCGGACGTACATCGCCTCGCCCGGCGTCGCGGGCGCCACGCCCACACGCGTGAGCCACAGCCAGCCGCCGACAAGGCCCGCACCGGCCAACGCCGCTCCGATCGTCAGTTTAAGCATGGTTCGTTTCATCGAAATACCGTTCGAGAATGCGGCCGGCCGCCTCTCCGTCAAGATACCGTTTTCGCACGCTCGCTTTGAGGCCCGCGCCCATCAAAGCGCGCTCGGCCTCGGCGCTCGTCAGCGTTTCGTCGACCAAGGCGGTTTTCAGCCCTCGCTCTTCGAGGAGAGCCGCGAGTTGGCGCACGACGCGCGCCAGTCGCCCCTCTTCCCCGCTCGGCTCGATCGGAATGCCGAGCACCACCCGCTCGACGGCCTCGCCTCGGGCCTTTTCCGCTAAAACCTCCGCGTCCCGGCGCAGGGTTCCCGAGGCGGTCAAAAAAGGGCGTGCGCTCACCACGCGTGGCGCGCTCTCGCCAACCGCGATCCCGATTCGCTTAGATCCGAAATCCACGGCCATCGCTCTCACCGGAACGCCTCGAGCAGCGTCTCGTGGAACCGTCCGTTGGAAGAGACCGCCTCCTCCGCGAGCCCCGCGCGTCCCGAGAAATCGCTCCAGGTCCCCCCCGCCTCCTCCACGATCACCTGCATCGCGGAGATATCCCAACGGTTGACGATCGGATCGAGCATCGCCTCGACACGGCCCGTCGCGACAAGGCCGTGCCCATACGCGTCGCTCCAAGTTCGCACCGCCAGCGCGCGCTTTCCGAGCGCCACGACCCCTGGCAGGCGGCCATAATTCTCCAGCGACTGCAGGCTTCCCGTCGCAAGCGTCGCACGGGAAAGAGCCGTCTGGTCGGATACCTGGCATCGCCGCCCGTTCCACCACGCCCCCTGGCCCCGCTCGGCGTAGAGCATCTCGTCCAGCGCGGGGAAATAGCAGACGCCCAGCACCGGAACGCAGTCCACTTCATAGCTGAGGAGCGTCGCGTAGAGCGGCACCCCGCAGATAAACGATTTCGTCCCGTCGATCGGATCGAGCACCCACCGGCTCGAGCCCGAACCGGTCTCCCCCTCCTCTTCGCCCAGAATCGCCTCACCGGGGAATTTGCGCTCGATCACGCGTCGAAGGGTCGCCTCGACCTCCCGGTCCGCGGCGGTCACAGGGGTCTCGTCCGCTTTCAATTCGACGGGCGTCGCGCCGTGGAAATGAGCCAACGTGCCGCGACCGGCCAAATAGACCGCATCCAGCGCGAATTCGAGTCGAGGCGACATGCCGTTATTGTACTGCGTGCCCTACCATGCCAAGCGCCGGGCCAAATCGCTCGTCCAGAGACCGCCCGGGTCGAGCTCTGCGCGGAGTTCGCGGAACCGATCCAAAGACGCTCCCAGGTACGCCTGCGCGTCCTGCGGACGGAGCGTGCTGTCTTTGGCGAAGTAGAAGCGCCCTCCCGCCTCCAGCACGAGGTCGTTCAACCGATGACTAAGCGCGCGCAGGGCCTCCCACCGAGCCGGGACGACCTTGAAATCGAGTGCCAGCGAGTAGCCGTCCACGCCGTGGCTCAATAAAAACGGATCCGGACGGTGCCGCTTGAGAACCGCCAGAAACGGAGCTTCGCCTGCCTCTTGGGCCAGCGCCACCTGACGCGCGAATACGCGCCGGGCGTCAGCCTTCGGCACGAACGATTGATACTGGATAAATCCGCCGGGCCGGTAGGCGTTCCGCCAGTTCGGCACGTAATCGAGGAGAAACGAAAACGCCACCAAACTCTGGGGATGTTCGAACTCTCCCTGTCGCCGGGCGGCCCACGCTTTGGCCGCGTTCACCGCGCGCATCGCCCCGGGACGGTTCAAGACGCGCAAAGCGCGCCAGACCTGCGATTTCGGCACGAGGCCCAAAACGCGCGGCGGCAGGTCTTGCCGCTCCAGACGCAGCGAATCCGGGTCGGGCCGCTCGTCGTACCAAGCGGCGTGAAACAAGCCGCGCCCGGCAGCCGCTCCGACGGCGAATCCGTCCACCCAGCTGACGGCGTAATCCGCCTCTCCTTCGAATCGCTCGAACGCCGCAAACTGCGCGCCCCAATCCCCGCTCGCCACGGCGCGGACCCGCAGCATCCCGGAAGCCACCGGCCTCATCTGAAGCTTGACCCGCGTGATCGCTCCGAGAAGCCCCGCGCTCCCGATCGCGGCGAAGAACAAAGGATCCTCCGGCGTCAGCACCCGGAGCTCGCCCGAAGCCATCATCAGTTCCAGCTCCAGCACGTGCTCGCCTAATGTCCCTGCTTTGAAATTGTTTTTGCCGTGGATGTTCATCGCAAGCGCCCCAGCGAGCGTCGGAAACATCGTGCCGCTGACGACCGGCGGCCACCACCCATGCGGCAGCCCGCACCGCCAAAGCCCTTCGATCGTGAAGCCTGCCTCGGCTTCCAGCACTCCCGAGCGGGCGTCCCAGTTCAACAGCCGCCGCATCGGCGTGACGTCGACGATCGCGCATTCGGACCCGATCGCGGCGTCGCCGTAGCTTCTCCCAGCCCCGCGAAGCGTGACCTGCCGCCCCGCTGCCCGCGCAATCGTGAGCGCCTCGCGAAGCTCCTCCGTCGAACGGACCGGGAACGCATAGCCGTCCGCGGCCGAGGCCATGCCGAAGCCCGCAAACCGCGCGATCCGTTCGGGGGGGAGAAGCGCGCTCATAGATCGAGTCTTCGGAAGATCGGCGAAGGGATATTCCGCAAAACCAGGAACGCGAGCTTATGCGTCAAGCGCACGAAATATTCGCCGCTCCGCCCGGCCTTCGCGAGCGTCAGTTGCGCGACGCGTGAGGCCGAGTCCGGGTTTTTGAATTCCAAATGCGCGATGAGCTCGGTCTCGGTAGGCCCCGGCTTGATCGTCACCACCGACACACCCAGCCGGTCCAGGCGGTTGCGAAGCGATTCGAGGTAGGTGTGCATCGCCGCCTTGCTCGCGTTATACGCGGGCTGCCCGGGCCGTCCTCGCTCCCCCGCCACGCTGCCGATCCCCACGATCGCGCCGTGCCGGGTGCCCTGGAATCGGAGCGCGGCCTGATCGAGCCACGCCATCATGCCCAAAACGTTCGTTTCGAAGATCGCACGGTCCTTTTCAAAGTCGAACTCGTCCCGGCGCACCGAAGGCATCACGCCCGTCGCGTAGACTACGAGGTCGAGCCCGCCGAGTTCGCGCGTGATCTCCTGAAACAACCCCGGGATCTCCTCATAGTTCCGCACGTCGTGCGGATACGGCAGGATCTGTCCCGGATGCTCCGCCGCCAGCGCTTCCAGCAAAGGTGCGCGACGCGCGATCGCCGCGACTTTTGCGCCGGTCGCCGCAAGTTGGCGCGCGATCTCCGCCCCGATCCCCGACGAAGCCCCGATCACGATGGCATGGCGAAATTTCGACATAGGCGTTCTCTTCTATAACAGCATCTCGCGGATCGTCTGTTCCAGGCTGGGACGGGCGTGTACTACGCACCGCACGTCTCCGTACCCTTCTCGCAGGAGCCTCGCGGCGAGCTCCTGCCCGGCGGCGGCGCGCATCGCCAGCCCCCCTTCCACTTCTTCAATCTCTACTTCGAGCGGCGGAGCGAGCGCCCGCACCCCCGGAGCATACTGCGTCAGCACCTCGATGCGCTGAGGCGAAGCTTCGCGGCGAAGCGCCTCGACATGGCCGCAAAACCGGACTTCGCCGCCTTTGAGCACCAGCGCTCGATCGTAGCGGACCACCGTCTCGGGGCGATGCGTGACCACGATCGCCGACGCGCCCGCGCGCAATCGTCGACGCAACAGATCCCACGCAGTTTCGAAGACCGCGGGATCGAGCGCGTCCAGCGCCTCTTCGATTAAAAGCAGCGCCGGGCCGACGCTCAGCGGCGCCACCAGTTCGCACGCGGCGCGCTGCGAGGCGCTGAGCGCTTCGACGGGCGAGCGCCGACATCCCCAAAGCCCCAACGCCGAAAGCACTTCGGTCGCGAGCGAGGCGTACCCCTCGCCTCGAACCTTAGGCACAAGGGATTGCGGGCGTGCGCGACGGGGGAAATCGTGCGTGCCGGAGATCTCGACGGGAGCTTCAAGCTCGAAGCTCCCGCTGGCGGGACGCTCCCATCCAGCCAGGGCACGAAGCAGGGCGGTCTTCCCCGAAGCTGCCGTTCCCAGCACGCAAAGACTCTCGCCCGGAGACAGGTCGAACTCAAGAGTCGGCCCTTCGGGGTGGGGACGAAGCGCCCTAACGCGCAGCATGCCTTTTCCCCTTCTCGAGACCGGCGACGGGCGCGCGACGCATCGCGGGAGCTCGGCCCCTAGGGCAGGACGAGCAGCTCCTTGGGTGAGTGAGTTAGAATCTCGATCCCCGTCTCGGTCACGACCACGTCGTCTTCGATGCGCACGCCGCCGAATCCGGGCAGGTAGGCGCCGGGTTCGACCGTCCACACCTGGCCGGGCTCCAGCATCGTCTCCGAGCCTTTGGCGAGCCGCCCGGAATCGTGCACTTCGCGGCCCAAACCGTGCCCCAGACTGTGCCCGAAATACTGGTCGAGGTCTTTTTCGGCGAGAACCTCACGGGCTCTCGCATCGACGTCGCCGGCCTTAACGCCCGGGCGCATCATCTCGAGGGCCGCGCTCAGCGCCAAATTGACCTGGTCGTAAATCTCACGATGCCGGGGCGACGCTTCGCCGAGCACGACCGTGCGGGTCATGTCACTGCAATACCCCCCCAGCTTCGCGCCGAAATCGAGCGTCAGGAAATCCCCCTTTTCAAGCCGTTTCTCGGAGGCGCGGCCATGCGGCATCGCGCTTCGCTCGCCGCTCGCCACGATCGGGTCGAACGCGACTTCGGCCCCATTGCGGCGGATGTAGAACTCCAGATCCAGCCCCAGATCGTATTCGCGGACTCCGGGCTGGATCATGCGCCGCACATGCGCGAACGTCTGATCCGCCAGCTGGCACGCCGCCCGGATCTTCGCGACCTCCTCGGGGGTTTTGACCAGCCGAAGCTCGACGAAGAGCCCCTTGGTCGGCATCAAGTCGACGCCCTTCAGCTCGGCGGCCAACTTCTCGTAGCCCGCGTAGGTGAGCTGATCCGCCTCGAAGCCGAGACGCGCGATGCGCTTCTCCCCAACTTGGCCGGCCAGAAATCCGAGCAGCCCCTCGCTGCCTCCGAAAATCGCGGTGGGCATATTGCGCACCTGCTCCTCGGCTTGGACGGAGTAGCGCCCGTCGGTGAGAAACAGCGCACTGTCCGGGGTGACCAACGCCGCGCCGCTCGAACCGGTAAAACCGGTCAGCCAGGTGACGTTCTTGAGATCGCTGACGAACAGCGCGGGGACCCCCGCCGCCTCCATCGCGTGACGTAATCGGGTCAACATCGGCATCGTCAAACCACCTCTCGGAGCATATTTTGCAACGCCTGCACGGCCAGCTCATAGCCGTATCCCCCAAACCCGACGATCTGCCCCACGGTCACGGGAGCGATCACCGACTCCCGCCGAAACGCCTCGCGGGCATGGACGTTGCTCAGATGCACCTCAACCACCGGAAGCCGCACGCTAACCAGCGCGTCTCGGAGCGCGATCGAGTAGTGCGTCAACGCCCCCGGATTGATGACGATGCCGTCGGCCCACTGCCGGTGCTCTTGGATCATATCGATCAACACGCCTTCCGAGTTCGACTGCAAGATGCGGACTTCGATGTTTCGCTTCTCACAGACGGTCTTCAGATCCGCATCGATCTGTTCGAGCGGCTTTTTGCCGTAAACGTCCGGCTCGCGGAATCCCACGAGGTTCAGGTTCGGGCCGTGCAACACCAATACTTTCAGGTTTGACATAGCGATTCGCTTCGATTACTCCGCGGGGCTCTTCGCGTCGCCCGGAAGCGTCGCGCTCTCGGGCAGCAGATCGGGGATCCCGTCGACGACCGGATAGCGCCGCCCGCACTCGGTGCAAACGAGCGCCTCGCCCTCTTCCCTCAGGGGAGGACGCGTTTCGCAAACCGGGCAGCCGAGCACCGAAAGCAGCTCTTGGGGGATCATCGCCCGAGAGCCTCCCGATACGCCTCCAACGTGCGCGCGGCCGTCTCCTCCCAGGTAAACGTCTTTTCCCGCTCTCGCCCCATGCGTCGCATCTCCTCCAATTTACTCGAATCGCCCAGCAGCGCCTCGATCCTTTGGGCCCAATCGGACGGATTCCAGCTCGTTTCCACGCACGCGGCCTCTCCCGCGACCTCCGGCAACGCGCCCCCCGCGCTGCACAAGACCGGGCATCCGCATCGAAACGCTTCGAGCAACGGAATTCCAAACCCCTCGTGCCGGCTGGGAGCCAGGTACAGATCCGCCGCGCTGTAGAGCGCGGAAAGCTCCTCCCAGCTCACATAACCCAGAGCCTGAGCTCGAGAACCGAGACGCTCCTCGCCCCAACCGGGCTTTCCGCTCACGAGCAGCCGATGCGGAAGCGCCTCGGGCAGCCTCTCGGCCGCTTCGATCGCCAGGCGCATGTTCTTGCGAGGCCACCGCGTCCCGACCGTCAGCAAAAAAGGCTCCCTAATCCCGAATCGGGCGCGCACATGCTCCCGGGCCTCTTCCGAAGGAATCGGGCGAATGGAGGATCCGCACGCGTTGTAGGTCACCCGCACCTTGCCGCGCGCGGCGGGAACGAACCGCTCGATCTCCTCGCGCGACGTCTGTGAAACCGTCAGCACCCGCGCCGCGCGACGAATCGAGGCGGGCACAAAGCGTCGCAGCAGCCATCGATCCTTGGGCGGAAACCACTCCGGCCCAACGAAAAAAGACACGTCGTGCACCGTCAGAATCCCCCGGCGACCCGCCAAAGGACTCAGGTTGTACTGCGTGTGGATCAGCTCGGCGCCCGCTTTGCGCGCCGCGATCGGGAAGCGGAAAAGGCTCCACCAGCGCCCGTTGCGCGCCGGAAGATGGATCCATCGAAACGTTTCGGGAATCTCCGGGGGCCGCGCGGCGTTGGAAAAGAGCAGCAGGTTCGCTTCGGCGCCGATCGCGCGGAAGCCTTCCAGGAGGCCGGTCCAATAGGCGCTGTCCCCGGTTTGGCTTCCCCAGGCCAATCGGGCGTCGATCGCTACCGTTGGCATGTGCCTTGCTGCCATAATCTGTATTGTGCCCAAGGCGGCTTGGGCAAGGAGTCACGATTCGATGAAAAAGCGCAAATCGCCCGTCCTCCTCGTCAGCGCGATGCTCATTTTGGGCTTCGGCGCAGTGTTGGTCTTGCCCAGCCTCACGGAAAACAGCGGCTCGAACAAAGGCGGACACGATCACGGCCACGACCACGATACGCCGTCCGCAGCAAAAGAGAGCTCGGTCGTCGGCGAAGCCCGCGCGACGCTGCCCCGCGAAGCGCTCGCCCAAAAGATCCGCGAACAGGTCGACGAAAAGCCCGGAGACGTCCCGGCCGATATGATCAAATCGCAAGAGCCCAGCATCGCGCTTCCCGGCCACACCCGCTCGCAAGCCCCCAAACCGGACGAGTCCTCCACCTCCAGCATGTGGTACGCGCCGGAGTCGATGGTCAACGACAAAGCCGACCGCTAAACCGCTCTGTCCCCTCTCGCGGCACACGCCTGGCGCCGGTCCGCGAGAGGTACAATTCCTCCCTGATGGCCGATCTCGTTCAACCGAATCCGAACCTCGTGCAGCTTGGGGCGATCAACGAGCGCCCGCGGGCCCCTCGTCCCGAGGAGTTGACGCTGCAATTTTCCGAGAAAGCGGTGGCCGAGCTCGAAGCGTTGAAGACGCACTATCCCAACCTGAAAGCCTGCATCCTTCCCACTTTGTGGATCGCCCAACGCGAATACGGCGGGTTTCTCTCCGGCGAGGCCATCGCCGAAGTCGCCCACCGCCTAAAACGAAGCTACGCCGAAGTCGAAGGCGTCGCGACGTTCTATTCGATGTACAACACCGAGCACCGGCCCGGCAAGCACAAATTGGAGATCTGCACCTGCCTGAGCTGCCACCTGTGCGGAACGTATCGCCTGCGCGACTACATCTTCGAAAAGCTCGGCATCCGTCACGGAGAGACCACTTCCGACGGGCTCTTCACCCTGGAAGAAGTGGAGTGCCTCGACGCGTGCGACCGCGCTCCGGTAATGCAGATCGGCGATCAATATTACGGTCCCGTGGACGAGAAGGCGTTCGACGCGCTGATCGAACAGTTGCGCCAAGCCTCGGAATCGACCGTCGTGAAGATGGCGGACGAACTCGTGCAGGTGCACCTGCGAGAAACCGAGCGCGCCTAGACGGCCCTTACCCCGACAAATCTTTCGCCGCGGCCTCAAAAGTCTCGAACTTGAAGGTGAATCCGGCCTCCAGCGCCGCCTTGGGGACTGCCCGAAGGTCCTCGAGCGCGAGGTGCGTCGGGATTCCAGTCACCCGATGCGCGAGCCCGACCGCCACCGCCGGCGCGGGCAATCCCATTCCCACCCTTTCTTCCTGGCGAAGCGTGGCCATCATGCGATCGTTCGTCACCGCTTCGGGCGCGCAGCCGTTCACCGGTCCTTCGAGGGGATGCTCGGCGCAGAAGCGGTACAGTCGCGCGAGATCTTCGACGTGGATCCAAGACATCGCTTGACGCCCGTTTCCGACCCGCCCTCCGAGCCGAAAATGCACGAGCTTTCGTAACGCCTCGTGGATGCCGCCGCCCCGCCCGAACACCGGCGCCACACGAATCGCCACCCGACGCGTCTGGGGCGTCTCGCCCCTAAAGAGCGCGCCTTCCCAACGCTTCGCCACATCCGCCAAAAACGTCCGCCCCACGGGCGCGCGCTCGTCCACCGACTTTCCGCGAGTATCTCCGTAGTAGCTGACTCCGCTGGTGTTCACCCAAGCCTGGGGTGGACTTTCGCACCCGCGAACCGCCTCCCCGATCGCCTCGGTGCTTTTCACCCGCGAGTCGAGGATTTTTTGCCGGTTCTCGGGCGTCCAACGACAGGTCAGCGGCGTGCCGGCGAGGTTGAGAACCGCGGCGGCGCCGTTCAACTCCCGGCTCCAATCGCCAGGGGAAGCACCGTCCCAGTACACCACACGGTTCGCGTGAGGAACCGCACCGGGCGAACGGGACAACGCCACGGTCTCATACCCCGCCTCGCGAAACTCGGCGAGAATCGCCGCTCCCAGAAAGCCGCTGCCCCCCGCGACGACGACGCGCTTCAAGCCATCCATGGTTTCATGACCTGCTGCGGACGGCCGAGGTTCTGCAAGATGCGCGCAACGACCGTATCGGCCAATTCTTCCAAGCTCTGCGGCCGCTGATACCAAGCGGGGCACGCGGGCAGGACGGTCGCTCCGGCTTCGGCGAGCGCCGTCAAATTTCGCAGCATGATGAGGTTCATCGGCATCTCGCGGGGCACCACGATCAGTTTTCGCCCCTCCTTCAGACAAACGTCCGCCGCGCGGGAGAGCAGATCATCGCTAATTCCGTGGGCGATGCGCCCCGCCGTGCCCATCGAGCACGGCACGATCACCATCCCCTCGTGTTGAAACGAGCCGCTGGCGGGGGGCGTGAAATAGTCTTTTTCGCGCAACAGCTCGATGTTCGGATACGCCTCCCCCAGCCACGACTCCGTCGAGAACCGCTCCCGGTCGAGTTCGACGCCGAGCTCGGTCTGGGCGACCTGCACCGCCTGCGCGCTCAAGATCAGGAGCACGCGGGCGTAGCTCTGTGCTGCAAGGCGCAGAAAACGTTGCGCGTAGATCGCGCCGCTCGCGCCCGTCACTCCGACGACCAAAGTGCCTTCCGCCATCTGCCAGAGTGTACTTCGGACGCCCCTTCGTGCGATAATCGAATCGAGCCCAGAGCCCCCGCGGTCGTGCGCGGGGCCTTGATGGGGGAAGTCCGGTGTGAATCCGGCGCTGTGCCGCAGCGGTGTGGACCTTTCGAGGTCCGAGCCCGAATGCCCACTCTGGAGCGCGTTCCCGGTGACGGGCATCGCAATCGAGCCGGAGAACGCCGACGAGCATCGGAGCCCCATCTTTCTCGAACCGATGCGTCTGCACCTCGCCCGGCGCTTGCCTCGGAAGCGCCTTCGCAAAGAGGACTCATTTTGAACGTTTGCACCTCGGCGCCCAAACGAAGCGCCTTTACGTTGATCGAACTCCTGGTGGTGATCGCGATTATCGCGATTCTCGCCGCCATCCTTTTCCCTGTCTTCGCGCAAGCGAAGGAAGCCGCCAAAAAGACCGCCTCCATCTCGAACCTCAAACAGATCGGACTCGCGTGGCTCATGTACAACGGCGATTACGACGACATCTGCATGCGTATCTCCACCGCAGGCACGGATCGCACTTACTATTGGTGGGGCAGCGTCCAAGGCAGCGACCCCAACGCCGTGCTCCTCGAAAGCGAAGGGCTCCTCTACCCGTACACCAAAAGCAAAGGGATTCAGGCCGACCCTTCGTTCTCTCAGACGCTCCGGAGCTCGATCGGCTTGACGGGATACGCCTATAACGGATTCTATTTAAGCCCGAGCGAGTGGACCCCCGCTTCCCCGAGCTGGATCGAAACGCCTCTTCCGGTTTCTGCGAGCGAAATCGGCTCGCCCGCGGAGACCGTGACGTTCGCGTCCTCAGCGCGTCTCAACTATCTCGACAACACCCAGCTTGAAGGGAACACCTATCTCGATCCCCCCAGCCAAGAGAATTCCACCTTCCACGGTCGACACGGCAAACATGGCGTCGTCGCATGGGCGGACGGCCATGTCAAAGCGCGCCAACCCGTTTTGCGCACCGTTCCGTTTGGGTTCGGAACTCCTTCCGACCCCGCCGTGGTAAAAGGCTACAACCTCGGTGAGATCGATCAAGACGGCGATCTCACCACCGACGAACTGTTCGACCTCGAATAGCCTGGGCGCGCGCACGGTCTCAGGCCGCACCGCCTGAGACCGGTCCCTGAATCCCTTTTCATCCACAAAAAACTTCTTGGCATCGCGCGCGCGGCTATGTTATAGTTTTATACTGCTTGGCAGTATATACTATGACATCAAGCGATTTATTTCCCCGAGGGGAGCGCCTATCCCGCTTCCCCGCTACGGCCTCTCTTTTCGGGACGGATCGCGCCACGTCACCACGGCCTCCGAGTTGCGATCGCAGGCCTCGTCTCGAGGAGGGCTCGTCCCTACCGAGACGCCATTCATCCTTTGGAGGAATATTCATGTCTCATTCCCATCTCACGAAGCGAAGTCCAGGGTTCACCCTGATCGAACTGCTCGTCGTGATCGCCATTATCGCCCTTTTGGCGGGGCTGCTGTTCCCCGTCTTCACGCAGGCCAAAGAAGCGGCCAAACGCACCGCCTGTATCTCGAACTTGAAGCAGATCTCGATGGCCTATCTGCTCTATCTCGCCGACTACGAAGACCGATGCGTCGGGTGGTCGGTGGGTCAGGACTACGACGAAGCCACCGGAAACAGATCGAACTACTGCTGGTTCGGATTGGAAGTATTCGCGCCGGATATGATGGTGCTCTCGATCGACACCAATCGAGGTTATTTGCAGCCTTATCTCAAAAACGTGCAGATCATGGACTGCCCCTCATCCTCGAACGTCGCGATCCGCTACACCTATTTCGGCAGTTCGGAGCAACCTTACGCCTACGGAATGTCGGAAAATTTCAACGACATGCTTCTCGCCTCCGACATCGAACTGCCCGCCGAGTCGATGCTGTTCGCCGACGCCGTGGTACTCGATCACGTTTTCAGCGGGACGCCCGTTCCCGCGCGTACCGCTACGATCCCGTCGTTCACGACCGCGATGAGCTTTTTCTCGGGACTCCACGGGCGGCATTCCGACATGAGCACCGTGGCGTGGGCCGATGGACACGCTAAAGCTTTCAAGCTAGACTATCCGCCGTTCGACAGCTACTTTTTGACAGCGGCGCAGTTCAAACAGATGCACCTAGGCGATCTGCTCAAATATCCACGGCAGCGACGATCGACCGATCATATCTCCCACGACGATCCGTATAGCTTAGACGACTATTACTACATGATCCAAAAGCCTCAGCCGGAATAAACGCCTTCAAACAAACTCAGTCCGTTCAAGCCCGCTCTCTTCGAAGAAGCGGGCCCTTTTCCTTAAAAAGGAATGGATTGAGTACTTACTGGATCGCGAGATTCGTGAAATACACCTTCAAGACTGGCCCTTCTTGCGAATCCCAGTCGGGATGCTTGAGGTCCTCTTCGGCTTCCTCTTCATGCGCGTCATCGTGTCCGCCCGCTGCGCTCTTTTTCGGGCTTGATCCTTTCTTCCCGCCCGAGCCCTTGGCGTGGTCGTCGCCGTGGAGGGCGTGCAAGCGGTGGTTCAGCGCCGCGGCCAACTCCTTTTTGAGCTTGGCCTTCCCCTCGCCCGATTGGAGACCCTGGGAGCTCATCGAAGAAAGCTTGAGGATGATCACATCGCGCATGGGCGGCAGGAGCTCCTCCATGTGACCGGTTGCGAACCCGTCCTCGAAATGCAGCGCGATCTGCGCGCGGGCGTAGGTATCCGGATCGCGAAGGTTGACCAAGAACTCGTCGAACTCATACACTTTCCCGAGCTTGAGTTCTTTCTCCTTGGGTTCGCTCTTACCTCCCCCCAGCTTCGAACCGAAAAATCCCCCCGCCAAAAGCACGATCACGAGCAAAAGGATGATCTGGAGTTTCCCCCCTTTTTTGCCCGAAGCTCCTTGCGCGTCCTGCGCTTCCTTTTTCGCCATGTCCTTGATTTTTCCCTAGCGCGAAATTTCGCTACGGGAGCTATTCCACGTTTCCCCCCAAAATCACGGGGGAAAAATCACGCGCCGCGGAACGATTTGAGGCGCAAGGAGTTTGCCACGACCGAAACCGAGGAAAAGGCCATCGCTCCCGCCGCCAGCATCGGGTTCAAGAGCCCCATCGCTGCGAGCGGAATCATCAAGACGTTGTAACCGAACGCCCAAACCAAGTTCCAGCGGATGGTGTGGAGCGTTCGCTCCGCGAGGCGAAGCGCGGTCGGCACGCCTCGCACGTCGGGGCGAAGCAACGCGATCTCGGCCGTCTCGATCGCGATGTCCGTTCCCGATCCCATCGCGATACCCAGATCCGACTGGGCCAGCGCCGGGGCGTCGTTGATCCCGTCCCCCACCATCGCAACCCTTAGCCCCTCAGCTTGAAGCGCTTGGACCCGCGCCGCTTTCTCGCTCGGCAGAACCCCGGCGAACACCTCTTCGATCCCCAGCTGCGCGGCGATGGCTTCGGCCGTCCGCGCGTTGTCGCCGGTCATCATCAGCGCGCGCACCCCGAGGCGCCGCAACCCCTCGACCGCCTCCGCGCTTTCGGCGCGAAGCGTGTCCGAGACGCTGAACGCCGCGACCGCTTCCCCGTCCACGCCCATTAGAAGCGCCGTTTTGCCCTCCGATTCGAACGCCTCGAACCGCTCTCGCACCGCATCCGGCACCACGACACCCTGCTCCTGCATCAAGCGGGGGCTTCCGATCGCGATCCGTTTACCCTGCACCTCGGCCGTCACGCCTCGCCCTTCGTGCGCTTGGAACCGCTCGGCGGGGCGGATGCGCAGCAGTTTGCGCTGCGCGGCACGCACCACCGTTTGGCCGATCGGATGCTCGGAGCCCTGCTCCGCACTCGCCGCGAGCGCCAGCAGGTCGGCCTCTTTGGCCTCGCCGAACGCCGCGAAATCGCTGAGGACAGGCTTGCCCTGAGTCAAAGTGCCGGTCTTGTCGAACACCACCGTCTGGACGCGTCCAGCGCGTTCCAACGCCGCGCCGTCCTTGACGAGCACCCCCAGTTCCGCCCCGCGCCCCGTACCGACCATGATCGCCGTCGGAGTCGCCAGCCCCAGCGCGCACGGGCAGGCGATGACCAGCACCGCCACCGCGGGCAGCAGCGCCTCCATCGGGCTTGCGCCCAACGCGAAAAGCCATACGAGAAACGTCGTGATCGCAATCCCAATTACGATCGGAATAAACACCGCCGAAATTCGGTCCACTAACCGCTGCACGCCGGCCTTGGACCCCTGAGCCCGCTCGACGAGGCGCGCGATCTGCGCGAGGGTCGTATCCTCCCCCACCCGCTGCGCCTCGACGATGAGGCTGCCTCCCGAGATCAGCGTCGCCCCGGTCACCGTGTCGCCTCGGCGCTTGCCGACAGGGTTCGGCTCGCCCGTCAGCATCGATTCGTCGACGAACGCCTCTCCCTCCTCGACGCGCCCGTCGACCGGCACGCGCTCCCCGGGACGCACGCGGAGCCGGTCTCCGACCCGAACGCGCGCGATCGGCACCTCTTCTTCGGACTCGCCCACTACGCGCCACGCGGTCTGCGGCGTGAGATCGAGGAGCATGCGAATCGCCGAGGAAGCGCGAGTCTTGGCGAGCGCCTCAAGATAGCGCCCAAAAAGAATCAGCGTCACGATCACCGCTCCGGTCTCGAAGTAGATGCCTTCGCTTTGCGCATGCCCGTGCAGCGTGAAAAGCGCGACGACGCTGGCCGCCCACGCCGCGAACGACCCCAGCGCCACGAGGGTATCCATCGTGAGCGCGCCGTAGCGCAGCCCCTTGACGCTGTTGACGAAGAACTCGCGCCCCGTCCAAAAGATCGCGGGAGTCGCCAGAGCGAAAATCAGCCAGTTCACCGCCACAGGACGAGGATGCCAAAACATCGACAACACGAACACCGGGAGGGTCAGCATCGCCGACAGCAGGAGGTTTCCCCGCCGCTCGCTCGCGGGGTCTGCATGGCCGTGCTCCGCGTGTTCGTGCGCGGCGTGCGGCAACGCCACAGTGGCGGCGTACCCGGCTCGCGCAACCGCCTCTTCCAGGGCTTGGGCCTCCGTGCGATCGGGATCGAACGCGACGTACGCCTTATGGGTTGCCAGGTTCACCTCCGCGCTCGCGACGCCTTCGACTTTCTTCAGCGCCCCCTCCACCCGCGCGACACACGACGCACAATGCAGCCCTTCGAGGTTGAGTTCGATCTTTTCGACGCTTTCAGTCACAATCCTGGCTCCCTAGTATCTTACGCTCAACATCCAGGCCGGAATCTCACCTCCGATCAGATAGAGACCCGCGCTCGCCGCTCCGAAGGAATAGCTCGCGAACGGCGAAGTCCGATGGCCGTCCATCTGCACTCCGACCGTCCAATGCCCGTCGAACGACACCTTGACTCCACCCAAGAGATGGCCGTGGTTCTCGTTCGTACGAACGCCGAACCCGAGGTAGGCATTCAAGTAAGACCGCTCGGACAAGGCCACGTTCTTTTCGCTGGTGACGAAATACCCTGGGTTCCCGGTACCGGTGCTTTGCAGCCCGAAGCCTACCCGTAAATTCGGCGTTCGCTTCGTCTCGGGGAACCACTCGTAGTTGGCGAGCCAACGGGCGGACTCTTGCTCCCAAAGATACGCGACTCCGACCTGGAAACGACGCGTCGGGCGATACCAAAGAAAGCTCTCTCCTCGCGTCTCCGTCCCCGGGGCGTAAACGCTCGTCAGAAGCCAAGTCGGTCGATCGGAGGCTGTACCAACCCCGAACCCTCCTCCGGCTCAGAGGGGACATCCGCCTTCGGACTGGGCTAATCCAAAGGCGACGAAGGTCCAAAAACCAAAAATCAGCGTGAATTTCCTCACTTGAGGCATTCTACGCTGATCGAAGGGTGCGAGAACTCCCCTCAGGGGGAGTTCTCAACAACAGGAAGCGTTTACTTCGTGATCCCGGGAGCCCGGTGCCACTTCTTGTCGACGAGGGAGGCGTACTTCGCCGGATCCTTCTGCAGAAGCTCTCCGCATTCGGGGCAGTAGAAATAGTAACGCACCCCGTTATAGTCGCCATAGCCGATCGCGTCTTCATACTTCGCGTCTTCCAGTTGGCAATAGGGGCACCAAAGCGATTCCGTCTCCGCAATCTTGGCGTATTTCTCGGGGCTCGCTTCGAACGTCTTCTTCTCATCCGCCTTGGCGAAGTAATAGCGCACGCCTTGATGATCCGCGTAGGCTACGGCATCCTTGGCTTCGATGCGCATCCCGTCGATCGGGTTAAACAGCGAAATCGCCACGGCTTTGCCCTCGTGCAGGCTCAGACCGCGAGTGAAGCCTTCCTTCGGATTCTTCTCGAATCGAGCGATACAGCCCTTGCAGCACACGAAAAAGCGCATGCCGTTGTAATCCATGGAATAGCCCGGCAACTGCTTTCCAGCAAACTTCATGAGGGGGCACATCACCGGGGTCTCTTCGACCGGGGCACCCACCATCGCCATCGCGAGGCCCGCGACCAGCATTGATAGTGTCATCTTCTCTCCTAACTTTTTCTGTCCTAGAACGTGGGCTCGCTTGTCCCCCCAAACGAACCGGATGCCGAAACAACCTCTTTCGTTATACAACATCGGGGACCGGATTGTTTCCGGCCCCGGCTCGAGAATCGATTTTTGGCGCGAAAAGCCGGCGTTGATCACGAAGTCGTCCCCCGGATCCGTTCTTCCGCCCGCTCGAGTTCCTCTGAACGCGCGACGGGCCGCGCTATAGACTCGCCGCGCCGCGCGCGCGATACCGTTCCACGAACGCCCTCAGCGTGGCTTCGGCCACCCCATTCCCCAAAGACAGCGCGTCTCCGACCTCGATGAGCCGCCCGTCGGGCCCCAACAGCAGTTTATGATCGCCCGCAGGGCTCAATCCGTACCGCTTCGCAAACGCCGGATCGATCAACGCCGGCATCGTCACCCCTTTGTCTCGATGCACTTTCGCGGTGAACTCTCGAAGCTCGGGGACCGTGCGGCTGGTGCTCATTGGGATCGAGAGGAACTCGACTCCCAGATCTTTGAGTTTGCGATAAGTCGCATCGTATCGCGGCAACGCCGCAATGCAGCCACTTCAGCCACAAGCCCATACGTAGCAATAGACAAACTTGCCCCGGTACGCCTCGAAAGACCGCGCCTCGCCCGTTTCGGTGAAAAATTCTCCCGCGATCGGCCGATGGCGCAGATCCAGCAGCCTCTGCATCCGATGCGACCACGTTCGAGCCACGGGAGCCGGACTCTCCCGAAGACCGCTCACGAATCGCTGAAGATCGTCGAATTCCAACATGAGGCTCTTTTTAAAGTCGAAGAGCATGATCGGATAGTGCAGGTAGAAACTGTCTCCGAACGGGTCGAGATCGGGAGGATCTTGAGCGCGATACGCGCCGTTGTAGGCTTGCATCAAACGTAGCAACGGACCGACGTCGAACTTTTCGAAGTTGCGAAAGGCCGGATTCCAACTTTGTTGAAACCAAGACGTCATCTCCGTCTCCAACAAGGCGCGGCGCTGCCGGTCGGTCACCTCCTCGCCGGCGAGAAACGCGCGCTTAAGCGCGGGGTATCGCTGGTTCCAATCCCGCACCGCATCGAGATCCACCGGCCGCGGGCCACCCCAATCCTCGATAAACGCCCGTGCGCCGGCTTCGATCGGCCCCCAATAAAAGGGGTAGCTGCTCTGCGTTTGAAGCAGCCACTCATACCGGCGCGGATCGTTCGGATAAGCGTCCCAAAAGGCGAGTCCCAGATCGCGGAACGTTCGGCGTTCCCATTCCCAATCGATCCATCCCTGCACTTTCGGTTCGTCTGAGGCGGGTTTTGGGCGCGTATCCCACGCTTTCTTATCCTGGAGGTGGGCCCAGTCACGGTCCGC
Source organism: bacterium (assembly GCA_037189405.1). Taxonomy (GTDB): domain Bacteria; phylum Armatimonadota; class Fimbriimonadia; order Fimbriimonadales; family Fimbriimonadaceae; genus JBBCJD01. Next base: position 123,292 of record JBBCJD010000021.1, read on the forward strand.
GTCGGTGGATCCTACGGCAGAGGCCAAAACAGCAAAAACGAGACATGCGACGAAAGAGATACGTTTCATAAGCGTTGAGAGACAAAAGGGCGGTCTGCCGAATGGGACAGCCAGACCGCCAAAGCGTCGTCGATGATCCGCTACTTCACCTGGATTTTGTTGAAGTAGTTATTGGACTTGGGATCATTTAAAACATGGGTTCCGTTGACCGGAGAGGTCCCCGCAGTCGGGGTGAGTCCTGGTGGCAAGAGCACACCCAACTTATGCCGGATGAAATAATCGCGTGTATAGCCGGTCCGGCCTGCCGCATTCGAAGGATCCCAATCCGGAACATGGACCCGCATCGACTTGGCATGTCCGTCCATCCAGCCCACGTTCGCGGCTCCGCCGACATGGCGCCCATGCACCATCGTCCCGCCCGCCGTCGCGGCACTACGCGTATTGATAATGAAAGGCACTCCCTCAGGCAGCCCCCACCTCGGATTGGCCGAAGGCTTCCACATATCGGGCTGAGCGGAATCGGTTAAAAGGATATTTCCCGCAGGCGCTTCCCACTCGGAAAGGTTCTGCCGGTCCAGCGACTGGCTGTAGCCAATGCTCAAGAGGCCCACGATTTGATGATAGTTCTGATATAAAATCCCGCTCGAGGTCGAGGCGTAATAGTTCGGAAGGTCTCGCCCACCGGGACAACCCGTCACCTCTAGACTTTTGATATAAGGCCAAAGCATTCCTTCTCCGGAGATTTTATAAAGAGGCGCTGACCATTGTCTGAACAAAGGAAACATGGCAGCATTCATCCCTTCTTGGGCATCCCAATTCGAATAGACAAGAGGAGGCGTCATATCGTCGTAGTCGGAGACGTACATTGTAAACGCCAAGGAGATCTGTTTCGTATTCGACAGACATACTCCCTTCTTCGCGCTCTCCTTTGCCTGCCCGAAGACCGGAAAGAGAATCGCCGCGAGAATCGCGATGATCGTAATGACGACGAGCAGCTCGATCAAGGTAAAGGCTTGGGAACGATTTTTTCTTTCATATAAAGCTGCATTAAATGCTTCTGCTTCGGGATCTTCTCCCTGACGAATTGGTGTATGATGATTCATGATTTCCTCCTATCGGGTCGAAATCGGAGTCGTCGGCGTCGAGTAAGGACGCCGGCGACATGAGCGCTGAGGGTTCCGATCGGGACCCACCAGAACACCTGGACCAGTCCCATCCACAACCCTTCGTCCATCGGCTGCACGAGCGTGCCCAGGACGTAAGTGACGAGTGCCAGCAGGATCAGCACCTGCCAGGCGGCTTTCGCCGCCCCGATAAGCGCGTGGCGGCCAGTCAGCCATCCCGCGACGATCGGGGCGAAGATCGCATAGGCCCACATCAAGAGCCAAATCGGATTCCGATCCGGAAGCGGCAGCGGTTCCGGGAAGATCCGCCGCAACTCCGGTACCGACAGCCCGAATGTATACGGCTCGGGGTTTGGATTCATGACCCAATACACCACCAGCAGCAACGCACCAAGGCCGGCTTGACCGAAATAGAAGGCTGCATAAGCATTTGGGAGCCCGAGCTTCCGGGCCAAAGGCCCTTTCGGCAAGTGATCCATGTACTCCTCCAGGAATCGCTCGCTCAGGGCTTCGGTGTCCCCATATTTCCGCACGGCGGTCAGCGTCGCCTCGCGAGGACTCATGCCGTCGAGCTCGTACATGCGGATGCGCCCTTCGATGTGAAACTGAGCCTCTTGGCGTAGCCGATCCCGTTCTTGGAAGGGCATGATCCCCACAAGCGGCGCATAGAGATGGTCGAGGTAATCCGACAGAATCTCCTCGGGCGAAGCACTCGAGGTTTCGGAGGCTCCCCCCTCGTTCTGCAAAAATAGCTCGACCGCGCCCATCGCTTAGACCCGCCCTCCCCATCCGGCCAGCAGCGCCGCGAACGGGGCTTCCTCGCCGATCACGCCATCGAGCGCCTTCGAAAAATCGCGCCACGCTTTGACCTGTCGCTCCAGCTCCGTGAGCCCTTTCTCGCTGATCGTGTAGGTGCGGCGAGGCCGCTCGCCCGGCAACTCTTCCCACACACTGGATATATAACCGTCTTTCGCTAAACTGTGCAACACTGGGTAAAGCGTGCCGTCGTTGAAGCTGATCTGCTTACCGCTACGACGCTCCACCTCACGGGTGATGTCGTAGCCATGCCGCGAGCCGTCCTTGAGGACCGCGAGGATCATCGTAATCGCGTGACTTTTATTCAGAGCTTTTTCCCGAGCCAATCCTTTAACTCCTATGCCTTCAAAACCAAGGGGTAGGTCCATTATAGTCCAGAAGGCGAAAAACTCCAAACTTTTTGCCAATCGAACCTCCAGACCGATCCTGGATATAATCGGGGAGTGTCTCAGGGAAATGACCGCTCCTCCTTCCTGCCCGGAGAAACTCGGCCACGCGTTTCGGTGATCGTGCCGACTTACAATCGCGCCGCTTTGCTGGCAGAGACCGTGCGAAGCGTGCTTTCGCAAACCGATCCCCATCTAGAATGTTTGGTGATCGATGACGGCAGCACCGACGACACGGAAGCGCGATGCCATCGTTGGGCCGAAACCGATCCACGGCTGATCTACCACCGGCTGGAGACCAAGGGCGGCGCGCAACGCGCTCGGAATCGTGGAGTCGAACTGGCTCGCGGCGATTACTTCTGCTTTCTCGACTCCGACGATCTGCTTCATCCGGACAAGATCCGGCGGCAGATCGCTCTGTTCGAACAAGACCCCTCTTTGGATCTGGTGGTTTGCCAGACGGCGTATTTTCATCGCACGCCGGGCGATTCGAACCTCGCGTTCAACCGGCTCGATCCTCCGTATCTCGAACGGTTTCTTGCCAACGACAATCCTTGGGCGACGGCCGCCCCCCTCTGGAAGCGCGCCTTTTTCGAACGAGTCGGCCCTTGGGACGAAACACTCCCCGTCGAGCAAGATTACGACCAAAATCTTCGGAGCGCTTGCCTTGAGCCCCGCGTCGGCACGCTTCCCGAAGCGCTTGTGTTCTACCGCACCCACGAAGGGCCGCGCCTTGTCGACGTGTCGATTCAGTTGCGCCTTCGATCCCATCCGAAGATCCTGTCTTCGGCAGAGCGAGCTCTTCGCGGCAGGGATACCCTCACGCCCCAGCGCCAAGAACTAATCGCGGCCCGAAGCTATTATCTCGCTTACGGGCAAGCCAAGTGCAGAGATCTCCTTCAGGCCTTCTCCTCGTGGGGCGCTTCGCTTCGCCTTTATGGGAGCGTTCGTAAACGCGTCATCGCCCTCTTTCTAGGTCCCCCTTCCCTTCTAGCGATCGCTCTGTTCGGCCCTCACCGTCCCAAGGTGTTTTGGGTTACGCGAAGGGTCGCACAACGGCTGGGGCTCCCCGCGCCCCGCAAAAATCCACCGCCCCAGATCAGGCTCGAAGAGGTAGGAGCTCCCCTGACGCCTTCCTTCCTCGCCCCTTTTGAAGAGCAGATCAAACTGGTTTAAACGCGCTGGGCTTAGGCTATTCTAAGAATTCGATCGGAAAAAATAATGAAGCTTGGCGTCGTGACCGCGAACCCCCTCGGCTTTGCCACCGTCCGCAAACGTTGGCAAGCCCTCCTCCCCGAAACCTTCCCCGACTGCAAGTTCGTGAACATCGAACGATTCGAACGTTGGGAATCCAAACTGCCCTATTTCCGCAGCAAAGCATGGCTCCGGGCCATGCTCGCAGGACGCAGGGCCAGCGAGGCCGCCATGCGCATGGGTTGCGACCGGCTGCTGTTGACAACTTGGCACTCTTGCGCCTTTTTGGCCCCCCGCGCCGCGGCAAAATACGCGATGTTTGGGGATGCGACGCCCCACCTCTTAGATCGACTCTACTTCGGCAAAGACGCCTTCGCCGAACGCCGGGCTCATTTCGTCCGACGCCGCTATCGCCAGCTCGCCGCCGAAGGACACTTGTTTCTCGGCATGTCTCCTTGGGCGTGCGACGACTTGATCGAGACGTACGGCATCCCCGCCAATCGAACCCAGGTGCTTCGGCCCGCCATCGACGTCGACCGGTGGTCGCCCCTTCCAGAAACCACGCCAGGGCCGTTCACCGTCGCCTTCGTCGGGGGAAATTTCGAACGCAAAGGGGGCGATCTTCTTCTTGAGGCTCTCGAAGATCCGCGTTTGCGTCACGTGCAAGCGCGGTTCGCCACTGCGAAGCCCGGTCCCTCGGAGGGGCGAATCGTCTTTCGAAACGACCTGACCGCCGACAGCCCCGAACTGATCGAGTTCGTTCGCACCGCGCATCTATTCGTCCTCCCGACGATCGCTGACTGTTCGTCGCTTGCCAGCGTCGAGGCCTCGGCGACCGGGTTGCCGATCATCGTCAATCCTGTCGGCGGGATCGGAGATCTCGTGGAACCGGGCGTGACCGGGCAACTGCCGACGACGCGAAGCGCGTCCGCTTTCGCTGAAGCAATTAGCACGTACGTCGAGGATCCTGCGCTGGCCGTAAAACATGGCCGAGCCGGACGGGCGCGCGTGGTGGAGCGTCACAGCTTCGCCGCCCACATCGCCTCTCTTCGCGAAGCGCTATCGAAGCTGGGCTAACCCTCGCGGACTCTCTCCGATCTTCTGACGAGATCGAGAGCGCCTTTCGAGGCGTCAAAAGAAGGAAGGACCGAGCCCGAGACTCACGACGATGCGCGCCAGCGAGCTTCTGACCCTGACCGACTGCGGGCTCTATTGCCCCCTCGGGGACTTTTATGTGGACCCCTGGAAGCCCGTGCCTCGCGCGGTCGTCACCCATGCCCACTCCGATCATGCGCGCTGGGGGATGGGGCGCTATCTTTGCGCCGAGGAGGGCGCGGGCGTGCTACGCCGAAGGGTCGGCTACGACGCCCGGATCGACGCACTTCCCTACGGGAAATCCGTCCGAATCGGCGAGGTCGAGCTCAGCCTGCACCCCGCCGGGCACATCTTAGGTTCCGCTCAAGTCCGGCTGGAATCCCAAGGATTCGTCGCGGTGGTTGCCGGAGACTACAAAACCGCCCCCGATCCAACTTGTACGCCCTTCGAACCCGTGCGATGCCACCTCTTCGTTACCGAATCGACCTTCGCCCTACCGATCTACCATTGGCCCGACGAGCGCGACGTTCTCACCGAGATCAACGCTTGGTGGCGAGCGAACCAGGCCGCCGGCAAAGCGTCGGTGCTGATGGGCTACGCCCTGGGCAAAGCCCAACGCGCTTTGGCGGGCGTCGACCCCGAACAGGGGCCGATTTTTCTGCACGGCGCGGTGAATACCCTGACCGATGCCTACCGCCAGGCGGGGGTGGCTCTTCCTCCGACCGACCTCGTCCTCGAAAAGGCCAAGGGATACGACTGGTCGCGCGCACTCCTGATCGCGCCCCCCAGTGTCAACGGAAGCGCTTGGCTTCGGCGCTTCGGCGACGTCTCGACCGCATTCCTTTCGGGCTGGATGGCGATCCGAGGCGCGCGTCGGCGACGCGCCGTGGACCGGGGATTCGTTCTCAGCGACCATGCGGACTGGCCCGGTTTGCTGGCGGCGATCGCAGCCACCCAGGCCGAGGAGGTCTGGGTCACGCACGGCTACACCGAGGCCATGACTCGATTCCTGAACGAACAGGGGCTTGCAGCGCGTGCGCTTCGCACCCGATTCGAAGGCGAACAAGACGAAAGCGCGGCCGAAGTGGACGAAACACCGGGGGCGGAAGCGTGAAACGCTTCGCCGCGCTCTACCGCGCGATCGACGAAACGAATCGCACAAGCGAAAAAGTCGCGGCGATCGCCGCCTACCTTCGAGAAGCGCCCGCCGCCGACGCGGCGCTCGCCATCGCGTTCCTCACGGGCCGGCGTCCCAAGCGGCTGATCTCCCGCCCTCAGCTCAAGCGATGGGCGACCGAAGCCGCGGGGCTTCCGACCTGGCTGTTCGAATCGTGCTACGAGGCGGTGGGCGACCTCGCCGAGACGATCGCCAACGTCCTTCCGCCTCCACAGCAGCCGGAGGGAGGCGCGCGAAGCCTCGCGGAGTGGGTCGGGGAGCGCCTTTTGCCCCTTGCCACCCTCGACGAGGAGGCTCAGCGGCAGGCGTTGCTCGACAGTTGGAACGCGCTCGCGCCTCAAGAGCGGTTCGTGTGGAACAAACTGCTGACCGGCTCGTTCCGCGTCGGGGTCTCCCAGGAGTTGGTGGTCCGCGCGCTCAGCGAAGTTGGCGGCCTGCCCGTTTCCACCGTGTCCCACCGCTTGATGGGCGCTTGGGAACCCACGCCCGCCTTTTACGCGCGACTGCTGGCTCCCGAGGACGAAGGCGCCGAAGTCAGCCGTCCCTACCCTTTCTGTCTGGCCTATCCGCTGGAAACACCGCCCGAGGCGCTGGGGCCGCTCGCGGATTGGCACGCCGAGTGGAAATGGGACGGCATTCGGGCGCAGGCGATTCGCCGCGCCGGACAGACGTTTCTCTGGTCGCGAGGGGAGGACCTCGTGACCGAACGGTTCCCCGAGATCACCGCGAGAATCGACCGGCTGCCCGAGGGTACCGTCCTCGACGGAGAGATACTGGCGTGGCGCGAGGATCGCCCCTTGCCCTTTCTCGAACTTCAAAAAAGGATCGGGCGCAAATCGCTCACGCCGAAAATCCTCGCGGACGTCCCCGCCACCCTGATCGCCTACGATCTCTTGGAACTCGGCGGCAAGGATCTACGCTCCCTCCCCTTTCTCGAACGCCGCAAAGCGCTGACGGCGCTGATCCGGTCACTCGACGATCCGGGACTGCGGCTTTCGCCCGAAGTGGACGCCCCCGATTGGGAAACGCTCGCTACGCGGCGTGAAAGCGCCCGAGAGCAGGGAGTCGAAGGGCTGATGCTCAAAGCCCGGGACTCGGCGTACCTCGTCGGACGCCGCAAGGGCGCCTGGTGGAAATGGAAGATCGAGCCGCTGCGCGTCGACGCGGTGCTGATCTACGCTCAACGTGGCAGCGGACGGCGGGCCTCGCTCTATACCGACTATACGTTCGGGATTTGGCGCGGCGAAGAGTTGGTACCCTTCGCCAAAGCCTACAGCGGGCTCACGGACGCCGAGATCCGGGAGGTGGACCGCTTCATCCGCCAAAACACGCTGGAAAAGTTCGGCCCGGTCAGCACCGTCCGCCCCCAACTCGTGATGGAGCTCGCGTTCGAAGGGATTCAACCCTCCAAACGGCATAAGTCCGGCGTGGCTGTGCGCTTTCCGCGGATCGCGCGGCTGCGCCCCGACAAAACTCCGGAGGACGCCGACTCGCTGGAGACGGTGCTCGCGCTGTTGGGGAGCGCGCCATGAGCGTCGAGCCTCAAGACCAAGCCGCTTTGGAGCGCGTGCGGAACTGGTTCACCGAGGAGGGCTGGACGCCTTTTGCATTTCAAGAGGAAGCGTGGAACGCGTATCGACGCGGCGAGAGCGGGCTGGTCCATTCAGCGACCGGAACCGGCAAAACCTATGCCGTGTGGCTGGGAGCGCTCCTCGAAGTCCTCGCCTCCCCCTCTCCCACGCCCGGTCTCAAAGCGCTTTGGATCACCCCACTCCGCGCGCTCGCGACCGATACCGTCCAAGCGCTTCAACGCGCGGCCGAGGCGCTGGAGGTCCCCTGGCGCGTGGAATCTCGAACCGGCGACACCCCTCCCGCGATAAAGGCGCGCCAACGAGAGACTCTGCCCGAGGCGCTGGTCACAACGCCTGAAAGCCTTTCGCTGATGCTCTCCACCCCGGAATCGAACGCGTTGCTTTCGGGACTGCGGCTCGTGGTGGTCGACGAATGGCACGAACTGCTTTCGACCAAGCGCGGCGTCCTGACCGAGCTCGCGCTCGCACGGCTGCGGGCTTGGAACCCGGACTTGCGCGTCTGGGGCGTCTCCGCGACGCTCGGCAACCTGGAAGAGGCGGCCGAGACGCTGATCGGGAAGCCGGGCACCCTGATCCGAGGCAACCTCGAAAAGGAGATCCATATCGACTGCTTGCTGCCAGAACGGATCGAGCGCTTCCCTTGGGCCGGGCACCTCGGCAAAACGCTCCTTCCCCAGGTGGTGGAGGCCATCGAAAGCTCGGCGTCGTGCCTGCTTTTCACCAACACGCGCTCGCAGGCCGAGATCTGGTTTCAAGCGATTTTGGAGGCGCGGCCCGACTGGAAGGGGCAGGTCGAGATCCATCACGGCTCTTTGGATCGTGAAGTGCGCGACGCGGTGGAGCGTGGGTTGAAAACCGGGCGGTTGCGCGCCGTGGTCTGCACCTCCAGCCTCGATTTGGGCGTCGATTTCACCCCCGTGGACCGAGTGCTCCAGATCGGCAGTCCCAAAGGGGTCTCGCGCCTTTTGCAGCGCGCGGGGCGCAGCGGGCATCGCCCGGGCATGCCCAGCCGAATCACCTGCGTCCCCACCTTCGCGCTCGAACTGATCGACGTGGCCGCCGTTCGCGACGCCGCTCTCGCCGGACGCGTCGACCGTCGCCCCCGATTGGAGCGGCCCCTGGACGTCTTGGCCCAGCACCTCGTGACCGTGGCGGCGGGCGGAGGGTTCCAAGAGCGGGAGATGCTGTCGGAAGTGCGTACCGCGCGAGCCTATCGCGACCTCACGGACGCGGAATGGCGCTGGACCTTGAACTTCGTGACGCGCGGGGGCGAGTCGCTCCGCGCGTATCCCGAGTTCCAGCGCGTCGCGCTCGCGGGGGACCGCTACCTGATCAAAAACCTCGACGTCGCCAAGCGGCACCGCCTCGGGATCGGCACCATCGTCTCGGACGCGACTATGGAGGTGCGCTTCGCCGGAGGACAGCGCCTGGGCAGCGTCGAAGAGTCGTTCGTCGCACGCCTGCGCCCCGGCGATCGCTTCGTATTTTCAGGACGTCCGCTCGAATTCGTCCGCGCGCGGGGCATGATCGCGACGGTGCGGCCCGCCAAGCGGCTGCAAGGCGCGATTCCCCGCTGGATGGGCGGGCGCATCCCGCTCAGCACCGAACTGGCGCACGCCGTCCGGCTCAAGCTCGAAGAGGCATCAGGGGGTGAACTGCTCGGCCCCGAGATGCAAAAGATGGCGCCGCTTCTGCGAATCCAAGCGGCTTGGTCCGCGATCCCGGCCGCGGACGAGCTGCTCATTGAGCGCGTCCAAACGCGCGAAGGGCACCATCTGTTTTTCTATCCGCTGGAAGGGCGTCTCGTCCACGAAGGCCTCGCGGCGCTTTTCGCCTATCGCCTGGCCCAGGTTCGGCCCCTCACCTTCTCGCTCGCGTGCAACGATTACGGACTGGAGCTTCTCTCCGCGGGGCCTGCCCCCTTGGACGAAGCGTTGGAGCGCGGCCTCTTCTCGACGCGAAACCTGGAAGAGCACATTCGAGGCAGCCTGAACGCCGCCGAAATGGCGCGCCGACAGTTTCGCGAGATCGCCCGTGTTGCCGGGCTGCTGTTTGAGGGGTATCCCAGTCAGCGCAAAGGCGCGAAGCAGCTTCAAGCCTCCAGTGGGCTGTTCTACGACGTGTTTCGCCAGTACGATCCCGATCATTTGCTTCTTCGCCAGGCGGACCGGGAAGTGCTGGAGCGTCAACTCGAACATTCGCGGCTCTTTGAGGCGCTCGAACGCCTGCAGCGCGCACGCTTGATCCTCACCGAGCCCCGTCGCCCGACCCCACTGGCCTTCCCCATGCTGATCGACCGCCTCCGCGATTCGGTCAGCACCGAATCGTTCGCCGCCCGCGTCGAAAAGATGACCGTCATGCTGGAGAAAGAGGCTGACCAAACGACTGGTTGAACGCGACCTGCCGATCGAACTCGCAGGGGTTGAGCTTACGCTTCTGCCCGAGGGTGCGGCCTATTGGCCTGATCGCCACACGCTGCTCATCGCGGACTTGCATCTTGGCAAAGCCGCGACGTTTCAAGCCGCGGGTGTTCCGGTCCCGCTCATCGAAGCGGAGGGCTCGCTGGCTCGCCTCGACACTTTGCTCGCCCGACTCTCGGTTTGGCGACTGATCGTGCTGGGCGATCTCTGGCACGCCCCCGCCGGCATGACCGAACGGACGCTGAGCGCGTTTTGCGATTGGCACGCAGCGCACGCAGAACTCACGATCGAACTCGTGCTGGGCAATCACGACCGGAAGCTCTCCGAATCGCTCCACCGGCGGACAGGCCTTCAGCCTCTCGCCTGTCTCCCCGAAGCGCCGTTCTACTTTTGCCATGAGCCAGAGGAGAATGCGGAAGGTCTGTACGCTCTCGGAGGTCATTTACACCCCGGAGTGCGCTTGGTCGGACCGGGGCGACAGTCCTTGGCCGCCCCCTGTTTTTGGTTTCGGGAAACAAGCGGAGTCTTGCCCGCGTTTGGGAGCTTTACGGGACTCGGGCTCATCCGGCCACAAAGAGGGGACCGGATCTATCTGCCGATCCGGCCCCCTCTTTAAAAGCGACGCTCCCGGAGCTTACTTTTTCGCCGCGCGGGCCTTTCTTCGGCCCCGAGACAGGAAACCCAACGCTCCGATTCCGACCGCCGCGAGAGTCGCAGGCTCGGGGACGGGGTTGTTTCCGCCTCCGTTCGGGATATTTCCATCGAACATGTAAAAGTTCGTTTGGCCCGTGGAAACCAGCGAATCCACAAACAGCTGTCCGTTCAAGCCGCTATAGCTGATCGTCGCCGCACTGAAGGGGGCCAACAGGCTGCCGTTCAGCGAACTCGTGGTCAACAGGGTCGCCTCGGGCAGATTCCAAAGCACTTTGGAGAAAAGCCCCTGCGCCTGGCTGCCGTTATAGTTGTAGCCGATGTTCGGCAGATTCACCCCTCCGCCAAGCACGTTGATAATGACCGTCGAACCCGAAGGAACCAGGATGTCCACGCTGGTGAATTCGTTGACTTGTCCAGGGTTCAAAGTAAAGACGTTCAGTTCCGAGTCCGTGCCGATCAACTGGAGCGTGCTGTAGGACTCATAGACGATCCCGTTCGAGGGCAGGTTTTTGAGATCGGTGGAAAGATTTTTCAAGTAGGTCGAGGCAGCTCCGAAATCAAGGGGCGTGCCCGTTTGGGCGGTTCCCCCCGCCTGCAATCCCACACCCGTCAACGTGGACGTGCCTCCAGTGATGACGTTTCCGTACGCCGAGCCGTACTTGAAATCCAGATTGCCTCCGACGATCAAAGCGTCGCCGCCCTGATCTTTATAAGCGACGCTATACCCTTCGATCGTGGCGTTCCCGCCGATCGCTACCTTCCCTTCGACGTCGGAATATTTGAGGTTCGCGTTCCCACTGACGAATAGGTTATAGGGATTCGCGAGCCCGAAGATGGCGGCGTGGGCTTGGATCCCGACCGTCATGGCTCCGAGGGCGAAGAGAGTCTTCAAATGTTTCATTTTTCCCTTTTGGCAAACTTTGCCTATCAGTAGTGATACACGATCCATGCCAACGCGTTCCGCAATCCCGCGATATTGCGGTGAGGATGGTCGTGTCTCCTACCCTATCCAAGCAATTTTTCTGGGTTCCTGGGCAATTTACCAGGGACTCGCGAGAAGCTTTCGTAAACACGCGGCTGTTTCCAGATAGTGCCGACGGTCCCATCCGAAACGCTCGGCGATCACCCAGGCCTCCGGGCGCGTATTGGCGGTAAAGGGACGATCGGTTTGATGAAACGGCGAGATCGAGCAGTGATCCGGCTCAAGCGCCCGGATCCGTCGCGCCCAAGACTCCGGATCGCGCATCGGCAGAAGCGGCGAACAGCAGACCCCGATGCGAAGACCGGCCCTTTTGAGCGTCCAGAGCGCTTCGATCCGGCGGTCCAAACTCGCACATGAGGGTTCGAAGGCCTTGCGAACCGCCTCGTCGTCCGTCGTGACGCTCATGTTCACCCGCACTTCCGGAAAGCGTTTCAGCAAATCGAGATCTCGCGTCACGAGTGGCCCGCGCGTTTGCACGACCAGCCGCGGCGGCTCCGGAAGCCCGAGAAGCGCCTCCAGCACTTGCCGCGTCAAACCGAGTTTCGCCTCGATCGGCTGGTACGGATCGGTCGCCGAACTCATGAGAATCCGCTTATGCGCGAGCCTCCTCGACCGCGCAATCTGACGCACCGCATCTACTTTGGCCTCGACCCAGCTCCCCCAGGCCTCCCGGCGCTCGCCTGGCAGTTGGAAAAACGCCGCATAACAATAGCTGCAGCCGAATCCGCATCCTATATAGGGATTCAAACTGTAGTCGAAGCCCTTCAGTGCTCCGCCCGTCCGAGTCAGAACCTGCGCTTTCTCATGCAAAGCCAAAGAGACGTTTCCGACCTTCTCAGGGAGAGAGACCCAATCTTCGTCAAAAAGCGATCGCTGAATCATGTAGAATAAATTCTACTATTTTTCTAAGCGAGATCGCGTCGGTAAGCTCCAAAGAGAGTTCGCTCGACAAAGAGAAAGTCCAAGACCAGTCGATTCGAGTTCGAGATTCTCCTCCCAAAATACGACGTCATAAGACATACGATCCTTATCGACTTCACTACACTAATGCCTTTAATAAAGAAGCTTAAAATTATCCGTTTCAAGAACAATAAATCTTCAATCTTAGATTTGGCATCAATTTGAAAGGATGTCTTTAAAATTGAATGATTCACTCGCCTTAAACGCACTCTCCACTTAAAATTAATACCTGTTCTTCTGTCAAAAATTCGGTTATACTCCTTGCAATCGATGACTGCCCCTTCTTCTCCTATTTCTTTAGCTATTTTCAGCTGTCTGTGGGCGATCGCCGAATGTGTGCACCGCCTAGGAACTCCCGGTTGGATACAAAACCCTCTTGCATGGCTCACACTTCTTGCCGCAGGCGCGGTCCTGCTGCGACCTACTTCGTCAAAGCGACTGGTTCTCTTAGCCGCAAGTGGCTTGATCTATATCGTCGCGAAGTATCCCATGGTTCCCAATCATTTTATTTTAGAAGCTCTCGTCAATGGGTGCATTATCGTCTCTGCCTTATATCTCTGGCCCCAAAAAGGTAGAACTGAAGCTTATTTATTAGAATATTTTTCCGCTCCAGCGCGAGTCATGTGCATTCTGCTATATTTTTTTGCGGTATTGCATAAACTGAATTACGATTTTCTCAACCCAGAAGTGAGCTGTGGTTCCTTCTTGCTACAGGGTATGGCTGAGCGGCTCCCTTTTTTGCCGGTTGACTTTTCAACACGTCAATTCGCAATTTTCGGAACCCTTTTAATGGAAGCGATAATCCCTCTTCTGATTGTCTTTCGTTCCTCTCGCGTTGTTGCGCTTATGCTTGCCATTCCCTTCCATTTTCTACTTATTTTTTATCCAAATGGAATGATCATGAGCTTTACCGCACTGATGTATGCCTTATTTTTTCTGTTCTTCACAGACCAATTCGTTTATCCCAATACTCAATCGCTATGGGCAAAACGTTTTATCAGGATTTATCATTACCTCATTCAAAGAAAATTGATCCTCTTCTCTTGCATTATTCTTATCCTCGGCTATTCCGTTTACAATCGCATGGCAGGGGGCTCGACTCAAGCTCCTTCCCGCGCCTATTTGAACAGTCTCATTTTTGGCGGATATACCTGCATCCTATTGATGGGCTACTTTGTTTTTAGAAAAGACTCCGTCGAACAGCGTCCATCTTTAATTCCTCCCATTAAAAGACTATGGATCGGACCTGTCTTGATGATCTTTATCGGCTTGTCACCCTATCTGGATTTGCAAACCGAGACCAGTTTTTCTATGTTCAGCAATTTAAGGACTGATGCTTACCGGGCCAACCACCTTTTTATGCCTCGCCTGACCAATTGGACAGGAAATCAAGATGATCTTATTGAATTTATTGATTCTTCTCATTCAGATTTCAAAAACAAAGCTCACTTAGGAGAGTTGATGACCTTTTTTGAGTTTAGAAGAAAGATCCACCGCATGCGAGGAGAGTTTTGGATCGACTATCTACATCAAGGTGAGCTTAAACATATCCAGGTCGAGAATGGTCGATCGAACGTCTCCAAATTCGCGCCTCCTCTCCGTTATTGGGAAAAGAAACTGTTCCGATACCGATCCTTAGACAAAGGCCCCCAACCCTGCCGACATTAACATCGATATACTGGTAACAATGGGACTATGGATTGACATTATGGCGGCATGTTCGGGTTGCAGCTATTCAATTGATAGGAAAAGGCCGAGCACTGGGAAAAAATTATATTCTGCTGATGAAGGTTGAGATAGCCTGATAGATCATGGATTTATCAAATGCCTCTTCTTCGACGCCTTCTACGTTAACAAACTGAAAAAGAGCTATAAGAGCATCGCTTTCTTCCAAGGTTAATTCAAGAACGCCACCCCTTGAATCTTGTAAGCAATACAGGCGGGCAAAAGCGGGCTATGAATGCGTCTCCTCTCTTCTGTCCCTTAATCGATCCACTCTTCCAGCCGTTTTTTTATTTAACGCCAGGCGTATACAAGGCTCAACCGGGGAAGCGGCGTTATTCTGACCGGAATTTTCTATACATTCCACGAAATGAAAGACGCTTGGTGAACGTTCAATGACTCTAATTGAGTGGGAGAAGGGATCACCGCAACGGGTGTTATCAGGAAAGCGGACATTTTCCCGCCCTAAATTATCCACTGGTGGAGGCAAGGGGATTCGAACCCCTGACCCCCTGCTTGCAAAGCAGGTGCTCTCCCAACTGAGCTATGCCCCCTTAATGCATTCAAGGATACCTGGTGGGCGATGAGGGACTCGAACCCCCGACATCCTCGGTGTAAAGTACTTTAGAACCAATTATTAGATAATTATACACTATCCATTTGAATCTAATTCAAGTATTTATACTAGGTCTAAAATATCGCCGAATTTCGTGGTGTCTGCCCAATTTTTGGGCAAGATTTTGGCGGGCAAAAATTGGGCAAATGCACAATTCGGTCTCACCAAGGATGCTGTTGGTTGGGGAGTCAGGTCATATGTTCATGATCTATCACCATGCTGATCATTTGAAGAATGAAGCTATCCATTCGTTGAGTTCGTAAAATATCTGTATAATTCTGAAGGCCATCTCAAGCGTAAAAAATCGGCCAGCCATCATGGGCAATTGTGATTGGTATTTAAAAATCGGTTTAATGATCCCAAAAGTAACTTTAGTTGCGTTTGTAAGCTATAATGGAATAATGGTTAGGGTTTCTTACGGAGTGTGGCAAGTTCCACATAGTTTAATCCAAGAAGCTATAAAGTCGCTGGATGAAACCGATGCTCTTTATGAGAGGGTGAAAGAGCTTCAAAATAAAAATTCAAAATTCTCTAAGCAGAAATTGGCAATGTTAGCCAATGATTTATGCTCTCACGCATTTAATACTGATATTCAAGAAGGCCTGTTAGGCATTCCTTCTTCTGAGGGGATTTGCCTTACTGACGATCCTGTGGAGCCTATTCCTATTTCCAGTGTAGTAGCTTTGGCCACTGCATTAAAAACCATGAGCCTTCCTATGGCAGACTTTATCGAGATTAGTCCTGATGAATATGATGATCGTGGATAGAAATGGCCTTGGTGTTGAGTTAAAGGATTGGTTTGATGGGAGAGCATTCTCTGTGCAGATCGATGGATCCGACATTGGCGTTACTGGCTTAATTCCCTTTGCAGATGTTCATGGTCGTGACAGGGTCATCATCACTAAACCTTTAAGCCAAATTCCATTAAAAGATCCAAAGAAATTAACTGACCTGGCTAAAGGTATGCAGGTTATGCATACTTGTTTAGGCACTAATCCTCCGGATATAGATAGAAGCGCCTTTGATAATTTATTTAAAGATCAGAATCCAGCTATTTTGATTGTAGATACTGGAGCACTGGCTGAAGGAATTGTAACATGGCTAGTTCGCATATTGTGGAATCGCCATATTGATATCGTTATCAACAGTGTTGCCGAACGAGAAATTTTTGGGTGGGCCGACCAAGATGACTTTTGGAGTAAAAAAGACCCATCAGCATGGCAATTACGTGTTAAGTATAGATGCGCTAGGCAGGTTTCAGAAACACCCATTTTGCAATCCATGCCTTACCATCCCATCCCTGATGAAAAGGCAGCATTGATGTTAGCCAAACTTAAAACGCCTGGCCAGAAATCCCCAGATGCTGACCTCCTACTCATTGAACAAGCTCGATCTGTCATGCGTGATCGCAATCCAAGGTCTAATGCATTTTATGTTACACCTGATAGAAATCATGCTCGGAGCGCGGTATCTCTTTTGGCTCCGCAAAATGTATTGTATGCAATGCCTAAACCCGTTGATTCCCAGCTACCAATAAGAGGCAGTATGGCTTTTTGGCAACCAGCAACTGCTCTTGGTTCAATGCGATTACTAAGCCCAAGTGAATTTGTCCTCACTTTGATGCTGGGTACTCGAAAAGTTGTTTTCGCAAAAGACAATAATATTGTCGAAATAGAATATGTGGTTCATGGAAGTGGAACACCTACTGACTGGGCAAACCCATCCTTTATTATCAGAAATATTACTAATATTCAGGCAATTGCAGTTAGTGAATCACCGATCGATATTGTAACACCACCTGTAGGTAGTGGAGATAGTCAAGACTATCTGTTGCCTCCTATTAACCTAAGTGATCAAAAAATTACATCAGCTTATAGACCCTCTCCATCTGTTTTGCTGTCATACTTCAATATATTATTGAAAGGAGAGAAGATAACGTTTTCCGATCCCAAACGTGAACTTGAGAATGAAGTGTTCAAACTACTGATTGCATTGGAAGTGATAGATTTTAATGCTACGGCTCAATCGAATTCTGTAATCCTGGAAGCAATTAGGAATAATAATTGGGACGTTGTACATGCTCACTTTAAACGATTGACCGGTTATCAGAAAGCATTAAGTATAATTGAAAAAGGAAAGCATCCGGAATTAACACGCCGAGATCAAGAGCAAATTAGTTTTGCTAGAAAGATTGGGCAGGTGGCAAAATTGTCAAAAGTCGAACCTGTACTTATTGGTGATCACCCATTAATGGAGAGGCAGCTGGTTGATTTTCTTGAGAGTGTTATGCCTGATATAGGCAGAGACTACTCTGTGATGCAGATATGTAGATTGGCTCTCGAAACAATAAGTGTTTCTCCTAGCAGGCTTGAAATTGCATTACAGAAGCTATTTCAACAAGGTTACGCTTGCATTTCCACTGAAACGGGGGGGACGAGCCATCGCATAGGTTTAGAACGAGTTTGGAATTATAATGGAGTTGAAATTCAGGAGTTGGAAAGAAGTATAGATGCCTTTTATTTTGGTGGAGATCGGCCGATAAGGCAATTAAGGAGAATAGTATGAGTGATATATTTGACTTAACAAGCTCTGAATTGCCGCTTGCGGGACGGTATAGTACACTAGGCCTTCCATATAATCCATTTTCAATTCAGAGCAATGAAGGTGATTTAGGGCCTTTTTATAGGGAGCATCTTCAAAACGCTTTATCTCGACTCCAAGATTGGTTAAAGTCAGCCTTGTTGAATGATGTACAGCCTGTCTCAATTAAGGGAAGTATCGGTGTTGGAAAGACAAGATTACTTTTGCAAATTAAACGTCAAATTAACGATCTTGATCAAAGTTATTTGGTGTCAGCATCCTATGCACGAATTGATAAAACAGGGTATCGACTTCCAAGCATTGGGCAGATGGTGTTAGAGGCTATTGAGCAATTTCCTCGAGATAATGAGACTCCTGAGGGCATCATTCCTGTTATTTGGAAGGCAGCTAATAGTCCTATTACTATTAGCCGTTCTTCGTTAATGGGTCGAGTAGCAAAAAGGCTGCAAAGTGCCGATATAAATGAAAAAATGGAACTGGCTAGATTGCTATGCCGCTGGCTGCATCGTAATACACTAACTGTTACACAGTCTGAACGTATAGGTCTTCATGGTAGATTAGATTATGAAGGTCAATTACCTGAGATTTTAGCGGACTTACTTCTTGTTCTTAAAGAATGTACAGTTATAAATAAAATCTATTTAATGATCGATCAGCTAGAAGATGTTTTCCGGCCCGGCTACTCTGAACTGAGAAGGTCTCGGATTTTGACTGATCTTAGAACACTAATAGACGTAGTAACTGAGGGTGCTCCCATAGCTTTAGTTTTAGCTTGGAGTCCTGAGGTAGATGACCCTAGGTTTATTACCGCTAGAAGTACGGATGCTCATTTAAATACAGAGTATCCAGCATTATATTCTCGTCTTACGAGAAATATGGTAGAGTTGCCAAAGCTTGATCTATATCATGCAACCCCCTTTGTACAGGTGTATTTAGAAGCAGCCTCTAAAGCAGAGAATTATGAGGCTGAGAAAGTCCATAAAGCGAGCTTTTGGGTAAGTAAAGCTTGGGAATTACTTTCTGATCGTAAGAGAATCCCTGATAATAGGGTTACTCCTCGAGATTTGCTTTCCACATTATCAGAGATAGTCGAATCTATGATAAATGACTCTGGTAAACATGGCAAAAGTTGAAAGGAACGGACAAATTTTTGCCGAAATTAGACTTTCCTATTAGGATTTTTTACCTAAATCGAAAGAAGTAATTCACGTGGTTCTGTTTAAGTTCGCATGCAAAATTAAACATGTCTAATGATTTGGAGAGCCAGTCGAAATACCCCTGCCCGAGTCCTTGCGTTCGGCATTGCAGCATCGATAACACCTTAAAATGCAGCGGATGTCATCGGACAGGCAAACAAATAGCTGCTTGGCAGACGCTAACTGAAGAACAAAAGTGGGAAATTTTCTTCTCCCTCCCCTCTCCTCGGCGAATGAATGGAATCAAGCGAGTTTAATGAATGACTATGCGGAGAATAAACCGCTAATCTCCGCATACTTTGCGGAGATTATTAGGATTTTCCAAATACATCGATTACGACATACAGCATTAAGGGCGGCAGGTCCGATAAGCCAACCGGCTGCGCAGGATTCATAATGAAAGGTTGACGCAAGCTGCAGGTTAGAACATCTCCCGATTCGAGTTCATGCCGATCCTGACCACACTGAATTTTCACCGAGTTCCGCAAGCAATATAGATAAAGGTTCGTTTTCTCTGGATAAGAACTGCGGACATCACCATACAACTCGATAATGCTTGAGGCAATCCGCCCTTGCAACATGTTAGAAGTCGTGTTGCGGAAAAATCCGGCAGCTAGCCCTGTCCTACCTAACCGTAGCCTCTCTATGTCTTCTTGGATCTCCTTTGGTCCTGGATGAAAGTTGTCGTCGCCTTCTACAAGAGTGTGGCGCTCGTGATACTTCTGGGCATCGTCAGTCGATGCGAAAAACCACCAATCGTCGCGTTGTTTATGCAATCGATAGTCAGTTTCGGGAGTTTGGTCTGACCAAAGTTGACCTTCGACCAAGTTGAGCAGTTTCGCTAGTTTGGCTTCTACTGCAAGAGTGCATCCATAACCTTGCTCTATTCGGTAGATTGTGGAAGTGCTCACGCCTGTTAGCATGGCAATTTTCCTTGTCGTTAGTCCTCTTTCCATCCTAAGGGTATAGAAATTTCTCCCGAAGAGCTTAGGATCGCGGCCTTCCTGGACTTGAACAAGCGATTTTCTGGACATTCTAAGCTCAGTATATCAAAAAAATTATAATTTCGAGTCAATTATAATTACACCGACTCGAAATTGAAATAGCGTCGTTTGGGGTTCAGATAAGGATGTCTTATCATAAAGTTACTCTAGAGTCAATTCAAGCGGAGTAATTTTAGATGACTCAATCTCAATTTATAGTAAGAAAATCGACGACTTCTATCCGGGCGTTCACCCTGATTGAGCTATTGGTAGTAGTAGCAATTATCGCCATCTTAGCGGCAGTGCTTTTCCCAGTATTTGCTCAAGCCAAGGAATCGGCAAAGAAAACTAGTTGCATATCGAATCTCAAGAATATTAGCTCGGCAACTTTAATGTACCTGCAGGATTATGATGGAGATATGTTTCCCTCTCTAATCCAAGTATGGAACGGTTCTTCGTATTTATTATTTTACTGGTGGGGGATGGCCAATCAAGATGCTGACTCTTCAGATCGAACAAGGGGGTTCCTTTACCCCTATTCCAAGAATGGGCAGATTCTAGATTGTCCATCCACAAAAGACATGCAATCTTACAGTGGTAAATTAGGTGGTCCTGGATATTATGTAAATCAATTCCTTATATCAGGAGGTCCGCAGAATGAGAGCGATATTGAAATGCCTTCTGAGACCATTTTAATGGCTGATGGTGGCACTTATGTTGCTCCTGGGTTTGCAGCTTTAATCGGGTTTCGAGAGGGTGTATGTATAGATAGACAGTCCGAAATATCGCCTCCTGGGGGAGCTGCTTTCAATGGTATTCACGCACGCCACTTATCTAAAGCTAACATAAGCTGGACGGATGGTCATGTTAAGAACTCTTCTATTAACCATCATACTTTGATACATCCACTTTGGTCTATATATGGATATACCCCTGAGAATTATAAAAGAAATAACCATGGATTTTTATTAAAGCCAGGGTGCAATGAATCAAATCCTGCTAATCCATGTGAGTCCTATTACTATGAACTTAAAAAACAATTATAAATTGATTGTTTAATAAAGCTTAGCACTCGGGATGGAGATAGCTTTCCCGAGTGCTTTGACATGTATAAGTTTCTTAGATTGCCCCAACAAAAATCGAATCATCTTCAAATATTTTTCACTTTTATTCACATTGAATATTGACAGTACTAAATTTGTTTGGTACTATATAAGTATCTTCTCGGCCACCCGCGAGATTGTTCGATAGCTGTTTATCGAACCCGAGGAGTAAAGGCTTAAAGATTCCAAGCGTTTTCTGGGCAGCCCGCTGTGCTGCTTGAAGCGTTTAAATACCTCAATGGAGAGCAAATAAAAAATGAAACTAAAGATCTTAGTGTTGGCATGCAAAGTCATGAAGTTCAGCGGTAAGGATGAGAATACGATAGAGGGCGTGAAGGTCCACTATGGCGTCGAAGGCAAGAACTCGGAGGATTCGCGCGGGATATTCCCGGTCGGATCGTTCCTTAGGGGCAGCGGAGCCAAGGATCAAGTGAAAGACGTCCCCGGATTCTACACAGGCGAGTTCGAGGTAGGGATCAAGGACAACAAGCCGGATCTCAAGCTCATCGGGCTCAGTTTCGACGGACCGGCGAATATTTCGTTCGGTAAGGCCTAGACATGGAGTGGCAACCGGAACAGGTGAGCTCCGTGGTCGAGGCCTTAGAAGGTCTGGCTGCGATAGCTCCGCATCTGGTGTCGGTTCTCCTCGCTCTTTACATTGCCGTGTGCGTTCTTTTGGTCTTCGCGATCTTAGGCGCACTGAGACGGAATTAGAGTGATGGAAGCCGAGCTCCAAGGCCTTCTGAATATCCTGCCGAAGTTCGTGGCTCCGTACATCTTCGGCATCTTCCTCTACGAGTGGATCGTGGACAGGCTCAAATCAGCCTTTGGGGCGATATGAGCGAAGAGTTCTACGATCCGGCTCTGCTGACAACACTTTTAGGGATCGCTGTGAAAGCGGTCTCAACGGGAATTCTGCTCGCCGCTCTTTGGAGCATGGTGTTCAGGATAAAGACAAACCAACGATAAGGAGGTTCTCAATGAAGAGAATCACTGATAAAGCAAAGAAGCTTGTCGTTCGCGGTGCAGCAATTGTTGCACCCCTGACTCTCGCGGTGTCTGCAATGGCGCAGACGACCGGATCGACCAGTGGCGGTAGTGGGTTCGACTACACCACGTCCATCACGCAGTTCAAGGACGATCTGAGTTCGACGCTCACGACCAACGGACCGGTGCTCATGGGAGCGCTCGTCGTGGCGCTGGGTTTCGGGATCGTCTGGAAGCTCATCAAGAGGGCCGCGAAGTCGGTCTAGGCTAGGCAAATCTCCCCTTTGTTTCTAGAGCAGAGGGGAGTTAGGAGCAAAATCTCATGAGAAAGTTACTCGCCCTTTTGGCAATAGCTACCCTGCCATTCACATCCTTTGCACAGTCGGTCGAGGAATTCGCCGCTCCCCCCATTATCGCTTCGGGTGCCATTTCGTTCTACGACATCATCCGGGGTTCGTCCATGGTCCAGGTCCCCAACAAGCTGGCGTACCTCGATGGACCTTGGGGAGCCGGATACATCTACTTCATCAACATCGTGCAGACCCACACCTGGTTTGCGGGAAACATGGTCCAACTCGAAGGAGGACCTACCGGTGCATACTCGGCCTCGCATCCTCCGGGTGGGACGATGGCAAGGTCCTTTAGCCTCAGTTGGCACTTCTTCAATCACTTATCGAATCGCACAACCGACAAAGAACGCTTCGGAAGATTCGAATTCTCCCTCATCGTTCGCCAAAGTGGAAGCGGCGGAGCACCCATTCTCTTCACCAAAGCCTGGCTCGTGGACTGGACTCCTTTCATCGCGGAAGTGAGTCAATACGAACCGGGGACCAACCCAGGCAGTGGAGGCGGGGTTACCCCCGATGACCTCAACAACCAACCCGTAAATACGGGCGGCTTCTGGCAGAACATCTTCAACTCCTTGTTCATCCCCTCCGAGGCCATGATCGCGGATTTCAAGAACACGACCGCCAAGTGGGCGACGTGGGGGCCGTTCGGGATTTACAACATCGTAACCAATAAGTTCGCGTTCTACTCCGGGACTTTGCCGCAGGAAAGCTATGTGCTTCCTTTCGTTGGGTACCAGATGGACCTGACTCCCTATAAGACGTTCATCAAATTCACCAGAGCGCTCATGGCGGGAGCCTTGTATCTCATTGTTATCTTCGCGGTTTGGAAGCGCGTTCACATGAAGGCTTAGGAGCAAAGCAAATGTTTAAAATTCTCTTTTACTGTTTAATTCTCATTCTCGTTAGCTTCTTCTCCTATGCCAAAGGCAAAAGAGACGGGCTACCTTTAACCTGCCACATGAAGGGCGTCACCGAGAGGATCTACCGATGATTATCGACGGACTCATCGCAATCCTTTGCACATTCCTGGATTGGGCGTTCGAGCTGCTCCCGAACTGGAGCATCGATATTTCCACTTTGGGCGGTGTCTCGGGCGGCGATATCCCCGCCTTCGGTTACATCGTCACTTCGACCCACACGCCCCTGGAGATGGTGCTGGTCTTCATGCAGACCTACAACAACTTCATCCCGTTTAACCACCTCATTTTCCTTGTGAACTTCATGGCGACTTTGTATATCGCATTCCTTACCTACAAGTTCGCCAAGTGGCTCATCGGAGTACTTCGCGGCTCGGGGACCAACTAATGATTGAAGCTTATGTTGGACTCCCGGGAAGCGGCAAAACCCTCCACGCTGTCAAGAGACTCTTAGAAGCGAAAGCCCAAAAGAGGAAGACACTGGCAAACTTCCACTCCCAAACCGGAAGCTGGGACTTTGCTCTTTGGCGCGATATCGCAGAAGCCGGCAACTGCCTGGCGGTTATCGACGAAGCCCATATGTGGTTCAGTGCTCGCACTTGGACCAAGACCCAACAACTCGAACTCTCCGTGTTTCAGCAACACCGCAAAGAAGGCGTAGATCTCGTTTGGATCGCCCAGCATGAGGCTCGGGTGGATGTTGCCATCCGAGAGGTCACCGCCTACATTTGGAAACACCGAAGGTTTGGCCGTTTCGTGGTTGCGACCCAGGTCACACCGGACGAGCCGCGTAAACCCTTGAAGCGCAAAGTGTTTCCCATCACTCCGCGTCTCTTTTCTCACTATTTCACGGAAGAACGTATCGGTCTAAGGGATGGAGAAGGCTATGGGTTCGGAGGCGGGGAGGCGTTCCGAGGGGACGCCGGAGCGCCTGGACTCGATAGCTCCTACCACTTAAGACCCAATCTCTTCCGCATTGAGAACCCGACCGGGAGTCAGTGGGTACCGGCGACAAGGCCTTATCTGGCTGAACTGGTTGGCCTGACGCTTGCCGGATGGGCAGCACTCGGAGTGCCAAAGGAAGCGGAGCAGATCGTGAGGGCCTTCTACCGAGGCCAGGACGGGCGAGTACACGAACTCCGGAACGGAGAATTACTTCCGCATGGAGTGGATCGTGACGCCTGGACCGAAGGGATTGAGAAAGCCCGAGATCTCGCTAAACGCGTCATCGCCTTCGGCTCCCTATCGCCCCGTTTCAGTAATACGGGGCGATGAACCGTAGGTTCAAAAATAACGATGAAGAACTAAACAAATGAAACTCTCAGGACGATTCACCGCTAAAGGGACCATCCAGAATCTGGAATCCCTTCTACGCCTCATCTTTCGAGGGGAACGCCTCCTACTCCTTCCCGGACAAGCCGCATCCTTAAAAGTCTCAACCAAAGACAACGGAACCGGCAGAACGACCGACGTGGAGTATGAGCTGGCGCTCGAAAGCGAATCTGGGCGGCTCTCGTAGAACTCTCCCTTAATTGGGACATGACCGCAAACTATGGAGAACCACAATGTCAGCGATTCGCAAACTCGACTACCTGAGCTTTACGCTCAAAGACGCACTCTCCCCCGTGGAGATATTCCAGGCGTTTAATTTGAAATTCCTCGAACTCGGCTACGGCAGATTCGGATACCGGAACTGCGCCATCGCCGAATCCGGAGGCATCACCGTGTACTGGGACGGATTCAAAGAGGACATGGGAGTCCATGTCCAAGTCTCCGGACAAGGCTGCAGATTAGTGGAAGCATTGGAAAACTTTCCATCCTGGAGAACCTGGATTGCCTCCTGGCTCGAATCCGGAGCCAAATTCACGAGGCTAGATCTCGCCATCGACGACGAAGAAGCCACCGTGGATTTCGAGACCGTTCACCAGGCGGTCGCAAACCGTACCGCCGTGATGCGGTCCAAATGCACCCGCTATATTCTCGATGACAGCAAAGGCACGTCTTACCGGACGCTTTACGTCGGACGCAGAACCAGCGACACCATGATGCGATGCTATGACAAAGGCATGCAATCTGGCCAAGGAAGAAGCTGGCTCCGCTTTGAATTCGAATACAAAGGAGAAAGAGCCGATGCCGTCGCCCATCTCCTCGCCTACCACGGATGGGACACCGCCACCGGAGTCTGCCGCTCCTTCATCGAATTCAAAGACGAAACGCATTTGACGACGGACAAAACGAGGCAAAGAGCAGCGGCCTGGTGGGAGCAACTCGTCAACGCATCCAAACACACTCTTCACCTCTCCAGAGAAACTCACGCAAACCTCCTCAAAGCCTACGGATGGCTCAAACGACAAGCATCCTCCATCATCGCAGTCCTCCTCGAACACGAAGGAGGAGACATCTCCTGGATTCTAGACCTCGCCGAAGAAGGCAAGCAGAAATTCAAAGAGAGGCATAGGGTTATGCTCAGATACGGACTCGGAACTCCTTCTATCGTGGGAGCCACGGGATGAGCGAAAATCAACAGTCTTTATTTCCAGAGGATCAAAGAGTAGAGCGTCCTTTGCTAGTCACTGTGCCTTATGCATGCAAATTGCTAAGCCGCAGTAGAGCGCGTATCTATGAATTGGTAAAGATGGGAGAACTCGAAGCGATCGTTGATCGCTGCGGACCTAGAGGAAGAATTCTCATTCCAAGAGAAGCCATCGACCAATGGCTTAAGATTAAACGTCGGCAAAGGGCATAATTAGGTATAAGCTAATATCTCGCTAAAATTGGACGAAATGGTTATCTATCCTTAATATTATTGCAAATGGAATTTCTATTTTAAATTCCTCTTTCTTGAAGGATTTCATCAAATAACTTTAAATTATCAATATCCTCTGATTTTAAACGAGCTCCTCCTGCATGATCAGCTTTACGGCGAATTTCATTGAAAGTAACTAGCCATTTAGTCTTTGCTTCTTTTGATCCAGAACCTATACTGTATAAATTCTGAAAAAGCCCCCAATTCTTATCAATAATATTTCTCAAATCAATTAAATATAAGAATGTTTCTAAAGGATGGTCTTCTGATTCTTCTTCTCTTCTTGAAGCGGCCTCTTGTCGAATTTTTAAAGGTACCTGCCGCCACCATCCCTCTTCCCCATACTCATTTTTCATGACTTTTACGATGTTAGCAATTAGGCGGCGTTCTAAACTTGTACATAACGTCTGTGCTTCGGTTACATTAATGCGACTTTTATTGTCAATCCAGTCCGTTAAACCGTCTGCATCAAAATCTAAATAAGTATCCTTAATAAATTTTCCAATACTATAAGCTATCTCTGCAGGAGCTCCTGTGCCATAATGTTTCCGAAGGCTCCGAATATCATCTACAGTTAAACTCGTAAAGAATTGTCCTATAAGTTGACTAAAGGGGTGTATTTTATAGATAATTTCTTGATCAGGTTCTATGTCAAAATCTGGTTGTAATTTCCGCAAATAGAGCAAGACCCAACCTAGGACACGTAAACTAGCATTAATTCCTCGATTAGTGGCTACTAGCCCTAAATTTTCGTCATTTCCTTTTGACCACATTTCTGGACAAGAGTCACGGATAGATTCAAACCAAGCTGAAATAATTACTTTAGCTCGGTGGAAAGACCCATCCGAACTCCCGGTCCAAAAAACCCCATACTGCCTAATAACTCCGTGATCTTCAGTACGCACAAACATGCCTGGGCGTTGAAGGCCATGCACAAGTTCGGTAAGTGTAATGCACCTTGATAAGGTGCTTTTTTCATCAGGACTCAATACGCGCGTATAAAGGGGGCTTGATACCGAAGATCGAAGCTCCTGCGCTAATTGACTCGCAATTGCTCGTAGTTGCAGTTTTGGGTCTCTCGAATTCCAATGCAATGTAGAAAATAATTCAACAAGTAAGTTTGCGCTAACCTTTTTTTGTTTGGAATTAATTTTCTCAAATAAATCTGCTTGCTTATCCGCTCCTAATCCATCAAATGCAGTAACCGTTAACATTGCTCTTGAAGCCCAGCGGTGATCGCTATAAGCTAAAAGCCTATGCTGTCCATCTATTACCCAGGCAGCTTGGTATACCGGAGGAATTGTAAGATGGCCTAACCTTGAACCAACTCCTATAGTGGAATTTTCTTGATTAGCAGTATCAAATCGGAGACGACTACGGTCTCCTTGACGTTGAAAATTAATTACTATATTTGTAGGAAACACACCATCTTCATTAATAAAATTAGAGATATCCTTTAATCGTTTTTTACTAACCATTCTCTGGTAGGTTTCAATATTGCCTTTGCCTCTATGAGCTACAAATGATATCTTTAATAAGTCTTCAGGATGAATTGCAAAGGAATATGCCTTATTTCCACCCATCTCAAATTCCACCGCTGGTAATCGAAGTGTAAGGGAAGATATATCTTGTCCTTGGAAGACTTCTCCGAAAAGCTGATAGCGAGCTGCTGTACCAATAACACCAGCAAGCCGTTCATAGTATTGAAGAGTCGTAGCATCAAATATAGTAAGCTTCATTTCTGCAGCACGCTTTTTATCAGCTTCTGTGATGGGAATATCGTAAAGAACTAAAATGCCTCCAACTTTTAATTTATTTTCTTTACTCCTATCTGTATTTAAGATCTTTCTAACAGAATCTCTATGTGCACCTAATTTTATTAATTCCGCCTGAATATTTAAGCTAGAAGTTCTATTTTCAGATGTTCTGCATTCAACTAGAATAACAGAGTCATCGTCATATGCTATTATATCTAAATAGTTTTCAGATGCTGAAGTAGTATACTGAGCACCCTGCTCTCCACTAATATGAGGGAATCCACACAAATACATTACTCGCCAAGATTGGAGTTTTACTGTGTCGATTGAAGACCGCTCTCTTTGCATTCGGACCTTTGAACGACCGAAAGCAATTACCTTCCATCCAGCATCTATATATTTATCAACTAAACTCGGACGAATGGATATTTGCTCAATAGAACGGCGTGAGTCTCGTAATCTTGCAAGCTGATCGGTCCTAGGATAGATTCCTTTTATTTTCATAGTGATTTTCCTATAAAAATAGCTTCTGTAACATGCCGACGGCCGTTTGTTAAGCCAGAAATAGAACAAAATCGTTTGACTTGGTGATATTCGAACTCAGGATATAGGGCTCTAAGTTCTTGATGGTCAGCATTAGAAACTACAACCAATGAACCTCTTTGTCTAGCTTTCTCACAAGAAGCAGCTAGCTTTTTTTGATCATTCCATGAAAAGAGAGTCTGATTATATTTGATGAAACCATTATTATTATGACTGACTGTATAAGGTGGATCTATATAAATTAAGTCATTTTCGCGAAGGCTTTTCATTGTTACATTAAATGTTTGTGCTTTTAGCTCTACATCCTTTAGAGCTAAAGATGCAGCGCGTAGTTTTGACTCATCATAGATAGACTGCCAGATTTTGTAGCCATAGGGTACATTGAATTCTCCCCGTAAATTCTCGCGATATATTCCATTAAATGATAATCGCATTAAATAGATTAATCTCGCTGCTCTATTTAAATCTGTTCTAGGCTTAGTAGATCTTATTTTGTAATATGAATTTTCAGAATTACTCATTCGATCAAGTTTTTTCATTAAATCATCAACTTGGTCTCGAATTTGAATATAAGCATTTATTAGTTCGACATTTCGATCCGCTAAAAGGGCTGTTTTAGGTGTAAGATGAAAAAAGAGCGCAGCACTTCCGCAAAAGGGCTCCACAAGACGATCGTACTTACGGTCTATTAGGGATTCGATAGAAGCAACAAGAGACCGTTTGCCACCAGGCCACTTAAAAACAGGTGGTTGCGATGTTGTTATGTCGTGTGCAGATGAATTTGATTCAGGCATAACAGAGCGAGTCCTCATTGCAATTACAGCACGGTGATGTTTGTACTATACCTGCTTGCAATTTTGTTTCACAACTCTGTTATTCCCAGATATTTTTGCCGGATTGCACTATCTCAGGTTACCTTGGCTTTAATTCAAGGTTTAGATCGGCTGTTGGTTTGTATAAGAGTCTTAAGTTCTTCAAGAGCTAAGATCTCTTTGTTTTGATGTACCATCCTGTGGCAATTCGCACATAGGATAGCAATTTCCTCTATGCTTGTTGAAATCTCGTGAAACCAATTTTCTGAGGATCTTGCAGAAAGAGGGTTGAGATGATGGCATTCACAATAGCCCGCACCTAGTTCTCCATACACTTTGTGAAAGTCAAAACCGCAAGCCATGCAGACGCTTCCATAATATTCTTTAGCTTTTTTGACGAGGTTATGGTTCCTGGCAAAAAACCTTGTTTCTCTAAAGGTTCGCTTTCCCTCTAGAAATCTTTGATGTAATTTAATTGAGCTTAAGTTAGCTTGGATAGCAGTATATTCAATGCTTAGAGCATCATTAATTAAAGAATATAAAATTGGAGTGCATTGAGTGATATATGAGCCCTGCCCTAGACGCAATTCATTTTTATATTGAATAAAAGGATAATATTTTGCTTTATTGCCGATTAAATCTTCTAATAGCTCTTCTCGGTATTGACTTAAGAATACAGAAATATTTAATGGTTGAGTATAACCTGTATATTCTATGAGTTCAACTCTATAGTAGGGAGCCATATTCGCCCATTTTCCAGGATTAGGGGGAGACTGCAGGCATTCTCGATAAGGCTTTAGTACACGAGAGGTTCCAACAAATTGAGGAACTCCATTCAATCGACGTATATGAATAACCAAATCACCTCTTTTGCAATGGCGCATTAAAGAATATATATCAGCCCCTTTTTTATTTTGAGATGGGCTCCAAAGACACCGGCCGTGCTCCCATTTATCACCACCATGATCTAGGGAGCTGACATTTGTTTCAATCCAAATGGTTGTATTCATGAAGAGTTATTTTAGATATAACAATTCTCCTCTGTGTTGTGCATGTGCTATAGGAGTAGGAAGTTATACTGGCATAGTACCATACGAGCTAAAAGAAATTATGAAACTGCCTGTCTGGCATTTCCGAGCAATGATTCAGCGACAAGGATTGCTCAGCCAGCAGACAATTATATGTTTTCAGACGATTTGTATCAGAGCTTGAAATCTTTGGAGTTCTGTTATATAGTGATAGCTTATCGGAGTGGCAAAATTTAAGGATGATCGATAGAAATTACTTCAATCGATCATCCTTATAAAACTGCCATCCCAAGGACATTCTTTCTCTTGCATCTTGAAATGCTCGAGAAGTAATCCGGGTGTAGAATGTGCCGGTGACGTCATGTGCGCCATGCCCCATGATCTGTTGGTGAGTCGCTTGAGGAATTCCAAGTTCATTGAGATAGCTTGAAAAGCTGTTCCGTGAGTCGCGGTAATCGAGTCGATCGAAGATATCGGGCAAGCGAAATTCTGGGCTTTCAAGCATTTCTGCAGCGACAGCGTTAAAGCGGCTCCACCGAGAGCGCGGAAGCTCACGATCTGGTTTAGCGTTCATGGGAACGTCTTTTACAAGCTCGTGCATCCATTTGCAGAGATTCTTAAAAGCATTGTGAACGCGGGTGTCTTCGCGCATGCCGCCGAATTCGTTCGGAAAGACAAAAGGACGACCTTGAACATCCTTATCGCGAGCTTCATAAAGCGGTTCTAAGATCGCCCGGAGCTGGTCGGATAAGGGCACCTCGCGGATCTTGTCTCCTTTGGGCAGGCCGACTGCCATGCGTAGCACTTCACCCTCGTAGGCCCCAGTTCTCTCATTGATATCCTTCGAGCCTCGACGCATGGCGCGGTCTATGCGAATCGCTCCGTTATCCCAATCGATCCGGTCCCACATGAGGGCTCTTGCTTCGCCGCGTCGAAGTCCAGCTAGAAGCGAAGTCGCAAACATTGTAACGATCCAAGGCACGACCAGGCCGCCTTCGGTTACATAGTTGTCTCGCGAAAGCAGATCCGCTGCGCGAAGGATAGGAGCGAAGTGCTGGGACTCAATCGTGATCAAATTGCGCTTGGGTTGTGTGATGAACTCCAATTCTTGGAAAGGATTAGAGCGGTCGAAGTCGTCGAATTCGGATTTGATCGCGAATTTGAACATCGCATGAAGGTCCAGCCGAATCTCCGTGAGTTGCGCAAGGCCCATCCTTCCGGCCTGTCCGCTTGCAATGGATTCTTCGACTTCGGTAATCCACTCTTGAGCGGCTCGACGACGCACTAAAGAAAGTCCCCAAGAACCCCAGTAGGGTTGGATATGAAGCCGCCAGCGTCGTTCTCGCTCCGTCTTGGTGTTCTGAGCCACGTTCTTCCAAGCATGTCTGCGCCATTCTTCGTAAAGATCCGCGACGGTCTTTTCGTTATGTCGCCGAACAGTGGCGGTGGTTCCTTTCTCGCCTGGACGAGTGGAGACGATATATTTCAATGCTTCTTGAGGAGTGCCGAAAGCTCTTCGCGGATAACGTTTCAGCTTTCCGTTTTCGACACGCCGAATTTCACCTAGCCACTTGCCTTGAGGAAAGCGTTCGTTGACGTATTCCTTGGCGGTGGTGTGATAAATATAATTTCGCCCGTTCGGAGCTGTCGCCGGATGCGATCCGGCAATTCCAATTTGGGCAGACTTGTCTCCATCGTATTTTCATGTTATCACGAGTTTGCCCAATTTTTGGGCAAGTTGAAAGCATGTTTAATTTTTTAGGAGACTTTTCGGGGGAAATTTCCTTGATTTTAGGTTCAAAATCATGGTGGGCGATGCAAGACTCGAACTCGCGACATCCTCGGTGTAAACGAGGCGCTCTACCAACTGAGCTAATCGCCCGAACCGTCCTCAGCATACTCCAACGGCGCTCCATGTAAACTACCTCCGTGAGCGGGCGGAGCATACGGCAAGAGGAGTGGAAACGAATGGTGCTCCATTCGATGCCTGCTCCACGCTGGCTTTCCCCCGACGCTCCACAGAGCGATGTGGTACTCAGCACCCGTTTTCGCGTATGCCGAAACTTACGGGGGCATCACTTCCCACACCGCGCGGATCCCCAAGAGCTGGATACAATCCGGCTGAAGATTCAATCTGCGGTCAAAGCAGCGGGACTGGATCTGGAAACCTTTCAGCACCTCACCCACGCCGAGCGCGACTTCCTGCTCGGGTGCCGACTCCTTTCGGTCGACTTTCCTTGGACCGAATGGGGGAGAGTCCTGCTTCTTGATGAGAGCCGCACCCTGAGCCTCATGGTCAACGAAGAGGATCATCTACGGCTTCAGACCCTCACCGCAGGATGGTCGCTGGATCATGCCGCCGCGCATGGCCGGGCCTGTCTGGACCGCCTGGAAAAACATCTAGATTTCGCCTGGAGCCCCTTGCATGGGTATCTGGCCGCCAGCCCTTACAACGCGGGAGAGGGGTTGCGTCTTTCTTGCATGATGCACCTGATCGGGCTTGCCCATAGCCGACGATTACCCCAGGTCCTGCGTGCCTTGGCCGAACGCGGCCTCTCGGTCCGGGGTCTTTTCGGCGAATCCTCCCGTGCAGTCGGCGCGTTCGTCCAAATCAGCGTGATCGGCGCAGCATCCCGTGAGCTCAAAGGGTCCTGCGACTATCTTATTCGCGAAGAGCGCGAGGCCCGGGCCGCGCTGCCTCGAGAGGAGCTGCGCACACTTGCTCGACAGGCAATCGATTACGCGATCGCTTCACGCGCGCTCACTTTGGGGGACGCATTGCGAGTACTCGCCTGGGCCCGATGGGCCAGCGTCGCCGAACTCAAAGGATTCACGCACCGCCCCCGCGAGATCGATACGCTGCTCACCACGCTGGAGATCCGAGGCCGACTCGAAGAAAAAGAGGCGGCGAAGCAGCGGGCCCAGTTTTTACGGCACGTCTTCGAATCGTAAGCCCGCTCAATCTTCCCAGCGAGCCGCAAGAAGTGCCCCGATCTCGCCCAACAAGGCTTCGTCGCTTTCGTCGAACGTTCCGACGCGGTGGCCGTCGATGTCGATCTGGCCCAAGACGCCGTCCGCACCTCGAATCAGCACGACGAGTTCGGAACGCGTCTGCGCGCTGCATGCCAGATAGTTTTGAACCTCTCGCACATCGGCAACGACCTGATTCCGATCCTCCGCGATCGCGGTACCGCAGACTCCACGCCCTACCGGAATCTCGGTGTGGTCGGTCGGGGCGCCTACATACCGATCCAGTACGAGCGTGTCGCCCTGAAGGCGGTAAACGCCACACCAATCGTAACCATCCAATTCGAAGAGCGCGTCCATCGCCTCCAAGCGGAGGGCCACGCCGCGCAAGCCGCTGGCGCGAAGGCGGTCGAGCAACGCGAAAGCCTCGTTCCGAGTGATCATCGTTCCGAGGTGTACCCCACCTTTACTTCCCGAAAACGGCTTTCCAAAAAGAAAAGAGCCCGAAGCGAAACGCCTCGGGCTCTCTCTCCCCTCGCCTTCAGAATCGGGCGAGGCTTGTGGAAGTCTTACCAGCGACCGCCGCCGCCGCCGCGTCGATCACGACCGCCGCCGCCGCCACCATAACCGCCGCCGCCGCCGTAGCCACCGCGACCGCCACCACCGCCGCCGCCACCGCTGCGCTCAGCCTTCGGCCGCGCTTCGTTGACCGTCAAAGTACGACCGTCGAGTTGCGCGCCATTTTTATCGGCGACCGCTGCTTCGAGATGATCGGCATCAATGTCGATGAAACCGAAACCTCGACCCTCGATGATGCGGGGGTTGCTGGGGGAATAGGGCGAAAAGAGCTTTGTGAGCTCTTCCTCAGAAGTCGAGTAGGGCAGGTTGCCTACGTATAAAGTTTTGTTTGCCAATGTCTGGCCTCCTTGTCGGGGTGGTACTGATCCACCCTATCCGTACGTTCTTGGAAACTGAGATTCTTGACAAAACTCGTTGAAGGCGAACTCTGAAGAAACCACTCGCAAGGCCGTATCGCACCCATTATAACGCGAGTTTGAGAAATGAAATAGTGGAAACCGCAAATAACGTCTCTAAATTCGAAAAAACTCTCAAAAACCAGACGTTAAACCGGCCGGCCGACACTCCCTTCGGTCGCGGCCCACTTTTTGACGGGACGATCGGGAAGAAACTCGAATCCTCGCGAGCGGCACGCTTCGTGGGGATTTCGCGCATACTGCACCTGAAAAACGGGGTCTTCGCGCAGGAGATCCGCGACGATCATCGACTGCCATTCGCGCAGATCCTCGATCGACGCGCTGGCCTGCTCTTCGGCCCCAGCCCGTGCGTACGCTTGCACGGCCTCCCCGAAGCGTCCCTGACATTCGAGCGCAAGCGCCCGCAACAGGTGGTACCCGGGCTCGTACGGATTCAGGCAGATCAGCCGATCGAGCGCGCTCAAGAGCGCGGGCCATCGGCGCTGCTGCCAAAGCGCCTTTGCGTAGATCTCCAGCGCGCCCAAGTGGTTCGGGTCTTCCTTGAGGATGCGCAAAGACGCTCGGGCCGCAAGCCCGGGCCCTCCTTGCCCCAACGCGCGCTCGGCCTCTTGCAAAAGGTCGGCGATCCGTTTCCGACGGAACGCCTGAGCACGCGTTTCAATCCTTCGAGTAGCGTGTTTCACAGAATCCCCTATAGCGTAGCCGAACTCGAGGAAATCCGAACGCGCAAAAGTACCAGACTCGCCCCGGTTAAGCTGCTAGATTTTGAGGGATCTCCGCGATTCCGGCCTTCAAAATGGCGACTTTGGCACGAATTCCGATAGGGGTTCTCGCACCGGTCTCGGGATGCCGAAGATTGACAAACGCCGCCTGCGCGGTCATCTCGTTCGCCCACCGCATCGCGCGTTCCAGATCCTCTGTGGGCAGGTACGCCAAAAACTCACCGCTTTTCGGCCGGCACAAAGCCCCTCCGGCTGCGAGGTTGCCGCGCAATCGGCCGCCGAAGCGACGCATCGCACGCTGGACTGCTTCCGCGCCGTACCGCTCCGTCAGCGCCTCACGGCGCTGAAGCTCCATCACCACCAAACACCCCGGCTTGGCACCGGTCAGCGTACGATGAAACTCTTGCGGGGTCATGAATCCGCCCTCTTGTTCGGTCGAGGGCGCGAACGCCTGCCGAAGCTCCGAGCTCACCCCACGGAGCAGCTCGACCTGAGGCACATCGATGCCCCCTACTCGCTGCGTACCGACCGTGATGAGTCCCACGGTTTCGAGACCATCCGTCAGCGGAAGCAGGCAGAAACTCCCCAATCCGCCGCGCAAGCCGCGTTCGACCGCCTCCCCGCGCGCATCGGGCAAGATCACCTCGCCCGCGCCGGAGGCCAGCCATCCTTCGACGCCATGGCCCTTTTCAAATCGCATCCCCTCCAGCAGGCTCGGCCCCTCGCCGATCTCCGCGACCGGGGAGGCGTCCCCGTTCTCGAGGGTGTAGATCGCCACGTGGTCAAGCCGCAGGCTCCCAGCCAGCTCTTGAGCCACCCGTTCGCCCAGATCGGCACGCGTAGCCGCGCCACGGCCCAGCGCCGAAATCTCGTAAAGCATCTCCGCCTCTTTCAGCCGCCGCGTGTGCTCTTCACGTTGAAGCTCTTCGGCAAGGATCGCAGCCAAGGATGGCGCGACCTCTTCGGCCAGCAGACAAATCTCGTGCAGCTTGCTCGGGTCCGCCTCTTTGATTGCAAGAGCGCCGAGCATGCGCCCACGGTGCGTCAAAAGCACGTTGGCATAGCGGCGAAGATCGCCCGCGCCGTGGCTCGCCAGCACCTTATCGACCGCGTGACGAATCTGTCCCGGCGCCTGGGCGAGATCGATGCGAAGCGCCTCCTCCTCGCGCACCTCGGGAAAATCCCCTTGGATCGCGCGGATCACCAGCGCCCCGGCGTATTCGGCGACGCAATAGAGCGCAAGCCGATCCGCCCCGAGAAGGCCCTGGAGTTTCAGCGTCAAACGCTGATAGAACCCCTCGCTTTGCCCCGCGCGCAGGTCCGCGAGCTGCGCCAGCAAGCGATCTTTGCGCGCCCGACGCTCCAGATCTCGGTACGAATCCCGGAGCGTTCGGTAGCGCTCGCGCATCTGCGCGATGCCGTCCGCGTCTAAAACCGATGGCGACGCCTCTTCGCGATCCTCGACGGATCGCAAAGGGATCAACCCCAGCGCGAGCACCCCGAGCATCTGCAGCAAAAGCGGCATCCCCAGCGTTCCCGGCGAATAGATTCCGCTCACCGGTAAAAGCACCGCTGCGGTCAGCGGGGCCACCCCGATCGGAGAAGCGCCATGCCGTAACACCGCCACGAGCGCAGGCGCGAGCGTCAGGAACCCAAGCGTCGCCAGTTGCCCCGACGCCCCCAAAAGCATCGCGATCAGCGCGGCGTCTCCAACGGCGAAAAAGCCCGCAATCCCGGGGTTTTTGACTCCGCGAGCACCTAAGCGATCGTTCAAAAAGCCGAGCGCCGCAACCGCCGCCGCCCAACAAAGCGCAAATCGCATGTCCAGGGTCCCGGTTCCAAACGCGAGCGCCAAAACGCCGCCCGCCACCCCAAGCCGCAGATAAAATTCCACCATCCCGGTAAATATCGGTGGCGACAGGCCGCATTCTTAGAGCGTTTCTTCAGGTTTGAGAGGCGCTCTTTACGCTTCGCGAAGCTCCGGGGCTTCCCCCCGGCGGCGGCCCTCGAAGACCACAGTCACCTCACCTCGGTGCGGGACCTCAGTCTCGGAAGGCGCGTACGGAAGCCGCGCCCGAAACACCTGCTGATGCGCTTTGGTCATCTCGCGGCACACCGCGTAGCGCCGCTCCCCGAGCGCCTCGTGCGCGGTCTCCAACAGCCTCTGCAGGCGATGCGGCGATTCGAACGCCACAAGGGTGAAGGGCGATTCGGCGAAGGGACGTAACTCCTCGCGCATCGGACCGGGCTTGCGGGGCAAGAAACCGAGGAACGCGAAACGCTGGGCGAAGAACCCGCTGAGCGTCAGCGCGTTCACGACGGCGCTCGGGCCGGGAAGTGCGTCGATCGCGACTCCGGCTTCGTGGCATCGATCGCAAAATTGCGCACCCGGATCGCTGATCGCGGGCGCGCCGCCGTCGGTCAAGAGCGCGGCCGAAACGACCGACTCCAATTCCTGGAGGTACCGTTCGAGCTGATCCGGCCGGGTGTGCTCATTGAGCACCCGCATCGGTTTTTTGAGACCGAGATGCGCCTGTAGCTTGCCGCTGACCCGAGTATCCTCGACGAACCAAAGGTCCGCCTCGCGAAGCGTCTCCGCCGCGCGAGGCGTCAAATCCCCCAGGTTGCCGATCGGCGTCGAGACCAGCGCAAGCCGCCCCACGGCCCTTTATTGCCCCGAGGGCAAGGGAGCGGGTGGCACGAGCGGCCCTCCCGCCGTAGTCGCGCCCGCCGTCGAAGCTCCGGAAGTTGCCTGTTCCGCTTCCTGCCGCATGGCCTCTTCCTGCTTTCGGATCTCTTCTTGCGTCTTGTCGTGCTCGGCCCGAAGCTCGCGCCACGCCTTCTGAGCGGCGTCCAGCTCGGTCTTTTGCTCCGGCGTCAGCGCGTTCGCCTTCTCAAGCGCGATCGCGTGCCGATCGACCTCGGAGTAGATCATCTGACCGGTGATCTCAGGATCGCTGTTCGCCTGCGAGGCGGCCAGCAGCTGCTGGTAGGCCTTCTCATACTCCTTCGCCTCCAGATACTGCTCGACAAGCGAGAGTCGCAGCATGGCGTTCTCGGTAAAGCTCAGCAACGCTTCGGTCGCTTGGACCAAAAGCCCGCGCGCTTCGGTCTTCTCTTCTCCCTCGGAGGCCAGCGCCACGTACTCCTGACCGGTCAGGTACGCGACATAGGCGGCGGGCTGCTCGGAGACCTCGCTCCCTCCCGCAGCCTCAAGGCTCTCGCGGCAAAGGTCGCGCATCTCCTCTTTCGTCCAAGTGTCCGGGCGCATGCTCATGAACTTGTACAGGAGTTCGAAACCCTTGTCCTTCCACACGACCGGCTTTTCTTCGCGCAGGTTGCGCAAGTCGGCCGCGAGCAACGACTGCGCCAGCGTCTGCTTGTATTGCTCGGTGTACTGCGGCTTTCGCTGCTCGAAATCGTCCGGAAGATTCTCCTTCACCTCGATCAGCTTGTAAATCGCCGCTCCGCCTTGGATTTTGGAGGGCTTGCTCACCTCGCCCGCCTGCATCGTCTTGAGCGGGGTCAGATCGGGGTTGTTCTCGATCTGGCTGTAAGGCAGGTTAAACGGCGCACCGTCCGACGGCTGCGCCGAGGTCACCTTGCCCTTCACCTGCTCGACGGCCTTATCGAACGCGAGGCCGCCCTGAATCTCGGCATAGACTTTCTCGCACTCGGCGAGCGGGTCCTTCCCTTCAGCTTCGGGAATGAAAATCGTTTGGACCTTGTAGTCGCGGAAACCGCGCTTTACGGCCTCTTCGCTAGCGGGCACGCTCGACGCGACAGTTTGCAGCAACGCCGGTTGCGTGAAGTCCGCGGCGATCTGCGCGCGTTTGGTCTTGTCCTTCAGCGCCGTCGCGAACTGTTCGTTGGCCTCTTTCTTGACCTCTGCGAGCTCTCGGCCGCTCGCCTCTTTGAACGCCTTGGCGAACTCCTGCTCACTCGCATCCATCTTCAGCGCGCCACTCATCGCGAGTTGCATGCGCGTCTGCTGCACCTGACGCTCGATGTCCAATTGGAACAGCGCTTTGAGCTCTTCGTCGGTCAGCTTGAGCCCTTTGGCCCGGCCGAGTTCCTGCATGTACACTCGATCCACGGCCTGCTGCAACGCGGCGCCCATCATCTGCGCCGAAGCAAACGGGTTGCTCTGCATCAGGAACTGATTCGCGCCCTGCTGCTGTTCGATCTGCTCGCGGATCGTCTCGAACTCGTCCCGATAAAGCTTCTGCGAGCCGATCTCGGCGAGTACCTCTCGACTCACATCCTCCTGCCTTAGGCGATTGGGACCGCCGCATTCGGCGTTCGACAGGCCCAGGACCATGGCGAGCAACAAAACGGCCGCGGCCGTGATCGAGCAACCGGGCTTTTCGATAATTCTTCGAATGGCGTCTACCGACACAAGTTTCCTCTTTAGCCCTCCAGGGCGAACTTTAAGTATGGCCCATCGCGGGCCGGATGTAAAGTCGGTCAAGGCGATTTATTTGTAGTCAAAACAGTGTTGACACGTAGACAAAGAAATTGTATAATTCGTCTACCGGTTCACCCGGTCGAGAGGGATAGCGCGATGGCAAAAGGTCTCACGAAACGCCAACAGATGATTCTGCAATATATTCTGGACTACATCCAGAAGGAGGGGTTTCCGCCCTCGATCCGAGAGATCGGGCGCGACTTCGATATCGGCTCGCTTCGCGGCGTCACGGTTCACCTCGACGCCCTCGAGCGCAAGGGATATATCACACGCTCGAATACCCCCCGGTCGATCAAGCTGGTTCACCCTTCGTTTCAAGCGAACCATCGCGTCGTGATGCTGCCGCTGCTCGGCTCGATCGCCGCGGGCGCGCCGATCCAAGCCCAAGAGCACGTCGAGGACTTGATCCCCGTCCCTTCTGAGATGGTCCGCAGCATCGAGCATGCCTTTTTGCTACGGGTCAAAGGGGATTCCATGTCCGGCGAAGGGATCATGCCCCGCGACCTCGTGGTGGTCAAACCCCAGCAAGCCGCGAACCACGGCGATCTCGTCGCGGTGCTTCTCGGGGACGAGGCCACCGTCAAGCGCATCAATTTCAGTCCCACCGGCGTGCGGCTCATGCCCAGCAACCCCGCCTATCAACCGATCGAGGTGCGCCAAGACGACGCGCGGGTGATCGGTCGAATCGTCGGGTTGATCCGCGACTACGAAGGTATGGCGTTCTAGGGACCCTTTCCCTCAGGAACCGAAGACGCCCCCTTCCGCCGGTTCGCTCCGTCAAGAGCGACGTCTCACAGGAGAGACATTGCCCGTCTTGTCCTAGGGTGGAGGGCGGTCAGGACATTGCAAGGCTTGGCGCCATGCGGATGCAGATCTGGATGAGCGGCGCGATCGTGCTGTTGATCGGGATCATCGCCTACACCTACCAGCAGACGATTTTGGGCGTACCCCAAGGGGGGCGGCTCCTCCATCGTCACCAGCGAGAATATCGGCCCCAGGGTCGGCCTGCTCGCCGGATCGGCGCTGATGGTGGACTACGTCGCGAAACCGCCCTTCCGGCACCGACTTATTCGAACGTAAACACGACCTTTCCGGCTTGGCCGGCGGTCATGAGCTCCATCGCTTTGGCGAACTCGGTGAAATGCATCGTGTGCGTCACGACAGGGGAGAGGTCGAGATCGCCCGCTCCCAAGATCTTTGCCATCTGATCCCAGGTTTCATACAGCTTGCGGCCGACGATGCCTTGCACCTCGATACCCTTAAAGATCAGATCGTTCATCGCCACCGATTGCGCCGGCCCCGCGTAAACGCCGAGCAAGCTGAGCCGCCCCCCCGGGCGGATGTGACGAATCCCAAGCTCCAGCTGGCTGGGATGCCCCGACATCTCGAGAACGGCGTCCACGCCCCCGGGAGCGACTTCGCGAAGTGCGGCCTCGACGTCCGTTTCTTGCGGGGAGAGGATTCGATCCGCGCCCATGCGGCGCGCCAGTTCGATGCGGTAGGGGCTGATCTCGGTGACAATCACCTGTTTCGCGCAGAGCGCCTTACAGATCCCCACGGCGAAGAGTCCGATCGGCCCCATCCCGGTGATCAAGATCGTCTGATCCTTGACCGGACCCGCCATCACGGTATGGACCGCGTTCCCCAAAGCGTCCTGAAACGCGGCAATCTCCTTGGGAACCTCGCGCGAGGTGAGGCGCGCGTTCTCGGCCGGAATCACGGCGTACTCGGCGAACCCGCCGTCGACGTCCACGCCCAAGATCTGCGTGTTCACGCAGACGTGCCCTTGCCCCTCACGGCACTGACGGCAGCGCCCACAGACGATGTGCGACTCGCTCGCGACGAAATCGCCGACCTTCCGGTCCGTCACGCCTTCCCCGACTTCGACCACCGTGCCACAAAACTCGTGCCCGATGATGCGGGGTGGCTGAATACGCGAGGCGGACCAGGCATCCCACTTATAAATGTGCAGATCGGTGCCGCAAACGGAGGCCGCGTCGAGCTTGAGCTTGACGCAACCGGGACGGATGGAGGGCTCGGGAGCTTCGATAATCTCGATGCCCGGAGCAGGCTGGACCTTCGCAATCGCCTTCACAGGACGAAGATTTTACACTCTTCGTTTCCGAATCGGCTTAGACAGGGGGTTCCGGACGCGAGCGGCCGTCCCCACCGAGCGGCACAGTCCCAGTTCACCAGAGGCTCAAAAAGCCTTAAGGGCTTCCCGGTTTCTGCCTCGCAACATAGTAATAGAAGTCCGTATCGATCTTGTATCTCCCGTTCGCGCCTCGCTGGAAATTCTCGCCCGGAGCGAAGACTTGCTGCGGATATTTTAAAAGCAGTCCGAGACGCCTTTC
Organism: bacterium; assembly: GCA_037189405.1. Classification (GTDB taxonomy): domain Bacteria; phylum Armatimonadota; class Fimbriimonadia; order Fimbriimonadales; family Fimbriimonadaceae; genus JBBCJD01. The sequence goes on from JBBCJD010000021.1 coordinate 164,619, forward strand.
TCGAAGCACTTCGAAGCTGGGACTATTATAAGGATCGCCCGCCCCATAAGTTTTGTAGGCGAGACTTTGGGCTTTCACATGACCGTCGAGCCACAAGACGGCGGCAGATCCTCCCCCATGACGCCCATGCAACGCCCCTTGATTCAAGGCTGTATACGAAGTCTGCAAAAAGTCGCGCCGAACCAGCTCAAACTCGCTGGTAAACGTACGGGTCATCATCGCCGCGGCATCGCCGAGGAGAATCGTTTCCGAAGGGATTTCCAGCTCGGACAAATTCAGCCCCAAAGAGGCGCTCGTGCGCGCGTACGCAAGGCGCACAAACGTGCCGTCCGCCCAAAACAGGTGATTTCCCACCTCCAAAGCGGAGGGACAATCGATCACGTCCACGCTTTTTATATACGGCTGGATATTTCCTGCTCTTGGGTTGTATTCCGATCGCTTCGGAGGCGTTTCTTTATAGCTGGCCCACCAAGTAAGCACCGTGCTTCCCGTCGTCATGGGGTCGTGGGTCTTTTCCATCACGTCGTCGTAATCCCCCGCGTAGAGCAAAAAAGCGAGCCCGATCTGTTTCAAATTTGAAACGCAATTCGCCTTCTTCGCGCTCTCCTGGGCCTGGACAAAGACGGGCAGAAGAATCACCGAGAGGATCGCGACGATCGTCATCACCACCAACAGTTCGAGCAGCGTGAACGCTCGGCGGGGACCTCTCTTGAGAGAGGAGCGAGGGGATGCAACGATCGATTCACTTTGAGCCAAAATCTTCATGCTCGTCTTCCGAAGGCAACCGTAGGGCCCGGGACCGCTCGTTCCTTTCAAGCAGAGTGACAAAAACTTCGGAACGAGCTTGACCCTTCGATCCCTTAGGGATCAGAGTCACTACTTTTAGCTTACGACAGTTTCCCCGCGATGAAGCAAACAATCTTGCAAAACCTCCTGAAGGGCGCGGCCTTCCGAGGAAGCTTTAAGGCTAACTCGGCAACGAGGGCTCTTCGACTTCTTGCGAGGGAGCTTGGGCGCGCATCTTGGCGATTTTTTCTTCGAAAGCGGTGCGCGGGCGCTCCTCCAAGACTACTTCCCGCCCCTCCAGCATCGCGACCAACGCTTCGCACTCGGCGCGGGAAAAGCTCACCGAACCGAGAATATGTTCTTCGAACGCCTCGTAGGCGATCGGCGCCACCGCTTTCGCACAGCGAGCCATCGCCTCGGCGTACACACGGATCTCATACTGCGCGTGGGGATCAAGCCGCAGGTGCAAGAAATGAAACAGGTTGTGCAGATCGATTTGCCAATACCACTCGGTATAGAGCGAGAGGGGCAGGTTCGACCGAGCAAGCTCGCGCGCGACCCCTCCCTCCAGCATCTGCTGATAATGGCCGTAGAGTGTCGTTTGATCCTCGCGCATCTGGACGCGAAGCGCCTCGGCGGCCTCGGGCGGCAGCGCCTCGTCCGAGCGCCCCTGTTTGTTGCTGGCGCTTTGATAGCGAATCTGATCGGGCTCCGGCAGATAGAATTCGTCCTGCATCACCGAATAACGCCCTGAGATCTCGTTCAGGCGCGCGGTGCGATGCCGCACCCACTGCCGCGCCACAAAAACCGGCATCTTGGTGTGAAACGTCAGCTGTACCTGCTCGAAGGGCGAGGTGTGCCAATGCTTCATCAGGTAGTGAATCAGCCCGCGGTCTTGGCGGTAGCTCTTCGTCCCGGCGCCATAAGAGACCCGGGCCGACTGCACGATGCGCGCGTCGCCACCCATATAGTCGACGAGCCGCACGAAACCCTTGTCCAGAACGGGAATCTCTTGATCGAGCAGCGCCTCGGCCTCTTCCACCACGCTTCTTGCCATACCTTATTCTGACACTTCCCTCCCCATAAACCGACCTGAAAACCCAAAGGGTATACTGGCGGGGCTGTGCAGATCGTTTACAACGTGCTTTTGGGCCTCGGGATCGTGGTCGCCCTCCTCTTCACGCTTCTTGTGTTCCTGACGGCCAAAGGGGATGCGATGTCCTCCGGCGGAGGCATTCGCACGACATTCAAAGGCAAAGCCGGCTTCGACGATTACGTCTCCCGCGCAACCCTGATTCTCGGCATCTCCTTCATGGTTCTGATGATCGTCATCGACGTCGTCAGCAACCGCATCCCAAGCTAGACGCTTTTCGAAGTAAAAAAGCCCCCTCGGCGGAGATTCAACCGGAGGGGGCGAAGGGTCTCTAGCGGCTTAAAATCACCCAAACGTAACCGTAGTTGCGAAACGTAATCGCGCTGTACTCATCCAGCTGGCGGGACAGGCGGTTCATCTTGAGTTGCACCGGATGGGATTCCAGCCGTTTCGCCACGGACTGTCGCAACGTCTCTTTCTGCTCCGCGGAAAGATCTTTCTCCGCGTGTCCCTCAAGCCCCATCTCGGCCAGCACCTTTTGCTCTAAAAGAGCCCGGGTCTGCCTCAAATTCGGAAACTCCCGGTCCCGGAGCTCGCGATACACCTCATTTTGGGCGATCCGATCCTGAGGCGTCGGTCCCCGGAATAGATCGCCTACAAGAAGGTCGGGCTTTCCGTCTCCGTTCCAATCCGTCACCGTAATCGTCGGGCGTTGGCCGGGCCTTCCGTTCTTAAACTCCATCCGGTCGAAATCGATTATTTCTAGTTTGCTAGGGCTAAACGACTCGAGCCAAAGGGTGCCCCCATCCAAGCTCAGCTGCCCCGAAGCGTCCCGGCTCCCCTTGAAAAACCGGATCGAGCCGTCCCCGTTTCCAAAAATCAGGTCCTCTGCGCCATCGCCGTCCCAGTCGTAAAACACCACCCGGGCATCCCGTACGCGCAACAGATCGTTCAACGTCGACCCGCCGGCCGGGAGCGGCTGCGGTTCGCCGTAGCGCAGATCCCCCTTTCCAAGCCTCAGTTGAACCTTCGGAATCGAGGCGTAATAAACGAGATCAAGAATCCCATCGCCATTCCAATCGACCGTCGTCACATTAGCATGGCTCCCCGGATCGAACACTTCACCACGCTCGTTTTTAAGAGCGACGCCCTCGGCAAAGTTGCCTTTCCCATCGTTCTTGAAAAACGTCAACTGCTTGGCATACGCCCCTCCGCTGATCACGTCTTTGATCCCATCCCCATCTAAATCCACAACCTGTGGCGTCGAGCCGATGCATCAACCACCGCTCAAGCACACTTCTTGCTCGCCGGCCTCGAGCCACGTAAAATCCTTAAAAATCGGTTCGGTATTCGTTCCGTAATTCTTGTATAACCGGATACGCCCCTGCGCAAATTGGCCGACAAGGAGCTCTTTAACCCCGTCTCCGTCCAAATCTTCATACACCGGCGCGGAATGCGCGGCGTCGACACTGATATATGCGTCGCCTGCTTTCACGCGAAACGCTGGTTGAAAACCCGACGTTGCCTCCAGAAACGACATCGATAAAAACAGATAAAGCATAGATTTCTATAATTTAAGGCTTCGTTCTCGTTAAGAAAAACGAAGCCTTAAGATTTATACATAAAGAGGTGTTCTTAGTAACCTACCGGCTTTGCAAATTGATAGTAATAAAAATCGACAACATCTTTTCTAACTCCATCTGGAAGAGTAGTAGCCCCATCGGCGTTGCTTGTCGATTTCAAAGGATATTTCGCTAATATTCCGATTTTGGCTTGCTGTCGTTTCTCCGGAGTAAAATATGAAATCGTACTCCAATTTGGATAGACGAGGCGCTTAGCTGACGCATGACCATCCAGCCACCCCACGACACCCGTATCCCCTCCATGCCTCGCATGAATACCTCTATGCCCATCACCATAAGTGGCTAATAAGCTATTGTTACGATAAATCTGTTCAGGATAGCCTAATGAAGAGTAAAAATAAATAGCTGAATCTGCAATTAGAATTGTTTCAGCAGGCATCTCGATTGTAGAATACGGGTTTTGACCTTGAATAATTCCTCCTCGCAAAGCATAAGCAAGCGGAGGACTATTAGGTTCCCATTGATAAAAGGCTGGAACACCATTTGCTGAAGCACAATCCAACAAAGGTGTATTTTTCATATAGGCTTGAATCATTCCTTGATTAAGATTGATATTCCTCCAATGAGGAGTTCCCGCGATGTACGATCCCCACCATAGCTGAGTAGTAAACCCCTGCGGCGTTGAATAGAATCTAGAGCCTGGCCAGTTTTCATAGTCATCGTGATACATCAAAAATGCCAAGCTTACTTGTTTAAGGTTTGAAATACAGTTCGCTTTCTTGGCGCTTTCTTTTGCCTGTGCAAATACCGGGAAAAGTATCGCCGCGAGAATCGCGATAATTGCAATGACCACCAGCAATTCGATCAACGTAAAACCGCTTTTCAAGCGGTTTTTCCGACCGAGAGGTGGCTTGATTGCAGCTCGCGGGCCAAAGGCAGGGAATGATCCCCCCCCCCCACTTTGTGCGTCATAATAGTCGTATGTGCTTGTCATGAGTTCCTCCGAAAGGGAATGAATAGGCACACCGCCGCCGCCATGTCAGGGCGGCGGCAACATGCGCGCTCAGGCAGCCCACGGGGAGCCACCAGAACATCAGAGCCACGGCAAGGAAGAGACATTCGTACGCGGGGAGCATCGCCACCCCGAGCGCGAAGCTCGCCAGCGTGAGTAAAACGAGAACGTGGTAGGAAGCGCGCGCGGCATGAAGCACCGCGAAACGCCCCGTTAAAGATCCCGCGATAAGCGGCGCCAGCGCCACAAATCCGAGAAACAACACCGAAAGCCAGCCCGTATCGGGCAACGGGATCGGCTGCGGGATGATTTGCCGCAACTCTCCATAAGGGATCCCGAACGCAAAGGCCCCGGCTTTGGAAGGAAAGAAGATGCGCAGTTCGAGGAGCAAAAAGGCCCACAAGGCCGCTTGGCCGAAAAAGAATGTGGCATAAGCGTGGGGCACTCCGATTTTGCGGGCGAGCCAGCCTTTGGGTTGATAATGAGCCCACTCATCCAGAAAATCGGCGATCAGCTTTTCGGTGCGGCCATACTTTTCGATCGCCATCTGGGTCGCGACTTTCGGCTCAAATCCATCCGCGATGTAGGCTTTCATCCGCTGCTCGATGCTGAACCAAGCTTCATCGCGGAGCCGAGTTCGCTCGATATAAGGCACAATCGGCACAAGCGGGGCGCAAAGATGGTCGAGATAATCTGCGATCATCTCTTCGGGTTCCAGGTCGCTCGCGGAATGCTTCCTTGAGCCCTGTGGGAACGAAATGAGTTTAGCGACCCCCATCGGCACGACCTCCAAGCCGTCTCGCTAAACGAGACCTCGCGAACTAGGAAGAAGCTGCCGAAACCACGCCGGCCAACTTGCGAACGACTGCCCGCCTTGCAACATCACCGCGTCGATCGCGCCGGAAAATTCTTTCCATCGCCCGATCTGCCGTTCGAGCTCGGTCAGGCCCTTCTCGTTAAGCTCGTAGATGCGCCGCTTGCGCTCGCCCTGAGGCTGCTCCCACCGGCTCTCGATGAGGCCCTCTTCTTCCAGCGCGCGCAGCACCGGGTAGAGGGTGCCGTCATTGAAACTGATGCGGCGTCCCGACAGCCGTTCGACCTCTTGCGAGATGCTGTAGCCGTGCTTGGCGCCCTCCTTCAAAATCGCGAGGATCATGCCCACCGCGTAGCTTCGATTCAGAATTTTTTCGTTGCTCATGCCAGACCTTAATACATTATCTTGAAAGGTAACACATGATAAGTCACTTTCAGCCAAAAAGCCAAGTTGATTTTCGACTTTCTATAGAGACTCCACTCCTCTCTCAGAGATAAAGATTCTTTTTTGGATTTCCGACCTTGCCAGATGCTTGAGGGTACCGCAAGCCAGAGAACGCCGGTTGATCTGCCGCAACAAACCACTCTTCCTGAGAATCAAGTTCGTAATCATCGATCTATCAGCTGGAGAAAGGGGGCGCTGCTGAACCTTGGCCTCCGGCGGGCTGCCAGCGGGAGCATCAAGGAAAATCCGGCGAACAGCGTTAGTTTAGTTGGCCCTCAGATCCTGACCCAAGGTACTCTACTATTTGCAATATAATTCAATCAAAGATGAGATCTTTTTACCTTCTTGAAGATAGAAAGCTGCATTTGAAGCTCATCGCCAGCCATTGAACATCGAAAGGAATGACCAAGTTTCAGCCGAAGCGACTTTTCCAAGGGGGCTTTTGGGGAAGTACCCTACTGCTCCTCGCAGCGGGGCTTTTTGTGGGAGGTGTTAACCTCTTCAGTGGGTACGACGACGCCTACATCACTTACCGATTCGCATACCGCCTCGCGACCGGCCAAGGATTTACCTACAATCCGGGCGAAGTGTATTTCGGCACTTCTGCCCCACTCTACGGGCTTCTACTCGGATTGCTCGGCCTCCTGAATCCCGATTGGATCCCCTTTTTCGGAGGCGCCCTTTGCACGGTGAGTTTGATCGCCCTCAGCCTCGGATTAAACGCGATCGGTCGCGAAGCGAAACTTCCCCTCGCGGGCTTGGCGGCGGGGCTGTTCGTCACGTTTCACCCCCTCCTTCCTCGGCTCTTCAGCGGGGAGATGATCCCACAGGCCGCACTCCTCGCTTGGTCGACCTGGTTCTATATCAAAGGCCGCTTCATCCATTCCGCCGGCTTGGCAGGCATCGCCACCTTGGTTCGTCCCGACGCCCTCATTTTCGCGGCTCTGCTTGCGGTCTACCACACCGTCCGATATCGCAAATTGCCCCTTCATTCGATCCTCGTCTATTCGGCTATCGTCGCGCCCTTTGCTTTGGTTGCGCTGCTCTATTTCGGCGAAGCCCTCCCAAGCACCGCAGGCAACAAGATCGCCCAAGTGCAAAGTGGGACGTGGCGTCCATTTGTCGACGATCTCATTTACAATTGGAAGACCAATCCGATTTACCTGAACAAACTGACGCGACCGTTCGCCCTAGTCTTTTATCTCGGTCTGGCTCACGGAGTATTGGCGATCTGGCGGCAACGCACTTTTGACCCCCTGGTCTTATGGGGAATGACGGTCGCGATTACGTACCACGCTCTTCGACTCCCTTTCTATCATTGGTACAGCTTCCCGTTCTTTCTCGCCCTCTGCGTTCTGGCGGGGCTCGGAGTCCAGCAAGCCACGCTCGCCAATCGAATTCCCATGCAGGCCACCGTTGCCGCCCTGCTCTTCGTCGCCCTTTGGCGAGTCCCTGAAAGCCTCGCTCCCCGCCCCGACATTACCCCTTCTCTCGCAAGCTACACCAAGGTCGGAAAATGGCTCCGAGACAACGCGCCGCCCGGTGCCTCGGTGGGGCATTGCGAAATCGGCTTCCTCGGCTACTATTCTCAACGTCCGATCGTCGACCCTCTGGGACTGATCGCCAAAGGGGTCTCGCGAAACGTCGCGGAAGGCCAAATCGCCCAAGAGTTCGAACGAGCTCGGCCGGACTACATTGTGTACTTGCGTCGTTTCGAACCGCTTTATCTCGCCGAAGTCACCCGCTCCTCTTGGTTCCAGCAAGAATATCGAATCGAACGAGAGTTTTCAACCGCAAGAGAACCGCTGACGCTCTACCGTCGCATCTCTTCGCCGGAACTCTCATCCGTTCCCCCCGAGATGCTGGAAAATGCCGAGCTGCTGCCCCGGCCTGCCTCAAGGCAAAAGCCCTAGCTCCGCTTTCAAAAAGCGCCCTCGCCTTTCCACGAAACTGGCGCTTTCCTTCAATGAATCGTCTTCAGAGAATCAAAAAGTGGCCAGCCCCCGCAAATCAGGCCAAAAATAAAGGAAAATAGGTTCAGTGCCCCGGTAGCTCAGTGGATAGAGCAACTGCCTTCTAAGCAGTGGGTCGCAGGTTCGATCCCTGTCCGGGGCGCCACGGAACAACCCATGCGCATTCTTGTCACCGGTTATGGTCCCTTCGCCGGCGTGCCCGTGAACGTCACCGAGACGCTCGCCCGACGCTGTGGGCATCCTCATGCGGTTCTCGAAGTCTCTTACGAAGCCGTCGACGCCTTTCTCGACGCGCTCGACCCGAACAGCTTCGACGCGCTTTTAGCGCTCGGCCACGATAAGAACGCTTCGAAGGTCAAAATCGAAACGCTCGGCCGCAATCAAACGGGGCGCGAGGATAACCGAGGGTTTGTACCGGGCGGGGCGATCGCGCCCGAATCCCCCGGTGACTTGCCGGCAACGCTGTGGCGCGGTCCGCTCCTCGAAGAATCCGATGCCTGGACGATCAGCGACGACGCCGGCAACTTTCTATGCAACTATATTCTCTATCGCGGCCTCCAAAAATTCCCCGACAAACGGGTGGGATTTTTGCACATGCCCCCAGAGACCGCAGTTCCAATCGAAAAGCAACTCGAGATCTTGCAGGAGATCGTCAGCCTCCTGCAAGAAGCTCCAGCACAGAAAGGCTAAGGCAACTCTAGTTTTTCCCGAGCCTAGTAATAGTTCGATCGTGGGTTATTGACCCAGTGCGCCCCGGCGGTGTCACTTCCACTCATCGGCTGGGTCCCTGGAGGGCCCAAAAACCTGAGAAGATGCGAGGTGCAGTCGCTGCGCGAGCAACCCGCGAGCGGCTGCACCAAGAACCGCGATCCAGGTCGAACTCTATCACCGCCATCGATGGGGCATGGCCGTCCAACCACCCCACATTCGCCTTGCCGGCATGCCGGCCATGGACGAGTGGCCAGCCTGCACCTAAAACCCTAACACTCTGGAGGACATGCGGCGCTCCCCACTCATAGAAAATCTGCCGCCGCACGATCCGTGAAAGAATCGTCTCCGCGTAATTGTCCCCATCCGACATCAATAGAGAGCCTAGCTCGGATCGGTTCCCGCATTCAATCCGATGCCGAACATGCTTTGTATCTCGCCTCAGATTCAAGATCGTGATGGTATGGATGTCAAAGGAACTGACAAGCTCCCTGCTAAAAGGACATCTCGTCATCGGCGGTATCCATCTTGGACGCTACTTCACGTTCAAAAGGCAGTTGGCCTTTCGAACGCTGTCCTTGGCCTGAGCGAACACGGGAAAAAGGATTGCCGCAAGGATCGCGATCACAACAAGCAGTTCGACGCAGGTCAACACGTGAACCCTCGAGTTCGCATTCCTTTTCGAACACCCTGAATTATATAGGTCTTACCATGTCAAACGGTATTGCCTAACTCTTTGCATCCCAAACCGCACTTAATGAAAGATTATAAAAATAAGGAAAGAAGGACGCGATTCCTTTGGGGAGATCTCACAAAAGAAAACACAAAAAACCACGTGGCTAACGCAAACAAGGCCTGGATTTCTCGAAAGAGATCCAGGCCTTTATTTGCTTTAAAAGCTCCATGGTGAGAATCCAGTAATGTAGATCGACCAAGAGATGTTGTTTTCACCGTGATGAAAACAAGTGCGTCTCTTTTAAGGAGGTGATCCACCCACACCTTCCGGTACGGGTACCTTGTTACGACTTAGTCCCCCTTACCCCCCTCACCTTCGGCCGCTCCCTCCTTGCGGTTGGGCCACGGACTTCGGGTGAAGACAATTCAGGTGACTTGACGGGCGGTGTGTACAAGACCCGGGAACGTATTCAACGCAGTATAGCTGACCTGCGTTTACTAGCGATTCCAACTTCATGCAGTCGAGTTGCAGACTGCAATCTGAACTGGGGGCGTATTTTTGGGATTAGCTCCACCTCGCGGTATCGCGGCCCTTTGTTGCGCCCATTGTAGCATGTGTGAAGCCCCAGATGTAACTGCCATGCTGACTTGACGTCATCCTCACCTTCCTCCGGCTTACACCGGCGGTCTCTTGTGAGTGCCCAGCTTTACCTGCTGGCAACACAAGACGAGGGTTGCGCTCGTTGGCGGACTTAACCGTACACCTCACGGCACGAGCTGACGACAGCCATGCAACAAGTGTCTTCAGGTCTCCTTGTGGGAGAGGGCCCTATTTCTAAGGCTTGCCATCGATGTCAAATCTGGGTAAGGTTCTTCGGTTATTATCGAATTAATCCACATGCTCCACCGCTTGTGCGGGTCCCCGTCAATTCATTTGAGTTTCAACCTTGCGGCCGTACTCCCCAGGCGGGATACTTAATGCGTTAGCTACGGCACAAGAGGGGTCGATACCTCTTACGCCTAGTATCCATCGTTTAGGGCGTGGACTACCAGGGTATCTAATCCTGTTTGCTACCCACGCTTTCGCGCCTCAGCGTCAGATAATGCCCAGTTTGCTGCCTTCGCCATGGG
>JBBCJD010000022.1:0-2637 GCA_037189405.1 bacterium
TGTCCGAGGAGTTGGAGTCCCGTCTCCCAATCCTTATAGTATCCCCATTGAGACCCAAAACCCGCATAAGGATCCGTCGTCGACGAGGAGGAGGCGAACGTCCCAAACGCGTCCGCCATGTGAGAGGTCAAAACGGACTCGTTCTCGTCCAGCCGCTGCGTGGTCGTGCCCCGCTCGTCGAAGTGTAGAACACCGAATCCGAGTTCTCGTGGCGAGACACCAGGCCGTTCGCACCGAACGTCTGAGCGGCTACCACGTTCCCAAGGCTATCCAACTCGCACACCAGATCGTAGCCGTCGTACAGGAAGTAGATCCGGCCTGAGGAGGTCTCCTTCCAGGCCCGAAGCCCGTCCGCGCGGTAGCCCGCCATCATCACCGTCCCCACGCTCGTCAGACGGTTCTCCGGGTCGAAAGAAAGAGCCACTCCCGAATATTTCGTCGGGGATCTTGGTTATAAGTCATCTAGACCATCTGGGCGGGCAACTACATGATGCGCGGGGTCTTCATTGATATATCTCCAAGATTCATAAAATCCTGCAGCTATCAAGAGTAATTGTAATTTATATCCGTTACTTAAAATGATATCCAAGTCATTAAATTCACCAAAGATAATGTCTTCTACAATTAATGAAGCGGCTTCAACTTGAGTAAAAAAATCAGTATAATTCTGAGTTTCAAACACTTCTGAATCTGGATCAGCATAGTCATCTGACCCCAGGATTAACCTTTTATTTTTACTGATACGCCACGAACAACTTACATGAATACGTTTTTGAGATGAATAGTATGTCTCACCTTTGCGATTTAAGCATTCTTCTTGTTCTCCAAACTCAAAAACTTGCAGACCTATTCTCCACATGTCTGTCAAAGGAAGACCGATAATTTCATCCCTCAGACGCTTTCTATACTTTTCATCGCTCATAAATAATTCTAATCCGTACTCGACCAGCGCTCATAAGACTTCTGTCTGCCCTCTTTCGCCTTTTGAACCATTGGATCTACAGCATCAGCAAGTCCTTCTCCCAGATCTTTTCCAATTCCAACAGGGGAGGGATCTAAAAATTCTACTGCACCTTTTAGAAATCCTAGAAAACCTACCCAAAAACCACCTCTCTTATTGCGAGGCCTATGTTGTTTTGAACCATACCCTTCTGCAAGAATGTCACTTATTGCATCCTCGATACCTTGCTCTGTTGCATTAGGATTATCGCATATGCCTTTGACCCCTTTTCTGTTTTGATCCTTATAAGGTTTTAAAGCGTCGTGAACTCTTCGCATGAATTCCTTATCATTAATCTTTTTAACTAACCCCATTTTTTTGAGAACTTTTTCAATTAACTCAAGTTTCGATAGCCCCCTCGGATCAATCCAATTTACCGGTCCATTGCCAACATACCCATATAAGTTTACGCCACCATTGTAGCTTATGGGGTCTCTTGTGACGAAACGTCCGGTTCCGGCATCGTAGTAGCGGTGTCCGAGGAGTTGGAACCCGGTTTCGACATCGGTGTAGTAGCCATATTGAGCGCCGAATCCCGCGTAAGGGTCAGAAGTGGAACCAGAAGACGCCACGACTCCAAACGCGTCGGCCATATGAGACGTGAGCACCGCTTCGTTATCGTCTAACCTTTGCGCGGTCGTGCCCCGCTCATCGAAGGTGTAGAACGTGGAGTCGCTCCCCACGCGCCGAGAAGCGAGACCATTGGCTCCAAACGTATTCGAAGCAACAACATTCCCAGAGAAGTTCAGTTCGCAGACCAGATCGTAGCCGTCGTACAGGAAATAGATCCGGCCCGAGGAGGTCTCCTTCCAGGCCCGAAGCCCGTCCGCGCGGTAGCCCGCCGTCATCACCGTCCCCACGCTCGTCAGGCGGTTCTCCGGGTCGTAGGTCATCGCCGTGCCCGCATACGTCGTCGGATTCCCGTTCCCGTCGTAGACGAAGCTCCCCGTGGTGAGCTGGTTGTTCGCGTTGTACGAGCGAGACGCCCCTTTGAAGCTCGTCGGATTCCCCGCCGTATCGTAGGAGAAGCTGTTCACATACGTTCCGAAGCGAGCCGAACTCTCCTGGGTCAGCTCGTCCTTGGAGTTGTATTGGTACTCCGTCAAACCGCTGTAACCAGGCACCGAAGGAAGATTCGACGTCACCTCAAGACGGTTCCCCACCCCGTCGTGAATCATCCCGCTGAACTGAGAAAGCGTCTGGTGAGAGGAGTTCTTGTTCGTCAGACTCGTGAGCTGACCCAGGGCGTTATACACATAGTCCGCATAAACCCCGTTGTCCAAGGTCTGCTTTTCCAGCCAGCCGTTGCTCTGATACACCCACGAAAAGCTCTCCGTCAGCGGATTCGTCATCCCGGTCAGCCGCCCCGCCGCATCGTAGGCGTAGCCGTATCCACCCGCAGGGGTGGTCATCGTCGCGCGACTTCCGTCCGCGTAGTAGGAGTACGACACCGTCTTCGCCGAAAGCCCGGCATACGTCGTCGTGACGCTCAGCAGATTGTCCAGATCGTCGTAGCCGTAGGCCTGGGTCCCCACGCCGTCCGCGCGAGAGCTCACCCGCCCGTAGCTGTCGTGCGAAAAGCTCACGTTCAACGCCGAACTCGCCGGATACTGGATCGCCGAGAGCGCCTTGCCGGG
>JBBCJD010000023.1:0-2806 GCA_037189405.1 bacterium
TATCAAGGTCGGGCAGCAGGCGACGACGCTGTCGGGCGGCGAGGCGCAGCGGGTGAAGCTGGCGAAGGAATTGTCGCGGCGCTCGACCGGGCAGACGCTCTACATCCTCGACGAACCGACGACGGGGCTGCATTTCGAGGATGTCCGCAAGCTGCTCGAGGTGCTGCAGGCGCTGGTCGATCAGGGCAACAGCGTGGTGGTGATCGAGCATAACCTCGACGTCATCAAGACCGCCGACTGGATCGTCGACCTCGGCCCCGAAGGCGGCGTCAAGGGCGGCGAAATCGTCGCCGCGGGCACGCCCGAACAGGTGGTGAAGGAGAAGCGCAGCTTCACCGGGCAGTATCTGGCGCCGCTGCTGGGGAAATGATGACTCCCCTCCCGCTCGCGGGAGGGGCCGGGGGTGGGCAGCGACGTTGCAGTGGCCCACCCCGCTGCGCCTAGCGAGCAAGCTCGCAAGTCTCGCTGCCCCTCCCGCAAGCGGGAGGGGAGGAAATCTCAGCCCATCAGCTTCGCGGTGATATCCTCGGCAGCGTAGATGCGGATCACGGGCGGTTCGGGCGAGAGACTGCGCAGACATGGCAATGATGCGCCAGACACCCAGCCTCCCTCCGCGACCGCGCGCTATGTTCAGCGCCGAGTGCAATCATGCGGTCGCGATGCTCGGGGCTGAGGATGATGTGGCCGGTGATGAGGATCATGCGTCTTCTTCGTCCTCACTCATACTGCCGCCTGCCCGACCCTGAACCAACTGCAGAGCATCGCGATACAAGAAGGGAACCCAATACGTCGGTTCCAAGCGAGTTCCTCTTACCTGAAAAAATCCCAAATCTACTAGAACCTGTGCCTTGGTGATGGCCTCGTCACGGGTCATTCCCCAAATCGAAGAAAGGCTTTCTGGAGTTTGCTCTGTTTTTTCTCCCCTCAATTTTTCCAGAAACGGCCGTTCGTCGGGATACTCCGCAAAAAGATACGTATTGAGCCGAGTTTCAGAAACTCGGGGTAGTGCCTGCTTGAACACCGATCGGTCAAAAATCTGTAGATCAGGCGCCGGGTTTTCGCCTCTCTCCAGACGCCGAATCTCTTCATCTCTCAAACAATTTAAAAGATGAATCAACTCGCGAGGAGCCGTATTTCCCGAAGCATCCGCACATCGTCCCACCATCCAATCAAAGGTCGCCGCCTTCCTTGAGCCTTGATCGACTTGGAGCGGGAAAACCTTGTCGAATACCTCCTTCTGCCTATCGGCAGAAGATAGGATTTCATCCCTGTCTAATCCATATTCATCACAAATAACATCATTACTCAATAATCTCCGCATAATAAGATTTAGGAGCATGGGAGCAGTCCATTGCATCACCTCATAGCGAACTATGTGGCTTGCTTCCCGAAAACCTGCATCCGTTACTCTTTTCCAAATGTCTTCGCGCAGAAAAATTTTTAGGCTTATACGATCAAAAGCATTCAGATCGCTATAAGCTCTAATCAGCGCCCTGATGGCATTCGCTTCTAATTCATGGCTGTCAGCAAAGGCGACATCGAGCCGATCAAGCAATACCCAGATCGTTAGCTTCCGCTCTGCCAAAGCCTTGTTGAGCTTCTCAAACATGCCATCGATGGAATTTATACCTGCGCTGCGAAGTTCACCGGAAGGCTCTGCTAGCGAAATCTTTCCCACGACGCCTGTCGGGAGCCCCGTAATCGCATCGATATTCAGGCCGCCTTCAAGAGCCGTGATTCCCAGCAGCCTTCGAGCAAAGCTCTGCGTACTTCGGAGCAAACCCGCCAAATTGAGCTCTCGCTCAAGAAGACCTGCTTCTTCTAGCGCGCCGTAGACGCTGCGAGCATCTGCCGTCGAAATGTCAAAGCTGCGCATTTCATGTGCGATCAAAGAAAGTATATACAGTTTCCAAAGAACGATAAACTCGCGTTCCGTTGCCGGAGGATCAGCAATAAGGTCTTTGAAAACGGTGGCACCCCTAGGGTTCTCACCGCTAACTATTAAAACACCTCGATCAAAAAGTGCATCCTTCCTCTTATCGAGAAGAAGATACAGCGCGCTTTTTCCAGCACCTTTTTCACCCCTGACAATGTCGATATCGCCACGCTCTATCCGATTCCATTGGTCTGTTTGAACGAAGTACTCTTGAAGCTTGGCAACTTCATCTTCGGCCACCTGCGAACCGAAAGAC
Organism: bacterium; assembly: GCA_037189405.1. Lineage (GTDB taxonomy): Bacteria > Armatimonadota > Fimbriimonadia > Fimbriimonadales > Fimbriimonadaceae > JBBCJD01. The sequence goes on from JBBCJD010000023.1 coordinate 2,193, forward strand.
AAAGATTTCAATAAGTCTAGCCGCTCCAAGTCAAATCTCCAAAATCACCAGTGGCAGTAGTTAACGAAGGTTAGCCCGAACGAATGATCAGGACAAGAAGGCCAAACACTCCATGACACTTCCATGACACTCCCTGTCACAAACACGTCACACAGAACCCCCATTGGCGGCTCAGCGAGTCGCCCTCGGGGGTGGCGGCTTGGTTGGATAGCGACTCCCGACAGGATTTTTCCATGGCCAAGACATTTGCCCTTGCCATCGGCGCCGCGACCTGCGCGCTGGCGCTGTCCGCTTGTCAGGATCAGGCGGCATCGGGCGGCGGCGCGCGCGATTATATCAGCGCGGTCGGCTCCTCCACCGTCTATCCCTTTGCCACCGCGGCGGGCGAGAAATTCGCCGAGGCGACCGGCAACAAGGTGCCGAAGATCGACTCGACCGGCACCGGCGGCGGTTTCGAGCGCTTCTGCCAGGGCGTCGGCGGCGACACGCCCGATATCGCCAACGCCTCGCGCCGGATCAAGAAGAAGGAATTCGACAGCTGCGCCGCGAACGGCGTCAAGGACATCGTCGAAATCCAGATCGGCATCGACGGCATCGCGCTGGGCGAAGCGGCG
>JBBCJD010000024.1:0-47925 GCA_037189405.1 bacterium
TTACAGAGGGGTCTAGCTTGGTGGGATCCAAGATATGCCCCCTCAAACGCCTTGTTTTCGTCTTTGGAAGCTGAAGCGCGAGTTCAAAAACGGGGTTTTTGGGCAGATCCAGCCCCTGTTCCTCCTTGGAAGTGGCGGAAACCCTTGGCCTACAGACGAAAATCTGTCGTTTATTTTCTCTCAACAGCCCCAGAACCTCTCCATGAGGAGAAAAATCCCCCTCTTCAACACGCTGCAGCTTTAAAAGAGGGGATCTGAAGGGTGCAAGTTTTCCTAGACCTGGACGCGCACTACTTGATTGCCTATACCCTATAAAGTATTAAAAAGTCAATATATTGACTGAATATCTCTAAAAAAGTCGTCCAGCGAACTGTGATCTCTAATTTATTTTATTAGCAGATGACAAGTTTCTGTTGAATAACTAAAATAATGGGAGGCTTCGGCGGAGCTTAAGTCGCCTACACGGAGCATGGGTTAGGATTCTTTTGGCTTAAAACGGCTCGGCAATGCACGGAGGATGCCGAGACGAAAGCGGCATGCTTGGGCAGACAGATATTTATTATTAAAATATCAAAAGCCTATCTGCACTACACTGAGTGAATGTAGAAGCAGTATATCGTGCATTTTGAGTTCAAAATAGGGATCATTCTGCTCAAATATGCGAACTTTATCAAATTAACTCTCTGTCTTTCAATAAATCAGCACAGGAGATTTCGAGAAAGTTTTACATGTGAAATCGACTCGCTTGTTATCGCTTAATCGATTTTGGGAGACAGATGCTATGGTCATGTCAGGGCATGCTCCTTTAACAGCGACAGAGATTCAGAGTTTCGTTAGTATAATATAGATGTAGAGGTACTTTCGAAATGGATTAACTGTGGATCGATTAAAGTAGCTTCGGGCATATTGTTAATAAACAGCGTGCCCCAAGGGCCACTTTTTGGCTTGGCGATGACGATTTATGAAGGAGTCTTTCTTTCAGAAGAGACACTCTTTCATAACAACCTGTCAAGTGATCCGCATCTCTTTTCTATTTTGAAGCTACCGCTTATTAAGTCCCCTTGGGAGTCGTAAAACAACCCTGGGGAAGGTAACCGCTTATGAAATATAAAACAAATATTAATGTAAAACATAGTTCGGGTGTATTGTGGATACATAGATTATATACCCTCTCTCAATACAAGGGGGTTCTAACATCTCGATAGAAGAACATTCTTGGGCTATAGATGAGTTATCTATAGAGCCAAAGATAGATTATATTACTCTAACCTCATACGATCGTGAAGCGTTAGAAGAATTTGTTTACTCAACCTTATATGCTGAAAGCATGTGGGCAGCATCTAAGAACATTTCTGGGTATAAGCACACCTATATGTGTAAAGGTATGAAGCTATCATTTGACGGGATTCAGGGAGCTTGTCAACTTGATATTCCTGGAACGGCATGTAGCGATCTATCCTATCGTCAGTATAGAAGCGAAGTTGATTGGAAAGAGTTTCTGAATAAAATTAACTCGAAGTTTAAGGTAACGAGAGTTGATTATGCTTTTGATGTCCCAGAATCAGCACTTAATATCGACGATCTTGTAGAAAAGCACGATCGCGATGAATATGTCAGTCACCTAAGATGTCATTCTTTTTATCGTAACGGGATAAAAGGAAAAGGTTGTAAGGGTAAGACCCTGTTCATTGGATCGGTAAAAGGAAAAAAGATTCTTGTTATCTATGAGCGTAAGGATACGAATCAAATTCGGATCGAGGTTCGTTTAAGATCACCTCATGCCGCAACCTTCGTAGAAGAATTCTGCCAGAACGGGTTTGGAGGAATTCTATCTTCTATCGGAGGGATCATACGTTACTGCAACCCAAAGAAAGGCGATACCAATAAATCACGTTGGCCTACCTACGAGCCTTGGCAACGGATTATTGGCCACCACAAGAAATTAGTAACCAAAGTTGCTCCTGTCGAGGACACTCTCTATAGAAGGAATAGCCAATTCTTCCAGCAGTACGCCCGAACCCTTGCAAACTTTCTCGACGATCCTCGATTTGGCCCTAAGGAAATGCGAAAGATGTACGCCCAGGGCCGTGAGAAAAGACGGCCTGATGATGAACTCGCCCTGCAAGAACTCTACGCAGATAGGAAGGAGGATGCTTGAGGTGAAAAATCCCCCTTATTGAAATATGAGGGGAGTCGTTACGTGGCACTCTATCCCCCTGTCTATAACGGATGGGGGGTTCGCTAGCCACCCGTAATGCCGATTTTGGAAATCGGAAGATAATAAAGAGTAGAAGAACAACTTCTAGATTCTTCTGCGAATAAGATAACTTATGAATAATTTAATAATATTTGACGGATGGGGTTTTGGCGTTTACCATACAGATTGATGCGGATCCAAAGCCTTTATCGTACTGGGCAGAACAGTGGGATGTATCGGTAAGAACGGTTGAACGTTGGATTGATGCAGGGACGTGTCCATATATAACTATAGGAAAACGGAAAATGATTTCCGCGTTGCAGCTTCTGAATTTTGAATTTCCGGTAAAATCAAAGGATGAGACGAGGCAATCAGGAGGGGACTTATCAAAACCTGCCAAACGGAAAGATCCGAATGGCGGTGATGATGGATGGTCGCCGAGTCTACGGCAAGCCCGGTAATAATAAGAATGAAGCGAAAGCGAACCTAAAAGCCAAGTTGGAGGAGCTCAATAAACCTAAGATCGAGAACGATCCGAATCTTGCTACATATTATTACGAACAGTTCTCTCGTCTTAAATCCGAACTCGCACCAACAACGTATGCTCTCTACGAGATTGTGTATGAAACGCGTGTTCGCAAAGATCCTTTAGGGGGCATTCTGCTTTCCGAACTGAAACCCGAGCATGTTCAAGCTTGGGTAGATTCTCTTCATGACGTCTTGCCTAGTAGTCGAGCACGATATCTTCAGTGTGTCAAAGCAATCTTGCAATATGCCTTTAAAACAAGATGGATTGATAGTAATCCTGCAAGTCCGATTAAAGCTGGGAAAATAGAAGAGCACTTTAAAGAAGTGTTGACTCGCTCTGAGGTCAATCAACTGTTGGCGATGGAGATGAGCGACCGACTGCGAAAAGGCATCTTGTTATGCTTGCACGGTCTGAGGCGCGCCGAAGCTTGTGGTTTGAAATACGAGGACTTCGATGGCGAAGGGGTAACCATCAAAAGGCAGGCACTCGAAGTCAGTGGGCAACTTATTATTCAGAATGCCACGAAAACCGGAGAGACGCGTTGGGTTCCCGTGAACGAAGAACTCAGGCATATCCTTTCCAAAGGAACGGGTTGGGTGCTTGAGTCTGCTACAGGCCAACCTTTGAGGCCCCGGAATTTTGCTCGTGAATGGTCTTTGTTAGTGAAGGGTGATTCGCACGCCGTACGTGAGAAGAAATTGAAGAATAACCGGCCGGTTCGTGAATCTACGGTGTTTGCTGGACTTACTCTTCACGATTTGCGGAGCACGTGTGGCACACTCTTACTGGAGGGCGGAGTTGATGTGCGCACCGCCTCTGAAATTCTGGGGCATTCTCCAGCGATGTTAAGCAAGGTGTATGCGCGATCTCGGAAGGAACTCAAGCAAGCTGCGATGACGAAGATTTTTTCGTGAACTGTGGCTAAAACTGTGGCTGAATCGTAAATAAATAGTTAAATTGAACTAGATACCGCTTTCTTGGTAAAGAAGAGGTCACGGGTTCGATTCTCGTCGAGGGCTCCATCTCCAAGTTCAAATCGGGACCCTCCCGGACAAATTAGGGACATCCTCCGACATGACGACTGTGACGGATATTTTTCGCTCTGAGTTTGGTTGCAAGTCAGGTGAGGGCGAGTCCGGTACTTTCACTTTCCGTGAGAGATCTTTTTCTGGGTCTCCGACTCACGGAGGCAGCCTGCGCTTCGGGCTTCTGGTTCGGACTGAACAGGTTTGGATAGAAGCAGATAGAGTGCCTTCGCGGTAAAATAGGTAGGAGTGTAACGCGCCTTGCCACTCCTAGTCTGTAAGTGGCTAACACCTCCTGATCTCCTAGCGCCTCGATCGTTCGTTGCACTTATTGCAATTAGAGTCCTAAAATCTGAGATAGCTCCCTGGGATATGATTCTCGTAAAAGCTTAAGCATCAAAAGCAGCCGTGTCTGGCTTGTGCTGTCAAACAACTTACTTGCTTCATTCCCACTCAGGAACTCCGTAGTATCAAAAATGTAGTCAATGGACTGCATTTTCAAGGAGAAGTGCAGTCCATTGAATTGGACCCTGAAATTTGGTAGCTTAAGTAGATCTCTGAGGTGCTTAATACCTTCAAAACCCAACAGTCGCTAGACCTGTTGCATTTGCCATTATGTCTCCGTATGACAATGCCCCCATTCTAAAGATAGGAACTTATAGGGGGCGGGAACATCTAATCGAAAAAGAATCAAGATAGATATTCAGTCTCTTACTTTTTTCAATGTCCAGTAATAATTGTAGTTGCCAACAATATTGATGCCACTAAGTTTCCATGGATACTTGAGAACAAGACCTAAATTGGCTTTATGGAGATCACACCTCGTCAAGGAGTCGTATAATGGATTGCACTCAGTAGGCCTTGTTTGAACTTTCATCGCTTTCACGTGCCCATCGACCCAGCCGATCACCGTATGACCTCCAGGGTGACGGCCATGCATATATCCCACAGTACTGCTACAAAGTGCTGCGCTTGTCATAAATTCAGCACGACGCAGAAAGGTGTTCCCTGAAGAATCTTTGCCTAGCTCTGCTGTGTCTGCAAATAAAAGGGTTTCAGCAAGGTCTTCTATCTCAGCTATATTTTTAACGCCTGACACTCCATTGATCAAGATGTTTAAATTTGCACCATAAGCTATAGGGAATGGCTGTTCAAATGTTCTGCTTTTTGCAAAATTCTTAGCAGAGTCGCAATCTTTTATTTCGGAGTTCTTTAGATAAGGTTCTAGATAACTTTTTTTAATGTCTACATGGTCTGGACTCGGCAATGTGTCGACTAATCCATACCAAGCAACTTGATATCTATTATAAATGGAAGAATCCCAAAATATTCTGGCAGGGTAGGTATCACTCCAGTCGTCTACATATAAGACCATCGCTATGCTCAAATTTTTTAAATTTGAAATACACTTTGCTTTCTTTGCGGATTCCTTCGCTTGTGTTACCACTGGAAAGAGGATCGCAGCCAAAATCGCGATGACTGCGATCACGACGAGAAGTTCAATTAAAGAAAAGGCTTCCTTTTTGTAAAGCATTTGATCTCCTCATAAAATATTCTGACCATCGGGAATTTGCTGATCGAGTGTCGATCGCACAATTGTTAATGCTTAAGTTAAGGTTTTATAAGGTGGAAGTAATAAAAGTCGCGCGTGCTATCATTCCGAGGATACTTGAGCACATCGCCCATTCTATCACTCTTCATCCTAGATGCGGAAATGAAAATGCCAGTTAAATTGCTAGAACTTCCCGCCGAACGGAAATTGATTTTATGAGTTTTGGCATGCCCATCGGCCCATCCAAGAACGACCATATCGCTCGAATGACGACCGTGAAAATTTGTAATCCCCGGTCCTGCAGCGATCCAGTTGGAAACTGAGTAGGTAGGACGTGACAACTGAGCTTCAGGTAATTGGCGTCGTTGCTGATCCCATTGATTATACGTTGCTGCATCAGCAAAAACAAATGTTTCTGCTGTCTCTTGAATATCACTCATCGAGCGAATGTCATTACTGTTCAAAATATCTGTAAAGACGGATGCGTTAGTCGCGTAGCCTGGTGAGCCACCTGGGGAATCGGTATAGTCTGGTAAATTCTTTGCTGAACTGCAATCGTCGATCTCATTGGATTTCAAGTAGGGATAGAGATAGCCACCTTTTGAGTCGAATTCAGATTGCAGGTCATAGGAGCTATGCCAGTTAATTATTATTATTCCAGTTAAAGTAGGTGCGTATTGGTCGATTATATATTCTGGAGGGCAAATGTCATCATAGTCTGCAACATACATGGTATAAGCTAATGAGATTTGCTTGACATTTGAAATGCAGGCGGTTTTCTTCGCCGCTTCCTTGGCTTGTGCAAACACAGGAAAAAGGATCGCAGCTAAAATCGCAATGATAGTAATGACGACCAGTAATTCGATGAGAGTAAATGCATTCTTTTTCAAAGGTTGCGAAGAAGTATTCATTAATAAACTCCTAAAAATGTGTTGGATATCGGATGACATCCAACACGATTGCATTGTAAATTACATTACTTAGGGTTAGTAATCGATCCTATTGTAAGACAATATATTTCTGACTCCAAGCATGTACAAAGGAAAAAACTTATAGATGGCATCGTTTTTCGGAATAATGTGCCATTTTGTGTATAATTTATTATGGGTGAGAAACAAGATTTTAGGGTTTTTGCCGAAAACGTGCGAGGATATCGTCAATCACTCGGTTGGTCAAACGAGCGCTTAGCGGCTGAATCAGGCGTCGGGTTGAGAACGTTGATTCGGATACAACAGGGACACCCTTGCTTTCATCGTACGCAATTATCGATTTCTCTGGCGTTAAGGATTGGGTTAGACACTCTATGGAATCCAGCAAAAAATATTCAAAAATCCTACTTTATATTTAGGGAACCTGAAGAAAGGTGGTGTTTTGCCAATCGAGGTGATGCCGAAAATTGGACCATGAATAGCGATCCCCACCGTGTCGATCCTGATAGTATCCAGCAGGCTGCTGAGCGTGATCGTCTTGGCCGTAACGGGCTTTCCATGGGATTTGCTCAATATTATCGAAGCTATCTGCCGGGGGGCATGCAAGCGACATTCATGCAAAACGTTTATTCCAAACAAACCTTTGCTTTCCCTCCCACCGTCTCCGGGATTTGTATTTATTGTATCAAAGGGTCATTAAAGGTCTTCTTGGGAGATGACACCTTTGAACTTCACACCGGGGATGTCTTGGTTTTCGAGGCGCATATTCCTTATTCTCATGAGCCGCTTTCCCCGTTACTGCCCCACGAGACCCCTCCAGCTTTTCTCGGCGTCACGATTAATAGGGTTGGGAAGCCTTAGGATAAAACCTCTTGATCTCAAGGGACGATGAGGGATGAGGAAGCAAGGCACGATCTTTGCACGTGCTGGATGGCGCAAAGTCGAGATCTTTTCTCTACTTATGATCGATGGTGGATCATCCTTTCCCAGATCCCATAGCCTTGCCAAGCCTTCCGGCGAACTGCCGAAGGTGAAGATTATCCCGCTCGCGAAAGACTCCGGGCGTTCTAGAGGTAAGCCTCATCTCTGTTTATGATCAGGCTGAATATTTGACTTGTAAAAGTCCTCTTCTTTTTTCCTCTGATCTACACCATGCGATTGATTTTGGGCAGACCTGTTTGCTTAAGAAACCCTAGGGATGTTCCAAGACGACGTCCAGTCCTTGAAAATGTAAACATCGCGGGTTCGATTTGCGTCGAGGGTGTTCCAATCAGCGTATCCTCAGGACAAAAGGACGCCATCCGACATGACAATTGGGATGATATTTTGCACCCAATGAAAGGAGGGGCTGCTCTTTACGACTGCCATTTTAACGCAGACGGCGAAGCTGGCGCTCGGATTTTGTTTGGCCACTTTCTATGATGACCCAGGTAATCAAGGCGGGTAAAGAGTGCTTGTCCATATTGGAGGCAGGGCGGTGGCGGTAACGCATTCTGGCGTCAAAAAGGAGGGCATCGCCTTCTTGCAGCACCATCACCTCGTCTTCTAAATCAATCTCCAAGGTGCCTTTCAGGCAGTGCAGGTACACGTCGAAGGTCTCCCAACTCTTTTCCAGAACCCCTTCGCCATAAATCTCCATCAGCCCAGCTCGACGAAAGCCGTTGCGCATCAACCCGCTCCGGTTACCCATAAATCCACACGACAATCCGTTTCTCCCCAAACGGAGCCGTTCTTGTGGGTCTTGGATGGCTTCCGGATCCGTGATGCCTTCGCCTTCGTTAAGCGCCCAATGCTTTGCGTCTTCGCGTTCGGCAAAAAACCAGCGGGTATTGGAATTCGTGAAAACCGAATAAGGTCGGTAACTGGTGAAATGAGGCGACCAGAGCGTCTTATGCATCACTCCCATGGCAGAAGCCAGCCGCTCGCGGGTCCGTAGACTGCAAGGCTCCCCCCGTTGGATACGAATCAGCGTGTTCAGCCCGATCCCGGCATGGGCCGCGAGTTCTTTCATCGTCCAGCCGATCTCCAGGCGGCGCAGACGGACATTCTTTCCAAACAAACTGTAATCCTCTGGAGTTGGGTTTTCGGGTGGTTGAAAAGAACCCATTTTCATCATTTTATCATAAAATGGTTATTATCCTGGCAGTATAAATAACCATTTCTGGCGAGTACCCGCAGGTGACCTCTTGGGAAAGGACAAAACTTGTTTTACGCTAAATGCAGAGACAAATCCGGAAAGGTCTTGTCATGGAGATCTAAATATGATTTATAAACTGTCGACTCGCAATAGGCGAGGATTCACTCTGATCGAGCTTCTCGTTGTGATTGCAATCATCGCGATCTTAGCAGCCATTTTGTTCCCCGTTTTCGCGCAAGCAAAAGATGCGGCAAAGAAAACAAACTGCCTTTCGAACCAAAAACAAGTTTCAATCGCATGGATCCTCTATTCTGGAGATTATGATGGCATGTATTGCCCGATGGGCGGCGAGGGCGTATCAGGTCTTTACGCGACCATGTGGTGGGCGCGAATAAATCTGACTGTTTCCCCGAATACGTACGATCTTTCAGGAGGTTTACTCCAGCCATATATGAAAAATACAATGATGCAAGACTGTTTGTCGTCAAAAGATCTTCTTCCTCTGGCGCCAAACTATGGGTCTTATCCTTTCGGTATTTCGGTGAGCCAGTTATTATTCATCCGGAATGAATCGGACGTGGAAATGCCGTCAGAAACCATCTTGCTAGCCGATTACGCGCAAGTCGACTTTGCAAGTGATTACAGTGCGAATTGCACGTTGCGGCGCAAAAACGAGATGTTTGGCTTCGACTTTTGGGCGCTTCTCCATGGCCGGCATACGGGGACTGCCGCAATAGGTTGGCTCGACGGCCATTCGAAAGCGCATAAAGTTCTTGACAAGGGTTATCTCAACATTGAGGTAGAAGCTCTTCTTGGATCTCCTGGATATGCGAGCTGTTTGAAGCAAAACAATCTTGGAGATGTTCTCAAATATCCTCGGCAAGTTGTTAGTATCGACACTTTTGTCGAGCCTGGATATTCGCAAGATCAATATTATTTTAAGATGCAAAAACCCCCTGCACCTTAAAATGTCGAGATGTTAGGTATGGCCCTCATAAAAGGGCCATACCGTTTTTACAAGAAAAGGATGATTAATGATTCAATTAACCTCTATGATATTGGCTGTTCTTTGCACTCTCAATCCTCTGGACGCCTCTTTGTCCGCTGCCGATGAGGCTTGGCAAAAGTTAGAACAAATCGCAGAAGGAAAGCAATACACAGGTGCCGAGCGATGGGGTCTAGCCTACCGTGAGGCCGGGCTGGAATTTTGGAAGCGATTCCCCGACGATCCGAGGCGATACCAATGGCTTTGGATGACGGTTGCACATGGCCGAAGCCCGCATTACTTCAAAAACATCGACGAAGCCGAACGGGCGATGAAAGACCCTCAACTACGCAGGCAGACCCAATACTATGAACGAGACGAGGTCGCACGCGCCGCCTGGGACAAGATGTTCCATGCCATGTACGCCGAGATGCTGGCCCTCCCCGGATTTGAAGAGGAATTCAGGTCTCGGATCGGTCGACATCACTTGGAAGGCGTGCTTCGGAGCGACCAGCTGGCCCATCGAACTGACCTAAGACGAGTCCAAGAAGAAGTCTTGGAGCTGGCTGCACTCTTTCCCGATCAGCGAGTCGCCGACCCCCTTTGGTCGACCGTAACCTATGCGCCTTACGCGTTCGGGCTCGCCCATCCAAAGGCGATGCGCGATTTCTTGGCTCCCTTTAAGCAGAGTCCTAACGCTCACCTTCGGGACTATGTCGAAGATAAGGAACGTTACTTGCGTTTCGCGGATCAGCCGATCGATCTCAAGTTCACCGCGTTCGACGGGCGGGAGATTGACCTTGTCGAACTCAAAGGTAAAGTCGTGTTCCTCAACGTCTGGAGCTGTGGATGAAGCTCCTGCATCGAGGAGTTGCCTCGAATCGACGCGGTGTATCAGAAATATAAAGACAAGGGCTTCGTCGTCATTGGAGTTTGCACTGAGCTTGAAAGCAATCGGGCGAAAGTCGAAAAGATTTTAGCCGATAAGAAGGTTGCTTGGCCGACCCTCTTTACCGGCGATGAATCCTATGAAGCCCAAGCCAAGAACCCCTATGTCACGCAATACGGCTTCGGACCTTGGGTCAAGCTGCTATTCGATAAACAGGGGCGCTTGAGGCAACTTCAAGTCGAACCTCACGATCTCGAAGAAGCCGTGCAAAAGCTTCTTGAGGAGTAAGGCTGCGCGGGGGGCGATCATCCCCCGCGAAGTGAGCCTTCGGCAAAACAAAATCTCGAGAGTCCGACAAAGCACTGATTTAAGGGGTCGGGAACGCAATTGCGTTGAGCCTCGCTAAAACTAGAGATTCTTTATCAGCTTCAGTGTCCGCGGTGCCCCAAACTGAGACGCCTGGCCGAAGGTCCGTAAGGGTAAGCAGCCAAACTCCCAGAGGATCGCAATCCAGCGCGAGATGACAGACGAAAGGATTGTGTTATCATAAAAACCAACTGGTCGGTATGAAAAGGCAGGACTTGGCTCTCGAAACTCGAAATCGTATTCTTCTGGCGGGCATGACTCTGATCCGCGAGAATGGGTTTGCGGCGACGCGGGTCGAAGACCTCTGTCAAGCGGCGGGGGTGACGAAGGGAGGATTCTTCCACCATTTCAAAAGCAAAGAAGAATTCGCGCAGGCGGCCGCAAGGTTTTTTGCGGAGTACGCGGATGAACTCTTTGCGTCGGCGCCCTATCAAAGGATTGAGGACCCGGTGAAGCGTTTGCTCGGTTATCTCGATTTTCGCGAAGCGATCCTTCAGGGGGTGCCTTCGGAATATACGTGTTTGCTTGGAACGATGGTACAGGAAGTCCATCAGACGCACCCGGCGATTCGCGATGCATGCTTCGAGCACATCCGAGAGCATGCCGAGACGCTCGTTCCGACGATCGAGCAGGCCCTGCGGCAGCAAGGTTTGGAGGATGCTGTGGACGCGCGCGAGTTGGCCTTATTCACGCAAACGGTTCTGCAAGGCGCCTTTGTGCTCGCCAAAGCCAGCCAGTCCGCCGATGTCGCCGCAAGTGGCGTGCGGCATCTTCGACACTATATCGCGTCTCTGCTTGGGAGCACGCTCGAAGGAGACGCCATGACGCTTCAGAGAGGAGATCATTCATGACGACGAAAATAGTTCAAACGATGCCTTATTTGTTCTTCCGCGGCCGTTGCGAGGAGGCAGTCGAGTTTTATCGCGCCGCCTTAGGGGCGGAAGTCGAGATGATGATGCGCTTTAGCGAGAGTCCCGAACCGGTACCTCCCGGAATGCTGCAAGAGGGTTTCGAGAGCAAGATCATGCATTGCACGCTCCGCATCGGGGAAAGCCGTGTGCTTGCCTCGGACGGGTGCAACGAGATCGGCTCGTTCAGCGGGTTCAGCCTCGCGCTGCATTGTCAGACCGAGGAGGAGGCGCGCCGCGCGTTCGACGCGCTTGCCGAAGGGGGCAACGTCGAAACGCCTCTCGGGCCGACGTTTTGGTCCCCTTGCTACGGCATGCTCACCGATCGGTTCGAGGTGGAATGGATGGTGATGGTACTGCCGGAGGCCTAAATAGGCGTATCAAGGAGACGATCATGAGTCAGATACAAGAAAAGAAGCGAATCCGAGTGTCGGTCGAGATCCATGCTTCGCGCGACAAAATCTGGGAGGCGCTGACGGGCGACGCCTCATTCCGAGATTGGGGAGCTGCGTTTATGCCGGGATCCTACTACGAAGGCGATTGGAGCGAAGGAAGCCTCATGCGCTTTCTAGGGCCGGATGATCGTGGCGAACTCGGTGGCATGATTACTCGGGTCCTGGAGCATCGCCCCGGCGAAGGGATTCGGTGCGAACACATTGGGGTGATCGCAAACGGTCAAGATGTTTACGAAGGACCGGACTATGACACCTGGATCCCCTCCATCGAGACGTACCGCTTGGAGGAGATTCCGGGTGGCTACCGACTTCAGGTAGAAAGCGATATTCCCGAAAGCTATTTCGAATATTTTTCCGGAGCGTGGCCAAAAGCGCTGGCTCGGCTGAAAGAGCTCGCCGAAGCCTAGAGCTTCTGCCCTTCGTCCAGGTCTGGAGCGTTAGCGCCAGACCTGGACGTCCTCCTCATAAGTGAAGGGGCGTTCTTCTCGGTGTCCCTCGCTTTCGATCAGGCGATAGAGAGCGCCGGAGGGAACTTTGACGAACCGAAGCGGGCGATCCGTCGCGCGCGCTTGGCCGACCGTCCGCCAGTCCCCCTTCTCCCAAAGTTGTAACCGGTACGTAGCCCCGGCTCGGAGCGAAACCTTCCGTTCTTCGTTGCGATAGGAGTCTCCCACGCGGTCCGAGGCGTAGAGCGTCATCGTTTGAAATGTGTCCGACGGGCGCAGCCAGCGCTTGCGGCCGTTCGATTCTAAAAGAAAAGGATCGGCAGCCGGGACGACCTTATCGGAGGCGTAGTACGCCGGCAGGTAGAGCAGCCCCGCGTTCATCGCCTCAAAGCTTGCTCCTCCATTGCGCATGGTCCCCCATTGAATAGGAGCCCAGTTACCCGTATTAAAGACGCAAAGATAGGCGTGTTTCGAGGTCTTCGGAGCCGGAACGTCGAAAGCGACCGCGACTCGGTGGGGCGTAAAATATTGCTCGCTGACATCGAGGTAATAGCGCGAGGCGAGCCAACGCGGCAGCTCCTCGCCGTCTCCTTTCCGATCGGCTAAGCTGTCTGCCTGAGGCGCGAAGGTTTGGCGATAGACCTTGGCGGCTCGCTGTCCGACGGGGTCGCTTCCACGCCCCTGGGGGTTCAGCAAAACGTTCCAGGCATGATTGTTGTTCACATCGGCCCAAGAGGGGGTGTAGTCGATGGCGCAAGGAACCGCGTTGGCTCGCAAGGCATAGTTGATCAGGTTCGAAAGATCGCCACACCGGCCTTTGCGCGTCCGCTTGATTTCGGACCATCCCTGGTCGGTCGGATGGAGATAGAAGATCTCGTCGAAGGTGGCCCAGCGTCCGATGTCCTCTTGGATATACGCTCCCGCTCGGAGAGGGTCGCGCTCCCCTTTTTGGGCATAGCCGTCGTAGCGGGCCATCAATTCGGTCCGCCAGTTCTCGGCGGGCTCTTTGTTACCGCGGTAAGGAAGGATCCAGTCTCGGAACGTTTCAAACGTGACGTCTTGAGCCCAAGGGCGCGTTTTCCAGGCCCGAAAAGCGTCTTCGAGATGTTGGGTCAAAAAAGCTGCCGAGACGGTCTTCGTATCGAAGGTGCGCGACTTGACGTTGTAGTGAAGCTGGCCGTGTTGTTTTTCGAGCTCGCGAAAGGCGCTCAAGGCCTCTTGGTAATTCGGGTAGCACAGGGCTTCAAAAGGCACCTCTTGTTTCTCCGCGTCGAAGAAGCGCAGCAGCGAATAGCCTTTTCCGGCCATGTTGCCCACGAGAAATCGTGCGGCGTCTCGTTTTTGAGCGTCGCCTTGGGCATAGCGAGCGAGGAACGTTTCGAGCTCCGCTCGATTGGATCCCGCCTCTTCGAGCGCGGCGTCGAGGCCGCCTTGATAGGCGTCGGCATAAAGCAGGGTGGGAACGACGGCTCCAAGCGCCGCAAGCGCCAAGCCGCGAAAAAGTCGCGTCAATCAAATCACCTCAAAACAAAATAGAAAACGAGACGATCTTAGTGTACACCATCGGTCTTCGAACGCTCAGCGAGGTCGCGTGCGGCGTCTTCCCAATGAGGGTAGCGAAATTCGAATCCCGCTTCGAGGAGCCGGGTCGGGACGACGCGGCGGCTCTTGAGCAAAAGCTCTGTTTCAGTGCCGCGCAACGCCGCTCCCAGTTCCAAGAGCAGCCCACTCACGGGAAAGCCGAAGCGCGCGCCCACCGCTTGGCGCAAGATGCGACAGAATTCGGCGTTCGGGAGTGGCTCGGGAGAGCAGAGGTTGATGGAACCGTGAAGGTCTTCGTGTTCACAAAGAAAAAATAAGGCGCGGCAGAAGTCCTCGCCGTGAATCCAGGAGACGTATTGACGGCCGTTCCCCGCGGGGCCCAAGAGTCCCTTTTTCGCCAACGATCGGAGCACGTCGAAAATGCTGCCCGTTTCGGGGCTCATCGTCATGGCGGAGCGAAGCGCGATCTTTCGGGTTTCCGGCGTGATGGCGGCTGCGAGTGCCGCCTCCCAAGCCTTGGCGATCTCGACGCTGGCTTTCCATTTGGGAGGCATGTTCGGTTCGTCGCCCCCTAGAAGGCCGCGTTCGTCGTTCGGCGCGTCGAATCGGTGGGCGTAGATCGTCGCGGTGCTCGATTGCAGCCAGAGTCGAGGGGGGCGCGTGGCGCGGCGGATGGCTTCGCCGACGACCTGAGTCGAGCGGACGCGGGATTCGCGCATCTGGCGCAGGTTTTCCGCGTGGTAGCGGCAATTCACGCTTCGGCCCGCCAGATTCAATACGACGTCAGCTCCGTCGAGCGTCTCGGCCCAGGGGCCGAGCGTTTCGCCGTCCCAGGGGGCGTTCCCACGGGTGTTTCGGGGCGCGGCTCAGCACGATCGCCTCATGTCCGGCTTGGATCAGCGCCTTCCGGACCCGTTGGCCGACATGCCCGCTTCCGCCGGGCAAAACCCATCGCATCGCTTTTCGAGTGTACTAGGAATGAGGCTCGGAAAGAACGTCGTCGGGAGGGAGGAGCGCCTGGTCCAGCAGCTCCGAAAGGTGGCGGATCGGCCGAATGGTGAGCCCCGAGAGCACTTCTTCGGGGACCTCGGCGAGGTCCGGGAGGTTCTCTTCGGGCAGGGCCACTTCGCGGAATCCGTGCCGGTGCGCCGCGATGACTTTGTCCCGGATACCCCCGACCGGGAGCACCCGTCCTTGCAGCGTGATCTCGCCGGTCATCGCGAGGTCGGACCGAACCGAGCGTTGCAAGTAACCCGAGGCGAGCGCAACCGCGATCGTCACCCCTGCGCTCGGCCCATCTTTGGGGGTCGCTCCTTGCGGCACATGGATATGAACATCGAAGCGGAACGGGCGCTCCGGCGCCCACGCGCCACTCCGGGCGCGGACATAGGTCAACGCGGCCTGAGCGGATTCACGCATGACCTCCCCGAGGTTGCCCGTCAGGCTAAGCGCGGGCTGGCCGCCGATCTGGGGCATCAGCGAGGCCTCGATCTCCAAGGCGTCCCCCCCGACTTCACTGACCACGAGGCCGTGCGCGACGCCGATTTGGGGGCGGCGCTGCTCGCGGGCCAGTGCGAAACGCGCCCGCCCAAGAATCTCGGGGAGTGCGTCCACCTCGATTCGGACGCGCGCCGTTTTGCCTTCGACCAGGCGCAGGGCGGCCTTGCGGCAGAGAGCGCCGAGCGCGCGCTCCAATCCCCGCACACCCGCCTCTTGCGTGTAATCCTGAACGAGAGCCCAGAGCGTCCCCTCGTCGAGTTGAAGCTGGTGCGGGGTGAGCCCATGTTCAAGCATCGCCCGCGGGAGAAGGTGCTCGCGCGCGATATCGAACCGCTCGCGGTCGGTGTATCCGGTGAATTCGAGGATTTCAAACCGGTCGCATAGGGCGCGAGGAAGCGCCCCGAGCCCGTTCGCGGTTGCGATGAAAAGCACCTCGCTGAGGTCGAACGGCACCTCGACGTAATGGTCGAGAAACGCGCGGTTTTGTTCGGGATCGAGTGCCTCCAGTAGCGCGCTGGCCGGATCGCCGTGCCAATCGAGGCCGATCTTGTCGATTTCGTCGAGCACGACGACGGGATTTCGGGTGCCGCAGTTCTTGAGGCTCGACAGTAGACGCCCGGGCATCGCGCCGACGTAGGTGCGGCGATGCCCTCGGATTTCGGCCTCGTCGCGCAGTCCTCCTAGCGGCAGGCGCACGAATTCGCGCCCCATCGCTTCGGCGATCGAGCGTCCGACGCTCGTTTTTCCGACGCCCGGCGGGCCGAGGAAGCACAGGATCGGTCCGCGGAGGCCTTGATTCAACGTCCGTACGGCGAGGTGTTCGAGGATGCGTTCTTTGACTTTAGGCAATCCCGCGTGGTTGCGTTCGAGCAGCTCTCTTGCATGCCCGAGTTCGATGCGGTCTTCGCTGCGGCGATTCCAAGGCAGCTGAACCAAGCAGTCAAGGTAAGCGCGCACGACGGCCCCTTCTTGGGAGGCCATCGGAATGCGTTCGAGGCGTTTGAGCTCGGCGAGCGCTTTCTCCTCCACGTCGGCGGGCATCGCGGCTTGGCGGATTCGGGCGAGATACTCCTCGCCCTCACTGAGGCGGTGTTCGCGGGTCTGGAGCTCGCTTTCGATGATGCGGAGCTGCTCGCGCAAATAGAATTCGCGTTGGGCGTCCCCCAACTCTTTTTCGACCTTTTCGTGGATCTGCGAATCGAGGTGCAGCACTTGCTCTTCTCGTTTGAGCAGCACGAGCAGTTCCCGCAAGCGTTCCTCAGGGTGGGCTTCTTCCAAGAGCGTCTGTTTTTGAGCGGGGCTCATCGGTAGATGGAACGCGATGGTGTTGGCGAGCGCCCCGGGAGAATCGAGATGCGTGAGCGACTGGATCGCCTCCGGCGGGATATTTTTATTGAGGTGGACGACCGATTGGAACGCGCGGTGGCAAGCGCGCATCAGCGCTTCGGCTTCCAGCCCTCCGGCCGGTCGGTCCGGGCGGATTTCCGCCTCGGCGCTGAACATACCGCCTCGGTTTTGAAGTCGCCGCACTTCGGCTCGGTCCAGGCCCCGAAGGGAGATGCGCAGGCTGGCGTCCGGCATGGGCAGGGCCTGCAAGATTTCGCTGACGACTCCCACGCGGTAGAGATCTTGGGCCGTCGGGTCTTCGACGGTGCGGTCGCGCTGGACCAGCACGAGCACGAGTCGTTCGTCGTCGAGGGCCCGACGGACCGCCTTGATCGAGGCTTGGCGGACGACGTGGAGCGTCGTGACGGTGTGCGGAAAATGCGCCGCGTCGCGTACCGCGAGCACGGGAAAGACGTCGACCGAGGAGGCCGACGCAGGGTCGGAAAGCGAGGCGGTAATCGACATAGCGCTATCTTTTCAACGCATCAAACGGCGCGCCAGAGTTCGGATTTCTCCAAAAAACAGGGGATGCTGCGGGGGAAACCTGTGGGAACTGCCGGGAGTTTGGGCGCCAGGTAGACTGAACGCATCATGGCCAATTGGAAAGAGGGGGACGCGGTTCGAGTCGTGTCGCGCGCCGTCACCGAGGAAGACCGCAAAAACAACGCCTATTACGCACACATGGCGGGGCTGAGCGGCATCGTGCAGAACGTGTACGAAGGTGGGGCGATCGCGATCAAGATTGAGAAATCCTCGATGAGCGATGTCACCCGAGACGTTCACCGTACCGCGGTCGAACGCATGCGCGCCAAATTCGAAGGGTCGATCAGCGAAGAGCACAAAAAGCTGCTGACCGCGGAAGAGATGAACTTCGACGCGCATTACATTCTCCTCGTGCAGGAGCGCGATCTCGAACAGGGGTAACCGAGGATGGCCGTCACGCAATTTTCGTTCGATATCGTATCTCGCGTCGACATGATGGAAGTGAAGAACGCCATCGATCAGGCGCAGCGCGAGCTGGAAAACCGCTACGATTTCAAGGGCACCAAAGCCGAAATCCAGTTCGAGAAAGAGCAGATTCGCCTGATCGCGGACGATGAGTTCCGCATGAAGCAGCTCAAGGATATCGTCGAGAGCAAGCTCATCAAGCGCGGGATCGACATCCGCCAGATCGACTACGGCAAGGCCGAGCCCGCCACCGGCATGACGATTCGCCAAGACGTGCAGTTCAAGGTCGGGATTCCTCAGGATAAGGCGAAGGCGCTGACGAAGGCGCTTCGCGATTCGGGAGTCAAGGTCCAAGCCCAGATCCAGGGAGACGAGGTGCGGGTCTCGGGCAAAAGCAAGGACGACCTGCAGAAGGCGATCGCTTTCGTCAAAGCCCAAGATCTCGATTATCCAGTCGCGTTCGTCAACTACCGCTAAGCGTTTGCCGAAAAGCCTTTGGATTGGGAGGCTTTTGCGTGTACAATCCAAGAATGGTAGACATAAATCTACCGAAATACACGCTTCGCTGGATGTTTCTGGACCTGAACTCTTATTTCGCCGCCGTCGAGCAGCAGGTTCATCCGGAGTTGCGTGGCAGGCCGGTGGTGGTGGCGCCCGTCTCTTCGGACACGACATGCGCGATCGCGGCCAGCTATGAAGCAAAAGCCTACGGCATTCGAACGGGAACGAACGTGGGTGAGGCGAGGCGGCTGTGCCCGGGACTCGAGGTCGTAGAGGCGACTCCGAACGCCTATACGCATTACCACGAGCGGGTGAAAGAGGCCGTCGAGCAGGTGCTGCCGATCGAGAGGGTCTGCTCGATCGACGAGATGCGCATGCGCCTGCTGGGGGAGGAGCGCGTTCCGGAGCGGGCGGTGGCGCTCGCAAAGGAGATCAAGGCCGCGATTCGGGAGCATGCCGGAGAGTGCCTGACCGCCTCCGTCGGGGTTGCCGGCAGCCCGTTTCTCGCGAAAATCGGTACGGAGCTGCAAAAGCCCGATGGGCTCGTGACGATCGAGGCGCACGATCTGCCCGAGCGGCTTCACTGCTTGAAGCTCACGGATTTTCCGGGCATTAACCGCCGGATGAAAGTCCGTTTGAACGCGGCCGGGATTTTCGATTCACGGCAGCTTTGCGCGGCTTCCAAAGAGCGGCTGGCGCTTGCGTTTCGCTCGCGGATGATCGGCGAGCGCTGGTGGCACCTCCTGCGGGGTGAGGAGCTCTTGTGGGACCATGAAAAAGGCAAATCGCTGGGCCACTCGCATGTGATGGCGCCGGAACTACGTACGGAGCGGGGCTGCCGGGAAGTGATGCTGCGGTTGCTGCAAAAGGCCACCGCCCGCCTCCGTGCCGAGGGGTATTGGGCCGGGGAGATGGTGGTGTCGGTGCGAGGGAAGGTGCGCAGTTGGAGCGCCTCGGTGACGCTGCCCCCCACTCAGGACACCATGACGTTCAACGAGCAGTTCGACCGGCTTTGGGAGGAGCGGGAGTTCGTGCACCCTCATCAAGCGAGCGTAACCTTCTACCATCTTCGAAAGGCGGAGCACGTCACGCCTTCGCTTTTCGATGGGGCGGTCGAGCGTGGAAAGCTGATGGCCGCGATCGACGAAGTGAACCGGGCGTTTGGCAAGAACAAGGTGTATCTCGCGGGAATGCACCGGGCGAAGGACGCCGCGCCGGAGCGCATCGCCTTCGACAAGACGTGGCTTTTCGTCGAAGGAAAAGGGGATCACGAATGGATCGAGCCCGCGGGATCGTAACCTGAAGGGTCTCCCCGAAGCGCCGCGGCGATCTGAGTCACAGGCTGAGTCCAAATTTCGGGCGTTTCACTCAGTCGCTCGCAGAACGCTTCGTGAAGGCGTGCGTCGACGCCCCGTTCGCCGGAGCCGACTCCTTCGAAGACCAGAATCAGCCAGCCGTGCGCGGCCTCGGCTTCCTCTAGCCATGCCGCCAGGGTCTCCTCGTCCGCGTCGTACGCCATGCGGCAGCGCAAACGCTGCGGGTGGAATTCGGAAAGCGGATTGATCCCTTGCTCGAACGTTCGGACGAAGGGAAACAGGGCCTCCGCATGGGGGCGATAGTCGCCTTCGGCGCAGGTCGGATTCTCGGAAGGATAGGCAAAGAGGGGCGAAACGCGCCCGAAGATCTCGCGGTGAAGCGTTTGCGCGGCCTCAAGCTCTTGACGGACCATCTCCAAGGTCCATCGCCCGAGCCCGCCGTCGGGGCCGACGAACCCGAAAAGAGGGTGGCACGCCATCTCGTGATCCGCGTGCGCGAGTGCGCGCCAGGCTTCTGGCTGCGCGAGCAATCCGGATTCGGGCAAGAAGAAGCTGCCCTTAAGACCATAGCGTTCCAGCACGGGGACGACAGTCTCTAGATGGTCGGGGCGCGCGCCGTCGTAAGCGAGCGAGACCGCATACGACGACCCTTCCGGCAGGATCGCGCCCGAGAGTTCCATTATCGATTGAGACGGGGCGGAGTCTTGTCAAGATTCCGCTCGACGCCGCGCAAAGGGGAAATGAAATAGAGGACGCATCCGATCGCTAGGCCGAGGAGCGAAAAGACGATGGCGAAAGTCAGGTTCGATCGATGGGCAGGATCGATTCGGCCGGTGCGGAGTTTGTTCCATTCGAGCAACGCCCAGATCAAGGCGATGGGGGCTAGGAGTGCGCAAAGGGGGATCGAAAGCAGTGCGATCAGCCAGATGAGCCGAGAGGGGGACGTTTCGTATTCCTGCTCTTCGGAGGAAGGCGGTTGGTATCCGCAAAAGGCGCAACGGCCTTCGGAGAGCTTTTCGCCGCATTCGGGGCATCGAGTCACGGGGATAAGGATACACTTGAGACCATGGCCCGGGCCGCCCTTTCGAAACGTATTCCCGAGTTGATCGAGCGCCTTGAGGCGGATTACGGGCGTCCTCGGATGATCGCGCGGTTCGATCCGATGGAGGAGCTCGTCAGTTGCATTCTCAGCCAGCATACGAGCGACGCGAATTCGTTTCCCGCGTTTACCCGCCTCCGCGAGCGGTATCCCCGATGGGAGGACGTGGTCGCGGACGGCCCCGAGGCGTTGGCGGACGTCATCCGCAAGGCAGGGCTGGCGAATCAAAAGGCGCGCAGCATCGTCGCGTGCCTCAAAGAGATTCAATCGCGCACGGGGGAGTACTCTTTGGAGGCGCTTCGGGCGATGCCCACGCCGGAAGCGCGGCGATGGCTTCAGGAGCTGCCGGGCGTCGGCCCCAAGACTGCCTCGATCGTCTTATGCTTTAGCATGGGGCGGCACGCGATTCCGGTCGATACCCACGTGTTTCGCGTTTCCTGGCGGTTGGGACTGATTCCCGAATCGATCGGTGAGAACAAGGCGCACGACGCGCTGCTCGCTTTGGTGCCCGAGCAGTACGCGTTTCGATTCCACGTCGCGCTGATCCAGCATGGGCGGATCACGTGCAAGGCGCCGTTGCCGGTGTGCGAGCGATGTTCGGTGCGAGACCAATGCGCCTGGTATCGCGCGGGCGGGCCTGAAAAGCGCCGGGCGGAGTTGGCCGCTCGGCGCAAAAAGGCCTAAAACCGTTCGGTCAACTGGTCGAGCAGCCACCCCGCGCAGGCCAGTTTGGTGCGCTCGCCGCTCTTCTCGGGCTCTCGGCCAGGGAGTAGAAGCGTCAGCGCGTTTCGATCCGAATCGAACCCGAGGCCCGGCGCGCCGACGTCGTTGACCGCGAGAGCGTCGAGCCCTTTGCGCGCGAGCTTGTCCACGGCGGTTTGGAGCGAGCCGTCGGGTTCGGCGGCGAAGCCCACGACCCGGGCGGAGGGAAACTCCTTGCGGAGCGTCGCGATGATGTCGGGGTTGGCGACAAGCTCGAGATCCAGCCGCTCGCTTTCGCGGCGCATCTTACCGGGGAATGGGTTCGCCGGACGATAGTCCGCCACGGCCGCGGCGCCGATGAGCCAGTCCGCACCGCGCGCTTGTTCTCGGGCGGCTTCGAGCATCTCCAAAGCGGTTTGGGCGCGCGTCACGGGGACTTCGGGCGGGAAGACGGCCGAACCCGGTCCGCTGACCACGCGCACATTCGCTCCGCGCTGCAAGGCGGCCTGGGCGAGCGCCGCGCCCATTTTCCCGCTGGAGCGGTTGCTCAGAAATCGGACCGCGTCGATCGGTTCGCGGGTCGGGCCGCTGGTCAGCAGCAGCGTTTTGCCCTCCAGCGTGCGACTGTGCACGGTGGCTGCCTCAAGCGCGTCCAAGAGCGTCTCGATGGGCGCGAGCTTGCCGGGCCCGGTCTCGCCGCAGGCCACGTCCCCTTCGCTCGGTTCGACGATGCGCGCTCCTCGGGTGGTGAGTCGGGCGAGCGCCTCCTGGGTCGTGGGGTGGGCGTACATCGAGGGGTTCATCGCAGGCGCAAGGATCAAGGGCGCGCGAGTGACGAGCGCGAGCGTCGTCAGCATGTCTTCGCCGAGCCCGAAGCCCAAGCGATTGATAGTGTTGGCGGTGGCGGGAGCGATCATCACCGCGTCGGCCCAACGCCCCCAGTCGATATGCGCCATGCGGCCGCGCTCGGGTTCTTCGAACACCCCGCTCAAGCAGGGCTGGCCGGTCAGGGCTTCGAAAAGTGCCGGACTTACGAATTGCGCGGCGGCGTCGGTGAGGAGCGTTCGCACGATCCAACCGCGGCGCATCGCCTCGCGTGCGAGATCGGCGGCGCGATAGGCGGCGACGCTGCCGCTCACTCCCAATACCAGATGTTTCATCTCCCTCTAGGCTATCTCAAAAACGGCCTGAGGGGATACTATGAGGAGAACGTGTACGTGCCGAGTTATATCCCGGAGCCGAACGAAATTTCGGACAGCATCAGCGAGAAGGGCTATGCGGACCGGCTGAGCTTTATTCGAAAGACGCTCGGCTGGCATTTCGCGACGCTGCTCGCGGTGCTCGGGCTGCTGTACGGCCCGCTCCCGCATATCCCGACGGCGCAGGCCGGGGGGATCTTGCTCGGCGTGCTGGCCCTTTTGAGCGTTGTGCGAACGATGTGGCGCGGCCGACCGGTCGAGGTCGCGCTGGCCGGGTGGCTGCTGCCTTTGCCGATCGGAGCGTTGGCGCTTTTCATTCAAAGCCTGCCCGACGCGCGGCTGGTCGCGGTGTCGTTGCTGGTTCCCGGGCTGTTCGCGATGCTCTATGGGGCGCTTTGTGGACGGGATTTCAGCTTCGTGGGGCAGTACCTGCTTTCGCTGATCGCGAGCGCGGTGATGCTGGCGGGGTTTGCCACGGCGCTTCGGTTGACGCGTGGCGAGGCTTGGCTGTCGCTTGGAGTCTCTACGCTCTACCTCACCTATTTCGTGTACGATTTCGCGGCGCTGATGTTTCGCCGCAGGAAGGGAGAAGAGCTAGCGGCGACGCTCGATTTTTTCCGCGATCCGCTCAATTTCTTCGGCTATACGCTCCGGGTGATTCGCCATTGGAAGAAGCATAAAATCTGGAGCGTGCCGCGCGGATGATTCGCGTCGTAGCGCTAATCCGGCCGCACCGGCTCGAGCAAGTGAAATCCGCGCTGGCGGCCCTCGGGATCTCGGGGCTCAGCGTCACGGAGGTGCGAGGCACGGGCAATTCGGAAGAGACCACCCATTGGCTCGCGGGGCAGGCCCAGGTGGTGGCGCTGCCGATGAAGTCCAAGCTCGAGGTAGTGGCGCCTGAGGCACTCGTGGAGTCGCTGGTGCAGGCGATCCTGGAGAACGCGCACACGGGGGAGGAGGGCGACGGCAAAATCTTTTTGGAGCCGGTCGAAGACGCGTTGCGGATTCGAACGGGAGAGCGGGGAGATTCCGCGATCTGATCGAATGTTTGGGCGCGACGGCGCGTCCTATGAAGGTGGGCCGCACCCCAAAGGGGCCGGCGAGGACAAACAAGAACGATGATAGCGAGCACTCTTATGGCGCTGGCGCTGCTCGGGGCGCAAGCGGTCGAGATTCAACTGAACACTCAGGAGGGGGCGAAGATCTCCGGCGAACACACCTTTCGGGTGCGGGTCGTCGCCGACAACGAGATCGTGACGCAGGTCGAATATTACATTCGCGACGAGTATCGCGGGAAAGACCAGAGCACACCTTATGAGTTCACGATCGATACGCTGGCCGAGCCGGACGGTCCATTCAAGATCGTTTTCGCCGCTTACACGAACTCCGGGAAATCGGTGAAGAAGCCGTTTCAGTTCACGATCGACAACGGAATGGCGAAAGGGCTTGAGTTTCATCTGCAAGCCGCGCGCGAGGCGTTGCAAGAAAGCGCTTGGGACAAAGCGCTGACCTCCGGGCGCGTCGCGCTGAAGATCGACGCGAAGAGCGCGAACGCGCACCTGCTCGTCGCTCGGGCCTACTACGGGAAGAACGTGCTCGACGAAGCGCAAAAGCACGCCGAAGACGCGATCGAGACGAATCCGGACCTCGACGAGGCGCGCGATCTTTTGACGGCGGTTTCGCTGCGGCAAGCATTCGGCGTCTTGGCCTCCGACTCGAAACGCGACGGAGCTTTGGAGGCGATCGGGGCCGCTTACGGGCTTGCGATCGAAAGCACCCAGGCTCGGCTCGATCGTGCCCTGGAGCGCCGCGATCGGGATCAAGAGCTACTTGCGTACGTCGACGCTGCGCTGGCCGCGGGGCGCTATCGCTTGGCGATCGGCGCGCTCCAAGAGCCGTTCCGGCGGGACAACCGCGATTCGGCGCTCGTGAACCGATTGGCCTATGCCTATTTACGGACGGATCAATACCGGCTCGCCTCGGACACCGTGGGGCAGTTGATCCGATTCGGGACCCCCAACGCCTACAGCTATGCGATTCGAGGGCTCGCCGAGTGGGAACTCGGGAATCGCTCGGCCTCCGACGAAGCGCTGCGAGAGGCGTTGCTGCAAGACAGCCAAGATATCGGGGTGCGGACCGCTCAAGCGGTGATCTCGCTGAAAAAAGGCGAGACCCATACGTTGCGGCAGATCTTGAACGGTCTGATGAATGACTACGGCCAGCGGCCGGAGGTCGCCTATCTGGTGGCGGCGCTCTCGAACCGCATGGGCGAGTACGGCCAAGGCCGCAAGTTCTTCGAAACCGCGGTGCTCGCGAACCCGACCCTTTACGACGCTTATCTCGAAGAGGGGAACGTCGCACTCGGGATCGCGGTGGACGGCCGGTTGGATCAGCAAGGGCTCGATTATCAGTTGCGGTCGGCCGAGATGCTGTTTCAGACGGCGTTGAAGGCAAAGCCCGATTCCGCAGAGGCTTTGTCCGGGCTTGCCTTGACCAAACTGATGCAAGCCGAATACGGAAAGGGCCTCGAATGGGCGCGCGCAGCCGTAAAGGCGGCGCCGGGTTCGGCGGGAGCGCACTACGTGCTCGCGGCCGCGCTTGCCGGCAATGCGCGCCAGTCCCGTACGATCCAAGCGAACGATCGGACCAGCCTGGACGCGAGGCGGGAGGCGAATATGGTCGAAGCGCGCAAAGCGGCCGAGCAGGCGGGGCGTCTCGACGTTCCGAAGCTGGGCGGGCGCGAGATCCCGGATATCGTGACGGCCTGGCGCTACTTCGCTCAGTTCGGCCGGAAGCCGATTCTTACGCCTCCCCGTTAGCATGGGTTTTAGCCCCTGAAGAATGACTGGGGGGATCGGAACGAAGAAACAGGTGCCCGTCGCTTTCATGCGACGGGCACCTGTTTCTTAAGCCGCGAGCGCGAGGTCTTCGAAGAGGCGCTCGTATTTGCGATAGCTCACTTCGAATTCGAGGCGGAGGTGTTGGAGGGTTTCTTCCGAGACACCGAGACGAAGCAGGCACGAGGCGTCGAATTCGCAGGGCAGGCCATCGGGCATCAGGCCCATATCGAGCGCGAGGTGTCCGCCGAGATGCACGATGTCGCCCAAGGGGTTTTCCGCCGGACATAGCTCGGGCCGGTGGTGATATCGAACGGCTTCGACGATCGCAGAGGGAAGGTGCCAGCGCTCCATCAGTTCGGCGCCGACCTCGGCGTGATCGAAGCCCAAGAGGGCACGCTCCGCTACGTCGAGGGGCAAGTTCTCTTGGTCCGCGCGGCGCAGCACTTCGGTTTCACGCCCTTTCAGCCAAACGTTCAGGACGACTTTCCCGAGATCGTGGATCAGTCCGAGGGTGAAGGCGTGATCCGGCACGCCCTTGCGGGTGGTCTCCGAGATCAGTTTCGACGCGACCGCGACACCCGAGGCGTGAGTCCATAGGTCTTTCGCTCCGAGGCGATATCCTTTCAGTTCGCCGATCAGCATCGGGTAGGCGGAGGCGACCATCGCGAGGTTATGGACGGTGCGCATGCCGAGCACCACTACGGCGTCTTGGAGGTCGGCGACCTGGCGTTGCAGCCCGTAATAGGCGCTGTTGGCAAGGCGAAGCACCCGCGCGGCGAGGGCTTGGTCTTGTGAGAGATGGAACGCGACACTTTGCGCCGAGCTGGTCGTAGATTCGACTTCCTGGATGACGGCAAGAGTTGCGGTCGGCATCGACGGCAGTTCATTGGTGTCTGCGAGCAGTTTGGGGAGGGGAGCGTCTAAGAGTGCCATATTTTATTGCGTTTTCATCATAGGGCCGGGCCAGGATCGAAAAGACCCTGACCCGGCGTAGGTCGTTGCCGCCCGAATTTAGGCGGCATCTGCGTAGCCAAGCCGATGGAACAGCGTTCGCATACTGCTCTTGGTGGGCAGATAAAGAAGGCGGCCTGGGATCGGTTCTTCACCGAGGTCCAGTTCGATCCGTAGGGCGAGCGTCAGGGTGTCGCGCTGGGTCGTGGGCACGGCGAGCGTGCTGACGAGCGTCGGAGGCAAGTCGATCGCCATCATCGGAGGTTCCCATGAGAGCGGTGCGCCGACCGCGCCGATCAGCGCTTCGGCCAGCCCGGCCCCGAGAATACTGCCCAGATCGAGCAGCGTCGATCCTTGCGCCTCGGTCATCTCGTCCAGATCGTCCGGCGCATCGCCCGAAAGCGTGCGCCACAATCGCTGCGCCGCGGGCCACGCGAATGTCAGTGCGAGGTGGCCTCCGAGGTCGCCGTGCAAGCGCATCGAGGTCGCGACGAACAGTTGGTCCGGCTCCCCGATGAGACTGGCAAGCTCGACATAGGAGGCCGCGAACACCTGTTCCACGCAGAGCGCGGCGGTCGGCCCGGCAAGCTCAGCTAGGCCCGAGGCGGCGTAAAGCACGCTTCGGTCCGCCAAGTTGCGGATCGCGTCTTCCGACGAGAGGTCGAATGCGGTTGGTTGACTCATCCCTTCTAGCCCTGATACGCTTTCGAAAACCGCGAGCTCCCCTCTCGGCACCTTCGAAAGCAGGGGATATTTTCCACGGTAAACCGCGCAGGCTCCCGGTAAGAATTCCAGGATCGGAACGTTTCGAAGGCCGATGGCGTTGAAAGGGGTGTGACCCCCGCGAGTAAGTGACTCGCGACACGCAAATCTCCTCTCCATGAAGAGGATGTCGGTCCCCTCTAAACCCGGCATCCTCTTTCTCTCTTTTTATTCGAGATACGTGCCGTTGATATTGAGCGTGAAGCGATATCCGAGCGTATTGGCCGAGCGACGACACATCACCATGCGGCTGAGAAAGATTTCGAAATACTCCATGACGGTGGCTTGCTTGGTGTCGATCTCAAGTTGCAGTTCGATCGTTTGACGATCCGGGTGCATTTCGATCCTACTTTTTTGGACCGCGTAGTTCACTCGGTCGTGGATATCGAACGCTTCGAGGATCGGATTCTGCACTCGGCTGAAGTGCACGTCGGATTTATCGGCGATGATGAGTGCCGCGGACATCGTGCTGATCGGTCCGCCGTGAAGCTCTTCGTGGTTGCCGATCGCGCCCAAGATCGGGGCGACCTCGGCGGGGGGCATCCCCATCTCGTTGAGGATCGTAAAGGCCATCGCGCCGCCGATCATCGGATGGTTGATGCGGTTGACTACGTTGCCGATGTCGTGAAGATAGCCTGCGATCTGGCCGAGTTCGTTTTCGCGCGCGGACACGCCGAGATGCCCCAAGATATAGCGCGTGATGCTCGAAACCACTCCCACATGGCGATGGCCGTGTTCGGTGTAGCCCATGGCGCGCATCACGTCGTTCGCGCCGTCGATGAGCTTTTTGACTTTGGGATTGGCTTTGACGTCTTTGAGCGTCACCGGTCTCGGGCCCGATTCGGGGACCGCGTCGGAGGGGGGCGTTTCGGAGGCAGGCGTTCCGTTTGAAGGGGCGGGTGAGAGTCGGTCGTCGATCATGTTCAATCCGTTAGAAAGTTTAAGTTAATTGGAATGGGGCGTTTGAAGCTCCCAAAGCCGGACGGTGCGATCTTGGCCGGCGGCGGCGAACCAGGTGCCGTCGGGGCTGAACGCCACGCAAGAGATCGGTCGGGAGCTGGCTTCGATGCGAAGGTTCCCCACCCCTTTCGCCGCGTTCCACAGACCTACGGTGCCGTCGCGCGAGCCGCTGGCGAACAGCCAGCCGTTGCGGTGAAAGGCGAGCGTTTCGATCGGCCGTTCGTGCCCGAACATCATTTTGACGAGCGCGCCGTCCGGAAGGCGGAAGACGCGGAGCGAGAGGTCGACGGCGGCGACGACGAGATACCGTTTGTCTCGGCTGAAGGCGAGAGCCGTCACGGTCGAGCGAATGCGGTACAGCGTTTGAAGCAGCGCTCCGTTTTGGCCGCTCCAGATTTTGACGGTCGCGTCGGCCGAGCCGGTCGCAAGTAGCTTGCCGTCCTCGGACCAGGCGAGCGCGGTCACGGCGGATTCGGGGGATTCGATGTGAAAGAGCGCGTCCCCTTTGACGTCGGTGACCGAGAGGGAGCGCGAAAGCGAACTGGAGGCGAGCGATCGGCCGTCTCCGGAGATCGCCACGCAGGAAACCCAGGCGGACGCTTGCGAGCGCCACGATCGCATTCCGGTCGATTTGAGGTCCCAAAGCGAAACGGTTTGCTCGGCGGCGCCGGCGGCGACCAGACGACCTTTCGGAAACGCGCGGAGCGTCGAGATCGTGCCGCTTTCGAGCTTGGTGCGCTCGGCGGGCGCCTCAAACGCCTCGTCCCACCAAATGATCTCGTTGTCGAAGCTGCTGCTGATGAGGCGGCCCGAGTCCGGAGTGAACGCGATGGCGTAGATCGGTGTGCGATGCGCGCGCAGCCTTCGGCGCAGCTTGACCATGATCGGGCGAACGGCTTCACGTTTCGCGGCGCGGCTATCTAAAGTGCCGCCCCGCAACGCGGCGTCGTATTCCGCGCGCCGGTTCGGGTCGGTCAAGGTAGAGAACGCCTCGTTAATACGAGCCATCGTCTCATGGGCGTTCGGATCGGCACTGACGTCGGGGTGCCGGAGGCGGGCGAGCTTGCGATACGCCTTGCGGAGGGTCGCCGGGTCCGCGTCCTGCCGGACGCCCAGAACCTCATAGTACGTCGTGATGGTTTTCAAAAGCTCAGTGTATCTTACGACTCTCGTCCGGGTTGCATCCCGAGTTCGAGTTCGATTTTCCAGTCCTCGTCGATCTGACGCTCGATGCGTTCGCGGTTGACACCCAAGGCGCCGTCGATCGAGGGCTCGGGACATTCCAAAAGCTCTGTGGCGAGGCGGGTCCAACTGGCTTCGTCCGGGTAGGCCGGTTTATGCCCCAAGGCGTCCAAGCGTTCCCCGAGCGTTGGGGTGGCGTGGAGATCGTCCGGACGCGTTTCGAGCAGCGCCCGAAGCACGGCGACCGCGTGCATGGGCGGGACCTCTCGCTTCAGAAACGCCTCCATCCGCGCGAGCATCCGTTCTTGAGGGCGTCCGCTCTCGAATTTCGGCCAGAAGCCGTCTCGAAGCAGCGCCTCCCAGAGGGCGATCTTCATCATCGCGCGCGGCCAAGCGTCCGGAAACTGTTCGAGCGCGACCCGGTCCGCTTCGAAGACCGAAGCGTGGAGGACGGGAAGGGCCTGAATTTCGAGGCCCGGACGGTATTTTTCAGCGAATGCCGCGACGATCAGATGGTTCCACCGGACGGGCGACTGGTTGAGGGTGCGCCAAAGGCGCAGGAAGGCTTGGGGCCCTTCGAAGCGCTCTTGAGCCAATGTGTGGCACAGCGCGCTCCGAAGCTCGCCGGGAGTGAGAATGTGCAGCAAGGGGACGCCGAGCCGGAACGAATAGAACGGCGGGCTGAAAAACCCTTGCAGCAGGATACGGTCGTACGAGGTCGCGCACTCGCTGCTCAGCACGAGCTCGTTGGGTTCGGGGGCGTTCAGCCGATCGCGAAGCTGATCGAGGTCGGAAAACAGGGGTTTCGCTTGTGGGCGATAGACGCGCACGCCGGGCGGCTTGGGAAGCCGGAGCCAGAGAGGGAACGCGATCAATAAGAGGAATCCCGCGCCCCAAAGCATCGCGGGCAGGCAGCCCGCGAATAGGATAAGTCCGAAGATCAAGATGCCCAGCCCGAAAAGCGCATAGGCGAACAGATTGCCGAGCGCGACCTGTTTCCGGAGCGCCTGCCGTCCCTCTTCCGGAGCACGTTGGAACCGTTCCCGAGCCTGCCGAATTTGGCGCCGGTACGGTTCGAGCGAGCGAAGGAGTTGGGGCATGAGCGAGGCCTCTTCCTATTCTAGTCCTCTTCAGTCCGTTTTTTCCGCTTCGCGTCGAGAAGGCGGCTGCCTGCCGAGCCGCTGGAGGTCGTGGAAGCCTGGGGAGAATCGGCAGTGCGAGAAGGATCGATCGGGGGCGGGGTAGGACGGTCCGAAGGACTCGAAACCGGGGGCTCTTGCTCGCGCTGCGCCCGAAGCTTGGCTTGGCGGAGTCGATCCACAGGGGTTTCCGAAGTCTTGTTTTGAGAAGGTTTTCTTTTGAAAAGCTGAATCAAATTCGAAAAAATCTCCCCCAGCGGCAACGCGATTCGGCGCAGCCCGATATCCAGAGGGAGCAGCAGCATCGCGATCAGCGTCCACAAAGGCCAAAGCTCCTGGATGGACACCCCGGGGCGATCCAGGGGGCGCATCGCTTCGGCGGGCTCGCTCAGGCGGCGGCCCTGGGTTTCCGCAGCCAGGCGCTCCAGAAGCGGTTCGTTCGCGCGAAAGGCGCGGTATTCCGCGGGATAGGCGAGTGAGAACGCGGCGGTCTGGACGCCCTGTCCGGAGCCTTCGGATAGGCTGACGACGTAGCTTCCGAGCGCGTCGGCGCGAAATCGTCCTTGGAATCGTCCGGGAGCCTCTTGGGTGAGGGCGATCTCCTCGGCTTTCCCGTCGGGGCGAACCGCGCGGACGGTGAAGGCACCGTCGGTCAGCGGCTGCCCCAGTCGGTCGACAGCTTGAACGTCGACGATCCCGCGCCCCTGCTCTTCGCGCACTTGAATCTGGTAGGCGTTTTGCGTGGTGCGGCGTCCGATGGTCCGCGCGACCTGGGCCCAGAAGGGCCCGAAGCCCGGCCAGTCCACCCACTCGGCGGCCCAGCGGGCCTGAGCATCGGAGGTGAAGGCGAGGCTCGTGCCCAGACCGTATTGCCAAGACGCGAGGAGCGGGTCGTCCTTTTGCGTGCGCATGCCGACGCTCGCGAGCGGTTTGACGTCGGTCAGACAGTACGCGTGCAACGCGGGAACGGCGCGCGCGTCGATCCCCTTCAGCGCTTCGTGTCCCGGATTCACCTTCGGCAGGAACGTGCCCTCTTCGATCGCGGAGCGAGACATGATCGCGGCGTCTTGGGTGAAGATCGCCGGGAGCTTGCCCGCGCGATCCGCCAGATAGAACTGTCCTCCTCCGGCCTGCGCGATGCTTTTGAGAAGGGGGACGTCGGGGCCGTCGCCGATCGCGACGACGGAGGTGGTGATCTTGTCGGCTTTCATTCGGGCGATGCGTTGAAGCGCGTCGCGGGGATCCTCGCTGTCCGCCCCGTCGGCTAGCAGGATGAAATGCCGGACCTTGGAGGTCTCTTTCATGAGCTCGCGCTGGGCGCGCTCCACGGTGGGACCGATGTAGATGCCGCCGCCGCCCGTGGAGAGCCGGCGAATCTGAGAGATCACCTGGTCTTTATGAGTGAGCGCTTGCATCGGGGCGACGAACTGGATGCCGTCGGTGCTGCCCGCCACACCGATCCGGTCTTGAGGCGCCATCAGCCGAACGGTCTCCTCGGCCGCTTTGGCCGCCAATCGGATTTTGGGATGCCCGTCTTCGACCATTCCCATGCTGCCCGAGGCGTCGACCATGATCAAGATCGAGGTGCTGGGAAAGCTTTTCCGCTGCCGGATGTCGAGGTCGACCGGAAGCGCTTCGGCGATCGGGGTGCCGTAATAACCGCCCGGCAGAAAGGAGTTTTCCCCGCCGACCATCGCCAAGCCGATCGCGGTTTCGCGGACGGCCGCGCGGACGGTTTCCATCATGCCGGGTGTGAGCCCCAACGCGTTGAAGTCGTTGAACACGATCGCTTCGTAACGCTGAAAATCTTCGGGGCGCGTCGGCACTTGGCCCGGACCGAGGACGTCGACCGCGAGCCCCTGCGAGCGGAGAGCCTCGGCGAGGAACGTGTCCGCCGGATCGCTTTGCAGGAGCAGCAGCGTGGGTTTGCCGCGCACGTTCACGAATCCGAGACCGAGGTTGTTCCGGGTATCGCGGTCTTTTTCGGCGCGGAGAGTCACCCGGTAGCGGTGACTCCCCGGGCCTTTCAAGCGGTCGCTGAGCACGACGGCGTTTCGTCCGGGCTGGAGCGAAACCTCCATGCGCTCCAGAATTTGGCCGCCGCGGTCTAGTTCGAGCACGGCGCGTTGCGCGACGCTCGAATCGACGATCGCGCGCAGATCGAACGGCTCGTCTTCATGCGCTTGGCCGGGCGATTCGAGCGCGAGCACGCTGGCCTCTTCCGAAGCCCCTTGGGTTCCGAGAGGCACGATGTCGATTTGAATTCCGTCGAGCCCCGCGACTTGAGCAGCGGCGACGGCGTCTCCCGCGGTCTCGTTTCCGTCGCTGAGGACCACGATGCGGCGGCCTTTTCCGCTGGGAAACGCCGCACTCGCCAGGCGGAGGGCGCTCGCGAGGTTCGTCCCGGAGGCGATCAGCTTGGTTTGGATCGCCCCGATTCGCCGCTTCCCCCCTGGAACCGCTTCGATCGCCGGGAGCTCGCCGAAGACTACGATCCCGACGGCGTCCTCGGGCCGCATCGATTCGATCGCGTCGCGAAGGAACGCTTCGGCGCGCTTGCGTTCGGCTTCTCGGATCGAATCGGAACCGTCCAGTACGAAAATGGTGCAAAGGCCTTGGTTTGGTCGGTAGGCGAGGGGGCCTGCCAAAGCGCCCACGAGAAGGATCGCGAGCCCCGCGCGGAGCGCGAAGACCAGACGTTTCCGAAATCGCGCCATGCCGTGCATGGGGCGATAGCTCAGCGCGAGCCCCAACAGGATCGGAAGGAGCAAGAGAAGATAGGCCGGTTGTGTAAAGCGCAGCATCTTCTCAGGACCTCCTCATATAAAGCCACCATTCGGCGGCGAGGATCCCGAGGCAGAGCAACAGCAGCGGTCGCCAGAAGTCGGCGAACTGCGCGGGCGTCGTAGCTCCTTCGACCGTGCGGTCTCCCAGACGAAGTTCCGAAGCGGGTCGAAGACTCGATTCCCGCTCGCTTCTCAATTGCGCATACACGGGACGAACCGTTTCGCCGCTGCGGAGGGTGTAGGTTCCGATGAGCGAGGTGTCTCGCACGGTCCAGAGGCCGTCTTCGGGAAGGAGCGCCGTCTCGGTGCCGTCCGGGGCGGTCCAAGTCGCGGCTCGATCCGCCGGCAACGCCAAGGTCTGCCCGGCGCGGATGGCGAGGGCCCCTTCCGTTTGGGTGCCTCCCAAAAAGTCGAGCGCGTTCGCCACGAAGATGGGAAAGCCGACTTGGAGCGGAAAGTCGGATTGTAAAAGGTCGAATGCGGCATAGACGCGGCGCTGCGAGCCGGTGTCGTCGACCACCAGGAGCGGATCGTCGCCCCGCGCGGTCGCGATCGTTCGGCTGGGGCCCTTCGCGCGCACCTTGCGCGCCGTTTCGAAGTAGGCTCCACGAAGCGAGACGCCGAGAAGCAGCGGGTGCTGTTCTTGGCTGATCGCCTCCGGGCGCGTGAGGGTGCCCTCGACGACGACCGGAGAATTCGGTCCCGCGGCGGCAAAGGTCAAAATCCCCCGCGCCTTGACGGCGGTCTCGGGGACGCCGTCGAAGACGGCGACGTCGTAAACGGCGGGGCCAGGGGATTCGGGCTTGGCCGCTTCCGGCAGGGTGGCGGCTTTATCGAGCGTGACGCGGGGATCGAGTGCCAGCGCCCGTTCCAAGAAAAGATTGCCTCGTGTGAGAAGCAGCACGCGCAGCGCGGCGCGGGGGTCGGTGAGCGTGACCGCGTAATCGTCTGCGGCCAGCGCGTCGCCGGGAGCTTTGAGCTTGGCCTCTAGAATCTGAGTGCCCGCCGGGAGCGGGACCACACGCCCCCATTCTTTCCCGGGTTCGGGCGAAAGCTCGAACGCGTCGAACAGCTTGCCGTCGGCATAGAGAGAGAGCTCGCCTCGCAACGGGGCGTCGCCCCACGCCGCGACGGCGCAGTAAATCTGATGGCCGGACGGGGTGCGAGACACCCCGAGTGCGCGGATCGCGAGGTTCGACACCGTGGATCCGATCGGGCGATAGACCCATTCGGCTCTCCCGGGGGCGAAGTCTTCGATCGGCTCGAACACTCCGTCGGAGAGGAGGACGATTCGCGCGGAGCTTTCTTGTTCGGCGAGCGCGGCCGCGAGCCGCAAAGCCTCGCCCACATCGCTTTCGGCGTCGGTCTGCCGGATGAGCCGCAAGGAATCCAGGCTTCGCGTGGGATCTTGGCTCAACGCAGAGACGACGCGAGGTTGGGGCCCGGCTTCGAGGACCGCGATGCGATCTCCCGCGCCGGCCGAGCGGATCGCTTCGGCGGCGAGCCGCTTGGCCTCTTCGAGCCGGGTGAGGCCGCCTTCCTTCGCGCCCATGCTGGCCGAACTGTCCACGACGAGCAAGGTGACATTTCCGATCAGCCCCTCTTGCTTGAGTTGAGGACGGGCGAGCGCAAACGCGAACGCCGCGAGCGCCAGAAGCTGAAGGACCAGGAGCCAACTGAAGCGCAGTCGTTGAAACAGCGAGTTCGCGCGGACCTCGTCGGTCCGAGCGGGCCAAAGGAAGGTCGCCGGGACGCGCAGGTCTCGACGTCGCATGCGCAAGAGGTACAGGGCGACGATCGCGGCGCCCAGCGGAAGCAGCGCCCACAGCGCCGCGGGGTTTTGAAAGCTCATGTGCGCGCCCACCCCGCTTGACGCAGCACCCCGCGCACGAGGCTTTCCAGGGAGTCGTCGCTTGAGATCAGCGCGGTGCGCCCGCCCTGTCGGAGCACGGTTTGGCGAATCGATTCCAGATGCGCGTTCAGGTTGTGCCGATACGCCTTCAAAGTCGCGGCGCTTGCGGTGATTTCGACGGCAGGCGCGCTTTCGGCGTCGAGGAGTCGAAGGTCCCCCTCCAAGTCGGGGTCGCGCTCAATAGGGCTGAGGATCTGAAGAAAGAACACCTCGTGCCCTCGGCCGCTGAGCGTGCGAAGTCCCGATACGATCTCAGGGTCCATGCCGTCGCTGATCAAGACGACGAGCCCCACGCGGGCGTTGGAGTTTGCAAAGTGCCGCAGTCCCGAAGTGAGGCCGGCTTGCCCTTCGGGGGCGAGCGCTTGCACCGCGTGGTTCAACCGAGGAAAACGGGCTCTGCCACGAAAGTTCGCTGGGGGGCGTGCGAGGGGGAGCGCGTGCAACGAGAGCGCGTCGCCTCCGGCGAGTGCGACGTATCCCAGTGCGGCGGCCGCACGTTGCGCGGCGGCGAACTTCGAGGGGTCTCCGAACGCCATCGAAGCCGAGGCGTCGAGTAGAAGATGCACCGCGAGATCCTCTTCGTCGCGGTAAGTCTTCAGAATTGGCGTTTCAAGCCGGGCGAGGACGTTCCAATCAAGATGCCGAAGATCGTCCCCTTCGGTGTAGTTGCGATAGTCGGCGAACTCGATGCTGAGCCCCTTTTTTTGCGTCAGCCGCTCGCCGCGCACTCGCCCCGAAAAGCTTTTCGAAGGATTCAGGCGCAGCCCTTCCAACAGCCGCATCTCGCGCGGCTCCAGGATCCAAG
The DNA here is from genome assembly GCA_037189405.1 of bacterium. Lineage (GTDB taxonomy): Bacteria > Armatimonadota > Fimbriimonadia > Fimbriimonadales > Fimbriimonadaceae > JBBCJD01. The sequence continues at coordinate 35,949 of JBBCJD010000024.1, forward strand.
GCGACCGTTCGCTCGTCACAGGGCGCTAGACCTTGATGGGGTCCTTGTCCCCGGCCTCGACGTGGGCGAGCACCTCTTCGATCAGGCGGTCGCTCGTGACCCCCTCGGCGTCCGCCTCGAAGTTCAGCAACAGGCGATGCCGGAGCGCGGGCTTCGCGGCCCGGCGAAGATCCTCTTTACTGAGATTGAACCGTCCCGAAAGTAGCGCGAAGATCTTGCCGGCGGTCACGAGCGTTTGGGCGCCTCGGGGCGAAGCGCCCAAACGAGCGTATCGATCTGAGAAGGGCGCGGCATGGGGCTGATGCGGGTGAGTCCCGACGACGATCGAGAGCGCGTAGTCGAGCACCTCCGGCGCGACGGGGACCTCGCGAACCAGCGCGCGCATGCGCAGGATCTCTTCGCCGCTCGCCACGGGCTGCGTTTCGGCGGTATGGACGCCTGTCGTGCGCTGAACGACTTCGGCCAGCTCGGCCTTGGTCGGAAAAGGCACGAGCAGTTTGAAGAAGAAGCGGTCGAGCTGGGCTTCGGGCAAAGGGTAGGTGCCTTCTTGCTCGATCGGGTTTTGGGTCGCCATCACGAGGAACGGTTCGTCGAGCGCGTAGCGAGTGCCGCCGACGGTCACAGCTCGCTCCTGCATCGCCTCCAGCAGCGCGGATTGCGTTTTGGGGGTCGCGCGGTTGATCTCGTCGGCGAGCAGCAACCCCGAGAAGATCGGCCCGCGCCGAAACTCGAAGGCCCGTGCCCCGGACTCGCTCTGCACGAGGATGTTGGTGCCGGTGACGTCGGCGGGCATCATGTCCGGCGTGAACTGGATGCGTCCGAAGGGTAGGTGCAACGCCTCGGAGAGCGAGCGTACGAGCAGCGTTTTGCCCAGTCCAGGCATGCCTTCGAGCAGCACATGTCCGTTCGCGGCGAGCGCGACCAGCACCCCTTCGACGATCTCGTTTTGGCCGACGATCGTTTTGCCGAGTTCGCTTCGGATCTTCTCGAACGTTTCTCGAAACCAGAGGGCGTCTTGTTCGGCGGGCATCGTTAGCGGCCCCCTTCCAGCGATTCGAAATACTCTTTCACGCGTTTTTCATGCTCCTTGGGAATTTGTGCGCGGTCGATGGCGCGCTCGGCTTGCTGGCGATATTGCGGAAGGACGTCTCGATATGGCACAGAAGAGGGTTTACCGAGGGTGGCAGGGGCTCGAATCTCCAGATAGGTTTCGCGCCCTTGATCCTCTTTGCGCTGCCCTTTGACCCCGGTGACGCTGGTCTTGCCTTGACCGCTTGCCCCTTGTTCGGACAGCGGAACGCGTTCGGTGTTTTGGAAGAATCCGCCATGCGCCGCGGGGCCGTTACTGCGCTTGGTTCCAAGTCCCAGTCCTAGTCCCAACCCAAGTCCGAGCCCTTCGCACTCTTTGCATTTCTCGGCATTTTTCAGCGCTTCGAGCATCGATTCCATGAAGGCTTGCAGCGCTTCATCGTCCTCAAGCTGCTTGGCGAGTTCTTCGAGTTTCTGTCGCATCGCTTCGAGCTCTTCCTTCGTGTGTTTTGGTGGCTCGCCGGCCGTGGTGGCTTCGGCATCGTTGCGGAGTTCGTTCATTAACGCCTGGATTTCCTTCATGAGCGGGTGGTTTTGAATCCGTTCCATCAGTTTTCGGATCGCCTCGCTCAACTCGGCTTGGGCTTCTTCGTTCTGCCGAATCCGTTCTTGAAGGGCGTCGATCTGCTTTTGAAGTTGCTGCGCTTCCTCGCCGGAGGCGCCTTGTTGCCGGGCCTTGAGGGTCTCCAGTTGCTTTGACATCGCCTGCGCATCCTGTTGAAGCTGTGCGAGTTGCGTTTGCATCTGCTCCAGCTTCTGCGCGTCCCCTGAAGCCCCTTGCCTCGACTCGTCTCGTGGGCGCAACTTTTGGAACGCCGTTTCGGCTTGGGAGAGGTGTTCGAGCGTCGCCTCGTTGCGTTCTTGCATGAGACGCTCGGCTTCCTTGGAGAGCTCGTTGCGTTTAAGAAGCGCCTGTTCTTTGTTGAGCCGCCCTTTTTGAAGTTCTCGCGCGAAGCGCTCAAGCTCCGCGCCCAAGGCCTGTTCCTCGCGCGTCGATTCGCGCTCGGCGGTTTGGGTCAGGGGCCGGGCGATGCGCTCGACGGTCTCCCCCATCTCTTTGAGCTCAGCGCGCTCCGCTTTCTGCGCATCGTCGAGCAGCAGAGGGCTGTTCCCGAGCAGGAAGATCGAGGTCGCGAGCGTGCCCGCGGCGACGGCTCCGGCTTGCCATCGTCCGAAGCGGAGCGGGTAAAGCTCTTTGGGACGAAGGGCGTTGAGCTGGGTTTCGGAGTCTTGGAGGAGCGCGTCCTTAAACGCCCCGCCGGCGCTTTGGGCAGTCGTCAGGCGGTCGCTAAGCCCTCCGCGACGGTCGATGCTGCGGGCGAGCGCCGCGGGCGATACCTTGCGGAAAAATCCGATTCCCGCCCCGAAAAGGAGGCCGAGCCCGACCGGGGCGGTAAGCCAAAGCCAAGGATCGGGAGAGGGGACGTTTCCCAGGCGAGCCCAGTCGAGCGCCGCCCACGCGGCGGCGATCCCTCCGCCGACGGTGGCTCCGACGGCGAGGCCGCGCCAAGCGCGCATCCAGCGAACGCGGCGAAGATAGGGACGAAGCGATTCATGCATGGACGAGAGACTCCTTCGCGAGGAAACGGTGTCGGCGTCGTTCCGAAAGCCAGGCGAGCGTCCATCCGAGGAGGAAGAAAACCACACTGACCCCGACAGGAGAAACAAGAACCAGGCCGGAAAAGTGCCCCGCACCGCTCATGCTTCCCATCGCTTGCAACATCAGGAAATCGCTGAGCACGACGATGGCCGGAAACAGCACACAAAGAATTTCGACCGTGCCAAAGAGCACCCGAGAGGATCGAAGCTCTCGCCGCGCGGAGGAGAAGAATCGTCCGATGCCCCAAAGGAGCGTCCAAGCGCCTACGACAGCAAACGCGCTTTCGAGAAAGCCCGTGTCGAGCGTACCCCCGGCGAGGGTCCCCGTAAGAGCGAGAGTGCCGTAGCACAAAAGGACGATTCCGTATAGAAACGGCAAGGTTCCGGAAGGGGTCCCTGAGAGGAGCTTTCGCATTCGAAACACCCCGTCGTATCGGAAGCGAGTCTCTCGATCTTCTCCCCAGCAACACAGGGACGGCAAAAAAGGCAAGGCTCCGAAGATAAAGAGGAAATGCAGCCAGACGCCCGCACCGGTGAGTTGGCCCCCTTGGGCAAGGGTCCATCCAAGCAAAGCCGAGCACGCCACGAGTCCGAAGAGTACGTGGAGCCGGAAGTTGCGCGCTTCGGGGATTTGACCGCTCAGGACCGAAGCCGTTCCCGATAAAAGGGTCTTGATGAGGGGAAACAGCAAGATGCCGCTCGCAAGCGCGATAAAGAGGGACGGAGTCGACGCGAAGAAGGGCACGGATCCGGCGAGATCCGCTCCGTATTGCATGATCGAGATCAAATAGAAGGGGTTGACCAGACTCAGGAGAACTGTGAGGACGATACTGCCCGCTCCAAAGCCCAGCGAGAATAAACTGAGCGCGCCGAGGATCGAGGAGCCGACGATGACGGCGGCCAGAAACACATAGGTGTAGAGCAGCGCGTTGATCGGCGTTTCGGCGATCGCGGAGAAGAAAAGCCCGACCGTGACGTAGAGCAGGCCGTGAAGCGAAAGCAGAGCATACAGGATCGCAACGTCCTGCCACGTCGCGCCGCCCACGCAGACGCCGAGCGCGGCGAGCGGGAGTGAGAGGATCAGCAGCATCCAGATCGTTCGGTAGCAGGACAGCAACTTGCCGATCAGGTAGTACTTCATGCTCACGGGGGCCGAGAACACGAGATCGAGCGCGCGGCGTTGTCGCTCCGCCACGATCGCCGTGGCTCCCAGCGCGGGAGCGATGAAGAGCACCCCGAACAATAGGAGATACTGGAGCATCGCGTAAAAGGCTTGCAGAGAAGTCTGGATGCTCCACATGGGGCCGGTCGCATCGAGCGAGGCGTAGCCCGCGATCCCCATCAAGCATAGCAGCGTCAGGTAGACCGACCAAAAGAGGGTCGACTTTCCGCCGCGCAATTGCGTCCGGAAATCGCGAAGAGTGGTCGCGTTGCCGACGTAGGCGCGCTTGGTCTCGACGAGCCAGTTTTTCATCCAAAGGGCGGGATTCACTGCACCGCTCCCGTGGTCAGTTTCAAGAAGACGTCTTCCAAATTCCCCGTTTCCTCGGAAAACAGGTACGGCCTCGCCCCGAGCGCCACCAGTTTCGCGAGCAGCTCGGCCTGCGCCTCCGGAGTGCCTGAGAATTCGATCTGCAACGCGTCGGAGTCGATCTTGACCGCCAAGACGCCTTCATGAGCCTCGATGGAGTCCCGGAGAGGCGTCAGATCGCCGAGGGTGCGGACGCGGAGCGTCCGTCCGCTCTGAATGCCGGAAACGATCTCTTGAACTGGGCCGAACGCCAGGAGTTCGCCGCGCTCGATAATGCCGACTTTGTTGCAGAAATCGGCCAGCTCCGACAGGATGTGTGAGCTGACGATTACGATCTTGCCCATGCGTCCAAGTTCGGCGATCAGCTCTTTGAGCTCGGCGCGAGCACGAGGGTCGAGTCCGCTGGCGGGTTCGTCGAGAAGGAGCAGCGCGGGATCGTGCACGAGGCATCGCGCAAGACAGAGCCGCTGCTGCATGCCACGCGAGAGCGATTGGACGAAGGCCTCTTTTTTGACGGTGAGGTCGGTGAGCTCCAGCACATTCTCGATCACATGTGGCCGCTCCTTGGCGGGAACGCGGTAGATCGAGGCGAAGAAATCGAGATACTCCCAGACTTTCACGTCGTCGTAGAGGCCGAAGAAGTCCGGCATGTATCCGATCATGCCGCGGATCGCCATGGGATTTTGCAGAAGATCGACGCCGTTGAGCCGCGCCGTCCCCGAGGTGGGCTCAAGGAGCGTGGCGAGCATCCGAATGGTCGTGGTTTTCCCGGCGCCGTTCGAACCGATGAACCCAAAGATGTCTCCCGGTTCGAGCTCCAGGCTGAGATCTTGAACGGCGACGAGGGAGCCGTAGCGTTTGTGGAGATGGTCGATTACGAGCATGGGTCAGTTCCTAGTTGCGGTCGATGATCTTGAGCAGTTTCGTGCTCAAGGCCAGAAGGAGGGTGGTTAGAAGCAGATACGCGCTCAGCACGGCCGCGAAATGGGCAAACGTGAAGAAGAAGGAGGGGTCGTACGAGGGCTCGACCCGGTTCATGTGTAGGAGTTGCAAATCGATCGGATGGAGATAGTTGAAGGTCTCGGAAAGCGCCCCCGAATCAAGCATGCTTCCGATCATCGGCCCCAAAAGCATCCAAACGAAAAGGATCCCGATCGAAAGGCTCAAAGCGGTAAAGGCGCGATGGCTGATCGAGGACGCTGTCAGCGTCAGGGCGACGACTAGAATGCCGAACGTCGTAGAGATCGCCTCCGCGATCAAGACCTCGGCCCAAAGTGAGGGGACAAAAAGCCGGGTGCCGCCGGGTTGATAGGTGAACGTCAGGATCGCCACCAAGAGGAAAAAAGCTCCGATGAATCCCAAGAGTAATCCCACGGAAGCGATGAACTTGCCGAGGATGATTTGGGCGCGGGTGAGCGGTGCGACGCGAAGCATCTCCCAGGTCCTTTTTTCCCGTTCGCCGGCGATGGCGTTGTGGACCAGAAGAGGAATGAAGAGCATGAAAAGGCATGTCTGGACCAAAATCAGGATCAACGGCGAGAAGCTTTCGTGGAATCGCCAAACCAAAAACGCGATCAGGGCATAGATCCCGAGGAAAAGCAGCGCGCCGCCTGCGGTCGCGCGTGAGACGCCCAGAACGCGCCGGCGGTGGCGGCTGAACTCCCGAAGCATCGGATTCTCAAAAACCCATTCGCGGAGAAGATGTTTCATAAGGTTACGGAGAGAACTTGGGAAGGGGGAGCGAGGTGCTCATGACTAACTGGACGCCGCCGCCGACCCGAGCGCCCCATTGGGGTCCGGGAGCCCAATCCGGCAGTTCGGCGAGAAGAAAAGCTTGTTCGCAAGGGAACTCCGATACCCAGTCGTTGCTCCCCAGTTGCCGGCGAGGTTGCACTTTCCCGCTCGACGCGGCCCCCGGTTCAAGGGTTCCGAGCGCCACCTCGTGTTCGGTCCCCAAGATCACCTTCACGTCTTTTAGGCGGTGGGGCGAGCGATTTTGAACGACGTAGCGGTCGCCTTGCAACCGAACTTCGGCCCAAGGACCTTCGTGCGACAAGCGCTGCTGGTACTGCATCCCGCTGAATGTGAGATTCTGGGTGGTGAGGCTTCCGCTGGGTTCCATGCCGTCGTCGACGAGTTGCAGCTTGGTTCGGGGCATGGTGGGGATGGAATCGTTCGAATGAAGGGACAGCTGTTCGAGCCCTTCGAACTGAACGGGGTATCTGCCGGCTTTGGGAAAGAACGTTTCGAGGTTGCCGAACGCGATCGATTGATGGGAACCCGCATCGCTGATCACCAAGGTGCGAGTCGTGAACGAGAGTTGCGAACGGTAGAGCCCACGCGCCGCGCTGAAGAAGATCGAGGCGAACAGGACACTCAAAATCGGGGCGGTCATCCAAGCCCATTCGCGTTTCCCGAGTTTTTTCAGCACCGCGAAATTGAGTGGAATCACACAAAGCACGTATAACCCCAGAATCAGTGCGACGGTGGAGGTCGAAAAGAGCGCCACGTCGAATTCGGAATCGGAATAAGGGAGCTCATACTGGCTCCAATTAAGAATGGCTTGGGCGGATTGTTCATGTAAGGTGCCGTCCTCCCACCGAGGAGTCGGCGATGGGAACAGCGCGTCGAAAAGCAACTTGCGTCCCTCCCATCGCGAAAGGGGGGGCTCGGTCAGGTCGAACGCCACATAGTGGACCGTGCCCAATCCGTAAAGGCGAGACGCGACGAGGGGAAGCCCCTGTTCCAGATTCGTCGGCATACCGGGCTTGGCAGTGGCGTCCATTACCGTGATCGGCCCCGCCGGAATAGGACTGAACGTTTCGAGCCACGCGATCTTGGGCAAAGCGCGAGGAGCCGAGGGCGAGATGGGCAGTAAGTCCGCCCAGCGAGGGTCGCGGAGAACCGCAGCCGAGGCGCCCCCCTGAAAAAGGAGCTTGCCACCCAGCATTACCCATTGAGAGATCGCCTGGACCGCCGCGTCGGAAAGACGCTCGCTGCCCGAGGCCAGGACGATCACGGACTGCCCCGAGTAGCCGACGCTTCGTTCGGGAGCGGCTTCCGGAACGCAGTAAAAATCGATCATCGGAGTCTGTTCTTCCGGATTGTCAGAGTCCCCCAGACTCACAAAGAGGAGGTCGCCTTCGGAACCGCCGATTTGAAGGATCGGCCGGTAAAACCCAGCGTTGCGTTCGGGGATCAGGAAGTTCGCGGAGCCCTGATTCGTCTCGAGAACGGCCCTCGGGCTTCCTTCGGAGGGAGTTACCACGATCTGCTTGGTCGACCCACTTGGAAGTTCGACCGGATACACCGTTTCGGAAGCGCCGCTGATGAGGCGTACGACGCCCTGCGCGTGCGGCCCGAGATTTTGAATCTCGATGCTAAGAGGGGAGACGTATTCCGAAGTCGATCCTGTGAACAAGGGCGTCACGTTGACTTTGAACGGCCGTGCCCAAGCGGCGGTGGCTCCAAGCGCGACGATCGCGATCCCAATCGAACGAAAACAAGTCAAAAGCATCTTCCCCCATGGTGAGAATTTAAGCCCGCGGATGCTGTTCAGACGGACCCCTGCGGGCAGAACGTTCTTTGGACCGTTGAGGGGAGTACGAATCGGTTTCGGCGAGGGTTGCACGCGAAAGCGTAAAATAGGGAGGCATGCAGTTTGCGACGATTCCCGAGGCGCTCGACGACCTCAAAGCCGGGCGGATGATCATCGTGGTCGACGATCCCGACCGCGAAAACGAGGGCGACCTGATCATGGCCGGCGAAGCTTGTACCGCCGAGGCGATGAATTTCATGATTCGCTTCGGGCGAGGGGTGCCCTTCATCCCCACGACCGCCGCGCGTTTGGAGGAGCTTCGCATCCCGATGATGACGAAGAACAACACCGCGCGCCTCGGGACCGCGATGGCCGAAACCGTCGACGCGCTTCACGGCACCACGACGGGAGTTTCGGCTCACGATCGCGCCGCGACGGTCGCAGTGTTTTGCGACTCGGACGCGAAGTCGACCGACCTCGGGCGGCCCGGACACATCATCCCTTTGCGTGCCGAGGAGGGGGGGGTGCTGCGGCGCGCCGGTCATACCGAGGCGTCTGTGGATCTTTGCGTGCTGGCGGGGTTCAAACCGGTCGCGGTGGGCTGCGAGATCGTCGCGGACGACGGGACGATGATGCGTCTGGACGGGCTGACGGAGTTCGCGCGTGAGCACGACCTCAAGATCATTACGATCGCCGATCTCATCGCCTATCGCCGCAAGACCGAGCGTCTCGTCGAGAGGGCCGCGGGGCCGATCGACTTTCCGACCCGGTTCGGGCATTTTCAGTTATACGCCTACGAGACCTCGGTGGAAAGCGCTCCCTATGTCGCGATCGTCAAAGGCGACGTGTGTTCGGAGGAGCCGACGCTGGTGCGGATCCACTCGTCCTGCCTGACGGGCGACCTGTTGGGCTCGCTCCGCTGCGACTGTGGCGATCAACTTACGATGGCTTTGGAGCAGATCGAGCGGGAAGGGCGCGGTGTGTTGCTCTACATTGCTCAAGAAGGGCGGGGGATCGGGTTGGTGAACAAGCTCAAAGCCTACGAACTTCAGGACCGCGGGCTCGATACAGTCGAAGCGAACCAAGCGCTCGGGTTTAAGGCTGACCTACGCGATTACGGCCTGGGCGCGCAGGTATTGGCGGACCTCGGACTGCGCAAGCTGCGTCTGATGACGAACAATCCCAAAAAGGTGTCGGGCCTGAAGGGGTACGGTTTGGAGATCGTAGAGCACGTGCCGCTGGTGGCGAGCGCGCTCGAAACGCGCGGGCGCTATCTGGAGACGAAACGTGAGAAGCTCGGGCACATGTTGCCCAAGGACGCCGCGGCCGAACCGGAAGAATAGCGTTTAAGAAAAGGGAACGAAGCTAGCGGAGGGAGCTTCCCTGCTCCGACCTCCGTTTCCACCTGACTCCGTGGTGCCTCCGCCGCTTAGTATACACGTTTGAAGACGACTCGGGTCGCGACGGGTTTCCTCGAAAATCACGTTTCACTTCCCGAAACCTCTCATTTCTCTGGGGAGCGTGTGCGTCCTTTCGGTCGGTTTCAGAGCCATCAGGGCGAGCGCGGCGATCGTAGCGAACATGGCTCCTTTAGTATATCAAACTCAGCTCAGTCGATGAGTGGCTCCTTGAGATGAAAGCTGCCTTTGGCTACTCTGGATCTGCTTTGGGAGTAGGCGGCAAGTTTTCGACTTGCGTCCTTGTTCTTCCTGAAACGCTTGGGAGAGTGAAATATTTCGGATACAGTAAGTCAGCTGCTATCGCTGCATGGTTTTAGGATGGCGGGATAGATCTCGCCCTGAAAAGTGTTTGTGAGAACGCTTGATGTCTTAAGTGCATACGCGTGAGCAGCTCTCTTTTGCTTGCGAACATCGATTTTATGGCCACTGGGCCTGGGTGTGAGCCGCGTTATTCCTTGCTCAATTTCATCCCCTTCTTTTGAAGTAACGAGGAACTTTGAGAGAATTGACTGCCCTGCGATCATCGCGGGGAAAAGGAGTTCTTCATGAAAAGTTGTTTCGCCGCAAGTTGTGAAGATCAATGCGATCCCTCTTGTGATAGTTACATTTGCAAAAAGGGTGCTACCGAAGGAGCCCCTGTCCCTGGGACGGACGGAAAAGTATGTTACGGCAAACTCGTTTTGCCGCAATCGCGTGAAATAGTGATGAATACAGCTGGTTACACAAGCGTGAAGATAGATCCGATCTCGGAAGTCCCGTGGTCGACGGGAGATAGCTATTTTGCGTACGGCGTCGGTGAAAGGCCATTCCAAACTTATCACCTTATTCGAGTAGATGGGATTTCTGCATCATCGAGAAATACTCCTCTTGGTATTGTGCAGTATTGGGGGTTTGTAATGCCTCCTTTTCCTAACGTTAGACTTATATTTGAATTTGGGTTTGTGAAATTTGTATCTTCTCAGGCTGTCAAAGTTGGAATTTCAAGACGAAAAGCTGTTCAATTAGATGATCCCACATTTCCGTTAGGTGTTCATCGTTTTTCATTTGGAGCACCTAATGATTTGTGGGGGATTCCTCTGAATGATATTAAGAATAATACTGTTTATCCATCCGTAATGATTGCGAGTCCAGAAGTGTCATTTTTTGATATAGAAATATGGGGAGCTCCTGAAGAATATCCAACTTATCATCAGTTTTTCTATTATCGTGATGGAGCCTGTCTTCCTCCTTCTCGTCCTTGATGAGGTTAGTAATTATGTATAGTAAGAATCAGTTTGTTCATCATGGTTCGGAGGTTGGAAATCCGTTACAGCATCCGTATCGAGCGATGCCGGATCCTCGGACGGGCCATTTAACGATCGACCCCGAGATTGAGCTCAAGGCCAAACAGTTTAATCTCAGCATCAGCTTTTACTACAGTAGTGAATCCAATGTCGTGACCGAATTCGGTCATGGACGTTCGGCAAGCGTTCGCGCTCGCATCTATTCTTCGACGAGTACAGACGTCGTCACGTTGACACGAGGCGATATGAGCGAATACCCTTACCGCATTGCGGGTTCAAGCGGCTCCATTGTTACCTACTTAGCCTATTTGAATTCTGGAGCACAAACGACGCTCGTCTTCGATGGAACGAAGTTCGTCGAAACGTTTAACGATGGAGGGCAAATCGTTTACGAGGCGCTCAGCGGGGCTGGCAATCCGATGACGCTGCAGATGACGGGGCTTCGAAATCCGATGGGGATTTGCCACACCTACAGTTACGGTTCCGGCCCTGAATCCACGTTTGTGAAGAGCATCGAAGTGCCGGATGGGAAGCGCGTGAGCTTCATGTACATTCCAAGTGGGAGCTATTCGCTTCTCAATACCGTCGAGGATTGGGGGCAAAGGCGTTGGACTTACCAGTACGACGCCCAACAGAATCTGATGACGACTCTCAGCCCCGCAGGATGTACCAGTAAGTATCTCTATACTCTTTCTTCTATGGGTGCCGGCGTCACGCACGTCTATGGGATCGAGGATCCGCGCGGGTACCAGACGATCTACCACTACGATTCGCTCAATCGCGTGGTGAGTATGCAGATGGGCAGTGCGGTTTGGACCTGGGTTTATAGCACGACGGGCGGACTTTCGACCCAAGTGCTTCCAAGCGGCGCCCGGGAAACCTACATGTATAACAGCGTCGGCAATTTGACGACTCTCATTAAGGCTGAGGGTTATGTTGTGACTTCGGTTTACAACTCTCAGCGTTTGAAGGTTCAGGAGGCTTCTCCTGCCGGTTTGCTTTCGAATGTGGTTTATGATCCGGTATCTTGGCAGATGGTGAGTTCGGGTGATCCTCTTGGGTATCGAACGACGTATCTGTACGACGCTTACGGGAACAACACGGGGGTCGAGGACGCTCTGGGGAACCGAACGACGTCGGTGTTCGACGGATCGTCTCGGCTGTTGCTGTCTCAGATGGACGCTTTGGGTCGGGTGACGAGTTATGCCTACCACGGAGATGGGACGCTGCTTTCGGAGCAGGATGCTCGAGGTCTGTTTACGACGTATAGTTACGACGAGTCTGGGAACGTGGTTTCGGTGCTGCATTCAGACGGCACGGTGACGACGAATCACTATGACGTGTTGAATCGCCTTGTGGCTTCAGAAGATGCTTTAGGGCGCCGCACAAGTTACGGTTACGATGCGGGAGATCATCGGATCTCGTCGATGGATCCTTTAGGTTTTGTAACCACTTATGTTTACGATACGTGCTTGTT
>JBBCJD010000025.1:0-1654 GCA_037189405.1 bacterium
GTCGGTGGTTGCTGCCGTGCTCATCAGTCTTGATTTCAATACTTTTGTCTTCATCGCAAAGCTATGTTTAAGGATTCATCGATGGGGTAGAAATTCCGTAAAAATGATTTTTACCCCGTTTGGTCAAAAAAAAGGTTTTCAACGCTGGCCCTCCATGGCCATCGCCACGAATTCGTCGTAGGTTATGCCCGTAAGGGCCAATAGCTTTACCGCTTCGGCGAAGCGTAGCTCGCCTTCGCCTTTTTCCAATGCGTGCAGGCGCGCCAGGCTCATGCCCATCCTGCGCGCGGCCGCATTGCGGCTCAGGCTTGCGTAGGAGCGGGCCTGCTTGATGGCAGGGCCGGTGTTTTTGTTTTTTTGTTCATTCATGGGTGTTAAGATTAATGGTTAAAAAAATGTGTGTTCGTGTTTGTGTATGTGTGTTTATGTTATGGGCGCGGAGTGCCGTGCAGGATTTCCGCCAAAACCGTCATCCTGAGGCACGCGATGGGCTGTGCGAGCCGTGAGGATCTCTGCTATTTCGGCGTAAGATTGGTACCGATGCAGCGTAGCATCTGTACGCCAGTGTTTTCCAGCACGACATTCGGCAAACCGACGGGTTCGCCCCTACCGTGGCTTCAAAAAATCAATTATCGAAAACACGCCCCCGAGGAAACGGGGTGTGTTTAGGAGATAGGTTCAGGCAGAAAACGCTTGGTAGAGACGCAAGATCTTGCGTCTCTACTTGGCGAGTTTGGCGCGGATATTCGCTACGAACTCGACGGATACCTCGGCCACGTCGGCGGCCTGCTCGTCGGATAGGCCGAGCTTGGTGATGAGGTTTTCAACCTCTATCTCTTTCCCCCTAAGCTCCCCCTCAAGTTTTCCCCTTTTTTCGCCACGCTTCTCTCCACGCCTTTCGCTCAATTTCTCACCTTCCTCCCGGATCAGTGCGTCGATCGTTTCCATTATGCCCATGGTAATCGCTCCTTTCGATGATTATTCGTTTGTCGATGAAAGTTAGACGGAATCGTTAAAGCTGTTCGACCACTTCCAACGGCAATCCGAGGCTTTCCGCGATGACCACATTGGGTACGCCGGATTTCTTCAATGCCCTAGCCGATTGAATCAGCAATTCACGCTCCTTGGCTTCGGCTTCTTTCAGCAGCTGACGCTCCCTCGCTTCGGCCTTGGCACGTTCTTTTTTGAGTGCCTTTTCCACAGCCCGCTCCTCGGCCAGCTCCACGGCGTTCTGCCAGTCCCATTCGGCTTGTATGCTTGCGTTGTACGCCATCAGTTCGTCCTCACTTAAATTTGCCAATTCCGCGATCTGAAAAATCCGCTTGAACACCCGTCTGTTCATGAACCTCGGTATCTGGTCCGCTTCGCTCAGGTGCTTGAACAACCAAAACCAACGATCCAGATCCGTTTCGATCTCTTTCTCGCTTTTAGCAAAGTTAGGAAGTTCCAGGAAGATATACTGCAACTTTCTGTAAAAACCTTTGCCGGTGTTGCGGTCAGTGAGTTCCACGCGGCGGATGTAATGCTCCTGCTCGTTCGCGTCCATACGGAACTCCAGGATGCCGATGAAGTATACTTCCGGAAGGGCTGTGTCGCGGTAGTCGTCGCCTTCGGCGTAGAAGTTGCTGATGATCCGCGAAGTGCTGAACACCGT
>JBBCJD010000026.1:0-54192 GCA_037189405.1 bacterium
ACCGTACGTGTCGGTCGCCGAAGCGCCGAAGGTCTGGCCGTTAATCGTGAACGAGCCCGCTTGAGCCACCGTCGTGGTCGAAGCAGTCGCCACATCCGCAACCGCGATGACTCGCGTCTGGAGCGAGCTGGCCTTCGCAGCCGCCGTCGTCACGTCGATGTCGATCGCCGAGTTTTCCATCAGGGATACGCCGTTCAACATGCCGTTCATGCTGATCGAGCCGATGCGCGTCCCGTTGGTGATCGCGGCGTTGACGCCGGAGCTGCCATCGAGCAGGCGACGCGTTCCAAACTGCGTCTGCTGGGAAATACGGGTGATCGAAGAGACGATCGAATCGAGTTGAGTTTGGTTCGCTTGAAGCTGCGGCGCGCTCATGACGGCGCTGTTGCTCGACGAAACGGCCAACGAGCGGGCGTCGCGGAGCAGACGGCTAATCTCGTCCATCGCGCCTTCGGCGGTTTTGGCGTAGTTGACGGCATCCTGGTTGTTGCGGATCGCCTGTTGCAATCCACCGATCTGAGCTCGGAAGTTTTCCGAGATGATCAGGCCCGCGGGATCGTCCGCGGCGGAGTTGATGCGAAGACCGGTGCTGAGCCGGGTGATTGACTTGCTGAATTCAAAAGACGTGCCGCCTACGTTGCGCAGCGCGTTCATGGCCGTTACGTTCGTGTTGACTCGAAAAGACATTGCGATTTTCCTCCGTGATTCTCAGGGAGAGGCCCTCGCTTCCCAATCCGTTGGGAAGGCCTATCCCCGCAAACATCACAGGGGAATTTCCAGGTTTGATTACCAGGTATCCAAGTAAAATTACGGGGTTTCACGAAAGAGATTCCGCTAAGCTTCGCTGAGCCGCCTCGTATCCTTCCTCGAGAAGCGTCTCGCACGCGCGTGCCGCTCGGTCGATCGCCTCGTCGATAAAGGGACGTTCATCCGGGCGAAACGCGCCAAGAACGTGATCCACGGTGTCCTCGGAGCGTTTGCCGATACCGATTTTCAGGCGGGGATACTCCTGCGTCCGCAAAAGCGCGATCAGCGATTTATGACCGTTGTGCCCTCCCGCGCTCCCTCGCAGCTTCAGTCGCACCGTCCCGACCGGCAAATCGAGATCGTCCGCCACCGCCAGAACGCGCTCCGGAGGCACGCCGAATTGCCGCGCCAACGGCGCGACGGCTTGACCGCTGAGATTCATATAAGTCAGCGGCTTCACCAAAAGAACCTGCTGTCCGGCGATCTCTCCCTGACCATAAAGCGCTCGAAACCGCGACGTCTGCACTCGAATGCGATGTCGCGCCGCCAAGCGTTCGATCAGTTCGAAGCCCACGTTGTGTCGCGTGCCCGCGTACTCTCTTCCCGGGTTCCCCAAGCCGACGACGATCCAATCGACGGGAAGCGCCGGATCTTGTTTCTTGCGCAGCCAAGCCATCTCTTGGATAAGGGGTACCCCATATGGACCGTCGGGCGCGCGGTTCTTCTTCGAGACCTTTCCGGCCGGTCCCGCGGAACGTTTCAAAAGGCAGTGCTTGTTAAAATGAAGACATGGACTCTGAAGCGGCCTCTTCCGCCGAGCCGTCGTCTCAAGCGACGGCCCTTCCTCTCGCCCTTCATGCCGTCGCTCTGGGCCTTCTCGGCTCGGGACTGCTCTATCAAGCTCGCTGGGGCCTGAACCTCGCGCTTTGGACGCTTGCGATCGTCGTCTCGATGGGGCTTCTGCGCTCTCAAAAAGTCAGCCCTTTCCAGCGCGATACCACATGGCTTTTCGTGCCACTTCTCCTTTTGGTCGCCTGCTTCTCTTGGCGCGACTCAAGCGAACTGCACCTCGCGAACGGGGCGGGAATCGTCCTTTTGCTCGGCATCATCTCGCTCCGCATTCACACCGGCCGGCCGTTTCTAGCCTGCTTGAGCGAATACACTTTGGGCGTAATCGCCCAATGGGGGCGCCTGCTTCCGAATTGCGTGCGCCTCTTCCTCTCTTCCCAATTCAAGAGTCTCCCCTCCGAAACAACCCGTCGCCGGATTCAAGCGATCGTTCGGGGCCTTCTGATCGCGCTTCCGCTTCTTTTTGTCTTCGGCGTCCTGATGATCCAAGCCGACGCCGTGTTCGAAGACCTGATCGAGACCTGGTTTTCCTGGGACATAGAGCGGGTGCTCTCCCAAGGCTTTCTGGCACTCGTCCTCACCATTTTCGTCGGAGGCCTGTATGGAGGATGGTTTCTTCGGCACATCGTCCGCCCTCCGACCGCTCAGACGCAGCGCAGTTACTTAGGAGGTATCGAAATCGGCATCGTACTGGGCAGTATGATCCTGCTATTCGGCTCCTTCGTTGCGATTCAAATGCAGTTCTTGTTCGGTGGCCAGCCCCTTGTGCAAGAAACGGCAGGATTGACCTATGCCGAGTACGCGCGTCGTGGGTTCTTCGAACTGCTTTCTCTCGTCGGGTTCAGCGCCTGCCTTCTGCTGGCGCTCCACCATCGTCTGGAGAAATCCGCGAAAACCGAGCGGCTCTTCGCAATCCTAGGTTATCTTTGGATCGCACTGCTTTTCGTAGTCATCGCCTCGGCCTTTTTCCGCATGAACGTCTACGTCCAGCAATATGGCCTCACCGCTCGGCGTCTCTACGCCAGCGCGGGCCTCGCCTGGATCGGGTTTCTTCTCCTTTGGCTGGGAGCCACCGTCTTGCGAGGCCGAAGCCACCTCTTCGCATTCGGAGCGGCGCTCAGTGCGGTGCTCTGCATTCTGGGACTGAACGTACTCGATCCGGACGCTCTGATGGCCCGGATCAACCTCGGGGAGTCGGTCTTGGCTCAACGCTCTCAGGCGACGCATGAGGATCGGCAGGAACAGTATCAGGAAGGAAATGGAACGGACCTGACGTATCTTCGCTCTTTGAGTGCGGACGCCGTGCCGACGCTCCTCAAAGGCCTCGACCGACTTCCGCCCATTCAACGCGAGACGCTCTCTCGCCACCTCGCCGAGCAAGAGAAAACGCGCCGACAAGAGGGTTGGCGCTCTTGGAACCTCGGACGCTCTCACGCGCGAAGGGCGCTAGAAGCGCAAAAGCCCTCGCTTCAGGCTTCCGTACGATAAATTCGGCGCTTTGGAGAAACCGACAAAATACGCTATAGTACAAACTGCCACGCAGTACATACTATGAAAAAAACTATCTCTGCGCTGACCAACTATCTTCGCGGCAACACCGACCTGCTTGTTCTGTCAGTCCTACGCGACGGGCCTAACCACGGCTATGGCATCGCATTCGAGATCGAGCGGCGCAGTCAAGACGTCTTGAAATTCAAGCTGAATACGCTCTACCCTGTCCTTCACGACCTCGAGCGAAACGGACTGATCGTGGGCGAATGGCACGTCGTGGAGGGAGAACGCCCCAAACGCGTGTACGCGATCACCGAAAAGGGCGCGACGGAGCTTGCCGCCAAATTCGAGACCTTCCAAACGTTCTCCCAGGCGGTTCTGCGCGTCGCAGGGAACGGCCATGAACAAGAAGTCTGAATCGCGGCTTCCCGCCGATCTCCCGATCGCCCTTTCGGCCAACCCGGCGATCAACCGTTTCGTCGACTTGCTCGTCACCCCCCTGGCCGGGTTGATCGAAGAGGAGGAGCGCGCACAGCTCCGTGCCGAAACGCTCTTGCATCTGGAGGCGCTGATCGAGCGCTATCAACGCCAAGGAATGGACGAAAACGCCGCTACCCGGAAAGCCCTCAAAGAGTATGGAGACGCAGACGAAGGCGCCGAGACCTATCTCGATCAGTGGTTCAACGGCCGCCAACCCAGTTGGCTGCTCCAAAAGGTGGGGCACGGCAACCTGGTCGCGTTCGCTTGGTTCGCGCTGCCCCAAGTGCTCTATGTGCTGCTCGTGCACCTGCGGGTGTACCTTCCCAGCCCGGCTTACGCAATTCCGCTCCGCCCAGCTGACGTACGCGCCGTATGGCCCGAGCCTTTGCCCTATCCCGAAGGGTCCTGGTCTTTTGCGGTCGCGATCGGCTTTCCTCTCCTCGCCCCGATCATCGTGGGAACGATCTGCGGCTGGGCGATCCCGGTCGGGGCCGCGCGGTCGGTTTACCACGCTCTGATGCCGCTGATTTTGTACTCGTTCGTGATGGGAGCGCTCTTCTTGCCGAACACCGAAGGGCTACTCTATGCGCTTTTTCAGGTCGTTTTCTGGCTCCCTGTGGGCTGCCTCTGCGCGCATCTTTCGTCGAAGTTGGCCCGCAAGTTGCGATTGCGGGCCTACGCCCGCGAACGCGAGCGCTTATTGCACTTATAACCCTTTGGAGGAAATGACCATGCAACACCTTAGTATAGAGCAGCTTCGCCTGGAAATCCTCGCCAAAGCGCCGATGAACCTTACAGAGCGCCTCTTGGCCTCTTGCGTGAATCGGATGGATCGATTCAATTTTGGGCTCGAGCGCCTACCGGAAAAAGGAGACGCAAGCCTCTTCCGAAAAAGAGCGCCTGCGTCCATTTTTCAGCTCCTTATGAATCTCTTCGCCCCGCTTACAAGGAGGGCTTTTTAATCGAATAGTAATAGCAGTCGGTTGACTGCCACAGAGGCGTAACATCATTCGGATTAATTTTTGGAATTTTCAAAAGATATCCCGCTTTCCACCGCACATATCCCGCCGCTATAGATTGGGACGGGATCCACAGCTTGTGACCTTTGACATGCCCGTCCAAGAATCCGATCGAAGCGATGTCGTTATGCCGAGCTTGGTTTGTTCCAAAACCGCATGCCAAAGCATAAATCGCTATCGGCGTGATGTAAGGAACCGTTGGGCTTGTTTGCATGGCATCCGAAAAACCAATCGTTTCGGCAGGAGCCTCGATGTCACTTGCATCGGCGCCACCCGCCTCCTGGGTAAAAGTAATGGTCGTCGGACCCGACAGAGTCAAGCGAGGACACCACTCGAAACCCACCGGGCAATCTGAAACTTTAGTGTTTTTCATATAGGGATACAATCGTCCGTGGGTCGTATCCCAAGGGAGGCCATCGATCAGCATCCCCGGCGGAAGGCTAACTCCAAACCAATTCATCCTCGCCGTATAAGGCGCAGAACCCTTGTAAACATAGTTCGGGATGAAGTAATGGAGGTAATGAATCAATCGATCGTCATAATCATGAGCGTAGAGAAGGCTTGCAAGTGAGATCTGCTTGATATTGGAGATACAATTCGCCTTTTTCGCACTTTCTTTTGCTTGCGCGAAAACGGGAAAGAGGATCGCGGCGAGCGTCGCGATGATCGTGATAACGACGAGCAGCTCGATGAGCGTAAAGCCCCGAGAGAGACGAGTATGATAAAGATTACGTTTCATTTAGGATGGGAACTCCTGAATCGATGCGTGGGAGGCCGATGGACGGCAATCCATCGCCTCCGTTTTGTGCCGTAACGCTTTGCGGCGCAAAGACGACGAGAGGCAGGCAGTCAAAATGCCCACCGGCAGCCAATAAACCAATAAAAAGAGCGCGTAAAGAATGCCCTCGACCTGAGGGAGCAACGCGGAGCCCAGCACAAACGCGCTCAGCACAATCAGCGCCATCACACGTGCCACGGCGGATGACGCTCCGACGGGGATCATCCGTCCGCACAGCCAACCCAGCACCCACGGCATCACGACCGGAAAGCCCACGGTCATTAAAAACCACCACGAGAGATCGGGAAATGGGAGGGGCTCGGGAAAGACCTCCCGTAACTGGGCTGGGCTGAGACTGCTTTTGAGCGCCGCGGACGGCGGGAGATACACCTTCATTTGCAAGAAAAGTAAATAGTAAAGGTTCGCCTGGCCGAAGATCACGGCCGCGGTGGAGTTCGCCCGCCCAAGCAGCTTATAAATGGGTGTATCGATTGCGTCTTCATAGCTTTCGTGGGCCAAACGCCTCGCGAGCACCTTGGGCGAATCGTGCCGAGCGACCACCTTTCGACACGCTTCTTCGTACGGCGTACCTTCCAAAACGGCGTCTCGAAGCCGCCGCTCGAGCCAAAACAGCTGCTCCTGCACAAGATGCACTCGTTCCCGCTCAGGAACCAACCCGCGAAGCTCCTCCGAAAGCTGCGCGAGGTATGCCTGGATCGGATGCTCTTTAGGGTTCATCCTTTTGCGTCTCCTGAAGAACCCGGTCTACGGCACGGGTGTACTTGCCCCAAGCGCCGATCATACGCTCTGCCTCGGCACGCCCCTTTTCCGTAAGGTGGTACATCCGCCGCGCGCGGCCACCCTCCGGATCTTCCCATACACTCGTCACCAGGCCCTGCTTTTGAAGGTGATGTAGCATCGGGTAGAGCGTGCCGGGCTGAAACGATAGCTCGGATGTTGTGATGCGCTCCAGCTCCCGGGCGATGTCCACCCCGTAACGCGCGTTTTCGCGAAGGATCGCAAGGATCATCATCGTCGGGCCGGCATTCAGCAGAAATCCTTCTCTCTTTCTCATTAGATTGTTAAAAGCTCGATATTTATCGACCATTATACAAAAACTTTTCGAGAATGCCACTAACTTTTGAGGACCAAAGAGGAGTGCCTCTCCCCTTTTCTTCCCAGGAAAAATGTGTTCTATGCTAAAATCGCGAATGCGAAGAATCATCGCCCTCGGGCTGCTCTGTCTCGTTTTCCTAGCCGGTTGCGGTGGCAACGGCACGTCCATCAATTTCGACGATGTGGTCGGTGATTGGTACACGGAGATCAATCCCCCCATCTCCACGTATACCGACCTCTACATGGATATCCACGACGACGGCTTCGTCTACGGATTTTTCTGGTACACCGGCGGCACGCTGGAATTCGAGGGTGAACTCGATAACAACGGCGAGTTCGAAGGCATGGCGGGTAGCACCCCGGTCAGCGGAACGATCCGGCCGAGCGGCACGGATCGCATCGAAGCCGATCTGATGGTCGGTGAGAACCGTGTCAACGTGCTTCTGCCTCGCGGAACGCCTCCCATCTCTTAATCGAAGATCGCTCTGCGCCGTGAAGTCCCATATCGCATGGAGACTTCACGGCCTCTCCCACAACCTTCTTGGCGAAACTCCTCAGAGGCCTGCTAAAATCGCGAATGCGTACTTTTCTGGCATTTGGCCTCCTTTGCCTGGCTTTTCTCACCGGGTGTGGCGGAAACGGCACCGGAATTAATTTCGACGACATCGTCGGCGAGTGGACGGTCGAAATGGATCCTCCTGTGGCGGGTTACACCAGGATGATCTTGGATATCCTCCCTGATGGGCAGGTCGACGGTCCAGTCTGGAGCGGCTCCACCCCCTACGAAATCCACGGCGAGGTCGATGAAAATGGCCAATTTACCGGGACGATCGACCTCTACGAGGTCACCGGAACGATTCGCCCCTACGGCACGGATCAGATCGAGATCGACTTCGAAGTCGACGGAGAGCGGATCAACGTGGTGATGGACCGCATTCTCTACCTGTAAAGGGACGGACGGAAGGCGCCTCGACTCGGGACGCCTTCCGTCGAAATCGTGTCCTCCAAGAACGCCGCGGTCCGAATTCTCTCCTCTATCCTCAAGAAAAATGCGATCTCAAGCGTCGATTGAAGCCCGGTTTTTCGAAAAGGCGGGAGCATTTCTCGCACGTGCCCCAAAGCGAAAACGTCTATAATAGGGCACCTTTACATTATGCTTCCATTTTTGCCGGCCCTGATCCTGCTCGTTTTCGGCGGTTACGCCGAAGAGTTGCGGGAGCCTCTCGCCACTCCCGAGCAGGCGTTGCATGCCGGATTGCGCGACGCAACTTGGCGGCACGCGGAGCGTATGACCTCCGCAGAGGCGCGGCTTTTCCTGGCGCTGATCTGCGCTTGGGCTCCAAACGAATCGACGCCTTTGCTTTTCGATTCGAGCGCGCTTAGGGACACACCCCAACCGTTGCGAGGCGATTCGAATCCTCCTCTCCACGGTTTCGCCTCTTCGGAACGCTCCCGAGACGGACCTCTCTTCCCTGCGGCTTAAGGCCCGCTTCGCACGATTGCGAGACGGAGATCCGTTGTCCAAAAGGGGCGATTCCATTTTCCGAGCCCCAACGACCGTTCCAATACTAAGAGAGATTCATGCAGTTTTTAAGAAAGCTATTCGATACGACTAAGCGAGACGTCGAGACGCTCATGCCGCTCGTCGCCAAAATTAACGCTCTCGAGCCCACCTTCAACGGCCTGAGCGACGAGGCGCTGGCCGCGAAGACCGCCGAGTTCAAGGCACGTCTCCAGCAGGGCGAAACGCTCGACGACCTTCTTCCCGAAGCGTTCGCCGCCGTCCGAGAGGTGAGCTTCCGAAAGCTCAAGATGCGCCAATTCGACGTCCAGCTTTTGGGCGGCATCGTGCTGCACCAAGGCCGTATCGCCGAAATGAAGACCGGCGAAGGTAAAACCCTTGTCGGCGTCGCGCCGCTCTATCTGAACGCGCTCAGTGGGCGAGGCGCCCACCTCGTCACGGTGAACGACTATCTCGCTCGTCGCGACGCCGTCTGGATGGGCCCCATTTTCCACTTTCTGGGCCTCAGCATCGGAATTATTCAGGGCCAATCCGCCGACTCCGACGAATTGGGCGGCTCCTATATTTTCGAGCCGGGCGCCTATCACGAAGACCCCCGCTATATGCACCTCATTCCGTGCAGCCGTCGCGACGCCTACGCCTGCGACATCACCTATGGAACGAACCATGAGTACGGATTCGACTACCTGCGCGACAACATGGCGTTCGACGAAGTTCAACTCGTTCAAACCGAGTTGAACTTCGCGATTGTGGACGAGGTGGACTCGATCCTCGTCGACGAAGCTCGCACCCCCCACATCATCTCGGGGCCTTCGTCGGAAAACGTTTCGGTCTACAACGAAGTCGATAAGATCGTACGCGAGCTCGAAATAGACGTGCATTACACGGCGGATAAGAAAAACCACAGCGCCCAGCTCACCGAAGAGGGCATGGATCGAATCGAAGCCGAGATGAACCTCGAGAACATCGCGAACGATCCGAAGCTGTTCCACCACGTCAACGCGAGTATTCAGGCCTACGCGCTTTTCGACCGGGACGTCGAATACGTCGTGCGTAAAGGCGAGGTCATCATCGTCGACGAAAACACCGGCCGCCTGATGCCGGGCCGCCGGTTCGGCAACGGCCTGCACCAAGCGCTCGAAGCCAAGGAGCGCGTTCCGGTGCAACGTGAAAGTCAGACGATCGCGACGATCACCTTCCAGAATCTTTTCCGCCTGTATCACAAGCTCGCGGGCATGACCGGAACCGCCAAGACCGAAGAGGACGAATTCCGCAAGATCTACGGTCTGGACGTCGTCTCGATCCCGACCCACCGCCCGATGCAGCGCCAAGACCAGGCCGACGTGGTCTACAAAACGCAAGAGGCCAAATTCCGCGGCATCGCATGGGAGATCCTCCGGCTTTACACCAAGCAGCAGCCCGTACTCGTCGGAACCCGTTCGATCGAAATGTCGGAGCGCGTCTCTGCCCGGCTGACCTCCGACATGCTGCAAAAGCTTCTCATCACCCAGCGGCTCTACCACCTCTCCGAAGTCAAAAAGAGCCTCCCCAAAGACTATAAGCAGGATGCCACCAACACGTACAATACGCCGCTCGCGGACCTCGACCGCAAATCAGCCGCTACGTTACTCGCTCACTTGGATCTAAGCGGCGATATTCTGAAAGGCGACTGGATGGAATGGGCGCTCGAGATGTTCCAGGTCCCGCAAGAAAACTTGGAATTCCTCGAAGAGGCTCTCCGACACGGCATTCCGCACAACGTGTTAAACGCGAAGTTCCACGAGCGCGAGGCGCTGATCATCGCCGAAGCCGGCCGGAAAGGCCAGGTCACGATCGCGACCAACATGGCGGGCCGCGGCGTCGACATCCTGCTCGGCGGACGCGTGGCCGACGAACTCGTAGAGCGATCGCGCAACCTCCAGGACGATGAGCCCGAAGATGAAACCGAAGCGCTCTACGCCTCTTACCGCCGCGGCGGCCAAGAGCGCGCCGCTCCGCCGCTCCCGCTGGACGATCAGGAGCGCGGCAAAGCCGCCGAAGCGGTCCGCGCGTTGGGCGGATTGTTCATTTTGGGCACGGAGCGGCACGAAAGCCGCCGAATCGACAACCAGCTTCGCGGCCGCGCGGGCCGTCAGGGCGACCCCGGCGAGAGCCGTTTCTACGTCTCGCTGGAGGATATGCTCTGGAAGATCTTTAACGCGAACATGCTGGAGAACCCGCTGCTCAAAGCGTGGCCTCCGATGGAAGAGGTCAACGCCAAATTCCTCTCGGGCATGATCCGCAAGACTCAGGAGCGAATCGAGAACCACTTCTTCGAAGCGCGTAAGAACGTTCTCGAATACGACGACGTGCTCAACGCCCAGCGCGAGAAGATCTACGGCATGCGCCGCGAAGTTCTCCTAGGACGGCATGTGCGCGAAGACCTGCAAAATCAGGTCAAGAGCCTCATGAGCGAGACCGTCAACAACGCCTGGATGGTCGAGGAGGACGGAACCGAAGTCTTCGACTATCACGTGCTCTTCGAGGATCTCAACAAGCTTTTCCCGCTGGTCGACTATGCCACCGTCGACGATCTGCAGAAGCTCCCCACCGGCCCCGAACTCGTCTCTGCCGTCCAGGACTACGCACTTCAAGCCTATGCGCGCAAGACCGAGGATCTCGGCGACGACGTGATGAAAAGCTTGGAGCAGCAAGTCATGCTCCGTGCGGTGAACGAACGCTGGATGGAGCACCTCCAGACGATCGAATACATCCGCGAAGGCATCAATCTTCGCGCCTACGGGCAAGTGGACCCGCTGATCGCTTTCAAGCGCGAGACGTACGACACCTTCCAGAACACCTTACGCGAGATCCGTAATCAGGCGGTACGCATGATCTTCCACGCTCAACTGCAGCGAGAGACTCCTCCCCCGCCTCAAATGATGCGCCTCGAGCCGGGCGGAGCCGGGCCTTTGGAAGAGGCTCATGCCCCGGAGAATGCCTCTGCTCCCGTCGCCACCGCCCAGATGACCTCGGCGATGGCCCCAGCAGAAGACCTTCCCGGAATCGACTGGAAACAGGTGGGACGAAACGATCCGTGTCCTTGCGGAAGCGGTAAGAAGTTCAAGAACTGCCACTACGCCGAGCTGCGGGCGACCGGGGTGATCTAAGTCTCAGCCTCAAGCAATCGAAAAGGGTGCTGCGAAGCTTTGCAGCACCCTTTTCTTTGTGCGGACTTTCTGCGCGCTTAGACCTCAGGCTTGAGAAGCCGGGCCCGAATCGACCTTCAGCTCTGAGGAGGATCGCTTTCCTCTTCGGGAGGGGCAAATCCGGCGAGAGTGCGGCGCTCGTAGTCGTATTTACCTTCCAGATCATCCTGGACGGTCCCCTCCCACAAGGGGGTGCGCAAGAGATATGCGGCGCGGCCGATCATATGCGCTCCGATCGGCGCGGTAAAGAACACGAAGAACAGCACCACGAGCGAGCGCGTGGTCACGTCGAGCCGCTCGAAATGCAGCATCAACCCGAACATGACGAGAATCAGCGCGAGAGTCTGGGCTTTCGTCGAGGCTTGCATCCTCGAATAGAAGTCCGGCAGCCGCACGATCCCGAGGGCCGCAAGAAATCCAAAGACCGATCCCAAAACAAGGCACAGGCCGATAATCAGATCCTTGATCATGTCCGTCTCTCCAGATAACGCGCGAACGCGACCGTCCCCAAGAACGAAATGAGGGCCAAAACGACCGCGTTGTCGAGAAATACGCTTTTGCCTGTATAGACGCAGTAGGTGGCGATGAACCCCACGGTCAACGCCGAGCATAGATCGAGCGCCACCACGCGGTCGGGCACGCTCGGGCCTCGAAAGAGCCGGATCAAAGTCAGCAGCATCCCTCCTAAAAAGAAGGTCATCGCCAAACCGACGCAAAGACGAAGCACGTCGCTCATCGCTCGAAAATCTCCCGAATGCTCCGCTGAAACCCCCGAACGAAGCTCTGCCGAAACGCCTCGGGCGGCGTCGCGAGATCCAACACATGCACATAAAGCGTCGAACGATCGGTCGAAACATCCAGGCTCAGCGTGCCGGGGGTCAGTGAAACCAGATTCGCCAAAAGCATGATCTGTCCCTCTTGGCGCAAAGAAATCGGCACGGCAATAATTGCCGGGCGCACGCGCCCTTGAGGCAGAAGCACCTGGCGCGCCGTTCGAAGATTCGACAAGAGGATCTCCCATAGGTACAGAAGACCAAAAACGAAAGCTTTGTCCAGGCGCCGGACCCAGAACGAACTGCCGAACGCCCCACGGCGCGACAACGTCTCCAAAAGGACGAAACCGAGTCCTAAACCCACCCCAAACAAAAGGGGATGCCAGTCGGCCCACAAGGCCGACCAGAGCAGGGCCAAAAGCAGGCTATAGAGCAGCATCGGGCCCTCCCGAACCTACCTCCCGCGCATGGATTGCCATCTCTTTCATAGTTGGAAGATCTCCTGGACCCGGTGCTCGAAACCTTTCCGGAAGTTCTCACGGAACGCTTCGGGAGACTCTTTCAGGTCGAGGACATGCACATAGAGCGTCGAGCGATCGGTCGAGACGTCGAGGCTCAAAGTGCCCGGCGTCAGCATGATGAGGTTCGAAAGGAGCATGATCTCACTTTCATTTTTAAGATCGAGCGGAACCGCGATGATCGCCGTCTTGAGCCGCTGCCGAGGGTTGATCACGTGGATGGCCGTCTTCAGGTTCGAAAGGA
Organism: bacterium; assembly: GCA_037189405.1. Lineage (GTDB taxonomy): Bacteria > Armatimonadota > Fimbriimonadia > Fimbriimonadales > Fimbriimonadaceae > JBBCJD01. Next base: position 12,726 of record JBBCJD010000026.1, read on the forward strand.
TCACTTCCCAAAAGTAGAAGAACAGGAAAAAGATCGCTTTATCCCATCGTTTGATCATCAGCGCACTGGTGAAAGCGCGGCGGCGCGAGAGGAACGTCAAGAGCACGTAACCCATCACAAACCCCGTCGCGAAGGTCGGCAGGGTGAACTGCCCTCCCAGCGCGTCCCAAATCAACGCCAGCACGATGTTGAACAGCAGCATTAGGGCCGCACCACCCCCACCGCATCGAGATAAGATCCCGGATTCATCAGCTCCCAGGCAGAACGCTCCGCCACCGCGTAGATCGGCGAGGCAAGGAACGCAAAGCTCACCGTGGCGAGCGCGAGCAGAGTCACCGGGATATAACAGCGTAGAATGAGCGAGTTCGAGGGCTTCATGATTGTGCCCCGCTCAGGAAGCTCCTCCCAAAACGCCCGCAACCACACGCGCGCAAGCACCCAGAGCGTGAGCAGGCTCGTGAGCAGCACGACCCCGGTCGCGAGATAGGCGTGATGCTCCAGGGCCGCACGCACCACCACGTACTTCCCGAAGAACCCCGAAAGAGGCGGAATCCCTGCCAAGGCGAGCGCGGACACAAAAAAGAGCGCGGAAAGGCCCGGTCGAAACCGATACAACCCTCCCAACCGCCGCAAGTCGTAGCCTCCTCCGGCCCGGGCGACCAACCCGCAAATCAGAAACAGGTTCGTCTTCACCAACATGTGGTGGAACAGATAAAAAATCGCCGCCGCCAATCCCGCGGCCGAAAAAAGCCCAAGCCCGAGGGTCATATAACCGATGTGGCTGATGAGCAGAAACGAAAACACTTTCCGCAAGTCGGTCTGAGGGATCGCCCCGAGTGCTCCGAAGATCATGGTCATCACGGAAAGCATCAAGATCATCGAGTGCGTAAATGCAGGCTCCTGCACGAAGATCAGCGTGAAAGTGCGAAGCAGCGCATAGACCCCGACCTTGGTCAGCAGCCCCGCGAAGATCGCCGAGACCGCGATCGGGGGGGTGTGATACGAAGCCGGGAGCCAGAAAAAGAGCGGAAACATCGCGGCTTTGATGCCGAACGCGACGAAGAACAGCATCGCCACGACTGTGATCGGCGCAGGCTCGGCGACGTTCGCGAGCTTGGCCGAGAGATCAGCCATATTCAGCGTTCCGACCATGCCGTACAAGATCCCAAGCGCCGAGAGGAAGATCGCCGAAGCCACCAGGTTGATCGTCACGTACTTCATCGCGCCGACGATCTGCTGACGCTCGCCGCCCAAAGCGAGCAGCACGAACGAGGCGATCAACATGACCTCGAACCATACGAAGAGGTTAAAAAGATCGCCCGTGAGGAATGAGCCGCAGACCCCCATCATTAGGATCTGCATCAACGGATGGAAGCCGTTGCGCTCACGGCGCACATCCACCGTGCCCAAGATATAAAGCGAGACGCACAAGCTGACGAAGCTCGCGACCACGACCATCGAAGCGCTCAAGGTATCGGCGACGAGCGTGATCCCATAAGGCGCGGGCCATCCGCCGACCTGCATCACAAGGATGCCGTGCGCCCAGACCTCGCGAAAGAGCGCGATCGAAGCCGCGAAGAGCAGCGCCGAGCCCACAACACTCAGAACGCGCTGTAACGCCCGGCGCCGCCACCCAAGCGTCATCAAGACGCCCATCAGCAGGGGAAGCAGGATCGGGAATACGAGAAGCAGCTTCATTCTTCGTCCGCCAAAGCGTCTAAATCGTCATTGTCGAGCAGTTCGGAGACCCGGTGCGACAGCACGAGCGCAAACGCGATCACCGCGAATCCGATGACGATCGCCGTGAGGATCAGCCCTTGCGCCAACGGATCGGAATAGCGCTCCGGCGGCACCGTACTACCTTTGGCGACCAAGGCCGGCTCACCCTTGACGAGCCGACTCGAGCTGAAAATCAAAAGATTCGCAGCGTTTCCGATCAGCGAAAGGCCGATGAGCAGCTTGATGATGCTGCGCCGGAGCATCATGTAAAGCCCCGCGGCGTAGAGCACCCCGATGACGATCGCACCCAACACGATCATAGCTCGTCCTCCTGCTCGGCGAGCGCGAGAAGGATCGTGAGCGTCACGCCGAGCACCACGACATAGACGCCGATGTCGAAGATCACCGGGCTGCCGAGCTCGATGACCGTCCCACCGGGGATCTTAAACTTAAACCACACGCTGCTGAAAAATTCACGCCCCAGCAACACCGACAGAAACGCGCTGGCGAGCGCGAGCAAAAGCCCGAGCCCGATCAGAATACGCGGAGCGCAAGGCAGAATCGCGCGTACGGCCGAAGCCTCGTTCGCAAGCGCATAGATCGCGAACCCCGTTGCCGCGAGCAACCCGCCCGTAAACCCTCCTCCCGGCAAGTGGTGGCCCCGAAAAAGCAGAAAGAACGAAAAGACGACCAATAGCGGCAGCAGAAAACGCGAACCGGCGCGGAAGATTATGGAATCGATGAGCCACCTCCTCCTCCCCGTCGGGTGGGCCGCAAACGAATGAGGCCGTATACGCCGATCGCCGCGAGCGAAAGCACCGTGATCTCCCCCAGAGTGTCTAGGGCCCTAAAATCGACGAGGATCACGTTCACGATATTGCGCCCGTGCCCCTTGGGGACGCTGTTCTCGGCAAAATAGTCCGAGATCGGCTGATCGATGGTCACGGTATTCGCGAGGAGGATCAGCACCGTCACCGTGCCCCCGAACAGCGCCGATACGAATCCGTCGCGAAGACGGGTCGCCCGCCCCGAGATCGTGCTGATGCGCGGCAGATGATGAAAGACAAGCACGAACAATACGACCGTCAGCGCCTCGATCGCGAACTGAGTCATCGCGAGGTCCGGGGCGCCGTACAGCACGTACACCAAGGCGACTCCAAGTCCCACCACCCCGAGCGAAGCCACCGCCGAGATGCGCGTCGTCGCCCGCACCGCCGAGACAGTGCCACCCAAAATCAGCGCGCAAAGCATGACTTCGTAGTTCTGGATGTCCTGCACCGGGATCGACAGAATCGGGAGATCCCATCGGCTTAGCGCCGCCATCACCAGGAGCACGGTCGTCATCAAGATGATCGTGATATAGTGGCGCAAATGGCCGGACTGCATCCGCGAAGCAAGCTGAGCCGAACTGCGTTCGATCGTCACTAGCCCCTGTTCATAGAGTTTTTGCGGAGTCCAGATCCGATGCTCGGCAAAGCGATTCGAAAGGACGAGACGCGGCCAAACGCGATACATCGGAATTGCGGCCGCGAATCCGAGCAGCGTCAAGAAAAGCGCCGGATTAAGCCCGTGCCACAGAGCCAATTTAGGATCTGCAACCCCGGGAGCGATTCCACGCGCCACGTCTCCGAAAGGAAGCGTACCTGGCCAAAGCCCGAATCCGAGGGCGAGCGCGGACAAAACGATCGGGCCGACATAAAGCGGCCAAGGGGTCGATTTGAAGCTTCGTGCGGGATCGCGCGAGCCGTAGAACACCCGAAAGAGGAGCACCGCCGCCACCGTCGCCCAGGAGATCGCACCCATAAAGACGACCAATGTCCAAAGCCAGGCCATCGAACCGAAATGCAGGGTCGATTCCAAAGCCAGCTCTTTGCCGATAAAGCTTAAAAAGGGACCAAAGCCGGCGAGCGACAAACAAGCCAGCAGGGCGACTCCCCCCAGAAGCGGCATCTTGCGCGCCAGGCCGTGCAAGTGGAGTGCATCACGCGACCCCGTCGCGTGATCTACGATCCCGGCGATCAAGAATAACGCCCCCTTATAGAGAGCGTGTCCCACCAAAAACACCGCGGCGGCCAACGCGCCCCGCTCGCCGCCGGCCAGAAGCAGCACGAGGCATCCCAACGCGCTGAGCGTCGAATACGCGAGCATCTGCTTGAGATCACGGACGAAGAGCGCGTGCACCGCGCCCGTAACGAGCGTCGCAGCCCCGAGGCACGCGAGCGTCACGAACCAAAGCTCGGTTCCGCCCATCACCGGCGAGAAGCGAGCGAGCAGATAGACGCCCGCTTTGACCATCGTCGCGGAGTGCAGATAGGCGCTGACCGGTGTCGGAGCCTCCATCGCGCGGGGCAGCCAGGTGTGAAAGGGAAACTGCGCGGATTTCGTCGCCGCACCGAGGACGAGCAGCGCGAGAATGCCCGGATACAGAGGGTGCGAACCCAAACCTCGGACTTGGAGCAGACTTTCCCACCGCTGATGGCCAGTAGCCACGCCAAGCAGGATCAATCCCGCAAGCAGCGCGAGACCACCGCCCCCGGTGATCAAAAGCGCTTGCAATGCCGCACGCCGCGCGGCGAATTTTTCGTGATTCAGCCCGATGAGCAGGAACGAGCTGACACTCGTCATCTCCCAAAAGACGAACAGGGTCATCAAGCTGCCCGCGAACACCACGCCGAGCATCGAGACCATGAACAGCAGGAGGTACCCGAAGAGCGGACCCCGCTTCGGTGAGGCCTTCATGTAGGCCCCAGCGTAGATCAGCACGAGCCCCCCGATCCCCGAGATCAAACACCCGAAAAGAATCGCGAGCGGATCGATGTAAAACGAAAACGTCAGCCCGAGCTGAGGAAGCCAGGCAGCATCAAAAGTGAGCGGTTCCGGCTCTCGGGCCGCCCGAAGCAACCCGGCGAAAATCGCGAAAGGGTAAAGCGAGAGCGCCCAACCGGCAAAGATCGGCGCGCGGCGTGCGAGAGAGGGAGCGATAAGCGCAAGCGGGAGGCCCACTAACGTTAGGAAAATCAAGTTCCACGTTAGACCGGTGCCCATCCCCACGCGTCGGGTTTATTATACCCCTTTCTGCCTTCGAAGAAGAGCCCGCGCGCCCTCTTTGTCCCCAGGACGTAACTCACCGGCCAGGACTTTCTCGCGTAGAAATCGTTTGAGACGCCCCACCTCAGGTCCCTGCGCGGCGCCGGTCTCGGCGATAATTTCCGCTCCGTCGAGCGGGCTGTCGAGCGCCTCGGCAGGCGTCGCCTCCTCGATCGCCACGATCTGCGCGATCAGCGGAGCGAGGTCCATCGGCTTCACACCCCGCTTGAGCGCTTGGGTGTCCGCCTCCACAAGCCGGAGAAGGCGCGGGAGCAGCGGACCAAGATCGCGGATCAGCCGCCGCGCCGCGGCATCTGAAAAAGGGGAGGCGCTGCCAAGGCGCATATGGCTTTTGACCAGTAGCGCGACCTCTTCGATCTCTTTCGAAGGCAGTCGCAGCCGCTCCAAAAGCTCCGAAGCCATCGCCGCACCCACCGCTTCGTGCTTAAAAAACCGCGTCCGGCCTGCCTCGTCGATGTGGCGCGTGACCGGTTTACCGACGTCGTGTAGCAGCGCGGCGAGACGTAACACCCGTTCTGATTCGGTTTGTCGCACCACTAGCAGCGTGTGCCCCCAAACGTCCAAGTGATGGTAGTCACCCTGTTCGACGCCGTCCATCGCCGCAAGCTCAGGCGCGAAAACCTCCAAAAGCCCCGTCTCTAACAGATCCCGCAGGCCCGGGGAAGGGTCGGGAAAAAGCAAAATCTTCAGAAATTCGTCCCGAATCCGTTCGGCGCTGACCACCGAAAGCCGGGGCGCGGTCTTACGAATCGCTTCGAAGAGCCCCTCGGCGGGTCGAAAATCGAGCTTCTGACAAAATCGCACGGCCCGAAGCATCCGTAGCGGATCGTCGTGAAACGTCGCGACCGGATCTAACGGGGTGCGCAGGACGCGGGCCTCCAAGTCTTGCACTCCCTGCCCGAGCGGATCGCGCAAGGCGCCGGTGTGGAGATTGCGCAAGAGCGTATTCACCGTAAAATCGCGACGCATCGCGTCTTCGAGCAGGCTCGCGGCCTCGACTTCGGGCTTACGCGAGTCGGTGACGTAGCTCTCCCGCCGGGCCGTCACAAACTCAACGGACACCCCTTCGATGCGAAGCATCGCCGTACCGAATCGCGCGTAGCGCGTCGGCGATGTCTCCGCGATCCCGTGCTGAAACAAAAACTCGACGAGCACCCCGGCGTCCGCTTCCAACACCAGATCGAAATCCTCAGAGAGCGGACGCCCGAGCAGTTCGTCACGCACCGCTCCGCCCACGAGCCACAACGCCCCTTCGTACGAAGTCCCCTCGGTAACGCGTCGAATGGCTTCGAGAGCGGGATGCATGGGCCGTTTAGGCTCCAAAGACCTCTTTGGCCATTTCGGCGAGCTTCTGCCCCTCCACCGACACTTCGACCGCTCGGGGCTCCTCCTGCCGGACCGGGCGAGCGCCCTCGGCGACGACATAGGCGACTTCCCATGCGGCCTCGGCGTGCTTTTGCACGTGCTCGACCACCGCGCCGTGCCGCTTCGGCACCTCCGCGAACCAATCCCGATCCAGCTTGCCGAGAAAAGCGATCTCCAGCTTGCCTTCTCGATACGCGTGGACGCGCGCGTTCGGCAATCGCAATGCCATCGTACGAGAAAGCGTCGAGAGCTCCGCCGCGGCTTTCGCCCATACCTCTTGCGCACGGTCGAATTCGGGGTCGCCTGTTTTCTCGACGGGGACCGGGACAACGGGCGCCTCGGGCTCCGCCGAAGGGGCCGCGGGAACGACCGGCTCGGGCGGTACGGAAGCCGCCGGCTTAGAGGCGGCGGGAGCCCGGCTGGGAGCATCCGAACGAGCGGTCTGCGGCTTGACGACGGGAGCCGTCTGAGCGCGAGGGGCTTCGGCGACGGGGGGCGCGGCCCGCGGCCCGAGCGCCATCCGAATCAACTCGGATTCGAGCCACAAGCGAGGCAGCGAAATATCTCGGATCGCCTTATGCGCCTCCGCGATTTCGGAACGCAACCACAAAAGCCGTTCGCGGTCCAGATGCGTCGCGAGTTCGTGCAGAGCGGCCTCTCGGGCCGCGTCGAAGCCCGCGCCGAGTTCGATACCGTACGCCGCGCGCGTCAAATCCGCCAGACGCATCAGCATCGACTCCAAGATCGAGCGGGGATCGCGGCCGAGGCGCGCGATCTCTTCCAAAATGCCCAGCATCTGCGGAATCTCTTGTCCTCGGATCGCCAGCAGCAAAGCGTCGATCGATTCTTCCGCGACCAGCCCCAGCTGGTCGTAAACGTGCTGGAGCGTGATCTCACCGTCGGTCGTGAGCATCGCCTGTTCAAGCAGGGTCAGCGCATCGCGAAAGCCCCCGTCCGCCATACGCGCGATCGCCGAAAGCGCAGCGGGTTGGACCTGCACCCCTTCCTGCCCCGCCACGTAGCTCAGACGCGCGATGAGATCCTGAAGCGAGGCGCGGTGGAATTCGAATTTCTGGCACCGGGAGCGGATGGTCGGCGGCACCTTGTGATACTCGGTCGTCGCCAAAATGAACACGATGTGTTCGGGAGGCTCCTCGATCGTCTTCAGCAGCGCGTCGAACGCCTTGGCCGAAAGATCGTGCACTTCGTCGATGATGAACACCTTGTACCGACAGAAGGTGGGCTTATACTCCGCCATCTCGACGATCGCCTCGCGCACGTCGTCCACGCCGGATTCGCTGGCCGCGTCCATTTCAAAGACGTCCAGGCAGTTTCCGGCGGTAATCGAAACGCAGGCCTCGCACGCGTTGCACGGCTCCCCGTTCTCGGGTCGCTCGCAGTTGAGCGCCTTGGCAAGCAACCGCGCGGTCGAAGTCTTGCCCGTGCCGCGCGGGCCGGTGAAAAGATAGGCGTGCGCGGTCCGCTGCGAGCCGAGCGCGTTCTGCAAGGTGCGTACGACGTGCCCCTGGCCGATCAGCTCCTCAAAGCGCTGGCTGCGATACTTTCGATAGAGTGAGAGGTGTGCCACGGACCCCTCTATGGTAGCAGCTTCGAAGACCCGGCGGTCCCTTTCAGTCCCACGCTTTCACGCAGCTTTTCGACGTCCCGCTTACCCAGCAGGCGGCACTCGCCCGGACGCATCCCTTTGAGCAGGAACGGGCCGATCCGCACCCTTTTGAGCGTCTTCACGGGGTGGCCGATCGCGTGGCACATCTCGCGCACCTGACGTTTGCGACCCTCATGGAGCACGATCTTCAACCGCGTCGCTTCTCGTTCGCGATCGACATGCGTGATCGCGATCTCGGCGGGCGCGGTTCGCTTCTTCTCCAGGTAGATGCCTCGCCGGAAGCGCGCCAGCTTCTTTTCGTCCGGAATCCCCTCCACGAACGCCTCATACTCCTTGTCGATCTCGTAGCGCGGATGCATGAGCCTGTTCGCGAGCTCTCCGTCGTTCGTGACGATCAAGAGCCCTTCGGTCTGGTAATCGAGCCGGCCCACCGGCTTGAGCTGCACGCCGTAGTCCGGCAACAGATCTTTGATCGTCTGACGGCCTTGCGGATCGTGGAGCGTCGTGACATACCCCGTCGGCTTGTTCAAAAGCAGCGTGTAGAGCTCCGCCTCGCTGAGCGGCGCGCCATCCACACTGACCGTGTCGGACGGCTCGACCTTGTGCCCCATCTCCATGACAGTCTCGCCGTTGACACCGACACGCCCTTCGCGGATCAATGCCTCGGCCGCGCGGCGGCTGCACAGCCCCGAACGTGCGATTCGAACGTGAAGCCGTTCACTCATAACCAACTCCTTCGAGCGCGGCGGCGCATCAGATAGGTCCCGCCGAGCAATGCCGCCGCGAGTACCAAAAACCCTTTGTCCGTTCGACCCGCCACGCCGAGCAACGTACGACGCGGCGCAGCCTCGCTCACCGCGAGCGGAAACGCAAGCTCGAAACCGTCGGGATCGATCAGAACCCCCTCTCCAACGATCGCGCCCTCCGCTTGCGGCGCTTGCACTTCGAACTCTCCGGGAAGGCGAAGATTCGGATCGAACGTCACCCCCTTGAGGCACATCGCCCAAACCGCCTCCGCCGCGCGAACAGAGGTCGTCAGCGCGGCGCAATCCGCAACCCGGATCGAACCGCACTCCGCCCCTCGCGCCAGGATTTCTCGCCGCTCGAAGTTCGCCTCGGCCCAATCGAAAAGCAGCAGGGTGTCGGCGGCCCAATCCTGGCTGTTGAGCACGACGGCGATCAGGCGCGAACCGCCTCGCACCGCGCTCCCCACGAAACAGCGCCCAGCGGCTTTGGTGTAGCCCGTCTTGATCCCATCGACCGTTTCGTCCATCTCGAGCAGCTTGTTTCGGCTGACGAGCAGCAGATCCTCCAGGTTTTTATCTCGGGTCACCGAATGCCGCCGCTTTTTCGCGGCCTCGCAAAACGCGTCCAACGTCATCGCGTGCCGCGCGATGCGGGCCAGATCGTGGGCCGTAGACACGTGCCCCTCGGCGGTCAGGCCGTGCGGGTTGACAAAATGGGTGTTCTCGCAGCCGAGCTCTCTCGCCCGGGCGTTCATCCTCGCGGCGAACCCCGCTTCGCTGCCGGCCAAGTGGTGCGCAACGCTCATCGCGACGTCGTTCGCGCTGCGGATCATCAGCGCCTGCAGCATCTCGTAGGCCGTCAGCGTTTCGCCCGGCACGAGGTGCAGGCTCGACTCCTCGACGCCCTCCACCCCTTCCGGCGCCACGATCTTGGCTTGAAGATCGCATTGTTCCACGAGCAGCAGCGCCGTCATGATCTTGGTGGTGCTGGCCGGGGGGCGCGGATAGTCCTTATTTTTGCCCCAGAGCACCTTGCCCGTCGCGGCGTCCATGACGACGGCGCACTCGGCGGTGACTCGCGGCGGCTCGGGCGTCGCCCAAGCAAGGCTCCCCACAAACGGGAGGAAAAGGGACGACAAAATAGCTCGCGTTCGCATCGCTTGGGGCTCGTTCGGAATCGGCCGCGAGGAGTCCCTCGCACCGCTTTCACTAGTGTACCAATCTTCACGGGCCTGCGAAAGAGCCCCACGCCTCGGGCGGTTCCGGTTATAATCCCCCCAAGAAGTGGCTGCCGTCGAATTTCGCAACGTTTATAAACGCTTTGGGAAGGCGGTCGAGGCCGTTCGCGACCTGAACCTAAAGATCGAAGACAAAGAGTTCATGGTGCTCGTCGGCCCATCGGGATGTGGCAAGACCACCGCTCTCCGGCTGATCGCGGGACTCGAGGAGACCACCGGTGGCGACCTGCTGATCGGCGAGACGCGAGTCAACGATCTCCCCCCCAAAGATCGCGATATCGCGATGGTCTTCCAAAACTACGCTTTGTATCCGCACATGAGCGTGTACGACAACATCGCGTTCGGCTTGCGCATCCGCGAATTGGGCGGTTTTTTCTGGAGGATGACGCACCCCGGCGAGGCTAGGCACATCCGAGCTGACATCGATGGGCGCATCCGCGAGGTCGCCGAGATGCTCGGGATCGAAAAGCTTCTCGCCCGGCGTCCTAAAGAGCTTTCGGGCGGCCAGCGGCAGCGCGTGGCGCTCGCTCGAGCCATCGTCCGCAAACCGAAAGTCTTCCTCATGGACGAGCCGCTTTCGAACCTGGACGCCAAACTGCGCATCCAGACACGCGCCGAACTGATCCGCCTCCATCGCTCGCTGCGTGTGACGACAATCTATGTGACGCACGACCAGGTCGAAGCCATGACGATGGGCCAGCGCATCGCGGTGATGAAAGACGGCCTGCTCCAGCAGTGCGATACCGCCGAGAACGTCTATCATCGCCCTGCGAATCAGTTCGTCGCCGGCTTCATCGGCTCCCCCCCGATGAATTTCATTCCGGCGCGCATCTCCGGCGGCCAGATCGACACCGGCGGGCTCAAACTTCCGATCCCCAACGGGCTCGATCTTCAAGAGGGCCGAGCGGTCACGCTGGGCATCCGGCCGGAATCGATCCACGACGCCATGCTCCCCTCGCCGGTACAGGCTGTCGAGGCAAACACCTTCACAGCTCAGGTGGACGTCGTGGAGCCTCTCGGCCACGAATACGTCACTTACCTCACGGTTGGCGGGCACAACCTCATCGCGACGATTCCGACCGGAACGCGGATTCGAGAAGGGGACGAAGCCCAAATCATGCTGGACCTGCATGCGCTTCATCTCTTCGACACCGAAACTGAAGAGGCGCTTCGCTAGGCGGATTCGAGCGTCAAGATCGAAAGCTCCGGGCGACAGAACAGTCGGACGTCCGGCCCCGTCGTTCCCACCCCGCGCGTCACGTACAGGGGCACCCGGGCTTCCGGAAAATAGCCCCGGATGTATTTGCGAGCTCCCCGAGGCGTGTGGAGCGCGTAACCGAACGGCAAACAGATCTGGCCGCCGTGGCTATGCCCGCTGAGTTGGATGCTCACATGGTCCGGCATCTCCTCGACATAGTCCGGCTCGTGCAGCACCGCGATCAAGGATCGAGCGTGATGCCCCTTTTTAAGGAACTCGAGATTCATGTGCCCCATCACCGCGTCGTCGACCCCCGCCACCGTCACACCGTTGAGATCCAGCGCCTCGTTTCGCAAAAGCTTCAAAGAGGTGGCGCGGATCGTGTCCATAACCAGAGAAGTATAGGGGGTCCAGTAGTCGTGGTTGCCCATCACCGCGACACAAGGAAACGGCACGTTTCGAAGCGGCTCGAACGTCTCACGGACGTTCTCGAGCGTTTCGGGCTTCGCGTCGTTCAAGAAATCTCCGGCGAACACCAACAGGTTTGGCTTTTCCGCGATCGCCGCGAGCACCGCGGCCCGAGCCCGCTCCCTCGCGGCCGGAAAATTCACATGGATGTCCCCGAGCAGCGCGAGCCGAAACCGCCCGGCATCCCAATTCGGCAGTGCCAGCGTCCTCCGCTCGATCTGCAACCAGTCCGTCCCCACGCCCCCGAACGTCGCCGCGCCGACCGCGGAGACCGCTCCGGCTCCAAACCACTTGAGCACCGTCCGGCGGGAGTGTTTCATGCCCCTTCTTGCGCGGGCTGGAGGTCTCGCACAGCTTCCAGGACGCGAAGCGCGATCCCGGGGTTTCCAAAAGGGGGCATCAAGTACAGCCCCTGGGCGCAATCCCGGATACGGCGAGAAAGTTTTTGCGCCTCTTCGATACCGATCTGAAGCGCGGAATCGTCGTCGATCGAGGACACCATCCGCGCGCGCAGCCAATCCGGCACCCGAATGCCCGGCACCTCGTTGTGCATGAACTCGCAATGCCGCACGCTACGAAGGGGCAGCACGCCCACGAACACCGGCACGCCCTGCGCGCGGCACACTTCGGCGGTGCGCTCGGCCAGCTCCTCGTCGAACACGGGTTGCGTGTAGATCACCTGCACTCCCGCATCGACCTTACGCTTGAGACGGTCCAGTTCCAACGCCGGATCGAGCGCCAAGGGGTTATAGGCCGCGCAGATCGTAAAGGCGCACTTCACCCCCACGCTGTAGCCCGCGAGGTCGATCCCCTCGTTGAAGCGCGCCAGAATGCGGACGAGCCCGATCGCGTCGACGTCGAACACACTGGTCGCACTCGGGTAATCGCCGATATTGGCCGGATCGCCCGTGACCGCGAGGATGTTTCGGATCCCTAGTGCGTGCGCGCCGAGCAGGTCCGCCTGGACCGCCAGCAGATTGCGGTCGCGGCAGGAAAAATGCATCGCGACCTCGATCCCCACCGTATCCTGGATGATTTTGCTGACGGCCACCGGGTTCATTCGCAGGCGGGCTCGCGCCCCATCCGAGATATCGATCAGATCGACCCCGGCGTCCTTGAGCAACTCGACCCCTTTGAGCAGCTTTTCGAGCTTCAGCCCTCGAGGCACGTCCATCTCGACCGCCGTCACAAACTCTCCCCGGCGCAGCTTCTCCGCGAGATGACTGGGAGGCGTTTCGGGCAGCGGCTCCTTCGCCGTCGCCGTCCGATGCGCCGCCGAACGGCTTTTCGTCTTGACTCCGGCATCGATGAGTTCGCGAAGCTGCCGAACATGCTCGGGCGACGTGCCGCAGCAACCGGCGATCACGCGCGCGCCCTCTTCCGCCAATCGCACGGCCGCCTTGGCGAAATACTCGGGCGAAGTGTCGTACGTGATCGCGCCTTTTACGAGTTGCGGAAGTCCCGGGGTGGGAGCCGCGAAAATCGGCGTGTCCGTCCCCTCGGCCATCATGCGCACGAGATCGAGCATGCGCTGCGGTCCGACGATGCAGTTCGCGCCGACCGCCGCCCCGCCCAGCGCGGCCATCTCGCTCGCGCAACGAAACGGGAGCCCCTCGGCCAACATCTCGCCGTCTTCGATGAACGCCTTGGCGAGCAGGAACGGCAGATCGCTGACCGAACGCACGGCTTCGACCGCGACGCGCATCTCCTCTAAATCGATGAAGGTTTCCAGAATAAAGCCGTCCACGCCTCCTTCGAGCAGCGCTTCGGCCTGTTCGCGGATCGCGGCGTACACCGCCTCTCGGGAAACATGCCCGATCGGCTCCATCGGTTTTCCGGCAGGACCGATCGCCCCGAGCACGAGCCGACCCTCCCCGGCGGCTTCGCGTGCAAGGCGCGCTCCGGCCCGGTTGATCTCGCATACGTCGGCGGAATATCCCATCAACCGAATCGCGTTGGCCTGAAAGGTGTTCGTCTCAACGAAGTCGGCCCCCGCCGCGAAATACTCGGCATGCACCTCCCGCACCAGATCGGGCGCGGAGAGGTTCGCGAGATCGTAAGGGACTTGGGTAAAGCCTTTGCCCGCGAGACAGGTTCCGTTCGAACCGTCGCCGATGAGGATGCCTGATTGGAGCGCTTGAAGGAGCCGCACCTCGAAAGTATACTCGGCGACCCCTTCCTCGACCGGCGATCGGCGCCTCGCGCACAAGAAGAATCAGTTGCCTCTTGATCGTCCGCAAACTCGTCGCTTCAGCACCGAAAATGCCAAGTGAGGCGCAAAACGGTGTGGATTCGATCTGGCGCATCGAGATGCTCGGACAACGACGAGCGAGTCAACCGAAGTGAACCCTCACCCGATTCCATAGCAGTCGCACGGGCTGCCCACTCGCCTATCTCGCGCTCTGTCCCGAAGCGGCGCATGATCGCGGAGTCGCTCTTGGACCGACGCCGACCTGCCCGAAGGGCGATGAAACCTGAACTAGAGCCTCTGAGGGCTTCGGCAGCTGCTCGAGCTTTCGGGCATCTCACCCAATTTGGTCTCCGCCAGCGAATTCACGACCGCTCAACTTTTGCCCACGGCGATTGCGACCGACGTACAGACTTTTGAAGAAGCGCTCCGACTCGCAGGACGCGCCGGAGTAAGCCGCGCGGCATCTTCTGAAAGCGATCGCCGCCTACACCGGGGAATTGATATCGGGTAAGTCGGACGAGTGGATCCTCGCTAAGCGGCAACGCCTCGACGATCTCTATCTCGGTGCCCTGCGTAAAGCGATTTGTCTCACGCAAGAACAGAGCAAGATCGGCCTCGCGATCGAGCTCGCGCGCAAAGTCATCGCTCGCGAACCGTATGAGGAAGAAGCTCAGATTCACTTGATGAAGCTACTGCTGGCCGACGGCGACGCTCCCTCGGTCCTTCGCCAGTACGAACACCTACATACGGCGGTGCACGACGAACTCGGGATGCCATGTCCTCCGGTCCACGTTTCCAGCATCGAATCGTCGGAAAGAGTCTCATACAGCCACCGTTCTGCAGCCGCGGTCTCAAAGCTCGTGTCGAACTGGGGTGGGGGCGTTCAAACCTCAGACCCATCAAAGCCCTCGGGCGGGGCGCAGGATAACCATGCAGGCCATTACGTAAAGATCAACTATGGGCGGGTGGGTGCGCCACCACGCACTCGCCGTATGAGCACAAGCAAGACGACTCGGATTCTTTGAGAGCACGCTTCCTTCAACTCACGTCCTCCGGGAAACGTATCACGTTGGGAACCTGATTCATCCCCAGCATCCGTTCGGGCTGAGCAACTCGGATTCGACTCCTATGATGTGAAGCAGAAGTAACTCCGCCCCCTTCGCCTCTTTCCAAAGGGGCGAAGGGGTACCCTTCCCTCTATGTGCGGCATTGCGGGCTACATCGGTCCAAAGAACGCGATCGACATCGTCATCGACCAGCTGAAGCGCCTCGAATATCGGGGTTACGATAGCGCGGGCATCGCCTTTTTGGGCGAGCGCGAACTGAAGAGCCTCAAAAAGGCGGGCAAGCTCTCCGAGCTCATGAAGCAGCTCGAAGGCAAGACGTTCGATTCTCAAATCGCGATCGCACACTCTCGCTGGGCGACGCACGGCGCTCCGAACGACGAGAACGCGCACCCACATTACGACGCGAATCGCCAGATCGCCCTGATCCATAACGGCATCATCGAAAACTACCTGGACCTCAAAGAGGAGCTCGTTTCGCGCGGCCACAAATTCACGTCGCAAACGGACAGCGAGGTTGCCGCGCACGTCATCGGCGAAGAGTACGGCGACGGAGTCCCCCTCGAAGAGGCGGTGCGCCGCGCGCTCAAGCGGCTTCGCGGAGCCTACGCGTTCGTCGCGGTCGCTCTTTCCGAACCCGACAAGCTCGTCGCCGCGCGCAACGCCAGTCCGCTGGTCCTGGGGCGAGGCGAAGGCGAAAACCTGCTCGCCAGCGACATCCCGGCGCTGCTCCCCTACACTCGAGACGTGATCGTTCTCGAGGACAACTGCATCGCGGTGCTCACCCGGGAGGCGATCCAGATCATGGACGGCGACGGGCGCGAACAACCCGTCAAGACCCAGCGAATCGAATGGGACGTCGCCGCCGCCGAGCGAGGGGGCTACGAACATTTCATGCTCAAAGAGATCCACGAGCAGCCGGACGTCATCCAAAATGCGCTCGCCGGCCGCATCGACGAAGCGGGCCGCATCCATCTGGACGGCATCTTCTCCGAACACGTCTGGAACGAGATCGACCGGGTCAACATCATCGCCTGCGGGACGGCCTACCACGCGGGCCTCATGGGCAAATACCTGTTCGAAAAGCTCCTCCGCCTGCCGGTCAACGTGTACTACTCCAGCGAGTTCCGCTACGGCGATCCGGTGCTTTCGCCCAAATCGCTGGCGATTTTCGTCAGCCAGTCGGGCGAGACGGCCGATACCCTCGCGGCCTTGCGGCTGTGTAAATCGCGCCGCATCCGCACGCTCGGCATCGTCAACGCCGTCGGCTCCAGCATCGCCCGCGAGTGCGACCGCACGCTCTATACCCAAGCCGGACCTGAAATCTCGGTCGCCAGCACGAAAGCGTATACCGCCCAGGTGATCGTGCTTACGCTACTCGCTCTCTATATCGCCCAAGTCCAAGAGGTTCCGGGGATCCGCATCGAAGAGTGGGTTCGGGAGATTCAGCGTCTGCCGGACGCCGCGCGGCAGGTCCTAGCGAACGAGCGTGAAGTTCAGGCCGTATGCGAGCCGATCAAAGCGATGCCCTTGTGCTTTTTCCTGGGCCGCGGAGCGGACGCCTACGTCGCGCTGGAAGCCGCGCTCAAGCTTAAAGAGATCGCCTATATCCCCACGCAGGAATCCCCCGCGGGCGAGATGAAACACGGCCCGCTAGCCCTCGTTCAACCGGGGGTGCTCTCGGTGTTCGGCGCGACCGACCCCTCGACGGTCGATAAAGTCGTCAGCAACATGAAAGAGATCCAGGCGCGCGGTGGCTCGGTGCTCGTCGTCACGACCGAAGAGGACACCGTCACGGAAAGAACCGCGGATTATGTGCTGCGCGTCCCCAGCAGCCAGTTCGAATTCCTCAGCGCAGTACTCTCCATCATCCCGCTTCAGCTTCTGGCCTACTATGTGGCCAAAGCGAACGGCTGCGAGATCGACCAACCGCGCAACCTCGCGAAATCGGTGACCGTCGAATAATCGTCCGCACGCTTTCCCAGGTGTTCTGATGCCGTTCCCCCGCCGCTTCTTCGCCCACTGGCTCCGACCGCTCGGAGTCTGCGCGGGGATCGGTTTGGGATGCACGCTCGGCCAAGCTCAGGCCGTCCAGGAGATTCGCATGATGGCGGGACCGGCCTGGGGGATCCCGCCCAAAGAGTCGACGCTACCGCGCGACCTCGCGCGACGGGCGGTGTTCGAGGAGTTTCACCGCCGGCACCCGAACATCCGGGTCGTCAACGCAGGGGGGCTCGAAATACGCGGTGAGCGCGCCGAAAGCGGCTTTTTGATGTCGATGGCCGGCGACACGGCCCCGGACGTGTTCTACGTCAACTTTCGCCAGTACTACAACTATATCGACCAAGGCTTCTCGCGCCCGCTCGACGATCTGCTCCAGAGTCGCCCGGGGCTCCTCGCACATGTGAGTCCCGAGATCCTGAAGGTGCTCCGCAGCTACGACGACAAGATCTACGCGCTCCCATTCAATCAGTTCGCCCAGGCCCTGTACTACCGCAAAGACCATTTCAAGCAAGCTGGGCTTGATCCGAACCGTCCGCCGAAAGACTGGGCAGAATTCGACGCCTATGCCCGCAGACTCACCGAATCCGCCTCGGGGCGAGTGGGTTTCGAGTTCAGCGCCGGACTCGGCAGCAAAGCCTATCACTGGTCGAATTTCGTTTGGCAAGCGGGAGGCGAGGTGGCGGTTCCCGCCGAAAACGGGTACTGGAAGTCCGCCATCGCGACCCCTCAAGCCGCTGAGGCGCTCGACTTCTTCCGCAAGATCACGACCGAACGTTGGGTGGGGAAAGACGGCAAAACCTATGGCCCCGCGGCCGGAGTCAGCGCCACCTACGCCCAGGATATCGCGGACGGCCGCGTCTCGATGTGGTTCAGCTACACCAACGACGTCATGCTGAACATGTCGAACCTCGATCCCGCGCTCCTCGGGATCGCCGCGATGCCGGCAGGCCCCGCGGGACACGCCAACGAGATCAACGCCGCCATGTGGGCGATCAACGCGCAGATCGAGGACCCCGCGAAGATTCAAGCCTGCTGGGAGTTCATCCAGTTCTTCACCGGCGACGAAGCCGCCCGAATCAGCACCGATAAATTCGTGGAAGTCGGGCTCGAAAAGCTCGTCAACCCCTCGCTCCTCCGCAAATTTGGGTACGAACATCTGGTTCACGGGGTCGATCCGGCTTACGTGGAAGCCAACGAGCAACTCTTCCGAACCGGGCATCCCGAACCGTACGGCCGCAATATGCAGCAGGTGTACGTCGTACTCGACGCCGCCCTCGACCGCGCGATGCTGGAGCCGAACACTCCCGCGATCGACATCCTCCGGGACGTCAGCGCCGAAATGGACCAGAAACTGCTGGGCTACACGGCCCCCGACGTCCTGGAAAAACAGCGGCGCGTGGCGCGATGGATCCTGCTCGGCGTGGGATGCCTCACGCTCGGCTGCAGCCTCTGGGCCACGCTACGTGCCCGACGCGGCGCGAGCGAGTTCGTCGAACGCCTGCCCGCCGGAAGCAGCCGCCGTCGCATCGCACGCTTTCTGGCGATCTGCCTCGCACCCGCCTCCTTGAGCCTTTTGGTCTGGGCGTACTACCCTCTCGTCCGGGGGCTTGTGATCGCGTTCCAAGACTACAAGATCGTCAAGGGCACGCGCTGGGTGGGATTGGACAACTTCATCGACGTCTTTACCCAGCCGATTTTCTACAAAGCGCTCTGGAACAGTTTCTTGTACGTCGGCCTCACCGTCGGGATCGGATTCTTGCTCCCCATTCTGTTGGCGCTCGTACTGAACGAGATTCGATACGCCAAAGTGCTTTTCCGCACCGTGTTCTATCTTCCCGCCATGACCAGCCCGATCCTCGTGGCGTTCTTGTGGCGGCAGTTTTACGACAAATCGCCCGAGGGGCTCCTCAACACGATCCTCGCTCCTTTTTTGAACCTCTACAATCAAGGGATCGCGCTGTTTGGCGCGGGGCCGATTCCCACGGCGTACGATTGGCTCGGCAACCCCTCGCTCGCGATGTTCGCCGTCGTGCTGCCGGGAGTCTGGGCGGGAGCGGGGCCGGGTTCGATCCTCTACCTCGCTGCGCTCAAAAACATCTCGGAGGACCGATACGAGGCGGCCGACATCGATGGCGCGAATTGGCTCCAAAAAATTCGCTATATCACCCTGCCTGGCCTCAAGCCGCTCATCCTGATCAATCTGCTCGGCGTGTTCATCGCGGGATTCAAAGCGATGGAGAACGTCTTCGTTTTAACCGGCGGCGGGCCTCTGTACGCGACCCACACGTTGGGTCTCGAGGTCTGGACCAACGCCTTCATGTTCCTCAAATTCGGCTACGCGACCGCCGCCGCCTGGGTGATGGGAGCGATCCTGATCGGCTTCACGCTCGTCCAGATCCGCAGCCTGTTGAAGATGCGTTTCTCCACCGCGAAGATGTAATGTTCGTTCCATGCCTCCGCCTTGCGAATCGTCCGACTCAAAAGGCAGAATGAACTATGCACCCCGCACTCGATCCCGCTCGACTCCTCGAATTGATCGCCTCTCGCCGTAGCATGGGCCTCTCGCGCCTGAAACCCGATCCGATCGATCCAGATCAGGTGCAGCGCATGCTGGAAGCCGCAAACTGGGCGCCGAGCAACGAGGACACCGAGCCGTGGCGCTTCGCGGTGTTCACCGGCGACGGACGCGAAGCGCTCGCCGAAATGTTCGGGCAAGCGTATCGAGTCGATCATCCCGAAAAATTCGACACCGAAGCTTACGAGGGATATCGCGCCCGAGCCTACGCGGCTCCCGTTTGGATCGCGATCGGCATGCAGCCCGGCACGGACGAATCGGGTGAACCGGCTGTCCCCGAAGAAGAAGAATTGCTGGCGGTCGGAGGCGCGGTCCTCAATCTGCACCTGATGGCGCAGGCACAAGGCATCGCGGGGATGTGGCACTCCAAAGGGGTCTCGGTGCACCCCGAGGTCGCCCGAGGGCTTGGGTGGACGGCTCCGTCCCGCCTTCTCGGCTTCTTTATGGCGGGCTACCCGTCCACCGAGTGGCTGGGCTCCACCCGCCGTCCCCTGGCCGAAAAGCTGCGCTGGCTGCGCGATTCGGGCGACAAACTCTAGTCCGCTTGGCTCGCGGGAGCCGAATTCGCCTCTTGCAACATCTCGGCGAGATCCAAGAGGCGGATTTCGTTCGCGCCGGCCTGCTGCAGCCCGTCGTGAATCATGATGCGGCAGAAGGGACACCCGACTGCGACGTTTTTCGCCCCGGTCGCGATCAGCTCCTCCGCGCGACGGTTGTTCGGACGCTGGCTCGGAGGCTCTTCCATCCACATGCGGCCCCCTCCCGCCCCGCAACACAGCGTCTTCTTCCCGTGATGCTTGGGCTCGATCTGATCCCCTGAAAGCAACGCGCGGGGCGCCTCACTTTCGTCGTTGACCCGGCCGAGATAGCACGGATCGTGCAGCACGGTCTCCTTTCCGTCCGCGGCTTTGAGCTTGCCTTCGGCGACGAGATGCTGCAGCAGCTGGGTGTGATGGAACACCTCCATCTGCGCGCCGTATTCGCCGTATTCGTGCTTGAGGGTGTTGAAGCAGTGCGGGCAAGCTGTCACGACTTTCTTCACCCCATAGCGCTCGAAGACCGAGGCGTTCTGCATCGCCTTTTCTTGGAAGAGGAACTCGTCGCCTACCCGCCGCGCCGGATCGCCTGTACACGCCTCTTCTTGGCCGAGGCACGCGAACGAAACGCCGGCCTGCTTCAGAAGCCCGGCGACCGCTTTCGTCGTTTTGACGGCTCCGGGATCGGTGGCTCCAGCACAACCCACCCAAAAAAGGTAGTCGAACGGCGCGCCGTCGCGGCAAAGGGGAACGTCGAGCCCCTTCATCCAATCCTCGCGCGCCGAGGCCGGAGCCCCCCAGGCGTTGCTGGTCGAGGCGGTCTGGCGCAACATGGTGGCCCCCGTGCCGCTCAGGCGGCCTTCGGCCACGATATGCCGGCGGGCGTCGACGATCAGATCGACGTGACGGATCAACACCGGGCACGCTTCGACACAGGCATTACAGGTGGTGCATGCCCACAGCGCCTCGTCTCCGACCGCCTCGGCGACCGCGGTCCCGGTCTGCATCGCGCCGCGGATGTCTTGCACCACCTGCTTAGGGTTCAGCACCTTGCCGACGCTCCAGGCGGGACACACCTCGGTGCATCGCCCGCACTCCATGCAAGCGTCCAGCGACATCAAATGCCAGCGCGTATAGTCTTTCGGCGCGGAGACCCCGATCTGGCCGGTCTCCTCGACCTCCTCCATCGGGATCGATCGCAGCTTGCCCATCGGCTGGCGGGGACTGCCGGAGATGCTGAGAATCGCCATGGCGATATGCCGGATCCGCATCATCGGCAGCGTCGCGAAAAAGATCCATACCAGCACGCCGTGCTGCCACCAAAAGTACTTATACATCCCGACCGAAACCGGCCCCATCGCGAGCGAAATCGCGTTGCCGATGGGAGCCGAGCTGTTGAACGGCTGTGGGAAATCGGGATGCGCCGACATGCGCATCGCTTCGAGCAAGAATCCGCTGAAACCGAGCAGGAACAGCAGTCCCAGGGTCAGAAAGTCATTTCGCGAATGGCTGAGCGGCCGCCGCCGGTTCTCGACCCATAAGCGGTGGTATTCGGGCTCTTTTTCGGGGTCGGGGCCTTCGGCCTGTCCGAGCGGCTGATCCTTCATCTTGACGCGCCGGAAAATGGCCCACGTCACGCCGACCATATAGACCGCGCCCATCACGTCCATCACCATCTCGTAGGCCAGATAGTAACTTCCGTGGTGAAACTTCCAGGGCGAGTAGGTATTGACGGCGAGCAGCGTCGTGCCGATCGTCAGGGTGAGAAAGCCGTAGAACAGCATCAGATGCATCGGCGCGCCCGACTTCTTCCGCGAGCTGCGCACCTTCTTCTGCCCCAACACGTAGACCCCGACGTTCTTGAGCCAGCCCGCGCAGGCGGAAGGGGTGGGGATCCAATACCGCAGGCCCTCGCGCGCCTCACGCCACGGCAGGGGTCGCCCTTGTCGCCAAAGCTGAATGCGTCGAAAAATCTGATAGGCCATGATCCCCATCGAGAGGAAGGTCACGGCGTAGAAGAGCGTCTTTTCCCAGCTGGCGAAGGCCCAAAACTCTTCTCGTGTCGGTGTCAACGGTTCGATTACTCCTTTGTAACGAACTCGGAGGCGAGCCCCCGGCGTTCCGCGTTCCACAACATTACCCGGCGAAACCCTCGTTTCACGCACGGTGTTCACTCGGAAAAGGACCTTCGCGAAATCGCGCTCATGGGGTGAAATAGAGACCATGCCTCATCTCATGCTCGAAACGACCCCCAACCTTCTCGAAAACGAGGAGCTCGCGACCATCCTCGAAACGCTCGTTCGAAAGCTTTGCGAATACGACACCATCGCCCCGGCGGCGGTCAAGGGCTACTATCGACCTGTCACGACATGGACGATGGGCGAAGGCGCGACACCCGGCTTCGCCCACGTCACCCTCGCGATCCTGGCGGGGCGACCGGCCGAACTTCGAACCCGCATGGCAGACGGGCTGTACGCGGAGATGAAGCGCCTCTTCACGCGATCGCTCGAGTCCGGCGAGACGGGCGTCACGCTCGAGTTGCGCGAAATGGACGCGGCGACGTATCGAAAATAAGGGCCTCAAGTCGGAGGCTTTGGCCCGTTTGTCGCTTATAGTGGGTTTATCATGAAGCTCTTTCACCGGATCGGCGCTCTTCCGCTCCTTCTGCTGAGCCTTACCGGCCTCGCCACGGCACAAGACGAAGGCATGCTCCAGCGGCAGCTGAACGAGGCGATCGCGCGAGGGGAACCCTTCCGCATCCCGGCCGGCACGTTCCGCCTCAGCAAGCCGCTTCGCGTGCCGGGCGGCGTCTCAAACCTTCAGATCATCGGGGCTGGGCCGGATCGCACGATCTTGAAACCGTCGGCCAACATGAACTATGCGATCGAAATCGGCGGCGAGATCGTCGGGCACAACCTCTGGCCCTTGGCCCAAAAATCCGGCGCCATTCGCCTCGGCCCGCTCGCCGAAAGCGCGAAAGAGATCTCGGCCAAGGCCTCGCCCGGCTACTATCTGCTTTGGGATCAGAACCGGGTGATCCATCAAAAGACGAAAAGCACCTCGATCATGAACCGCGCGGAGATCGTCCGGGTCACCGGCAGCGCCGACGGACGCCTGACGATCGATCGCCCTCTCGGCCGGGAATACACGATGTCGCCTTCGATGGTTCCGATCGACCAAGAGATCGGATTGAATCTTAAAATCGAAGGGGTCGGCTACGACGGCTCAGCCGTGCAAAGCCAGGGATTCCTGCAAATACGCCTCGTGCGCGGCGTGGAGATCCGCAATTGCGAGGCTCGCGGCTTCCGGCAAGGGGGCTTTCTCATCGCACTGTGCGAGGACGTGAAGATCGAAAACTGCTTTGCCGGTGAGGCGACCGACGGAGGATGGGGGAACGGCTACGGGTTTTACATCTCGCGAAGCAAAAACGTCTCAGTCGTCGACTGTAAAGCGAAAAAATGCCGCCACGGCTTCATCGCGCACGGCGGCTCGCGCCACGTCCGCTTCGAGCGGTGCGTAGGCGAAGCCGCCGGGTTCGATACCCACGGCATGGGCGAAGGGTTTATTCATTTCATCGACTGCCGAACCGTTTCGTGCGGGATCGCGATCGGCAACGACGCGTGGCAAGAAGGCACCGAGCATGTGACCGTCGTGCGGATGAAAACGGACGGTGGGATTCAGATGCACCCGAACGTAAAAGACGTGCGGGTCACCGACAGCACCTTCAAAGGGGTGAATTTCTTCAACATGAATCGCATCGGGCCCAGCCACCTCGTCTTCACGCGTTGCCGGATCGAGGGACCCAAGCACCTCATCAACAACGCGCGCGGGGTCTTCGCCCGGGCAGTTCGATTCGAAGAGTGCTCTTTCAAGACCGAGACGAATTGGGGGCGTGTGATCGAAGTCAAATCCGGCGAAGGGGATCTGAGTTTCAACAATTGCACCTTCGAAACGCAAGACACCCGCGCGCCGTTTCGCCTGATTTCAAGCTCGGGGCTCGATCTTCGGGTACTGAACTGTAAAACCATCGGCCGCGCGGAGGCGCTGATCCTGGTGGAGAAAGGCTATCAGGGTAAGGTCGAAGCGAGCGGCACCCAATTCGCCAGTTCCAAAGCCGGGCAAGAGATCGTCAGGCGCTAGCTCAGACAGGTAAGGTTCATGCGGAGCCAGTATAAACCCAGCTGGCCCACCGCGTCGATGTACTCATCGAAATCGACCGGCTTGCGGATATAGCTGTTCGCCCCGATATCGTAGCACGCGACGATATCGCGCTCTTCGTCCGAAGAGCTGAGTACGACCACCGGCAGCGTGCGGGTTTTGGCTTCCGCGCGAATCCGCTGAAGCACCTCGAGACCGCTGACTTTCGGAAGTTTCAGATCAAGCAGCACGAGATCGGGAAGGACGGCGCCTTCCGAAAACAGCGCTTCGAGAGCTTCCGCTCCGTCTCGAACGACGCGGATCGTGTTGGGCACTTCGCTGTGGCGCATGGCGCGCAAAGTCAATTGTTCGTCGTCCGCGTTGTCTTCGACAAGAAGAATCACTTTCGGTTCTAAGGCCATGTCCGCCAGCGGCGTGTTTGGGCCGCTCCCCCAATGGCTCTTTCGAGCCGATACCATCATAGCTCTGATTCGTTTCCTGTGGAACGAGGCAAGAAGGGGATGAATCCCATATTGTGTATGTTTCCGCAAAAGAGCCGCTTCGAACCCAACCGAAGGACGCTGGCGAATCGCCGAGAAAAGTGCGATACCCACCGGACGCATCGCGTATCATAGGGTAGCGTGCCCCGACGAAGGATGCGCATTCCTCAGAACTATGGATAGCGTGTACCCTCTGCTTTCGAAGATCGTTCGGCCCACCGATCTGCACCGGCTCTCGGACAAGGAGTTGTTGGAAGTCGCCGCTGAGCTTCGTCAGGCGATTCTCGATCACGTCAGCCGAACCGGAGGGCATTTCAGTTCGAATCTGGGCACCGTGGAGCTCACCGTCGCGATGTACGCCGCCTACGAGCCTCCCAAGGATATCGTGGTGTGGGACACGGGCCACCAAGCCTATCCGCACAAGATGCTCACCGGTCGCCTCGGCCGATTCGACACGCTTCGCAAATATAAGGGTTTAAGCGGCTTCCTCAAGCGCGACGAAAGCGAATTCGACGCCTTCGGAGCGGGCCATGCGGGCACCTCGATCTCGGCCGCGCTCGGCTACGCCGCCGCGCGCGATCAGAAAGGGGAGCAGCACAAGGTGCTCGCCGTGATCGGCGACGCCTCGATCGCTTCGGGGATGAGTTGGGAGGCGCTGAACCATACCGGGGACCTTCAAACGGATCTCACGGTGGTGCTCAACGACAACCGCATGTCGATCGCCCCGAACGTCGGCGCGCTGACGACCTATCTCACCAAGCTCCGCTCCCGGCCGACCGTCCAACACATCGCACAAAGCGCCAAGCACGTCGTCGAAAAGATGCCTGCCCCCGTCGCGCGCGTAGCCGCGGGGCTGCGACACGGCATCACGCACTATTTCGCTCCCGAGAACACGGGAACGATCTTCGAGGAGATCGGTTTCGAGTACATCGGCCCGGTCGACGGACACGACCTGCCGGTGCTGCTAGAGGTGTTCCGCAACGTCCGGCAGCTGAACGGCCCGGTGTTCGTGCACGCACTGACCGTCAAAGGCAAAGGGTACGAAGTCGCCGAAGACGACGCTTGCAAATGGCACGGCGTCGTCCCCTTCGATCTTGAAAGCCGCGAGATGGTTAAAAAAGCGGGGCCTCAAACCTATACCCAGGCGTTCGGCGAAGCGACCCTCGAATGCGCGAGCCAAGACGAAGCGGTAGTCGCGATCACTGCGGCGATGCCCGACGGGACCGGACTCGTGGAGTTCTCGAAGCGGTTTCCCAAGCGCTATTACGACACCGGCATCGCCGAACAGCACGCCGTCACGTTCGCGGCGGGGCTCGCTTGCGATGGCATCAAGCCGTTCTGCGCGATCTACTCCACGTTCCTTCAACGCGGCTTCGACCAGGTCCTGCACGACGTCTGCATTCAAAATCTGCCCGTTCGGTTCTTCATGGACCGCGCCGGGCTCGTCGGCGACGACGGTCCGACGCATCACGGGGCCTTCGATATCAGCTATCTCTCCTGCATTCCGAACCT
Source organism: bacterium (assembly GCA_037189405.1). Classification (GTDB taxonomy): domain Bacteria; phylum Armatimonadota; class Fimbriimonadia; order Fimbriimonadales; family Fimbriimonadaceae; genus JBBCJD01. The sequence goes on from JBBCJD010000026.1 coordinate 38,714, forward strand.
GGTCCTGCTCGCGCCGCGGGACACCACGGAGCTTCGGGAGATGATCTTCTGGATGAAGGATTACGCGGATCACCCGAGCGCCGTCCGCTACCCACGCGGTGCCGGAGACGACCGCCTCCCCGAGCGGCGCACTCCGATCGCCTTCGGCAAATCCGAACTCTTGCGCGAAGGCCGCGACCTCACGATCTGCGCGGTGGGCACGATGGTCGCCGAGGCGTGGCACGCCGCGGAAACGCTCGAAAAACACGGCGTCTCCGCGAGCGTGGTCAACGCGCGCTTCCTGAAACCGCTCGACGCGGAAGCGATTCTCCGCGACGCTCGCCGGACCGGAAAGCTTTTGGTGGTCGAAGAGAACGTCCAACGCGGCGGGTTCGGTGAGGCCGTGCGAGCTGCGCTCTGCGAGGCCGGCTTGGGAGGTCTGCCACATCGGCTGCTCACTCTTCCGGACCGTTTCGTGGACCACGGAGCACAACCGCTTCTGCGCCGCGAAGTCGGACTCGACGCACAAGGGATTGCGGAAGCTTCGTTCGGGCTTTTGGGCCGCGACGTGCCGTCGCTTTCCGAAGCTCCGGCCTCGAAATAGCGGATTGGGCGAACTCGGCGACCGAGTGTCTCCGTCCGACTTGACAGAACGCGCGGCGAGGGTAGGTACACTCAGACGCACGTTCCAAGTACTGGAGATGTTGCACTCATGAGATTTCGCAGACTGTATTGGGTCACCGAGTCCCTCTCGCCGAAAGGCGAATCGAAAGTCACCGGTGTTTATACTTCGATTCCCGATTTGATCCGCAAAGGATTACAGCTATGCCGCGAGGGCAGCGGCCTTCAGATCCGGCTCACTCTGGTCAAGCTGGACTCCGAAAACGAGCCGCTCGGCTCTTGGTCCACCGATAACTTCGACGGGCTTGAAGCCAGCCTCGAAGAGTACGTGAGAACCGACGAATTTTCCGAAGAGCAATGCAAGCGACTCGTCGAAGAGCTCCAGGCCCTTCGCGATTCCAAGCAACCGGCCTAAACCCTTCGAAGCTCATGGTCCACCAAGCCGAACACGGCGGCGCCTTCTGGGAAGCGCTGGGCGAGGACTTCCTCTCGCTGGAGCGCGCGGGCGAGATCCTCGCCGCGGATGTGCTGGACGCTTGGTTCGACCCGGCCCCCGAAGTGGTCCGATTCCTTCGCGAGCACGCGGTGCTCGCCGCAAAAACGAGTCCCCCGACACACGCCGAGGGGCTCGTTCGCGCGCTCTCCGAGACGAGAGAGCTCCCCGAAACCTCGCTGCTGACCGGCGGCGGTTCCTCCAATCTCATCTTTCTGGCCCTCCGCGAGTGGCTTCGCCCCGAATCGCGCGCTTTGATCTTGGACCCGACCTACGGCGAGTACGCCCACGTTCTGGAACGGGTCGTTTGGGCTCAACTCGATCGCTACTCGCTTGAACCTCGCGACCAGTTCAAGGTGAATGTTTCCGAGCTCGCCGACCGGATCCGCCAGGGGAGGTACGACCTCGTGGCGCTCGTAAATCCGAACAGCCCGACCGGTCAAGCACTGGACCACGACGCGATGCGGACGTTATTGGACGCCTGCCCGGCCGAGACGCTCTTTTGGGTGGACGAAACGTACGTCGAATTCGCCGAAGGGGCGCTCAGCGTCGAGCGATGGACCGAGGAGTTTCCGCAATTGGTCGTCTGCAAATCGATGTCCAAAGCATACGCGCTCAGCGGCCTGCGGGTCGGATACCTCGCCGCCCAACCCGCTAAGCTGGAACCACTCCGAGCGTTCATGCCTCCTTGGAGCGTCTCGTTCATGGCCCAAATGGCGGCATGCCTCGCGCTTCGGGACCCGGATTACTATGCGGAGCGTTACCGAGAAACGCGATCGGAGCGAGGCCGCCTCGCCCGAGAGCTCGCCTCTCTCGGGTTTGATCCCGTGATCGAAGGGGAAACGAACTTCCTCCTCTTTCACGCCGCGAACGCCCCCAACGATCTCCTCGCAAGATGCCGTGAACAAGGACTTTTCCTGCGGGATGCCACCTCGATGGGAGAGCGAATGAAGGACTGGCTTCGTCTCGGCGTCCAAACCCCCGAAAAGAACCGCCGGATGCTGGAGATTTTGTCCCAGGCCCTTTCGTCTTAAAGAAGGGCGATGGGACGGACGCTACTGATCGGAAGCCCGAAAACGAGTTGGCGCGAGTGGCTGAAAACGCATCGCGGCGGGCGCGACCTGCTCTGCCTGGACCCCGCCGACCCCCTCCTCAACCCACCCGGCCGTTGTTGCCTTTGGAAGGGGGAGCGCCTCCACGCATGGCGGTTTTACGGCAGCCTCGATCCTCAACGAGCGCCGCACGTGCTGCTGGCGGCGCTTGCCAAGCTGCTTCCCGAAAGCGATCCCGACGCGCTCCTTCTCGCGCCTCCCGCGCTCGGGACCCCGCTCGCCGAACACACCCTGCGCCTTATCGCAGAACTCGCGCGACCGGAAGCGATCTTGGTCGCGCCGGAGACGGCGCTTGGAATGCAGGGCCTGCCCGTCGGGCCGGAGGAAGTCGCGCTCGAACCCGCGTTTCCTCCCCTCGTTCAGACCGCGCAGCGCAAGGCGCAGTGGCTCGGTCTCCTCGAGCGGTGCACGCTTCAGGACATTTCGCTCGGCCATGTGGCGATCGAAGGCGTCCGGCTCGGATCGGGACGCGCGCTGTCTCAGGCGGAACTCGATAGCCTGCGCCTGGGCGCGGAGCATGTCGAAATCTCGGGCTCGACGCTCTTCGCGGTCGCTCCGGTCGAACCCGAAGAGAGCGCGCTGGCGCGCGCGCTCGACCACACGCACCGGGCCAAAGTCGTGCTCGCTCGCCCGGACGCCTACGAACGACTACTCTGCTCTTTCGCCCACATCGGTGGCGAAGACTTCGCGATGGGGGTCGTCGAATCGATCGACTTCGTCAAGGGTATCGCGCGGGTGCATTCGACCGCCGTGGCGCCCGCACCCGTCCGAATTTTACGCCTGGGAGGGCTTCGCGTCTCGCCGGCAGGGGACGAACTCGGGGAGGCACGCCCGTGGCAGGTATAACCTGATCATGCAGCTTTACGTGATTCGGCACGGGCAAACGGCCTGGAACGCCGATTCGCGCGCCCAAGGGCATAGTGACATTCCGCTCGATGAGACGGGCCGTCTGCAAGCCGAACGCTTGGCCGAATCGTTCGCCGAGCGTCCCCTCGAGCGGCTCCTTGCGAGCGATCTACTCCGATGCCGAGAAACCGCAGAGCCCCTGGCGCGACTCTTCGGCCTCGCCCCGGAATGGACGGCGGCGCTGCGGGAACGCGCGTTCGGCACATGGGAGGGCTGCACCTTCACCGAGTACGACCAGTGGACCACCGAGGCCTTGGAGCGGCTCGGGTGCGCCGAAACCGAGTTGCGTCCGCCGAGCGGCGAGTCGTTCGACGACGTCCGAGCCCGCATCGAGCCGATCGTGGAAGCGCTGCGGCGCGAAGACCGCCCGACCGCTCTCGTGTGCCACGGCGGCGTGGGCTCGGTGCTCCTCGCTCGCCTGCTGGAGTGCCCCCTACCCGCCGCACGCTCGTTTCGATTCTCGAACACCGGCGTCACCGAATTGCGACGTCACCCCCGTGGGTACTACCGTATCGTGCGCTACAACGACACCGCGCATCTTGCCGGGGAGGAAGCGCCGCTTCCCGTTCATCTACCCGCTCCTTCGATCCGTTTATGAAACGCCTGTTCCCCCCGATCGCCAGCGCGCTGCTGCTCTCCCTCGCCTTCGCGCCGTTCTCCCTGATGCTGCTGGTCTTCGTCGCACCGGTGCCGTGGCTCGTTCAGCTCCATGCTCTGGCGGGCGAGACCCGCTGGAAACGCCAGGCTTTCAGCTCGGGCCTTTGGTTCGGGCTCGTCTTCTTCGGCGGCCAGACGCACTGGCTTCAAACCCTAACCGGTCGGTGGACGGGCTCCGCCGCGCTCGGGGTGCTGCCTTGGGGGCTGCTGACGATCTATCTCGCGCTTTTCGGCGGACTGCTGGGGGTGCTGATCGCGCTTGCGTTCCGCAGCCGCCTCCCCTGGGCGATCCCGTTCCTTTGGGCCGGAGTCGAGGTCATTCGCTCGTTCGTCCCCGGCATGGCGCTCCCCTGGGGGCTTCTCGCGACTCCGCTTTGGCGGCTGCCCGCCCTGATTCAACCCGCCTCTCTCGGAGGCATCTATCTCGTTTCGGCGTGGGTCATGCTCGGTGCCACGCTGATCGCGGGGCTTTTCTACCCCGAACTCCCACTTCGGAGCCGGCGCGCAGTACTCCTCTTCGTGATGGTCGGGCTCGGCTCGTGGGTACGGTTTCAAACGCCGCTGGCCGGTGAAAAGATCGCGGTCACGATCGGTCAGCCCGGCGTCGATCGTGCGTTCGGGAGCGATTTCGAGTTCCAGCAGGGGCTCGCCGAGGCCATCCCATCGTTTTACGCCCAAGCGAGTCAGACCCATGCGCGTTTCCTGGTGCTACCGGAAGGGCTCGCCGATGCCGGCTCCGGGCTACAACCTCGCACGTCGTTCCCCATCGATCCGAGCGTGCCGGTGCTCTTCGGCGGTCAGCGGGGGCGGGGGCCCGTCTACCAATCGGCCTTCGCCCATGAAGCGGGACGATGGCAGGCCGTCGACAAAACGCGGCTCGTGATGTTCGGCGAATACGTGCCGGCGCGCGATCGCTTGCCGTTTTTGAAACATTTCCACCTCGGCGAAGGGGATCTGCAGCCCGGCGAAAAGACCGAGGCCGTCGATCTCGGCGGCGTGCGAATCGGGCCGCTGATCTGCTTCGAATCGCTCTTCTCGGACATCGCCTCCAAGCAGGCTCAGAACGGTGTGCAGCTTCTGGCGGTGATGTCGATCGACGATTGGTATATGGGCACCGCCGCGCCCGATCAGCTTCGGGCGGCTTCGGTGTGGCGGGCCGTCGAAACCGGACTTCCGCTCGTCCGGTCCGCGACGCTCGGCTACAGTCTTGCAGTAGATGGCCAAGGCCGCATCCTCACCGAAGCTCCTCTCCGGCAGAGGATTGCGCTTCACGCCGAACTGCACATCCCCGAAGCGCCCCGCCCCTTCCGCGGCTTTTGGGTCTTTCCGATCCTTTCCGCAGCCCTGTGCGTCGGGCTCCCGATCTACGCACGGCTCAATGCGCGCCGCGCCGCAAAGGTAGACTAATCTCGCTTTGAACGTCGATCGCACCTTCGGCCAAGTACGTCACGACTGGCAGATTTCCGAATTGGAGGAGATCTACGCCATGGCGTTTCCCGACCTGCTCTGGCACGCCCAAAGCATCCATCGAAGCCACTTCGACCCCCGAGAGGTTCAGCGCTCAACGCTGCTCTCCGTCAAAACCGGCGGCTGCCCCGAGAATTGCAAATACTGCCCTCAGTCGGTGCACCATTCCACCGGCGTCGAGAAGCATGCGGTGCTCCCAAAAGCGGTCGTACTCGCCAAAGCGCGCGAAGCCAAAGAAAGCGGTTCGACGCGGTTCTGCATGGGCGCGGCCTGGCGCGAAGTCAAAGACGGCCGCGAATTCGAACGCGTGATCGAGCTCGTCGAGTCCGTTTCGGCGCTGGGCATGGAAGTCTGCTGCACGCTCGGCATGCTGAACGAAGATCAGGCCAAACGGCTGAAAGAGGCCGGCTGCCACGCCTATAATCACAACCTCGATACTTCGCCCGAATTCTATCCCGAGATCATCGATACGCGCACCTACGAAGACCGTTTGCGCACGCTGCGGCATGTACGCGATGCGGGGATCACCGTCTGCTGCGGCGGGATCGTAGGCATGGGCGAGAGCGTTCGGGACCGACTCGGGCTGCTGCAAGAACTGACCCAACTCACGCCCCATCCCGAAAGCGTGCCGATCAATATGCTGGTGCGCGTCGAGGGCACACCTCTCGCCGACGTGCAGGACGTCGACCCGCTCGACTTCGTCCGGCTCGTGGCCACGGCTCGGATCGCCTTGCCGGCCTCCCGCGTCCGCCTCTCGGCGGGACGAATGGAGATGAGCGACGAGATGCAGGCGCTCTGCTTCCTCGCCGGCGCGAACTCGATCTTCGCGGGCGAAAAGCTGCTCACCACTCCCAACCCCGGCGAAGACCATGACACGCGGCTTCTCGACCGGCTGGGAATGCACTTTCACGAGACCGCGACACCCCTGATGGCGTAACGCCCATGGACGCCCTGCCCCCCACCGCACGCCACGCGCTCGATGCGCGCCGGGCGAGCGGACTTTTGCGGACGCTGCCGCCTCCGCCCGAGAAGTCCGGCGTCGATTTTTTTTCGAACGACTACCTGGGGTTTTCCCGCGACGGCCTTTTGGCACAGGCCCTGACAACGAGCCTGCCGGGCGGGCGGCTCGGCTCGACCGGCTCACGGCTGCTCAGTGGAAACAGCGCTCTTGCCGAAACGCTCGAAACCGAAATCGCCGCGTACCATGAAGCGGAGGCGGCTCTCCTCTTCAATTCGGGCTACGACGCCAACGTCGGGCTTCTCGCCTCGCTGGCTCGGCGGAGCTGCACCGTCCTCTACGATAAGCTTTGCCACGCGTCGATCCGGGATGGGATCACGCTCGGGCATGCCCGAGCCGCTTCGTTTCGGCATCAAGACCTGGACGACCTTCGGGAAAAGCTCGACCGCGCGGAAGGCGACCGCTTCGTGGTCGCCGAATCGCTTTACTCGATGGACGGAGACCTCGCGCCGTTGGAGCGGCTCGTGCGCTGCTGCGAAGAGCGCGGGGCTTATCTGATCCTCGACGAAGCGCATGCCGGAGGGGTCATCGGCTCGCGAGGCGAGGGACTCGCCGGATCGCTCGGCCTCGCCAAGCGTGTCTTCGCCCGTGTCCATACGTTCGGAAAGGCGCTCGGGGCACACGGAGCAGCCGTGTTGGGATCCAACGACTTGCGCGACTATCTCATCAACTTCGCGCGCCCCTTGATCTATTCCACCGCGCTCGACCGGAGCACCCTCACCGCGATTCAAACCGCCTACCGCCTGTTGCCGGAAGCGCGGGAAGCCCGCGAAAAGCTCCAAGCCCTGATCGCTCGGGCCCAAACCCAACTCCCAAACCGTTTTGGCTCCAGAGCGCTGGTCGGAGAAGGTCCCATCCAAGCCGTCGTTTTTGGAAATGTCGACGACGCTCGAGCCGCCGCGGAGCGGGGTCACCAAGCTGGTTACGCCGTTCGCGCCATCTTAAGCCCCACCGTCCCCGAGGGGACTGAGCGGATCCGCATCTGCCTCCATGCCTTCAACTCCGACAAAGAATTTGACGGAGTCTTGGAGGCGCTTTCATGAAGCGACTCTTCGTCACTGGCATTGGAACCGGAGTAGGGAAAACCGTCGCCGCCGCAGCGCTGGTCGATGCGTTCGACGCCGCCTATTGGAAGCCCATTCAGGCGGGCGATCTGCACGCAAGCGACACCTTGCGCGTGCAAGAGCTGATTCCTAAAGCCCGGGTGTATCCGGAAGCATATCGTCTCAGGGAACCGAGATCGCCTCACGAAGCCGCTCAAATCGAGTCTATTTCGATAAAGATTGAAACGATTGAAGTTCCAGAACATTCAGGAACGTTGGTCATCGAGGGAGCGGGCGGCCTCTTTGTGCCGCTTAACGATGACAAGACGATGCTCGACCTCCTTTCGATGCTCGATGCGTTGCCCGTCGTGGTGATTCGGCATTATTTGGGCAGTATCAATCACACTTTGCTTACACTCGAAGCCCTCAAAAGACGATCGGTCCCGGTCCGCGGTTTGATTTGGAACGGTTCCCCCAATCCCGCAAGCGAAGAGGCGATCCTTCGGCGCACCGAGGTACCGGTGCTGGCCCGGTTGGAAGAAGACCCCGAACTGGGGCCAGGCTCGCTCCGCCGCTACCGAGAAACGCTTCGAAAAGCGCTCCCTGAACTCAGATGAACGACCTGATCCTACGCGACGCGAAACATCTTTGGCATCCCTTCACTTGGCAGGGAGCCGCCGAGCCGATCCCCATCGAACGGGGAGAGGGCGCCTGGCTGATTCAACCCGATGGCACCCGGATCTTAGACGGGATCTCCTCCTGGTGGGCGGTGACGCATGGCCATGCTTGTCCGGAAATCTCCGCGCGGATTGCCGCGCAGCTCGAAAAGATCCACCACGTGATGTTTGCGGGATTCACGCACGCGCCAGCGATCGAACTAGCCGAGCGCCTGCTGGCGCTTCTTCCGGAAAACCAAACCCGTGTTTTTTACGTCGACAACGGAGCGACGGCGGTCGAGGCGGCACTTAAAATCGCGATACAAGGTGCGGCCAACCGGGGCGAAAAGCGCACGAAGTTTCTCGCGCTCGAGGGCGGCTATCATGGAGATACGTTCGGCGCGATGAGCGTCGGGGCACGCGCGGCTTTTACCGCGCCGTTCGCGGACCATCTTTTCGAGACCGCTTGGATCGACGTTCCGATCCAAAACCCAGAGACTTCCCTGCACCAGATCCGAGCGCATCTGGCGGAGGGAAACGTCGCGGGATTCATCTTCGAACCGCTCGTTCAAGGGGCGGGAGGCATGCGGATCTACCCGGCGGAGCATCTGGACGCACTGCTGACCGAGTGCCGAAACGCCGGAGTTCCGACCATTGCGGATGAGGTCATGACGGGTTTCGGGCGCACCGGAACGATGTTCGCCTCGGATCGCCTCCGCGTCAAGCCCGACCTGATCTGCCTCTCCAAAGGGTTGACGGGCGGGACGCTGCCGATGGGCGCGGTGACTTGCACTGAGGAACTCTATCAAACGTTTTACACGGGCGACCGCATGAAGGCGTTTTTCCACGGCCACACCTTTTCGGCGAGCCCCATTGCATGCGCCGCCGCGCTCGCCAGCCTCGACCTGTTCGAAGCGCCCGCATGCCGGCAAGGAATGGCCCGTATCCAGGCGCGGCACCGCGCTTTTGCCCCGCGTCTCGCCGCGCACTCCGCCGTGCGCGACGTGCGAGTCCTTGGAACCCTGCTCGCTTTCGACGTCGTCCCCCCGGGCAGTTCGGGCGAAAGCTCTTACTTCCACCCCGTCAAAGACCGCTTACAGAGCATGTTCTTGGAGCGCGGGATCTTGCTGCGACCCTTGGGAAACGTGCTGTACATTTTACCGCCCTATTGCATCGCCGACAACGAGTTGGAACAGATCGAAACCGTGATCCTGGAGGTTCTGAATCTTGTCTGAACGCCGGGTGTTTGTTCGAGGCTGGAGCAGCCTTTCGGCGCTCGGGGCGAATTCGGAAGAGGTCGCCGAGGCGTATGGCCGCCCCTTTCCGACCCACCGTATCCAAGAAGTTCGCGGACGCCTCTATCCCGTCTTTCCGCTCGCTCCCTCCGCCGCAAACGCCCTCACCTCCATTCGGGAGCATCCGCGCTACACGCACCTCGACCCGGTCGCGCATTTGGCGATCGCCGCCGGCCGGGAAGCCGTGCGCAAAGCGGGTTGGCAACCCGAAAAAAGTTCGTATGGCGTCAGCTTCGGCTCTGCCCGGGGCGCCGCGGAACGCTACGAGCAAGACGTCGAGGCGTTCCAAACCACCGGGCGGCTCTCCCCTCACAGCTCGCCCGCGACGACCGCAGGCAATATCTCCTTTTGGGTGGCGCAGGACCTACAAAGCGAGGGGCCGGAATGCTCGTTCTCGATCACCTGCACCTCCGCGCTCCACGCCTTAGCGACCGGAGTCGCTTGGATCCGGTCCGGCTTGCTCGATCGCTTTCTCGCCGGAGGGGCCGAAGCGCCCCTGACGCCGTTCACCCTCGCTCAAATGGGCGCGCTTCGTCTTTACGCCCAAGATGGGGCCTGGCCCTGCCGACCTGGCGCTTTGGAAAACCCCCCGAGGAACACAATGGCGCTCGGAGAAGGCGCAGGAGCGTTCGCGCTTGAAGCGGGAGAAGCGCGGCCCGGGCAAATCGAGATTCTCGGGCTCGGCTTTGGGTTCGAGCATCTTGAGAGTGAGACGGGCATGGGTCCGGGAGGACTCGCGCACGCGATGCGAGCAGCGATCGAAAGCGCGGGAAGACCGATCGACGCCGCGGTGCTCCATACCCCCGGTACGATCCAAGGAGACGCGGCCGAGTTTCAAGCGGTCGATGCGATCTTCGGAGTGGATCGGCCCGCGCTCTATACGACCAAGCACCGGACGGGCCATACGTTTGGAGCGTCGGGGGCGCTAGGTCTAGAGCTTGCTCTTCTTCTGCTGCAAGGAGTTCGGCCGGCCTTACCGGAATTCCCTAACCGGTTCGGGCCGGGGCTCACGTCGAGCCAAGCCGCGCGGACCGTCTTGGTCAACGCGGCGGGCTTCGGAGGCAACGCGATCAGCCTCGTCTGCGGCCTGTCCGATTAAATCTTCTTTTCGAGACCGTGCCCCAGCGTCGGAGAAAGGTCTCCGCGCGGCGGGTTGATCAGCGCCACACCGTTTTCGTCATAGATCCAAGGCGTGTTCCAAAGCAGCTTCAACGCTTTGTGAAGCGGCATGACGTGGTAGCGATCCGGCCAGATCTCCTGCATGCGGAGCTCGATCTGACGGCAATAGCGGGAGGGCGCATGGGGAAAGAGATGGTGCGAGACATGCGCGCCGAAATGAAGGTGCAACGCGTCGAGCCAGCCCAACCATTTCGGAAATGTCACCGAAAGCGATGCGGCGAGCACGTCGTTCTCATCCGCGAGCGGGTTCAAAAAGTGGTTCGTCGAGATGTAGGCGATCACCATCGCGTTCGCCACCAACAAAGGGAGCACGTAACCGAACAGCAGCACCTGCCATCCAAGCAACGCCGTTCCGCCGATCCAGATCGTTAGCGGCAGCAACAGTTGGAAGATCAGCGTGGCCTTCTCCTGAGTTTTCGTCTTGGGATCTTTGAGGTAGGTGCTGGTCATCACCAAGTTGCGCTGGCTCATAAGCAGGCAGAAGAAGCTGAACACCACGAGATTACAGCCCAAGGGCGAAAGCTTGTGAAGCGCCTTGAGCGCTTTCCGGTTCTGATATTCGTACAGCGTGAAAAGGTGGTCAGGGTCTACGTCTTGCACCTGAGTGTGGCCGTGATGCTCGGCATTGTGCCAGCGGCTCCAAAGATGCGGCCCGATCGCAAATGCCGAAAAGCCGATCCCCGCCAGCAGGTGGCGAAACTTCTTGTTCGAAATCCCTCCTCCGTGGCAGATCTCGTGGCCGAGAAAACCGAGGCAACCCATGCTGTGTCCGATGACAAGACTCAAGAGGGGGGCGACCCAAGGGTTGAAGTGAGCAGTGAGGAGCCAAAGACACGTGCCAATCATCAGCGCGTGCGGGATAAACCATAAAAGGTTTAAATTATCCGGCTTGAGCCAGGCTTCGGGGAGGTCTTTCTTGAGAATCTGGCGGTAGCGGGGGATGGGATTCTCGGCGACGTCGGCCTGCGAATCGATCGGGGGAGCGGTTTGGCTCATAAGATTTTCCAAGGGGATTCAAGGCCGGCTCTCCGATACGCGCAGGTCTTGAAATCGATTGTCTTAAGTGTACTCGATCAAACCCCGAGCGATTTCGGCGCCTTCCATTTCGGGTTCGAGCGTGAAGAAAAACGTCGCACCCTGCCCTTCGACCCCATCGGCCCAAAGATCGCCGCCGTGACGCCTCACGATGCGGTGCGCGGTCGAAAGACCGATGCCTGTCCCGGGAAAATCCGATTCGGGATGCAAACGGAAAAACGGCGCGAAGAGCTTGTGCGGCTCACGAAGCGTAAATCCGACGCCATTGTCGCGCACGAAGAAAGGGCGGCGAGGATGCGTCTCGTCCCGCCCGAATTCGATCTGCGCGGCCGACCGGGTCGCACTGAATTTCCAGGCGTTTTCGAGCAGATTGCCGAGCACGATCGCAAGCAGGTTCGGGTCTCCCCAAGCTCGAAGACCAGGCTGGACCGACCACCGAATGATCCGATGCTTTGCCCCAAAGAAAAGTTCGGTGAGTTGCGTTTCGACGAGCGCCGACAGATCCACCTCTTGCGGGCTGAACGGAGCTTGGGTCACGCGCGAGAGCTTGAGCAGCGCGTCGATCAACGCGTTCATCTTGGCCGCTGCCAAACGAATCCGCCGAAGCGCGTCTCGCCCGTCCTCGTCGACCAAGTCCCGATAATCCTCTTCGAGCGCGAAAGCAAAACCGCTCATGCTGCGAAGCGGCCCACGCAAATCGTGGGACACCGAATAGCTGAAGGCCGCGAGCTCTTCATTCAACGCCTTCAGCTGCGCCGTACGCGCCTCGACCCGTTGCTCAAGCACCTCGTTGAGGCTCACGATCTCCTGTTCCGCGCGCTTGCGCGCGGTCACATCCCGCGCGACGATCAGATAGCCTGACAACGCGCGAGTCTCGTCTCGCAAGGGGCTGAGTCGCACGTCCAACCAAAGTGTTTGGGTGGGATCGCCCGGAAACGGCACCCCTCGCTCTTCGATCAAACGCCCCTCGGAATCGAGGTCTTTCAGCCGGAGCGGGAAACCCTCGGGATCAAACGCAGGATAGATCATCTCCGGCATCCCGCCGAGAGCTTCCGCCTCGGTCCGTTTGAACAGATGCGCCGCCGCGGCGCTCCAATACACGATGCGGCAATCCAGATCAAGCGCCACGATCGCGTCGGTCCCCTGCTTGAGCAGATTCGCTTGAAATTCGAGGAGCCGCTCTCGCTCCCGGGCCTCCTGGCGAGCTCGAGCGGCCCCGATCGCCCGCCGCACCGCAAGTCCCAAACGCTTCAACCGCCCTTTAAGGACCGAATCTGCCGCTCCGCTCCGCAGACTTTCGATCGCCGCGTCCTCGCCGATCGGATCGGACACAAAAACGAAGGGGACGTCGGGCGTATGGCGGAGAGCCAACTCCAGCGCCTCCGGGCCGGGCAGTTCGGGAGTCGCATAATCCGACAGGATCAGATCGATACCTCCGCGCCGCAAACCTTCCAAGTACGTTTCCGGTGTCCGCACTTGCACGACCTCGACGTCCATGCCATCTTGCAGCAACGCCTCGCGCACCTTTTCGGCATCGCTTGCGTTCGTTTCCAAATGAAGAAGGCGAAGGGGAGGTTCCGGCATGGGCTTACTTAGGATGTAAGACGCCGCGCAAGGCCAAAGAGTCGAGCTTTTCGGCCCGAATAAGCCCGCAAACGTGCCTGGATTCGCGCGATTGATTCTTTTTTTCACGCCGATCGGGCTCAAAACGATCGGCGACGAGGTCCAAAATGCCAATACTTTAGGAAGACGAGAACGATGGAGAACGAATTTCGCATCTTGGAGGGAGAGCACCCTCAAGTCCTGATCGTCGAAGACGATCCCGTCGCTTCGTTGCTTCTTCAGCGATTTTTCACGTCTTTACAGATTCCGCACGACACCGCGCGGACGGGAGACCAAGCGCTTCAACTCCATCAAAAACACCCGTATCGATTGGTGATCTCGAACTGGATGATGCCGGGCATGTCGGGCATCGAACTGTGCCACCGGTTTCGCGAGCAGGCAGGGCTCTACGTATATTTCATCCTCTGCACGGGACGCGGCCAAAAGGAGGACCGCATGGAGGCGTTTCGAAGCGGCGTCGACGACATGCTCCTCAAGCCGGTCGATCCCGAAGAACTCCAAGCGCGCATCCAAGTCGGCTGCCGTATCCTGGGGGTTCAAGACAACCTGCAAAAGCAGAAGAAGAGTCTGGAGGACCTGAGCAACAAGCTTCAAACCACGAACGCGACCCTGAGACTCGCCTCACAACGCTTCGAGGGGTTGTTCAATGGCATGCCCGTCGCCTGCTTCACCCTGGACCGGCACGGCTGTGTGCATGAATGGAACGTCGCGGCCGAGAAGCTATTTCAGCTTCAGGCGCACGAAGTGCTGCAATTCCCCATCTGGGATCTTTTGAACACTCTTCCAGAGCCCTTTTGGAGCGATCGTCTCGTGGCCTCGGTCTTCGACGGCGAAGGCGTCACCGAAGCGGAGTGGAGCTTCGTCACTCGGGATGGGCGCACGCTGCACCTGCTTTGCAACGTCTTCCCCTTGCGGAACACGAACGGGGAGATCTTCGGGGCGATCTGTGCCAACCTCAACCTCACCGACCGCAAAAACGCCGAGCGGCGCATCGCCGACCAGATGGCCCAGATCAACGACTACGCCTCCGAACTCTCACACAAGCGAGACGAGTTGGAGTCCGCGAACACGATGCTGCGGCAGTTAGCAGTCACCGACGTCCTGACCGGTCTCTGGAATCGTCGCCGCTTCCAAGACGATCTCGATCTCGCCTTCGAACAGTACGAGCGGGACGGCCGCCCCTTCTCGCTGATCATGCTCGACATCGATCATTTCAAAGCGTATAACGACCGATTCGGCCATCAAGCGGGGGATCAACTGTTGCGACAATTCGCGGATCTGCTGCGCGAAGAGACGCGCCAACACGAATCTATCTCGCGCTATGGCGGCGAGGAGTTCGCGATCCTTCTCTCCGACTGCCCGCTCGACCAGGCGCTCGCCGCAGCCGAGCGGTTCCGACGCCGCATCGAAACCGCCCCATGGCTCCACCGAAACATCACCGCGAGCCTCGGTGTTTCGACCTTGCCGACCAGCGCTTCCTCGGTCAAAGAGCTGATCGAGCAGGCCGATACCGCGCTCTACGCCTCCAAAGGGGCGGGGCGAAACCGCATCTGCCATTTCGCCCTCCTCAAGGGCGATCCTCAAAAGCCCGAAGCCGCCTGAGCGAAAAAGTGGTGTACAACTAATAGAGATGAGGCGCCACGGCGCATGCGCGCTTTTTTGCACGGTTGCGGGCCTCGCCGCCGCTCAGCCGCTTACTCCGCTTCCCCCCCGTTTGGGCTTTCTTCGGCTCGACGCCAAAGCCCGGGTCGAAGCGGCCTACACGCTCGCGCGCGAAAGTCCCTACCTCTACCTCACTTTAGAGGGAGTCCAAGAAAGCGGAGACAAGAAAACCCCATTTTCGACGCACCTTTCTTGGGCCGAGCAGACCGACGACGCCGGACGCCGCACGCCGAAGCTTGAAATGGTGGAGTGGCAAGGGGGCGAGCAGCTCACCCGAGTAGTGGGCGACGGCGAGACACTCTGGTCGTACGATGTGCGCCGAAACCAATATCGCGCGGTCAAATACGCAGGCCAAACCGATCTCGGCCTTCTTCTACGCTCGCTGGGGCGAGTCGCAAGGGGGCAAAGCGTCCACGCGGTGCGTCTGCTGCGAGAGATCTACGAGCGCCCCGAAGCGGCCTATCAGCCTTGGGTCGCCGGGGCGAAAGAAGCGCCGGTGCTCGAGGAATTGAGTCTTCGCATCGGCGAGCCGGTCCGTCGCGAACTTCGATTTCGGTTCGATTGGGACGGGAGGCACGAGCGACTCAGTGCGATGCGGTTCTTCGACGAAGAGCAAATCGGCGGGATACCGCGGCGCGTGGAGTGGGAGATGAGGATCTTCGCCTCAAACTTTATCCCCGCGGCATCGAACTTCATCTTCGTTCCGCCAGAGCGTGGGGGGGGGGGGGGGCGG